>NZ_JAKSXX010000028.1 GCF_022829385.1 Methylobacterium sp. J-070 | reverse complement strand
CGAGATGAAGCTCCTGGCCGATCAGGCCAAGGCGGCCACCGGCCAGGTGCGCGGGCTCCTGGGCGAGATCCAGCGGGGGATCAACACCTCGGTGATGCTGACCGAGGAGGCGGTCAAGCGCGCGGCGGCCGGCAAGACCCGCTCGGACACGACCCAGCGCACGATCGAGGAGATCACCGCGCGGGTCGAGGAGAACGTCCAGACGTTCCAGCAGATCGTGGCCTCGACCAACCAGCAGCAGCTCGGCATCGAGCAGGTGATGGGCGCCCTGCAGAACATCCGCCAGGCCAGCCAGCAGACCGCCGCCGG
>NZ_JAKSXX010000020.1 GCF_022829385.1 Methylobacterium sp. J-070 | reverse complement strand
CATGGCCGCCATGCCGCAGAAATGCAGGACGCCGATCGCGGCGACCAACAGCGGCGCTCCAACGCGTCGGATGTCGCGGCGGCGCTCTCCCGTCACCACCAAGGCCGCACCAAACATGAGCAGGCTCGTCGGTAGGGACACAGCCAGCAGAGACTGATCCCACGTGACGGTACCGGCGACGAGGTAGGAAGCCTCGCCGAGGTAGTGAAGCGCGACGATGCTGCTGCCGAGAAGAAGGCCGATGAGAAAGCGATGGGCTCGCTTGCGCTGGCCTATCGCGAGGGTGACGCTGATCCCGATGCCTGCGATGGCGATCAGGAGCGAAAGGGCCGTCAGATAGGGGTCGAACCCCGCGGGCATGCCCGGGCGGAATGCCAGGAGCCCGATCATATGGGTGGCCCAAGCGGTGCAGCCTGCAGCAACGATGCTGGCACCAGCCCAGAGCGTGGCGGACCGTCCTTCGGAGCGTGCCGCATGGGTCGCGACCGAGAACGAGCTGTAGACGCCAATGACGCAGATCCCTGCCGCCAGCAGGATCAGCTGGTGATCGTGCGCCTGGGTAAGGCAGGTGTAGACGGATCGCATGGCAAGCTCCGAGGCGATGAGCCTGGGCTTGACCGGTTAATGAATCTCCACGCCTCGCAGCAGGCGATACTAAATACGGCGAAGGTCATGATGTTATTTGACGAAAATCTATCATATGTTAGAGTTGTAAAACGTTAATCTACAAGCAACGGCTGTCGTCACCCGAGTTCGGAGCGTGTCTCCCGGTCGGGTAGCGGGAACCTTGTGACTGCGCGTTCCGCTCGGCGGTTATGCGCGTGGTGAGCTTACTGCTCCTTCAGCACTGACATAGCGTTGCCTTACCATGACGGCCTTCGAACTTATCCGCGCGCTGGCTCACGATGCCGCCATCGGCATCATTGTCACCGATGCGCTGATCGAGGCGCCTGGACCGACATTCTCTACGCCAACCCTGTTTTCGGGCGGTTGGTCGGACGGGACTTGAGCGACATCGTCGGCCGAAGCCCGCGCTTAATGCAGGGCAAGGAGACACGTCAGGAGACGCTCGATACCTTCCGCCGCGCCCTGGCGACCGGCGGGCGTTTTCACGGCTACCTGACCAACTACCGGGCCGATGGCATCAAGTACCGCGCCGAGATCGATTGCCGGCCGTTGCGCACTGCAGACGGGCGCATCGAGAACTTCGTTGCGTTCGAGCGTGAGGTGATCCGCCGGATCGGCCGGCCTGCCGTCAGTGCGGCTGGACGCTATGAGCTGAACGGTTCAACTAACGCATTATTAACCGACGCACTCCGCAACCTCGCTATCTTCGAACACGCATGAGTTGTATCGGCTTCGATCACATCGCCGTGAATACTGCTTTCACATTGGCTGAGGTTTATCTCTTTAAGGGCATTTACGCCTAAATAACGATGTTAACATTTAAGTAACAATATATATGAAATATTAGGCTGAGACACTGGGTCAGACGAAGCCACGATGATGCCCTTCACCGCGGGCTGCCGCCCCGGGTGATGTCGAGTTGTCTCAACAATTTTGAGAGTGAACGATCATGTTCGGTAGAGCGCAGACGCATGCCGACGCGGCGGCCAAATTCGACGCCCTGAACCGGTCGCAGGCCGCCATTGAGTTTCAGCCCGACGGCACCATCCTCACCGCCAACGCCAACTTCCTGACTGCCATGGGCTACACCCTACCGGAGGTGCAGGGGAAGCATCACGCGATGTTCGTCGAGCCGGCTTACCGCGACAGCGTCGAGTACCGCGCGTTCTGGGACGCTTTGCGACAGGGAAAATTCCAGTCCGCCGAGTTCAAGCGCATTGCCAAAGGTGGCCGAACTGTCTGGATCCAGGCGAGCTACAACCCGGTGCTCAACCGCGCAGGGCAAGTCGTGAAGGTCGTCAAACTCGCTACCGACGTCACCGCTCAGAAGTTGCATGCGTTGGACAGTGATGGCCAGATCGCCGCGCTTCACCGCTCGCAGGCCGTGATCGCCTTCGATCCAAACGGCGCGATCCTCGATGCCAATCAGAACTTTCTCGACGCCATGAGCTACTGCCTCGACGAGATCCGCGGTCGGCATCACAGCTTGTTCGTGGATGCGGCTGAGCAGGCCGGTGCAGGCTATCGCGGTTTTTGGGACCGGCTCGGTCAGGGTGAGTTCGCGGCGGGCGAGTTCCGGCGCATGGCCAGGGGCGGTCGTGAGGTCTGGATCCAGGGGACCTACAACCCGATCACCGACGCGGACGGGACGGTGATCAAGGTGGTGAAGTTCGCCGTCGACATCACCGCGCAGGTGCACGAGCGTCAGCGCCGGGCCGAAGCACAGCGGGCGATCGGCACGGATCTCGACGCGATCGGCTCCGCGGTCGAGGCCGTGACGCGCCAGACCGCCGAGGCGGTCGGTACGGTCGGGCAGGTCTCCAACGACATCCAGTGTGTCGCCTCGGGCGCGGAGGAGTTGTCGGCCTCGGTCGGTGAGATCAGTCAGCAAGTCAGTCACGCCGCGCGCATGGCCGGCGAGGCGGTCGAGCAGGCCCAGCACACTGGCCGCATCGTCGAAGGGTTGAGCGGACAGGCGACGCAGATCGGCGATGTCGTGAGTATGATCCAGGGCATCGCCGCGCAGACCAATCTGCTGGCGCTCAACGCCACCATCGAGGCAGCGCGCGCCGGCGCCGCGGGCAAGGGCTTCGCGGTGGTGGCCTCCGAGGTCAAGGCGCTCGCCGAGCAGACGGCCAAGGCGACGGATCAGATCCGCGGACAGATCACCGCGACCCAGGCAGCCACGCGCGAAGCGGTGAATGCGATCGGCTCGATCCAAGGCACGATCCGAGCGCTGGACGAAGTCTCGGCGGCGATCGCCGCGGCGGTGGAGGAGCAATCTGCCGTGACCCGGGAGATGTCGGGTAGCATGCACACGGCCGCCCACGGGGTGGCGACGATCGCCGGCGGCATGGAGGCGATCGCCCGGGCTAGCGAGCAGGTCGATGCCGCGACGCGTCAGGTGCGCGAAGCGGCTCGCCAAGTCGGGTGAAGATGTCGGCATGAACAAGATGGAAGCGCGGCGGGACAGGCATGACTGGAACGATCATCCCGCTGCGATCCATGGACGATGACGCATTAGCTCTCACCGACCTTGACCTGAGCGCAGCAGAACTGCTGACGCAAGGGCGTGCAGTCAGTCTGTCCGCTGCTCGGATTGAAGTTCTTCTGGCAAAGCTACATGTGCAGCGAGCCGAACTGGCTGAATTACTCGCCGACCTGCAGGCACGTCCACCAAGCGGCGATAGCCAACTCGACGCCATAAACGCTGATCTGAGCGACGCGGCAAGCAAGGCGCTGACTGTAATCAAACTAAGAATTGGGCAGGCCGAGACGGGCTGAAGACGACTGAGAACCTGCAGCCGCCGTGCTGTCGGCAGGCGTAGGGCCCGCTGAACAGGTCTCCAAGCGCCTTCCGCCGGAACAGCGTGCGCCAGCGTCGCCTCCGATGCTCTGGCCGGTCGTGGATCATGTGGCACCGTTGGCAGAAGGCGGCGAGGTTGGCGTCCGCGTTGTTCGCGGTGTCGTGGGCGCGATGGGCGGCGGCTAGGATGACCCAGGTCCGACGAGCGCGACCGAGGATGTCGGCGCTCGACCTGATCCGGATCCGCCGACCCCACCCGTTGCGCCAACAGGCGGCGTCGGCATCCCACCAGCGCCCATGGCCGAGGTGATAGACCATCCGACCGTGCGGGCGCCCGCAGCCCTCACAGCATCCCTTCGCCCGGCCGAACCGGATCAAGGCCGAGAGCTGCGGCCAGTCGATGGTGTAGAAGTAGCGGTGCTCGGGCCGGATCGGCATGGGACGGCACTGTGCCACCCATCGTGAAGAAAGCGTAGCCGCAGGGCACAAGATCGTACGGTGGCAGATATGGGGGTCCTATCGAACCGAAGGTCACCGGCTTCGTTGAGGCTTCATCTCAGAGCGTGATCCAAACATGGATTGTCACTGCACTCGCCTTCAGCACAGGATGGCGTTCAGTATCCTGCTCGATGAACAAGTGATTGCCGCACTCGCCGGATCGGTAGCCATTCTACGGGAGGCAAATGATCCCGATGTGCTTGACCTTGAGCATGCGATCCGCTCCCATCGCATCGGCATTTTGAAACAACGGGCCATCCTCGGTGCGGCTGGGATAGACGTGTGATGAGACAGCGCCGCCTCTTCGTCGTTCGGGGCGTCGCACAGCATGGCACCATCACCTACAAGTGTCCGACGGCGGCTTGGGCGTTGCGGAAGCTGCAGGACTTCAAAGCGGCTGAGCGCCGGGACATCGCCGTCACTGATCCGGATGGTACGCCGCTGACGGAGGACGACCTGATCGGCATCGTGGAGGGCTGAGGCGCAGCACCTTCGGATGAGACGGTGCCTGCGGCGCCGCAGATTACCCACCAGCCGGCCTTGGCATAGCAGTCGGCATGCGATCGGACCGGTATATCGAACGCGCATTTGAGGCCCCGAAAAGCGCCGAGGAGGTCACGTAATTGGACGGAGGCAACGCCATCCTCGATCAGCCGCTGATACCTAACACCCATACTCTCCCATTACTCCGTATCAGCGACCCACTCCGGGGCTTGGAGCAACGGCAATCCGGGCCATCGCGATCAGGACTGGTGCCTTGCCCAGTGCGTCCAATTCGAGCCGACGTCATGCGCAGAGAGGCTGACGTCGGGCCCTTGATCCCTAGGGGCGGCCTCTTATTGGCTGCTTGAACGATATCGACTGCGGCGACGTTCAGACCCAGACCGATCGAACTGATCCGTCTGGAGAAAAACGCCATGTCGATAAAGATGCTTGCCTTCGCGGCCGCACTGTCGTTCGCAGTCACCGGCTCAGCTCTTGCGCAGATGTCAGGCGGCGGCAGCGCCCAGAGCAACATGAATAATCCGGGCAGCGTGAAGAGCCCGTCGCAGAAGCGGATGGGTGGGCAACGGGGTATGATGCGTATGAAGCATCACCGACGCCACCATATGCGTCGTTCGCGCATGTGACCTAGACCTGCCTCGCGGCTTCGATACCGCGGGGCTCCTTTATGGCTCAGCCTTCTATCGGTTTCGGCCGATGCCTCTGACCCTTAAGTTGTCTAGCGGCTCTTCTTGTAGAGCTTGCTCGCGATTTCGAAGATCTCCTCCGGCGCATAGTCGGGTGCGAAGGCACCGTAGTTGCCGTCGAGTTCCGGGATCTTGCCACCCTCGGGATAGCCGTCGACGACCTCCAGGTTACTCGGCGGATCACCCGGCAGGGCGACCTCATCGTTCGACCAGACGCCGGCCGCTTCCCGGTAATCCTCCTCGCTGAAGGTGTAGAGCCGCCGGTGCTTGCCCTCGTCGAGGTACTTCTGACACTCCGGGATACGCGACAGGTCGATGTTGGGCGTCGGTAGCATCTGCTCGATGGCTACACCGGTGAGCTTCTTCAGGGCCAGGGCGTAGGCGTGGGCATGAAGCGAACCGCGCACGAGTAGGTAGGCGCAGGTCTCGCGGCCGGTCGGCTCAATCATGGTCTCGTAGACCCGCAGCTTGTGGATGCGTGCGCCACACTCCAGGTGGAAGTTGTGCAGCAAGTCGATGATCAAGTTGCCGGTCGTGGTGACCATGTCGACGTTCTACGACTGGGCGTTAGAGTTGACCGCCGTCGCGCCGCCGCCGTTGCTAATGAAGCTGCCGGCGAGCCGGATATCCTGCATCTCGGCAAACGGCGCCTTGAAGATGTCGACGTCCGTCTTCGGGTTGCCCGGGCCGTTGTTGAGCAGGGCGATACCGGTCGAAACCAGCTCGACGTGTCCGATCTCCTCTGCGAAGATGCTCGACACCAGGCTGTAGAATGGCCGGAGCTTCTCCTTGTTGCGGAAGTTGAAACTTTGGAACATGTAATTCCCGAGCGTCGACATCTCGCCGTACTTACCACCGAGCAGCTCCTGTAGAGCGGCGGCCGCGTTAGGCTCAGGCTTCTTCGGCTCGGGCAGCTCCGTGAGGAGGCGGTCGATCTTCATGAACATGAGGGCAGCTCCGTCC
>NZ_JAKSXX010000017.1 GCF_022829385.1 Methylobacterium sp. J-070 | reverse complement strand
GTTGATCGCCACCGACTTGCCCGAGCCGGTGGTGCCGGCCACGAGCAGGTGCGGCATCCGCGCGAGGTCGGCGATGATCGGCTCGCCGCCGATGTTCTTGCCCAGGCACAGGGCCAGCTTGTGCTTGCTCTCGGCGAAGTCCGTGGAGGCCAGGAGCTCGCGGAGATACACGGTCTCGCGCTTGGCGTTCGGCAGCTCGATGCCGATGGCGTTCCGGCCCGGGACCACCGCGACGCGGGCCGAGACCGCCGACATCGACCGGGCGATGTCGTCGGCCAGCGCGATGACGCGGCTGGACTTGGTGCCGGGCGCGGGCTCGAGCTCGTAGAGGGTCACGACCGGGCCGGGCCGCACCGCCAGGATGTCGCCGCGCACGCCGAAATCGCCGAGGGTCGCCTCGAGCAACGTGGCGTTCTGCTCCAGGGCATCCGCCGAGACCAGGCTCGCCTGCGAGGGGCCCCGGGGGGCCGTCAGCAGGTCGAGGGCCGGCAGGGCGTAATCCTCGGGATGGACCGGCGGCACGGGAGCCCGGCGGGCCGGCACGGGCGCGGCGGCCGGCGGGGCGACCCGGGAGGCGGCCGGCGGCTCGGGCCGCGACGGGATCTGGCTCTGCGGAGCCGCGAACGCGTCCGCGTCGTCGTCATCGTCGTGCGGGGGCGGTGCCCGCCGGATGGCCGCGGGCTGTGCGGCCGGCCCGTCCGGCGCGTCGAAGACGGGCTCGCGCCGGTCCGACGGGGGCCGGACATCGTCGGGGAGATGTTCGGCCCAGGGCAGGTCCGCATCCGTGAAGGCGCGCCGGGCCGCCAGGGCCGGCGAGGCGCCGTCGAAGGGCTCGGGCCGGCCCGACCGCCACCCGGCGATGCGGTCCGCCACCGCGACGCGCAGGCCCATCAGGCCCTGCGCCAGGGCGCCGACCCCCACGAGGCCGAGACCCGGCTCGTCGGCATCCTCGCGCTCGTCGCGGCCGGATTCGCGTCCCCGCGGGGCCTGCCGCCGGACGGGATAGGGGTCGTCGTGAAGCGCGTCCTCCTCCACGACGCCGAAGCGGCAGGCGCCGGTCAGGCTGAGGATCGCCACGGCGGCGTAGCCGAAGCCGACCAGGTGGGCGGCCGCCGACGAGACCGCCCCGACGATCACCCGCGCCATCGACAGCAGGCCGTCACCGGCCACGCCGCCGAGGCCGGTCGGCAGCGGCCAGCGCGTCGTGGGCGGGAGTGCGCTTGCCACCGCGCTCGCCGCGCAGAAGCCGATGATCCAGAGGGCGATGCGCAGGCCGCCCTCGGGCAGGGTGCGTTCCCGCATCAGCCGCACGCCCCAGAGCACCGGCGGCAGCACGAAGGCCAGGGAGCCGAGCCCGAGGATCTGCATGGCGAGATCCGCCACCACGGCGCCGGGCTGGCCGAGCACGTTGTGGGCGGCATGGTCGGTGGCGTGGTTCAGGCTCGGGTCGTCGATCGACCACGTGGCCAGCGCCACGGTCAGCGCCACCGCGCCGGAGAACAGCACGAACCCGCCGAGTTCCGTCAGGCGCTTGCCCAGGAACGGGCGGACGCTGTCGACGAAGGTGTCGTAGGGCGATGCGGGACGGCGAAGCGAGCGCATGCGGGACCGGACGCAGAACGGGGACTTACCCGAGAGGCTAGGCACGGCCGCCTTAACGAGCCGCTAAGGTTGAGGAAGGCTGAGCGGTGCCGGTCCCGCACATCCCCGGGGGCCGGGCGCGGCGGGACTCCGGAGGGTGCAAAAACCGTCCCGCTGTGGCACAGGACCGACCATGAACATCGACGGCCAGCCCTATCGCACGATCTTCCCCGACCCGGACGGCGTCAGCGTCCAGGTGATCGACCAGACCCGCCTGCCCTTCGCGTTCGAGCTGAAGCGCCTCGCCACGCTGGACGACGCCGCTGTGGCGATCCGCACCATGATCGTGCGCGGCGCGCCGCTGATCGGCGTCACCGCGGCCTACGGGCTGGCGCTCGCCATGCGGGCGGATCCGTCGATGGACGGGATCGACCGGGCGGTGGCGGTGCTGGCCGCGACCCGCCCGACCGCGATCAACCTGCGCTGGGCGCTGGACCGGGTCTCCGCCAACCTGCGGCAGGTCCAGCCGGACGAGCGCTTCGTCCGCGCCTTCGGGGAGGCCGGCCGCATCGCCGAGGAGGACGTGGCGAGCTGCCGCGCGATCGGCGCCCATGGCGGCCAGATCATCGCCGACCTGCACGCGGCCAACGGCGGCCGGCCCGTGACCGTGCTGACCCATTGCAACGCCGGCTGGCTCGCCGCGGTGGATTGGGGCACCGCGCTGGCGCCGATCTACGCCGCCCACGCGCGCGGCGTGCCGGTGCACGTGCTGGTCGACGAGACCCGGCCGCGCAGCCAGGGCGCGGCGCTCACCGCCTTCGAGCTCAACGGCCACGGCGTGCCGCACACGGTGATCGCCGACAATGCCGGCGGGCACCTGATGCAGCACGGGGGCGTCGACCTGTGCATCGTCGGCTCGGACCGGACCACGGCGCGCGGGGACGTGTGCAACAAGATCGGCACCTACCTGAAGGCCCTGGCGGCCCACGACAACCGCGTGCCGTTCTACGCGGCGCTGCCGTTCTCGACCATCGACTGGACCCTCGACGACGGCGTGAAGGAGATCCCGATCGAGGAGCGCGACGGGCGCGAGGTCTCCCACATGACCGGGCGTCTTGCCGACGGCGGCTTCGCCACGATCGAGGTGGTCTCGCCGGGAAGCCCCGTGGCCAACCCCGCCTTCGACGTGACCCCGGCCCGGCTGGTGACCGGGATCATCACCGAGCGCGGCGTCTGCGCGGCGAGCCGTGAGGGGCTGTTCGGGCTCTATCCGGAGCGCCGCAAGGCGGCGTGATTCAGGTCTTCGCGGCGTAATACAGGTCTTCGCTAACCTGCGCTCCCGCGGTGCTTGCTCAAAGGCAGCAGGCGCAGCGCACTGAGCGCCCCGCATCGCCGCTGGCAGGAGTGCCTTCTTCGGGCTAGGTCTCCTCCGCGCGCCGGGGGCGGCGATGGGCAGGCTCGCGCGGATCGGAAACGTAATTGTCCGGATCATCGCCGGCGATCATCTGCCCCCGCATTTCCACGCCATCGGGCCGGATTTCGAGGCGTTCATCGTGATCGAGACGCCGGAGATGTTCGGGGCGACCTCCCACCGCGCGCGCGCCGGGAGGTGATGACGTGGGCCGCGGAGAACCATGCCGCGCTCGTTGCCGAAAGGAATCGCGTGAACCCACGCTTCCCCGTGGCGGGGGGATTTCGGTCATGATGCAATCCTTGTCCCGGATCTTGCCGTCTCGGCCGTGAGCGACACGGCGCCGCACGTCGCCTGGAAGGGCGGCGGCGAGGACGTGATCGAACGCGCCGGCTGGATTGCTCGGGCGAGTCCGGCCTTGGCACCGCTCATGGATCCGGCCGTGTTTCGCACGCCCGGACTGACGGATCACGACGCCGTGGTGTGCTGGGGCGACGAGGACGGAGATCTTGCGATCGACGCCTATCACCTGAACCTGCTGGCCCGGGAGCAACGCCCGTTCGAGGCGACGGACCTCGCAGCTTGGCAGGCGGACATGGCCGTGTCGAACCAGGAGGCTGCGGACCTGCTCCGCACGTCATTGAGCCCGTTCAACGCCTGGAAGGCGGGACCGAGAGCGGTGCCGGCGCAGGTGGCCATGCTGTGCCGGGCGATGGGGCGTGACCCGCTGTTCGTTCAGGCCCACTACCGGCCCCGCAAGGCCCGGCTCGCACCCGATGCGGCGTGAGCCGCCTCACCGCACCCCGGGCCGGCCCGATTCCGCGAGCTGCTGCGCCCGGGCGCCCTGCCGTTCGAACATCCAGCCCGGATATTCCGCCGGCAGGGCGCTCACCGCGTCGAGGGCGTCGAGCTCGTCGCCGGTGAGGCTGAGTTCGGTCGCCGCGATGTTGTCCTCCAGTTGGTCGAGGCGCTTGGCGCCGACGATGACGCTGGTCACCGCCCGGCGGTGCAGCAGCCAGGCCAGCGCCACCTGGGCCACCGAGACGTCCCGCGCCTCCGCGATGGTCCGCATAGCGTCGATGCAGGCCTCCGCCCGGGGGCGGTCGACCGGCGGGAAGTCGAAGCTCGCGCGCCGGCCCTCGCCGGAACCGCCGGCATACTTGCCGCTGAGCAGGCCGCCGGCGAGCGGGCTCCAGACCAGCAGGCCGAGCCCCTCCGAGTGCAGCATCGGGACGATCTCCCGCTCCAGGTCGCGTCCGGCGATCGAGTAGTAGGCCTGCACGGTCTCGAACCGGGCGAGCCCCGCCCGCGCGCTGATCCCCAGCGCCTTGACGACCTGCCACGCCGCCCAGTTCGAGACGCCGACATAGCGGACGTGGCCGTGCTGCACGAGGATGTCGAGGGCCCGCACCTGCTCCTCGATCGGCGTCGCCGGGTCGAAGCCGTGGATCTGGTAGAGGTCGATGTGGTCGAGCTGGAGCCGCTTGAGGCTCGCCTTGCAGGCGTCGATCAGGTGCAGGCGCGAGGCGCCCTTGGCGTTGGCACCGGGACCGGTCGGCCCGTAGCCCTTGGTGGCGACGACGACGCTGTCGCGCGGGACCTTGAGGTCGCGCAGGGCCTGGCCGGTGATCGTCTCGGAGAGGCCCTCCGCGTAGACGTCGGCCGTGTCGATGAAGTTGATGCCGGCCTCGAGCGCCCGCCCGACGAGGCGCCCGGCCTCCGCCTGGTCGAGGGCGCCGATCTGGCGCCACATCCCGGCGCCGCCCCCGAAGGTCATGGTGCCGAGGCAGAGTTCCGAGACGAACAGCCCCGTGGTGCCGAGCTTCTTTTGGTACATGCGCGCCTGATCCCGTCCGTGTCCCCGGCGACAACGCGCGACGCCCGGCCCGGTGCGCTCACGGCTCCCAGCGATGGAACACCGCGCTGTCGAAGGAAAAGACCGGCTCGCCGCGCTGGTTCACCCCGGTGTTGCGGGCAAACGCCAGCCCCCAGCCGGGGCGCGAGGCCGAGGCGCGCTTGTCGGTGAGCCTGGTGCTGAACCGGACCGTGTCGCCCGCATAGACCGGCTTGAGCCAGCGCAGGTTCTTGAAGCCCGGGGAGGGGCCGGCTTCCGGGACCGGGCCCCGGGCGGCCGTGTAGGCAGCGTCCCGGGCGCGGGTCGTGAGCATCCGGTTCATGTAGGCGGCGGCCGTGTGCCAGCCGGAGGCGCAGAGGCCGCCGAAATGGCTGCGCTTGGCCGCCGCGTGATCGAGGTGGAAGGCCTGCGGGTCGTAGGCGCGGGCGAAGGCCACGATCGCCTCGGCGCCGAACGGGTAGGCGCCGAGGTCGCGCACGGCGCCGATCTCGGCGTCGCGCAGGAACGGCAGGATCTCGGCGTCGTCCGGCTCGGTGACGGGACCGGGCTCGCCGATCTCGACCGGCCGCGGCGGCAGGGGATCGGTGCCGCGCCGGGCCAGCATGAAGGTGAAGCGCTGGGTCAGCACCGGCTCGCCGCGCGGGTTGCCGAGGGCGACCTCCGCGGTCACGAAGCCGAGCCCCGGCTTCGAGGCCGAGTCCCGGATCCCCGCAACCCGGAAGGTCAGCGTCAGGGCATCCCCCGGCAGGACCGGCGCGAGCCAGCGCAATTCGTCGATCCCCGGGGCGCCCAGCGAGGAGCCGCCCTTGAACGGCCCCTGCTGGAGCAGCCGCATGCCGAGCGCCGCCGTGTGCCAGCCCGACCCGATCAGCCGGCCCGCGAAGCTCGCTTCCGCGGCCGCCTCATCGAGGTGGAAGGGCTGGAAATCGAACTGCCTCGCGAAGCCCACGATGTCGTCGCGCGACACGGTCAACGGCTCGCCGACGATCACGTCGCCGACGGCGAAATCCTCGAGCGCGGGGTCGGGCATGGCGGGCTCGTCTCGTGGGTCAGCGGGGCATTGAGTCGGGATACGCCGTCTCTGCGGGCGGAGCCGGCGTCAGTTGGCGAAGCGGAAATGCAGCACGTCGCCGTCCTGCACCACGTACTCCTTGCCCTCCAGCCGCAGCTTGCCGGCATCGCGCGCGCCGGCCTCGCCGTTGAGCGCCGTGTAGTCCTTGAACGCGATGGTCTCGGCCCGGATGAAGCCCTTCTCGAAATCCGAGTGGATCACCCCGGCCGCCCCGGGGGCGCGGGTGCCCTTGGTGATCGTCCAGGCGCGGGCCTCCTTGGGGCCGACCGTGAAGTAGGTCACGAGGCCCAGCAGGTCGTAGCCGGCGCGGATCACCCGGTTGAGGCCGGGCTCGGCGAGCCCCACCGCCTCCAGGAACTCGGCCTGGTCGGCCTCCGCCATCACGGCGATCTCGCTCTCGATCTTGGCCGAGACCACCACCGCCACGGCGCCCTCCGCCTTGGCGCGGGCGAAGACCGCCTCCGAATGGGCGTTGCCCTTGTCGGCGTCGCCCTCGTCGACGTTGCAGACGTAGAGCACGGGCTTGGCCGTCATCAGCCCCAGGGACTGGAACAGCTTCTCCTCGTCGGGCTTGCGCTCCACCAGCCGCGCCGGCTTGCCGTCGCGCAGGAGCGGGAGCGCCCGGTTGACGAGGTCGAGGCTCTCCTTGGCCTCCTTGTCGGCGCCCTTGGCCTTCTTCTCCAGGGCGACGGCCCGGCGCTCCAGGCTGTCGAGGTCGGCCAGCATCAGCTCGGTCTCGATGGTCTCGATGTCGGCGGCCGGATCGACCTTGCCCTCCACGTGGGTGACGTCCCCGTCCGTGAAGCAGCGGACCACGTGGGCGATGGCGTCGACCTCGCGAATGTTGGCCAGGAACTGGTTGCCCAGGCCCTCGCCCTTGGAGGCGCCGCGCACCAGCCCGGCGATGTCCACGAAGGTCAGCCGGGTCGGGATGATCTCCTTGGAGGAGGCGATCCGGGCGAGGTCGGTCAGCCGCGGATCGGGCACCGCCACCTCCCCGACATTCGGCTCGATGGTGCAGAACGGGTAATTGGCCGCCTGGGCGGCCGCCGTCTGCGTCAGCGCGTTGAACAGGGTCGACTTGCCGACGTTCGGCAGGCCGACGATGCCGCATTTGAAGCCCATGGACTTAGTTCCGTTGAAGCACGTCGCCGGGCGACGCGCGGAAAGGGTTGATGAGGGTAAGGCCCTCGAACACGGCGCCGTGCGCCATATCCTCGGTCAGGACGTAGCGGCATCCGGCGAGCTGGGCTGCGGCCACGAGGAGGCAGTCGAACCACTGATAGCCGAGATTCTTGCGAACGAGCCACGCCAGTTCGGTGTCATCTGGATCGATCGGGCGCGCTCCCCAGGCCCCGAGCGTCTCGACCTCATCCTGGATGTCCCTCAGCGAACGTCCCGGCTCGTTCTTGAGGATCCAGCGCGTCAGTTCGTTGAGAACCTGAAGATTCGTACGGGCGCAGCCCAAATCGGTGATGGTAGCCAGCCACGCACGTGCGCGCTCACGCTTGTCTGCGTTTCGCTCATCGCGTGCGTAAACCAGAACATTCGTGTCGATGAAGATCGGCTCAATCGTAAAGTTCATCGCGCGAGGGTGCTTTGCCGTTCTCGTCCGTCAGATTCATGAGAGGACCGGCCAGGAAGCGCTCGAGCGCCTCTCGCTGCGTCAGCGGTCGGCCGACACGCTGCTCGACCGCCTCGGCGATGAAGCGCGACAGGCTCTTGCCGTCGCGCGCGGCGGCGACGCGCGCCCGCTGCAGCAAGGTCTCGCTCATCGTCACGGTGACGTTCTTCATGGCGGCCTCCGAGGCCGATCTATATCGTGTCCCCGTGTTTTCGTGTCAATTTCGCGCGCCCAGCGTCTTCACCTCGTCCCAGCCGCGGCCGGCCATGGCGAGGTGGACCTTGTTCTGGAAGCTCGCATCCTCGCCCGCCGCCAGCAGCGCGGCGTGGTCGGCCACCGCCCGGCAGAGATCCTCGACCCAGGGCTGCTCGGCCTTGCCGAAGTCGTTGAGCACGTAGGCATGCACCAGGGCCTTGTCGCCCGGGTGGCCGATGCCCAGCCGCACCCGGCGATAGTCGTTGCCGCACTGCGCGGTGATCGAGCGCAGGCCGTTATGGCCGGCATTGCCGCCGCCGAGCTTCACCCGGAGCTTGGCTGGGGCGAGGTCGAGTTCGTCGTGCAGCACGATCACGTCGGCGAGCGGGATCTTGTAGAAGCGCTGCGCCTCCGAGACCGCGCGGCCGGACTCGTTCATGAAGGTCGAGGGCTTCAGCAGGATCGCCCGCTCCGGGCCGAGCACCACCTCGGCGGCCTCCCCCTGGAAGCGGTGGCGGAACGGGCTCGCCCGGTGCTGGCGGGCGATGGCGTCGACGGCCAGGAAGCCGATATTGTGCCGGTTGCCCGCGTAGCGCGCGCCCGGGTTTCCGAGGCCGACGATCAGCCGCATGGTGGTTGCATCCCCTTCAGGCCGCGGTCTGTGGCACGCTTCGGCGCGGGACGCATCCCTCGGTGCGGGCGCTCCCGGTGCGGGCGATCCGGCTGGCCGGATCCGGCCGCCTTCGGATGGCGGTGCCGGCCTTCGAGACCGAACGCGTCCCGCCGTGCGCCAGCGCACCGCAGCGCGCGAACCCGAGGCAGAGGATCTCCGTTGAGAGGTCACATTCGGCCAAGAAGAGCCGCAGCGATCAAGACCGCCGCCCAACAGAGCGCGACGACGATCTTCCTCAAGCGACGGGATTGACCGGATGACTTCCCGTTGAAGTCAGACGAAGACGTATAGGAGATCCTCATGACCATCCGCATGCTCGCCGCCGCCGCCCTCGTCGCCGCCGCCGCGACGCCCGCCCTCGCGCAGGGTCTGGATTCGAAGCATTCGCCCTACCCGGCCTCGGCCTATTCAGGCTGGGTCGGCAACGGCGCCCTGCTGCGGCAGGACACCGTCCGCGCCGAGCGGGCCCCCGCCTATCGCTACAGCGGCCCCCATGCCGGCGGCCCGGCCAACGCCCTGCCGCGGTTCTGACGAGGGCCGGGGTCCACGGACGATCCCGCGGGCCCCGCATCGCCTCCGAGACCGGCCCGATCGCGCCGCCGGAGCCTCAGGGCGTCCGGACGGATGGCCCGGGCACGATGCCGTCCGGATCCGCGTCCGCATGGCCGGTGGGCAGCGGCGCCCGGATCTCCCCCGGGCGCAGGGTCCCGACCAGGAGATCGACCTGGCTCACGAGCCGGACGAGCGACGGCCTCCGGTCGAGGTCGGGCCGCGCCGGCAGGGGCCGGTCCGCCCCGAGCGCCGCCAGGGTGGCGGCGATCCAGGCCCGCCACACCTCCGCCTCCGGATCCACGGCCTCGGGGGCATGCCGCAGCACGGTGAGCCGGGCGCTGATCCGGCGCAGGGTCGCGTCGGCCACGAGGGCGGATTCCACCTCCGGATGGCGGCCGGCCCGGGGCTGCTGCAGCGCGCGCGACAGGGCGGCCTCCAGGTCGTTGAGGCCGAGGCCGGCGGCGCGGGTCCGGGCCAGGATCGCGGCCTCGCGGGCTTCCCCGGCCGGGGCGAGCAGGACCGCCTCCGCGAAGCCGGCATGGGCCTTGAGCGCCCGGCGCAGTTCCTGGCGGACCTGATCGGGCTCCCAGATCGGCCAGAGCACCAGGCAGCTCGCCACCGCGATCAGCCCGCCCAGCACGGTGAAGCCCGCCCGCATGGCGACGATCTCCCAGGAACTGTGGCCGGGCTCCAGGAGCTCGACCAGCAGCACCACGAGGGGCGTCAGGCAGGCGACGAAGAAGCCGTAGGAGATCTGGCGCGCCGCGAAGCCGACGATGCTGAGCACCAGGATCAGCCCGGCCTCCGCGAGGGGCGTGGTGGCGTAGTAGGCGAGCCCCGCGCCCACGAGGCCGCCCAGCACGGTGCCGCCGATCCGCTCCAGGGCCCGCTGCCACGTCGCCGCGTAGAAGGGCTGCATGGTGAGCACCACGGTCATCACCAGCCAGTGGGTGAAGGCGCCCGCGTAGGTCAGGGTGGCGGCGAGCGCCGGCGCCGCGACCGCGCTCGCCCGCAGGGCGTGGCGCAGGTTCGGCGAGGCCAGGGTGAAGTTCTGCCGCAGGGGCCCGACATAGCGGGTCCACCGGTCCAGGCTGCCGCCCTCCGTGAGCGTGCCCCCCGGCCGGTAGCCCTCCGGGGTCGAGAGCTTGGCGCCGATGCGCACCCGCCCGACGATCCGCCCGGCGAGGGCCGCCAGGGTCGGGTCCGCCGACAGGCCCTCCGCGGCCCGGGTGATGGAGTGTTCCAGGCGGGCGAGGTCGAGGCTGGCATCGTCGCGGATCGCCCGGGCGATGGTCACCAGGAGCGGCCGCAGCCGCCGCAGGAACAGCTTGGCCAGCGCCCGGCGCTCCGGTCCGGGCCGGCTGTCGATCAGTTCGCCGACCGCGATCAGGGCGGAAAAGATCTGCTCGGCGCTCTCCAGGCGCAGCAGGGCCTGGCCGGTGCGGTCCGAGACCCGCTCCCGGGAGCGGGCGAGGTCGAGGATCATCGTCCGGGCGGTCTCGATGCTGGCCCGCACGCCCCGCCGGTGGTCCCGGGCGTGGCCGTCGAAGGCCTCCGCGTCGGGTTCCGGCAGGGCGACGAGGCGCTCGAGGTCGCCGCAGAGCCGCGCGAGGCCGCGCCAGACCTCCGCCACCGCCCGGTGGGCGGGCCGGTAGGGATGCAGCCGCCAGATCACGAGCGCCAGGAACGTCGCCCACAGGCCGCCCGCCGCGAACATCGCCACGGTGGTGGCGGCCTGCGCCAGGGTCAGCGGCCGGTCGAGGGCGATGCACAGCACGACCACCAGCACGTTGCCGGCCGCCTGCGCCTGCACGCTCCAGACCCGGGCATACGAGCAGGCGAAGATCAGCGCGCAGGCGGCCGGGACGACCACGAGGAGCCCGTGGGGCTGCAGCAGGCCGAGCCCGGCCCAGAGCAGTCCGCCCAGGATCGAGAAGGCCGTGAGGACGCGCAGCCGCGTCCGCATCGGCCCGCCATTGTCGCAGAAGCAGGCGAGGTTGGCGGCGAGCGCCATGGTGAGCAGGGGCGGCCACTGCACCCAGATGTTGATCAGGATGACGACGCCGAAGGCGAAGGCGGCGCGCACGCCCTCCACGAGCCGCACCCCGCGCAGATCGAGGCCTGTGGGCAGGCGCCGCAGGTCCGCGCCGGGGCGGCTGAGGCTGCCCCGCCCGGCCGCGAACCGGCGCCGGGCGGGATCGGTCGGGGATTCCATGGGACTGGGCGCAGGCAACCTCGGTCTCCAGACGCGGGCGCGGCGCCCCGGCATGAACCGTGCCCCGGCCTGTCCGGATCCCCCGGCCCGCGCAACCCCGGTCGGACCGGAGCGCAACCGCCGGAGGCCGCCCGGCCTCCGGGGCGGTTCGGGCGACGCGCTTGACCCTCGGACGGACCCGTGGCTTCTGGGGCCGCCTGGCCTCCCGACTCCGTAGCTCAGCTGGATAGAGCAGCCGCCTTCTAAGCGGCAGGTCGTTGGTTCGAGCCCAACCGGGGTCGCCAGCCCGCCGCCCGCCCGGGGGCGATGGAGCGGATCGCGTCGCGGTCCGATCGCCGCCAGACGCGTCTTGCCACGGGCTGCGCCCAGCCGAACCCGCCCGAATCCGGATTGCGGCTTCGGCCGTCGACGCGCCCGGCGCCGCCTGGCGACGGCGTGCCGGGGCTCAGCCCAGCGCCCAGAACAGCGGCAGGGCTCCGGCCAGGAACAGCGCGGACGAGACGAGCACGGCGGCCCCCTCGCGGTGACGGTGAAGAAGTGCGTGCGGGAACGCGAACATGACGCAAGCCGGATCGACGGGGGGCGCCTGGAGGAACGCTCCCGAATCGTGACCGAACAGGGGCGGTTCGGGGCACCCCGGGGCGATCCGCGGAGGCTGTCGTATCCCGGTCACAGCCGGCGCCCGGGCCCGGAGCGCCCGCCCGGCAGGGGCCGGCCCGGCGGCCGGCCCATCCGCCGGCCCATCCGCCGGCCCCGTGGCGTCACGCGAACATGTCGGGCTGGGTCTCGGCGATGTGGTTGTACAGCGTCTGGAAGTGCAGCCAGCCGATGTAGTCGCTGCCCACATGCTCGCGGCTGTAGCGGGCGGTCTTCTCCGACAGGAGCTGCGGCTTGATCCCGGTGGCCTCGACCAGGAGCTGCTGCTGGCAGGCGCGCTCCAGGGCGATGAACCAGAACGCCGCGTCGTCGATGCTGTGGCGCGAGCAGGTCAGCAGGCCGTGGTTCTGGTGCAGCACGCCGCGGTTGCGGCCGATCTGCTGGGCCACCGAGAGGCCGCTCTCCTTCTCCACCGCGACCGCCCCCGCCGAGGCGCCGATCACCGCGTGGCTGTTGTAGAAGGCCGCCGCGTCCTGGCTGATCATGTCCAGCGGCCGGCCGGTGGCGCACCACGCGGTGCCGTAGGTCGTGTGGGCGTGGCACATCGCCATCACGTCGGGGTGCTCGTCATGCACGGCGGCGTGCAGGACGAAACCCGCCCGGTTGATCGCGTGGCGCCCCTCGACCACCCGCCCCGCATGGTCGGCCAGGATCAGGTTCGACATCCGCACCTGCGAGAAGTGCACGCACATCGGGTTGGTCCAGTACAGCTCCGGACGCTCGGGATCCCGGATCGTCAGGTGCCCGGCGAAGCCGTAGTCGAACCCGTGCATCGCGAAGGCCCGGCAGGCGGCCACGAGGTGCTGCTTGCGGTACGTCCGCGCCTCCGCGTGGTCGGCGAAGTCCGGCATATCCGGGAAGATCAGGCCGGCCTGCTCGGGCTGGTAGATCGAGGTCCGCTTGCGGCCGGCATCGTCGGCGGGCAGGTCGAGGGCGGCCGCGGCGGCGTCGGCATGGTCGTCCAGCATGGCGTGTCCTTGTCGTCGGGCGGAAACGGAGGGTGGCGGGAACCGGTCGCCGGAACCGCGCCCGGTTGCCGGCGGCCGGCCCGCGGCGTCGCGGCTCGGGCCCGCAGGCCTGATGGCCGTCGCGGCGGCATGATCGGCAGTATCGTGCCGCCGACCCGCGTTGACAAACGACGATTTTTCACCTTTTTCATGAATCATATTCACGGATCGCCGCATGCGCCGGATCCCGAGCTTCCCCGCCCTGCGGGCCTTCGAGGCGGCGGCCCGTCTCGGCAGCTTCGCCCGGGCGAGCGCGGAGCTGCATCTCACCCCCTCGGCGGTGAGCCACCAGATCCGGGCCCTGGAGCGCTGGTTCGGGCGCCCCCTGTTCCGGCGGGCGAACCGCCAGGCGACGCTCACCGCCGAGGGCCAGCGCCTGCTCGCGGGGCTGACGCACGCCTTCGACGCGCTCGAGGCGGTCTGTGCCGAACTCGGGCCGCCGCCGCCCTCGTCGCTCGCGGTGCACTGCACGCCGAGCTTCGCGGCGAAGTGGCTCGGCCCCCGACTCCCGGCCTTCGTGGAGGCGCATCCCGGCATCGCCATCCGCCTGTCCACCAGCGCCGACCCGGTGGATCTCGGGCGGCACGAGGAGATCGACGTCCTGATCGCCTACGGCCGGCCCCCGCGCGGGCCCGGCGTGACCGTCGAATCCCTCGGGCCGGAGGAGATCGCGGCGTTGTGCACCCCGGAGGTCGCCCGGGCGGTCGGACCGGGGGGAGTCGGGCGCTTCACCCGGCTGGACTCGTCGTTCAGCCCGGTGCGGTGGCCGGACTGGTTCGCCCATAACGGCCTGCCGATCCCGACCGATCCGGGCGGCCCGGCCTTCGACCGGGGCTCGCTCGTGATCTCGGCGGCGGTCCAGGGGCTCGGGGTCGCGCTGGAGACCCTGCGGTTCGCCGACGGCGAACTCGGCGCCGGGCAGCTCGTGCGCCTCGGCCACGGCCGGGTCGCGAGCCTGTACCGGGACCTCCACTTCATCTGCTACCGCGACCGGGACGGGGCGCTGGAGAAGATCCGGGCCTTCCGCAGCTGGCTCCTGGACGTGGAGGCGGACAGCCGGGCGGGCCGGCCGGAGACGTCGGCCTGACGAGGGGGCCATCGGAGGGGGGGCGTGTCGTCCAGCCGGATCGTTTCCGACCAGGGCCGGTGCCCTGCGCCGTCGTCCCCGGGCGCGCCCGCGGCGGCCCCCGGGATGGCGGAGGCAGCCTTCGCAGGGCGCCTCGTCCAGGCCGTTGCGGTCCCTTGCGTGAACGTTCGCGCCTTCCGGTGGACGGGGCCGCCGCTAGGTGTAGGTCTGAGCGACGCGACAATGCGAGCGCGGCGGGGTCCCGATCCCGACCGGCCGTGAACCGCCCAGGGAGGGCCCACCATGTCCCTATTCGCCAAGCTGCAGCGGCGCGCCAGCGAGGGCCGGCCGGTCCGGGTCGGCCTGATCGGGGCCGGCAAGTTCGGCTCCATGTACCTGTCGCAGGCGCCGCGCACCCCCGGCATCCACCTGACCGCCGTGGCGGACCTGTCGCCCGACCGGGCGCGCGCGTCGCTGCGCCGGGTCGGCTGGGACGACGCCCGCTTCGCGGCGCGGGGACTGGAGGAGGCCGCGCAGGCCGGCACCACCTTCGTCACCGAGGATGCCGACGCGATGATCGCGAGCCCCTTCGTGGACATCGTCATCGACGCCACCGGCAGCCCGGCGGCCGGCATCCGCCACGCGCTCAAGGCCTTCGCGGCGGGCAAGCACATCGTGATGGTCAACGTCGAGGCCGACGTGCTGGCCGGGCCGCTGCTGGCACGCAAGGCCGCCGAGGCCGGGGTGATCTACTCCATGGCCTCGGGGGACCAGCCGGCCCTCATCGCCGAGCTGGTCGACTGGGCGCGCACCATCGGGCTCGCGGTGATCTGCGCCGGCAAGGGCACCAAGTACCTGCCGGCCTACCATGCCTCCACCCCCGACACGGTCTGGGGCCATTACGGCTTCAGCGAGAGCCAGGTCGCGGGGGGCGACTTCAACCCGCAGATGTTCAACTCCTTCCTGGACGGCACCAAGTCGGCGCTGGAGATGGCCGCGGTGGCCAATGCCTGCGGGCTCACCCCCCCGCGCGACGGCCTCGCCTTCCCGCCCTGCGGGGTCGACGACCTGCCGAGCGTCCTGCGCCCCGCGGCCGACGGCGGCTGCCTCACCGAGCGCGGCACCGTCGAGGTGGTCTCGTCGCTGGAGCGGGACGGCCGGCCGGTGTTCCGCGACCTGCGCTGGGGCGTCTACGCGGTGTTCGAGGCGCCGAGTCCTTACGTGCGCGACTGCTTCGCCCAGTACGGCCTCAGGACCGACGACAGCGGCCGCTTCGCCGCCACCTACAAGCCCTATCACCTGATCGGCCTGGAGCTCGGGATCTCGGTGGCCTCGATCGCGGTCCGCGGGGAGGCGACGGGTGCGACCGGCGACTGGCGCGGCGACGTGGCGGCCACCGCCAAGCGGGCCCTGCGGGCGGGGGAGCGGCTCGACGGCGAGGGCGGCTTCACCGTCTACGGCAAGCTGATCCCCGCGGCCGATTCCCTGGCGCAGGACGCCCTGCCGATCGGGCTCGCCCACAACATGGTCCTGAAAAACGACGTGCCGGCCGGCCGGGCCGTGCGCTGGAGCGACGTCACCTTCGACGACGGCCAGGAGGCGATCCGCGTCCGGCGCGCGATGGAGGATCTGTTCCGGACGGAATGGGGTGGCGCGGCCGGTTGATCCGGCTCCGGAAGACGGTATCGGCGTCCCACGCGCCTCCCTCCCCCGCAGAGGGGAGAGGGGCTCTGGCGGAGCCGTTCAGCCCCGCTTCGATGGAGATTATGTGACCATGCTGGCCCGCGGACGATCGGCACTGCGCCTCGCATCCCTCCTCACGGCGCTCGCCTGCGCGGGGCCGGCGCGGGCCGGCTGGACGGGGCCGGAGGCGCAAGCCCTCTTCGTCAACGAGGCGAATCCCAAGGGCTACAACTATGCCCCGAGCCTGATCACCGAGAACGGGACGACCGACATCTGGTGGTGCGGCCAGGGCAAGACCGACGTCATCTACCACCGCGCCTACGACCCCCGGACCGGATTCTCGCCGGCCCGGATCGTGTTCCAGCCGACGCCCGGCACCTGGAACCGGCAGTACGTCTGCGATCCGAGCGTGATCAAGGGCCGCTTCACCAACCCGGCCGACGGCCGGCCCTACGCCTACGCGATGTACTATTCCGGCGCCGACAACCTGCCGGGGAACAACAACCAGACCGGGCTGGCCTTCTCCAACGACAAGGTCACCTGGGTCGACTACCCGACCCCGGTGATCGCCCCGCTCAACCCCGTCGTCGCCCAGGGCACTTACGGCGCGGGGCAGCCGGCGAGCATCAACCTCGACGGACGGTCGAGCCTCATGGTCTTCACCACCGATCTGACCGGGCCGCAGGGCGTGGCCGGGTTCGGCGACCTCTACGTCCGGCGCACGGCCGACGGGGTGCATTTCGACGCCCCGGTGCGGGTGCCGAACCTGGCCGCCGACGGCACGGCCATCAACCCGAATTCCGACTTCGGCTACGATCCGGCGTCGGGCGAGGTCTACGTCATCACCGGCTTGCCCGGCCGCGACTGCGCGCGCACCGCCTGCAAGGACCCGGCCCGCAACCCCGACCGCGAGACCTACCAGATGGGTCTCTTCCGGATGCCCCTCAAAACCCTGCTCAGCGGCACGCCGGCGCGCTGGACCCCGGTCGGCACCCTGAACGCGGACGTGACCGGCTTCTATCTCAACCACAGCCCCGGCTTTCAGCGCGATCCCCGCGGCAGCCTCGCGCCGTTCCTGCCCGCCATCACGGTGTTCTTCTCGGGGGGCGACCCGTATCCCGGCACGTGGCGGATCGCCACCGCGACCCTGGATCCGGCCTCCGACCGCGCCCCCCTGAAGCGGGCGGTCGGGCCAGGCGGCCACTGGGTCACGACGGGCTATACGGCACCGGACTTCACGGTCGAGTCGACCCTCGGCTCGCTGTTCCTGCTGCCCCGGCCCGGCACCGCCAAGCTCATGAGCTGCGTGGCCGGCACCGACCATTTCCTCAGCCGGGACCCGACCTGCGAGGGCCACACGCCCCTGGGGCAGACCGGCTACGTCTACGCGGCGGCGCATCCGGGCAGCCACGCGCTCTACCGCTGCAACGCCGGCGGGCACGACCACTTCGTGTCGGTGGACGGCGGCTGCGAGGGGCAGGCCGCCGAGGGGCTCCTGGGCTACGCCCTCGACTGATCCGGGCACGGCGCTTCGCGCGCGATGACGGCGACGGCGCACATGCGCCCTCCCTCCCCCGCAGAGGGGGGAGGGAGAGGCGCGGAACCGTGCGCGCTCATTCTCCGAGGACGACGCGTGGATCCGGTCGTCCGCAGAGGGGGGACGGAGCGCGCCCGAGCCGAAAATCACCCTCACCCCGCGGCGAGCGCCTCCGCCTTCGCCCGCCCGCCGAGATAGGCCGAGCGGATCTCGTCGTTGGCCCAGAGCGATTCCGGGTTCCCTGAGAGGACCAGCCGGCCGGTCTCCAGCACGTAGCCGCGGTCGGCCACCGAGAGGCCCATCCGGGCGTTCTGCTCCACCAGCAGCACCGTGGTGCCGCGGCGGCGCACCTCGGCGATGATCGCGAACACCGCCTGGACGATCACCGGGGCGAGGCCGAGGGAGGGCTCGTCGAGGAGCAGGATCCGGGGCTTGGCCATCAGGCCGCGGGCCAGCGCCACCATCTGGAGCTGGCCCCCCGACAGCGTCCAGCCGAGCGCGTCGCCGAACCGGCGGATGTCCGGGAACAGGTCGAACATCGCCTCGACCTCGTCGCGCAGGGCCCGCTTGGCGAGGCCGGACCGGTTCGAGGCCCCCAGCATGATGTTCTCGCGCACCGTCAGGCCCGGGAAGACCCGGCGCCCTTCCGGCACGTGGGCGACGCCGAGGCGCACGATCGCCTCCGGCTTCAGGCCCTCCAGCGGCCGCCCCTCCAGCAGGATCGTGCCGGCGGCGGGCCGGACCAGCCCGGAGATCGCCTTCAGGGTGGTGGACTTGCCGGCGCCGTTGGAGCCCAGCAGGGTCACGACCTCCCCGGCGCCGACGGAGAAGGACAGGCCGCGCACGGCCTCGATCTCCCCGTAGCGGACCACGAGGTCGCGGATCTCGAGCAGCGGTGCGGCGGGCGTCGTCATCGCGGGACTCACACCGGTGCGAGGTCGGTCTTGAGGCTCGCCGCCGGCCCCGCGGTGGCGTCCTCGCCGAGATAGGCCTGGATCACCGCGGGCTCGCGCAGCACGGTCGCGGTGACGCCGTCGGCGATGCGGCGGCCGAAGTTCAGCACGGTGACGTGGCTCGCCACGTCGCTCACCAGCGTCATGTCGTGGTCGATGATCAGGATGGTCAGCCCCTTGGCGGCCATCCGGCGCAGGAGCACCGTCAGGGCGTTCTTCTCGCTGGAGTTGAGCCCCGCGGCGGGCTCGTCGAGGAGCAGCAGCACGGGGTTGCCGGCGAGCGCCCGGGCGATCTCGATCAGCCGCTGGTGGCCGTACGAGAAGCCCGAGATCGGCTCCTGCGCCCGGCCCTCCAGCCCCACGAAGGCGAGCGCCGCCCGGGCGCGGGCCTCCAGGGCGGCCCGGTCGCGGGCGCCGAGCGGGTTGTTGGGCCGCTCGGCCCCGATGACGACGTTCTCCAGGGCGCTCATGGAGCGGAACAGCCGGATGTTCTGGAAGGTGCGCCCGATCCCGGAAGCCGCCCGCCGGTGCGGGGGCAGCCGGGTGACGTCCTGCCCGGCCAGCCGGACGGTGCCGCCGGTGGGGCTGTAGAGACCCGAGAGGACGTTGAGCGTCGTGGTCTTGCCCGAGCCGTTCGGGCCGATCAGCGCGTGGATGCCGCCCTGCGCCACCGTGAAGCTCACCGCGTCCACGGCCTTGAGGCCGCCGAAATGCTTGGCGAGGCCCGACACCTCCAGCATCGGCGCGGCGGAGGCCGCGCCCTGGCTCAGGGTCAGTTCGGCGGCGGGGGTCGGGGCCGGGCGGGCGCGGCGCAGGCGCCGGACCTGGTCGCCGAGGAAGCCCCAGATCCCGTCGGGCATGAACACCACGATCAGGATCACCGCCAGCCCGTAGATCGCCAGGTAGAGCCCCGGGATCTCCTTGAGGAAGCGGAGCCATTCCGGGATCAGGATCAGCAGGGCCGTGCCGATCACGGCCCCCACCGGCGAGCCGACGCCGCCGAGGAGCGCCATCGTCAGGAAGACGATCGACTCGGCGAAGGAGAACTGGTCCGGGCTGATATAGGTGAAGCTGCCGGCGAACAGGCCGCCGCCGAGCCCCGCCAGCAGCGCCCCGAGGGCGAAGGCCGCCACCTTGGTGCGGTAGATGTCGATGCCCGAGACCCCCGCCGCCAGCTCGTTGTCGCGGACCGCCCGCATGGCGCGCCCGAGCCGGGTCCGCGGCATGTGCCAGACCAGCCAGCCGACCACCGCCAGCACCAGCACGCACAGGGCGAGGTAGCTCTGCCCGTCCGCGAACAGCGCCGGGCGGCGGATGTTCGGCACCCCGTCGGGCCCGTGGGTGACGGGGATCCAGTTGGTCAGCACCAGCGTCAGGATCTGCTGGAACGAGATCGTCACCATGGCCAGGTAATGGCCGCCGAGCCGCAGCGTGGAGGCGCCGAGCACGGCGCCCAGCACCCCCGCGAGGGCCAGTCCGGTCACGAGGCACAGCCAGAAGTTAAGACCCCCGTCGACCGTGCCGAGGCCGACCGCGTAGGCGCCGATCCCGAAGAAGGCCGCCTGGGCGAGGTTGATCTGCCCGCACAGGCCCAGCACCACCGTGAGCCCGATCACCGCGATGGCGTAGGTCGCCGCCTGCATCAGGATGTTGAGGGCGTAGCCGCTGAACGGCGTCGTCGCGGCGAGCGCCACCACGATGGCCGCCAGGGCCGCGTAGGCGAGGCTGCCCAGCGGCAGACGGCGGGGTGCGGGCGCCGGCGCCGCTGCGGCCGGGCCGGCGACGGGGGAGGGGGTGCCGCTCATGCCTTCTCCGCCACGCGCTCGCCGAACAGGCCCTGCGGGCGCACGACGAGGAAGACAATGAGGACCAGGAACGCGAACGCGTCCTTGTAGGGCACCGAGACGTAGGCCGCCCCGAAGGTCTCGATGATCCCGAGCGCCAGGCCGCCGATGATCGCCCCGGTGACGTCGCCGAAGCCGCCGATGATGGTGGCGGCGAAGGCCTTGAGGGCGATCGTGGCGCCCATCTGGATCGACACGAACAGCACCGGCGCCACCAGAATGCCGGCGATGCCGCCGAGCACCGCGCTGTACACGAAGGTCAGCATGATCATGCCGGCCACCGGGATGCCCAGGAGCGCCGCCATCTCCTTGTCCTGGGAGGTCGCCTGCAGCTTCTTGCCGACGAGCGTGTGCTCGAAGAACCAGTACTGGAACGCCACCAGGGCCGCCGTCACCGCGATGATCAGCAGGTACTGGCTGTCGAGGAAGACCGGCCCGAGCAGGAACCCCTGCGTCTCGAAGACGGGCGGCAGCACCTGCGGCTGCGGCCCGTAGAGGGCGAGCGTGGTGTTGGCGAGGAAGATCGAGGCGCCGATGGTCGAGATGATCACCGGCAGGTAGCTGCGGTGGCGCAGGGGATAGTAGACGCCCAGGTTGAACAGGGCGCCGAGCAGCGCCATCCCGCCGAGGGTGAGCAGGAGCGACAGCCAGTAGGGCCATTCGAGGTCGACGGCGAAGACCACCATCAGGAAGGCCGCCACCATCGAGAACTCGCCCTGCGCGAAGTTCACCACGTTGGTGGCGCGGAAGATCAGCACGAAGCCGAGCGCCACCAGGGCGTAGACGGAGCCGATGCCGATCCCGGTGAAGAGGAGCTGCAGGATCAGGTCCATGCGGTCCGCACTCTCATGTTCCTGTCGGGGGTTGGGCGGGTGTTCCTGGAGCCGGGCCCGCGCGTGGGCGGTTCATAACGGTCACACATCTGGGTCGGAGACGTTTCCGCGCGACTCCCCCCTCTAGGCGGGAGGGGAGGGCGCGTCGGCAGCGAACACGCGCATCTCACCCCTGGTAGAAGTCGATCCGCCGGTCGAAGGCGATGGTGCCCTTGTCGTTGCGCACGACGTTGTAGCCGTGCAGGCCGTCGCCGTTCTTGTCGAAGTTGTAGGTGCCCTCGGCGCCGTCATGGCCGCGCACCGCCAGGAGAGCCTCGCGGATCGCCTGCGGATCGGTCTTGCCCGCGGCGTTGATCGCCTTGGCCAGCACCGTGACCGCATCGAAGGTCCAGGACGACTGGTTGTCGGGCGCGACCTTCATGGCCGCCCGGTAGGCCTTGCCGTAGGCGCGGGCGGCCTCGCTCGATTCCTCGGCGTAGTCGGCCACCCCGTAGGTGCCGTACAGCGACGGGCCGGCGAGCTTCAGGGCGGTGACGTTGGTGATCGACGGGGAGCCGACCCAGGGCGCGGTGACGCCGAGCTGGCGCAATTGCCGGGCGAAGATCCCGATGTCGTTCTCGAAGGTGAAGTAGGAGCCGATCACGTCGGCGCCCGATTGGCGGATCGCCAGCACCACCGGCGTGAAGTCCTGGCTCTGGTTGGTGTAGCCCTGGTCGAGGGCGACCGTGGCGCCGCCCTTGGCCAGGCTCTCGGCCAGCGCCTTGGCGCCGCTCGTGCCGAAGGCGTCGGTGGAGTGGATGATCGCCCACTTCTTCTTGCCCAGCCCGGTGACGCCGTGCTCGGCGATCACCCGGGCCGAGAAGCTGTCGTTGGGCCGGAAGCGGAACAGCCAGGGATTGCCGAGCTGCGTCAGAACCGGATCGGTGCCGCCGAAGCAGACGGGCTTGCCGGTCTTCAGGATGTCGGGCGCCATGGCGTGGTTCTGGGTCGAGCGGATCGAGCCCAGGAAGCCCACGAGGTCGCTCTGCGAGGCGAGCTTGGAGAAGGCGAAGACCGCCCCCGGATTGGTGGTCTGGTCGTCCTCGGTGACGATCTCCAGGGGCTTGCCCAGCACCCCGCCGGCCTTGTTGACCGCCTCCAGGGCGATCCTGGCGCCGGCGAGCGCGTAGCGGCCCGCATCCGCGCCGGGCCCCGTCACGGGGAGCACCATGCCGATCCGCACGGTCGACCCGGCGCCCTGGGCGCAGGCCGAGCGGATCACCCCCGGCGCGAGGCCGCCCGCGACCGCGGATGCGGCACCGGTCAAGAAAACGCGGCGCGTCGTCCTCATTGGCGTATCCGTCCCTTCGCCGATGCTGAGGCCCGGCGTTGGCGGGGATGCTCCATGCCGGATGCCGCCCTGTCCATCCCGCCGGGCGCCCGAGCTTCACGGAAATGAGAGGATGGCCCGGGATCGTCACTCGGGATCGTCACGGGACGGCGGGCCAGGGATGGGGGGCTCATCGGGACGCGATGAAAGGCTGCGCTTCGCCGCGCTTCCCGCCGGGGGATACACGGTTCGCACTTCAGGGCTCGAAGGGCGCGACGTCCGCCCCCTCTCCCCGCAGGCGGGGCGAGGGGTTTGCGCGGCCGCCGTCGGTGCAACGTCATCCGCCGCAGGCCGCGAGCCCGTGCCACTCGCGCTCTGACGCAGGGAGAAGGCCGGAGGCCGGATCGCAGCCGGGCCGGAAGTGATCGACGCTGAATATTGTATTCTTACAAAGTCGTCCCGAGGCGACATCCGGATCGCACTGTCATCGCGGCATTCGGGCACCGGCTATTCGGGTGGACAGGCGCCGGAGCACACGCTTTAATCGTCCAAAATCGAGATTGTCCCCGTTGAAGGGGCAGGCGCGGACACATCCGCCGGGAGGAACGATGAGGCTCGTGGACAGGCGCACGCCGGTCGACCGGCGGAGTTTTCTCAAGGGTGCGGCCAGCGCCGCACCGGCGGCCGCGCTGGCCTCCGGCGCGGCGCTGGCGACCGCCGATGCCTGGGCGGAGGGCGCGCAGGCGCTGACGCCGCACGGCCTGAAGACCCTGGTGCTGATGGCGCGGGACATCTACCCGCACGACCAGCTCTCGGACCAATATTACCGCACCGCGATCCTCCCCTGGGACGCCAAGGCGGCCGGGGATGCCGACACCCGCGCGCTCCTCGAGGACGGCGTGGCCGGCCTCGACGCCGCCGCCAAGGCCCGGCACGGCCGGCCCTACATCGACGTCGGCTGGGAGGACGACCGGGTGCCCCTGCTCCGGGGCATCGAGTCGGGCGCCTTCTTCAAGACGATCCGCGCCGATCTGGTCGTCTCCCTCTACAACCAGAAGCCGCTGTGGCGGAAGCTCGGCTACGAGGGCTCCTCGGCGGAGCATGGCGGCTACCTGGAGCGCGGGTTCAACGACATCGACTGGGTCGACAAGGTCTGAGGGGGCAGGGCATGGCACGCTTCGACCTCACCGACGATTCGGTCGTCGTCATCGTCGGCTCGGGGGCCGGCGGCGGCACGCTGGGCAACGAGCTGGCCCAGCGCGGCATCAAGACGGTGATCCTGGAGGCCGGCGACCGCTACGAGATCGCCGACTTCGTCAACGACGAGTGGGAGAGCTTCGCCCAGCTCGCCTGGAAGGACGCGCGCACCACCTCGGGGGACTGGCGGGTGGCCCGGGACTTCCCCAACCTGCCGGCCTGGATCGTCAAGGCGGTGGGCGGCACCACGACCCACTGGGCCGGCGCGTCCCTGCGCTTCGAGGACCACGAGTTCCGCACCCGCGACCATTACGGGGACATTCCCGGCGCCAACCTCCTCGACTGGCCGGTGACCCTCGCCGAGCTGGAGCCCTGGTACGCCCGCGCCGAGGACAAGATGGGCGTGACCCGCACCAACGGCCTGCCGGGCCTGCCGGGGAACAACAACTTCAAAGTGCTGCAGGCCGGCGCCACCAAGATCGGCTACACGGAGGTCCATACCGGCCGCATGGCGATCAACAGCGTGCCCCGGGACGACCGGTCCTCGTGCATGCAGATCGGCTTCTGCTTCCAGGGCTGCAAGTCGGGGGCGAAGTGGTCGACCCTCTACACCGAGATCCCCAAGGGCGAGGAGACCGGCTTCCTGGAGGTCCGCCCGAAATCGATGGTGGTCAAGATCGAGCACGACGCCTCCGGCAAGGTCACCGGCGTCGTCTACGCCGACGCGACCGGCGCGATGCAGCGCCAGAAGGCCCGGATCGTGGCGGTGGCGGGCAACTCCATCGAGAGCCCGCGGCTGCTGCTCAACTCGGCCTCGTCGCTGTTCCCGGACGGGCTGGCGAACGCCTCCGGCCAGGTCGGGCGCAACTACATGCGCCACACCACCGGCACGGTCTACGGCATGTTCGAGCGGCCGGTGCACATGTACCGGGGCACCACCATGGCGGGGATCGTGCGCGACGAGGCCCGCCACGACCCGTCCCGGGGTTTTGCGGGCGGCTACGAGCTGGAGACGCTCTCGCTCGGCGTGCCGTTCATGGCGGCGTTCCTCAACCCCGGCGCCTGGGGCCGCGGCTTCACCTCGGTGATGGACGGCTACGCCAACCTCGCCGGGATGTGGATCGTCGGCGAGGACCTGCCCCAGGCCCAGAACCGCATCACCCTCGACCCGACCGTGAAGGACGCGCAGGGCATGCCGGTGGCGAGCGTCCACTACGACGACCACCCCAACGACACGGCGATGCGCGCCCACGCGTTCCGCCAGGGCGCCGCGATCTACGAGGCGGTGGGCGCGACAAGAACCTTCCCGACCCCGCCCTATCCGAGCACGCACAACCTCGGCACCAACCGGATGAGCGCGCGGCCGCAGGACGGCGTGGTCAACGCCTTCGGGCAGACCCACGACGTCAGGAACCTGTTCGTCTCGGACGGCAGCCAGTTCACCACGAGCGCGGCCTGCAACCCGACCCTGACCATCGTGGCGCTGGCGATCCGCCAGGCCGACGCGATGGCCGGGATGATGGGCCGGGGCGAGATCTGACGATGCGCCAGCGCCTCTTCCGGACCTGGTCCCTCGCCCTCCTCGCGGCTTCACTTCCGGGCGCCGCCCTGGCTCAACCCCGCCCCGGCGACGCGCTGCCGCCGGACGTGGCGGCGACGCCCGGGACGGACAACAGCACGGTCGGCAGCACCGGCCGGACCCCGAACGTCGCCTATCCGCAGGCGCCGGTCGCCACCCCCGCCGCCGAGGGCGCCGACCGCGCCCGGCCGCCGACCGAGCGGGAGAAAGAGGAGCAGAAGCTGCGCTGACGCGGCGCGCGGAACAGGCGCCACGGGCGTCCTCCCTCCCCCGCAGAGGGGGGAGGGGGACGGTTCCGGATCGAGCGCGTTCAGGAGATGTCGCGGACAGGCACTCTGCGAGGACGGCGCTGCTTGACCCAGACAGGAGGAGCCCATGTGGACTGACGCACCCCCCATCGCCGCGGCACCCTCGGCCCGGGCCGCTGGCCCCTGGCGGCCGGCCCGCCTCGCCCTCGTCCTGCTGACGGTCGCCGCGCTCCTCGCTGTCGGCGCCGCAATCGTGCGGGCGCCGGCCGCCCCCGTCGATCCCGACCTCGCGCGGGTGATCCGCTTCATGGCGGTGCTCAAGGGCGGGTTCGCGCTCGCGGCGCTGGCGGGCTGCCTCTGGCGCCTCGCCCGGCCGGCCGCACCGTGGCGGACGGCGATCTACGTCGCGGGTCCTCCCGCCATGGCGGCGGGCGCGCTCGCGCTGGGGACGTTCCACAGTCCGGGGTTCGCCGCGGCGGCCCTGCACCTCGGCCTCCTCGCGGTGCTGGCGGCCGCCCTCACCGATCCCGACTTCCTGCCCGACCGGCTCCGCCTCCGGCGCCGCGCGCGCTAGCGCAGGAAACCGGTCACCGCGTCCACGAAGGTCTCGGGCGCCTGCAGCTGCGGGACGTGGGCGCAGTCGGGCAGCATCACGAACCGGGCATCGGGTAGGCCGGCGGCGAGTTCGCGGGCCATGGCGGGCGGGGTCGCCTCGTCGTGCTCGCCGACCAGCACCAGGGCCGGGACCCGCAGCGCGGACAGGCGCCCGCGCAGGTCGAGGCCGGCGAGGGCCGCGCAGGCGGCCTGGAACACCGCCGGGTCGGTGCGCAGGAAGGCGGCGCGGCGCTCCGCCATCAGGTCCGGATGCGCCGCCTGGAAGGCGGGCGCGAACAGGCGCCGCATCGCCGTGTCGGCGATCGCCGGCAGCCCCGTCTCGCCCGCGACCCGCGCCATGGTGCGGAACGCCTCCCGCCCCGGCTCCGAGAAGCAGGCGCCGCAATCCGCGAAGACGAGCCGGTCGAACAGGCCGGGATGGCGCAGGGCGCAGAGCAGCAGCACGAAGCCGCCGTAGCCGTTGCCGAGCCCGGCGACCGGGGCGCCCCCGGTGGCGTCGCGCAGGGCCTGCGCCATTCGGTCGGCCACGGCTTCGAGGCCGCCCGGGGCGGGCGTGGAGCCGCCGAACCCGGGCAGGTCCGGGATCAGGATCCGGAAATCGCGGCCGAGGGCGGGGGCGACCCGGTCGAAGCTCGTCGCGTCGGCGAGCAGCGAGTGCAGCAGCACCAGGGGCGGACCCTCGCCGGAGGCGGTCACCGCCACCTGCCCGTCCGCGAACATCGCCTGCATCCAGACCTCCCCCCGCCGGCGCGATGCCCGGCGACAGACGGCTGTCGCAGTCCGATCAGGCGTCCGCAATTCGGTTGACGTGATATTTCACGAGTGGCAGCATGGATCAACCGGGAGGCGATCCGTGCTGCTCCGTGACAACATCTACGCGGCGATCCGCGCCGACATCCTGGCCTGCACGCTGCGCCCGGGTGCCGAGGTGCGCGAGCAGGAGCTGGCCCAGCGCTACGCCGTCAGCCGCCAGCCGGTCCGCGAGGCGCTGCTGCGCCTGGAGCGCGAGCGCCTCGTGACCGTTCACGCCCGTCAGGGCTATCAGATCAACGCGATCTCGGTCGCCGATGCCCGCGATCTGCTGCGCATGCGCCTCGCCCTGGAGCCGGCCTGCGCGGCGGAGGCCGCCGCCCACGCGCCCCAGGCCGCGCTCGACGCCCTCGACGCCTTCCGCACGGTCGCCGAGGGGGCGGACTTCATCGCGGAGAACCGCGCCTTCCACATCGCGGTGGCGGAGGCTTCGGGCAACCGCCGCATGGCCGCCACCGTCCGCGACCTCGTCGAGCAGGCCGACCGGCTCGTGCGCGTCAGCCTCGAGGCCATCCGCGGGCGCGATCCGGCGCAGCTGGTGGCCGAGCACGCCGGCATCATCGACGCGCTCCAGCGCCGGGACGGACGCGGGGCGCGGCGCCTCGTGCGCGACCACGTCGCCCAGGCGGAGCGCCGCATCCTGACCGCGCTGGAGCGCAGCGCGGTCGTCCTCTGAAACGGCGCCGGCGCGGGCCTCGGGTCGCTCGACCCCGGGCCGGCCGGACGGCGAAGACACGATACGGGAGAGACGCCATGACCCTGCACGCGCCGGCCCCTGCGGTCGAGACGAGGGGCAACTTCATCGACGGCCGCGAGGTCGAGGCCGGGGACGGCACGCTGATCGACGTGCGCAATCCCGCCACCGGCGCGGTGATCGCGCGCATCCCGAACTCGGGCCCGGCCGACGTCGACCGGGCGATGCGCGCGGCCCGGGCCGCCTTCGAGGGCAAGGCATGGGGCGGGATGGACCTGCGCGCCCGGGCCCGGCTGGTGAACCGGCTGGCCGACGCCTTCGAGGCCAACCTCGACACGCTCTACCGGCTGGAGACCACCAACAACGGCCGGCCGGTCAACGAGACCCGGGCCCAGCTCTCCCGGCTGCCGGACTTCTTCCGCTACTTCGCGGGCGTCGCGCTGGCGCGCCGCGACGACGTGATCCCGGTGGAGGGCAACTACCTCAACTACACCCGGCGCACGCCGATCGGGGTCGTGGCCAACTGCACGCCGTTCAACCATCCGCTGATGATCCTGTGCAAGTCGCTGGCGGTGGTGCTCGCCACGGGCTGCACCACGGTGGTCAAGCCCTCCGAGTACACCCCGCTGACGACCCTGAAGCTCGCGCAGATCTTCACCGAGGCCGGCCTGCCGCCGGGCGTGTTCAACATCGTGCTGGGCCTGGGCGCCTCCACCGGCAAGGCGCTCGCCGAGCACCGCGACATCAACAAGCTGGTGCTCACCGGCGGCACCGAGGCCGGCCGGATCGCCGGCGCAGCGGCCGCCAAGGTCTTCGCCCACCAGACCATGGAGCTCGGCGGCAAGACCCCCGTGATGGTGTTCGAGGATTTCGACGTCGAGCGGGCGGTCAACTACGCGGCCTTCGGGGCCTTCATCGGCGCCGGCCAGACCTGCGTCTGCGGCAGCCGCCACCTCGTCCAGGCCTCGATCTACGACGAGTTCGTGGAGCGGCTCGCCGCCAAGACCGCCTCCATCCGCCTCGGCGACCCCTTCGACCCGGCGACCCAGCTCGGGCCGGTGATCTCCGAGCGCCAGCGCGACCGGGTGCTGGCTTACGCCGGCTACGGCCGCGACGCGGGCGCCCGGGCGGTGGCGGGGGGCCGGGCGGCGACGGTGCCGGGCTTCGAGGGCGGCTACTTCGTCGAGCCGACCGTGTTCGCCGACGTCACCGCCGACATGCGCATCTTCCAGGAGGAGGTGTTCGGGCCCTTCACCAGCGTCACCCGCTTCGAGGACGAGGCCGACGCGCTCCGGCTCGCCAACGACTCGCCCTTCGGCCTCGCGGCGGCGGTGCGGACCCGGGACGTCGCCCGCGCCCACCGGGTCGCGCACGCCGTCAAGGCCGGCATCGTCTGGATCAACGACCACCACCGCCTCGATCCGGCCTCGCCCTGGGGCGGGGTCGGCGACAGCGGGCTCGGCCGCGAGTGCGGCATCGAGAGCTTCAACGACCATTTCGACGTGAAGAGCATCATGGTCGCCACCGGAGACGGGCCGTTCGACTGGTACCGCGACACGGCCGGCCAGCGCCGCCTGAACTGACGCACGACGGCGTGGGGGGATCAGAGGTCCGCGCCAGACGGACCCCGTCCACGCCGGTTCCGGACACCGAGGAAGGACACGCCCCATGCCCGAACCCGTGAGCCCGGCGGTCAACGCCGGAGGCCGCCTCGACCGGCTGCCGATCGGCCCGTTCCATCGCCGCGTCATGTGGCTGATCGGGATCGGCATGTTCTTCGACGGGTTCGACATCTACATCGCCGCCACCGTGCTGGGCGCGACCCTCAAGTCCGGCTTCTCGACCCTGCCGATGAACGCGTGGTTCGTCTCGGCGACCTTCGTGGGCATGATGGCCGGCTCGTTCCTCACGGGCTTCTTCGGCGACCGTTACGGGCGGCGCTTCACCTACCAGGCCAACCTGCTGGTCTTCGGCCTCGCCGCCCTCGGCGCGGCCTTCGCGCCGAACATGACGGTCCTGATCGCGCTGCGCTTCATCATGGGCGTCGGCCTCGGGGCCGAGAACGTGGTCGGCTACTCGACCATGACCGAGTTCGTGCCGGCACGCTCCCGCGGGCGCTTCCTCGGCCTGATGGCGGTGTTCGTGGTCACCGGCCTGCCCGCCGCCTCCCTGATCGGCTACCTCGTCATCCCGGCCTTCGGCTGGCGGGCGATGTTTGCCCTCGGCGGCCTCGGGGCGCTCGCCGTCTGGTACGCCCGCAAGAACCTGCCCGAATCGCCGCGCTGGCTCGAGGCGGTGGGGCGCCACGCCGAGGCCGAGGCGCTGATGCGGTCGATCGAGGCGGAGGCCGCCCGCGGCGCGCCGCTGCCCCCCGCCGCCGCGATGGCGCCGGTGCCGCAGCTCGGGCTCGCCGCGCTGTTCCGGCCGCCGCTGCTGTCGCGCCTGCTGCTGGGCTGCCTGTGCCTCGTGGTGATCAACACGCTGCTCTACGGCTTCGTGACCTGGCTGCCGACCTTCTTCATCCGGCAGGGCCTCTCCGTGGCGACCTCCTTCGGCTACGCCCTGCTGATGGGCCTCGGGGCGCCGGTGGGCAGCGCCATCGGGGCGCTCACCGCCGACCGCTGGGGCCGCAAGCCGACGATCATCGGCGCCTCGGCGGCGGCCATCCTGTTCGGGATCCTGTATCCGATGACCCTGGATCCGGTCCTGCTGCCGCTGGTGGGCTTCGGCCTCACCGTGCCGATCTACGTGCTGGTGGCGCTGCTGTTCGGGATCTACATCCCGGAGCTGTTCCCCACCGAGGTGCGGCTCAGGGCGTCGGGCCTGTGCAACACCGCCGGGCGCGGGGCCACCATCGTGACGCCGTTCCTGGTGGTGAGCCTGTTCGAGGCCTACGGCATCGCGGGCGTGACCGGGCTGATGATCGGGCTCCTGGCCCTGCAGATCGTGGCGGTCGCCGTGTTCGGCGTCGAGCCGCGCCGCCAGAGCTTGGAGAGCCTGGAGCCCGCCCTTGCGGCGGGCGGCCCGGTGCCCGAGGGGCGCGGCGCGGTCCCGCGCCCGGTCGCATGAGCAGGCACGCCCGGATGGTCACTGGTCGTCATCGGCGGCGCGATGAACGGCTGCGCGCGTCTTCCTCCTCCTCCGCGGAGGGGGGAGGGGGAAGCCGCGGAGCCGACGGGGGAGGGATACCGATGAGAACGCAGCGCGTTTCAGCCGGAGGCCGGGGATGGGCCTTGGCCGCGGCCCTGCTCGTCGCCGGCCTGTCGCCGTCCGCCGCGCACGGGCCGAACGACCCGCCGCACCGGCTCGAGCGTCTCGGCGACCTGCCGCTGGAGAGCGGCGAGACGATCCGGGATTTCTCGATCTCCTACGTCACGCACGGCCAGCTCAACGCCGACAAATCCAACGCGATCCTGATGGCCACCGCGATCGGCGGCAACCATCACCGGATCGACTTCCTGATCGGTCCCGGCAAGGCCCTCGACACGGACAAGTACTTCATCGTCGCCACCGACGCGATCGGCAACGGGCTGACCACGAGCCCGAGCAACAGCGCGAGCCAGCACGGGACGGCCTTCCCGCACTTCAGCATCCGCGACATGGTGGAGAGCCAGAAGCGGCTGCTGGACCGCCTCGGGATCACCCACCTCGTGGCGGTGGCGGGCGCCTCGATGGGCGGCATGCAGGCGCTGCAATGGGGCGTCAGCCATCCCGACCTCATGGACGGCCTGGTGGCGCTGACCCCGATGGCGCGCACGGCGCCCTGGTCGATCGCCGTCAACGAGGCCACCCGCAAGGCGCTGATGCTCGATCCCGCCTTCAAGGACGGCGCCTACGACCGGCAGCCCGAGCAGGGCTGGCGGCTGCGCGCCGACATCCTGCAGGTGCTGGCCGCCCGGACCCCGGAGGCGCTGCGCGGGATCGCCCCGCAGCCCCTCGACATCCTGCCCTGGATGCGCGCGCAGGAGGAGGCGGTGCTCAAGACAGGCTTCGACGCCAACGACTGGATCGCCCAGACCTGGGCCTACGACCGCCACGACATCGGCCAGACCCCCGGGTTCGGCGGCGATGTCCGGAAGGCGCTCGCCGCCATCAAGGCGCGCACGCTGATCCTCACCGGCGGCACCCTCGACCTGTACAACCCCGTGGAGGAGGCGCGCGAGGCAGGCGCCTTCATCCCGCAGGCCAGCGTGATCGCGGTCCCCTCCGTCCAGGGCCACACGACCGCCACCGCCGCCAAGGCGGCCGACGTCGCCTTCATGAACGCGGCCGTGCGCCCGTTCCTCGACAGCCTTCCCGCGCGGGGGCATTGAGCATCCCGTCCCATCGCCGAGGCCGATCATGATACGCACCGCCCTCCTTCCCGCCGCCCTCGCGGCGCTGCTCGCCGCGCCGGCGGCCGCCGCCGAGCCGCTCCCGCGGATCGCCCCCGAGCAGGCCGGCTTCTCGGCGGAGGGCCTCGCCCGCATCGGCGCCGTGCTCGACTGCGACATCGCCGCCGGCAAGCTGCCGGGGGCGGTGCTGGCGATCGCCCGGGACGGCAAGCTCGTCCACCTCCAGGCCTACGGCTACCGCGACAAGGCGGCCGGCGCGCCGATGACCACGGATGCGCTGTTCAGCATCGCCTCGATGACGAAGCCCATGACCGCGGCGGCCACGCTGGCGCTCGTCGAGCGCGGCGACCTCGTCCTCGACGAGCCGGTCTCGACCTACCTGCCCGGCCGCTTCGCCGAGTCCCAGGTGGCGGTGCTGGACGCCTCCGGGGCGCAGACCGGCACGGTGCCGGCCCAGCGTCCGATCACCACCCGCGACCTGCTCACCCACACGTCGGGCCTCGTCTACGGCGGCCGGGGCACGACGGCGGTCCACAAGCTCTACCCGGCGGGCAGCGTGGCGGCCGCCCGGTCCCTCGACGGGGCGCAGTTCCTCGACAGGCTGTCGGCCGCGCCGCTGCTGAACCAGCCCGGCGCGGTCTGGGACTACGGCTTCGGCCTCGACGTGGCCGGTCTCGTGGTGGAGGCGTTGAACCACCGCGGCCTCGACGCGGTCCTGGCCGACACGCTGTTCGCCCCGCTCGGCATGGTCGATACCGGCTTCGCCGTCCCGGAGGCCAAAGCCGACCGCTACGCCCGGGCGCTGCCCGACGATCCCGTCACCGGCCGGCCCCAGGATCTCGGCTACGACGCGCTCAAGCCCGGCCGGTTCGCCTGCGGCGGCGGCTGCGCGATCTCGACGGCGGGCGATTACCTGCGCTTCGCCGAGATGCTGCGCACCGGTGGCAGCTTCGGCGGCCACCGGGTTCTGAGCCCGGCCATGGCCGGCTACATGCTGTCGAACCAGCTCGGGCCGAACGTGCGCAACCTGATCGGCAACGCCGACCCGACCCGGGCCGATTACGGCTTCGGCCTCGGGCTGGCGGTGCGCACCACGCCGGGGATCGTGCGCCTGCTCGGCTCGGTCGGGGACTTCTCGTGGCCGGGGGCGACGGGCACGAACTGGTGGGTGGATCCCGCCCGGGGCCTGACGGTGGTGTTCATGGCCCACACGCCGGGTCCGATGCGGTGGCACTACCGCTACCTGATCAACGCCCTCGTCTACCAGGCGCTGGAGCGCTGAGGCCGGCCCCGCGCAGGCGCGTGGACGCCCCGGGGCGTTCGGTCGCCGCCGCGGGCTTGCGCGGACTTGGGAGGCGGCCCGGGCCGACGGCCGGACCTGTCCGTCGGCCGAAGGCGGCGTCAGGCCGCCGCGATGCCGCGAAGCAGCTGTCCGGGACTCAGGGATGATCGGGCGGGTCGAAGCCTGTCCCGGCCGGCATTTGCCGGGGCGATCGCCGCCTGTCGGGCCGGGACGTCGTGAGGGCGTGGCCGGAAACCGGCGTCAGCGCAGGGCTATCGCCTGGACGGCATGCGCGGCGACGGCCTGCACGGTGGGCAGATCGTAGGCGTAGACGCGTCCCGCCAGGATCGCGAGGGCCAGCGTCCAGAACACAGCGCCTCCGACCCGCCGGGCCGTGCGGTCGCCGGCATTGTCCGGGCAGGCGCGTGCCACGCCGGCGGCGACGGGCTCGCCGAACGGATCGAAGGCCGTCGCGTGGGTTTCGGGAACGTTGCGCATGCGGTGAATGTCGCGTTCGGCCGGTCGATCCGCAATGGACGCGTCTTCCGAATTTGCGTGCCCGGAGAGATGCTTGTTCTCCCGCCGCAGAGGGCGGCAGCATGTTCTTCTCAAGCTTGCGCGGGATGCCCGGACGGCACGCGGAGAGGGTCGAGACCGATGTGTAAGGGACCGCGCGCACGCGGGCGTCCACGCCCCCGGGTGTCGTGACGTCCCTCCGGGAGCTGCGCCGTCGTTCCGGGGCGCCGGAGGCCCGGTCAGATCCCCCCCGCCGTGGAGACGGACGCGCCCGATCCGTCCGGCGGCCTCCTCCGCGCGCACCCGGCAATCCGCGACGGTCGCCCGGGCCGTGTCGATGGCGACCGAGGCCGCCGACAGGACCGGCGGGTCCGGCTGCCGCTCACGGGTGTAGCGGACCACGTCCATGGCGAGCGCGTCGACCTCGACGGTCAGCGCCTCGATCGCCGCCGGGTCGCGCAGCGCCCGGGCCTGGCCGGCGATCTCCAGGAGCCGGTCGATGATCTCGTCGATCCGCTCCCGGCGCAGGCTCGTCAGCCGCTGCCGGATCCAGGCCAGCACCGAGACGAGGCCGCCCGCCAGCGCGCCGAAGAGATAGAGCGTGTCGCCGTAGCGCTCGATGAAGCCGTGCTGCTCGCGCTCGTAATAGTCGATCGCACCGGGATGGATCGGAATGCGCGCGCTCGTGGCCGCCACGGTGGTGTCGTAGGCCGGGGCCTGGACGTACTCGGCGGCGGCGGTGGCCTGGGCGGCGGCGGTGCGCTTCTCGAAGAGCTGCTGCGTCACGTCGGCCACCACCACGCGGCTCAGGGAGGCCCGGGCCATCAGGCGGTAGGAGGTGCCCACCGTCTTCACGTCGTCGGCCGGCAGCTTCGGGCGGCCGCCGAACAGGCCCCCCGGAATGGTCACCGCCTGGAGCCGCGGGAAGCGCTCGATCACGGCGTCGTCGTCGTCCACGGCGACGAACTCCACCTTGCCGCCGCGGGCGACCCCCTGCACGGCCCCCACCAGGGCGAGCGCCTTCGGCGCCGAGGGCGCGATGATGCTGACGAAAGCGTCGATCCGCCTCTCGCGGAAGGCGCCCGTCATCGCCTCCTGGTCGACCGGCACCAGCAGGACCGCGGAGTCCCGCGCGGGGCCGGCCGCCTCCTCCAGGGTGAGGCCGTAATAGCCGAGGATGTTGCGCAGCAGCCAGAGGTCGGCGTCCCGGTGGGCGGCGATGCCGAGGCGCTTGCCGGCGAGCTTCGGGAAGCTCTTGATCCCGGCCTGTTCCGGCGAGGCGATGATCATCGCCTGATCGCGTAGGATCGCCAGGGTCAGCCCGTTGGTGGGCAGGAGCACGTCGGGGCGGACCACCGCGAGGTCGGCCCGCCCGTCCTGCAGGGCGGCGGCGCTCTCGCGCACGTCGTCGAAGGACAGGATCTTCAGGCGGACGCTCCCGTGGCCGGCGTCCAGCGCGTCGGCATAGGCCTTGATCAGCCCCGGCTCGGTGCCGTCCCGGGGGGCGACCGCGATGGTCAGGACCGTCGCCTGCAGCAGGTACCACGCCGCGACCCCGCCCGCGCCCAGGAGTGCGGCCCCGCCCAGGAGCAGGGCCTCGCGGCGCAGCAGCCAGGCGGGGAGGGACCACATCGCGCCGGCCGCTCAGAACAGCGAGATCAGGACGATGCCGGCCACCATCACGGCGGCGCCGATCAGGCGCGGCGGGCCGGCCTTGACCTGCTTCATGCCGAACCAGCCGAAATGGTCCAGCGCCACCGAGGTCAGGAGGTTGGCGGTGATCAGGAGGCCGTTGAAGGCGCCGGCCCCGACCTTGTCGACGAACAGCAGCCCGGCGAACACCGCCACCGCCCCGGTGATGCCGGCGAGCGGCATCCACCAGCGGACGCCCGCAACATCCGCCCGGCTCGGCAGCGGCGCGGGGCGCAGCAGGAACACCAGGGCGAACACGAACACGACCGGGATGAACGACACCGTGGCGGCGAGCCAGGGATTCTCCAGGGCGCCGCGCAGCTGCGCGTTCCACACGACGCCGATCGCCATGAGGGCGCCGGCCACGAGGATGAACGGGTAGAGCAATGTGCCCGACATGCCGTGGCCGTCGCCGCCGTCGTTCTTGCCGCCGGAGCGGGCGATGAAGGTCACGCCCACCGCCATCAGCAGGCCGCCGAGCCAGGCCATCGGCTTGAACCCGGAGGCCTGCAGGCCGAACAGGCCGAGCCCGTCCATCGCCAGGGAGGTGAGGATGTTGGCGGTGAGCGTCAGGCCGTTGAACGGTCCCGCGCCGACCTTGTCGATGAAGGCGAGGCCGCCGAACACCGCCACCGCGCCGGCCACGCCCCCGAGCGGCGCGTACCAGGGCATCTTGCTCAGAGACGCGAGGTTGGGCAGCGGGGTCGGCATCGTGAAGAACAGCGTCGCGAACACGAAGACGATCGGCAGGAACGACACGGTCGCGGCGAGCCACGGATTGACCAGCCGCCCGCGCAGCTGCGCGTTCATCGCGTTGCCGATCGCCTGCAGCGCGCCGGCCACGAGGATGAAGGGATAGAGGAGAGCGGCTGTCACGCGGGTGGACCTCGCAGGGACGGGGAGGGGGTCAGACGAGGAGCAGGCCGGCGAGCGCCAGCACCAGGGCCGGCGGCATCACCAGCAGGCCGAGCTTGAGGAAGGTCCAGGCGCCGACATCCTGGCCCTCGCGGCGGATGGCGGTGAGCCACAGGATCGTGGCGAGCGAGCCGGTGACCGACAGGTTCGGGCCGAGATCGACGCCGACCAGGATCGCGCCCGCCACCTTCTCGGACACGTCGGCCGCATGGACGGCGGCCCCCGCGATCAGGCCCGCCGGCAGGTTGTTGACGAGGTTGCACAGCACCGCGATCAGGGCGCCCGCGCCCCAGGCGGTCTCCGTCGGGGCGGCGTGGGCGTAGCCCTTGAGGAGGTTCGCCAGCATGGCGAGCACGCCGGTCTTCTCCAGGGCCTCCACCAGCACGAACAGGCCGGCCACCAGCGGCAGCACGCTCCACGACACGTCCTTGGCGACCTCGACGAGGCCGCCGCGCTTGAGCAGCAGCACCACGAGGGTGGTGGCGAGCCCGGCCACGAAGGTCGGCAGGCCGAGGTCGAGCCCCAGCGCCGAGGCCGCGATCAGCACGCCGCCGGTGGCCACGATGCCGAGGCCGGCGACGAGGCCGGTGCGGGACAGCGTCACGGCCTCCACGTCGGTCGCCACGCTCTGGTCGCGGAGCGTCTTCGCCTGGGTCAGGCGCAGCACCGCGTAGGTGGTGACGACGGCCAGCACCGAGGGCAGCGCGAACAGGGCGAGCCAGCGCATGAGCGGCGGCATGTGCTCGGCGAAGACCACGAGGTTGGCGGGGTTCGAGATCGGCAGCACGAAGCTCGCCGCGTTGGCGATGAAGGCGCAGATGAACAGGTAGGGGAGGGGGTTCTCCACCTTGGCGGCCTTGGTGGCCGCGTAGACGGCGGGGGTGAGCACCACCGCGCAGGCGTCGTTCGACAGGAACACCGTGACGACGGTGCCCACGAGATAGACCAGGGTGAACAGCCGCGCCGCCGAGCCCTTGGCGGCGCGCACGGCGATCGAGGCCAGCCAGTCGAACAGGCCCTCCTTCCGGGCCACCTCCGACATCAGCATCATGCCGACGAGGAACAGGTAGACGTCGGTCCCCTTGAGCACGCCCGCCCAGGCGGTGGCGGGGGCGAGCAGCCCGAGGGCGACCAGCGCGCCGGCGCCCAGTACGGCCCAGATCGCCTCCGGCCACGAGAACGGCCGCAGGATGACGCCGAGCGTCGCGAGGGCCGCGATCGCCCAGGTGGCGAGATTGGGGGTCAGCGTCAGCGCGCCCATCGGGTCCGGTGTTCCTCTGGTGTGTGTGTGGGTCGGGCGCCGGCTACCAGTCCCGGCCGACGCGGTTGGGTCCGAGCTGGTCGCCGCGGATGCCCTTCTCCGGCCAGGCCGGCAACCGGAACGCGTCGCTGCCGGGGCGGTCCGGGGCGGGCGGCGGCGTGAAGCCGGGCGCGACCGGCTCGATCGTGTCGGTATCGGCGTTCGCCTTCCCGGTGCGGGGATTGCGCGTGCCGTCCGTCACCGTCACCGAGAGGCGGCGCGACCCGTCCGGCCACGGGATCCGCGCCTCGACCACGCGCGGGCCGGCCGGCACCATCGGGTACGCCGGCCCGTGGTCGACCCGGGCGTGGCAGCACCAGTCCGCCTGGGGGGCGTTCGACAGCACGAGGGCCCGCACGGTGATCTCCGGGCCCGCGCCGTCGCGGGGCGCCGTGGCGAGGCGCCGGTCGGCGGGGCTCGTGATCATCGTGAACGGCAGGGGCCGGTCGAGGGCCTTGAAGCACCAACTCGTGACCGCGCCGTCGATCGCCGCGACCGCGTAGCCCACCGAGCCGTCCTCGTTCTGCCCCACCGAGCGGGCCGAGGCGTAGAGCGTGCGCCCGTCATGGGCGAGTTCGTTGTAGTGGGTGTGCCCCATCTCGACGAGGCGGACGGCGTGGCCCCGGATCAGGCCGGCCAGCGCCGCCTTCTCCTCGTGGCCCCGCAGATCGTCCGGATAGGTGTGGATGAAGACCGCGCAGGGCAGGCCCTGCCGGGCGGCCTCCGCGAGTTCGCCCTCGAACCACGCGAGCTGGAAGGGTCCGAGCCGGAAGTCGAGCCCGAACCCCTTCCGGCCGTAGCCGGGGCTGACCATGTCGAGGAACAGGCAGCGCACCCCCGCGATCGTCTCGGCGAAGTAGTAGTGGGCGATCCGGGTCGGCTGGTCGGGCCGGGGCAGGTCGTGGTGCCGTGCCGCGTGCCCGCCGCCCCGCGCACCCTGCGCCACCTGGGCGAACAGCGCGTCGAACGCCGCCATCGAGCCGTGCTGGCGGTCGTGGTCGCCGGGGATCAGGCGGACCGGGAGCTCCGGATGCGCCGCCAGGGCCTCCGTCAGGATCGCGTACTGCGCCGGCAGCCCGTCCTCGGCGAGGTCGCCCGGCAGATAGGCGAAGTCGAGGAGGCCGCGCCGGTGGAGGCCGTCGACCTCGTGGAGGATCGCCCGCAGGTCCTCGGCATTGCGGTCGCCCGCGCATTCCAGGTGCAGGTCGCCGATATGCGCGAAGGCGAACACGTCGTGGGTCCCGCTCATGGGGCGCCTGCGCGGCGGGCCGTCGCCCCCGGTCCCATCCCCCCGCATGTCCCGTCCGCCATCGTGCACTCCGGATGGGCCCCGACCCTCGACCGCGACGGTCGTGACCGGCCCGACGCCTCGGATGCGGCCGAGTTCCGGCATCGGGCCCGAGCGTGGCGGCAGGGAGAACCTAATTTTTCGTGATCGCCCTCGGGTCGCCGGACAGCTCCCACAAAGTGTCGTGAAATCGGACGCCCTGTGTCTGCTTGGTTGACACATCCCCGGCATTCGGGAGGACCGGGCCCGGCCGGTGGATGCTTGCTCCGGCGCAATGAGGATTGCCGCTTCTGAGCACAGGCCCAGCCCTGGCGAGGGCGGCGGAATCCGGCCGGTGTGCCGTATGGCGCGCCCTGCCGAGCGACCCAGTCCGTCCGGTGCGCCTCCTGCCGGAGAGGCTGCGGCTCGCCGGGCCGCCCCCTGCAATCCGTCGCCAGGGGCTGACCTGCGGCAGGGTTAATGTTTCCCGTGAAACATCGGCCGTGCCGTCGTCCCCCGCTCTGGCCGGGCGCTCGCCGGCGCCTCAGCCGAACAGGGTCCGCGCCACAACCAGCGGGTCGATCGGCTTCTGGCAGAGGGCCACGGCCCCGTGGGGTGGCGGGACGGAGGCGGGGTCATAGCCGGTGGCGAACAGGAACGGCACGCCCCGCGCGTGCAATGCGTCGGCCACCGGGTAGACGAGCTCGTCCTGCAGGTTGATGTCCAGCACCGCCGCGTCGATCCCGCTGGTGCGGGCGATCAGGGCCAGCGCCTCGTGGACGCTGGGCACCGGGCCCAGGACCTCCGCCCCGCCCTCCTCGAACCAGGTCTTGAGATCGACGGCGATGAAGTAGTCGTCCTCGACCAGCAGGATCCGCCTGCCGGTGAGCGCCTGTCCGGGCTGCATCATGCGCTGCTCCCTGTGGCATCGCGGTCGGGGAGGGGGATGTTGATGGCGCAATGGAGCGCGGTGTCGCTCAGCTCATAGCGGGTCTTCGCCTTCAGGGCATACGGCAAGGCCCGCTCGATGAGTTCGCGCCCGTAGCCGCTGCGCGTCGCCGGGCCCTGGATCCCCCCGGGGCCG
>NZ_JAKSXX010000129.1 GCF_022829385.1 Methylobacterium sp. J-070 | reverse complement strand
TCACCCAGACCGGCACCACCCAGGCCTTCGACACGGCGAGCCTCTACCCAAGGGCGACCGGCTACATCGTCGAGCGCAGGGTCGATATCGGCACGCATGTGCGGAAGGGCGACCTGCTGTTCCGGATCAGCGCCCCCGACCTCGACCAGCAGCTCGTCCAGGCGCAGGCGCAGGTGCTGCAGCTGCAGGCGGCGCTGATCCAGGCGCACGCGATGGTCGACCAGGCGGAGGCCAACCGCCACCTCGCGGACGTGACCAACCGGCGGACCTCGACGCTGGCCGGCAGCGGGGCCGAGACCCGCCAGAACGCCGACACGTCGCAGGCCGGCGTGCTCGCGCAGACCGCCAACCTCGACGCCGTGAAGGCCGCCGTGAAGGTCGCGCAGGCCAACATTGCCGCCCAGGAGGCCCAGGTCGCGCGGCTCAAGGTCCTGACCGGCTTCGAGGAGATCCGCGCGCCCTTCGACGGGGTGGTGACGACCCGCAACAACGATGTCGGGGACGCGGTCACCGCCGACACCAACACGGGGATGCCGCTCCTGACCCTGGCGCGGGACGACGTGCTGCGCATGGCGGTGAACGTGCCGCTCTACGCCGCCGAGGGCGTCCGCGACGGGCTCGACGCCCGGATCGAGGTGGCGCAGATCCCGGGAAAGGTCTTCCCCGGAAAGGTCGCGCGCTCGTCGACGACGCTGCTCTCGGCCGCGCGCACGCTGGTGACGCAGGTCGACATCCCCAACCCGGACGGCGTCCTGCGGGCCGGGCTGTACATCACCATCACCCTGGAGATCCCGCGGGCCTCGCCCGCCGTGACGGTGCCGAGCGACGCCCTGATCTTCGACCAGCACGGCACCCGCGTGGCGGTGGTCGAGGCGGACGCGGACGGGCGCACCGTCGCGCGGATGCGCCCGGTCACGATCTTCCGCCAGACCGCGACGGCGCTGGAGCTGCGCGCCGGCCTGACCGGCGACGAGCGCGTCGTCGTGGGACCGCCGGCCTCCCTGCGCGACGGGGACAGGGTCACGCCGCAGCCGGAGGGCAAGGCGGGGGCTTGAGGGTCCGCCCGACCGGGCAAGCGGAGCGGGCGGACCCGTGGACGGGAGACGGGCGGCGTCGCGCCCGGCCTCAGGGCGCCAGCCGTGCCCGCGGATCGGTGCGGGCGAGGCGGGCCAGCAGGTACTCGACCTCGGCCTTGGCCTGCGCGGTCAGCGCCTGCGAGGGCTTGCGCTGCGCGTCGGAGGCGAAGATCCCCCGGCGCTGGAACACGTATTTGCGCACCGCCAGTCCCAGCGGGCCCTGCTGCTGCTCGTAGCGCAGATAGGGCAGGTGGGCGTCGAACAGGTCGTGGGCGGCCTCGCGCGCGCCGGCCCGGCCGAGGCGGACCACGTCGACCAGCATCTCCGGGAAGGCGTAGCCGGTATTGGCCCCGTCGGCGCCGCGCTCGGTCTCGAAGTCCAGGAACAGGCCGCCGTTGCCGACCAGGATGCTGATGTGGCGCATCGTGCCGTCGGCCTCGAAGCCGCGCAGGGTCGAGATCTTCTCCAGCCCCGGCCAGTCCTCGTGCTTGAGCATCACGCAGGAGGGGTTCTCGGACACGATCCGGCGGATCACCGCCGGGGTCATCTGCACCGAGAAGGTGAGGGGGTAATCCTGCAGGACGAAGGGCACGTCCGGCCCGATCGCCTCGACGGCGTTGCGGTAGTAGCCGACCACCTGGTCGTCGGTGCGCAGGGTGTTGGGCGGCGCGATCATCACGCCGGCAGCGCCCAGCTCCATCACCTCCCGGGCGAGCGCCCGCATGGCCGCGAAGCCCGGCGCCGTGACGCCGACGATCACCGGGAGCCGGGTCCGCCCGAGGACCTGCTTGGCCACCGCGAGGCCCTCCGCCTGGTCGAGCTTGCCGGCCTCGCCGAGCTGGCCGAGGATCGTCAGGCCGTCGACCCCGGCGGAGCCGAAGAAGTCGGTCATCCGGTCGAGGGACACGGTGTCGATCCGGCCGTCCGGGTGGAACGGCGTCGGGGCGATCGGCACGACGCCGCCGATGTCGCTGGTGAGGGGCATGCCGGTCTCCGCGCTCCGCGGCGGTCACGGGCCGCCGGTGGCATGCCCCATACTGGAAAATCCCGGGCGCCGCGATACGCCCGGGCTGCGATCAGCCCAGCAGCTTGTCCAGGGTGATCGGCATCTCGCGCACCCGCACGCCGGTGGCGTGCCAGATCGCGTTGGCGATGGCGCCGACCGTGCCGGTGATGCCGATCTCGCCGACGCCCTTGACGCCGAGGGCGTTCACCACCGCGTCGTCCTCGTGGACCAGGATCGCCTCCATCGCGGGCACGTCGGCGTTCACCGGCACGTGGTACTCGGCGAGGTTGTCGTTGAGGAAGCGGCCGGTGCGCGGGTCCATCTCGGCCCGCTCGTGCAGGGCGAAGGACAGGCCCCAGATCATCCCGCCGTAATACTGGCTCTGGACGAGGCGCGGGTTGATCACCCGTCCCGCCGCGAAGGCGCCGGTGAGGCGGCTGACCCGGATCTGGCCGAGATCGGGATCGACCTTCACCTCGGCGAAGACCGCCCCGTGGGCATGCATGGCGTAGGTCGCCTGCGCGGCCGGATCCGCCCCGGCCTTGCCCTGACCCTCGATGCTCGACCGGCCGGCCCGCTTGAGGATCTCGGTGAAGGCTTCGCTCCGGCCCGGGTCGTCGCGCCGGGTCAGCCGCCCCTCCGCCGCGGTCACGCCGGCATTGCCCGCCCCGTAGAGCGGGGAGGCGGGATCGTTGGTGGCGAGGTCCGCCAGTTGCCGGATCACGTCGCCGGCCGCCGCGTGGATCGCGCCGCCCGCCGTGGCGGTGTGGCCCGAGCCGCCCGCGATGCCGGCATTCGGCAGGTCGGAGGACCCCATCCGGAAGGTGAGGGCGTCCATCCCGATCCCGAGCCCGTCGGCGGCGATCTGGGCGAGCGCCGTCCACGAGCCCTGGCCCATGTCGATCGCCCCGAGTTCCACCGTGCCGGACCCGTCGGCGCGGATCTCGGCCCGGGCTAGCCCCTCGAAGATCAGCGCCGGGAAGGTGGCGGTGCCCATGCCGGTGCCGACCAGGAACCCGTCGCTGTCCCGGGTCTGCCGCGGCTGGAGCGGGCGCCCGGCCCAGCCGAACGCCTCGGCGCCGCGCCGGTAGCACTCGCGCAGGGCCTTCGACGAGAACGGCTTGCCGGTGAGCGGCTCGACCTCGGCGTAGTTGGCCAGCCGGAACTCCAGCGGGTCCATGCCGAGTTCGTGGGCCATCTCGTCGAGCGCGCTCTCCAGGGCGACGCTGCCGGTGGCCTCGCCGGGGGCGCGCATGAACAGCGGGGTGCCGGTGTCGAGGCGCACCGCCTCGTGCCGTATGGCGATGGCGGGGCTGGCGTAGAGGGTGCTGGTCGCCCGGCCCGCGGGCTCGAAGAAGTCGTCGAAGCTCGACGAGGCGGTGAGGATGTGGTGGTCGAGGGCCGTGAGCTTGCCGGCCGCGTCGGCGCCGAGGCGCAGCGTCTGACGGGTCGGGCCGCGATGACCCATCGGGCCGTACATCTGGGTCCGGGTCGGCACCAGCTTGACGGGCCGGCCCACGAGCCTGGCCGCCATGCAGGCGAGCACCTGCGGCCCCGCGGGCACGCCCTTCGAGCCGAAGCCGCCGCCGAGATAGGGGCTCTCGATGTGGATGTCGTCGGGGTTGATGCCGAACAGCCCGGCGAGCCGGCCCTGCGACATGGCGAGCGCCTGGGTCGGCATGTGCAGCGTCAGCCGGTCGCCGTCCCACTGGGCCAGGGCCGCGTGCGGCTCCATGGCGTTGTGGTACTGGGCCGGCGTCTCGTAGGTGGCGGCGATCGTCCTGGACGCCGCCGCCAGCCCGGCCTCGATATCACCCTCGCTCTCGGCCGGGGGCGCGCCGACGCCGACCGAATCCGGCGTGAAGGCCTCGCCCGCGTCGAGGCCGATCCGCGGCGTCTCGGCCGCGTAGGTCGGGGCGAGCAGCCGTGCGCCCTCGGTGGCGGCTTCCAGGGTCTCGGCGATCACCACGGCGATCGGCTGGTTGGCGTAGCGGACGCGGTCGTTCTGCAGGAGGTCGAGACGGAACGTGAACGGCCCGTCCTTGGCATCCGGGTCCTTGGCGAGCGTCGGGGCGTTGCCCGGCCGCATCACCGCGACCACGCCGGGATGGGCCTCGGCGGCGGCCACGTCGAGGCCGGTGACGCGACCCTTCGCGATCCGGGCGACGCAGAGCGCCGCGTGGAGCGTGCCGGGGGGCAGGTTGTCGGCGGAGAAGCGCGCCTGCCCGGTCACCTTGAGGGGGCCGTCGCGGCGGGTGAGCGGCTGGCCGATGCTGGAGCCGTGGCGGATCGCGCCGGCGGGCAGGTTCGAGGCGGGGGTGGAGGTCGCGGTCATGCGGGTCTCCTCAGACGATGCCGAACGGGGAGGCGGGGAGCGCCGGGATCCGGGCGGGCGTGCCGGCGGCCGCCAGGGTCAGGGCGCGGACCGCGACCCGGCGGGCGAGTTCGATCTTGAAGGCGTTGGCCTCGCCGCTGGGCTTGGCGCCGGCGAGGGCCGCCGCGGCGGCTTTCGCGTAGGCCTCGGGGGAGGGCGCCTGTCCGGCGAGGGCCGCCTCGGCCTCCGCCACCCGCCAGGGCTTGAGCGCCAGCCCGCCGAGGGCGAGCCGGGCCCGGCCGATCGTGCCGTCGGCCTCCAGGGTGAGGGCGGCGGCGGCCGAGACCACCGCGAAGGCGTAGGAGGTGCGGTCGCGGACCTTGAGGTAGCGGGCCCGCCCCTGGAACGCGGCCGCCTCGGGGGGCAGGCGCAGGGCGGTGATCAGCTCCCCCGGCCGCAGGTCCGTCTCCCGCTCCGGGTGGTCGCCGGGGAGGTGGTGGAACGCCGTCAGGGGAACCTCCCGGGCGCCGTCCGGCCCGGCGATCTCCACCACGGCGTCGAGGGCGGCGAGCGGCACGCAGAAATCGGACGGGTGGGTGGCGATGCAGTGCTCGCTCCAGCCCTCGACCGCGTGGATGCGGGTCGCATGCCCGAGCGCGGCGCAGCCGGAGCCGGGCGCGCGCTTGTTGCAGGGCGAGACCGCGTCGGTGAAGTACGGGCAGCGGGTGCGCTGCATCAGGTTGCCGCCGACGGTGGCGGCGTTGCGCAATTGCGCCGAGGCGCCGGCCAGCAGGGCCTCGGCCACCATCGGGTAGGTCTTTTCGAACGCCGCGTCGTGCGCGAGGTCGCTGTTGCGCACCAGGGCGCCGACCCGGGTGGCGCCGTCCGGCAGCCGCTCGATGCTGGAGAGACCCGGCAGCCGGGTGATGTCGACGATCCGGGCCGGGGCGGTGACGCCGCCCTTCATCAGGTCGACGAGGTTGGTGCCGGCGGCGAGATAGGCGGTGTCGGGCTGCTGCCCGGCCGCGACGGCCTCCGGCACGCTGGCCGGGCGGATGTAGTCGAAGCGCTTCACGCCGCGTCCTCCCGCTGCTCGGTCCGGTCGGCCGCGTCGTGCGACGCCTCCCGGACGGCCTCCAGGATGCCCGCATAGGCGCCGCAGCGGCAGAGGTTGCCGCTCATGCCCTCGCGGATGCGCTCGGGATCGGTGCCGGCCTGGCCCTCGCGGATCAGCCCGACCGCGCTCATGATCTGGCCGGGGGTGCAGAAGCCGCACTGGAAGCCGTCATGGGCGATGAAGGCGGCCTGGACCGGGTGCAGCCGGTCGCCGTCGGCCAGCCCCTCGATCGTCAGGATCTCGGCGCCGTCGAGGCTCGCGGCGAGCGTCAGGCAGCTGTTGATCCGCCGCCCGTCCACCAGCACCGTGCAGGCGCCGCACTGGCCGCGGTCGCAGCCCTTCTTGGCGCCGGTCAGGCCGAGGCGCTCGCGCAGGAGGTCGAGGAGGGTGACGCGGGGATCGTCGAGGACGATCTCGCGCGCCTGCCCGTTCAGGGTGAGCCTGAGAGGAAAGGTCATGGGGGTCCCGGCTTGCAAAGGCTGGAACCGTTTCAGATAGCCGGATGCCCGTCCCCGGCGAGGCCCGCGCCCGGGATGATGTGCGCAACGTCACGTGCGTGCGGCTTGCGCGGTTATGCTGACTTGACGGTGACCTCCGTGGTCGACTTGAGCACGGTCTTGCCCTTGGCGGTCTTGATCTCGACGGCCGGCTCGGCCTTCGAGGCCGCGCGCTTGACCGTATTGCCCTTGATGGTCTTGGCGACGTCCCGGGTGTGGACCTTGGTCACCTCGCCCGAGACGGTGCCCTTGCCCCATCGGTAGGTGACGTCGTCACCCGTCTTCACCTTGGCGGTCATCGCGTTCTCCCTTCCGGTGCGCGGACAAGCGGCCTGGGGCAGGGGCGTTCCCGGCCGTCCACGGCCGGGATGCCGCAGGTCGTGTCGTCCCGCAGGGGCCGCGCGACGAAACCCGGAACCCGAGGGCCGTGATCCGACCGACCCGTGTCCCTGGTTTGCGGCCTCCCGCCCGGGGCGAGCCCCCGGATGACGGCGCGGCCCCCGGTCGAGGCCGTCACGGGCGCTCCGGCCGCCGCGCCGAAGGCCCGCCCTCAGCGGCCGACCTCCCGGCGCAGGGCCGCCACCATCGTCTCGACCGTCTGCTGCGCGGCCTCGCCCAGGTCGATCTCGGTCGCGCCGGCGGTGACGAGGCCGCGCGATTCCAGCTCCGTCACGCCCTCCGGGTCGGCCTCGTGGCCGGCACCGTCCCGGCGGATCACCGCGGTGACCCGCTCGCCGCTGACGAGTCGGTGATAGGCCGCGAAGGCGAGGATCGAGAGCGCCTTGTCGGAGAGTCCGGTCACGTCGTCGGCCATGATGTGTCCTCGCGTCGGGTTAGTCCGACGAACGCCGCAGGGGGCCGGGGGCTCCGGAAGCCCCGCGGGGGTGCGACGCCAGGTGCCGCCCTCCCGCCGGTCCTGCGGCATGCCGGGCCCGGGCGGCTCTAAGCTGTTGTTCCGACGCGCGCTCCTTCGCCGAACCGGTTGCCACTCGCGCGGCGCGCGCTCTAGTCTGGCGCCATCCATGACCGTGCGCACCGACCAGACCGACGCGGAACCCGGCCCAGAGGCGGCCGGCGTGTCCACGCCCCCCGATCTCGCCTGTCGCCTGCGCCAGCAGGCGATCCTGTCGGAATTCGGCCTCGAGGCCCTGCGCGGCACCGATGTCGACCACCTCCTGCAGCGGGCCTCGGAGCTGTGCGCGGAGGGCATGGGCGCCGAGTATTGCAAGGCCCTGGAGTATCGGCCCGGCGCCGACACGCTGCTGGTGCGGGCGGGCGTCGGCTGGGGACCCGACGTGATCGGGAAGGCCCGGATCGGGGCCGACCTCGCCTCCCCGGCGGGCTTCGCCCTCAAGACCGGCCGGCCGGTGATCTCGAACCACCTCGCCGGGGAGACCCGGTTCCGGACGCCGCAGCTCATGGTCGACCACGGCATCCGCCGGGCGATCAACGTGCTGATCGAGAACCGGAACGGCGCCTTCGGCGTGCTGGAGGTGGACGACACCCGGGCGGGCATGTTCGCCGAGACCGACATCGCCCTCATGCAGGTCTTCGCCAACCTGCTCGGCGGCGCCATCGAGCGCCAGCACACCGAGAGCCTGCTGCGGACCGCGCTGGCCCGCCAGGACCTGCTCGCCCGCGAGATGAGCCACCGGGTCAAGAACAGCCTCGCCATCGTGGCGAGCCTGCTCGCCCTCCAGGCCCGCGCCGCCGAGGACCCGGCCGTGCAGACCGCCCTGGCGGATGCCCGCAGCCGCGTCGAGGCGATCGCCGGCGTCCACGACCAGCTCTGGCGGCAGGGTGACAAGGCGGCCGAGGACGGGGAGGGGGTGCCGGGCGAATTGGACCTCGCGCCCTTCCTGGAGAAGCTGGTGGCCAACCTCGCGGGCGGCGCGCCGGACCGCCGGCTGTCCTGCACGGCCCGCCCGCAGCGGATCTCGGCCGACCGGGCGATCCCGATCGGGCTCCTGGTCAACGAACTCGTCACCAACGCGCTCAAATACGCCTACCCGCCCGACAGCCACCCGGCGGGCGGGACGATCCGCGTCCGGGCCGAGCCCAGCGGCGAGACCCTCGTGGTCGAGGTGTCCGACGACGGGATCGGGCTGCCGCCGGGGTTCGAGATCGGGCGCACTTCGAAGAGCCTGGGCATGCGCGTCGTCGGCAGCCTCACGCGCCAGCTCGGCGGCAGCCTGACGCTTCCCGCCCGGGAGCGGGGCGCCTGCTTCCGGCTGGAGGTGCCGCTGACCGGTTGAGCGCCCGCGCGGCGCAGGGCTCGGCCGAGACCGGGACTGGACAAATCCCCGCGCCGTCGCGATCTGGCGCGTCCGGGGGCGACGAGACAGAGCGGATGCGGTGACCGGGATCAGGCATACGGCGGCGGTCCTCGCCGAGCGGCTCCACGCCTTCCGGAGCCTGGGCGACAATTGCGAGTTCGGGTTCGTTCAGCGCTACGGCGGCGTCGAGCCCTCCGGCCTGCTGCGGTTCTCCTACACGCCGATGGAGGACCTGATCCGCGGCCTGCGCTGCGGGTTCTCGGACTTCGGCGTGCCGGGCGACCTGCGGCTCTCCGTGAGCACGGGCGGCACCTATTACTGCCACAGCGTCGCCTACAACATCTGGGCGAATACCGGCCACGCCGCCGGCTCGATCGAGCCGGACCTGCTGCTGGAGCGGGAATACGGCCGGCTGGCCCATCTCAAGCGCAAGATGCTGGACGAGCTCGCCGACGGCTCGAAGATCCTGGTGCGCAAGGTCGGCCGCGGCGCACCCGAATCCGAGTTCGCACGCCTGGCCGAGGCGGTCTGGGCGCACGGCCCCTCGACGCTGCTGCGCGTGACCGAGGCCGGGCCCGACCGGGTCCCGGACCCGCCCCGGCGCGTCGCCGACCGCCTGATCGCGGGTCAGGTGCGCCGGTTCGCCCCGGCGGAGCAGGCCTGGGAGGTCGATCTGGAGGCCTGGATGCACCTCGTGGACGGCGTCTACGCGCTGGAGCGGGGCGCGATGCCGAGCCGCCTCGACGCCGGAGCCTTCCCCGAGGCGCTGCCCATGTCGGGTCGCCTGCGCCGGCATGTCGGCCGGCACCGGGAGACGGCGCTCAGCGCCTTCACGCGGGCGGTCGACCCGGCGAGCGTCCGGGGCGACGCGGTCCACGTGTTCTCGAGCTGGGTGTGGATCCCGGAGGACTTCGCCGGAGACCGCGTCTTCGCGGCGGCCGGCTACGCGCGGCTGGGCTGGCGCGACGCCGACCTGTCGCGGCGCGGCTGCTGGCAGCGCGTCTGGGCCGCGGGGCGGCTGCGGCCCGAAGCGGCGCGCGAGCCCGTCGGGCTCGGCATGATCGGCACGCGCCGGGACGGCTTCTGGTCGGCCGGGGCGCGCTTCGCGGAGGGACAGATCCCCGGGGAGGCGCCGGAGCCGGCGCTGCGGATGCCGCCCGCCCGGTTCCCGGGCCGGGATCTCCTCGGCCGGCTGAGGCCGCGGTTCCTGTAGGGCGCCGTCACGGGTGCTTGTGGATCGGGTCGACCCAGTAGACCGTCTCGGGCGCCTCGGCGGCCGCGACGTCGGGCAGGTTGACCACCACCGCCTCGTTGTCCGAGCGGACCAGCACGCAGTGCAGGGGCTCGTCCGTCGAGGCGTTGATCTCCTGGTGGGGCACGTAGGGCGGCACGAAGATGAAGTCGCCGGGGCCGGCCTCCGCGACGTATTCGAGCCGCTCACCCCAGCGCATCCGGGCCCGGCCCGAGACCACGTAGATCACGCTCTCCAGGTCGCCGTGGTGGTGGACGCCGGTCTTGGCGTCGGGCTGGATCGCCACCGTGCCGGCCCAGATCTTCTGGGCGCCGACCCGGGCGGCGTTGATCGCCGCCTGCCGGAACATGCCGGGCGTCTGGGCGGTGTTGGCGTCGAGCCGGTCGCCCGGGATCACCCGGACGCCGTCGTGCTTCCAGCGCTCGGACGGTCCGTGCGCGCGCTCGTCATGGTGATCGTGCGCCGGATCTTGCGCCGGATCTTGCGCCGGATCTTGGGTGTGGTCGTCGTGCATGTCGGATCCTCCGGCGCCATCATGGCACGGCGGCGCCGGTTTGCGAGCGGCCCGGGCCTTCGGGCGCGCCGGGAACGCTCCCCGGGGGCGCAAAGGGGGGTGCGACCGGCCGCCGGGACCGGGAACCGATCCCATGCCCCGGTCTTGCCTACCGGGCTGCACGGGATGGCGCCCTTCGTGGGGGTTCCTTGCCCGACCGCCGGTCCATTCTCCTCACCCTGGCCACGACCTCGGCGCTCCTGTCGGCGCGGGGCGCGGCCGCCATCGGGGCGCCGGAGCGGATCGCGCTCTGGCCGGGGGAGCCGCCGGGGGGCGGCGGTCCGCTGGGGCCGCCGGCCCGCGACGCGAGCGGCGCGGTGCGCAACGTCGCCGCGCCGGTCCTGGAGGTGTACCTCCCGGAGACGCCGACCGGCGTGGCGGTCCTGGTGGCCGGCGGCGGCGGCTACACCCGCATCGGCATCGTCAAGGAGGCGCTCCCCGCCGCGCTCTGGCTCGCCGCGCAGGGCATCACCGCCTTCGTGCTCACCTACCGCCTGCCGCAGGAGGGCTGGCGTGCGGGTCCCCTCGCGCCGCTCCAGGATGGGCAGCGGGCCCTGCGCCTGATCCGCGCCAACGCAGCGCGTCTCCGGATCGACCCGGACCGCGTCGGCGTGCTCGGCTTCTCGGCGGGCGGTCACCTCTGCGGCCTGGTCGCGGCGCGCTCCGGGTTCCAGGCGTACGATCCGGTCGACGCCGCCGACGGCCTGTCGGCGCGGCCCGATTTCGCCACGCTGATCTACCCGGTGGTGAGCCTGGAGCCGCCCTACGACCGCACAACCACCCGGCGCTCCCTCGTCGGCGAGGCCCCGAGCCCGGAGGCGAGCCGGGCCTGGTCGCTGCAGACCCACATCCGGCCCGGCTGCCCCACGCTGTTCCTGGTCCAGGCCGACGACGACGCCGTCATCAGCCCGGAGCACAGCCGCGTCCTGGACGAGGCCTGCCGCGCCGCGGGCGTGCCGGTCGAGTACCACCGCTTCGCCGTCGGCGGCCACGGTTTCGGGATCGGCCGGTCCGAGGCGCCGGTCGCCCTCTGGCCCAGGCTCTGCCGGCTCTGGCTGGCGAGCGTCGGTGTGATGCGCTGAGCGGCGGGTCCGCGCCGCCCGACGGGAGGGCAGGGGACCTGTCGCATCCAAGGGGCGCGGACGGGCGGCCTCGCCCGCGCCCTCGCCCGTCCGCGCCGTCCTGGCGGAGCGCCGCGGGCGAGCCCGGAATCCAGAACCGCCGCCGGTGTACGATCGCGGCACGGCGGCGTGCCTGGATCGCCGGGCTCCGCTGCGCGGGCCCGGGACGACGGCGCCGGGCGGCTTAAGGCAGATCGCGTTCTGGCGGGCGGAATGCGCATCCCGCGCCCGGCGCGGCCCGCGGGGAGGGGGCTCCGACCGCCCTCACCCCACCGCGCCGCGCGGCCCCGACAGAACGCCGCCTCCCGCTCAAGACGTCGGCCCGCGTCGCCCGGCCTTTGTCTCGCGTGCGGCGCCGTGACCCGGTCGGCAGGAGGCCAACCGGGTCTGCGATACCCGGGCGGTGAAGGCGTTCCGCAAAGGCCGTCGCACGAGCCCGGCGACCCGACGGGATGTCCGGAGCCCGACCGATCCCATACCCGGCCCGCCTGTAGCGCCCAGGCTTTTTCGGCACTGCGCTGATCGCATCCTCTGTGTGTGAGTGAAAACCTGGACCTTTAAATTTTGTCACTGGTGCGGGCTAGATTGGTACGAGAAGGACCAGGCCGCTCCATAATTCGGCACTGGGTGATTAGAGCTCCCAGGTCACCGCGCATGCTAGGCAAGGAGGCATGTCGTGTCGCTCCGGATCGTCCGCCTCCTCAACGACCGACCCCCTCGAAACCATATTTTCTAGCTCTCAGGTCGAAGGCTGCCTGGCCGCCCTCCATGATGTCGGTCACGGCGTCCCGCACCGCCGGAGTATCGATGGCCCCGTCGACGAGCACCTTGATCCTACCGGTTCCCGCCGGCGCACGGTCTTCGGGAACGGTGGCAACCATGGTCACCACCTTATCGGCGTCGCCGTTTACGACGAGATTGGCGTTGTGGGTCGCGAAGATGATCTGCCGCGAACCCTTCGAGGTTTTGATGCGGTTCACGATGTGCATGATCACCCGGTTGTCGAGGTCGTCCTCGGGCTGGTCAACGATGAGGGTGCCCGCCGCCTGCCGGAGCAACAGTTCGAGGAGTGCGGATGCCTGCTGCCCGGGGGACGCCCGCTCGAACGGTATGCGCTGGCCCTGGCTGACGTAAGTGAGTTGGATCGAATCCTTCGGCACCGCGGAGATGACGAGGCCTACGGACTGGTCGGTTAACTTGGCGAAGAGCCGCGCCGCCTGCCTGTCCGTCAGTTCCCCCTGCTGTCCCCTGAAGATGCATTCCCTTAGTACCCGAGCCGCGTCCGCGCCGGGCTCGGTCGGGCTCCCAGCAAGGATCCTCGCCCGGTAAATTTCGATCATCTCGTCGCACAACGCTTTCCAGGCGGCGCCGCCGGGAACCTTGAAGAGCGCCTTGACCCAGTCCTCGCATCCGAGATCGGCGCCACGGACACCGGTGCCCTCCATTAGGGAGCAGAACGCCGAGACGCATTCCATGGGACCGGCGTCACGCCTCTCCCACGCCTGGAGGGTCCCGCCTGACTTGTCGGCGACCTGTGAGGCAGCCCGGCGAAGCAGTTTTAGGCGCGCCTCGACAAGATCGGCGAGCCTGTCGCGGGCCCGGTCGAAGGCCGCGACGGCAACCCGCGTGGCGGCCTCCTTGGCCGCCTCCCTTGCCTCGACTGCCTCGGCCTCCCGGAGTTGCGAGGCCAGCCTCTCGCTCTCGGTGATCAAGGCCCCGTGGGCCGCCTGTCGGCCCCTGGGCCGCCTCGTATCCGGACCGGAACGCCGCACCAGTCGCCTCGAAGGCTCCGGAGGCGGTCGCATGACCTGACGCCAGAGTGTCGATGGCCCCCATCATCCCGTCGAGCTCGGCCCGCAGCCGCACGCGCGCCTCTGCCAGTGCGTCGCGCAACCCGGCGATCTCCGGAAAGTCGAAAGCACCGGCATAGCGGTCGTCGGGGACGTCCAGGATCAGGGCCGAGAGCGTTTCAATACGTCCTCGGTCCTCCACCAGCTGCGACGAGATCTTGTCGAGGTAGTTGCGGGCGCGGCCGTACCGTGGCTCGTCCGCAAGCAAGGCGAGATCCTCCGGCATCACCCCGCCGTCCTCCATCTGGGACCTGACCGCCGACAGCCGGCGCCGGATATCCTCGACGGAGCTCTTGGCTTGGCCGAGCGCCAGCTCGCACTGCCAGTGGGCCGCGACGTCCTGCAGGGCCGTCGTGAGCGTGCGCTTGGCCTCGTTGATCTCGGCGTCGATGCGACGCCGCTCGTCGATCACCTCCGCCGCCGCGATGCCGGTGATGTTCTCCGCCGCCATCGCCGGATCGATCATCGTGGTGGAGAGCTCCTTCTGGTGGAAGGCCCGCGCGGGGAAGCGTTGCTGAGCCTCCGGCACCGTCAACGTTTCGACACCACCGGCGGTCGTGACGGTGATGGTCTCCGGGTTCGCGCCGTCCCTCCGCCAGACCTCCCCGACACCGCCCCGCATCAAACGCACCGAGACCCAGCCGTTCTCCAGGGTCTCCTCGATCAGCTTGTGCTCGCGGTCGCGTCCGGCGCCCCTCCTGGGATCCTCGCGCCTGAGGTCCTGGACGGACTTGCCGAGGGCGAAGCGCAGGAACTCAATGACGGCGCTTTTGCCCGACCCGCGGCCGCCGACCAGTACCGTCAAACCATCGTTCATAGTGATCCTGAGCGGCGTGTCGCCGGTCAGGCTCGACTGGATCTCGATCTCGGTGACGCGTTCAATCGGGACCTGCGGCGCCTCGTGCGAGACACGCGCCTCGTCGGCCAGGAGCGCTTGACGTAGGGACTCGACGGTGTTCTCGCCGAGCTTCACCCAGCACTCGTGGTGCCCGAGGCGCTCGTAGGTCTCCCGTTTGTTGTCCCCCGTGGGGAGGATCGCGCGCCTGCGGGTGCCCCACTCGCGGATGCGACCCTGGATCTTGTCCAGCGTCGCCTCTTCGAGCTCGTGGTGGTGGCACTCGATGTAAACCGCATCGCTCGGCAGGTCCTTAAAGCGCGCGCTGTGCCCTTTCTGGTTCAGGGACTTGTGTGCCCCCTCGTTGCTGAAATGCGGAAGGATGAGGGCGTCGCTTCGAAGGACTGGGTCGTCGGCGACCAGCGCGATGACTTCGGCAACGGTGTGCCCGCATGAGAGCACCTCACAGCCCCACTCGACATGGTCTGGCGCGTGGCGGACCTCGACGAGCTTGTTGATGAGCCGGTGCCAGGTTTCTCTTGGGGAAGATGGGTCGAGGAGGGCGAGGCACTGCACCGCGTCCTTGCAGGTGATCTCCAGTCCGGGAAACACCACGAGCGGTTGCCTGCTCCTTCCCGCCGCCGCAATCACATACGGCAGGAGCGCCACGTCGTGATGGTCGGTGACGGCGATGCCGTGAAGGCCCTTCGCGATGGCCGCGGCTACGAAAGCATCGGCCCAGGCGTGGCGCCGATCCTCAAAGATCGGCGTGCCGCCCGGCAACGGGGGCGAGCCCTTCCAGCCGCGATCCCGCGGCGTGTGGCATTGGAGATCGACCCTCATCCAACGAGTGCCGGGATGGGCTCCAAGCGTCAAATGCATTCCCCCCTACCCCCGTGCCTTGATAACATCGGCGGGCAGGATTCCGAACAACGGTGAAGCTTGGTCCGTTCCCTTGGCCTAAATGTATTCTCGTCCGTACGGACGATTACCCAGCCCAATCGGAGCTTGGAGTAGCTGACGGCCTGGGGGGGACGTGAGTGAGCGCCTCCGACAAGCCAGGTGGTGCCTCGGCCCTTCTAAGCCCGACACCAGATCCCGCCCCAGAATTTTTGCTTACAACGCAAGCCAGGTATCTGCTGAAAAGAGGCAAATTCTGAAATGGCGACGCAAGATACTCCGTCCCACCGTCTGGAAGACCAGGTGTTCAAAGCCCTTGCCAACCCCGAGATACGGCTGCTCTTAGAATACCTGCAGCAGGGGGACCGGAACTATGTCGACATAAAGAGGGAGATCGCGGCTGGCGCTGATGCACGACTCCTGATGTCCAACCTCGTCGCTCTGGGCTTGGCAACGGAACTCAAGAAGCCAGGAGGATCGGTCTTTCAGCTAAGCCCGACAGGGCTCGACCCCATCCGGCATTGGTTGGCTGGGATGATAAGAGGAACGCCCGATGGTCGAACCTGACCAGCCGTTTCTGGCCCCGTCTTTCCATCGCCTTGCCGGGTGGCAACGCTAGCCCTTTGACCTCATCCCGGAACAGCAGCTTGTCCAGCCGTTCCTTGACGGAAATCTTGATCCTCCCGCCCATAAGGTCCCGCGTCCGGAAGCGCATTTCCATCGCCCCGACCAGACGCCCGAACCTCGGGTCTCGCTCCTCGTGGGCGGCCATCAGGTCGCGAACCATGCAGTCGAGCGAGGCCGGATAGGTGAGCGCGGCCCCGAGGCCACGGAATGTCGCGAACGGCCCGACGGGGACGATGACGCCGTTGACCAGCGGGCGAAGCGCACCCAGCCAGGAGAAGAACTGAACCTGTTCGGCTTGTGTCGCGCGCGCGATCACGGGCGGCATGCGTTCGAGCGCCGAGGGTTCGCGCCTCAGCAGGCCGAGCATCAGCGCGGACATCTCCCGGTCCCGCGTGGAAGCGTAGCGCGGCTCAGCCTGGCGCAGGTCGGCACGGCAACGGTGGCGGCTGCACCGGTACAGGTCCTCGACCCTGATCCACGTAAGCTCCGCGCCACAGGCGGGGCAGAGGTGGGTCAGGGTTTCGCCGGTATCCGGATCGCAGGGCAGGCAGGCGATCTGCCAGTGGGCCCTGATCCATGGTTCGTTGCCGTCCGACCGAAGGCTGCCTGGCGCGACCCGTCGCCAATGGGGGACCAGCATGTCGATGTCCGCCGACGAACCGAACACCTCGAAGCCATCCATGCCCTGGCCGAACGACGCCTTTCGTAGCGATGCGGCGTCCAGGCCGGCCAATTCGGCGAACGTCTCGGCGAGGGCTGCCTTGAGGGGCAGGGAGGTCAGATGCCCTTCCTTGACCCTGAGCCCGGCGATCAGGAGATCATCGAGCGTAAGGCGCTTCAGCTTCGCGTAGCGGATGGCGACGCTCCTGATGTCCTCGCCATGCCTTGGGATCACGGTCCTCACCAACCGAGGCGACGGGGAGGGCGGCCTACTCATCGAGCAGGCTCCTGCCGCGGCTCGACTTCTTCGTGGTCTTCGGCGTGATCGCGTCCGCCTCCTCGACCGAAAGCGGAATCTTGGGCAGGGCCTTCCCGTCGAAGGGGTTCACGCCCAGCATCCTGGGATCGCTCCCGTGCAGGAGCTCGAAGCCGCGCCTGACATGGGCCAGCGTCATGTTCGCCGGGTTGTTGCCCTGCGCCGCATCCTTGAACGCGACGGTGGTGGCGGCATGGGCGAGCTTGGCCAGCCGCCCGACGCGGCCGCGGGTCGCGAAGAACGTCGCCGGCAGCCATCGGTCCGAGAACAGGCCGGGTCCCTTCAGGTAAGGCAGCTTCTCCTCGAACTTCTGGACCAGCCCCCGGAAGACCTCCTGCTCGTCCCCGTCGCGGAAGGGCAGGGGGCGCAGGAACATGCTGGGGCCGGCGCGCTCCTGGACCGCGTCGTTGCCATCGAAGAGCTCCTGGAGCCGAGGGGAGGCCGTCAGGGCGATAGGAAAGCCCGACGCGTTCTGCATCGAGATCAACATGCTGGCGGTCTTGGCGATGTCGCCGGCGCTCCCGGTCCGGAAGAGGTTCTGGACCTCGTCGAGGGCCAGAAGTGTGACGCCGTTGTCGTTGGAGATGTCGACGGCGCGCCGGATCGCGTCACGTTCCCGATCCTGTGGAACGGCGGTGTTGCGCCGGTGGAGCTTCAGGTCCTCGAACAGGCCCAGGATGCGCTGGGCGACGCCGAGCGGCGTGTCACCGGAGGACAGTTCGACGTACACGACGAGGTGTCCGTTCCCCCCGATGAGCTGTTCGAGCTTCTTCTGGACCGGGAGACCTGTGAGCTTCTCGATGTGGCGCTTCAGGGTCTCGCTCTTCCCGCACCGGGAATAGCCCCGGATGTAGCCGAGGGTGGCCTCCCGCCGGCCCGAGGGCACGTCGGTAAGGATGCCCAACGTGTCGTCGGCGAGCACGATGGAGGCGTGCCGGATGAAGATGCGTTCGATGTAGGCCAACCGCTTGGCCAGCGGCAGCTTGTGGAGTTCGACGGCCATCTCAGGCGTCCTCCCCGTCGTCGAGGAAGTCGCTCACGTCGATGTCGTCGACGAGCATCTCGGGCTGCTTGACGGTCGGAGACCGGCGCTTACCAACCTTGGGGACACCAGATGCCTGCGCCTTGGCGACGCTGGCCTCGACTTCCTTGAAGATGTCGAGGCGGACCGCCTCCTGCTCGACGCGCGACAGGGCATGCTCGGCCACCCCGTCGATCATGACGCCCGCGAACCTGGCCGCGGTCGCCGCGGCCTTGGCGCTGCCGGGCTTTGCCCCCGAGCCGTCCAGGTCGACGCCCATGTAGTTGAGCGAACGCTTGAAGAGTTGCGCGAACCCCTCCTCGTAATCCGGACCCGAGGTCGGGTCCTTCTTCTTCTTGAGCAGAAGGGCCTCGATCACCTCGTCCTGCCACATGGTACGCCCATGCGTGGTGGCCTTGGTGCAGGGCACGGCGATCTCGCGCGGCGGCTTGGCGCCGGGCACCGACACGAACATCATGCCGACGTTGCGCAGCGGCACCCTGGCCGTCAGCGGCGTCATCTGCTTCTTGCGCGCCCCATGGTCGCCGGATGTCTTACGGATCGCCTGCAGGGCAGGGGACTGGTAGAACTTGTTCTTCCACCGGATACCCTCGCGCCCGGCCTTCACGTCGACCTCGACCGAGGCGAGCACGTCGACGCGCGATTGCTCGTCGGGATTCAGCAGCCTGGGCGTCACCACCTTCAGCCCTCGCAGCCAGCGCTCCTCGGGCGTGTCCCAGTCGAGCCCAGCCTGCTTCCGGCGTGCGTAAACCGTGATGAGGTACTCATGGTACAGCGCCATGATGTCGTCGAGATGGATGCTTGCCTCAAGCATCGGATCGGCGGCTCCCCGCTTGCGCGGGCTTGAGCCGGTGCGCCCCTTCATCCAACCAAGGAAGTCTTGGGACAGCGTACCGAAGTGACGCTCGACGTACGGCTTGTCGTCCGCGATGCTCGGACGCGCGAACTCGAAGCCGATGCCGACCCTCCCAAGCGCCAAGGCCATCTGGCGGCCGATGAACTCCGGTGCACGGTCGAAACGGACCTTGATGGGCTTACCGTGCCCAAGCAGGGCTCCCTCGATGTGGGGGAATCGGTTCGCGACGTAGGTCTTTTCCTGCACGCCGTGCGACAGGCACATCAGGGCCGGCAGGAGGCCGGTGCCTTCGAAGGATGGGTAGAACCCCATCGGGTAGCCCGAGTGGACGTCGTAGGCGACCGTGATGCCGAACCGCCCCAAGGCGGTCGTGGACAGCAGGCGGCCGAGCGGGGTCTCGCCTAGGACGGGAACAAGATCGACGACGTGGTGGTCCAGCTCCCACAGCATGTTGATCTTCTTCGGGCGGGTAAGCTTGCCGACGGAGCCGAACTCCAGGTCGGCCTCGTGTTGGCCGTCGATCTGGGCCTTGCGGATCCAGGCGTCGAAGCGGTTGAACTCGTCGTTCACCAGGGTCGGGCACGCGTAGGGAAGGTTGATGTCCTCGTCGCGATTGATCTCCTTGATCTTGTCGTTGACCCGGATGCGGATCTTCTTGGGGCCAAGGTGGGGGAACTCGCCGGTCGTCTCCCGGATCGTGGTCGCGATGATCTCCAGGATCCGGTGCGGGACCTGGCGTTCGTACTCGCGCAGGGCGTTTCCGTGGATGTTGGCCACGGGCGACCGCTTCGAGCGCTCCGACCTCTCGACCCAGCGCAGGACGCTACGCCATGAGCGCATCCGCGGCGGTTCGAGCTTCATGTCCGGGAGAACGGCATCGACGGTGGCAATCACGGCCTGCGCGTTCACGGCGTTGCGGGCGAACGTCTTGCCGCTCTTCGCCGCCTCGTCGATCCTCCTCCAGAATTCGTTGACGTAGTAATCCTTGAGGTCGGACTTCCTGCGCACGGGGACGGGCAGGGCCTGGTAAGCGATGTCGAGCATGTCGGCATCGGCGCCGGACATGACGACCTCGATCCCCTTTCGCCCTGGCCGCTTCGCCTCACCGTTCCGGGTCTTGCGGATGTACTCCGTAGGCATGATGCGACGCATCGCGAGGCCCCGAACCTCGGGCTTGAAGAACATCGGGCTAGCCCCCTCCTCCTTGTGGAGGAACGAGTACGGGTCGCCGTCGAAGAACACGATGTCGCCGACCTCCAGGTCGTCGGGCATGACGTGGTCGAGGGTGAAGAAGCTCGGTGGCGACGAGGCATCCTGTTCGAGGATATCGGTCATCGCGGCCTCCCCTCAGCGCACCAGGACCACGGCGGCGCCGTGATCGAGGGGAGTGTGCAGATCGACGGCGAGCGCACCCTCGCTCACGCGGGCCAGGACTGTCCCGCGCGGGTCGGACGCCTCCCGGACCACCTCTGCGGCGGCACCCAGGGTCGATGTCCCACCCGAGGCGACGAGGTGGTCGCGCAGCCGCACCCGGTCCGCCTCGGTGATGTGCCGACCGCCTTGCGAGATCAGTTCGTCCACGATGTCGGGGTCGCCCATGGCCGCCATCCCGGTGTCGAGGAGCAGCACCCAGAGCAGGCCGCACCGGCGGTAGGCGGCACGGACGTCGCGGAGACGGGCCCGCATGTCCCAGGCGCGCTCCCAGCGGCGGCGGCCCCTCTCGTCCGACGGGCCGGCCGGCGGTGCAGGGCGCAGGTCACACTCCCGCTTCACCTCGACCCGCGCCTCCGCGCCGGAGATGATGGCCAGGAAATCGGGCGTGTACCGGAAAGGCTTGGCACCATCGGTCGAGACACGGATCGTCTCGGGCTGGGCGTAGAAAGCCTGAACGGACGAGTGCACGTCCATAAGCCGTGCGCAGCGCTCCTCCGGACCGGACTCGTAGACGACATGCCCGGCCATCTTCCACGAGAAGTGGCCACCGACCTTGCGACCGCCGCCACGGGTGATGATCCGTCGGACCGCCTCCCACTCCGGCAGTCGGAATACCTCGACGCCAGGACCGAGTGGCGCGAAACGCTCCTCGGGTGGCTTGGACTTCGTGACGGATCTTCCGGGCCGTCCCTTGAACTTAGGCATGGCTGCTCACTCCCGCGGGCGCCTGGCGCCTCGGTGGCTCGGTCTCGCGACCGGGATTGCTCAATGCCGGGGAGGGCAGGGGCCTAGGAGGCGCGCGTCATCGCTCACGCGCCGCTTGCGTCGCGACTCGTCGGATGCGATCGTCGCCGGGCATCGAAATCGGGATGGCTGTCGACGGGTCTTTGCAAGGGAACGCCGTTGACGGTTGACTTCTTTGCACCGGCCCGCGCCTCCCCGGCGCGGGTCTTCTTTTTTGTACGAGGCGCTGGTCGCCGGTCCTCCAAAACCTGTCGCCGGTCACGCCGGCACTGACACGAGCATGCCGAGCACGAGGCTCGACGCAACAGGAATCAGTGGTTCGCCTCGGCGGGGCCAGGGACTCGTTTCCGGTACCGCGCCAAGCACTTGACAGGTTTTTGTCTCGAAGGCCGTTCGCCGCCAAACCGAGTCGCGGACACCTTTCGGCATCGTGCGGCTATATGCCCTGGGCCCCTGTTCGCGGCTTGATTCGCCCTCCGCTGGGAGGGACTCGTCTAAGCCTGGACGCCGATGGGTTGGGGGGGAAACGGGCGACGCAAGCGCTCGACCGACCGGCCAGGCCGGTCAGGATATCGGTTTCAGGCGCGGGGCGTGAAGCTCGGTCATAGCCGTTGAGATGATGCCCGTAGCCGCGTCGGTCAATCCGCTTGGTCGGCGAAGCCGACCGGATCCCCAGAAATGGTTAACGGAAGATGAGGGCAGGGGTGCCTCATCACCTCCCGAGCGGTCGGACCGTGGCACCAGCTTCGGTGCAACCATCTCCTAGATCGACATCATGGGCACTGTGACCGGAACGGTGCCGAATTACGACACAGCCCATGCCAGATTAAACGGCTCGTACAGTGCCAGATTACATGTCCGATCCAGTGCCAGATTACGCGCGTCGGACAACGCCAAACTACCCCTTCGCGACCGTGCCAGAATATCCCCTCACCCGATGCCAGTATAGGATTTGGCACCAGTGCTATTCTATCAAAGCCCTATCACTTCTGCGAAAATTGACGCCTGACCTTCTACGAAAAATCCGAACTCGACCTTTCAGATAAGATCGCGGATGACCGGGCAGGTGGGCAGTCTGGGCTCCGTTGCCACGCCGGCATCGGAAGGAGGTCCACCATGGGTATGGGCAAACAGGGAACCAGCGCCGCCGTGACCAACCTGATGGCCAAGGCCTTGGAAGCTACGTCTCGTCCTGGAGAGGTCCTGGCGAAGGTCGCAGCGATGGTCACGCCCAAAAGCGGGGTCGACCTCGGAGGCATCAAGCGTAAGCTCACACCGGCCCAGGCCACGAAGGCAGCAAGGTGCGTCACGGCGATCATGATGCGCCTCGATGTGCGGCCTTCGGATGCCTGCCGGGCGGCCGGCGTCGCGACCTCGCCTAACAACTTCCACGGCTTCCATCTTTCGGAACCGGAGCTGAGGCTCGGTGCGGACGCGGTGTTCAGGGATGACCGCTTCAACCAGTCGCTGAACCACTACCACCGGCTGGTGGTCGAGACGGCACGGCTCGCCACGGAGGAGGGCGCCTCGGTGGATCGCCCGGCCCTTCTGGACGAGTTGGCGGAGGCGGTGGACGATTTCCTCCTGCCCTTCGTCCCGGTCGTCGAACGTACCGCCTACGAGGAGATATCCGAGCACCTCAACCTGATCGGCGCTTACTTCTCCAAGCCACGCATGGGGCCGGGCGGCACCATCGTCGACCTGCCGCGGCTATGGGGTGCCTGCGACCGGGCCTCGCTTGCCTACGACTCCGACCTGGATGCGATGGCCTTCGCCGGGGAGGGCCCTGGAGAGAACTGGACCGGAAACCTGCCCCGCCTCCTCCTACTCCCGCGTGTCGTCGGCCAGGTCTCGGTCACCTGCACTGTCCCTGAGGAGGAGGGCGAGGCATCGGGATCACCCTCCTCGCTCTTCGACGTTCGGACACGGCCCATCGGGACCATGGAGGCCGACCTTCTCTACGGCATCAGCCTAGCGCTGATCGGAGCCCCCGGCGGACGCGTGGCCGCGCGGTTCCTCCTTGAGCCATGGACCGCCCTCGTCCGGGGACCGCGCTCAAGGGTGCCGATCCCGTTGAATGACGTGCTCATCTGGCTGGACCCGGCCGAGATCATGGTTCGGGGCTTCCCGTTCATCGACTTGCCCGCCTCCGACCACGTCGGGCCGTTCAGGATCGGAGCGGAAGGCGTCGCGCAGGCGAGGTGCCCGGAATTTGCCCGATGGATCGCATCAACCGCCGACGACGGGGACCCTGACAGGATCGGGAGTACCCGGACGCTGCCCGTGACCCCGGAGACCTGCGAGCTATTCCTCGGCCCGGTGACGCGAACCCAGATCTGGGACTTCGAGCGCCCCTTCAAGGCCGAGATGGTTCTCAAGGACTGGGTCCAGCTCCACGGCGGGGTGCCGAACTGCGAGACGGTCGAGCGCATCGCCGAACGCCTCTATCGGGACGACGAGCATTCCCTCGACAAGATGCTGCTGGCCATGGCCGAGGTCATCGCAGTGGCGATGGAGCGGCATGTCGAGGCCGCAGCGGACGGCGTCTCAAGGAAGCGGTTTACGTTCCTGCGCCGGATGCGGTCCTGATCCATCGGGATGCGACCCTGGCCCCCGCGGTGCCCAGGGTCGCCTCGGAAGGCGAGGGCGACCCAGCCAGTGTCAGGATACCCATGGCGTCATGCCAAAATACCCTGGGAACGACACCGCCGACAGCCACCCCGGACACATATCCGGAATTCGCATAAGATATATTATGGAACATCGAGCGGGGATCCCGCCGGGTGAGGGGGGTCGGCAGGCCGAATGGCGGCTGGGATCGCCGTCCGTGATGGCGAGCCCGGCGGCCCCGCGCGATGCCGGCCGCGCCGGGCCGCCTTTGACGGCCGGCCGATCGGGCGAGGGCGGTCCGAGGCCCCTCCCCGCTGGGCACCGCGGGCCGTCCGGCAGGCTCACGCGTCGCGGCCCAAGCGGCGCAGGTCGCCGAGGATCCGGCCGTCCGCCGCCCGACAGGCGATCTGCTCCGACAGCCGGCCCGGCCGGATCCGGATCGCCGCCGGCGGGGTCAGGCTCTCGGCACCCTCCAGGAAGCCCGCGGTCTCCATCGGCGCGTCCCGGCCGCCGCCCAGCCCGCGCCACCACGACACGGCCTTCTCCCGCTCGTAACCGCTCCGCTCGGGCCGCAGGCGCACGCGCCACGTCGCCTCCGCGGCGCCGTCCCGCCAGCCGAGCACGAGGTCGAGCCCGTCCGGCGCGGGTTCCAGGCTCAGGGCCGTGACCGGGCGCCAGGATGCCGCCCAGGAGGCCTCCCGGCCCGATTCCCTCGGGGCAGGGCCGGCCGGGTCGGGATCCGGGCTGCCGGGGTCGCCCGAGAGGATCGCCCGCTCGTCGTCGGCCGCGGCCTCGTGGGGGGCCTGCGCGTCCATCTCCGCGTCCCCTTGCGGCTCGGTCCAGCAGGCCTCGCAGGTCGAGGCGTTGAGGGCGATCAGGGCGCCGCAGCCGGGGCAGGCCTTGGCCCGCGCCCCCCCTGCCCCGCCGGGCAGCCGGCCGAGCCCCTGCGTGGCGCTCCGGACCGTCACGGCGTCCACCGGCCCGTGCATCCGCACCAGCCCGGCATAGTCGAGGATCAGCGCGTCGGCCTTGCCCGGGGCGCAGCGGAGCGCCCGGCCGACCTGCTGCACGTAGAGCCCGGTGCTGCGGGTCGGGCGCAGCAGCGCCACCAGCTCCACCTCGGGCACGTTGAAGCCGGTCCCGAGCACGCCGACCGAGGTCAGGCAGCGGATCTGTCCGGCCCGGAACGCCGCCACGATCCGGTCGCGCTCCCGGCGGGGGGTCCCGCCCGTGACGGCCTCGCAGGAATAGCCCTCCGCCCGCACGGCGTCGCGCACGGCCTCGGCATGCGCGAGCCCGGCGCAGAAGGCGAGCCAGGCCCGGCGCCCGCGCCCGTAATCCGCGAGTTCCGCCACGGCGGCGCGGGTGATCGAGTCGCGGTTGACCGCGGCCTCCAGCTCCCCCGGGATGTAGTCGCCCCCGCGCCGGCCGACGCCCGAGACGTCGAGCTGGGTCAGCGTCGCCTTGGAGACGAGGGGCGCCAGGAAGCCCCGCCGGATCAGCTCGAACGTGTCGGCCTCGTAGGCGATGCCGGAAAACAGCCGGTGCGCCCCCTCGTCGAGCCGGCCCGAATCGAGCCGGTAGGGGGTCGCGGTGAAGCCCGCCACCCGCATCCCGGGGGTGCGCGCCCGCAGGCCCGCCAGGAACCGGCCGTAGCGGGTGTCGGCGGCGCGGGGGATCAGGTGGGCCTCGTCGACGATCACGAGGTCGCGCGGTCCCACCGCGTCGAGCCGGTCGGCCACCGACTGGATGCCGCAGACCAGCACCGGCGCGTGGGCCTCCCGCCGCCCGAGGCCGGCGGAAAAGATCCCGGCCGGCGCCTCCGGCCAGGCGCGGGTCAATTCCGAAAAGTTCTGCGCGACCAGCTCGCGGCTGTGCGTGACGATCGCCACCCGGGCGAGGGGGTTGTCCGCGAGGGTCTCCCGGGCCAGCGCCGCGATGGTGAGCGCCTTGCCGGCGCCGGTGGGCAGCACGACCAGATGGCCGGACGCCGCCGCATCGGCCCCGCCCTGCGCCCAGGCGGCCGCGAGGGCGTCGAGGCTCGAACGCTGATAGTCCCGCAGGCGCAGCATGGCGGCGGTCTATCCGGCGCGGGGCGCCCTGTCCGTGGCGTCGGGGTCACGGCCGGGACGCTTACGCCAGGCCCCGCCGCAACAGATAGATGTCCATGATCCAGCCGTGCCGGGCCCGCGCCTCGGCCCGGACCCGGCGGATCTCGTCGCCCACGCTGCCCAGCCGGCCCGAGACCAGGATCTCGTCGGGGCCGCCGAGATAGGCGCCCCAGAAGATCGTCAGGTCGGGGTCGAGATGCGCGAAGGCCGGGTCGCCGTCGAGCATCACCACGACGCTGTCGGAATCCGGCGGCCAGCCCGCGGCGAGGCGCCGGCCGGTGGTGATCAGCACCGATCCGCCGATGCCGTTCAGCGGCACGCCGTGGCGGGCGGCCAGGACCTGCATGCTGGACAGGCCAGGGACCACGCTGTGCCGGAACGCAACGCGCCCCCGGGCCAGGATGCGGTCGAGGATGCGCAGGATGCTGTCGTACAGGGCCGGGTCCCCCCAGGCCAGGATCGCCCCCACCTCCCCGGCCCCGAGATGCGCCGCGAGGGCCGCCTCCAGCCGCTCGGCCCGGGCCGCGTGCCAGGCCTCGACGGTGCTGCCGTACGCGGCCGGGCGGCGCTCCCGGGGCGGGTCCGCCACGGCGACGACCCGGTGCGGCTTGGCGATGTGGGCCGCGCAGATCCGCCGGCGGATCGCCACGAGGTCGGCGGTCTCGGCGCGCTTGTCGAGCACGAACACCGCGTCGACGTCGGAGAGCGCCCGCACCGCCTGGAGGGTCAGGTGCTCGGGATCCCCCGTGCCGATGCCGATGACCCGGATCTGCCTGTCCTGCATGCCGCGCTGTCCTCCGCCGGGGCGGGGGAGGGCCGGCGTCGGCGTCCCCTACCCGCGCGCATCCGCTTTGGCGAGGATCGCCCGGGCGATGGTCAGGTCCTGCAGGGCGATGCCGGAGGAATCGAACACGGTGATCTGGTCCGGATCGGTCCGGCCCGCCTCCCTGGCCCGGAGCACGTCGCCGATCGCCCGCAGGCCCGCCAGGGCCGCCTCGGAGGCGTGCTGGAACTCGCCGATGGTGCGCGACTGCGTGGGCAGATCGCAGAACAGCCGCGCCCGCTCCAGCAGGGCGGGGGGCAGCTCCTGCTTGCCCTTGGCATCCGCCCCCATGGCGGCGACATGCGTCCCGGGGCGCACCCAATCGGCCTCGAACAGCGGCGCCCGGGCGGGGGTCGCCGTGACGATCACGTCGGCGGCCGCGCAGGCCTCCCGGGCGGCGGCGGCCCGCACGTCGATCCCGGAGGCCCCCTGCCCCGCAAAGCGCTCGGCGAAGCCCGCGACCTTGGCGGCATCCCGGGCCACGACCAGCACCGTCTTGATCGGCAGCACCCGGGCGAGCGCCGCGCATTCGAACTCCGCCTGGTTGCCGGCCCCGAACACGGCGAGCACGGTCGAATCGGGGCGGGCCAGCACGCTCGCCGCCACCGCGTCGGCGGCGGCGGTGCGGTAGGCGTTGACGCGGCCCGCCTCGATCACCGTGTCGATCCGGCCGACATCCTGGTCGAACAGCAGGATCACCGAATTGTGCCGCGGCAGGCCCCGGTCGGGATTGCCCGGCCAGAACGAGCCGACCTTCAGGCCGGCATAGTCGGCCGTCGATCCCGACTTGATCGAGAACCGGTTGGCCGGCTCCGAGCCGTGCCCGAGCACCGCCGGGAACAGGGTGGTGCGCAGGTCGACGGCCGCGACCAGCGCCTCGCGGGCCGCCGCGAACGCCAGGGCGTGGTCGACCAGGGCGGCGGATTCCTCTTCCGAGATGAAGCGCATGACGTGAGACCTCCGGACTCAGGGTTTCGAAAGGGCGGGCCCTTCGGAAACCCGCTACAGCGTCATGCCGCGGGCGGTGACCGGCCAGACCGCCTCGACCCGGCCGTTCCGCACGCCGACGTACCAGTCGTAGACGTTGACCGTCGGGTCGCAATGGCCGGGGATCAGCTTCAGGCGGTCGTTGAGCTTGAGCACGTTGCCCGGATCGCTGATCACCCCGTGCTCGTCCGAGCACTTGATGTATTCCACGTCGTCCCGGCCGAACACCACCGGCAGGCCGCTGTCGATGCTCTGGGCCTTCAGGCCGGCGTCGCAGATCGCGACATCCGCCTTCGCCTTGCTCATGATCGCCGTGTAGATGAACAGGCTGTTCTCGAACTCCGCGATCGGCCGGCCGGCCTCGTCCTTCACCCGCTGATAGTCGGCGTCCATGAAGATGTACGAGCCGCATTGCAGCTCGTTGTAGACGCCGCTGCCGCCCTCCAGGGCGAAGCTGCCGGTGCCGGCGCCCGCCACGATGGCGCAGGTCAGGCCTTCGGCCTTCAGGAGGTCGACGGTGCGGCGGGTGTCGTCGATCGCCGCCTGGATCAGGGCCTGGCGCTCCCCGTAGTCGCGCACGTGCTGGGCCTTGCCCTGGTAGGCCTGAAGCCCCGCGAAGGTCAGCCCCGGCGCCGCCGCGATCTTCCTGGCGATCGCCACGGCGGGCTCCCCCGGGGCGACGCCGCAGCGGCCGGCGCCGACATCGATCTCCACGAGGCATTCGAGGGTGACGCCGTACCTCACGGCCGCCGCCGACAGGTCGTCGACATTGCCGAGGTCGTCGACGCAGACCAGCACCCGGGCCCGCGTGGCCAGCGCGGCCAGGCGATCGATCTTCTGGGGCGCGACCACTTGGTTGGAGACCAGCACGTCGCGGATGCCGGCGCTCACCAGCGCCTCGGCCTCGCTGACCTTCTGGCAGCAGACGCCGCAGGCACCGCCCCGCTCGATCTGCACCACCGCGATGTCGGACGACTTGTGGGTCTTGGCGTGCGCCCGGTGGCGCAGGCCGTGCGCCTTCATGAAGCTGCCGAGCGTCTCCACGTTGCGCTCGAACGCGTCGAGATCGACCATCAGGCATGGGGTGTCGACCTCCTCGACCGACATGCCGACGCGGGCGGGAATGTTGTTGCGCATGGGGCGTCTCCTCGGGGTTGGGTCAGCGGGTCCGGGTCACGGGGCGAGGCCCAGAAGCTCGGCGATGCGCGGCGTCGCCTTGATGCCGGTGCCGGTGAGCACCACCACGGTGGTCTCGTCGGGCCGGATCGCGCCGCGGGCGGTGAGGTCGGTGAGCGCGGCCGCCGCCATCGCGCAGGTCGGCTCGACGTAGAGGCCCGACCGGGCGAGTTCCATCAGGGCCGCCTCGATCGCCGCCTCGGAGACCGCCACGGTGCCGCCGCCGGACCGGCGCAGCGCCGCCAGCACCGCCCGGCCCCGGACGGGCTGGGCGATCGACGCGCCCTCGGCCAGGGTCGGGTGCGGGGTGACCGGCACGAAATCCTCCGCGCCGGCCTGGAAACCCGCATGCAGGGGGGCGCAATGGGCCGGCTGGACCGCGTAGAGGCGGGGCAGGCGCGCGATCTCCCCCCGGCGCAGCAGCTCCGAGAAGCCGATGTCGCAGCCGAGCACGTTGCTGCCGGCGCCGCAGGGGATGATGACGGCGTCGGGCGCCCGGAAGCCCAGGTCCTCCCACAACTCGTAGGCGAGCGTCTTGGTGCCCTGGAGGAAATGCGCCTGCCAGTTGTGGCTGGCGTAGAAGATCGAATCCGCCTGCCGGACGGCGGCGTCGGCGGTGTCCTGGCGGGTGCCGGGGACCAGCTCGACCTCGGCGCCGGCGGCCCGCATCTGCACGGTCTTGGCCGGCGAGGTCGAGGCCGGGACCAGGATCCTGGCGCGCATCCCGGCCGCTGCCGCGTAGGTCGCCACCGCGGCACCGCCATTGCCGGAGGAATCCTCCAGCACCGCGTCGATCCCCTGCTGGCGCAGGATCGACAGCATCACGGACGCGCCGCGATCCTTGAAGCTGCCGGAGGGGGCGAACCATTCGAGCTTGAAACGGGCGTCGCCGCCCCGCCAGGGCCGGCGCACCAGCGGGGTGCAGCCCTCCCCGAGCGAGACCGGATCGGCCACCGCCACCGGCAGCGCCGCCGCGTAGCGCCAGAGGGAGCGCCGACCCGTGTCGATCTCAGTCCGGCCGATCCCCGGCAGGTCGGTGATCATCAGCGGACCGCCCGTCTCGGAGCGCCAGCGCGGCGTCTCGATCGGGTAGGTCGCCCCGGTGGCGGGGTCGAGATAGGCGGGGGGCATGCGCATCGCGGCTCGGTTTCCGGGGCGGCTCGGAAAGAGAATACAAAATAATCTCAGGCGGCGCGCCTCCCTTCTGGGAGATGGGACGGCGCGCCGCGATGTTCGTCAGGGCCCTGCCCTGACCACCCGCCAAAGGGCTGCAAGCCCTTCGGAAGCCCGGGATTCAGGCCGCGAGCGGCAGGACCGTCCGCTCCGGCGCGTGCTCGGCGGCGATCGCCCCGGCGACGAGCTCGGCGGTGGCGCCCGACAGGGTCCAGCCGAGATGGCCGTGGCCGGTGTTGTAGAAGATCCCCGGCCGGCGGCCCCGGCCGACCTTGGGCAGCATGTTCGGCAGCATCGGGCGCAGGCCGCTCCAGGCCACGACCCGGTCGGTGTCGACCAGCGGGAACTGCTCCCGGGTCCAGTCGACCAGCGGCTGGATCCGGTCGTGGCGGATGTCGCGGTTGAAGCCGTTGAACTCGGCGGTGCCGGCGACCCGCAGGCGTTCGTCGCCGAGCCGGCTGGTGACGATCTTGGCCGCCTCGTCGAGGATGCTCACCTCCGGGGCCGCCCGCTGCGCCTCCGGGGTCAGCAGGTTCACGGTGATCGAGTAGCCCTTCACCGGGTAGACGTTGACCCGGTCCCCGAGCATCGCGGCGAAGCGCCGGCTGGCGCAGCCTGCGCAGATCACGACGGCGTCGGCGCGCAGGACCTGCTGTGCCCCGGCGGAATGGCCGGCCTGGCGGTCGGCCGGCCGCCAGCCGATGGCGTAGATCCCCTCCCCCGGCGCGACCGTCTCGACCACGGCGTCCTGGACGAAGCGGACGCCCTTGCGGAGGCAGGCGGCCGCGAGGCCCCGGGTGAACTTGTGGATGTCGCCGGTGGCGTCCGAGGGCGTGTAGAAGCCGCCCTGGTAGGATCCGGCCAGCGTCGGCTCGATGGCGCGGATCTCCTCCGGGGTGACGGCGTAGCGCTCGAGCCCGCCCTCCCGCAGCAGGGCGTTGACCGCGTGCGCCTTCTCGAAGCCCGCCCGGTCCCGGTAGAAGTGCAGGATGCCGCGGGTCTTCAGGTCGAAGTCGATCCCCTCGGCCTCCGCCATGGCGAACAGGGCGGTGCGCGCCTTGAGCGCCAGCCGCACGGTCTCGACGGTGTTCCGGCGGTAATGGGCGATCTCGCGCATGAACTCCGCCATCCAGGACAGCTTGTGCCAGGACGGGGCCGGATTCATCAGCAGCGGCGCGTCGCGGCGCAGCATCCACTGGACGCCGTGGAGCACCGTGGAGAGCTTGTTCCAGACCTCGGCGTTGCAGGCCGAGAGCTGGCCGCCGTTGGCGAAGGAGGTCTCCATGGCGGCGTAGCGCTGCCGGTCGAGGACGGTGACGCGGTAGCCGCGCTGGGCGAGCGCATAGGCGGTGGTCACGCCGGTGATGCCGGCGCCGATGACGGCGATGTGGGTCATGATGCAGACTCCGAGACGTTTGGACGCGATGGGACCGGCTGTGCGGCCGGCCGGTGCGCGCCCCATCTGTCTCGGTGCCTGAGAGCTTGATCCGCGGCCCGCCCTGGCAAGGCGTTTGGCGGACGTCCCCTTCGGCGGATGCCCACGGGCTCGAACCCGCTGCACCACTCTCCAGATCGCCCTGACGACACGGTTCCGGTGCCTGAGAGTTTCCGGGGCGGTTGCTCCGTCGGCGCCGGGTCCCCCTCTGGTGGGAAGATCCCGGTCTCTCCCGCATCGTCGCGATGGGCTGTCCCCTGGGTACGCTGATTCGGCCGCGCCGGTGAAGCCCGGATTTCCGCCATCCTGCCCGTTGCAGGGACAGCGCGGTCCCGCTGTCACCCGGCGGGAGCGATCCCGGTCTCCGACCGTTGACGGGAGGTGCCGTGGAGACGCCGCCGATGCTGACCAGGACCGCGATCTACGAGGGCCGGGTGCGCGACGGCCAGGAGGCGGCGTTCTTCCGCCGGGTGCAGGACGAGCTGGAGCCGTTCTGGCGGCGGTTCCCGGGCGTCACCGCGGTGCGGGTGCAGCGCTGCGTCGCCGGCGACGCGGACGCGCGGCCGATCGCCATGATCCTGGAGATGGATTTCCCCGATCAGGCGGCGCTGGACGCCTGCCTCGCCTCCCCGATCCGTCCGGAATCGCACGCCGCCACCGTGGCGGTCATGGAGATGTTCGAGGGCCGCTTCTACCATCTCGTCAGCGAAGGCCGGACCCTGCCGCCGGCCGGTTAGGGCCGGACCCGCGAGGTCCGCGGGCCTCGCTGCGAGCCGGTGCCGGCAGTTCCGACCCGAGCGGCGATCCACCCGTCGCCGGGTATTTACCGGTCATAACACTATAAATGCCCGTTTTTCTCTTCAGAGATCAAATCTCTGCGAATCGAGTGTGATCGGGAGATCAAATTAAGACTCCGGGTACAGTCTCTGCGGCGACGAGGCTCTCTCGGTTGCAGGCAGGCTGCGCGATGGCGAAGTGGATACCCGGCGCGGCCGTCTTCGGCCTGATGTGCCTGATGATCATCCCGGCCCCCGGCATCTGGGGCGTGCTGATCGGTGCGGTCTGCGTGCTGGCGATCGTCGGCAGCCTGTGCATGCTGCTCCTGGACCGGATCGCCACCACCATCCTCGCCTGGCGCGCCCGGCAGGCGGGCGGGCGCCGGGCCCGGGCGGTGCATGCCGGGTCCGGGATGACGCGGAAGACCTGACCGTCCGGCGGCGCGCCGCCCCGGGGCTGGATTCGGCGCGGCATCGGTGCAAGGTCCCGGCGCCACGACCAACCGGGACGGTCCGATGAAGCTCTTCTACTCCCCCGCATCCCCCTACGCCCGCAAGGTGCTGGTCCTCGCCCACGAGACCGGGCTGATCGACCGGATCGCCGTCACCGCCGCCGGCGCTTCCCCGACCGGACCCTCCCCGGAGGTCGCCGCCCACAACCCGCTGGGCAAGATCCCCGCGCTGGTGCTGGAGGACGGGACCGCGCTCTACGACAGCCGGGTGATCTGCGAGTATCTCGACGGCCTCTCGGCCGGCCCGCGCCTGTTCCCGGAGGGCGCCGCCCGCTGGGACGCGCTGACCCGGCAGGCGCTCGCCGACGGCCTGCTCGATGCGGCGCTGCTCACCCGCTACGAGCGCGTGCTGCGCCCGGAGGACAGGCGCTGGGACGCCTGGGAGGCCGGCCAGGTCGGCAAGATCGGATCGGCGCTGGACCGGTTCGAAACCCTGGTCGCCGACATGCCGGCGCTCGATATCGGCACCGTCGCGATGGCCTGCGCGCTCGGCTACCTCGACCTGCGCTTCCCCGACCTCGCCTGGCGCGAGGGGCGCCCCGCCACCGCCGCCTGGTACGCGGTGTTCGAGGGGCGGCCCGCCATGGTCGCCACCACGCCGAAGGCGTGAGGCGGCGGGGCTCGGCCCAGCCCCGCACCGGCGACGGGTCCCGGACCGCCTCGGGTCGGGACCGTCCCGGGCCGGGACCGGCGCCCTAAGGCCGGCCCCGGTCCTGGACCGTGTAGGGGTGGGACGAGCCGAGCGGGTCGGCGAAGACGTCCTGGACCGTCCCGGCGCCCGTCCCGAAGGTGATCAGCAGGAAGCCCCCGGCCAGCGCGAAGTTCTTCAGGAAATCCCAGAACAGCGCGCGGCCCTGGCCGCCGGCCCAGAAGTCCCCCGGCGCCCAGAACTGCTTCCACAGGAGCGCCGTCACCCCGCAATAGCCGGCCAGCACGAAGGCGGCGGCCCGGTCGGCGGTGCCGGTCAGGACGCAGAGCGACATCCCGATCTCGACGCCGAGCCCGATCAGGATCAGCGCCACGGCGGGAAGGGTGGCGTGCACGGCCTCCCGGGCCTGCCCGACCGCCCCCCTGAAGTTCAGGAGCTTGTCGAGGGCGCTGAACGGCAGGAACAGCAGCACGAGGAGCAGGCGGACGCCGAACGCGATCGCGACGCTGAGGTTGGCCATGCGCTGAACGGACTCCCGACCCGGCCCCGGCGGCCCGGGAGTCACTTAGGGCAGGACGCCGCCCGCGGACATACGGGTCTGCAGAGGGCCGGGGTCATCCGCCCGGTCGCAGGGCTCCGCGCCCCGCACCCGCGACAGGTCTCGCCCTTGCGAGACCGGGACCTGTCCTCAGCTCCGACAATCGCCGATCAGCCGCCGCACGAACCCCGCGCAGGCCTGGAGCTCGTCCCGGGTCACGTACTCGTCGGCCCTGTGGGCGCGGGCGATGGAGCCGGGGCCGATCACCACGGCCGGCACGCCGCCGAGCCGCTCGAACAGGCCCCCCTCCGTGCCGTACGAGACCTTGGCGTGGCCGTTGCGGCCGGCGAGCCGCTTGGCCAGGGTGACGACCGGCGCGTCCGGGTCGGTGTCGAGGCCCGGATAGTCGATCATCGGCTCGACCGCGACGCCGCAGGCGGGATCCCCCGCTCGCATCAGCGGGGCCAGCGTCCCGGTGGCGTAGGCGATCGCCGCGGCGGCCAGCGCCCCGGCATCGTCGGCGCCGATCGCCCGGTACTCGAATTCCACGCTGCAGGCATCCGGCACGATGTTGAGCGCCGTGCCGCCCCGGACCACGCTCGACAGGCCGGTGGTATGGGGTACGTCGTAGAGCGGGTCGCGGGCGCCGTCCCGGGCGAGCGCCTCCGCGGACAGCCGGACGTGCTCGATGAAGCGGGCGGCGTATTCCACCGCGTTGACGCCCTGGGGCGCCAGCGCCGAGTGGCTCGCCTTGCCGCGGAAGGTGAGGCGGGCGGCCGACTTGCCCTTGTGGCCGACCACCACCGCCATCCCGGTGGGCTCGCCCACGAAGCAGCCCAGCGGGCGCGGGCCGCGCTCCAGCATCCGGGCGATCAGCGGCCGCACCCCGAGGCAGCCGATCTCCTCGTCGTACGAGATCGCGAGGTGGATCGGGGTGGCGAGTTCCGCCGCGACCATCTCCGGCAGGAGCGCGAGGCAGACCGCCAGAAACCCCTTCATGTCGGAGGTGCCGCGCCCGTAGAGCCGGCCCTCCGCCTCCCGCAGGCTGAACGGGTCCGACGACCAGGGCTGGCCCTCGGCGGGCACCACGTCGCTGTGGCCGGAGAGCACGTAGCCGGGGCGGCTCTCGAACGGGCCGATGCTGACCAGCAGGGCCGCCTTCCGGCCGGTCGGATCCGGCACGCGCTCCACCGCGGCGCCGTGGCCCCGGCAGTAGGCCTCCGCCCAGTCGATCAGCGGCAGGTTCGAGCGGGCGCTCACCGTGTCGAAGGCGACGAGCGTCTCCAGCAGCGCCACCGGATCGGGGGCGGCGGCGGACGGCGGGGCGGCGCGCGGGACCGGCGCCGATCGTTCGGATTCTGACATGGGCCGCTCGCGCTCGCGTCGCCTCCGGGGGTGGGCGTCCGGCCTTCTACGGGGTTTTCGGCGGTCTGAGGATCCCGGGAACGCCGCGCTGGCCTCGGCCTCCCTCGGCGGGCGCGGTGTCCCCGGAACCGGTCGTGCGTCCCCGGCGTAGCTCCCGTCGACCGACCTCGTGCAGGCCCTCCCCATCGAGCCCGAACCATGCGTGCCGGCCCCAAGCCGCTCCCCGCGGCCCTGATCCTCCCCGTCGTGCTGATGGCGATCGCCCCGGCGGCGGCCCGGCCGGAATCACGGCCCCATCCCGGGCGGCATCACCCGCCGGCCGGATCCGACATGGACCTGACGCTGTCCCGCATGGCCGCGCGCGCGCAGCGGGACTGGCGGATCTGGCAGGCGCCGCGGCCCCTCGCCCTGGCGCTGCCCCCGGCCACGCGGGAGCGGGTGGCGGCGCCGCCCTTCACCGGCTGGGGCTACGGCGGCACGGTCCCGGGGGCCTGGCCGGGCTTCTGACGCCGCCGGTGTCGGGGCGATCGGGTGCATATTTGCAACTCTCGATAGTAATAGCGCGTCGCCGGAGGCCGATACTGTCTTGCTGAGGCCCCTGGCGCGTGCTGAGTAGGAGCCCTGGGAAGCAGCCCCTAGAAGGCTCGGCGGGCGCGATCTCCTTCGGCGGAGGCGGCCCGGATCCGCGGGAGATCGGATGCAGGCGGTCGCGCCCTCGGAAACGCCTTCGGGATCCGCTGCGGGATCCGCTTCGGCCGCCGCGCAGGCCGATCCCGCGGGCCGGGCCGGGCCGCGCGGCCGGCGGTCGGCGCCGCCGCTGCGCGCCGTGCTGGCGCTGGGTTTCGGCACCCTCGGCATCCTGGCCACCCTGGCGCTCGCCGCCCTGGTGAGCCGCGAGGCGTCCCGCCGGCTCGAGGCGGAGGTCGGCGGCCAGCTCGCCGAGATCGCCGGGCAGATGGCGCGGAGCCTCGACGTCGGCATGTTCGAGCGCTGGCGCGACATCCAGATCGCCGCGGCCTCGGACAGCCTGCGCGATCCCGGGGCCGGCGCGGCCGCCAAGCGCGCCCTGATGGAGCGGATGCAGGCGACCTACCCGGCCTACTCGATCATCGGGCTGATCGACCCGGACGGGCGCGTGGTGGTGACCAGCACCGGCGCGCTGGAGGGCGCGGACGTCTCCGGCCGGGACTATTTCCGCGCGGCGCGCGCCGCGCCCTTCGTGGGGGACGTGCATCCGGCCAGACTCCTGCAGGCGGCGTTGGCCCCCGGCCGGGGAATCCTCGGCGGAGCGATCCCCGGCGGCGCGGATCCGGGCGAGGCGGACCCGCGCGAGCCCCTGCGCCTCCTCGACGTGTCCGCCCCGGTCCGGGACGCGGACGGGCGCCTCGTCGGGGTCCTCGCCGCCCATCTCGACTGGACCTGGGCGCGCGACATGGCGCGCACCCTCGAGGGCTCGCTCCGGGGCCACCGCGCCGGGGCGGAGATCCTGATCCTGTCCCGGGACGGCGCCGTCCTGCTCGGGCCAGCGGTCCTGCAGGGCGCCCCCCTGCCCGGGGACGCGCCGGCAGGCGGGCGCCCCCTCGATCCGCAGGGCATCAGCCGGGTCGGCCCCTGGCCGGACGGCACCACCGTGTATCTCAGCGCGCGGGCGCGCACGGCCGGCTACCGCGACTATCCCGGCCTCGGCTGGCAGGTGGTGGTGCGCCAGTCGGCCGACCGGGCCCTGGCCTCGGCGGCCGCCCTGCGCTGGAACATCCTGGCGGCGGGCAGCGGGGTGGCGCTCGTGGCGGCCTTGCTCGCGTGGCTGCTCGCCGGCCTGATCGCCCGCCCGCTGCGGGAGCTGGCCGGGGCCGCGGGGGCGCTGGGCCGCGACCAGCCGGTCCCGCCGCTCCCCCGCTCCCTCGTGCGCGAGGGGACGATGATCGCCGACGCCCTGGCGGCGGCGGCCGACGAGCTCGCCCGGCGCAGCCAGGCCCACCGGCTCCTGATCGACGAACTCAATCATCGCGTGAAGAACACCCTCGCCACCGTGCAGTCGATGGCCGGGCAGAGCCTGAAGAATCTCGGTGGCGGAGCCGCGGCCGGGCGCGACGCCCTCGAGGCACGGCTGCTCGCCCTGTCGCGCGCCCACGACATCCTCACCCGCGAGAGCTGGGCGAGCGCGGACCTGCGCGGCATCGCCGATCAGGCCCTGCGTCCCTTCCGGAGCGAGGCAGTGGCGGGCGAGCCGCTTGGCGTCGAGGCAGCTGGAGACGCGGCATTCGGAGGCGACGCGCCGCGCATCACCCTGGAGGGGCCCGACCTGCGGCTGCCGCCCGAGGGGGCGCTCGCGCTGACGATGATCCTGCACGAGCTGTGCACCAATGCGGTCAAGCACGGCGCCCTCTCGGTTCCGGCCGGCCGGGCGGTCCTGACCTGGGCGCGGGAGACCGGCCCGGACGCCCAGACCCTGCGGATCACGTGGCGCGAGCGCGGCGGCCCTCCCGTGGTGCCTCCGTCGCGGACCGGGTTCGGCACCCGGCTGCTGCTGCGGGGCCTGGCCGGGCGCAACACCGCCAGCCTCGCCTACGAGGCGGCGGGCCTCGTCTACGTGGCGGTGAGCCCCCTGCCCGCCCCGCCCGCGGAAGCCGAGGCGGCCCCGCAGCGGCGCGCCCGCGCCTGAGAGGCCCGGCGCGATCGAGAGCCGCCCTCCGGAACCGTCCGATCCTCCGCGAGTCCCGTCGCCGGCCGCGGGAGGGCCGCGGATTCCGTCGACGGCGCCAAACCGTCGTGACGTGCGCCCCCGCACCGGGTCGATCCAGGCAGAAGGATTAAGTTTTTCAAGACCTTACTGTGCTCGCGCGCACAGCGATCCTGCGCGTCGGCCGTCATGTTCGGGGCATCGGCCCGGGACGCGGCGTCCCCGGCGAGGTCACGACCCCGCGAGGATGCGCGATGACGAAGACACGGCCCCTCCAGGCCCCGGCCTCCTGCCCGCCCTCTTGCCCGGCGCCCGCGCTCCGCCGCCGGCGGTCCAGGCGGGCGCGGGCTGCGGCCCCATGAGCTCCGACGTCGGCGACCCCCATCCCGACCCCCATCCCGACCCGCACCGCGGCGGCGTCGATCCCCACCGGGCGTGCGCGGCCCGCCGAAATCCCCTCCCGTCCAGCCTCAGGACCGTTTCATGAACAGCATCATCCAGGGCATCGCCAGCTTCCAGGGCAGCGTCTTCCCCGGCCAGCGGCAGATGTACCAGCACCTGGCGCGCGACGGTCAGCACCCCAGTGCGCTGATCATCGCCTGCGCGGATTCCCGCGTGTCCCCCGAGCACATCACCCAGGCGGGCCCGGGCGACCTGTTCGTCTGCCGCAACGCCGGCAACATCGTGCCCCCGGCCTCCGACAGCGTCGGCGGCGTCTCGTCGGCGATCGAGTACGCCGTGGTGGCGCTCGGCGTGCGCGACATCGTGGTCTGCGGCCATTCCGATTGCGGCGCCATGCACGGCCTGATGAACCGGGACCTGCTCAAGCGGATGCCCGCCGTGGCGGCCTGGCTGCGCCACGCCGAGGCCGCCGAGCGGATCGTCTGCGAGGCCTACCCCGAGGGGATGGACGCGAAGGCGCGCCACCACGCCCTGGCCCTGGAGAACGTGGTGGTCCAGCTCGCCAACCTGCGCACACATCCGAGCGTCGCCGCCGCCCTCGCCAAGGGCGCCCTGCGCCTGCACGGCTGGTTCTTCGAGATCGAGACCGGCGCCCTCCTGGCCTATGACGGCGCGACCGGGCGGTTCCGGCCGATCGCCGGGGCCGACCTGCCCGTGGCGCAGGATTCCGCCGGCGGCCGCCGGCAGGCGGCCTGAGCCCGAACCCCGTCCCGGCGCCGGACCAGCGCCCGCCCCGGCGGGCCGCCCGGGTGCCGGCCCGACGCGCAGGATCCGAATCCCGGCAAGGGCCGAGATCCGACGCGTTCCAGTAGAGCTCGGATCTCGCGAGATGCGGGTCTGTTTTCAGGCGATCTTGGCAACCGGTTAATCCTGAATCTTCGCGCGCTCTTAACGGGGACCCGTCATGCTCGCGCGGTCGGCCGGCCCGTCCCACGGGACCGGCCGGCGGGATCGTTCTCGGCAGGAGCTTCGTCGATGCTCAGGTTCCTCGCGGCCCCGGCCGCCTGCCTGATCCTGTGCGGCACCGCCGCCGCGCAGGACATGCCCGGACTCGCGACGCTGAGCCCGCCCGACCTCGCGCAGCCCGCGACGGCGGGCGAAGCGGCGACCGGAAGCGCGCCGCGCGGTGCGCACGATGTCCGCGCGGATCTCGGCAGCCTCGCCCTGCGCGGCGCCGAACCGAAATCCCCGCCCGGGGCGCCCAGGCCCTGGTGCGCGCAGGACCGCCGGGTCGGCACCGGCACGGGCTTCTGCCTGATCAACTGAGCCGTCCGCCGGGGGGACGTCCCGTCGGGGCCTCAGTAGGCCGCGTAGACCGAGACCTCGTCAAAGCTCTCCCCCGCCTCGGGCGCGCAGTCGAGCGAGGCGACGAGCAGCACCAGCACGGCCGTGGCCACCGCCGCGGCGGCGAGGAGCCGGGTGAGAACCTCCGCGTGCGCGCGGGCGGCGTGGATCACCGCGCAGCCCAGCATGAAGGCGAGGGCCTGCGCGGCCGGCGCGGCGAACGTCACCGCGTCGGCTCCGAGCCCGCGCGCCGGACCTCGAGACCCCGACCGCCCGTACCCGCTGGAACCGCGCGCGTCTCGACCATGCCGCCCATCCACCCGTGTCGCGAGCCTCGCCGGCGCCGGCCGCCGGTCGCGCGCCCTGTCGCCCCGGAGGACGAACCAGATCCCGCGCCTCCGGACGACCCTCATATGACGGACGCGCGCGGCCCGGCGTCGTCACGCTTTCGCGACCGGCCCCCGCTCATGCCGGCTCCGCCAGCGCGTAGGTCGCCTCGCCGACGCGGCGCAGCGGCCCGCCCGGACCGGACCGCTTCCACAGGCGCGTGTTGAGCGCGGCCACCGGATCTCGGCCCGGCACGGTGAAGCCCCGGCCGTGGAGCACCGCCAGGATCTCGGCCGCGTGCAGGGGGCGGCCCGCCTCCGCGATCGCCCCCCGCGCGGCCTCCACCACAGCCCGGCCGTAGCGGCGGGCCCCGGCCACATCCTCGGCGAACGGAATGGCCGGGGGGATCGCGGCGGCGGCACCTCGATCTTCGGAACGAAACTGGGAACCGGACTCGGAATAAGCCCCGCCGGGAAGCGCAGAACCCCGGCTCGCCCGGGGCTCCGGCGATGCGCGCGGCGCGCCGCCCGGGCCGACCGGTGTCGCGTCCCGCGGGGGCGCGGCGACGGCCGGCTCCGGCCACGACCCGGTGTCCGGGGCTAAGCCGGCCTCCTGTCCCGCCGGGCCGGGGCTCCCCGGAGGCTCCATCCCGACGGCCCCGAGACGGCGGCCGAGTTCCAGGTAGAGCACGAGATCGGCGATCTCGCGGTCGAGGGCCTCGCGCCGGAGCCGCAGGGCGGCCAAGCGCGCCGCGATCTCAGGTTCCGACAGGCCCATTCGCCATTCCCTCTGGACGAACGGAATATCTAGCGGGGTTCGGCTTCCGGGCAAAGGGAATGCGACTTCAATTCCTTCCGGGATCCGGCGGCCCTAAGGAACATGCGCTATTCCTTAGGCCCGGGCCCGGCTTCGCTTCGCCGCCGGCCGCGGCGGCACCAGCAGCAGGCTCGGGTCGGCCGGATGCAGGATCAGGCCGCCGTCGTCGAGCACCAGGGGCAGGCGCGGGAAGACCTCGCGCAGATGCGCCAGATCCGCCTTGAACGCCTGGCGGAAGCTGCGGATCGAGGCGTTCTCGGCCCCGAACTGCGCGTGGAGATTGCTCCAGGTCAGCCGCAGGGGGCGCTGGAGCGACCGCAGCCGGTAGCCGGTCCAGAACAGCAGGTCGAGCTTGCGCGCCGAGCCCGAGAAGGCCCGCGCCGCCCGGATGTCCACCGGCAGGGCGTGGCGGATCAGGGTCTCGTAGAATTCCGGGTCGAAGCGCACCGTGCGCCCCGCCTCGGCGTCGCCCTCGCCGGCCCGGGACCGCCACAATTCCAGGCTCCGGAACGGCGGGACGTTGAGGGTCGTGGCGCTGTCGCGCCCGTCCCAGAGCCCGATCTGCATGGAGCAGGCGGCCAGCCGGTTCAATTGCTCCTTGAACTGCCGGATGGTGCCGCGCTCGCCGCCCGTGACCGCGAAGCCCATCTCGCGCATGAAGCCCGACAGGGTCTCGGCGACCTTCACGGTGGGGCTGCGCTGGCGCACCGCCTCGGTGCAGAGGTGCAGGAGCACGAGCCGGGCCTTCGGCCCGTAGGGCAACCCCTGGGGCTCGAAGGCGCCGGTCTCCGGATCCTTGATCCGTCCGGCGATCAGGTTGAGCGAGTTGCGCCCGTAGGTCCGGGAGAACTCCCGCACCGGCCCGGGGTCGCGGTAGGGCAGGCCGCAGAGCGCCAGCACCGAGTGGATGTGCTGGAGGCTCGACGGCAGCGCCGGCTCGCTCTCGATCACGAGGCGCACCGCGTCGCGCCGGCGCTGGTCCCGGGAGAGCCCGGCGCGGCGGGTTTCCGCCGCGTTCAGGATCGCCGCCTGCGCGTCCCGCTCGCGCTGGCGGTGGAGCACGTGCTCGACGATCTGGGCGAACAGGAAGCCGCCGCGCGCCGCCTCGACCTCGTCCCGCAGGTCCGGGTCGTGGATCCCGGCGATCTTCTCCTCGATGCTCATCGCACGCCCATCGTCCTTCGGACCGTGTCGCGGGCCGTCCTTCCGGCCGGGGGAACGCGGTCCGACCCTGCCATGCCACGATTCGCCCGCCGGGGTCCCGCTCAGGACCGGCTTGTCCCGGCAATCCCCGTTCTCCGCCCCGTTCTCCGCCCCGTTCTCCGCCCCGTTCTCCGCCCCGTTCTCCGCCCCGTCCTCCGCCCCGTTCTCCGCCCCCTGCTCCACCCTGTTCTCCGCCCCCCGCCCGACCGGGACGGCGCAGAGTCTCATACGGCTCCGGACCCCGCCGCGCCCCGCGCAGAGTCGCATACGGCCGCCGCCGCGCATTCCGTCCCCGCTATCCACCGGATCGGGACGGATTCCGCGCCGAATCGCATACGCGACCCCGCAGATTCCGATACGCCGAGCCGGCATCCGGCCGCAGAGTTCGATACGTCCGGGCGCAGAGTCCAATGCGCGACCGCGCAGAGTCGGATGCGAGAACTCGGCATAAGCCGTTGGGGCCGCAAGCGGATCTCCCCCACCATATAGCTTACCGAACTGACTCTCTGAGAATCGTCTCTTGATATCTTTCCTATTCCGGGCGCGCCTGTTCGTTCTGACGAACGAACCCGGGAAGCGGAGCGCTCGCACAGGTGACGAAAGGAATATCTCCGATTTGTCCACATCCCCGCGCCCGTGCCGGAGACCGCGGCATCGCCGGCCGCGGCGGGTCGATGGTCGTCATGGCGGCTTGACGCGGACCGTGGCGCCCGGTTTCTCGGAAGCTCCCGCGACGAACCCTCAGAGAGAGGGCCTCAGAGAAGGCCGTGCCGATGCCCCGCTTCCCGATCCCGGTCCGATGACCGGCCGCCGCAACGACGGGAACCCGCCGGGTCCCCGGTCGTCCGAGCCGCGCCCGACCGAGTCCCGCGTGCCCGACGCCCGCGCATCCAAGCCTCGCCCGTTCAAGTCCCGGCCGCCGGGATCCCAGCGCCCGGGCTTCCGGCCCGGTCCCCGTCACGCCGGACCGCAGCCCGGATCCGCCGGCGACGGATCCGCGGTTCTCTACGGCTGGCACCCGGTGGTCCAGGCCCTGGCCAACGGGGCGCGGGGCCTGCACCGGCTGCTCGCCACCGAGAACGCGGCGGCACGGCTGGAGGCGGAGTTCGGCGGCGCCCTGCGGATCGCCCCCGAACTGGTGCGGCCGAGCGAGATCGGCCGGCTGCTCGGTCCGGACGCGGTTCACCAGGGCCTGTACCTGGAGGCGGAGCCCCTCCCCGCCCCGGGCCTCGACGACCTGCCCGCCGACGCCCTGCTGCTGGCGCTCGACCAGATCACCGATCCGCACAATGTCGGGGCGATCGTGCGCACCGCCGCGGCCTTCGGGGTCGCGGGGATCGTCACCACGGCACGCCACGCCCCCGGCGCCACCGGCGTCCTGGCGAAATCCGCCTCCGGCGGCCTGGAGCACGTGCCGTTCGTGACCGTCCGGAACCTCGCCGAGGCGCTGATCGCCCTCGGCGAGCGGGGCTTCACGCGGGTCGGGCTCGATTCCGACGCGCCGGCGAGCCTCGACGGGCTGACGGTGGCCCGGCCGCTGGTGATCGTCCTGGGCGCCGAGGGCAAGGGCCTGCGCGAACGCACCCGGAACTGCTGCGACGTGCTCGCCCGGATCCCGTTCTCGGGGGCGATCCGCAGCCTCAACGTCTCGAACGCGGCCGCCATCACCCTCTACGCCCTGGGCCGGACCGCGGACCCGGACCTGCCCTGAGCCCGCCCGCCGGGCCTGCGGCGCCCTGTCGGGACGAGGCTGTAGGCAATGTCCTCAACCTGCCGTAGACTGGCCCGCGAGGGGGCGTAGGCCGGACGCATGCGCCTGATGCTGGACGATACCTTTACCTACGGGGGCTGGGCCCTCGGCCTGATCGCCGTCGGGGTCTGGCTGTGGCTCGCGCGGCGGGCCGTCCCGAGCTTCGAATCCTTCGTGCGGGGGTTCGACGACGAACTCGGCCTGAGCGCCACGCCGGAGGAGCGGGCGCATTGCGCGCGCTGGTACCAGGTCCGCCAGGCCGCGATGGCGCTCACCGCGGTGGCGGCCCTGTGCCTGTCGATCGGCTTCGCGATCCCCGACTGACCGGGGTGATCGCGGGGGCGGCGGAGCCCTGCCGCCGGGCGGCGCCTCGGGGGCCGGACGGCCCGCCTTCCGGAAACCGGGATCGTCAGGCCGCCCGGACCCGGGCCAGGAACCCCTCCACGGCGCCGCGCAGGTCGGCCGCCTGCCGGGACAGGTCGCCCGCCGCCTGCAGAACCTGGGCCGAGCCCTGGCTCGCCGTGCCGGCCGCCGCGCCGACGGCCGCCATGTGTCCCGAAACCCCGCGGGTGTCCTGGGAGGTCTGGGCGGTGGTCCGGGCGATTTCCGCGGTCGCCGCGCCCTGCTGGTCGACCATGGTGGCGATCTCGGCGCCGATCCGGGCGAGGTTGCGGATCACCTCGGTGATCCCGCCGATGGACTGGACCGAGGCCTCCGTGGAGCCGGCGATCTCGGCGACCTTGGCGGCGATCTCCCCGGTGGCCCTGGCCGTCCGCTCGGCGAGGTGCTTCACCTCGGCGGCCACCACGGCGAAGCCGCGCCCCGCCTCCCCCGCCCGGGCGGCCTCGATGGTGGCGTTGAGCGCCAGCAGGTTGGTCTGGCCGGCGATCTGCGCGATCATCGCGACGATCTCGCCGATGCTGCCCGCCGCCTGGGCGAGGCGGTGCACCTCCCCGGCCATCCCGTCCGCGTCCCGGGTCGCGGCGGCGGCGAGGTCGGCCGAGGCCCCGACCTGCCCGCCGATCTCCCGCACCGAGGCGGTGAGCTCCTCGGTGGCCGACGCCACCGTGTCGGCCGAGCGCGCGGCCGAATCCGCCGAGCCGGCCACCGCCTGGCTGAGATCGGTCGCGTCCTGCGCGGCGCGGGCCATGCCGTGCGCGGAGGCCTCCAGCCGTGCGGCGGCCGCCGAGACCGCCTCGACGATGCCGCCGACCTGACGCTCGAAACTGTCGGCGAGCCCGAGCGCGGCCGCGCGCCGGGCGGCCGTGCCCTCGGCGGCGAGCCGCTCCTGCGCATCCCGCGCCGCCCGCCGCTCGGCGACGCTGTCGCGGAACGCGACCGCGGCGGCGGCGATCGCCCGAACCTCGCGCGGGCCGTTCGACGGGATCGCCAGATCCTTCGTCGCCTCGTCCCGGCCGATCGCGGTCAGCACCCGCGCCATCCGGACGAGCGGCCGGGCGATCGCCGTGCCGAGCCAGACCGCGAGGCCGGCCGAGAGGGCGAACAGGGCGAGGCCGCCGGCGGCCCAGAGGGCGAGCATCCGGTCGGCCCGGGCGCGCACGGTGCCGGCGGCGGCCACCAGATCGGCGGTCAGCCGGTCCTCGACCCCCTTCAGGGCATCGATCCGCTGCGTGGCGAGGCGGAACCAGGCCGGCGCGTCGCGGAACGCGAGGGCCGCGCCCGGCATCGTCTCCTGGGCGGCGCTGCGCAGGCGCGCGACCTCCCGGGCCGGCTCGGTCGCCTCCGCGGCGTCGAGCAGGGCGGCCTGCCCGGCCTCGGCCCCGGCCCGGAACAGGCCCGCGTAGGTCGCCTGCTCGGCCGAGAGCGTGGTGAGCCGGCGCGCGCCGGCGAGGTCCAGGCTGCCGGAGGCGAAGGCGGCCGCGGCGGCGGCCCGCTCCTGGCCGGCGGCCTCCTTGAGCGCCAGGAAGGCCGCGTAGGCGTTCGCCCGAGCGGCCAGCCCCGCCTCGTCGATGACCCCGCCCAGCGCCCGCACGATCCCGAGCCCCTCGCCGATCAGTCCGGTGTAGAAGGCGGTCGCCTGCGGCGCGCTCGGGGTAAGGGCGTCGATGGCGCGGCGCTGGGCCGCGAGCCCGGGAAGCACCCGCGCGAAGCCCGCGCCGCGCGCCGCGAAGGCCGGTCCGAAGCCCGTGGCCACCGCCATGGCCTCCGGCAGCCCGGCCAGGGCCGCGTCGGTGCGCCCGCGCTGGATCGTGAGCTCGGGCCCGAACTGCGCCCCCTTGGCGCCCAGGAACAGGCTGGAGGCGCCGCGCTCGCGCTGGGCCTCGTGCACGAAGGCGCTGATCCGCGAGGCGAGGCCGACGAGGCTCTCCACCCGGTCCATCTCGGCCCGGCGCGCCCATTGGTCCGAGACCGCGAGGCCCGCCGCCCCCGCGAAGGCGAGGCAGGGAGCGAGCGCCACCGCCAGGATGCGGGCGCGGAGCGAGGAGAGCAGAAGCATCGGAGTTTCCGGGCCGGTCCGGCAGGCAACGCGTCACCATCCGGCCGATCCTTAAAGATAGAGTTATGGGTCTCCCCACCCCGACACTGCAGACCGGCCAGATCAGGCGGCAACCGTCATCAGGTCTGCCTGCCTGGTGTGCAGGTATCCCAGGTCTTCGGCGCGCGGATGACGGGTTCCGGGACCCGTCGCGCTCCATCGCGCCGGTCTCCACCTTCGGCAGGACTTGCGGGTCGATCCTCTGCGTGAGCGGCCCGTCCGCCTCGACTTCGCGCAACGGGTCGGTCGGCATGCGCCGGGTCGCGCGGGTCGGCCGGCCCCGGATCCCCGGAGGCGCCGCGGCGATCGCCGGCTTGGTGGCGGGTGCGGGGCATGGCATCCTGGTGCGGTATCGCCGCGGGCAGGCCGGGCATTTCCTGTGCGCGCTTGCGGTCCGTGAAGGGGCGCGGCATCTCCCTCCGCGACAGCCCGAGGAGACCGCCATGCGCGCCGTCGGATACCGGAAATCCCTGCCGATCACCGATCCCGAATCCCTGATCGATCTCGACCTGCCCGCGCCCGAGCCCGGCCCGGGCGACCTGCTGGTGAAGGTCGAGGCGATCTCGGTGAACCCGGTCGACACGAAGGTCCGGCGGCGGGCCGAGCCGGAGCCCGGCGGCGTCAAGGTGCTGGGCTGGGACGCGGCCGGCACCGTCGCCGCCGTCGGCGCGGAGGTCGCGGGCTTCTCCCCGGGCGACGCGGTGTTCTACGCGGGCGACCTCACCCGGCCGGGGACCAACGCGCAGCTCCATTGTGTCGACGCGCGGATCGTCGGGCACAAGCCCGCGTCCCTCGACTGGGCGCAGGCCGCCGCCCTGCCGCTCACCGGGATCACCGCCTGGGAGACCCTGTTCGACCGGCTCGATACGGCCAAGCCGGTGCCGGGGGCCGCCCCGGCGATCCTGATCGTCGGGGGGGCGGGGGGCGTCGGTTCGGTGGCGATCCAGCTCGCGCGGCAACTGACGGACCTGACCGTGATCGCCACGGCGTCGCGGCCCGACACGGCGCAGTGGTGCCGGGATCTCGGCGCCCACCACGTCGTCGACCATGCGAGGCCGCTCGCCGCCGAGGTGGCGGCCCTGGGCCTCGGCGCACCGGGCCTCGTCTTCTCGACCACCGCCACGGATGCCCACCTCGCCGGGATCGTGGAGCTGATCGCCCCGCAGGGGCGGCTGGCCCTGATCGACGATCCGGAGCGCCTCGACGTGGCGCTGCTCAAGCGCAAGAGCCTGTCGCTGCATTGGGAGTTCATGTTCACGCGCTCGATGTTCGGCACGCGGGACATCGCCGCCCAGGGGGCGCTCCTGGACGAGATCGCCCGTCTCGTGGATGCGGGGCGGCTGCGCACCACCCTGAATGAGCATTTCGGGCGGATCGACGCCCAGAACCTCCGGCGCGCCCACGCGCTGATCGAGAGCGGGCGCGCCAAGGGCAAGATCGTGCTCGAGGGCTTTTCCGAGTAGGCGAGCGGTTTTCGGAGACGGGAGGACGCGATGGCGGAGGCGGGGCCGAAACCGGGGACCGGCATCTTCGACGTGGCGGCGCTGGCGGCGGCGCTGCCCGACAGCGCCCGGACCCTGCTGGTCGACACCTACCTGACCGACCGGCCGGCCGCGAGCGCCCGGGTGTTCCGGGTCTACCGGCCGACCCCGCCGCACTACCACGCCACCTGCGACGAGTACCTCTACTGCCTGTCCGGCCGGGGCACGGTCTGGCTGGGCGACCCGGCCGCCGCGACGGCGTTCGGCCCCGGGCAGCTCCTGGTCTTCGAGAAGGGCACGGTCCACGCGATGCCGGAGATCGATCCGGGGGTGCCGGTGGTGTTCCTGTCGATCGACACGCCCCGGCGGGCGCCCACCGACATCGTCTTCGTGAACCCGGAGGACGGCACCCCCGCGACCTTCATGGCGCGCAACGCGGAGGGCTGAGAGCCGCCGGGCGTTCCGGTCGGCTCCGCCCGGTGCCGAAGCCCGGGCGGAGCCGACCCGGGCGCCCCGGAAGGCGCCCCGGAAGGCGGCCCGATGGGGGCCCGATGGGGGCGGGTCGCCCCGCCTCAGCCGTTGCGGAACGTGTAGCTGTAGCCGTTCAGCGCCGGGGCGCCGCCGAGATGGGCGTAGAGCACCTTCGAGCCCTTGGGGAAGAAGCCCTTCTTCACGAGGTCGACCATGCCCTGCATCGACTTCCCCTCGTAGACCGGGTCGGTGATCATGCCCTCGAGCCGGGCCGAGAGCCGGATCGCCTCCACGGTCTCCTTGGAGGGCACGCCGTAGACCGGGTAGGCATAGTCCGGGTTGAGCACCACGTCGTCGGCGACGATGTCGCCCGCGCCGATCAGCGCGGCGGTGTTCCGGGCGATGTCGAGGACCTGGGCCTTGGTCTGGTCCGGCGTGCAGGAGGCGTCGATGCCGATGACGTTGCGGGCGCGCCCGTCGGCGGCAAAGCCCACCACCATGCCGGCATGGGTCGAGCCGGTCACCGTGCAGACCACCACGTAGTCGAAGCGCAGGCCCATCTCGGCCTCCTGCTGGCGCACCTCCTCGGCGAAGCCGACATAGCCGAGCCCGCCATACTTGTGCACCGAGGCGCCGGCCGGGATCGCGTAGGGCTTGCCGCCCTCGGCCTCGACCTCGGCGAGCGCCCGCTTCCAGCTGTCGCGGATGCCGATGTCGAAGCCGTCATCGACGAGCTGCGTCTGCGCGCCCATGATCCGCGACAGCAGGATGTTGCCGACCCGGTCGTAGACCGCGTCCTCGTGGGGCACCCAGGCCTCCTGGATCAGCCGGCACTTCATGCCGAGCTTGGCGGCGACCGCCGCGACCATGCGGGTGTGGTTCGACTGGACGCCGCCGATCGACACCAGCGTGTCGGCCCCGCTCCTGATCGCGTCCGGCACGATGTATTCGAGCTTGCGCAGCTTGTTGCCGCCGTAGGCCAGACCCGAATTGCAATCCTCGCGCTTGGCGTAGAGCGCGACGTCGCCGCCGAGATGGGCGGTGAGGCGCTTCAGCGGCTCGATCGGCGTCGGGCCGAAGGTCAGGGGATAGCGCTCGAAGGTCTGCAGCATCGGGTCTCTCCGGGTCTCGAAGCGCCGGGACCGATCCGCGTCCGGCGGGGCGCGCCTTTCGGGCACGGGGAAAAGTAACCCGGATCGTTCGAAAGGTGCTCTCGATCTTGGCCGGTGTTTGGCCACTGCCTTGCATCGATCGACGGATCGAGTGAGAAATCATCCGATAAACCGGCATAATCTGAAAGAAAGCGCCATGCTTGCAGGGCTCGACCGGATCGACCTGAAGATCCTGCGCCTGCTCCAGGCGGACGGGCGCATGGCCAATGCCGAGATCGCCGAGCGCTCCGGCACCAGCGCGGCCACCTGCCACCGCCGGATCCAGCGCCTGTTCGCCGACGGGTTCGTGCGGGCGGTCCGGGCGCTGATCGACCCGGCCCGGGTCGGCCGCGGCACCCTGGTCTTCGTCGGCGTCGTGCTCGACCGCTCGACGCCCGAGAGCTTCTCGGCGTTCGAGGCCGCCGTGCGGGCGATCCCCGTGCTCCTCGACTGCCACCTCGTGGCCGGCGACTTCGACTACATCCTGAAGATCCGGGTCTCCGACATGGCCGATTTCAACCGGCTCCACAGCGCCACGCTGATCGGCCTGCCGGGGGTGCACCAGGCCCGCACCTTCTTCGTGATCAAGGAGGTGGTCGACAACGCGCCGCTCGCTCTCTGAGGCCTCCTACCCCTCCCCGCGCCGCTGCTTGCGCAGCGCCTCCCACCGCTCCAGGCGCTCGGCGAGCCGGGTCTCGTAGCCGCGCTCGGTGGGTTGGTAGAGCTGCCGGCGCCCGAGCGCGTCGGGCCAGTAATCCTGGCCCGAGAAGGCGTCGGGCTCGTCGTGGTCGTAGCGGTAGCCCTCGCCGTAGCCGATCCGCTTCATCAGCTTGGTCGGCGCGTTGAGGATGGTGCGCGGCGGCGGCAGGGAGCCCGCCTCCTTGGCGAGGCGCGTGGCGGCCTTGTAGGCCTCGTAGACGGCGTTCGATTTCGGCGCGCAGGCGAGGTAGATCGCCGCCTGGGCGAGCGCCAATTCGCCCTCCGGGCTGCCGAGGAAGTCGAACGCATCCTTGGCGGCGTTGGCCACCACCAGCGCCTGCGGGTCGGCGAGCCCGATATCCTCCACCGCCATGCGCACGAGCCGCCGGGCGATGAACAGCCTATCCTCGCCGGCATCGAGCATCCGGCAGAGATAGTAGAGCGCCGCGTCCGGGTCGGAGCCGCGCACGGTCTTGTGCAGGGCCGAGATCAGGTTGTAGTGGCCCTCCTGTGCCTTGTCGTAGATCGGCGCGCGCCGCTGCACGATCTCCTGAAGGGCCTCGGCATCCAGGACCTCGCCGGGCTGCGCCGAGCGCCAGACCTCCTCCGCCAGGGTCAGGGCCGCGCGGCCGTCGCCGTCGGCCATCCGCACCAGCACGCCCCGCGCCTCCTCGGTGAGCGGCAAGGCTTGGCCGGTCAGCGCCTCGGCCCGGACCAGCAGCCGCGCGATGGCGCCCGGATCGAGGGCCCGGAACAGCAGCACCCGGGCCCGGGACAGGAGCGCCGCGTTCAGCTCGAACGAGGGGTTCTCCGTCGTCGCGCCGACCAGCGTGACGGTGCCGTCCTCCATCACCGGCAGGAACGCGTCGAGCTGCGCCCGGTTGAACCGGTGGATCTCGTCGACGAACAGCAGGGTCGCCTGCCCGGCCGTGCGGCGCCTGCGCGCGGCCTCGAACACCTTGCGCAGGTCGGACACGCCGGAGAAGATCGCCGAGATCTGCTCGAAATGCAGGTCGGTGCCCTGGGCGAGCAGCCGCGCCACCGTGGTCTTGCCGGTGCCGGGCGGTCCCCAGAAGATCAGGGAGCCGAGGCTTTTCCCGCGCAGGAGGCGCGTGAGGCTGCCGCCCGCGCCGGTCAGGTGCTCCTGGCCGACCACCTCGGCGAGGCTCTTGGGGCGTAGGCGGTCCGCCAGCGGGCGGGCCGTCTCCGTGCTGGAATCGAGGGGCCCTGGTGGCTCCGCGGAGGCGAACAGGTCGGACATCCGCGCATCAACACCGGGGCCGGCGGCGGGCGCAAGCCGGGTGGCGGGCCTTGCCCACGGCCCTGAGCCGATCGCGCGCCGGCCGCGCGCCGGGCCGGCTCAGCCCCCGAACACCGAGGTCAGGATCTCACCGTTGCGGTTGATCGCCACCTCCCAGGAATTGAGGCTGTTGCGGGTGGCCCGGTCGAGATCCTTGGTGGTGGGCACCGGCACGCCGTTGACCGAGAGGATCACGTCGCCCTTCTGCAGCCCGACCCGGGCCGCGACGGAATTCTCGTCCACCGCCTGCACGGCCACGCCGTCGGCGGGAAAATCGACCTGCATCTCCTCGGCGACCGCCGGCGAGGTATTCACCAGGGTCGCCCCCAGAAAGGGCGAGCGGGTCTTCACCTTGAGCACGTCGCGGGGGCGCGACTCCGGGGCGGGGGCGAGCTTGATCGCCACCGTCTGGCGGCTCGTGCCGCGCAGGATCCCGAACCGGGCCTGCCCCTGGACGCCCTTGAGGGCGAAGCGGTAGCCGAACGCCTCCGGGTCGGCCACCTCCTGGCCGTCGACCGCGAGGATCAGGTCGCCGCGCTTCAGGCCGGCCTCGTCGGCCGGGCTCTTGGGCTGCAGGCTCGCCACCAGCACGCCGGTCGGGTGGTCGAGGCCCATGCTGTCGGCGATGTCGGGGGTGACGCTCTGGATGCGCGCGCCGAGCCAGGGCCTGCGCACGACGCCCGCCCCGTCGCGGGCGGCCTCGACCACCGCCTTGACCATGCCCACGGGAATCGCGAAGCCGATGCCGTGGCTGCCGCCGGATTGCGAGTAGATCGCGGTGTTGATGCCGACGAGCTGGCCGCGCAGATCCACCAGGGCGCCGCCGGAATTGCCCGGGTTGATCGCCGCGTCGGTCTGGATGAAGTACTGGTAGTCCGCCGAGCCGACCTGGGTGCGCGCCAGCGCCGAGACGATGCCCTGCGTCACCGTCTGGCCGACGCCGAACGGATTGCCGATCGCCATCACGAAATCGCCGACCTCCAGGGCGTCGGCATCGCCGAACGGCATCGGCACGAGGCCCTTCGGCGGCTCCTTGATCCTGAGCACCGCGAGGTCGGTGCGGGTGTCGCGCAGCACGATCGCGGCCTCGAACTCGCGCCGGTCCGCGAGGGCGATCCGCACCTCGTTCATGTTGTCGATGACGTGGTTGTTGGTGATGACGAGGCCGTCGGCATCCACCAGCACGCCCGAGCCCAGGGACCGCTGCGCCCGGTCGCCCCGGGGTCCGCGGCCGCCCTCCGGCTCGCCGAAGAAGCGGCGCATGAATTCCTCCATGGCGCTGGTCCGCGCGTCGGAACGCTTGTCCACGTGGGAGGCGTAGACGTTCACCACCGAGGGCGAAGCCCGCTTCACCACGGGGGCGAAGGACAGCTGCACGTCGGCCTTGCTGAGGGGCACGGCCTTGGCGGTTCCGTCCCGGGCCATGTCCTTGACGGGCTCCCTGGCCTCCGTGCGCGCCATCTGCGCCCCGGCCGGGCCGGCGGCCAGCAGGGCGGCGACGAGGGCGGGCAGGAAGAGGCGGGTCAGCATGCAGGGCTCCGGCGTCGGGATGGGCGCCGTCCGGGTCGAATCCGGGCGGGCGCACCGTGCAGCCCTACGCTATCGAGGCCGATTGCGGCAGGCCCGCGACACCTTCACGGCAGGCGGGATGGCGCGCGCGCCGTCAGGCGACCTCTTTGCTGCGGGACCGGCGCCGTCCCGCGGGCTGCGGCGCCGGTTCGGGCTCGGGATCCGGCGCGGCGGGTTTCCCGCGCTGCTGGCCGAGGCCCAGGGAGCGGGCCAGCTGCGAGCGCTGCTCGGAATAGCTCTGGGCCGTCATGGGATAGTCGGGGGCGAGGCCCCACTTGGCACGGTAGGCCTCCGGCGTCAGGCCGCGCAGGGTGAGGTGGCGGCGCAGGGTCTTGTAGGGCTTCCCGTCCTCGAACGAGATCAGGAAGTCCTGGGTGACCGAGCGCCGGATCTCCTGCGGCGTGGCCTTGGCGGCCGTCGGGCCGCGGCCTGCGGCGCAGAGTCCACGAATCGTATCGTGAACATCGCTGATGAGCTTTGGCAGATCCAGGCTCTGCACGTGATTGTGGCTCACATAGGCCGAGACGATCTCGGATGCGAGTGCAACGAAGCGGCTGTCACCGCCATCTGATCGGACCATTTCCCGCGTGTTGCCTTCTCGTGATGACGAAACTCGCCAGAACGCAAGCACTGCGTCGCGATTCGGCAGAACGATACAATCGCATCCGCAAATCGGGTCAAGTCTTAAATTTAGAACCGGTGATACAGGCGCAGACTGTCCGAGAAGAGCGACCTTGAAGGTTCAACCTCAAGGAAAATAGTCTGTCACGTCTTTGCTTGTGCACAACCGACATGTCCGTTCCCACCTTCCGGCGACGACGGAAGCTCTTTATGCGCGGCACCCAGGCACAATCCGGCCAGCGACACGGATCGCCGCGTGTCGCGAGCATGCCGGACGCAGGGATCGCGCGCCTGTGAGAGCCGGCGGCGCAGGTATGCCCCCTGCCGGCGGACGATGCTCAAGCAACCTCGGGTTATGAACTGCAGGAACAGCTCATCCCGGACGGGTCGAGCTCGGGATGCGGCGGCCGAGCGTCGCGCCCCACGACGGCGCGGTCCTGAACGCGACAAAGCCCGCGCGGAGGCGCGGGCTTTGTGATTTTGGTTGCGGGGACAGGATTTGAACCTGTGACCTTCAGGTTATGAGCCTGACGAGCTACCGGGCTGCTCCACCCCGCGCCAAGTGTGTGCGGTCGACCCGCAAGCGTGTGCGGCTGGTCCGGTGCGACCTGCCGT
>NZ_JAKSXX010000113.1 GCF_022829385.1 Methylobacterium sp. J-070 | reverse complement strand
GGACGGTGGACGGGTGCGGGTTCAGCGGCAGCCATCCGGGCGCCGGAGCCGGCGGAGCATTGGGCCGCAGCGGGGCGCGGATCGCCGTGTCCGGACACGAAAAAGCCGGCCCGCGGGAGGCGGACCGGCTTTCAGGCGAGTGATTTTGGTTGCGGGGACAGGATTTGAACCTGTGACCTTCAGGTTATGAGCCTGACGAGCTACCGGGCTGCTCCACCCCGCGCCAAGTGTGTGCGGTCGACCCGCAAGCGTGTGCGGCTGGTCCGGTGCGACCTGCCGT
>NZ_JAKSXX010000305.1 GCF_022829385.1 Methylobacterium sp. J-070 | reverse complement strand
GGGAGATCGTGAACGGGCCGAAGACGGTCCTCGCGCCCATGGGCTAGTGCGTGCAGACCGGCGCGTACCCCCGTGCCGCTACTTCCGGGGTCATGCCGGTGCCGGGGTCGGTGACGCACACCGATAGGGACTGCCCCTCGGAGCTCGCGTGTTTGGTCGAGGGCGGTCGCTCCAGCCACTTGTTGGCGGTCTCGATGGTGATGCGGCCGCCGTCCGGCGTGGCGTCGCGGGGGTTGATGCACAGTTGTAGCAGCGCATTCTCAGGCTGTCCAGGCTCCACCCGCGTCGGCAACAGTCCCGG
>NZ_JAKSXX010000112.1 GCF_022829385.1 Methylobacterium sp. J-070 | reverse complement strand
GCCTCGGCGACATCATCCTCACGCCGGAACTCAAGACCGTGGTCGCCTGGATCCCGTGGCTGCAGCTCGCGCTGCCGGGCTGCCTGCTCTGGCGCCGGACGATGCCTATCCGCGGTGTCGGCCTCGTCTTCCTGTCGAGCTCCGCCAACGCGCAGTACGGCCTGTTCCACCGCGCCGATTACCCGATCTGCCTCGGGATCGCCGCGTATCGGATCGTCCAGGGCCTCGAGCAGGTTCTGTGCCCGAGGCCCTCGCGGGAAATCAGGAAACAGCCCAGCGTGGCACGTTCGAGGAGTTCCGTGACGGTCCGGAGCCGCGCGGTCACGCGGGCCAGCGCCTTCAGCAGCGAGCCGCCCAGCGGCGTGCGCTCGGACAGGCAGCACAGCATCAGGCAGACCAGCGCGGCCCCCGTCAGCCGCTCGAACTCCGGGCACATCACCTGCTCGAAGCCCTGCGGCGTACCGGCCACGCCGTAGGCGCAGAACCATTTCACGTGCGCGTCGGCCGCGCCCGTGGCGGCGAGGCTCCCT
>NZ_JAKSXX010000303.1 GCF_022829385.1 Methylobacterium sp. J-070 | reverse complement strand
GCGACATTCTAAAGAAGCACGGATGCTCAAACACCAAGAAGGTGTTGCGCCGCCGCGGCTGGGAGTTCCCGCCCCTGGTGCAACTCCGGGCGGAATGGGAGCGACGGTTCCCAGGATGGAAGTGGAACGATCCCGGTCTGTCGGAAAGGCAGGCGGAGGACTGAAATGTTCCGCTCTGATCCGCATCGAGCCGGGACCGATCCGGTACAACTCATTGATTTTACAGGCGTTGTTCCGCTGTTCCGCTTGTGCCGCTTTGGACGCGTACTCTCCCGGAAAAATTGCGCGGCCAGCCGCGTGCGCCGCGAGGGCGCTAAGATTTCCTCTTCCTTTTAAAACGGAACAAGTGGAACAGTAAAACAAGGCAACCGGATCAGTCGCTTAGCGCGTTCCGGACCGTTCTAGCATGTTCCGCTCTCGCGGCCCCGACAGGGCGCGGCGGGTGCCGGCCGTGATCCCCGCCGCCGACGCCTAAGGCCCGTTCCACCCCGACCTCGACGCAGCCGAGCGTAAGGCGCGGCTCGATCCCGGTTCGCGCGTTCACACCTGCGCTGGAACCCTGCGCCTCACGACCTCGGCCATCAGCGCCTCGTTCATCTCGGCGAAGCGCCGAGTCAGCGACGGCCTGAGCAAAGGGAAGACGACAGGCACGAGCGCACCGGAGAAGGTCTCAGACTGCTCTAGGGTCACGACGCCCGTGGCTTCCGTCACACCGAAGCTGTGCGTGCCAGTCATCAGTTTCGGTAGACCGCCGCGCCATGTCAGTCGCGCGCCAGGCACCAGTTCCGTGATGACCGTCGGAACGTTGAAGAAGACCCTGCCGTCTAGGGACAATTCAGCCTTCCAAGCAGCACCTTCTGCCAACTCGCCATCTACCTTGCGGATGAACGGGTTCCACCGCGGGTACGACACCAAGTCGACGAGGACCGCCCAGACTTCATCGGCGCGCCCCGGGATCGTGAGATTGGTGGTGATCTCCATGGCGGCTTCTAACCATGTCCCGCAAGCCCGACCCCGACCGCATAACCAACCCCGGCCACACCTCGGCCGAACGCCGCGCCCCCGACAGGGTCGGTTGTGGCAGGGTCTCGCCCGCCACGGTCGGTACCTTCAGGAAGGCGCAGTCGTGATCACCCCTTGCAGTAACACTCACCGCGCCGGGATCTATCACTTCCCGGCGCCGGCCGTGTTCCCTACCGGCAGATACGCCGCGGACCGTATGGCGTAGGACGGATGAAACAATGCGCACCGTAGAAGCGCGGTTTGCCATAGATCGGGCGGCAGCGGCCGTAGGGCCCGGGCGCGAAGCCGGGGCCGCAGCCGAAGGCCACATCGGTGACGTGGGCGGTGCCTCCGATAGCGTCCGCAGCGACTTGCGCGAGCGGTGCAGCGCTGGCCGCCGAGGCGAGGCCGAGACCACTAGCGATAGCGGCGGCCGCCGCGAGCATCTTCAGGTGCATCATGAACAGACATCCTGTGCGAACCCGGACCGCAGAACTGGCCGTTCGGGAAAATACAGATCGCATCGGCGACGTGAATGGGAAGTGACCCTGGCCATAACGGCCTGGAAACAAACGGACCTCCGCCCTCGTCGCGGCATATCGGGTGGCACGGCCGTGGCTGCTGTCACCTACCAGCCGAACCCGGTGGGCTGGTGCAGTGCCGTAGCCGCGACCGACGCGGAGATGGCTGCGTTCGAGGTCGAACTGGAGGAGCTGCGATGACCGCCTCGCGCACGCGTGCACCGGCGAGTGGGCAAAGTTGGCATCTTTCCGGCGCCACGAGCCTGGAGGCCGCTGCCTACGCGCTCCTGCGCATCGTCGTCACGGGCGAGCGGGAACGCAGTGCCGCCGCTAACCCCGATTGGTCGAAGGGTCGGCCATGGGTCGATACCTTGGCACCGCCCTCGGACGATGCCCTCGACGTGCCAGGCTTCGCCGTGGATCCGGTCGGGACCGCATGCCGCGCCGAGCTGCGCCGGATCAGTCACGCCCTGCATGCTGCGAACCCGAACGAGGACTTCACGGCGCTGGAGGTGGAGATCGTCGAGATGGACCCGACGCACGCCGGCTGGCGCGCGATCGTCCTAGAGATGGCTTGGCACGGCATCGAAGGGTCGCAGGCATGACGACCGCTTGCAGGCCTCACCTGTAAGGTCGCCGCGGTCGAATGCAAAGCAGCCAGACGATCAGCGCGAATGCGGCACCGCCCGCGGCGGAACAGAGGATGAAGTTCAGCTCGATCCGCGGCGCGGTCCCGAACACGATGAGGCCCGCTAGAACACCTGGCAGGACACCGATGGCCGTCGTCGACAGTGCCCCTGTATCGAGCTTGCGTGCAGCCCAATGCGTCACCGGCAACGTGATCAGGAGGGTCGGGCTGATTAGAAAGGCACTCCACACTCCGAGGAGGCCGGTCACGACCGGGGCGGTCCAGAGCACCTCGAACGCCCGGCCCCAGGTCGCGCCCTCTAAGATCGCCACGCCTTGCGTCTGGAGGTCGTCGACGAAGTCAGTGACGATTGTCGACGCGCAGAAGCAGTAGGCGGCGGCATAATGCCCGAGCAGGCCAGCCAGCAGGATGCGGCGGCGCGACGGCCGCCAATCGGATCGGAACAGATACCGCTCACTCATGGGCTCGCCGCGGCGACGCAGGGCCGCGCGCCGTCCGGCACTCATCATAGCGACCGCGAGGTTACCCGACCGTACCGGACTGGATGGGGTCGCGTTCCGATCAGAACCCTACCAGCCGAGCCCGAGCCCCTTGGCGCGCTCGTTTGGTCGCGCCTCAGGTAGCAGCGTGATCAAGGCATTGAGCGCGGCCAGGGCGTCGGCTCGAGGCTTGGAGGGATCGAAGTCTTCCCGGTCCAGACCGATACCCAACTCGTCAGAGGCCAGCCGCGCGTCCGCAATGACGCTTTCCAAATCGGCCGTCATCTCCACTCGCTCCTGCAAACCGACGACAGCTTCGGCAGCGACCCTCATCACGTCCTGACCCATCCCGGCAGGAGCGACTTTTACGACATCAATCCATGGCTGGACCACTTCCGCCAGAAAAGCGGGCAGATCAGCCGTGCTTGGGGAATGTCCCATGGGTCTCAGGTCCGTTTCGGCGTGCGGACCGCACGGGGTTGGCGTGATGGAGTTCGACGACGTCAACGCACGTTACTTGCTCAGGATGCCAGGGCGTCCCGATGAGGCTCTACAAGCACGAGAGGCACTTCTCACTGGCTACCGTTAGGCTTGTCCCTCTCAGCTCCGAGGCTCGTCCCACCCTAAGCGGCCTCCTCCTTCTCGGTGCCGGCCCGCTTCATCGGGCCGTCCTGCGGCTTGATCGCGCCGGTAGCAGTGTCCTGCGGGGTGTTCGCCAGCCCCTCGCTTGGCGGCTTGCCTTGGGGCATCCGCTGAGCCTGGGTGTCGATCGGTTCATCGGCCATGTGGCAGCCCTTTCAGATCTCGGTCTCGCGCTTCACGACCGCCGCCTCGTCGGTGCCCTTCTGCGACAGGCCGACATCTGGACCCTCCGTTGGGTCCGATGGTGCTTTGGGACTGATCGGAGGAATGGACCGTTGCTCGGTGCCCACCCGGGCCCAGCGCTCCGCGTCATACTCGGTGTTGGCGAGATCCTGGGTGTTCGCGGTCAGTGGCTTGTCGGACATCGGCGCTCTCCATCTTCACGTCAACGCAGCACGTGTCGGCACAGGTCCGAGGATGCCGCCGGAGAGACAGTCGCGAGGCGTCATAGCCTGTGCTATATATCCTCACCGGTCTGGCTGTTTTCCTGCTGTTGTTTACAGCCAGCTCAGTCCTGAGAGCCGATCATGCGAGGCTACGGAAAACCATTCGTAGAGGGCCAGTCCGGCAACCCCGCTGGCCGGCCCCGCGGCTCGCGCAACCGCTCCACGCTGGCCCTGGAGGCCATTTTCGAGGGCGAGGCGGAAGCCCTCTATCCCGCAAGGCCATCGAGCAGGCGCTGGCCGGCGACGGCGGCGCGATGAAGCTGTGCCTCGACCGCCTACTGTCGCCGTGCCGAGACCGCAGCATCACCTTTGACCTGCCGACGATCGAGACGGCCGACGACCTGCCGAAGGCGACCGCCGCCCAGTTGCGGGCCGTGTCGTTGGGCGAGATCACACCAAGCGAAGCCGCCGACATCGGCAAGGCGGTCTCGGCCCACATCGACGCCATCACGGCGGCGGACCTGAGCCGTCGCCTCGCCGAGATTGAAGGGATCCGCCGATGAGGTTGCACGACATCAAGAGCCGCATCGTCCGGCTGGAGCTGCTCAACCTTAACCTCAAGCCCGGCCCGCTCCGCTACACGGACGAGGAGTTGGACGGCTTGATCGCCGTCCTCCGGCAGGCCGAGGCGGGCGAGCCGGTCGACCCCGAGCGGGACGCCTGGGCGGGCGCACTGCTGGCGCGAGAAGGGCTCACGTCCCGGGAGGCGTGGCAATGAGACCGAAAGAGTTCGAGGCGCGCGTCGTCCGGCTGGAGGCGACCCGTAAGGCCAACCCCTTCGCCGGCATGACCGAGGAAGAGATCGAGGCCGAGGCACGGCAGATGCTCGACCTGCTCATAAGCAGCTCTGGCAGCTCCGCATCCGTGGTCGCCGAGATGGCGGCTTCCGACGAACCCGTTATCCGCGATGGGGCGCGGACGACGGTCGAGTGGTTTGGCGAGCGGTACGGTTATCTGGTGCAGCACGCATACAGGGCGGCGTAGTGACGTGACACGGATCTGGTCGTCACCGAGTACTGAACAGCGAAGTTGAACCGCACCCTGTTTTGACCGGACAGGCGGCATAGCTCACGAAGGCATAGGCGTTGGCCTATGGGTAAGGCTATGTCATCCGATCCGACCGCCCCGCCGGTGCACGGCGAGATCCTGACCGGCGTTCAGCGTCGACGTCGCTGGTCCACCACCGATCCTTCGACAAGCTCAGGATGAGGAGATCCGCCTCGTCGAGGAGCGCCAGCAGCACGGCTCGTCCGTGTCGTTCGTCGCCCGCCGCTTCGGCCTCTCGCCCAGCCTGCTGTTCTCGTGGAAGCGGCGCATGCTGGAGGGCGGCCATCAGGCCGTGCACGCCGACGAGGAGGTCGTCGGAACCAGCGCGTGCGCGAGTTGGAGCGACGCGTACGCGACCTCGAACGCCTGCTCGGGCGCAAGACCATGGATGTCGAGATCCTGAAGGAGGCGCTCGACCTCGCGCGAACAAAAAAACCGACCTCGCCGTTCAGCTCCTGGGGCGGTTCGACGAGCGGTTTGCGATGCAGGCGGTCGCCGACACGCTCGGCGTGGCCCGCTCCCACCTCGCCGAGCGCCTGAGCCGACCTGCTCGGCCGCGCGGCCTCTACCACAAGCCCGAGGATGCGCGGCTCTTGCCGACGATCCGCGCGATCGTCGATGGCCGGAGTTACGGCTATCGCCGCGTCACCGCACTGGGGAACCGGGTGCTGCGCTCGCGCGGCGAGGCGAGCGTCAATGCCAAGCGGGTGCTGCGCATCCTGCAGGCGAACGGGCTCACCCTCGCGCCGCACACCGCCCGCCGGCCCGGCCGCACCCACGACGGCATCGTGGTGGCGCTGCGCTCGAACGTGGAGCGGGTAGCTCGGACCATCTCGAACTGCGCTGCCGGGACGGTGCGATCGTGCGCGTGCTGTTTGCCATCGACGCTTGCGACCGTGAGATCATGGCGTGGTCGGCGACCACGACAGGCGTCTCGGCCGAGATGGTCTGCGACCTGATGATCGCCTGCTGCGAGCACCGGTTCGGCGCAACGAAGACCCCGCACCCGGTCGAATGGCTGTCCGACAACGGCTCCGCCTACATCGCCAAGGAGACAGCGCAGACGGCCGCCGCGCTCGGGCTACGTCTGCTGTTCACCCCGGTACGCTGGCCGCAGAGCAACGGCATCGCGGAAGTGTTCGTGAAGACGCTCAAGCGGGACTACGCCCGCCTCGCCATCTTGGCCGACGCCGAGACCGTGATGCGGCTTCTGCCGGCTTGGTTCGAGGACTACAACACCATCCACCCGCACTCCGGCCTACGCATGCTCTCGCCCCGAAAGTACCTCAGCCGGAGTGCCTAAACCCACCCCGCTGCCTGTCCGGTCAAACAGGGTGCACTCCAGAAGGTGCCTGTTAAGAGTTCGGTATCGTTGAGGATGTATGACGCACGTCAGATCGAGGTGGCGTTATGCGTGTTCTGCTGATCGAGGATGAGGCTACCATCGCGCAGAGCATCGAGTTGATGCTCAAGTCCGAGAATTTCAACACCTACACCACCGACCTCGGGGAAGAGGGTGTCGATCTCGGTAAGCTGTACGATTACGACATCATCCTCCTCGATCTGAACCTGCCCGACATGTCGGGCTACGAGGTGCTACGCTCGCTCCGCGTGGCGAAGGTCAAGACGCCGATCCTGATCCTGTCGGGCATGGCCGGCATCGAGGACAAGGTGAAGGGCCTGGGCTTCGGGGCCGACGATTACCTGACCAAGCCGTTCCATAAGGACGAGCTGGTGGCGCGCATCCACGCCATCGTGCGCCGGTCGAAGGGGCACGCCCAGTCCATCATCACGATCGGCGACCTCGTGTTAGACCTCGACGAGAAGATGGCTTCGATCGACGGCAAGCGCGTTCCGCTGACGTCGAAGGAGTATCAGATGCTGGAGCTTCTCGGCCTGCGGAAGGGCTCGACGATCACCAAGGAGATGTTCCTCAACCACCTCTACGGCGGGATGGACGAACCCGAGCTGAAGATCATCGACGTGTTCATCTGCAAGCTGCGCAAGAAGCTCGCCAACGCCAGCCAGGGCAAGAACTACATCGAGACCATCTGGGGTCGCGGCTACGTCCTCCGCGAGGAGGCGGCCGAGATGCGAGCCATGGCGAGCTAAAAATTTTCCACTAAGAACGATCTGAAGCACTCTATCTACGTTGATTTATTTCGATTTCCGGTGCAGTTGGCCCGCTTCACTCAAGCAAGTGTACCCTGGACGAGAACGCAGAGACCATCGAGGCTCAGGCCGTCGATTTCATTGTGCTGGCGGCGGACATTGTCGCGGCCTACGTATCCAACAACTCAATGCGACCTGCCGATATGGCGGAGCTGATCGCCAGCACACTAGCTGCGCTCAAAGGGCTCGGCACCTCCGCAGCACCGGCTGCTCCGGCGGTCGACAAGCCGACGCCGGCCCAGATCCGGAAATCCATCACCCCCGACGCGCTGATCAGCTTCCTCGACGGCAAGCCGTACAAGACCCTGAAGTGGCATCTCACCGGCCACGGCCTGACCGTGGAGGAGTACCGTAAGCGTTTCGGGCTGCCGCGGGACTACCCTATGACCGCCGCCAGCTACTCGGCCATGCGCGCCGAGTTCGCCCGGAGCAATGGGCTTGGAACGCAGCGCCGGAAAGCTGCTCCGAAGGTTGCTGCTGCCTCTGAGACCGTGTCCGAGAAGCCGAAGCGGGCTGGCCGGCCACGGAAGGCGAAGGAGCCCGCTGAGGCGTAGGGCGCTCGCGAGGAGCATTTTGCCGAACCTTCGCCGTAGATCGCGGCGAGGGTACAGATCCATGCGGATGGGAGCGGATCGCGGCGGGCGTAGGCGGCCGACCTTGAACCGCCGCGGCACTCCATTCGTTGCGGGACCAACCCTGTCCAGCAGCAGGAGGCCACCGTGACAGAGGCGAAGCAGATGGTCGACGCGCTGGTGCGCGATCGGCAGGGCAGCACGATCGCCGCGACGGCGGCTATGGGCGGTATCGCCATGATCGTCAGTCTCGCATTGAAGGCGCTTCCAGGCCGCACGCATGCACCAGACCCAACACCTCCATCTCCGTAGGCGAAATTACCTCCTGCGCCCCTTACACCCTTCGATCATTCTGAGGTCAGCGAAGACGAAGCCCGCACCATGATGCGGGCAATGGTGGCCGCCACGATGGCCGATGGGCTGATGGATGCCGCGGAGCGGGAGCGCCTCTACAGCGCCCTCGCGGCTGCCAAGCTCGGCGCTGCTGGTCATGCATGGCTGGATAAGGAACTCGCCGAGCCAGCCGATATCGACGAACTTGCGGATGGGGTGAGCAGTCCCGAACAGGCCGCTCGCATCTACGCCGCCGCCCGTCTCGCAATCGAGCCGGATACCTTGCAGGAGCGGCAGTTCCTCAAGATGCTAGCTGAGGCACTGGACGTGCCAGCTGAAGCTATAACTCGGCTCGATAATGAGCTGGCCGGCTGACGCCGAGCGCTCCCCAGACGACCGCTACGGCGAGCGCCGCCTGCGCACGGTGCAGCCGCAGCGCGGGTCGGCCTGGACGCAGTGAGGACGACCACCGCCCTTCATCAGCTTGTTTCGGACTACGACGCGATGCTGAAGGATGCTCCGGCACCCTGGGAGTGAGCGCTGCGCCTCCATACAGAGCGCCGAAATAGGAACTTGGCCATGTGCACGGAACTTCACCTGAGGGAACCGCGCACAAGAGCCCGAGAATGACCTACCTGCGCTACGCCTCCGACATTGAGCAGCCCGCGCCGGACGAGCAGAAGACCATCGACGGTATCATCAAGGGTATGACCCAGCAGTCGGAGACGGTCGAGCAGCGCGAGCACCACGCGGTCCGCGCCAGCCATGCCAAAAGCTCAGCCTGCGTGACGGGTGAGCTGACGGTCGCCGCCGGTCTCCCGCCGGAACTGGCGCAAGGATTGTTCTCAAAGCCTGGTACCCACTCTGTCGCGGTCCGCTTCGCGCAGGGCCCGGGCGAGACCCTGGGCGACCGGGTGTCAACACATCGCGGCATGTCCATCAAGGTGTTCGACGTTCCCGGGGAAAAGCTCCCTGGCCATTCCGTCGATACCCAGGATTTCGTGCTCGCGACCGGTACGACCTTCCCGTCCGGCACGGCGGCCGGCTTCCTGCGCGACGGCACGGTGATCGGCAAGTCAACAGGAATGCCGGAGGGCGTGAAGAGCGCCGTCTCCTCGACGATGCGCAACCTCAACAAGGTGCTGCACGCCTTCGGCACAGAGAGCGCGCTCGCCGACTTTTTTGGGCACCCCTACAGCCACCCGCTCGCCGATAGCTACTTCAGCCAGGCACCCGTGCGCTTCGGCGATTACGTGGCCAAGCTCGCGGCCGTTCCCACGGCCGAGGCCCAGCGCGCGTTATCCGAGTGGCGGCTCGATCCACACCGGGACGAGGACGGCTTCCGGCACGCGACCGTCGCCCTCTTTCGGGATAATGAGGTGGTGTTCGAGTTGAAGGCGCAGCTCTGGGCGCTGACCGGTATTTTGGACCGAGCCGATTGAGAGGCTACTGCATGGTGGCGGCGATGGGTAGCCGGAAGGCCAGATCCGGGTAGCTGACAGGCGCGGGCGGCCGATAGCCCAGGGACGAATGCGGCCGGACGCGGTTGTAGGTAGTTTGCCAAAGACCGATCACGATCTGCGCCTCCTTCAGCGAGTAGAAGATCTCTTGTCTCAGGCACTCATCCCGAAGCTTGCCATTAAAGCTCTCGCAGTACCCGTTCTCCCACGGCGAGCCTGGCGCGATGTACTGGATCTGCGGCCCCGTCTTGGCGACCCACTTACGCAACGCCTTCGAGATCATCTCGGGGCCGTTATCGCAGCGGATGTGCTCCGGGATGCCGTGCAGGCACATGGCATCGGCCAGCGCCTCGATCACACCTACGCTGTTGATGCGTCGGGCCACCTTCAGCGCCAAGCATGTCCGGCTGTGCTCGTCGATCAGCGTCAGGATGCGCAGGCTCCGCCCGTCGTGCGTCTGCGCCTGCACGAAGTCGAAGCTCCACACATGGTTGCGGCGGAGCGGCCGTAGTCGCACGCATGAGCCGTCGTTCAGCCAGAGACGGCTGCGCGGCCGGTGCTTTTGCGGGACCTTCAGCCCCTCGCGACGCCAGATGCGCTGAACCCGGTCCTTACCCACCTGCCACCCAGCCGCCTGCAGCAGCGCGGTGACGCGGCGGTAGCCGTAGCGCCCGTACTCGGACGCCAGGGCGATGATGGCCCGGGTCAGCCCATCCTCGTCGGCTAGCAGAGTCGGCACGTAGCGCTGCGTGCCCCGGTGCTGGCCGACGATCCGACAGGCATGGCGCTCCGAGAGACCATACTTCTCACGAATGCCGTCCACTGCCTGCCGGCGTCGCTCGGGGGCTACAAGTTTCCCGAGGCGACGTCCGCCAGCACCTGCTTCTCCAAGGACAAGTCAGCCACGAGCCGACGCAATCGCGCGTTCTCGCGCTCCAGGTCCTTCATCTTCCTGGCCTGGTCGGCTTGGAGGCCGCCGTACTCCTTGCGCCAGCGATAATAGCTCTGCTCGGAGATCTCCGCCTCCTTGCACGCTAGCGCCAAGCTCTTGCCTTGTGCCGTCTGCACCTCGATCTGGCGCAGCTTCAGCACCACCTGCTCCGCGCTCGTCTTCTGACCTCGCCGCATGTCCGACTCCTTCGGTCCTGGCTGATCCTCTCAATCAGCCCGGTCCAAAGCCAGCCGGTCAGGTCACCTGCCGCCACCGCCCGGTTGGGCGGAACCGACGTGGTCGTGCGCCTCGGTTCCGGCCATCTGTTCAACCTCGGTCTGCTCGTCGCCGCCAACAGCCTCGACGCCGAAGGCGGCGACTTCGGCAACGGGCCTGATGGGCGC
>NZ_JAKSXX010000300.1 GCF_022829385.1 Methylobacterium sp. J-070 | reverse complement strand
ACCACGCAGCCGGCGGTGCAGCGGAACTGTATGGGGCGCTTACGGTTCCTTCTGGTCGAGAGTGCCCCGGAGTAACTGCCCAATGCCGAACGGTGCTCAGAATGGCCGGCCGAGCGCGGCCGGTCCAGGCTTTGCCGACGCCCTGAGCGATCAGACCCAGGGCTATATCGAGAAGCGCAAGGCCGACGCGGCACGGCTTGTGTCGGACGTCGGTGATGCGATCCGCGACACAGGCGCCGGCTTCGACGCGCTCCCGCAACTGAAGGAATTTTTCGATCAGGCTGCGCTCGGTGTCGATGAGTTGGCCGAGAACATTTCACGTCGCAGCTTCAGCGAGATGTACGGCGAGGTTCACGCCGCAATCCGACGCCGGCCTGGTCTGGCGACAGCGGCGGCTGTTCTGACGAGCCTCGCGCTCTTCCGCCTCGTGAATGCATCCAAGCTTCAGCCGGTCCCACGCTCGCACGCGGTGGTCCCGGTCGACGTCCTCCCGACGTCTGACGTCTGACGTTTAGGAGGGCGAGATGGCCGAGCCAGGATCGCGCAGCATCCCGACCCTCGTCGGCGATGCAGTCCGCGAGCTACGAGATCTCGTCGGCGGCGAGATCGCGCTGTTCCGCACCGAGTTGGCGCAAGGGGTCCATCGCATATCCCTGGGGCTCAGCCTGCTGCTCATGGCGGCCGTGTTCGCCATCGCGGGCCTGTTCACGCTGCTCCTCGCCTTGGTGAAGGGGATTGCCGTCCTCGTGCAGTCGGATGCGCTGGCAGCGCTGATCGTGGGTGGCGTCTTCCTCCTGCTGGCACTCGGCCTAGGGTTGTTCGGCCGCAGCAAGACGTCCCTGTCCACGCTGGAGCCGACGCGCACGGGACGGCAGGTCAAACAGGACGCACAGGTTCTCTCGGATCGGATGGACACATGAGCGACTCGCCAGACAAGCTAGAGCAGGACGTCGAGGCCAGCCGAGGCCGGCTGGACCGGACGCTGGCCGATCTGCAGGCCCGGTTCAATCGGCCAGGGATCCCGCGTGACTTTGCCGACCTGCGTCGGTCAGGGCAGGCAGCGAGCGAGACCGTCGA
>NZ_JAKSXX010000299.1 GCF_022829385.1 Methylobacterium sp. J-070 | reverse complement strand
AGGTGATGGGCGCCCTGCAGAACATCCGCCAGGCCAGCCAGCAGACCGCCGCCGGAACCCGACAGGTCGAGGCGGCCTCCGCCAACCTCACCGAACTCGCCCAGGCGCTCATGGCGCTCGCCGAACGATACCGGCACTGAGAACCCGGCGGCCCGATGAACGCGCCGCCCGGATCCGGTTCACGGACCGCGCCGCATCCTGCTGTCATCCGGTCCGACCGGTTCGGGCCGAGGTTCTCCCAGGAGGCTGTGTGATGGTGCGCGTCAGGATGTTCGGCGGGCGATTCGGAGCGGGGCTCGGCAGGATGCTTGGAACGGCCGCGGTGCTGGCGGCGGGTCTCGCCACGGCGCATGCGGCGCCGTTCGGCTACGGACCGCCCGGCGGTGCCATCCCGTTCGAGCGCGTCGCCGGCGGCTGCGGCCCCGGCTTCCACCCGAACCCGTGGGGGCATTGCCGGCCCAACGATCGGGGCTGGGGTTATGGCGGCCCGCGCGGCCCCTATGGCGGCCGGCCATACGGGTACGGCGGCGGTTACGAGCGCGGTCCCGGCGGCTACGACGGCCCGCGCCGGTCCTACGGCGGCTGGTGAGCGCGGCCGTCGGCCGGCCCTCATCCGGGCCAGCCGGGCAGCCCCGCCCAGGCGTCCCGGATGAGGTCGAGGCGCCCCGCGGCGCGGGCGGGATCGGTGTCCGCGACCTGCGCCAGCACGGCCGCCATCGCGTCGCTCCCGCCGAGCAGGGTCGCGGCCTCGCCCTGGCGGCGCAGGGCGGAGCGGTGCGCCCGCATCGCCGGCCCCGCCTTCGGACCGGATTCGATCGCCGCCAGGGTGGCGATGAGCGCAGCCACGATCGGGGCGACCTCGCGCCAGGACGAAGTCGGAGCCGGCCCGGGCCCGGCCTGGGGCTCCGGGTCCGGGTTCGGCGGCACGGGGAAGCTGGTGGTCAGCGGGCGCTTCAAGTCGAGCCTCCTCGGGCGGGGCCGGATGGGTCAAGGATCGGCCGGCACGCAGCTTAGGAGGCGCCCATGGCCGAAAGGCGGAGGACACGCGGATCCGGCGAGGAGGCGCTGTCGCGCCACATCCTGCCGAGCGCGGGCACGATGGTCGGCGTCTGCACCACCCTGATCGGACTGGTGAAGATCGTCGAGGGGCGGACGGGCCCGAGCCATGTCGACGAGGCCGCCGCCCTGACGGCCATCCTGTTCCTGGTCGGCGCGATCGCGTCCTACCTGTCGATCCGCCTCGAGGCCGGGAGCGGCCGCATGGCCCGTCTCGAGCGCTGCGCCGACGTCTGCTTCGTCCTCGGATTGGTCAGCCTGACGATGATCGCGGTCCTGTTCGCCTACGAGACGATCTGAGGGACGCCGAGGGGTGAGCCGGCCTATTTCGGACAGGGATTGCCCCCCGGCAGAACCACCTCGCTCTGGCCGTCGTAGATCTTCCCGCTGCGCACGGGCCAGACCTTCCTGTATCGATAAGTATACTGGGCGAGACCGGGGAAGAGCGGGAAGATCGGGCGGTAGGGCATCGTGACCTCCGACATCACGAAGCGGTCGCCGCCCCGGTCCAGGCCGGCCGGCGGGGGGCCGAGCGAGGACCCGGCCGGGCGGGCCTGCCCGTTGGACTGCGCGCTGGAACAGACCTGCGTGGTGGCCGCGGAGCCGGTCTGGTACGTGCCGGCGGCCGTCAGGACGACGCTCGCCCGGGTCACGTCGTAGGGATTGGAGATCGCGCCCAGCGCGGCGAAGACCGGCGACAGGTCCGTGTAGGTCCCGCGGGAGATCAGGTCGGCCATCGTGGCCGTGGCGTTGTCGAGCCTCTTGCCGATCATGTAGGCGCGCGGCAGCTCGATCGACCCCATGAACAGCGCCAGCATAACCGGCGCGATCAGGCTGAACTCGACGGCGCTGACCCCGTCCCGGCTGTCCGTGAAGGCCATCAGACCGGTGCGGAGGCCGCCGCTCAACACGGTTTCGGCTCGTAATCCTCGGCTTGGAAGATCTCGGTCGCGATCAGCATCTGCGACTTGTCGGACATGATCCGGCCGGTGAAATCCAGAATTTGGAACAGGCGTACCACCGGCACCGCGGCGCGCACCGTGACCGTGTCGCCCCCCTGCGGGCAGTCGAAGCGCATGCCGAAGCCGGCCGCCCAGGTCTTCTTGGTCTTGTCGAACGGCTCCGCGGGTTGGGACGTCGAGAACGACACCGTCCGCGAAACGTCGAGGCGGAGATCCGTGCACGGGAACAGGACCGAGGGTCCGCTGCAGACGATCTTGCGGAAGCGCTGTCCCGGATCGCTGCCGTCGGCCCCCTCCTGGAATATCCCCGTCCGCAGCTGGCGGACGCCGCGGTCGAGGGCGGTGTCGAGGGTCTGCTGCTCCAGGGCGACGAGGCCGGATTCCGCCACCACGCAGAACAGGGCCAGGAAGGGGGCCGCCACGAGGGCGAACTCCACCGCGGAGGCGCCGCCCCGGTGGCGGCCGAAGCGCCGGGAGCGGCCCCTGGGCCCCGCGACCGCGCGGGGCGATGACGCGGACACGACCTCCGGATGGGCCGCCCGCGCGGCGGGGTTCGAAGCCGGAGTGACTGGCGCAGGACCGGGAAGGTCGGGAACGAATGCCGCCAGACGCCTCAGGAATCCCGTCATTGCCCATGAACTCTGAAAGGTCGTACGCCCGCCCAATGGACGCGTCCGCACGATCTCAGACGACGCTACGATCAGCCCGTTTAAAAAGTGTGCAAGGCATCCAGTAATGGAACGCTTTTCAGCGGTTGCCGCGAGGACGACCAGGCTTTTCCCGGGAGGCTGTCCGATCATGGGCCGCTGCAGTTCTCAGCTCATAGCAACATAGGATAACATCCAGGGGGTTTTAGCCTCATCGCCGGAATGTTTACCATGATCTATGAATACCTCCGCGTACGATGGCGTGATCAGCGCATTTGCGCGCGCTGATCGGCGGGGCACGACGAATTCTTTAACGGCCAGGGTTATGCCCTAAGACCGGCGACCGGGAGAGGCGTGCCTGCGCCGCCGGTGGGTCCGGGTCTGGGAGGATGCGGTCATTCGATACCCGTGGTGCCTGCGCCGCGACGCTCTGCGCGCCCTGCCGAACGGATCCGGCCGCGTGGCTCTCGCCGTCGGGCTGAGCGAGGCGGGCCGACCGCATCTCCCGCGACGACGCGCGGCCCGGGCCGGGCACGCTCCACCAGGGGCCGCTCCGGACGCGAACTGCAACGCGATCGGCATGCCCCTGCTTGCCGCGACAGGCGGGGCGCGATGACGACATTTCGCCGACGACCCGCCGCCTGGGAGTGACCCGGTGCTCGCCCTCATCCTTGACGATTCCGAGATGAACAACCTGCTGATCATGCAGGCGCTCAAGCCCGTGGCCGGTTGCGAGCCGGTCGCGTTCACGTGTCCTGCGACGGCGCTCGCCTTCCTGCGGGCGAATGTCGACCGGATCGGGATCGTCGTCACCGACTACGACATGCCCGGGATGACCGGTCTCGACGTCATCGCGGCCGCGCGGGCGGTGCCGGGCTTCGCGCACGTGCCGATCGTCATGGTGACGAGCCTCGACCAGCGCAGCCTGCGCCACCAGGCCCTGCGCGCCGGCGCCACCGACTTCCTCGGGAAGCCCTGCGATCCCGTGGAGATCCAGGCGCGGATCACCAACCTGATGAAGATCAGCGCGGCGCACCGGCAGGAGCAGGACCGGACCGCGTGGCTGGCCCGCGAGGTCGCGGCGGCGGTCGCGGTGATCGAGGCGCGGGAGCACGAGATTATCGCCCTGCTGATGCGCGCCGCCGAGCACCGCGACTCCGACACCGGCGATCACATCGCCCGGGTCGCGGGGTACGTGGGCGTGATCGCGGGCAATCTCGGCTTTGCCGCATCGGAGGTCCGGAGCCTGAGGCTCGCCTCCACGATGCACGATGTCGGGAAGATCGGCGTCCCCGATTCGATCCTGCTCAAGCGGGGGCCGCTCTCCGCGGAGGAGCGCGCCGAGATGCAGAAGCACGCCGAGCGCGGTCGCCGGATCCTGGAGGGGAGCACGTCGGACGTCGTGCGGCTCGCCGCCGAGATCGCCGAGAGCCACCATGAGCGCTGGGACGGCGCGGGCTACCCGCGGGGCCTGAAGGGCGCGGCGATCCCGCTCTCCGGCCGCATCGTGGCGGTGGCCGACGTGTTCGACGCCCTGGTGACCGAGCGGCCCTACAAGACGGCCTGGCCCCTCGATCGGGCCCGGTCCTTCGTGGCGGACCAAGCCGGCCTCCATTTCGACCCGCGCTGCGTCGACGCCTTCCTCGCGGGCTGGGACGAGGTGGAGCAGACTTGGATCAGGGCCGCCGCCTGATCCGGGACGGCTCTCCGGCGAGCGCCGCGCCCCCCGCGCAAGCCGGGTGCGCGCGTCCCCGCCGAAAACCCGTGTCGGCCGCCGCCGCAAGGCGCGGCGCCTGACGCGGCCGGTGACCGTCGAAGACCGTAACCCCACCTCCACGCCCTCCCCGGGCCCCGCACAGGAGCGAACCGTGCAACGCGCGTGGCTCACCCCGAAACGCTCCCTGGCCGGCCGGCTCGCGCTGGCGGTCACCGGTGCGGTCACGGCGGCGCTCATCCTGGCGGCCGCCCTGTCGGTGTGGCGCGAGGTCACCCGCTACGCCGACGACAAGCACCGCGCGCTGGAGGCGGTCGCCCAGGTCTTCGCCCACGGCGGCGCCCGGGCGACCGCGGACGACGACGCCGACGCGGCGGCCGCGTCGCTCAGGGCGATCGGCAACGTCCCGTCGATCGTCTACGGGGCGATCGAGCGGGCGGACGGATCGATCCTGGCGGAGCAGGGACTCGGCCTGCGCCTGACGCAGGATGCGGCCCAGGACGGCGAGGACCTGTCGCTCCTGCGCATGCTCGCCACCCGCACCCTGCGGGTGACCGCGCCGATCGAGGAGAACGGGGGGGCCGTGGGCCGCGTCGTCCTGATCGGCGAGACCGACGACATCCTCGACCACATCCGGGCGGCCGGGCTGAACGCCGCGCTGGCGGCGCTGCTCGCGGTCGCCATCGGGATCGGTGTCTCCCTGTACCTGCAGCGCAGCGTCACGCGCCCGCTGAGCGCCCTGGCCCGCACGATGGACGCCGTCCGCCTGCGCCACGACTACGCGCAGCGCGCGCCCGTGGCCAGCGACGACGAGGTCGGCGCGCTGGCGCGCACCTTCAACGACCTGCTCTCGGCCGTGAACGAGCGCGACCACCGCCTCGCCGCCCACAGCGCCCATCTGGAGGCGGAGGTCCGCGCCCGGACGGCGGACCTGAGCGAGGCCAAGCAGGCCGCCGAGACCGCCAACGCCGCCAAGTCGACCTTCCTCGCCACGATGAGCCACGAGATCCGGACGCCGATGAACGGCGTCCTCGTGATGGCGGAACTGCTCGCGAGCTCCGACCTGCCGGTGCGCCAGCGCCGGTATGCCGAGGTGATCGCCCGGTCCGGCACGGCGCTCATGGCGATCATCAACGACATCCTCGATTTCGCCAAGGTCGAGGCCGGCAAGCTCGACCTGGAGCGCGTGCCCGTGAGCCCCGCCGAGGTCGCCGACACCGTGATCATGCTGTTCGCCGAACGGGCTCGGGCTGCGGGGCTCGACCTCGCGGCCGAGATCGCCCCGGATGTGCCGCGGGCGATCCTGGGCGACCCGGTCCGCCTCGGGCAGGTGGTGAGCAACTTCGTGTCGAACGCCCTGAAGTTCACCGAAGCCGGCCACGTCTCGGTGCGGATGACGATCGACGCCCGGGACGGGTGCCTCGTCATCGCCGTCACCGATACCGGGATCGGCATCCCGCAGGACAAGCTGGCCACGATCTTCTCGGCCTTCTCGCAGGCCGACCAGTCCACGACCCGCCGCTTCGGCGGCACCGGCCTCGGCCTGTCGATCGCCCAGCGGATCATCGCCGCGATGGGCGGCACCGTGGCGGTGGCGAGCCGCGCCGGCGTCGGCTCGACCTTCTCGGCGCGCATCCCGATGGAGATCGAAGCGGCCGCGCAGCCGGTGGCGCGCCACCCCTCGGTGCCGGCCCGGGTCGTCCTGCGCGCCGCGGGGCCGGCCACCCGGGAGGCCCTCGCCGCCGGGCTGCGCGCGGCCGGGTTCGAGCCGGTCGAGGCGACCGGCCCGGCCCCCGCCCACTGGATCCTCGACGCCGCCGCCGTCGTGGCGGCGGGCCGCCGGCCGGACGGCGCGGACCGCGTCCTCGTCGTCGCCGGGCCGGGCGACACCGCCGCCGACGAGGCGCTCCGGACGGGGCTCGCCGACGAGATCCTGCGCTGGCCCGTCACCCAGGCGGAGTGGCGGCCTGCCCTCGCGGCTCTGGCCGGGGGCGGCGCCTTCGTCCCCTCCGCCGCGCGGGCGATCCCGGCGGCGTCGCTTCCCCGCTTCCCGGGCGCGCGGGTGCTGGTCGCCGACGACAGCGCGGTCAACCGCGAGGTCGCCGTCGAGGCCCTCGCACGCTGCGGCGTCACCGACGTGGTGGTCGTCGCGGACGGCGCCGCCGCGGTGGACGCCGCCGGCGCGCAACCTTTCGACCTGATCCTGATGGACGGCAGCATGCCGATCCTGGACGGTTTCGCGGCCGCCCGGACCATCCGCGGGCGCGAAGCGGCGTCGGGCGGCCGGCGCACCCCGATCATCGCCCTCACCGCCCATGTCCTCGCCGAGGCCGCCGAGGCCGCGGCGGCCTCCGGCATGGACGGCTCGCTCGCCAAGCCCTTCACCCTGACGCAACTCGCCGCGATCCTGCAGGCGCACGCGCCGGCCCTTCGGGATGCGGGCCTAGTCTCACCCGCGCCGACGTCGGCCGGCGGGCCGCGGGCCGGACTTGCGGCTCACGGCGACCTGCTCGACGCCGAGGTCCTGGACGGCCTCGTCGGCCTCGGGGACGGCGCGTTCGTGGGCCGCATCGTCGACCTGTACCGTCAGCAGGCCCCCGCGGTGCTGGCGGTTCTGAGAGGCGCCCTGGCGGAGTCGGATCAGTCGGGCATCGCCCAGGCCGCGCACAGCCTCAAATCCATGAGCGCCAATATCGGCGCGCGGGCCCTCGTCGAGCGCCTGCGCACCATCGAGCTGGCGGCCCGGGACGAGGCCTGCGCCGAGCCGCAATCCGCCTGCGACGCCCTGGAGACGCTGCTCGACGCCACGGTTGTCGAACTCGACCGGCGGACCAACGCCCACAGGGCGGCGGCGTAGGGGGGGCATGACGGCCGGCGCCGGGAGCGGAACGATCCGCGGGATCGTACGGAGTACTGAGATCGCAAGTATCCGATGCCGCGATGTGGATACGCAATTCTGTGCCGATGCGCAAAACCGTTAAAAGAGACTATATTGCCCTCGTCCAGAACGGGAGCCCGGCATGTCGGAGTGCGATGCCTTCGCCCACGAGATCGCGGCGCTTCTGATCGCCGATATCAGGACCTCGGGCGCCCGGACCCGGGCCGAGCTCGAGGAGGCCTGCCGGATCTCGCTCAAGAGCCTGCTGGGCGACGCCGCCGTGCCCCACCAGATCGCCGTCCTGATGCCCATCGGCCTCGACCGCTGGCCACGCGTGGTCGTGCGCGGGCGGCACCTGCCGGATCGCTAGGCAGGCCCGCGTTGGCGGGCCGGAGCCTCTTGCGGAACCTGCCCGGCGCGTTGCGCGGCACGGCGGCTGCCGGCCGGGAGGGACGCTCAGCGCCCGATTCGACCGGGCGCGCCGATCCCCGGGCCGGTGGGGTTCGGCCCGATGACCGGGCCGGGCGTCGCCGCCTGGTTCCGCTGGATGTCCATCCGAAGCATGTCGTTCCGGGTGGTCTGATCCTGCTGCAGGGTACGGATCTGGCTGCTCGACTCCAGAGACCGGTTCGCGGCGTTGGGATCGTTCTGCTGGACCTGGGCCAGGACGGGAGACGCGGTGGCCGCGGAGAGGCAGAGGCTGGCGACGAGGAGGCGGCGCATGGTGAGGGTCTCGCGGTGAGAGGACATACTGGTCCGACTCGGCCGGGCCCCGCCAAGTTCCCTGCGCGGCTCGGTCCGTGCGCAGGCCTGGCGGTGCCGCGCGCGCCGCGACCGGCGGCATGGTTAGCCGACCGTTGCGATCCGGCCGGGCCCTTTACGCCTTGTTAACGGGTTTAAGCGACGCTTCCGGCGCCCTGTTGGAGAGTCCCCCAGATGCGTGCACTGACGGCGGAGGACGAGCAAGCTGTCGAGCGCCTGACGCTCCGGCTTCTTCACGACGCCTACTGCGACCTCGCGGCCGTGCTGCGCGGTGCGCAGCCGCAGGCCGCCGCCGCGATCCTCGGCGTGATGGAGCAGCGGGTGACCGACGTCCTCACACGGATCTGCCGGCAGGGCCTGGAGGGCGAGGCCTCCGTGGCGATCGCGATCGCGGTGGGCGAGCGGATCGGCGAGATCATGGATCAGGCGTCCGGGCGGAGCGGGCAGGCGGCGCTGGCGGCCTGAACCGACGCCGCCGCCGCGCGATCCGACCGCGCCCGATCGGACTGGCGCGACGCGCCGAACCCCGGAGCTCAGCCGCCGAGTTCCCGCGTGACGGCCAGGATCGTATCGGCCATGTAGTCGAGCATCGGCTCGGTGACCCCGGGCCAGATCCCGACCCAGAAGCTGTCGCGCATGATCTTGTCGGTGTGGGTCAGGTCCCCGTGCACCCGGTAGGTCACGTCCCGGAAGGCGGGTTGTCGGGTCAGGTTCCCGGCGAAGAGCAGCCGGGTCCCGACCCGCTTCTCCTCCAGCCGGGCCACCAGGGCATTCCGGTCGATGCCGGCCCCGTCCCGGACCGTCAGCAGGTAGCCGAACCAGCTCGGCTCCGAGCCCGGGGTCGCCACCGGCAGGTGATACACCGTGGCGAGCCCGCGCTCCCTGAGACGCCGCTTCAGGCCGGCGAAGTTCTCCCGGCGGCGGGCTACGAAATGACCGAGCTTGCCGAGCTGGCTGACGCCCAGCGCAGCCTGCATGTCGGTCATCTTCAGATTATAGCCGATCTGGCTATACGTATATTTGTGGTCGTAGCCATGCGGAAGATCCCCGAGCTTCCAGCCGAAGCGGTTGCCGCAGGTGTTGCTGACCCCGGGCTTGCAGTAGCAGTCCCGGCCCCAGTCCCGGAGGGATTCGGCGATCTTCGCGAGCGGCCCGCGCTCCATCAGCACGGCGCCCCCCTCCCCTGTGGTGATGTGGTGGGCCGGGTAGAAGCTGAGGGTGGCGAGATCGCCGAATGTCCCCACGCCCTGGCCGCCGATCGTCGCGCCGAAGGCGTCGCAGCAATCCTCCACCAGCAGGAGCCCGTGGCGTCGGCAGATCTCGGCCACCCGTACCACGTCGAACGGGTTGCCGAGGGAATGGGCGATCATCACCGCCCGGGTCTGCGGCGTGATCGCCGCCTCGAGGAGCGCCACGTCGACGTTGTGGGTTTCGAGATCGACATCGACGAAGACCGGCACGCAGCCGTTCTGGACGATCGGCGCCACCGTCGTGGGGAAGCCGGCCGCCACCGTGATGACCTCGGCGCCCGGCCGGATCCGGCGGTCCCCGAGCTTCGGCGAGGCCAGTGTCGCGAAGGCGAGCAGATTCGCGGCCGATCCCGAGACGGTGAGCCGGGCGTATCGACGGCCGAAGGCCGCGGCGAGTTCGGTCTCGAACCGGTCGGCATAGCGTCCGGCGGTCAGCCACATGTCGAGGGAGGCGTCGATCAGGTGGGCGCAATCCTCCGCGTCCATGACCTTGCCGGAGGGCGGGATGTAGGTCTCGCCGGGCACGAAACGCGGGTTCGCGCGCGCCTCGAAGTGGGCTCGAGACAGGGCCAGGATCTCTGCGCGCAGGGTATCGGTCATCGGTTCGCGGCCTCTTCTCGTCCGGTGCTCACGGTCCTCAAGGACTTGCAGGTCCTCGCCGCAAAACCGCTGCCCACTCGTAAACGCGGTCGCGGCGCCGGCAGGGTGGCGCCATCGGCCGTTCAGAACGGTGTGACAAAATCGTCCAGCCCCGGATGGGCGCGATCCCGTTCCGAGAGGATCGGTCGCGGGACGCCCCAGTCGTAGCCGAAGCTGTCCCAGCGGATCCCCTGATCGGCGTCCGGCGCGTGAACCGACGTGACGAAGTACAGGAGCGTCGCCTGCGCGGAGCGCACCACGAAGCCGTGGGCACAGCCCTCGGGCACGAAGACCCCCGTGGGCCCCTCGCCGCCGAGTTCCACCGCGACCGCACGGCCGTAGCTCGGCGATCCGCGCCGGAGGTCGAGGACGACATCCGTCGCCGCGCCATCGAGGCACCAGACGAGTTTCGCGTGCTGGTGGGGCGGTGCCTGGAAATGCATGCCGCGGATGACGTCGCGCTCCGACGTGGAGCAGAAGACCTCCTTGAAGTCGGCCCTGAGACCGCAGGCCGCGAGAGCCGGCGCATGCACGAGCTTGTGGAAGCTCCCGCGCGGGTCGCGGCTGCCCGGCGCGCGGAGGGCGACGACATCGGCGAGGCCGGTCGGACGCGCTTCGAACATCAGGCCGACCTTCCCACGAGCGCGCCGAGGCCCGCATCCAGGCCGGTCGCGGCGGACCAGCCTGGGAGGAGCGGCCCCATCCACGGATGCATCACCTCGCGCGGCCGATAGGGCCGTGCCCCCCAATCGGCCCGGATCGGGCGTCCGCCGAGCCGCTCGAGCCGCGCGACGAGGTTTTGGAGCGACAGCGTCTCCGGCCCCCGCAGCGCGAAGCGTTCGTGCGTTCCGGCGTCGGCCGCCAGGACCCGCGACAGCCCGACCCGCACGCCCGAGAGGACGTCGTCGACGTGCAGGAGATTGATGCCCTGCGCACCCGGCGACAGGGCGAGGGCGCTGCCCGCGCGTTGGGCCTGGAGCAGCGCCGAGACGAGTTTGCCCCGGGGGTCGTCCGGCCCGTAGGTGTCGGTGAGCTTCAAGGTCAGGACGGCGAAACCTTCCGCCGCGACGTAATAGGCGGCGATATCCTCGAAGGCCTGCTTGGTCGCCGCGTAGAGCGTCGCGGGATCGTAGCGGTCCCCGTCGAAATGCTGCCAGGCGGTGCCGAAATTGACCAGGCGCGCGACGCCGCATCGCGCCATCGCGTCCAGGAGCTGCGTCCCGAAGAGCAGGTTGGACTGGATGAGCGGGACGATCTGCCCGGGCCCGTGCACGCCGACGAAGGTCGTCGCCGCGTGGATGACGGCGTCGGGCGCGAAGGACCGAACCAGATCGTAGAGGCCGTCCGTCGAGCCGTCGTGGCGCAGAACCGTCGCCCGGGGATCGAGGCGCCCGGCGTCCGATCGCGCCCGCACGAGGGCGCCGACCGCGAGCCCCGCCTCGGCGAACCCGTGCACGAGCCGGCTGCCGATGAATCCGGTGCCCCCCGTGACGAGCAGGCGCTCCGGACGCGCCGGCGACCCTACCACGTCTTCCACGGCGCCCGGCCCGACGCCCAGAGCGCCTCGAGGTTGGTCCTGTCGCGCAGGGTGTCCATGGCCTGCCAGTAGCCGTCGTGGATGAAGGCCTGGAGCTCGCCCGCGCCCGCCAGGCGTTCCAAGGGCGCCCGCTCCCAGATCGTGTCGTCGCCCTCGACCAGGTCGATGACCGAGGGGGAGAGCAGGAAGAAGCCGCCGTTGATCCACCCCCCCTCGTTGGCGGGCTTCTCCTCGAAGGCCGTGACCTGCGTGTCGTCGAGGGCGAGGTAACCGAAGCGCTTGTCGGGTCGGACCGCCGTCACCGTGGCCTGCTTGCCGTGGGCGCGGTGGAAGGCGATCTGGGCCGTGAAGTCGACGTCGCTCACGCCGTCGCCGTAGGTGAGGGCGAACATGTCCTCGCCCTCCAGATGGTGCCGGACCCGCCGGAGGCGACCGCCCGTCATGCTGTTATCGCCCGTGTCCACCAGCGTCACGGTCCAGGGCTCGGCCGTCTTCCGGTGGATTTCCATCCGGTTGTCGGCGACGTGGAACGTCACGTCGCTCATGTGCAGAAAGTAATTCGCAAAATATTCCTTGATCACATAGCCTTTGTAGCCGAGGCAGATCACGAAATCGTTGATGCCGTGATGGCTGTAGCCCTTCATGATGTGCCAGAGGATCGGCCGGCCGCCGATCTCGACCATCGGCTTCGGCCGCGTGGCGGTTTCCTCGGACAGGCGTGTCCCGAGGCCGCCGGCCAGGATGACGGCTTTCATCGCCCGGCCTCCGAACCGTTGTCGTGACGCGGATCCCTGTGCCGCACCGGCGTCGCGTTCGGCGGCGCGCGCTCCGGCCCGGGGCGCAGCCGGCGGACGAGGGATCGATCGGCAGGCACGGTCAAGGCCGATCCCCCTCGTCGGCGGCCGCCGCGACGCGGCGATATTCGGCGATCTGGGTCTCGACGAGGTCCCGGGCGGTCGCCGGCTGCTCGGAATAGCCGCGGTACCACGCCATCGTCTGCCGAACCGTCGTGGCGAAGTCGAGCGCGGGGCGCCAAGCGAGTTTCGCCTCCGCCTTCGCGGTGTCGAGCTTGAGGATGCCCGCCTCGGCGACGGCCGAGGGCTCGACGCGGACCGGTATCGGATCCCCCCCCCAGGCCGCGAGCGCCTCCGCGACGAGGCGTCCCACCGTCACCTCGCTGGCCCGGGCCGGACCGAAGTTCCAGGCACCGGCGGCCTCGTCGTCGGCCGCCAGGAGCCGCTCGCCGAGGAGCAGGTACCCGTGCAGCAGTTCGAGTACGTGCTGCCAGGGCCGGACCGCCGCGGGATGACGCAGGACGAGCGGCGTTCCCGCCCGGATCGCCCGCACGAGATCGGGGATGAGGCGGTCCTCCGACCAGTCGCCGCCGCCGATGACGTTGCCGCCCCGCGCCGTCGCCAGGCGCAGGCCGGAGCCCGTCAGCAGGGCTTGGCGGTAACTGGCCGCCACGATCTCGGCCGCGGCCTTGCTCGCGCTGTAGGGATCCTTGCCGCCGAGGGGATCCGACTCCCGGTAGCCCCAGACCCACTCGCGGTTCTCGTAGCACTTGTCGGACGTGACGCAGACCACGGCCCGCACCGTCCCGGTGCGCCGCGCCGCTTCCAGCACATGGGCCGTACCCATCACGTTGACCGCGAAGGTTCCCAGCGGATCGGCATAGGAGCGGCGCACCAGCGACTGGGCGGCGAGGTGGAAGATGATCTCTGGCTGAAAACGCGCGATCGCGGTCGAGACCGTATCGAAATCGCGGATGTCGACGATTTCGGACCGCATACGGCTCGCGAGATCCAGATCCCGAAAGAGATTGGGCGTTCCCGGCTCGGGCGCGAGCGCCAACCCGGCGACCTCCGCCCCGTCCTGCAGGAGACAGGACGCGAGCCAGGCGCCTTTGAAGCCCGTGTGGCCCGTCACCAGGACGCGCATTCCGCGATAGCTATGGGTCATGGCCTCCCGATCCGAAGTGAAGCATTGCAATCAGACATGGTAGATAAATGGTTAACCTACCGGTCCTATATCCTGTCTTTGCAACGCCCGGATGCCGGAAGCGACCGCGAAAGCATCCCGCAAGCCATGCCACGGCCATCCATAACCGAGGGTGTCGAAGCAGGCAATTCCGGGGACAAACACTCTAGGAAGTTTATCGGGATGGTGTGACGTGGGCGAGGCGTTTCATGATGTGGATGGCGACAAGATGACGATTCAACCTGTTTTGGATAAACAGTCGACTTCGATAACGAATTTCTTGGCATCGAATGTCGGCACGCAGGTCCGTAAAATCGCGGTCGTCACACCGTACTATCGTGAAAGCCTTCACGAACTCCTGCTGGCGCATCAGAGCGTGCTGGCCCAGGACATCGCGGTCACCCACATCATGGTCGCGGACGGGCACCCCAATCCCGCGGTTGCGGCCTGGGACGCGCAGCATGTCGTCCTCCCGGCGGCGCATCGGGACGCCGGGAACTTCGCGCGCGGCGTCGGGGCCCTCCACGCCTTTCAGGGCGGTGCGGAAGGCGTGTGCTTCCTCGATGCCGACAACTGGCTCGAGCCGAACCACGTCTCGAGCCTGTTCGGTGCGATCCTGCGGGACGGCGCCGATGTCGGCGTGAGCCGCAGGGCGCTGAGGCGGCTTGATGGGAGCGTGCTGGACCCGCTCGATCCGGAAAGCGACGGCCTGCGCTTCGCCGATACCGGCACCGTGATGCTGCGCCGGACCGCGGTCGCGATCGCGGCACTCTGGACCACCCTGCCGGTCGAGCTCAGCGGCGCGGGCGATCAATTCATCTGGGCCGCGGTGAACAACCGTGGGCTCAAGATCGCGCGAACCGACATCCCGACGATGAATTACAAGACGAAATGGGCCGTCCACTACGCGGGACGGGGCGAGACCCCGCCGCAAGGCGCCGTGGATCTCACGATCGTGCGGCGATCGGAGGTCTATTGGCAAACGCTGCCCGACGCCGACAAGCGCCGGATCGTCCTGGGTCATGCTTGAGGGCGCCTGCAGCAAGCGTGGACGGCGCCGGCCGCCGCACGCCGGCGTGGCCGGACTGGAGACGGGTCCGCCCGACGCGCAACGGGTGCCGGGTCGTTTCCCGCCGGTGTGGATGCCGGTGCCGCGCAGGGACATGCGGCCACGGCAATGCAAGGGAGCGCCTTGCGTGATCCGCGGGTCCCGAAAAACGCATCCGGAGGCTGATCGGCCGCTCCGTCCAAGGTCCGGATCAGGCGGTCCAGATCGCGGAACGGCCGAAATGGGTTTGCGGAAGAACTCGGCAGATTGCTGGTGAGCCTCTTCTGAGATTATAAGCTCGTACGGAATTGTCGGATCGCGCCATGACATCGGTATTGCCCTCTCCGTCTTCCATGAATGAGGTCGCGCGCTTCATAGGGCATCCTTGGATATTTGGGCGATTGGATGGAATGCTGATTTCGCCCTACGTTGTGCTTTATCGCGACGGGCACGTCGGCGGCCTCGACGATCCTCGGTTCCGTAGCTGGAAGGCGCGCGACACCGGAATCGCGCTTCTGGACGAGGCCGGGGCCTGCGCGATGACGCTCCTGATGGGCGAGCCGGGGCCGGAATCCGAGACGGTGCTGTTCGAACGCACCGACCGGGCCGATACCATCCACTGCCTCATCGAGACCAAGCCGCTGCTCGCCCCACCGGAACGCGCGGAGGCCTGCACGCTGTCGCCGCTTCCGAGCCGACGGCCGAACCTCGTTGTTCTTCGCGCCGGATCAGGCTCGTCGCATCCATCCTGGCTCACGGACATCGACGAGAGTGACCGCAATTGGGATCTCTGCATCAGCTGGTACGACAGCGCCGAGAGCTTCGCGGCCTGTGAGCCGGCAGAATACAATATTCTGCAGAACAAAAACCGGAAGTATCAGAGCCTGCATCAGCTGCTGTATCCGGGAAGCCCTCTGTGGGACTACGAGTATATCGCCTTCCCGGATGACGATATCGAGATGAGCCGGCGTGACATCAACCGCATGTTCGAGATCGCCAAGTGCCACAATCTCGCGCTCAGTCAGCCGGCCCTGCATCCGTCGAGCTTCTACTCGCATCAGATCACGGTTCAGCAGGCCGACAAGCGCCTGCGCTACACGAATTTCGTCGAGGTCATGTTTCCGATCTTCTCACGCAGTGCGCTCGACCGCTGTGTCGGCAGCTTCTTGCTCTCCGAGAGCAGCTGGGGGCTCGATCAGCTCTGGCCGAAGCTCCTCGGCGGGCACCGCTACCAGATCGGGATCATCGATGCCGTCCCGGTCCGGCATGTGCGCCCGGTCGGCGGCTCCTACGACATGGCGGGCGCATTCGCCGACAAGCACCGTCTGATCCAGACCTTCGCCGCGCCGGAGGATTATCGGGAGTTCGGCTTCGTCGTCTGACACGCCTTCGATCACTCGCTGCCGGGAGGCGGTGCGCGAAGGGCTGACGCGCGGCGTCCCTTACCGCCGCTCCGCCATCGCCGCCGCCGCTGCCGCCAAGCCCCAGCGGACGAGATCCTGAGCCTCCCGCGCCGACCCGGCCTCCGCGTAGCAGCGCAACTCGGGCGCGTTGCCCGAGGCGCGGAAATGGATCGTCCGGCCGCCGTCGAGCTCGATCCTGACCCCGTCCTGCTGATCGATCGACCCCGGCGAACCCACCGGCCGCAGGAAGGCGTTCCGGAACGCATCCTGGCGGAGCTGCGCGAGAAATGCGCCGCTGCGCTCCGACGGCGTGTCGGGCAGCCGGTCGCTCGCCATCTCGCCTGCATCGAGCGACAGGACGAGCTCGGCCAGAGAGGTGCCCCCGGCCCGCGCCGCGGCGAGCGTGGCCAGGATGGGCAGCATGGCGTCCCGTGTCGGCAGGGCGGGGAGGATCCGGCCGTCGATCGTGACGTCCGAACCGAGGAGGAAACCGCCATTCGCCTCGTAGCCGACGACGGGACGCGCGCCAGCGCCCATCGCGTGCTCCATGCCGGCGATGACGAAGGGGGAGCCGACCTGGGTGCGGACCACCCGGGCGAAGCCGCCCGAACGTTCGAGCGCCGAGCCGGCGGTGACCGGAACGACGACCGTATCGGCGCCGAGGAACCGGGCGGTGATGAGGCCGAGCACGTCGCCCCGCAGGATCCGTCCGCCGCCGTCGGCGATCAGGGGCCGGTCGGCGTCGCCATCGGTGGTCACGAGCGCGTCGAAGGTGCCGGAGGCCGCCACGTCGGCGATGAAGGCGATATCCTCCGGACGATGCGCCTCGGTATCGATCGGCACGAAGGTCTGCGACCGGCCGATCGGCGTGACCCGTGCGCCGAACGCGGCGAGCAGGTCGGCCAGGAGATCGCGCGCGACCGAACTCTGCTGGTAGACCGCGACGCGCAGGCCTTCCAGGATCCCGGGCGCGAAGGCCTCGCAGTAGCGCCGACGGTAGCGCTCGAGGGCTGCGGGCTCCGGCGTGGCGGGGACCGGCGAAGCCGCCTGCGCGCCGGCACCCGCCAGGTCGCCCAGGGCGGCGAGGATGGCGGCCTCGTCGGCCTTGGTGATCTCGCCGTCGGGCCGATAGAATTTCAGACCGTTGCGATCCTCGGGGATGTGGCTGCCCGTGACCATGACCGCGTAGGCGCCGCGCCGCATCGCTTCGAGGGCGAGGGCCGGGGTCGGCAGGGCGCCGCAGTCGATCGCCCGGAAGCCCATGGCCGCCGCGGCGTCGGCCACCGTCGCGGCGATGCCCGGAGAGCTCTCCCGCAGATCCCGGCCGATCACGACCTCCCGGTCGCCGCCATCGGCCGGGACGGACCTCAGGAAGGCGCTGGCGTAACGGTGGCTCGGTCCACCGACGAGGTCCGTCACGAGACCGCGCAGGCCGCTCGTACCGAATTTCAGACTGCTCACGGCGCTCCCGTCGGCTCCCCTGCACTGACGCGCGGCTGCCAGTGTTGTCGAAAATCGGACCACATCACAACGTCCGCGCAGCGGGTGCTGGAAGCAGGGCGGGGCGGCCTGCCGGGGCGTTCCGGACGCCGGTGGGTCCAGGCCCGCGGGACGCGTCCTGTCGGGCTGCGGGCGGTCCGGGCGCGTCAGGCGTTGAGGCGCTTGTAGACCTCGATCGCGTCGTCGACATCCTCATAGATGATCGCGCGCCCGTTGAGCAGGACGAGGCCGTGGGTGCACCACCGGCGGATCGTGTCCATCGAGTGCGAGACCATGATGATGTCCGCGTTCTTCCGGCGCTCCCCGAAAACCTCGTCGCAGCGTTTGGAGAAGCGCGCGTCGCCGACCGAGGTGATCTCGTCGATCAGGTAGCAGTCGAACGGGATCGCCATGCTCATGCCGAAGGCGAGCCGCGCGGCCATGCCCGAGGAGTACGTGTAGATCGGAGCTTCGAGGTAGCTGCCGAGCTCGGAGAAATCCTCGACGAAATCGAGGACCTTCCGCGGCTCTTCCCCGTAGATCCGGGCCACGAACATGACGTTGTCGCGACCGCTCATCTTCGGATGGAAGCCGCCCGCGAAGCCCAGCGGCCATGACACGCGCCGGTCGCGCCGGATCTTCCCCTTCGAGGCGTCCTCGGTCCCGGCGATGAGGCGCATCGTCGTCGACTTTCCGGCGCCGTTGATGCCGAGGATGCCGTAGGAGATGCCCGGCTTCAGGGTGAACGAGGCTTGGTCCAGGATGATCCGAGGATGCCCGTTGGTCCGGTAGATCTTGGTGACTTTCTCGAAACGGATCACGGGGACCGCTCTCCCGACAGACGGTAAGCCATCATCAGCCATCAATGGCCGTTCCGGAGGCGCTAGCGCGCGAAGGTGGCCAAACTTGGAGGGGCGTCGCTCCCGATCCGGCGC
>NZ_JAKSXX010000295.1 GCF_022829385.1 Methylobacterium sp. J-070 | reverse complement strand
CGTCTGGAGGAAAACGCCATGTCGTTGAAGACACTTGCCCTCGCTGCTGCGTTCACGCTCGCAGTCACGGGAGTGGCTCTCGCGCAGATGCCCGCTGGCGGAGGCAGCGCACAGAGCAACATGAACAACCCGGGCAGCGTGAAGAGCCCGTCGCAGAAGCGCATGGGTGGCCAGCGGAGCATGATGCGCATGAAGCATCACCGGCGTCACCACATGCGTCGCTCCCGGATGTGACGTGAACTGCCCCGCGGCCTGGATCCGCGGGGCTACTCCCATGTGCGTCCAGTGATCCGAGAGCCATAGCGCCACAGGATCGGACCTCTCACACCGCCGCCCCGTTGCATCTTCATGCCTGCATCTGCGGGCAAGCGAGGTTCATCGGTGGCAGAACAACTCTCAGGCCAGGACGTCCGGCAGGGAAAGCGCGGCAAACCGGCGCTCTACGTCCTGATTATCAGTCTCGGCCTGATGCTGGCAGCGCTGGCAGGGCTGATGACGTGGCAGGGCGGAACTTCACCTCCGGACTATGCGAGTCAGAGCCAGAGCGCCTCACGCAAGCAGATCACCGGAACCGAGAGTGGCCAGGGCGGCACGATATCGCCGTCCAACAGCACCGCTGTTCCGGGCGGCAACCCGTCCTACCCGCAGCCGGCGGCACGTAGCGCCAATCCATAGGAGGACGACGTGGCCGACCAGACATCCGATCCGACCCGCCTGCTCATCGTCTACTACTCACGCAGCGGCAGCGTCGAGAAGCTCGCGAGCGCTGCTGCCGATGCCGCGCGAGAGGCCGGTGCTGCGGTGCGCATGCGCAGAACCCGAGAGGTGGTCGACGCGGCAGCGATGGCCAAGGTCGATGGCTGGATCGATAATGCGGCACGGCAGAACGCATTGTACGAGGCGCCCTCGCACGAGGACGCGGAGTGGGCGGATGCGATCCTGTTCGGCACGCCGAGCTACTTCGGCGCAATGGCGACCGAGCTGAAGACTTTCCTCGACCTGCTCGGCCCGCAGTGGAAGCGGGGCGCCCTGGCCGGCAAAGTCGGGGGCGCATTCGCGGCGGCGTCCTGGCCGCACGGCGGTTCCGAGGTGGTCACGCTGTCGCTGTACGCCCCGATGGCGCACCTGGGCATGGTAATCCTGCCGACCGGCTACACCGACGAAGCGATGCTGGAGGCAGGCTCGCCCTATGGTGCATCCACGATCGTCGGCAAGGAGAACCGGCCGCCACGGTCTGAGGATCTGAACGCTGCGCGCCATCAAGGCCGACGGATGGTGGCGATTGCCGGTGCGTTGATCGCAGCCGGCGAGATGCCTAGCCGAAAGGCTGCAGACTAAGCCAAGCCGTCCTTGGCCGCCTCGTCCGGATCGTCAGGCTTCCTCTCGGCCTCTTTCACCACGTCGTTGCTCTCAGGCTCGGTCCGGATTGTTGGGTCGGGGACGTTGACGTTCCGGATCGGCACCGTGGGCGGCACGACGCTCAGACCCGGGGGCTTGTCGGTGTCGGCCATCACATCCCCTCGAATTTCTACCAAAACGGCGCCTCGGTGATCATCCCGCTCGGTCAGTCCAATCGCGGCGCTCGATGCCGCTCGCGCCTCCACAGCGCGACGGCGACGCGGCGAGCCTCGTAGGATCGCCGAAGCGGTGTGCCGAGGCCACCCTGACCCTCCGGGGCGTAGGCGTAGATCAGAACGCCATCCGGCCCATAGTTCCGACGCATCTCGGCCCGCCAGAGGCTATCCGCTGCCGCCAGCGCGCTCTCCGTTACAGCGAGACGGTTGAGCTCCGGCGAGGTGGAAGGCTGGGCGTTCATGCGCCTCAACGCGCCGATCATACGGAAGGTCCGCCTCGACATCGGCGTCAGCACTCGCCATCCTGAACCCATGCCAACGCGGCACGGCCAGCCCTACGATCCGCACCCAGGCACTCGACCCTGTGGCGTTCAGCCCGCACATGGTCGAGCCGGAATGCCTGACAGCCTTCTCGCATCCGCTTGAGCAGATCGGTAAGCGGCTCCGAGAGAAGTTCAAGCAGGCCCACGCAGCCGCGGCAGGTCGGCCATGACCGCCTCCACCCGGCGCGCCGCGCTCGGCGCCATCTTCGCCACCCCGCTAGCATCCGTGACAGCGGTTGCCCTGACTGGCGAAATCGCCAGTGACCTGCCGGACCACGAGGCCCGGTTCCTCGCTCTTGCACCTGTGCTGCTGCCGAAGCTGGTCGAGTACGACCGGCTCTGGGCTGAGTCGACCCAACTCTACAGCGTCGCCGAACGAGCGCACCCGCACCCTGATCCGCGGGTCTTCGATCTGGACGCGCTGAAGGAGCCGGCCCGGCGGCTGGTGGCTGCGCCTGAATGGATCGCCTACCTCGACGCTCGGAGACCGGCGGACGATCTGGACAGCGACATCGACGAGACCGTGGCACCTTTTATGGATCTGGCGATGGTGAGCCTCTCGGCGATCCTATTGAAGTACCGGATCGGCATGACGCTGCCCCAGTACGAGGACGACGCCATCAGCGACCTCAGCCGGCTGGCGAAGGAGGTGCTGTGCGCCTGATGAGCTCCTTTATCGTCGCGGTGGCGTGGTGGCACACGCGGCGGGTCCGCCGTGCCACCCACGCCATGCGCAGGGTGAACTTCTACGCCACGCGCAGCCTGCGGACGCTGATCGCTGTCGGTCGAGGTCCGATCCCACTTACCGCCAGCGGCGCGCCGGCGATCCCGCCCATGCCGGTGCTGTGCAGGTAGGGGGTGGTGAATACCCACCCCCTTTCGACACGAGCGCAAATCCGCGTCGGTCCATGCCGCCAAGTTGGCGACTTGGTCAGCCGAGGGTTCGCCAAGCTGGCGAGGGCTAAGTTGAGCTCAGGGGCACCTGCGCCGTGGGTACCATCGGCATCCACGCCCGCTCCAACGAAGGGGGCGAAGCTTGAGGAGACGGGCGCGGACGATCGGTCTGGTACCGATCAGCCGAAGCTAATCTCTGGAAGCTGACGGTCCGTCACCAAACGGGACGCATTTGACAGACCTCGCGAACGCCGCTCGCGCATCCGGGGCAGGCAGTTGACTCCACCACGATCCAAGAGCGTTTATTGGACAACGCTTGGACGAGAGAAGCTCGCTGGCGAGCCAAGTCATTGAGAAAATTGGCGCACCCGACACGATTCGAACGTGTGACCTTTGCCTTCGGAGTGTACGGCAGACAGTTTTACTGGTCGCCGCGAGCGTTCAAGAATAATGCGCTCGACCGCGACAGTCGTTACCAAGGTGTTGTTCCGGAAGGGAAATGGCCTCAGCAGCCGCGTCACCGCCCGGAACGCTCCACTCGGCCGTCGCCGGACAACGCATCCGCCGCTTGGCACACCTTTGGCACACCTACCGCGAAGCACACGATTTTCATGCCTTCCCCCCGCACGTCCGCCCGTACGCACCTACGCGATCAGCAGCGCGATACCTTCGAGCGCTTCGGGCGTCTCGACCTCGGACACGGTGTCAATCTTTATCGGCACCCGCGCTCGCAATTCATCTACGCCGACTACCGGGTTGGCGACGAGCGCGTGCGCGAATCGACCAAGACCACCGACCTCGTGATGGCGGAGGAGGTCGCGGTTCGCCGCCGCAAGGCGTTCGAAACCCGCGCGAAAGCCGGACAGCCCATCTCCTTGAGCGGACCGAGCGTCGGCGACATCCTGAAGCGCTATGTCGAGGACCTCGACCGGCGCTTCGACGCCGGGGAGCGGAAGCTCGGGCCGGAGATCTCGGTCATGCGTCGCAACTTCTTGCCGTTCTGGCAGCAGGTGCCGCTGGCTGATCTCGGTCGGCAGCAGTTCTACGCCTGGGAACGCTGGCGTCTTGAGCAGAACGGGGAGGGGGCTGCCGTCGCGCCCTATCGGCGTGGAGGCCAGACGGTGTCGGTCGGACGCCGCCTCAAGCCGCCGTCCGCCCCGACCCTTCGGCGGGAGAAGCAGTATTTCGTGAAGGCCATGGCGTGGGCGAGCGATCGGCCCACGCCCCTCGTCGGCGACGAGGTCGTTCACGAACTCCGCCATCTGCCGCGTCCGCGTGAGACCAAGAAGCAGCGGGCCGCCGAGGACCGGCGCGATGCGCTTTCGCGCGAGCAGGTGGCGGCCCTCCTCGAAGAGTTCGATCGCATCGAGGACGCTGAACGCGCGCGCGTTCGAAAGCTGGGGGAGGGGGGTAAGTGCAGGAACTATGACCGGCGCTTGATGACGCTGCACGTGCGGCTGCTGCTGTGCTCGGGCATGCGCCCCGGCGCCGAGATCCTCGAACTAACCTGGGATCGCGTCCGCCACACCCGCAACGAGCATGGCGAGGACATCGTGGTGATCGACCCTTGCGGCGACGGCAAGACCGGCCCGCGGATGGTGAACTGTGACCCTGAGGCACTTGATGTGCTCACGGATCTGCGCGCGCTCCTCAGCGAGTTCGGCTTTGCGACCACGGGGCGTACACCTCTCTGGCCATCGCGCCGCGGTGGAGTCGTGCAGGACATGGGTACGAGCTTCAAATCGGCCCTTCGACGGCTCGGGTTTCAGGCAGATGCTTCCGGTGGGGCCCTCTACATCTGTCGGCACACCTACCTGACCGAACGGCTGCGGCGGGGGGTCACTTCGGACATCCTGGCGATCAACTGCGGCACCTCCGTCGAGATGATCAGCCGCCACTACAACCACCTTCGGGCGGAACATATCCGGGGCGCGCTCCGTCCGGCAGATCCCCGGAGCCCGCTTCGCCTCAAATCCAGCCCGTCGCCGAAGGCAGATGCTTCTAAGATCGGGCTCACCCCAAGCGGGCAGATCCTCATCTTCCGCTGAAATTGTGGGGGCGGAACCACACGGACCTCGCAGCAGCAAAGGCGCGGCCTCCATCAATCCTTGGACGCCACGCGGGGATCGTTCTACCGGGAAGCCGCTTGCCCTTGACCGATTGGACCGCAAGGTTGTTCGTCCGAGTCACCAGAGAAATACTAGTGTCAACGACGCATTTGATGGTTGATCGGAGCAATCACGGAAATGTTACTACCTGTAAATCAACTTATAGTTGAATCAACAACAGCAATCCCAAGTGCGCACAATCATACAAAAAAAGGTATTGCGTAGTTCAACTCATCCTAGATGAGATAGCTGATGCCGAGACGCCGTTGGCGACGTATCAGATCCACCGATCTACAGCCGGATCAAGTCCTTTTATAGGCCAAAAAGCTTATAAACGACAGTCATAATCCTATAAGCAATTGATTTTGCTTAGATTTTAAGTGTACTATCTTAGGCCGTGCTACCAATGAAGATCCATACGCTCATCTTCGAAGCAACACCTATAGCAGGGGGTGGCCGGCGGAGAACAACCACCGGCAGATCTATGGACGATGTTTTTGAACAACCATCAAGAAGCAAATCCCCACGGAAGCCCCGCTAAATTTTAAGTTATACCAACCACCATTGAGTTCATCGACGTCAACGCATAAAATTTCGCATAAGACGCTGACATCGGATGCAGCGAACAGGAGCGAATATGCGCAATTGGTCCGCAAGCTACCCCGACTTCGTAAACTCGATGCGATGGGGAAGATGCTTCAAAATCGTTAAAGACGATAATCAAGGCTCTATTGTCTCATATATCGATGCGATACATAAAAAATATGAGTGGTCATTTGCCAGTTTCGATTTTGGCTTCCTGTTCGACGACCACAATCCGAAATCTATCGATAAGCATTCTTGTGACAGATTGTTTGAAAATGAAATCGAGTCACTGCATGATGGCAGAACACGATTACCTTATGAGGAGTGTGCGTTCCTATTTCGATTCATGCCCACGAGTTCTACACCCGAGGCTGTCAATTTAATACATCTTAAAGAAACCGATCTGGGGATCTCGGGATCGATTTACTTCAAACAGAATCTGATGCCACCCAGGAACTTATGGACCAAGTCACCTGCGGAATTCCTATTGACCAATAATTGGGAGGCTAGAATAAGCTTCGACCCAGATTCCGATCCATCTGAAGAACAGACAAGCGTACAAGTTGTCGATTGTGAAGTGGCGTATATGAGATGCATCTACGGCTTATCTCTACTGAATTCTCATAGACCAACGCTTACATTGATGGATGATGCCACCGAACAGCTTGCCCGTATCAATAGGGTTCGTTTAAAGGCAAAAATTCTGGCCCCTCTTCAAGCGACGTGCGTGATCCAAGTCGATCGGCAAGCCCTATCACGATCGCTGGACAATTCTTTGAAAAAAGTCACTTCGGTACGGCCACATGATCGCCGCGGACATTACAGAAATCTGAGCAACGGCGATAGGAAATGGATCAAATCGACAGTCGTCAATGGCGGTTCTAAATCTTTTCCAGCTTATTCTATCGTTACTCGTTTGACTTAGATACCCTTATCCATGGGAAAATCGTACGCTAATTCAATAAGATAGATGAAACGGCCGAATTAAAATTGGACAGTAGGGCGGGCGATGTGACATGATGGTCCTCACCTGCCCTACCCACCGGGGCACGGTTTCTTTCTAGGGTCACGATGTCTTGGCTCTTTCAGACCGAGGCAGGCGTGTGGCCTGCGAGCTACCCGGATGGCCAAGCATTCGCGGGTGAACTCGTCGAGGACGTTGAGCATCCGGAACTTGCGCCCGTCATGAGTGCGCGCCTCGACGAAGTCGTAGGACCAGACGTGATTGCCGTGCTCCGGGCGCAGCCGGATGCAGGAGCCATCCCCGTCCCACAGCCGTCCACGTTCGGGTTGGCGGGCCGGCACCTTCAGACCCTCCTGCCGCCAGAGGCGCTCGACCCGCTTGTCGTTGATCAGCCAGCCGGCCGCCCGCAGCAGGGCAGCGACCTTCCGGTAGCCGTAGCGCCCATAGGTGCGGGCAAGCTCGATCAGCTCGGTGACGAGCGCGGCCTCGTCATCTTTGCCCCGCGGCAGCTTGCGCTGCGTCGAGCGATGCTGGCCGAGCTCACGACACGCGCGGCGCTCGGAGACCTACAGCACGGTCCGGACATGCTCGATACAGGCGCGTCGGCGCGCGGGGCTGGTCAGTTTCCCGGGCCGCCTCCTGCAGGATCAGCTTGTCGAGCGTGAGATCGGCGATCGCCTTCCGGAGCCGCTGGTTCTCCGTCTCCAGATCCTTCATCCGCCGGACCTGACCGGTCTTCAGGCCGCCGTACTCACGCCGCCAGCGGTAGTACGTCACCTCGCTCACGCCAATCGCGCGGATCGCCTCCGCCACGCTCTGGCCTTGGCCGACCAGCACGTCCGCCTGCCGCAGCTTGGCGACGATCTCCTCAGGCTTGGGTCGCTTCCTCGACATCGATCCGTCCTCCAGGCTCAAAGCCATACCAAAGGGCGGACCACTCTCGTGGGGGCGGATCACCAGCATGCCGCCGATCGCGTCTAAGATTATACGGTTCTGTTTCTTGCGATTACATTTTGACATTTGGACCGGCGATGCGCTTTGGTGTCTCTGTTCATCACCCCCGGTCGAAAATAAATTTTTCAAAGGAGTTTCTATACGTGGATTGTTTTGTCCGCACTCAGCGCACCATGAACGGATATTTCATCGAAACGCCCGGTTTGCATTTCACATCCATCGTCGAGATGGAGCCGAATTGGCTCGACGAGACGACGTTGCAGGTTGCGCTGAGCTATCATGATGATTGGAACCGCCGGCGTTCTTATTCGGCGCAGGCACGTCAAGCGCGTATTCGCGCAAGCGTTCCTGAGCTCAGCGAGGCCCTGAGTTGGTGCGCCGAACGTCGGTTTGGAACGACTGTTCTTTGCGTTGAAGGAAGCATGAACGACCGTCTTGCCCAGAGCTTGAAGGACTGGCAGGCAAACCATGACGGCAGCAACCCCGCCGATATCATGCTAGCTCCCGGCCGCCGCTTTGCTTCCCATCAGCTGAAGTTCAAGACTTGGCAGCAGGCCTTCGAATTTCGCATGCGTTGGTGCTAATTGCAGCTTCAGTATCAGCCGAGAACTGCAGAAAGGCAGATCCTCACGATGCTGGATCAGTAGGAGAGCGCAAGCGCACCGCAACTTCGTTTGAAGGCTCAAGCATCCCCAAAAATCATCCACTCAATTGCTCAGGCATTAGCCGTTATCCCGGTCTTCATCACCGCCAAAGCTTTGCCGTAAGATGGTCGAAGAAGAAGATACGTTTGATGCCTTTGTTATTAGATGTTTGGTCGGCTGGCAGAAATTTATAGGGCTCAGAGACCGCGCCAGCGCACTAAATGACCCAACGAATGGGAGATCGAAACTGCCAAATCGCCAGGAAGCGGACGGTCAGCTTTGCGCCCATCTCAGACATTCAGCGATTACGGTGCGAATCTCCGAAGCGGACGTTCGAACGGTACACATCCAGGTTCGCATCGCCCCATGAGCCGACCAACGAGCGGACCACCTCCGTGCGCTGCACGTCTTCTCACTTGGTCTGCCTCAGAGGAAGCCGATCGAGAACCAGGGGACGAGGATGATGACGAGGAGGCCGGCCAGGAGGGCCACGATGTAGCCGACGATCGGGCGCATCCCGGCGTCGGGATGGATGCGGCTGATCGCGCAGGCGGCGTAGTAGCCGAC
>NZ_JAKSXX010000289.1 GCF_022829385.1 Methylobacterium sp. J-070 | reverse complement strand
GAGTTGCCGTTCATGCGTATGCGGGCTGGATCAAATGGCGTCATAAAGCGTGGCCATGACGCAATTATCTCACCGTGCTCAGCGGTTCTGCGCGCTTTTCGGCGCAGGCACACTCCTTGCCGCCTTCGGCATGACGGCCTCAAACGCCGCGGATCTGGGCGCGGTCCTGCCACGTCCGGTGCCGACTTTCGCCCAGGTCGATCCAAGCGTTTGGGTGGTGACGGTCAGCGGCTCGCTCCAAGTCGTGCCGCGTTACCCTGGCGCCAGCAACTACACGGCGGTGGGCTATCCCTCCATCGACATCCGACGCCTGGGCGAGCCGCGTCGCTTCTCGGCACCGGACGACGGCTTCAGCCTGTCCCTCTACGATGATCCGGTGTTCCGAATTGGTCCGACCGCTCGCATCGTGCCCGGCCGCTACTACGGCGACGACCGGCGCCACCTGTTCGGTTTCCGCGACGCGCGCTTCGCGGTTGAGCCGGGCGTGTTCGCGGAGTTCTATCCCGTCTCCTTCATTCGCACCCGCGTGGAGGCTCGGCAGGGTATCTATGGGCACCATGGCACGGTCGGCTCGGTAGCGGCCGACTACCTGATCCCAATCGAGAAGCTCCTGTTCTCCATCGGGCCACGCTTCAACATCGGCGATGCCAGCTTCGCCAGAAAGTATTTCGGCGTGTCACCGGCCGAAGCCGCCTTGAACGGACGGATCACCCCCTATGACCCGCGAAGCTTCTATTCCGCCGGTGTGCTCGGCGCTGTGACCTATACGCAGAACGAGACCTGGGCCTACACAGCCTATGCGGGCTACACGCGGATCCTGGGCGTCTCGGGGGACAGCCCGCTGGTCCGCCGCCCGTTCGGTAGCCCCGACCAGTTTCAGTTCGGCATCAAGATCGATTACTCGTTCAAGACACCGGCCCTGTTCTGATCCGCCTACGCGCTTGCGAATGACGCGGGCCCCCAGCCATTGGAAGGTATGCCCCACCTAACTGGGGGTTTGCCGGTCAAAATTAGATCTTCCAACCGATCTCACGATGCCGGATCTCGCCGGCCCGCGCCCCAGCCGCGGATGCGTAAGCGTAGGGCGAATGTTCCGCGTGTTTGCCATCCGCTGTGGTGATGACCCAGCGGAAACAGCCCGTGTGAACCGGACAGGGCACGACGTCGACCTGCGCTGACCGTGCGACCAAGCTCATGATCCAACGGAATGCCTCATGAGCCATCCGTCGTCTACGGCATCAACGGCGAATAAGTTTCAGAGCCACGCTCCGCTAACCCGAACACGTTCCACGATCTCATCGCGGCATAACGAGGAGGCATTCATCTCATCGGTGCAAGGGTGAGACGTACCAGCTGGGGGCGGCAGCTTCCGCCAGGAAACTGTTTCGCCGCCGCGTCCGTTCACCATAGGCGTGGCCAACCTCGGTGGCGCAACCGTTGGAGCCATCTGTGACACGCATCTCTCTCTTGAT
>NZ_JAKSXX010000288.1 GCF_022829385.1 Methylobacterium sp. J-070 | reverse complement strand
CGTCGAGCTCAGCCTCTCGGCGCCGCGGCCGGAAGTGCGGGCTTCGTCTCACCGCCGAACCAGCCGCGGATCGCGCCGAGGATGTCGCTCGGGATCACGACCCACGAAGGCAGGAAGCCCGACGCGTTGCCGTTCCAGCGGTTGGTGAGCGTCTGGCGCATCGAGGCGACGTTCAACCGCCTCAAGGACTTCCGCCGCATAGCCACCCGCTACAACGAACTCGCCGGGAACTACGCCTCATACTAACCCTCGTTGAGCGGGACTCACCAGGGGTAGCGGCGGCGGACCGTTAGTGATTCTGTCCTTG
>NZ_JAKSXX010000286.1 GCF_022829385.1 Methylobacterium sp. J-070 | reverse complement strand
TGGCCCTCGATGTCGAGGACCTGCGCGAGGATCCGGAGGGCCTGCGCGTCGTGGTCCGCCGGTCGAAGGTGGATCAGGAGGGCAGGGGGTTCGAGAAGGCCATCCCCCACGGCCGGTTCGTCCGGCCGGTGGCGCTCGTGCAGGAATGGCTCGATGCCGCCGGGATCTCGGCGGGGCCGGTGTTCCGGCCGGTGTCGCGGTCGGGGAATGTCCGCCAAGGCGAGAGTGTGCGTCTTACGGACCGATCCGTCGCCAACATCCTGCAGGGCTACTGCGCGGCCGCGGGGCTCAATGCCTCGACCTTCGGGGCGCACTCGCTCCGAGCAGGCTACATCACGACCGCGGCCGAACGCGGGGCGGATCTCGCTCGGATCATGGATCAGTCCGGCCACCGCGATCCGCGGACCGTCGTCGGCTACATCCGGCGAGCCAATGCCTTTAAGGGGCACTCGGGGAGCGGGTTCCTATGAAGGTTCGAGCCAAAGCTGTGGGTGGTTGCCGCATCTGCACCTGTTCACGCAACTAAGCAATTTAGCTCGCGTTCACCTAGCAGCTCTCCACATCACGAACAGGAGCATGCCGGCGACGGCATGAAGGGTCTCAATGGCTCCGTCAGCGACCACCAATAACGAGCGGACCCACCTCGACATCCATGATCGAACCGATCGCCAGAACGTGGCACAGCGCCTGGGTATCTCCGAGGAGAAGCTCAAGAAAGCCGTGTCAATGGTCGGCACACGGATCTCGACCATTCGAGGGCACATCGGGAATTAAGCGAACTGTCAGATCAAATGAACGGAGGAATGTTCTCGCGGACGCTCCTCCTTGTTCAACAACTACCAGCTTCGTCCTTACTCGAAGTGCACATGCGTGATGATGCTTCGCATCGCCTGAACGACCTCGTTAGCCTGCTCGCACGTCGTACCGGGCTTCAAGTCAAAAGCGAACGGCCTCATCGCCTCGGCCGCCCCACCTTCCGGCGGGGCATGCTGCTCCAGCATGATATAGGGGTTGCCGTTCTCGTATTCCTTCACGCGTATGCTGGTGCGGATCAGCTCGGCCATCGTCGTATCCTCCGATCACGGCCTCAAGCCGCCAGCGCGATGACGTTGCCGCGATCTCTTCGGACGCGACGACCTCCACGCCTCTCGTGCAGGATCGCGAAGTTGAGGCTGATCCTGGCCGCCTCGATGTGCTGGAAGGTCGGAGCCGCCTGGGCCAGTGTAAGGCGATTGTAGGCATCGAGCCACGCGTAGCTGGAGCGGATGGCCGGTAGCCGCGTAGCTTCGATCACCTCCCTAGCGTGGCCAATCATGCGCAATGCTTCAGGGAAACCTGAGAGTCCGTCCGTGGCTACTGGGGTAGCGAAACTGAGATGCGTGGACACGATAGACACTCCCTCTCGAATTTTCCGCCGGTCCACCTGAGCGGCTTGATTGCGACCAATCGGAGGGCATTGTGAGGCGTTGCCAAGGGTGGACGCCAATTCGGGAGAGAGCGATAAATCTGAAACACCAGCCAGACCGCAACAGAACGGCTACGGAGTGATGACGAACCTCGAACTATCGCGGTCCTGGAGATGCCCTTTGAGGGCGAATTAGCTGGTCATCGTGTTTCCCGTTTGAAAGCGCAGCAACTTGGCATCGCAGTTCTGGCATCAGATAGAACGCGCCGGCCACACATGAACGGGGGGACACAGCGGCGGGCGCGCTCGCCGGTGCGATCCGTTTAGAATTCGACCGCCGCAATAAGTGAGAACATGGGAATTGCCCGAGAGACCAGGCAGATCCCTGATTGGTCTCAGGCCTCAGCGCTACCCTTGGCCTTCCGCGGCCGGCCAGCCCGCTTCGGCTTCTCGGAGACGGTCTCAGCGTGGTCTGCAGCCTTCGGAGCCGTCTTCCGGCGCTGGTTGCCGAGACCGAGGCTCTTGGCGAGAGCCGAGCGC
>NZ_JAKSXX010000285.1 GCF_022829385.1 Methylobacterium sp. J-070 | reverse complement strand
ACCCCGAAGGGCCCGCTCGACTTGCATGTGTTAAGCCTGCCGCCAGCGTTCGCTCTGAGCCAGGATCAAACTCTCACGTTGAAGAGATTGATCTGGCCGATCACGTGTATTCTCAGACGGAGCCTCACAATCGACCAGGCATCCAAACGCTTCACAGCGCCAAATACCCGTCGGTGAGCTCAGAAAGAAGTACAGCAGATCGGCACAAGTCTCTCACGCCAGGGCCATAAGCCCCAGCCGCAAGGACAAACGCCGCCCGCGTCTCCCTTCCTCAAATCCAACTTGTCAAAGAGCAGTAATTACTTCCGTAATTACCTGTCGAGGAGAAGTCAAGTACCTCGGCTGCCGCCGGATCTACTTTTCTAAACCTCAGGAAGTCCGTCCGACCCGGCCGTTTTGCTTCAGCACCGCGTCGGGAGGCGCCGTATAGGCTGCCCCAGAACCCCTGTCAACCGACCCTTTCCCGGCGAAGCAACCGGGCCGGTCGAGCCGGTATCCGGAGGCGCCATCGGGAGCGCGCCGCCAGGATCGCCCGAAGGCGGTCCGTGCCGAACGCTGACCGGTTGACGTCCCATCAGGCCCCGCATCCTGGATTCGGGGCATGCCCGAACCCGTTCGCGTCCCGACTCGCCGAGTCGAAGCCGCAGGACAGTGCTGACGAGATCCCGGCGGACGGCGTACCGTCGCTGCCGGAGGACGCATCTAAGGATCCCCGTCCCGAAGCGCAAGGGGCGCGGCCGTGGCGCCATCCGGCGGACCGGCCGGGCCCCCAGGGGGCCGGGCGCGGCTGCGGCGCTCCTCGGCGGCCGGACCGTCGGCCGGCATTCCGCCCTCGCGCGGGACCGCGGCACGGAGGGCGTACGCCTCCCGGCGCGCGCAGATCTGCCGGAAGCACAACTTAGGTTAAGATGACCTCGGCGTTGCTGTAACCGCCGATTAGGATCTCCCCCTCTATCGTGGCTGTATTTCCTGCCGCGCGCCGAGAGGCGGTCGCAGTTCGAGGCCACCTCCCATGAGCCCGGATCTTCAGCCTGCCGCCCTGTCGGGTCGGGAGGCAGCCCCCCCGTTCCCGACCCGGCTGGCCGCGACGCCGCGCGACCTGCTGCCGCCCTACCTGGATGCGGTCCGGCAGGGTCTCCTGATGATCGACGGATCGGGGACGGTGGTGGCGGCGAACGCCCCGGCGCAGGCCCTGCTGGCGGCCATGACGGTGACGCTGCGGCCGAACGCCCCCGCCCCGCCGCTGCTGCGGGTCCTGCGGGCTGAGGCCGGCCCGGCCCGGCGCGCACTCCTGCTGGCGCTGCGCCGGTCCCTCGGTCAACGCCAGCCGGCGGTGTTCGAGTTCCGGCGCGAGGACCATACGGTGCAGGCGGAACTCCGTCCCGTCGCCGGCGACCGCTGGGTCGTGACGCTGGAGGATGTGAGCACCCGCAAGGCCATCGAGGCCCGCGCCGACGCGATGGCGCGGCTCGATCCCCTCACCGGCCTCCCGAACCGGCTGCTCCTGCGCGAGCGCCTCGCGGAGGCCCTCGCGCGCCTGCGGCGCAACGGCGAGGCCTGCGCCCTGCTGCTGGTCGATCTCGACCGGTTCAAGCCGGTCAACGACACGCTGGGCCACCCGGTCGGCGACGCGCTGCTGGAGAAGGTGGCGGACCGCCTGCGCTCGACGGTGCGGCCCACCGACACGGTGGCGCGGATCGGCGGCGACGAGTTCGTCATCCTGCAGGCCGGGATCCGGGACGCGGCGGGCACGCAGGCGCTCGCCCGCCGCATCGTCGACCTGATCGGCCGGACCTACATGGTCGAGGGCCACCTCCTGACGATCGGCGCCAGCGTCGGCGTGGCGCTGGCACCGGAGGACGGGACGGATGCCGACCGGCTCCTGAAGAACGCCGACCTCGCCCTCTACCGGGCCAAGCTCGACGGACGCGGCACCTACCGGTTCTTCGAGCCGGAGATGGATGCGCGCATGCAGGCGCGGCGGAAGCTCGAACTCGACATGCGCCAGGCGCTCGCGCGTCGGGAGTTCCAGTTGCACTATCAGCCGCAGCTGCAGCTGGAGAGCGGTCGTCTGATCGGCTGCGAGGCCCTGATCCGCTGGAAGCATCCCGAGCGCGGGCTGGTCTCGCCCCTCGACTTCATCCCGCTGGCCGAGGAGATCGGGCTGATCGTGCCGATCGGCGAATGGGTCGTCCGTCAGGCCTGCCGGGACGCCATGACCTGGCCGGCCGCCATGTCGGTGGCGGTCAACGTCTCGCCCGCGCAGTTCAAGAACGACCGCCTCGTCGAGACGATCATCTCGGCGCTCGCGACCTCGGGGCTGCCGGCCCGGCGACTCGAGGTCGAGATCACCGAGGGCGTGCTTCTGCAGGAGAACGAGCGGACGCTCCAGACCCTGCACCGCCTCCGGGAACTCGGCGTGCGCGTCTCGATGGACGATTTCGGCACGGGATACTCGTCGCTCAGCTACCTGCGGTCGTTCCCGTTCGACAAGATCAAGATCGACCGCTCCTTCGTGAAGGATCTGGCCGGCAAGCCCGACGGCGAGGCGATCATCCGGGCCATCGCGGGCCTGGGCAAGAGCCTGGGCATGACCACGGTCGCCGAGGGCGTCGAGACGGCCGAACAGATGCAGCGCATCCGCCTGGAGGGCTGCACCGACGTCCAGGGCTACCTCATCAGCAGGCCGGTCCCGGCCGAAGAGCTCGCCCGGGTGTTCGCGGGCTATCCGCAGGCCTGATCTCCGTCCTCATCCTGGAAGCGCCGCCATGAGCGATCTCTACCGCCTCGTCTACGCCAGCAAGAACCTGCTCAACGTTCCGGAGGCCGACATGACGGCGGCCGTCCGGCAGATCCTGGAGGCCTCGCAGCGGAACAACCGGGCGGTCGGCGTGACCGGCGCCCTGATGTTCAACGCGGGCGCCTTCGCGCAGGTGCTGGAGGGTCCGCGCCGCGGGGTCGAGGCGACCTTCGAGCGGATCCAGCGCGACCTGCGCCACGACGACGTGACGGTCCTGCAATGCGGACCGGCGGAGAGCCGCGCCTTCGCCAACTGGTCGATGGCGTTCGTGGGCCAGTCATCCCAGGGACAGGCCCGGTTCAGCACCCTCGCGGCCGAGAGCGGGTTCGATCTCGCCCGCCTCGACGGCGACCAGGTCTTCGCCATGCTGCACGGGCTGGTGATCGAAGAGGAGGGCCTGCCGGCTCCAGAGGCGGCGTCTCCGGTGCGGACGGGGCGCGACGCGACCGGTCTCGACGTCGCGCAGGTGCGCTCCGAGATCGCGCAGCTTCGACCGGAGATCGCGGCGGCCCAGGCGCCCGTGGCCGCTCCCGAGCCGGTCGCGATCCCCGCGCCGGCCGCGCCGGTCGCCGGTGGCCGGGGCGGGTCGTCGCGGGACGCCGCCGAGGCGGCCCTCTGCGTCCTGAAGGCGGCGCTGGCGAGCGAGCGCCATCGCACCAGCGATCTGCGCGCCGAGATCGATGTCCTGCAGGCGGCCCTGGCCGCCGCGGAGGACCGGGTCGACGACCTTCGGGCGGAGCGGGATCTCTGGGCCGGGCGGGCCCGGCTGCTCGCACAGGCCATGATGCGGGAGGCCGACGGCCTCGCGGCGGCGCCGTCGTTGGGGGCGGCCGGGCCGGCGGGAGCGCACGACACCCTCGCCGCCTGATCGGGGGCCTCCGCGCGGCAAAGCCGGACCGGCAAGGTCGCCTGCGGCCGGGCCGTGCCGGCACAGGCGGTGGGACCCGACCGCATTCGTTCTCTTGAAAGTCTGATCTGTCCTCTATAAAGAACGCACCGGGTTTCGCTGGCGCGGCCGGCCGAAGGGCCGGGCGGAGGAGGATCGATGTCGGAAGACTTGGCAGCCCGCACCATCGCGGCCACCAACGGCGTGGCCCAGGACACCGCGTTCGGGGCGGTCATCGCGCCGATCCACCTGTCTACGACCTTCAAGTTTCCGGCTTTCGAGCAGGCCGGGCCCTACGACTATTCGCGCCTCGGCAACCCGACCCGCGACCAGCTCGCCGACACGATCGCCAAGCTCGAAGGCGGTGCCCGGGCCGTCATGGTGGCGAGCGGCATGGCGGCGCTCGACCTCGCCCTGTCGAGCCTGCGGCCGGGGGACCTGCTGGTCGCCCCGCACGATTGTTACGGCGGCACCCACCGCCTCCTCAGCCTGCGCGGCGCCCGGGGCCATTACCGGGTGGCCTTCGTCGATCAGACCGATCCCGAGGCCCTGGCGGCGGCGCTCGCCGAGCGTCCCAAGGTCGTGCTGATCGAGACGCCCAGCAACCCGCTGATGCGGGTGGTGGACATAAGGCGGATCACCGCGGACGCCCGGGCCGCCGGCGCGGTGGCGGTGGTGGACAACACCTTCCTGTCGCCCGCCCTGCAGCGGCCGATCGCCCTCGGGGCGGACCTCGTGGTTCACTCCACCACCAAGTTTCTCAACGGCCATTCCGACGTCATCGGCGGGGCCGTGATCGCCGCCGACGCGGCGATGGGGGACGACCTCGCCGCCTGGGCCAACACGATCGGCGTCACGGGATCCCCCCTGGACGCCTACCTGACCCTGCGCGGCCTGCGCACGCTGTTCGTGCGGGTGGAGCAGCAGCAGCGCAACGCCGCGGCGCTGGCGGCTTTCCTGGATGCGCATCCTGCGGTCCGTTGCGTCCACTATCCCGGCCTGCCCGGGCATCCGGGCCATGCCCTCGCGCGGGCGCAGCAGGCCGGTTTCGGCGCCATGCTGAGCTTCGAGCTCGCCGGCGGGCGCGACGCGGTGCGGCGCTTCGTCGGGGCCCTGCGCGTCTTCACGCTGGCCGAATCGCTCGGCGGGGTCGAGAGCTTGGTCGCCCATCCGCCGACCATGACCCACGCGGCGATGGATCCGGAGGCGCGCGCCATCGCGGGCATCACGGACGGCCTGCTGCGTCTCTCGGTCGGGCTCGAAGCCGAGAGCGATCTGCTGGCGGATCTGTCCCGGGGCCTGGCGGCCCTGGCCGGTTGAGCCGGAGCCTCAGGCCTCCTGGATCACCTCGAACCCGAAATCGCCCTCCACCACCCGGAATCTGGAGAGCCGCAGGACCTGGGAGCGCTCGGCCGCCTCGTCCCGGCACTTGAGGACGTGGCTCGCGCGGTTGACCACCTGCAGGTTCGGCGCCCCCCAGAAGGCGAGCAGCTCAGGCCAGGGCCGGGTGCGGTGCTCGCGCCAGACCTGGTAGAGCGGCAGGGCGTGGTCGACCTCGGCGGTCCGGAGCAGCCGCTTGCCGGAGGTGGCGCAGCGGTGAAGCTGGCGGAGCTTGAGCGCCCGGATCTGGGCATGCGGGGCCAGCCAGAACTTCCAGGCGGTGACACAGGCGGCGTGCCAGCCGGCATTGGCGTTCGGCACGCCCCGCGCCCAGAGATCCCGGTGCCAGCCGAACCGGTACACGGGCTGCCCGCAGATGCAGCAGGCGCCGCGACCGCGGGCCAAGGCCGGCTCGCGGTACGGGGCGGGCGGCATCCGGAAGCTCCCGGCGCGGCCCGCCCCCGGTCCCCCGCCGCCGATCTGCCAGGTCCAGCCCTCCGGCGTCCCCGAGCGGGCGGCCAGGGCCCGGGCGAGCCGGTCCGCCCGCAGGACGTGGTTGCGCCAGTAGCTCTCGACGGCAAGGCGGGGCGTCGGCGGGATCAGGGGCCGCGCCAGGGCGTGCCGGAGGACCGGGGCCGGGAAGACCGGCGGCAGGGCGCGCTCCAGCCGTGCCCGGGCCTGCGCGTTGCGGAGGGTCCGCCAGTTCGATGTCGTCATGCTGGATCTGCTGCCGATTGCTCTCCGCCGACGGGGCGACCGGTTCCCCGTGGACGCGCGCGTCCCACCGGCGCCGCGCCCGGTCGCGACCCTGCGGTTCACGACGGTGCCGGATGACGGGTGCCCGGGCCGTCCCCATCCCCGGTATCGCCGGCGCGTCGCGGAGCGGGCGCGGCATCCCGGGGCGCAACCCTAACCCGGCCCAATCCGCGAGGCGACGGCGCCGGTGCAACAGCGGTCCGGATCCGGACCGGACCGGCGCAACCCCGCGAGGCGCGGAGAGCAGAGATCGCGGCGCAGACGGGCTGCCCGGTTCACGCGTGCAGGGTTAAGATCATGTTTCCCGTGAAACATCGCCCCACGGAGCGGCGGGCGGCGGCGCCCGCGGGAGGCCAGTCCGGTCTCGCCGACCCAAGTCCTGTCCGGACCCCGAGGCTGCGCGGCACCCAGAGGCGAAGAGGCGTCGTACGACCGGGATCGCGGCCGGTTTTCGATTGCACCGCGATCGGGAACCGCTTTAGAGCCTGCGCACGATCCCGATCGGACCCCGCGCCTGCGCGCAGGGTCCCGGTCTCACCTGAAACCCGGCGATGCCGAACGGGGGCCTGCCTCCCGGGTCGCGGGCGCGGACGGGACATCCCAAGGCGAGCGGGCTTCGAGACGATCGTGGCGAGAGACGTGCCTTCCAATCCTGTTCTCCTGCAGAGGCTGCCTGTTCCGTGATCACCGGCCCGTGCCTCATCGTCCAGCCGATCCATGCGGCGGGCCTCGACCGGCTGCGCGCGGCCGGGCTGGAGCCGCGCCCGGCCAGCGGCACCGACGCCGAGACCCTGGCGCGCGAGGTCGCCGGATGCGTCGCCGTCATCACCCGCAACACCGGCTTCCCGGCGCAGGCCATCGCGGCGGCGGCGGACCTGCGGGTGATCGGCGTGCACGGGACCGGCACCGATCACGTCGCCAAAACCGCCGCGACCGAGGCCGGGATCGTGGTGGTCAACACGCCGGGCGCCAACGCCGTTTCGGTGGCCGAGCAGACGCTGGCGCTGATCTTCGCCCTGGCCAAGGCCCTGCCGGGGGCCGACCGATCGGTCCGGACCGGCGACGACAGCTTCAAGTTCACCGCGCGCCTGGTCGAGCTCGCCGGCCTGACGCTGGGCCTCGTCGGCTTCGGGGCGATCGGGCAGGCGACCGCCCGGCTCGGCGCCGCACTCGGCCTGCGGGTGCTGGCCTACGGGCCGAGCCGCCCGGAGGCCGATTTCGCCACGGCCGGCGCCCTGCGGGCCGCCTCGGTGGAGGCGCTCCTGGCGGAGGCCGACATCGTCTCCCTGCATCTGCCGCTGACGCCGGGCACGCGCGGCCTGATCGGCCGGGCGCAGCTCGCCCGGATGAAGCGGGACGCGTTCCTGATCAACACCAGCCGGGGCGGCCTGATCGACGAGGCGGCCCTGGTCGAGGCGCTGGAGGCCGGCACGATCGCGGGCGCCGGGCTCGACGTCTTCGCGCAGGAGCCGCTGCCGGCCGATCACCCGCTGGCCCGCCAGGAGCGGGCGATCCTGACGCCCCATGTCGGCGGCTCCACCGGGGCGGCCCTGATCCGCACCGCCGAGACCGCGGCGGGCCGCGTGGTCGACGTGCTGGCCGGCCGGCAGCCGGGCGGGCTGGTCAACCCGGATGTCTGGCCGCGGCGGCGCGGGCTGTGATGCGCCCCGAGGCCGCCCGATGATCGTCGATCTGAACTGCGACATGGGCGAGGGCTTCGGCGTCTACCGCCCGGGCGACGACGCCGGGATGCTCACGATCGCCACCTCGGCCAACATCGCCTGCGGCTTCCATGCGGGCGACCCGCTGGTCATGCACGAGACCCTGCGGCTGGCCGCGGAAAACGGCGTCCAGGCGGGGGCGCATCCGGGCTTCCTCGACCTCTGGGGCTTCGGCCGGCGCCAGATCCACGGCGAGCGGCCGGCGGATGTCGAGAAGGCCGTGCTCTACCAAGTCGGCGCGCTGCTGGCGCTGGCGCAGGATGCGGGCTGCCGGGTGAGGCATGTGAAGACCCACGGGGCGCTGGGCAACATCGCCAACGCGGACGCGGATCTCGCCCTGGCGGTGGCCCGGGCGATCCGGACCCTGGACCGCGACCTGCTCTTCGTGGTGATGCCCGGCCTGGAGACCGAGCGGGCGGGCGAGCGGCTCGGCCTGCCCCTCGTCCGCGAGGTCTATGCCGACCGCGCCTACGCCGAGACCGGCAACCTCGTCTCGCGCAGGCTTCCCGGAGCGGTGCTGCACGAGCCCGACGCGGTGGCCGAGCGGGTCGTGCGGATGCTGGGGGACGGGGCGATCACCTGCCAGTCCGGCCGGCGCATCCCCGCCCGGATCGACAGCGTCTGCGTCCATGGCGACACGCCGGGTGCGGTGGCGATGGCGGCGCGGCTGCGCGACGCGCTGGCCGATGCCGGCATCGCGCTGAGGCCCATGGCCGCGGTGATCGGCGCCTGACGCCCGGCGGGGCGGGCCGGTGTCGCGACATCCGCGATCGCTTCGAGGCGCCCTTGCCCCGGGACCCCGCACCGCGCGCGGTTCTGGGTTCCGGTCTCCCACCGGCCGCCGCCGCCGCGGACAGGTCCGATCCGCAGGCGTGTCCGAGCGTCCGCGCCGCGCAATGTCATGCAATCGTCGCAGACGGGCCGGAAAGCCACGCGCTGCGCTTGAGGCAGAGAGGGCTCCATGGACTTCCACCGCCGCTTCACGGTCCTGATGTGCGCCCCGGCCTTCGACCCGGACGACCTGGAGGGCGCGCGCGTCGCCCAGATCGTGGCGGCGGTCGAGAATCGCGGCTTCGAGGTGGTGCGGGCCCGGCGGGTCGAGGACGCCGCCATCGCGGTGCAGACCGACGCGGCGGTGGGCTGCCTCGTGGTCGACTGGGGCAAGCGCGGCCTCGACGGCAAGGCCGCCGCCCTCATCGACATGATGCGCAAGCGCGGCCTGGAGATGCCGATCGTCATCATGGTCCGCCGCAAGCGGCTGGAGGACATCCCGGTGGAGCTCCTCGACTTCATCGACGGCTACATCTTCCTGGCCGAGGAGACGCCGGAATTCATCGCCCGCGGCCTGGTCAGCCGGGTGACGCAATACGCCGGGACCCTGAAGACGCCGTTCTTCGGCGCCCTGGTCGACTACGCCGAGAAGGGCAACCAGCTCTGGACCTGCCCGGGCCACAACGGCGGCATCTTCTACAACCGCTCGCCGATCGGCCGGATCTTCGTCGAGCACCTGGGCGAGGCGATCTTCCGCGACGACCTCGACAACTCGGTCCTCGACCTCGGCGACCTGCTGACCCACGAGGGCCCCGCGCTGAAGGCCCAGAAGGAGGCCGCCAAGATCTTCGGGGCGGAGAAGACCTACTTCGTCCTCAACGGCACCTCGGCCTCCAACAAGATCGTCCTGTCCTCCCTGGTGGCGGAGGACGACCTGGTGCTGTTCGACCGCAACAACCACAAGGCGGCCCATCACGGCGCCCTGTTCCTGGGCGGCGGCATCCCGATTTTTCTGGAGACCGACCGGAATGCCTACGGGCTGATCGGGCCGATCTACCACGAGGCCCTGGACGAGACCCGGATCCGCGAGAAGATCCGGGCGAACCCGCTGGTGACCGATCCCGAGGCCTGGCGCCGGGAGCGGCCGTTCCGGGTCGCGGTGATCGAGCAATGCACCTACGACGGCACGATCTACGACGCGCAGGTCATCCTGGAGACGATCGGCCCCCTCTGCGACTACATCCTGTTCGACGAGGCCTGGGCGGGCTTCATGAAGTTCCACCCCCTCTACGCGCGGCGCTTCGCCATGGGGCTCACCGGCCTCGACGAGACCTCGCCGGGCATCGTCGCCACGCAATCGACCCACAAGCAGCTCGCGAGCTTCTCCCAGGCTTCGCAGATCCACACCCGGGACGGCCATATCCGCGGCCAGACCCGGCGGGTCGAGCATAAGCGCCTGAACGAGAGCTTCCTGGTCCACGCCTCGACCTCGCCGTTCTACCCGCTCTTCGCCTCCCTCGATGTCGGCGCCCAGATGATGAAGGGGCGCTCCGGGATGATCCTGTGGGACGACACGATCCGGCTCGGGATCGAGTGGCGCAAGAAGGTCCGGGCGATCCGGCGGGAATTCGAGGAGCACGAGCGCGACCCGGCCCGGCGCTGGTTCTTCGACCCGTTCGTGCCGGACGTGACGGTGAACGCCGACGGGGCCGAGGTGCCCTGGGAGAGCGTGCCGACCGACGAGCTCGCCGCCACGCCGCGCCACTGGGAGCTGAAGCCCGGCGCCCGCTGGCACGGCTTCACCCACGTGGCGCCGGGCTACGCCATCACCGACCCGAACAAGCTCACGGTCCTCACCCCGGGCTTCGACCGGCACACGGGCGCCTACGCGGAGCACGGCGTGCCGGCGCCGATCGTGGCCCAGTACCTGCGTGAGAACCGGATCGTCGCGGAGAAGAACGACCTGAACTCGCTGCTCTTCCTGCTGACCCCGGGGGTGGAATCCTCCAAGGCCGGCACGCTGATCTCGGGCCTCGTGGCGTTCAAGCGGCTCCACGACGACAACGTCCCGCTGGAGGAGGCCATGCCGGAATTCGTGAACCGCCGGCCGAACCGCTACCGGGGCGTACGCCTGCGCGACCTCTGCGGCGAGTTCCACGCCTTCCACCGGGAGGCCGGCACCTCGGCGCTCCAGCGGCGTCAGTTCGCCCCGGAGCACCTGCCCGAGATGGTCATGCCGCCCAAGAAGGCCGCCCAGATGCTGACCCGCAACCGGGTCGACTACGTGCCGATCGCCGAGGCCGAGGGGCGGATCGCCACCACCCTCATGCTGGTCTACCCCCCGGGCATCGGCACGATCCTGCCCGGCGAGCGGCTGGACGAACGGGCCAAGCCCATGCTCGACTATTTCAAGATGTTCGAGGCCTCGGCCAACCTGTTCCCGGGCTTCGAGGCCGAGATCCAGGGCGTCTACCGGGAGGTCGAGCCGGACGGGCGGATCCGCTTCCACACCTACGTGGTGCGGGAGCGGGCCTGATGGAGATCGAGGTCGAGACTCCCGGTCCGCTCGTCGCGCCGCCCTGCCCGGACATCGTCATCCGCGCCTCCTCGGACGCCGATGTCGAGGCGATGGTGGCGATCTACGAGCACCACATCGGCAAGGGCGTGAGTGAGGTCGGCGTCGCCGAGGATGACCGCCTGCTGCCCGACGACCTGAAGCGGCGGCGCAAGACCATGCGGAAGAAGCGCCTGCCCCATCTCGTGGCCGAGCGCGCCGGCGCGGTCGCGGGCTACGCCTACGCGGTGCCGTTCCGGAAACGCCCGGCCTACCGCTATACCCTCAAGCACTCGATCTACGTGCATCCCGACCATCTCCATGCCGGGATCGGCCGGCGCCTGCTGCCGGCCCTGATCGAGGCCTGCGCGGCCGGCGGCTACCGCCAGATGATCGGCTACATCGATGCCGAGAACGCCGCCTCCCTGCGCCTCCACGAGGCCTGCGGGTTCGTTCAGGCGGGCTACCTGCGGGCGGTGGCGTTCAAATACGGCCACTGGGCCGACAGCGTGATGGTCCAGCGGGCGCTGGGCACCGGATCCGAGGATCGGCCCGGGACCTGAGGCACCGGCACCCGGCCCGACCGGAAACCGGGCAGATGCAGCCACGGCAATGTCGGTCCGGCCCGTTCCACAGCGGCCGCGACGGGCTTTGGAGCGGATGGCGGAGCCGGCGCGGGCCGCGGCTTCTGCTGGACTGCGCCATCCTGAAAGCCGATCGCCGCCGCTCAGAACGCTGCGCGATCCCCGTAAGGACAACCTGGGCTCCGGTTTCCGCGTGGACCATCGGCCCCCCATTTCGCGGCCGGCACGCTGGAGAGCACGTTCGGGGGCGTCTACGGCAGCCTCGCGGTCGGTCCGACAGTGCTGCGGTTCGGGGCATTGGCGGCGGACGAGCCGGCGCGGCTGCGGCGGGTGGTGGCGTTCCCGGGACTGACCGACACGCCGACGGCGCGCAGCCAGGGCCGCAGCGTCCAGGGCTTCGGCGAGGCCGGGTACCGGATCGCGCTCGGGGCCGGGGCGGAGTTGGAGCCGTTCGTGGGTGGCGGGGTCGTGGCGCTGGGCCGCGCCCGCTTCGCCGAGCAGGGCGGCGCCGCGGCGCTGACCGGTCCGGGACAGGCGCGGCTGGTGCCCACGGCCACGGCCGGCCTTCGGGCGGAGGCGCGGCTGGCGGAGGCGAGCCCGGTCTTGGTGTTCGGCCTGGTGGGCTACCGGCGTTCGTTCGGCGACGTGGCCCTGCCGAGCCTGCTGGCGTTCCGGGGTACGGGCGCGCGGTTCACCAGCGCGGGCCTGCCGATCGACCGGGATGCGCTGGTGGCGGAGGCCGGGCTCGGCGCGACGCTGGCACCGGGGCTGAGCGTCGGCCTGTCCTATACCGGCCAGGTCGGGGCCCGCGCCCAGGACCACGCCGCCAAGGCCAGCCTCGCCTACAGGTTCTGAACCGAGAGGGCCGTGCCCGAGCGCGCAGCCGTCGGACACGGCTCCGAGCCCCTGGTCTAACCTGTTATGACAGGAACCGGTGAACGCTTCGGCAGAGAGCGCTCTCACGGTGCGCCGGTCACGCTTCGAGGCCGCCCCGCTGCGAATGACGCGCAGGCGCGTGTCGCGATGGACTGCCCGCCTAAGACGCTGGGCGAGGCCCGCGTGGGGCCGATCGCAGAGCGCGAGACCGCGGCGACGGACGACCTGCTCTCGCCCGGAGGTCCGTCGCACGCGGACCTGGAGCTCGACGTGCCGACCACCGTGCAGGCGGTCGACGGCCTGAGGCCGGGAGCGGCTTTGGATGCGATATGGATGCGCCGTGGATGGGTCTGACAGTCCGGGCGGGCCGTCACCGGGGCTCACCCCCAGACCGATCCGGTCGGTACCGACGTCGAGACGATCGACGATAGCACCCTTGAGAGTGGGGCAGTGCCGAAGTTGCACGCCGAAACACACCGCGCCACCGCAAAATGTCTCAGATCTTCTGACCGCGTCCGGGCGCGCGGGAAAATTTTCATCTTGCGCGATAGCTATTTGAGGGACCGTAGTTTCGAGATTGTGCCGCTAAGAGTGTATTTAACTTTCCTGTTCGGCCGTAAAAATGCACTTATCCAAATATCCAGGGAGTATTTTTCCGATAAAACTTCCGAAAATGACGGCCGTCAAACATGTCCACCCGCTTAAACTGATAGAAATAGCGGCACTCGGATTAAAAATCGACCGCTCTGCAAAAAATCAATTCTTGAGTCATTCGAAAAACGATACTATCCGTATCGGGTTCGAGTTTCCTCTGCCGGGCAGGGGAAGTGAATTTGAATCGAATGTCGCAATGAACAGATCTGCCTCGTGTCCAGCAGACAATGCCATCGTCGATCGTCTGTACCGCGATCACAGCTTATGGCTCGTCAAGTGGATAAGATCTTACACGAAGACCGAGGGCAACGCCGACGACATCGCGGCGGAGGTCTTCATCCGACTCCTCTCGATGTCCAAGCTTTCGGCGATCCGCGAGCCGAAGGCGATGATGATCACGATCGCCAAGCGGCTCGTGATCGAGATTTTCCGTCGCAATCAGCTCCGGAAGGATTACGAGGCCGAGCTGGCGCGGGCTCCGGTCGGCTTGGTCGACTCGCCGGAGCACCAGCTCATCGTGCTGGAGGCTCTCACGGAGATCGCCAAGATCCTGGGATCGATGTCGCCCCGGGCGCGGGCGGCCTTCCTGCTCAGCCACGTCGATGGCATGACATACACCGATGTCGCCCGGGAGCTCGGCGTCTCGGTGACGATGGTCCGGCGATACATCGCGCAGGGCCTGTTGCGCTTCTACGAGCATCACCCGGATCGGGCCTGAGCCGCCATGCCGTCGCCCAGCTCTTCCGATGCGCGCTCTGCCGTTGCGCCAGCCGCGATTCTAGGTGGAGACGCTCCGCCCGAGGTGATCGAGGCGATCACCTGGATGGTCAACCTGAAGTCCGGTGAGGTGACCGAGCGCGAGCGTCGGGAGTTCGAGGCCTGGTATGGGGCCGACCCCGCACACCGGCGGGCCTGGGACCGGCTGTCCGCATCGGTCGCCCGGGTTGATCTCGTGCGCGACGTGCAATCGGGGACGGGGGGCAGGCTCGGCAGCGGAATCGTCCGGCGGGAGATGAGCCGCCGCCGCGTCGTCAAGACCCTGGCGCTCGGCGGTGCGGCGACCGCGGCCATCGGTCTGGCGGACAGGGTGCTGCCTGTCCGCGATCTCCTCGCCGACCAAGGGACATGGACCGGCGAGCGGCGGGTGCTCACCCTTGCGGAGGGCGTGACCCTGATCCTTGGACCGCGCGCCGCCGCCAATCTGCACAGTGAGGCGCAGGCCGACCACGTCGAACTCCTGGCCGGCGATCTCTTCGTGACCGTCGAGGCCGACCGGCGCCGGCCCGTTCACATCACCCTGGGCGACTGGCTCCTCGAACCGAGCCCCGGGCGCGTGTCGCTGCACCAAGACGGGCCGTCCCTCTCGATGGTCGGTCTCGATGCTCCCGTCCGGGCGGCCGTCGGCGGGCGGCGGTTCACCGTCGAGGCGGCACAGGCCCTGTCATTCGAGGATGGCGCCCTGAGCCAGAGGCGCATCGACGGCGACGTCGAGGCGGCCTGGACGCGGGGCCTCCTGATCCTTCGCGACGGACATCTCGCCGGGGTGGTCCGCGCGCTGCAACCCTACTTCGTGGGCCTCATCCGGATCTCGCCAGCGGCGGCGGCGGTCAGGGTAGCGGGCGTGTTCGACCTGAGCGATCCGCGCGGCACATTGGCCACCCTCGCCGAAGGCTTCCCCATCACGGTCCGGGCCGTGACGCCGTTCTGGCTGAGCGTCGATGCGATCGTCTGAGCGGGACGGATGCCCCGCCGACCCCGGCAAACTTTTTGGTGCCCGCGGGGTGTCACTCTCGGCTCCAGCTTCGTCTTCCAGAGAGATATCGCGAAGCGACCGCGCCATCGTCAGGCCCGGTCTCGGCGGAGGTGACGCATGACGGCTGATGGGTGGCCCGCTCTGCAGCTTTTCGCTCCGCGGCCGGTGTCCCGGCTCCGCCCGCAGGAGACCGAGATCGGCCGGCGAGGGACACCTCAACGCGGTCGATCGCGACGCGAGGGGGCGGCCGAAGGACGGACAGGGCCCGTGAACACGATGACCTTCGTCGTCCCGGCTCATCTCCATCCGGCTCGCTCCTATCACGATCGCAAGCAGGCGCTCCGCGTCGAGGAGATCCGTACCCGCAGGGTGCAGGCCGCGGCCTGGGGCGGGGCCGCCCTGCTCGTGGTCGGGCTGCATCTCACCGGGGCCCTCTTCCTCACGCGCGCCCGGGTCCCCGAGACCGTGGCCCCCGACGAGATGGGGGCGATCATGATCGAGCTTGCCCCCGAGGTGCAGCGGGCCGCCTCGCAGGTCGATGCCGCCCTGGCCAAACCGGAGGAGCAGGCCGAGCCCGTCCCGCAGGAACCCGCTCCTCCGGAGGAGGTGGTGCCTCCGGAGCTGAGGGCCCCGGAAGCACCGGTCGAGGCGCTCGCCCCGCTCCCGCCGCCCAAGGCGGTGCCGAAGCCGGACCGGAAGACTCCGGTGCCGCGCAAGCCGCCCGAGCATAAGCTGCCCGAGCACAAGCCGCAGGTCCCGCGCAAACCACCGGCCCTCCGCACCGCCAGCGCGCCGCGCTCGGAGCAGCGCGCCGCCACGACCGCCTCCGCATCCGCGGGCGCCGCCAACGCGCTGTCCGCCGCCGACTGGAAGAGCCTCGTCTCCGCCGCCCTCAACCGGCACAAGCGCTTCCCCTCCGGCATCGCGTTGAGCGGCAGCCCGACCCTCAGGGTCGCCATCGCCGCCTCGGGCCAAGTCACCGGCGCGACAGTGGTCGCCTCCTCGGGCTCCCCGGAACTGGACGACGCGGCGATCCAGACCGTCCGTCGCGCCTCGCCGCTGCCGCCGCCTCCGGCGGGCCCCCAGACCCTGACCTTCAGGATGAACTTCCGCCCGCACTGAGCGGGCGCCCCGGACAGCCCGGGACGCGAAGAAAAAAGCGCCGGCCCGGTTCAGATTCCGCGGCTCGCCGCACAAGCAAGAGGAACCGTCAACGTCTCCAGGGGCCTGAAAACGATGCCGGCATGGATGCCAGCACTTCAACCAATCCTGCGTCCGGGTGTGACGCATCCGCTCCGGAGGGCCGTCGTGCTCGCCGTCCTGCTCGGCGGCCCGGCTGCGCTGCCCGCGAGCGCCCAGGATGTCGGACAGGCCGCGTCCGCCGTCCCCGCGGGGGAGGCCGGCGCACCGGCTGCCCCGCCTCCAGCGCCCGCCGCGGAGGCGCCGCCTCCTGCGGTACCCGCCGCGCCGCCTGCCGGGACATCCGCTCCGAAGGAGCACGACCTGACACCGACCGGCATGTTCCTGCACGCCGACCCGGTCGTGCAGGGCGTCATGATCGTGCTCATGCTCGCCTCCATGGCGTCCTGGGTCGTGCTGCTCGTGAAGGGACTGGGCCTCTGGCTCGCCAAGGGGCGCCTCGCCGCGGCCCTGGCGGCGATCCGCACGGCCGACAGCCTCGCCGCGGCGAGCCACAGGGTCCGGAGGGGTCCGGCCGCCCGTCTCCTGCTGGAGGCCGAGGAGGAACTCGGCCTGTCTCAGGGGCTGTCGGGCGAGGGCATCAAGGAGCGCGCCGCCATCGGCCTCCAGCGCATCGAGGCCGCAATCGCCAAGCGCATGGCGGTCGGCACCGGCATCCTGGCGACCACCGGGTCGATCGGCCCGTTCGTCGGCCTGTTCGGGACCGTGTGGGGCATCATGCACAGCTTCGTCGGGATCGCGAATTCCAACACGACGAACCTCGCCGTGGTCGCCCCGGGCATCGCCGAGGCTTTGCTGGCGACCGGCATCGGCCTCGTCGCGGCGATCCCGGCCGTGGTGATCTACAATGTCCTGACCCGCGCGATCGGCAGCTACCGGATCCTGGTCGGCGATGTCGCGGCGCTGATCCTGCGCCACCTCTCCCGCGATCTCGACCGGCGCGGCACCGAGGCTTCGGCGTCCGCGGTCGGCCTGCGCGCGGCGGCGGAGTAAGGCGATGGCCGTCCAACTCGGATCCGGCGGCGGCGACGATCTCAGCGAGAACGCCGACATCAACATCACGCCGTTCATCGACGTGATCCTCGTGCTGCTGATCATCTTCATGGTGGCGGCCCCGCTCTCGACCGTGAGCGTCCCGGTCGAATTGCCGACCTCGAACGCCAGGGTGCAGCCGCGCCCGAGCAAGCCGATCTTCGTCAGCGTGAAGCCGGATCTGTCCCTCGCCCTGGGCGAGGAGCCGGTCGCCCGTCCGGCGCTCGGTGCGGCCCTGAACGCGGCGTCGAACGGCGCGAAGGACGAGCGCATCTTTCTGCGGGCGGACAAGGGCGTGCCCTACGGCGAGCTGATGCAGGTGATGAACCTGCTCCGGGCGGCCGGCTACCTCAAGATCGGCCTCGTCGGCCTGGAGGATACGGGGAGCGGTCCCGCCCCCTGATGGCGAAGCGGGAAGCGCTGGCGATGCCGGCCTGCGCGGCGGCGCCCGATCATCCACCCCCGATCACCCACCCATGGAATGCGCCGGGCTCGCTGAGGTGCGGTCCGCGCCGCGGCGAGCCGAGGGCCAGGATGCCGACCGTGATGCATCGTCCCCCCGCATACGACAGCCCGGCACCGGACGGCGGCGCGGCGGTCGCCGTCGAGACCGCGCGCCTGCCGAACGGCCTGCGGATCGTCGTGATCCCGGACCGGCGCTGCCCCGTGGTCACCCACATGGTCTGGTATCGGACCGGGGCGGCCGAGGATCCGCCCGGACGATCGGGCACGGCCCATTTCCTGGAACACCTGATGTTCAAGGGCACGGCGCGCTATCCGGCCGGGGCGTTCAGCGCGTTTCTGGGGAGCGTCGGCGGTCGGGAGAACGCGTTCACGAGCTGGAACTACACCTGCTACCATCAGCAGGTAGCCCGCCCGCACCTGCGCGCCTGCATGGCGTTCGAGGCCGACCGGATGGGCCGCCTCGCGATCGATGAGGCGGTGGCGGCGACCGAGCGCGCGGTGATCCTGGAGGAGCGCGCGACGGTGGCCGACGGCCGGCCGCAGGCGCTCCTCGAGGAGGCGATGGCGGCCGCGCTCATCCCGGAGCACCCGGCCGGGCGCCCGATCATCGGGTGGCGGCACGAGATCGCCGGCCTCGCGGCGGCCGATGCGCAGGCCTATCACGGGCGCTTCACCGTGCCCGCCAACGCCATCCTGATCGTCGCCGGCGACACCACGGTCGAGGAGGTCGTGCGGCTCGCGGAGGACGCCTACGGCCCGGTTCCCGGCGGGGCGGCCTTCGTCAGGCGCCCGGCGCCGAATCCGCTGCCTCCGGTCGGCCGGCGGATCACGCTGGCGGATGCGCGCGTCCGGCAGCCGCAGATGCAGCGCCTTCACGCGGTGCCGGCACCGGGCACGGCCGCGCCCGGCGAGGCGGAGGCCCTCACGGTGCTGTGCCATCTGCTGGGCGGGGGGCGGACCTCCGCGCTGCACCGGCGGCTGGTCGTCGAGGTGCGATGCGCGAGCTCGGTGGGCGCGTACTACCTGAGCGAGTACTTCGCCCAGCAATCGCGGTTCTACCTCGTCGCCGAGCCGGCCGCCGGGGTTACGCCGGAGGCCCTCGACGACGCGGTGGAGGCGGCCCTTCAGGCCGTGCGCGACACCGGTTTCGCACCGGCCGCGATCGCGCGGGCCAAGACCCAGCTTGTCGCCGATGCCCTCTATGCCCGCGACAGCCAGGTGCAGCTGGCGAGCTGGTACGGGCGGGCCCTGGCCCTGGGCGGGAGCCTCGCCGATCTCGCGGGCTGGCAGGACCGCATCGAGGCGGTGACGCCGGAGGCGCTCGCCGCGGCGCTGACCTTCCTCGACCGCCGGCACGGCGTCTCGGGCTACCTCGTCGGCGGCTGAGGGCACCGGGGCGTTCCACCGTTCCAAGCCGAGACGTTTCCACCCGGATCGAGACCGCGTCCATGTCGTTGCGCCCCCCTTCGCCCGCCCCCTCCACCTATGCGGAGCGGATCCGAACCCTGCGCAGTCCCGGCGGCATCGCGGCCTGGCTGATCGAGGACCAGACCCGCCCGGTCCTGACCTGCGCGTTCGATTTCCGCGGCGGGGCACGCCTCGATCCGAAGGATGCCGCCGGGACGACGCGCATGCTGGGGGCGCTGCTCACGGAGGGCGCCGGCGAGCTCGACGGCACCGCCTTCCACGAGGCCCTCGGCGACGGGGCGATCCGGCTGGGGACCAGCGTCGGGCTCGACGGCCTCCAGGGCAGCCTCAGGTGTCTCGTCCGGACGGCGGCGGACGCCTTCACGCTGCTCGGGCTCGCCCTCCGGGAGCCCACCCTGGCCCCCGACGCGGTGGAACAGGCCCGCGTGGCGATCACGGCGCAGATCCGGTCCGCCGGCGGCCGGCCCGAGGAGCTCGCCCGGCAGGCCTTCATGGCGCGGGGCTTCCGGGGCCACGCCTATGCGCGGCCCGTCCCGGGCGACCTCGCCTCCGTCGCGCGGATCGGGGAGGCCGACCTGCGCGCCGTCCAGGCGCGGCTCCTGACCCGGGACAACCTGCACATCGCGGTGGTCGGGGCGATCACCGCCGACGCGCTCGGGCCGCTCCTCGACCGCGCCTTCGCGGACCTCCCCGGCGGGGCCGCGCCGCCGGTCGCCCGAACCGACCTCGGCGGCCTGGGCGAACAGGTCCGGACGGACCACGCCGCGCCGCAATCCGCGATCGTCTTCGGCCGGCCCGCGCTCCCCCGGGACGATCCGGACTTCGCCGCCGCGATCGTGGCGAACCATTGCTTCGGCGGGGGCGGCCTGACCTCCCGCCTGTTCCGCGAACTGCGGGAGAAAAGCGGCCTCTGCTACGCGGTGGGGACGAGCGTGGCCCCGTTCCGGGGGGCGAGCACGCTCATCGGCTCGACGCGGACCGGCACCGACCGCGTACCCGAGATGATCGACCGGCTCCAGGGCGAGATCCGACGCCTCACCGGGACGGGCCTGGAGGCGGCCGAGTTCGAGGCGGCGAAGAGCTATCTGATCGGCTCGCACGACATGGGGCTCGCCAGTTCCTCCGCCCTCGTGGGCGCCCTGCTGATGCTGCAGGTCGAGGCCCGGCAGCCGGGCTGGCTCGATGCATGGCCGGCGATGATCGCGGCGGTCGGGGCGGCGGAGGTGGACCGGGCCATCGGCCGCGTCTTCGGCGACGGCGCGCTGCTGGTCTCCGTCGCGGGCCCCTGACGCGCAAGATCCGGCCGGAACCGGTTGCGCTTTCGCGATCTCGCTCGTCATCCCAGGACAACAGAAAGGGCTGAAACGGCCCGGGTCTTGGGGGCGTGGCATGAACTTGCGGCGTATTGGGAGAATATTTGTCCTATCAAATCTGCCAATATTATTGGCGATACCGGCAAACGTCACGGTTAGCACCGTGGTACGCGCCGAAGACGGCGCGGTCGATTTCGCCATTGCCTCCGGCGCACTCGGCGACGTGCTCACGCAGATCGGAACGGCCTCGGGGTCGCCGATCTCGTTTCCGCCGCAGGCGGTCCAGGGCCTGAAGGCCGGCCCGATCCGGGGACGGATGAGCAAGACGGATGCGGTCGCGCGGGCCATCGCGGGCACGCCCCTGCGGATGAGCGTGGGCGCCAACGGCATGGTGATGGTCACGGCCCGGCCGGCGCCCGCGGCATCCGGGGGCGCCGCCACCGACATCGCCGACATCGACGTCACCGGCAACGGCATCAACGCCAACGGCAGCAGCGATCCCCTGGCGACCGAGGGATCGGCGAGCTATGCCGCCACCGGCGCCAACGTCGCCAGCAAGACGGCCCTGTCGCTCAAGGAGACGCCGCAGAGCGTCTCGGTGATCACCCACCAGCAGTTGCAGGACCAGAAGATCACGACCCTTGACCAGGCGGTCGATGCCGCCCCGGGCCTGATCCGGGAAACCGGCGGCGGCGCCGGCCAGAGCAATCTCAGCAGCGCCTATTACGCCCGCGGCTTCCAGATCAACAGTCTCTCCGTCGATGGCGGCACCCCGATCCTGGTCGGTGGCCTCGGAGAGGCCTTCAACTCCAACTACATCCCCGTCATCGACCTGTCGCAGTACGACAGCGTGCAGATCCTGCGCGGCTCCGGCGGCCAGTACAGCGGCACCGGCTCGCCCAGCGGAACGGTCAGCCTGCAGCGCAAGCGGCCGGTGGACCGGATGACCGGTACGATCGATCAATCCTTCGATTCCAACGGGGGGCGTCGGACCGTCGGCGACCTCAACACGGGTCCCCTGCTCGAGGGCCTCGTGAGCATCCGCGGATCCTTCGTCCACGACGATGCCGAAAACTTTTACCGGATCTCGAACAAGGCGGTGAACCAGGGCTACCTCAACGCCGAGATCCATCCTGCCGAGGGCACGCAGATCAACCTCGGCGGCACCCACAACGAGACGAATGCTGTCCCCTGGTTCAACGGGTTGCCGACCTACCAGAGCGGCCGGTTCGTACCGTTCTCACGCTCGACCTGCCTCTGTGCGCCCTGGAGCAAGACCGACATCGTCACCGACGAATATTTTGCGCAGCTGCGCCAGGATATCGTCGAGGGCTGGCAGTTCAACGTCAATGCGTCGATGAATTTTCAGGCCTCAAAGAACGACAATTTGACCATTAACGCCTTTGATTCTCACGGCCTTCTGGCAAACAACACCGGAGCGCGCTGGTTCGCGACGTATAATGAGAGGAAGTCCGACCAGTATCTGCTCGACAGCTTCATCACCGGCGAGGACGAGTTCCTCGGTATGCCGATCGAGACGACGTTCGGTACGAGCCTGCAGTATATCGATCAGTCACTGACGAAAGAACCGCTCAGCTACAGCTACCCGAACGCGACCCGCGTCAACGTGCTGACCTTCACCGGCCACGAGTTCCCGCGGATGCCGCTGACGCGATACACCAAGGTTTCCCAGTACGATAAGGCCTACGCGCTCACCCAGATCGGCGGCTACGCGAGCATCCGGCTCTCGCCCGTTCCCTGGGCCCACCTCCTGATCGCCGAGCGGATCAGCGGCTTCCAGCAGGATATCCAGCAGTACCGTTCCGGGACGACAGTGACCTCGAACAGCGGCGATATCCACATCCCGGTCCCGGATGTCGGGCTGACCCTGGATCTCGATCCGCACATGTCGATCTACGGCAGCTACTCGACCACCTACCTGATCACCCAGAACCTCGCTTCCCCGGGGAAGCTGCTGCCGCCGACCGACGGGCATACCTGGGAGGCCGGGATCAAGCGCAGCGATCTCGATGACCAGTTGCAATCCTCACTGGCATTCTATCGGGCGGAACTGACCAACGTCCCGTTTCTCGATCCAAACCAACCATACAGCCAGGATCCCAACTCGCTCCTGAAATGCTGCTTCCTGGCTGCCGGGCGGACCCTGTCCCAGGGGATCGACGCGGCCGTCACCGGCAAGATCACGCCGGATTGGGATGTGACCGCGAACTACACGTTCAACGACAACAAGACGTACTCGGGTGACGGCTCGCAGACGAAGGCCAGCTACATCTTCCCGAAGCACATCGCCAAACTGTTCACGTCGTTCAGGCCGTCGACCGGGTGGACCGATCTGGACCAGGAACTCCGGCATGTCCGGATCGGATTCGGCGCCGACTTCCACAGCACCACGATCCATTCCGACACGTACCAAGTGTACAACAGGGGCCGGATCCAGTCGTACTTCTACCAGGTCAGGCAGCCGAGCTACGCCACGTTCAGCGCCTTCGCCAAGTACGACATCAACGAGACGGCGTCCGTCCAGCTCAACGTCTACAACCTGCTCGACCGTCGGTATTACCAGTCCATCGGCAACTACGCCGGCGGGAACTGGTTCGGCCAGGGCAGGACGGTGGTGGGCTCGGTCCATCTCAGCTTCTGACCGGTTGCGGGCCGCCCGAGATGACGACGTTCGCGCCGTCCGGGGCGGCCCCGGACACGCCGGATCCCGGCAATTTCAAGCTCGACCTCCGGTTCGCGCGGCGCCTCTGGGCGGTCCTGCGGCCGTACTGGCTGCGCCGGGGGGCCTGGCCGTCCTGGCTGCTCGCGGGCGCCGGGATCGCCCTGTCGGTCGCGTTCGGCGTCGCCGGGGGCTTCGTGACGACGACCACGGCCGCGCTGACCAACGCCCTCGTCGCGCGCGATGCCGCCGCCTACTGGCCGCTGTTCATGGGGCTGCTCGGCCTCAATTTCCTGCGGCAGCTCCTCAGCACGCTCCAGATCCTGGCGAGCCAGTCCCTCACCCTGCACTGGCGCGGATGGCTGACCACCCGGCTGATCGACCAGTACCTGTCCCGAAGGACCTATTACGAGATCAGCCTCACGCAGGCGATCGACAATCCCGACCAGCGCATCCAGGAACAGGTCGAGCCGTTCTGCGAAGCGGTCAGCCGGTTCCCGCGGGAGCTGACCCATGCGAGCATCGACGTCGTGGTCCAGGTGGCGATCCTGGCCAGCATCTCCCGGGCGATGCTGACCGCGACGCTGGCCTATGTCGGCTTCCAGATCGTCCTCAACTACTACGTCTACCGGCCGCTGATCCGGAAGCAATGGGACGTGACCGTGGCGGAGGCGGACCTGCGCTACGGCCTGCTGCACGTGCGCGACCATGCCGAGACCATCGCGTTCTACCAGGGTGAGGGCGCCGAGCGGACTCAGCTCGTGGAGCGCCTGCGCCGCGTCCTCGCCCGGAAGCTGCGCATCGTCCGCTACCAATTGGTGACCGCCGGGGCGAGCGAGGTCTCGGCGATCATCTGGCACGCGCTGCCGGCGCTCTGCCTCGCGCCGGTCTTCTTCGCGGGCGGGATGGATTACGGGACCATGACGGCCGGGATCGCCGCGGCGGCCATGATCGTCGGCAGCCTCAGCGTGATCTCACGCTTCATCCCGAGCCTCGTCGAGGCGGCGCCCACGGTGGTGCGCATCGCGGAGATCCAGGAGGCCTTCGACGCGCAGGCGGCCGCCCTCCCGGCGGACGACGCCCCGCGCATCACCCTGCGCCGCGGAGACGGCGACCGGATCGTGCTGCGCGACGTGGCGATCGAGACGCCGGCGGGCGAGCGCCATCTCGTGGACGGCCTCAGCCTCAGCCTCCGGGCCGGGGAGCGTCTGCTGATCGTGGGCCGCACGGGGACCGGCAAGAGTTCGCTGCTGCGCGCGATGGCGGGGCTCTGGACGCGGGGGCGGGGCACCATCGAGATGCCCGACCCCGCCGCGACGATGTTCCTGCCGCAGCGGCCCTACATGCCCCTCGGCGACCTGCGGATGCAGATCACCTATCCCCGCCAGGCCAGCGTGTCCCTGAGCGATGCGGAACTCCAGGCGATCCTCGAGCGCGTGCGCTTGCCCGATCTCGCCGAGCAGTCCGGCGGTTTCTCGGCGCGGCGCGATTGGGGCCGGATCCTGTCGCTCGGCGAACAGCAGCGGATCGCTTTCGCGCGCATCCTGGCGACCGGACCGCGCACCGTGTTCCTCGACGAGGCGACGAGCGCCCTCGATCCGGAGACGGAGCAGATCCTGTACGACCAGTTGCGCCGGACCGGCTCGACCTTCATCAGCGTCGCCCACCGGCCGAGCCTCAGGGCCCATCACGACAAGGTGCTGCGCCTGTCACCGACCGGTTGGACCGTGGAGGCCCTCGACGGGGAAGAGCGTTCTGCCGGCGATGGCCGTTATGAACGGAGAGCGCGGTGACAGGGGGTGCGATCGCCATCTGGGGCGATCGAGGGCCGCCGTGAAGCAGGCTTCGGACGGATCGGCCCCCGCCGCGAAGGGACCCAGCGCGGACAGGCTCTGAACCGGGAGGGCCGTGCCGGATCCCGGCACGGCCACCCTAACGGAGGCGGGTCACTCCTGCTTCTCGAACGCCCCCGCGATGGTGAGGTGCAGCTCGTCGCCGATCAGCGGCACGTAGGTCTTCACGCCGAACTCGGAGCGCTTGAGCGTCCCGGTGGCCTCGAAGCCGACCGTGACCTTCTTGCTCAGCGGATTCACGCCCGCGCCCACGAGGGTCACGTCGAGCGTCACCGGCTTGGTCACGCCGTGGAGCGTCAGGTCACCGGTCACCTTCGCGTGGTCCTTGCCCGCGGGCACGACCTTGGTGGACACGAAGGTCATGTCGGGGAACTTGGCGGCGTCGAGCCACTGGTCGCCCTTCAACTCGTCGGTGAGCTTGGCGCTGGTGGTGGTCACCGAGGCCACCGGGATCTTCACTGACAGCTTCGACGCCGCCGGGTTCTTCGGCTGAAGCTCCAGCGTGCCCGACACGTCCGAGAAGCCACCCGCGTAGTTCGAGAAGCCCATATGGGAGACCCGCCAGCCGACCTGGGTGTGGGCGGGATCGACCGCGTAGGTTCCGGCCTGGATCTGCGCCGGGTCACGGGTCGGGGGTGTCTGGGCCAAGGCCGGGGTAACCGCCGGGGTGGCGATCAGCAGGGCCAGCAGGCCGGAGGCGAGAATCGACTTCACGGGGGTTTCCTCAAGGCAGACGATCGGGCGCGCATCGGTGCGCCGCTGCAGCCCTGTAGCGCCGTTCCCGGCTCCGGTTGAGCCTGCTATCCGGAACCCCATGGTTGCGAGAACGGAAACCTTCAGGGGCGGGCTCGACGACGTGCGGGCCTTCTGCACGGTCGTCGATCTCGGCACCGTCACGGCCGCGGCCGCCAGCCTGCGCGAAACCAAGGGCAGCGTCAGCCGGCGGATCTCCCGGCTGGAGCGGGCGCTGGGCGCCCGGCTGATGGCGCGCACCTCCCGGGCGGTCTCGCCGACCGCGGAGGGGCTCGCGTTCTACGCCAAGGCCCAGGAGAGCCTGGGGCTCCTCGACGAGGCCGCCGAGACCGCCCGCGACGCCCGGACGGTGCCGGCCGGGCACCTGCGCATGACCACCTCCATCGATTTCGGGATCGAGGTGATGCCCGAGATCGTCGCGAGCTTCCGGGCCGCCTTCCCGCAGATCACCGTGGAGATGCTGAACACCGACGCGCGCCTGGACCTCGCGGCCAACCGGATCGACCTCGCCCTGCGGCTCGGCGGCGCGGAGGAGACCGGCTACCACGCGCTGGTCCTGGCGACGCTGGCGGTGGGTCTCTACGCCGCCCCCGCCTACCTGCTGCGCCGCCCCGCCCCGGCGGACCTCGCCGACCTGCGCGACCACGACCTGATCCTCGCCCGCGAGCGGTTCGGCGCCGCGGGGCTCGCCCTCACCGACGGCCGGGGCCGCACCGAGTCGCTGGCGGTCAGCCCGGCGATCGCGGTCAGCGACTTCGCCACCGCGCACCGGCTGACCCTGGCGGGCGCCGGGATCGGCCACCTCCCCACCCTGGTCGCCGCCCGGGCGGAGGCGGCGGGCCGGATCGTGCGCGTGCTCGGCCCCTGGGCGACCCGCGGCGCGAGCCTGCGCGCCGTCACCCTGGCCGGACGCGAGCTGCCGGCCCGGGTCCGGGTCTTCCGCGCGCATGTCGGCGCGGCGCTGGCGTCACCCGCGTGCCCGCACGCGGCCGAGGAACCCGATGAATACAGTTAAGTTGCCTATAGCAACACTATACACAGCCTAAAGACTGCGCGATCGATAAAATTTTAGCGGCCCGCATAGGGCTGTCTTGAGGCGCACCCGGCATGATGCGATGCAGCGGCGCCTCAGGCCGCGCGGCGGCCGGCCCTCCCCCGGACCGCTTCGGACCTCTCGCGGACAGCCGTCATGTTCCCTCGCCGCAGGTGCCTGCGCTCCGTTCTCGTCGTCGGGATGCTCACCCTCGCGGGATCGGCGACGGTGGGGGGAACGGCCCTGGCGACGCTGGCGAGCACGACCCGGATCGTGCTGCAGAAGGGGCGTCAATACCTGCCGACCGATCTGTACCTGCATCGGGGCGACACCATCACGGTCCGCAACGGCGACGAGAGCCTGATCCACCACGCCTTCATCGAGTCGGACCGGTTCTCGTTCGACGCGGGGGATCAGGAACCCGGCACCGAGATGCGCCTGACCCTGGCCGAGCCGGGGGATTTCACGATCCAGTGCGGCATTCATCCGAAGATGAAGCTGACGATCCACGTCGAATAGGCGCCCCGCATCAGCCGTCGCGGCCGAAGCCGAGGCCGCGGAGAATGTCGCCGATCGGATCGATCCTCGCCGATGAAGCCGGCGGGGCCTGCGCGGGCCCGGCGGCGGGCGCAGCGGCGGCCCGTTCGACGGAGGCGGTGCGGGCCAGCGCGGCATGGCGCAGGCGGGCATGGTGGCGCGCGGCGCGCTCGGATCCCTTCGGCCGGTAGGCGGCGACGCCCTTCCGGGCCGGTTCGGCCGCACCCGAGATCTCACCGGCAAACGCCGGGTCCGAACGTGTCCCGGGCGGGATCACGGCGGCCTGTTGAGGAGCCGGCACCGCGGAGGGCAGCCCATCCTGCACGCCGGAGAGGCGCAGGTCGGATCGGAGCGTGCCGGTCGTCTCGGGCGCCGCGATCCGGGCCGGCGGGTCGGTCCAGGCGACCGGCAGCGCGGCGACCGCCACCGGCCGGGCGGGAGGCGTCTGCACCTCGTAATTGCCGGGATGCAGACTTCGCGCGGCCACGACCAGCCCCAATACGGCAATGGCGGTGGTTGCGAGGGTGGACCGGAAGTGTTCCATGCCGGAAAAACGTACGGTCAAGCTCCTGGTTCCGCTTGTCCGGATTTTCGGGCCGTCTCCCTGCGCCGGGTGACCGGACAGAAAAAAGGCCACTCCCGAAGGAGCGGCCCGAAGTCTAGGGAGGAAACGCCCAAGAAGGGCAGCGGGATCGCGACGCCATCGCCATCCCGCAATGCAGAGATAGGATACCGCATTGCGGCATGCAACGGGTCGGTGGCCCGGAAGGCATGCATAGGTGGCGTAGTTCGACCGCGTCCGCATGCCCTGACGTCATGACGCGGTCGTCTCACGACGGGCCCGACTGCCCGTCATGGCCGATCAGGCGCTCGACCTCGGCCAGCGCGACGGCGCGCGCGGCACGCTCGGAGGCGTGCGGGCGGTACGATCCGCGGACCAGCTTGCCGCGGTCGCGGATCGCCCAGGTGAACCGACCGGGATCATGCCGGCTGGGCCTGACCTCGACCGTGTAGAGATGCCCGCCATTCGCACCCATGCGTAGAATGTGCGGAACATCGCAGCGCCGGGATAGGGGGTGCGACCGTGAGCGGCAGCGATTATCCGGCCGACCGCGACCGGCCGGCCTCGGCCCGGGGCGCCTCCCCCGCTCCCTCGGTCCGGGTCGCGAGCCAGACCACGTGCTTGGGCCCGCTGCCCCGGCCGCTGGCGTGGACCCGCATCTCCTCCACGGCGAAGCCGGAGCGTTGCAGGCGTCCCTTGAACTTCCGGTCCGGAGCGCCCGACCAGACCCCGAGGATCCCGCCCGGCCGCAGGGCCCAGCGGGCCCGCTTGAGCCCCCAGCTGTCGTAGAGCCGGTCGTTTGCCCGGCGCATCAGCCCCTCCGGACCGTTGTCGACGTCGAGCAGGATCGCGTCGTACTGCCCGGCGCCGGCCTGGATCAGGCGGTTGACGTCGGCCTCCCGCAGGTCGACGCGCGGATCGTCCAGGCAGCCGGCGAAGACGTGCGCCAGGGGCCCCCGGGCCCAGGCGATCACGGCCGGCACCAGCTCGGCCACCACCAGCCGCGCCTCCGGCCCGAAGCCGTCGAGGGCCGCCCGCAGGGTGAAGCCCATGCCGAGCCCGCCGATCAGGATCCGGGCCCGGGGACGGTCCTTCAGCCGGGCCGAGGTCAGCGCGGCGAGCGCCACCTCGGAGCCGCTGCGGCGGTTGTTCATCAGCTCGATCGTGTCGGCCAGGATGGCGAACTCGTCGCCCCGCCGCATCAGGCGCAGGTCGGTGCCGCCACCGGGGACGCTGCCGGTGTCGAGATGAACCCAGGGTATCACGGGAGGCGTCCTCGTTTGACGGGGCGGAAGGGTCGCGGCGGAAGGATCGCGGCGGAAGGATCGCGCTGGAAGGGCGGCGCCGGGCGCGGCATGTGCGCGCCGCGCCCCCCTCCGCCCGGCGCAGCGCCTTGCCGCGGTCGATTCCGGCGGCGTATCAGCACCTATGGCCAAGCGCATCAAGTCCAGACCGCAGGAGCGGGGCTTCATTATGTTCGATATCGTCTACACGGACGGTTCCCGAGCCTCGAACCGGCGCGTGCCGGTGGAGATCCTCGGCGGCCTGGACGGCGACGAGCCGGCCCGGCAGCTCATCGCCGAGCAGGAGGAGGAGATCGCCCGCAAGTCGGGGCGGCCGAGCCGCGAGATCCAGAGCCTGACGCGCTCGCCCATCGTCAAGCCGAAGCCGGTGGTCTGACGCGCCCGGGGACAGGCCGGGCATCGCCCGTCTCCCGGCGCCGCCCCCCCGATCGGGACGGTCAGGCCGTCTCGGCGATCCGGCGGGCGACCTCGGCCCGCAGCGCCTCATTCAGCTCGGCGAACCGGGCCTGCATGCAGGTCCGCAGCCACGGAAACAGGCCGGGCGCGAGCAGCCCCGCGAAGGTCCCCGCCTGAACGAGGCTGACGCCCTGGCGGGTCTCGACGATCCGGACGTCGTGGCAGCCCGTGAGCAGGTGCGGCATCGCGATGCCGCCGCGCCAGGTCAGCCGCCGCCCCGGATCCCAGCAGGTCACCTGCGCCCGCAGCGTCAGGCAGGCGCGGCCGTTCAGGGTCAGCGCCAGGCGCCAGCGCGCGCCGCTGCCGTGCCGGCCCTCCGCCTTGCGGAGGAACGGATTCCACGCCGGATAGGATTCCAGATCGGTCAGCACGGACCAGACCGTCCCGGCCCGGGCCGGGATCGGGAACTCGGCGCTGCTGACCCGACGGACCGTCATGCCTCCCTCCCGCCGAACCGGAGCCCGGGCGCGCCTGGTGCGGTTCAGATCGCGCCCTCCACCACCTCCAGGGTCCGAAGGATCGCGAGCCCGATCCGCTCGGCCTCGACTTCCGCCCCCTCGGCGGCGGGCAGGAGCGCCACGGTCTCGACGACCGCCTCGTCCTCCGGTCCGACCACGACCCGGAACACATCGCCCTCCTCCGCCGCGGGATCCCGGATCAGCCCGACCCGGTGGCCCGCCCCGGTGCCGAGGATCCGCAAGGGCGGCTGCGCGGATGCCGGCTCCCGGGGGGCGCGGGGGGTGCCGAAGGCCGGGCGGATGACGTTGTCGTCGGGCATCACGAAACCGTCCCCTTCAGGTCCGCGCGATCCGGGCGGTGGCCAGAACCGCGTCGGCCAGGACCTCCATGCCGGCCCGGGCCCAGTCCGGCGTGATGCTCTCGGCCTCGTTGTGGCTGATCCCGCCGTGGCAGGGGCAGAACACCAGGGCCGCCGGGACCGTCCGGGCGCAGTAGACGGCGTCGTGGTAGATCGCCGTCGGCATCCGCGTCCAGGCGTGGCCCCGCGCCTCGGCGGCCGCCTGGACCCGGTCCACCAGGACCGGATCGAACGGCGTCGGCGGGGCGCGCCAGAACTCCTCCACGCGGATCGCGACGCCGCGCTCCGCCGCCAGCGCATCGGCCCGGGCCAGGATCCGCCCGCGCATCGCCTCCAGCTGCGCGGTGTCGCCGTGGCGGGTGTCGAGGCTGAACCAGACCCGGCCCGGCGTGATGTTGCGGCTCGACGGCTCGGCCTGCAGCACGCCCACGGTGGCGCGGCCGCGCTCGTCGTCGACGCCGACGGCCTCCCGGGCGATGCCCTCGAGGGAGGCGATCAGCGCCGCCGCGGCCATCATGGCGTCGCGCCGTCCGTCCATGGGGCTCCCGGCATGGGCTTCCTCGCCCAGCACGGTGATCTCGTACCAGATCTGCGCCAGCGCCCGGTCGACCACGCCGATCGTCAGCCCCGCCTCCTCCAGGCGCTTGCCCTGCTCGATATGCAGCTCGAAATAGGCGCCGACGCCGCGCAGGGCCGCCGGATCCGCCGCGCCCTGCCAGCCGATGCGCCGCAGCTCGTCGCCGAAGGCGTGGCCGGCGAGGTCCCGGGTCGCCAGGATGTCGGCCTCCGGGACGATGCCCATGGCGACGCCGCTGCCGCTCATCGGCGGCGCGAAGCGCGCGCCCTCCTCGTTGCACCAGTTGATCAGCAGGAGGGGCGCCTCGGTCTCGAGGCCGGCCTCGTGCAGGGCGCGCATGATCTCCAGCCCGGCGAGCACGCCGAGCGGCCCGTCGAACTTGCCCCCCGTGGGCTGGGTGTCGAGGTGGCTGCCGATCGCCACCGGCCTCCGGTCCGGATCGCGCCCGGGCCGATGGAAGATCATGTTGCCGACCCGGTCGACCGTGAGGGTGAGACCCGCCGCCTCGCCCCAGCGCCGGAACAGGGCCCGTCCCTCGGCGTCGCGGTCGGTCAGGCTCTGCCGGTCGTTGCCGCCGTTGGGCAGCGCGCCGATCCGGGCGAGCTCCATCAGGCTGTCCCAGAGCCGGTCCTGCGAGAGCGGGAGGTTGGTGCGATCCGAGATGCGAACCATGGCGCCTCTGCCGGCTGCAGGCGGGAAGCCGCGAGGTTAGGCCGCGATCCCGGCCGGCGCCAGAGAGCCGCGCCACGATCGCGACGTTTCGATGCCGTCCGCGCGGGACCCGTCGGGATGTGCCGCCCGCCGGAGCGGATCCCGGCCCCGCGCGGCGCGCGTCCGCGGCCCCTCGTCGGACCCTCGCGAAGTATCCGCCACGAGCGGACCGAAACCCCTTCCATCCGGCGCCACCGAAGATCGACGGGTTACGGAGGAAAGCTCGCTCTGCGGGATTCGATGCGAAGATTTACCAGTTCCCAATGCCGCGACACCGTGACAGGTACCCCACGGCACGCCAAACAGGCGCCGCCCCCTGGACATCCGCGCCGGCGACTGTCTGTGTCGTGGCCGAGTCTGTCTGCCATAATACAATTTCCGGTTGCGACCGGTCGAGGGGAGGCTCGATGCATCTGGCGTCCGAGGCAATCGCCGCCCTGCAGGCCGCGGGCTTCGTCGGAACCTGGGACACCGACGTCCCGGCCGGCCGGTCCGTGCTCGACGCGGGGGCCGCCTCCATGCTCGCCGGGAGCCCGAGCCTCGCCGGCCAGCCCCTCCCCCTCGACATCGCCCTCGGACGCATCGATCCGCGGGACCGCGGCTGGGTGTTCGGGAAGATCCGGCGCGTCCGGCAGAGCGGCGGACCGGTCTCGCTCGAGTTCCGCGTCCTGACCGGGCCGGGCGACGTCCGCTGGATCCTCAACCGGGGCTTCCTGGCCCCCGACCCGTCGGGCACGCTGCACGGGCGCGGCGTCTATCTCGACGTCACGGACCTCTACGCCCCGTCGCCGCCGCCTGCGGGCCACGGCGGCGATCCGGGACAGACCGACCCTCTGGAGGCGGCGGCCGACCATTGCATCCAGGCCCATGCGGCGCTCGAACGCCACGGGGACGGGTACCTGCGGATGCTCTCCGACATGCTGCTGCTCGGGATCGGCCGCACGCTCGCCCGACGCTAAGCCGGCTTCGCGGCGAAAACCCGCGACCGCACAGGAACCTCAGCCGGTGAGGCGTCGGCCTGCCGACGCCAATCCGCTCAGAGCCCCGTCCGCCGACGTGGAGGCCGGTCCGGGTGCCCCCGCGCTCAGGTCCGCCAGGGATGGGCCGGCAGCTCCGTGCGGCCGATGGCCCTGGCGCCGGCCTCCGCGACGGCGTGGTCGTCCTCCACCGTGGAGCCGCTGACGCCGATCGCCCCCGACATCACGCCGTCGGCATCGACGATCGGGATCCCGCCGGGGAAGGTGATCAGCCCGTCGTTGGAATGCTCGATCCCGTAGAGCGGTCCGCCGGGCTGGGAGAGCTGGCCGATCTGGCCGGTCATCATGCCGAAGAACACCGCGGTCTTGGCCTTCTTGTGGGCGATGTCGATGGAGCCGACCCAGGCGTCGTCCATGCGATGGAACGCCTTGAGGTTGCCGCCGGAATCGACCACCGCGATGCACATCTGGGTGCCGCGTTCCACCGCCGCTGCCCGGGCGGCGGCGATGGCCGCCTCGGCCTGCTCAATCGTGACGTGCATGAGACACTTCCGTTCGCGTTTCTCGCGCGCCAGCGTGTGACCGCTGGACGGCTCCGGCGCAAGCGTGGCGTGGGGCCAGAGTACGGCGCCATCGTTCCGACCCGCGCTCCCGCATCCGCCGCGGCGGCGAGCGTCCTCGCCCGCACGGGAGAGACGACCCGCGCCGCGTTCGGCACGGCCGGCGGCCCTGGCGCATCCCGGGCGGGAACGGCCCTAGCGGGCGCGTTCCCGGGCGGCGCGGACCCGGTCGAGGAGGTCGACCGCCAGCCCGGCGCACGCCGCGGGCTCGGGGCACGGGCGCTTCCACACGACCCGCCCCTCGCGCAGGACGATGCCGTCCTCCGCCGCCAGGGCGGGCAGAGGCCGGTCGGGCCTGAGATCGGCCGCGACGCCCTGCGGGCCGCCCCGGAGCCGGGCCACACCCAGCGCGCAGCAGGAGGCGCGCAGCCGCGCGAGGTCGAACAGGGCGAGCACCGGCTCCGGCGCCGCGCCGAACCGGTCCTCCACCTCGCCGGCGAGCGCCTCGATCGCCTCGGCGTCGCGCAGGCGCAGGAGCCGGCTGTAGAGGCTGAGGCGGATCTCGGGCTCGGGCACGTAATCCTCGGGGATCCGGCTCGGCAGGCCGAGCTCGATCTCCGGGCTCCAGTCCTCGGCGCGCTCGCCCTTGGCGGCGGTGAGCGCCAGCTGCAGCAGGTGCTGGTAGAGGCCGAGCCCGACGAGCTTGGCGTGGCCGGCCTGGTCCTCGCCGACGAGGTCGCCGGCGCCGCGCAGGTCGAGGTCCCGGGCGCTGACCGCGAAGCCCGCCCCGAGGCGGTCCAGGGCCTCCAGGGCCCGCAGGCGCTGGAGCGCGGCCGCCGGCGGCGGCGCGGCGGGGTCGCTGAGCAGGTGGACGGTGCCGCGCCGCTGGCCGCGGCCGACGCGCCCGCGGAGCTGGTGGAGCTGCGCCAGCCCGAACCGGGCGGCCTCCCAGACCAGCATGGTGTTGGCCCGGGGCACGTCGAGCCCGCTCTCCACGATGGCGGTGGCGAGCAGGACGTCGCCGTCGCCGTCGGCGAAGCGGACCATGACCTCGTCCATGGCCGAAGGCGTCAGGTCCCCGTGCGCCACCAGGATGTCGAGGCCCGGCACGAGCCCGCGCAGGCGCTCGGCCATGGGGGCGATGTCGTCGATCCGCGGGCAGACCACGAAACTCTGGCCGCCCCTCCGGTGCTCGCGGACGAGCGCCTCGCGCACGGCGTCGGGGTCGAACGGCGCCACCACGGTCCGGACCGGCTGACGGAGCGCCGGGGGCGTAGCCAGCACGCTGAGGCTCTGGAGTCCCACCAGGGCCGCCTGGAGGGTGCGGGGGATCGGGGTGGCGGTCAGCGTCAGCACGTGGCCGCCTTGTTGGCCACCCTTCTGGCCGTCCTTCTGGCCGCCTTGCCGCCCGCCCTGGGCGAGGCGGCGCAGGTCGGCCTTCATCCTGGCGCCGAAGCGCTGCTCCTCGTCGATCACCGTGAGCCCGAGATCGGCGAAGGACACCCCGCTCCCGGCCAGCGCGTGCGTGCCGACCACCAGCCGGATCGAGCCGTCCGCCAGCCCCGCCCGGACGCGCCTGGCCTCGGCCGGCGCCACGAGGCGCGACAGCTGCGCCACCTCGATGCCGAAGCGGCCGAAGCGGCGGCGCAGGGTCTCGGCATGCTGGCGCGCCAGCACGGTGGTCGGGGCGATCAGCGCGGCCTGCTTGCCGGCGAAGATCGCGGCGGCCAGCGCCCGGAGCGCCACCTCGGTCTTGCCGAACCCGACATCGCCGCAGACCAGCCGGTCCATCGGCCGGCCCGCGGCGAGATCGGCCATCAGGGCGTCAACCGCGGCGGCCTGATCGGGGGTCGGCACGAAGCCGAAGCCGGCGGCGAAACGCTCCATGTCGCGGGCCGGGGGCGCCAGCACCGGGGCCCGCGTCTCCCGGCGGGCGCGGGCGGCCTCCAGCATCAGCCGGGCGGTCCGCGCCATGGTGGCCTCCGCCTCCAGGCGGCGCCGGGGCCAGGTGCCGCCGTCGAGCTTGTCGAGGGTGACGGCGTCGGGCTCCGGCCCGTAGCGCCAGATCCGGTCGGCCTGCGTGACCGGCACCATCAGGATCGCGTCGCCCGCGAAGCGCAGGCGCAGGGCCTCGGAGGGCGCCTCCCCGGGCGTCGCCACCGGCTCCAGCCCCTCGAACACGCACAGGCCGTGGTCGCGGTCGACCGCCACGTCGCCGACGCGCAGGTCGACCTCGCCCATCGGCAGGATCGCCCGCGCGCCGCCCGCCACCGCGGCCTCCGGCCCGAACAGGTCGGCGGCGGCGATCACGGTGGCGGCCTGCTCGGGGACCCGGAACCCGGCCGCCAGGGGCGCCTCCAGGGCGAGGACGTCGCCCGGGGCCGCCGCGGCCACGTCGGCCCAGGCGTCGATCAGGCGGATCGGGCGCTCGGCGATCTTGCCCGCCTGACGCACGAGGCGCCGGAGCGGCCGGACCGCGCCGGCGAGGACCACCACGTCGCCGGCCGTCAGCCGCTCGCGCACGACCTTGGCGAAGGCGGTCCCCGGCCGGCGCTCCCGGGCGAAGGACGGCATGGCGCGGGGCTCCCCGGCCGCCTCGGTGGCGGCGATCCGGCCGCGGGCCGCCACGATGGCGTGCCACGCTTCGGGGGGGAGGTAGAGGCCGGCGCCGGCCAGGCCCCGCTCGTCGCGCGCCTTCAGCCGCCCCCGCGCCTCCTCCATCTGCTCGTAGAAGGCGTCGATCCGGGCCTGCGTGCCGTCCTCGACCACGAGGCGCGCCTCCGGCACGTAGTCGAGGAGGGTGACGAGGCGCGGGTAGTAGCGGTCCAGGCGGTGCTCCTGGCCGGTGAAGGGCTCGAAGCTCTGGCCGGAGCCGGGCTCCAGGACGATCTCGGTGGCGGGATCGACGATGAGGGCGTCCGCCTCCGCCACCGAGCGCTGCGAGATCGGATCGTAGGAGCGGATGGCGGTGACGCGGCCGTCCGCGTGCGCGATCCGGCAGGGTCGCGGCGCGGCGGCGGGGAACACCTCCAGGGTGCGGCCACGGACCGCGATCTCGCCGGGCTCGTCGACCCGCTCGTCGAGGATGTAGCCGAGGCGCTTGAGGTCGGCGGTCGCCGCGGCGACGTCGAGCGGGTCGCCGACCCGCAGGGTCACCCGGGCCGTGGCCCAGGCCTCCGGAGGGGGCACGCGCTGGACCAGGGCGGGGGCGGTGGTCAGCACGAAGCCCGGCAGGGCGTCCCGGTCGGTCAGCCAGCGCAGCACCGCCGCCCGGGCCCCCATCGTCGCCCGCGACGGGGAGGCGTGGTCGAAGGGCAGGCAGTCCCATTCGGGATAGACCGCCACCCGGGCATCGGGGTCGAGGGCCCGGAGGGTCGCGGCGAGGTCGTCCAGGCGGCGGGCATCCCGGGCGACGTGCACCACCGGCCCGGGCCCTTCGGCGAGGCCCAGGAGCGCCACCGCGAGGGCACCGGTGGGCATCAGCGGAGCCTCCTCCAGTGCCTGCTGCGCGCCCGCCTTCGTCCTGCGCTTGGCCATGCCCGATCCGAACCCGTCCCGTTTCAGCCGGCAACGCCGCACCGGCCCCGCCGGCTCCCGTCCGCGGCGATCCGATCCACAGCGGACTGCGCGCGCCCTCCGGTGCGAAACCGGGACCGGCCGGCGCCGGGACCGAGCCCGGATCGCCGTTCCGGCACGCGGGATGGGGCCGTGACGCCGCGCGGGGAGCGACCCGCGACCGGCCCGGGCTGACGCCGGGACCGGCCGAGCCCGCTGCCTGCGGCAAATGCGGGCTGCGGCGGGATCCGGTCCGGCCCGTCAAGAGCTGACCGTCGCGGAAACCAACGGTTCGCCACGCCGACAGATCGCCGTTGCACGGACTCACTTGGGGGGCTCGGAGGCGTGGGATATGACGATCCCGTGTCGCGGAACGAGACAATGCCCACCCCGTCGGGTTTCGAGCCCCAGAACCCTCAGCGGCTCGCCGCTCTGCGCGCCTACGCGATCCTCGATACCCCGCCGGAGCGCGAATTCGACGAAATCGCCGAGATGGCCGCTCAGGCCTGCGGCACGCCGATGGCGCATATCAACTTCGTCGACGCCGACCGGCAGTGGATCAAGGCGGCGTTCGGCCACGCGGCGCGGGCGATGCCGCTCGACTACGGGTTCTGCACCGAGGCGCTGCGCGAGGACGGCATCCTGATTCTGCCGGATCTCATGGCGTCCCCGGAGAGCGCCGCCAATCCCCTCGTGACGGGCGACCCGCACCTGCGCTTCTACGCGGGCGTGCCGCTCGTGACGCCGGAGGGCTGGGCCATCGGGACGCTCTGCGTCCTCGACCGCGTGCCGCGCGGGCTGAGCGACCAGCAGCTCTTCATCCTCAAGGCGCTCGCCCGGACGGTGATGACGCAGCTGGAATCCCGGAGCGTCGAGGCCGCCCTGCGCCGGAACCAGGCGCGCTACCGCGCGCTGTTCGAGTTCATCGATGCCGGCTTCTGCCTCGTCGAGATGAAGTTCGCCGACGGCGACCGGGCGGTCGATTACCGCTTCCTGGAGGTCAATCCGGCCTTCCAGCGGCAGACCGGTCTGACCGACGCGGTGGGCCGCTGGATGCGGGACCTTGCGCCCGGCCACGAGCAGCACTGGTTCGACCTCTTCGGCCGGGTCGCCCTGACCGGGGAGCCGGTCCGCTTCGAACAGGCGGCCGAGGCCCTCGACCGCTGGTACGACGTGCACGCCTACCGGGTCGACGGGCCGGGGCGGAACCGCGTCGCGATCCTGTTCAACGACATCACCGAGCGCCGCCAGGGCGAGCTGGCGCTCCGGGCCCGGGAGGCCGAGCTCCGCTTCGTGGCGGACGCCATGCCGGTGCTGATCGCGTTCATCGACAGGACCCTCGTCTACCAGTTCGCCAATGCCGCCTACGAGCTCTGGACGGGCCGGTCCCCCGCCGAGGTGGTCGGGCAGACCGTGCGCGACCTCCTGGGCGCGGAGGCCTTCGAGGCCCGGCGGCCGGCCATCGAGCAGGCGCTCGCCGGACACGAGGTCCGCCACGAATGGGTCTGGACCTTCCCGGATCGGGAGATCCGGACCGCCGACACCCGCTACCTCCCGCGCCGCGACGCGGACGGGCGGGTCGACGGGTTCTACGTGTTCGCGCAGGACGTCTCCGAGCGGAAGCGGATCGAGGCGCTGCTCCAGACGCGGGCGGAACGCCTGGAGGCGCAGGTCGCCGCCCAGAGCCGCGACCGCGACCGGGTCTGGACGCTGTCGCCGGTGCTGAAGCTCGTCTCGGACCGGGACGGGCAGGTGCAGTCGGTGAACCCGTCCTGGAGCCGGGCGCTCGGCTGGTCGGAGGCCGAGACTCTGGGCCGGGCCGCCCTGGATTTCGTGGCCGCCCCGGAGCGGGCGGCGGCGCAGACGGCGCTGCGGCCCCTGTGCGAGGGTCGCCGGATCGAGGACGTGGAACTCTCCTGCCTGACCCGCGCGGGCGACCGGCGCCGGGTGCTCTGGACGGTCGTCCCGGAGGACGGCCTGTTCTACGGTTTCGGGCGCGACATCACCGAGCAGCGCCAGGCCGAGGAGGCCCTGCGCCAGTCGCAGAAGCTCGAGGCCATCGGCCAGCTCACCGGCGGTGTGGCGCACGACTTCAACAACCTGCTGACCATCATCCGCTCCTCCGTGGAGTTCCTGCGCCGGCCGGACCTCGCGGAGGAGCGCCGGCGCCGTTACCTCGACGCGGTCTCCGACACCGTCGACCGCGCGGCCAAGCTCACCGGCCAGCTCCTCGCCTTCGCCCGGCGCCAGGCGCTCAAGCCCCAGGTCTTCGACATCTGCGCGCGCCTGCGCAGCATCGCCGACATGCTGGATTCGGTGACCGGCGCGCGCATCCGCGTCGCCATCGAGCTGCCGGACACGCCCCGCTACGTGCGCGCGGACGAGAGCCAGTTCGAGACCGCCCTGATCAACATGGCGGTCAACGCCCGGGACGCGATGGACGGGGAAGGCGCCCTGACCCTGCGCCTCGAGGGCGACCGGCCGATGCCGCCGGTCCGCGGGCATGCCGGCGCGCCGGGGCCGTTCGTGGCCGTGCGGGTCGCCGATACCGGCGCCGGCATCCCGGCCGCCGATCTGGGGCGGATCTTCGAGCCGTTCTTCACCACCAAGGAGATCGGCAAGGGCACGGGCCTCGGCCTCAGCCAGGTGATCGGCTTCGCCAAGCAGTCGGGCGGCGACATCGACGTGGCGAGCGTTCCTGGCCACGGCACCACCTTCTCCCTGTACCTGCCGCAGGTCGAGGCGCCCGCCGAGGCCGCCGAGGCCGGCCGCGACCGCGGGTTGGAGGCGGAGGCGCGACGCGGCCTGTGCATCCTCGTCGTGGAGGACAATCTCGGGGTCGGGCGGTTCTGCACCCAGATCCTCGAGGATCTCGGCCACGCCCCGGTCTGGACGAAGTCCGCCGAGGAGGCGCTGAGCGAACTCGACCGGACGCCCGACCGGTTCGACGTGGTCTTCTCGGACGTGGTCATGCCGGGCATGGGCGGCTTCGCCCTCGCCCGGCAGCTGGAGACGAGCCGCCCCGACCTGCCGGTGGTGCTGACCTCGGGCTACAGCCACGTCCTGGCCACCGACGACGCCCACGGCTTCGCCCTCGTGCGCAAGCCCTATTCGGCCCAGCAGCTGGCCCAGGTGCTCTACGAGGCGGCGCAGCAGCGCGACCCGCCGGGTCCGGCCCTCCCGCGCGAGCGTGCGGAGGGGTTTGCCGGCGATTAACAGTATCTAATCAAATTCTTCGCGAAACTAATCCGGTGAGTTCCATATCGTGGATTAAATTGTAGTATCCATTCTTCGGATATTTAGCCGTGATGCGGACATGCCCCTGACCGGACGTTTCTGGTTCCGCCGGACCTGGACCGGCAAGCTGGTCCTGCTCGTCGAGGAGGAGCGCGGGCGCTGGTTCCGTCGCCGGCCCGGCGGCAAGCCGCGCTGGCGCGACGCCAGGCTGCTCGACCTCGCCGAGGCGCCGCTGCGGGACCTCATGACGCTGGAACGGACCCAGCGGGTCGCGGCCGGCTTGCGGGCGATCCCCACCCGCCCCCCAAAGAGAGGCGGGGTTCTGGCCGTGGAGCCGGGTTCAGGAACCCAGGCGGCCCATGCGGGTTGACGCAGTGCAGCACGGCGACGGTGTCGCGGTGCTGCTGCCCCGCGTGGGCGTTTCCTCCCAAGACTTCGGACCGCTCCCTCGGGGGCGGTCTTTTTTTGGCCGGCGCTCCGTCGCCTCCGGGCACGCCCGGTTCGAACCGGCCCCTTCCGACGGGGGCCGGTCTCGGACCGTCGCCGAACGAGGGCTTCGGCGCCGTCGTCCCTGAGGGCTGCGCGAAGGGGATGAGCCGGCGCCACACGCGCCGCTTAGGGCCTCCTCGCTCCGCCCGTATGACGAAGAGAGACGCGTCAACCGAAGCACTCGCCCGGCAACGGACCGCCGGGGGAACACGTACGGGACGCCCCGGCTCGTCGGCCGGGGCAGTCCCTTACTCGGCCGCGGTCATCTCGGGGGTGTAGTGGCCGCACCAGTCCTGGACGGCCACCACCGGCCAGAGGCCCTTGGAATCGGGGGCGGGCTGGCTGATCGGCGGGTTGAAGCGGCACAGGCCGGCATCGCTCTGCGCCACGGCGCCATTGCCCTTGTGCTCGTCGAAGAACCGGCAGGTCTCGCACTTCGCGTTCATGGTCAGGCTCCCTGGTCGGCGGCTCGAGGCCGCGCCGCGCGTCGGAACGAAGACTTGGAACTTAGAAACGATCCAATCTGCGGGACCAACGACGGGATCGGCGGCGGGTTCCTCGCTCCGGGGGCTTCGCGCCGCTCTCCGATACGGTCCGGGACCCGGGTCGGACGGATCCGATCGATGCGAAGCCGGTCAGGCGCGGCCGTCGAGCGGCGGCGGCGCGAAGACCGCGAGCAGGCGCTGGAGCTCGTCCTCGTGGACGAGGCGCGCCGCCTCCTCCGGACGGAACCACCGCAGCGTGCGCTGCCCCCGCTCCGGCCAGCGCTCGTGCTGGACCTCGACCCGCAACGGGTAGACGCGCACCTTGCAGGGGAGCGCCAGACCGCGATCGAGGCGCTTGTCGTAGCGGTACCAGCCGACCGGATCGGCCGCGATCTGCCCCTTCAGGCCGGCCTCCTCGAAGGCCTCGCGCTCGGCGGCCCGGTGGGCCTTGCGACCGATCATGGGCCAGCCCTTGGGAATGATCCAGCGCCCCGTATCACGCGAGGTGATGAGCAGAACCTCGATCCGGCCGTCTGCGCCGATGCGGAACGGCAGCGCGGCGACCTGCTTCAGCGGTTTGGCCTGAGCCTTCCGAAGCAGCTTCTTCAGGGTTGTCCGCTTGGATGCCGCTTTCAGGGCCGACCTCAGGGATGAAAGGCGGCGGTTCTGCCGGATAGGATTCTGCAATCGTTAAACTCCTCGCGCCTTTACATAGTTAAATTTGGCGATTCCGCATCCGTACCCGCCGGTCGGCGAGCCATGTCTGCGACGCCGTGCTCATCGCGGGCCGGCCACGCTTGTGTCGCGGGCGTTTGTCCGCGAAACCTCTTTGGTCCACCCGCAGCGAGTCGCGGCATGCCTGTCGAGATCGAGCGCAAGTTCATCGCGCACCCGTCCGTGCTGGCCCTGTGCCGGTCGGGGACGCATTTCGTTCAGGGCTACCTCTATACGGACGACGCCAACACGATCCGCATCCGCCGGGCCGGCGAGCGCACGCTGATCACATGGAAGAGCCCCCGGCGCGGTGCCTGCCGCGACGAGGTCGAGTTCGCCATCGCGCCGCAGGACGGCGAGGCGCTCATGGCCGGTGTGTCGCCGGACCGGCGGCTCGAGAAGACCCGCTACCGGATCGAGCATGCCGGTGCCGTCTGGGACGTGGACGTGTTCGGCGGGACGCTCTCGGGCCTGATCCTGGCGGAGATCGAGCTCGAACGGGAGGACCAGCCGGTGCTGCTGCCGCCCTGGATCGACCGGGAGGTCACCGCGGACGCGCGCTACCGCAATTCGCGGTTGGCGGCGGGCGCGCTGTCGGAGCTGCGGGCCGCCTGAGCCCGCGGCGAAGGGCGGAATGAACGTCCGGGCCGCGGCGACGTTCTCCAGCATCGTCCCGCAGGCGGCTGCCGGCTTTCGGGACGGCGCGACGCGAGACCCCAGCCCTTCGCGCCGGTTCGCTTGTCCGGCACGATGGCCAACGGGATGCCCCGGAGCGTGATCACCTGGACCCAGGACGTGACGGCCGGCGTGCCGCTCCCGCGCTTCGTGGGGCGGGTCGGGGCCGTGCAGGTCGCCATCTGCGAGTACGACGGCTCGAACCGCCTCTGGACGTGGTGGAGTCCCCTCGCCGAGGACATCTGGGGCCACGGCCAGGACGCCGGGGCCGCCCAGCAGGCCTGCGAGGCGTGGCTGCGCGGCTGGATCGAGAATTTCAGGCCGTTCTTCGCCTGACCGCGCGGCGGCCCGCGACCGGCCGGCTCAGGATCGGCTCAGCGGGCGAAATGGGGCAGGCGCCGCTTCCAGCGCTCGCCGAGCCGCAGCTCCTTCGTCCGGCGCCAGGTCCCGGGCCGGGCCGAGGGGCCCTGACCGGGCTCCGCCGGCGGCACCGGCACCGCGGGTGCGGCGGCCGGTTCGGAGCGCTCCGCGGCCGGGCGACGCGGCTTCGTGGCCGGTTTCGCCGCGACCGGAGCCGTCACGGCCGGAGCCGTCACGGCCGGATCGAGCAGGGCGGGATTCGGTGCGTCCGGCTTCGGCGCGACCGCAGGCGGCCGTCCGCGCCGGGCCCGCCGCACGGGGGGCGCAGCGGCGTCAGGCTCGGATTCGGTCTCGGCCGGGATCTCGAACATGGGAACGAGGCTCGGCAGGACGCGCCGGACCGGGGTCTCCGGTTCCTTTCGCTCCGGGCGCGGGGCCGAAGCGGCCGGGACGTCCGGTTGCGGCGGCTTCACCTCGACCTGGGCCAATTCCTGCCAGAGGCTGTTCTCTGGGCGCGCCCGCAGGTCGGGGGCGGTCAGCGAGGCGCGCGCGGTCCGCGCGCCCTTAACTTCGACCATGAATGGTCGCGCGCTACGGCGCTTCATGTAGAACGATCTCCGGAAGCATTCGCGTCAGCATATCGGCGACACGAACACACATAGGCTAAGCCTGATCTCGAAAAATGTCTAGGAAGACGAACACGTATTCGTTCGATTCCTCTCCGATTTTTTCTGCAGTCGAGACCGGCGGCCCGGCACCGGCGCATTGCTGCATCGGATCGGGCGGGGCGTCCGGACCGGTCAGGCCGCCTGCGCCTGGGTGGGATGGACTGGGTTCGACCCGGTGCGGCCGGTTCCGAACAGGGACTGGTACAGCGCCGCGGGCGTCCGAGCCCGGCCATTGCCGTCCGTGATCGTCACATCGGCCATGCCGGCCGCGATCAGGCTCATGCCCTGGTCGAGGGCGCTGAGGACGGAGGCGTGCTGATAGGCGAACCGGCGCGCGGAGAGGCGTGCGGAGACGGTGAAATTCATCACAACAATCCTGGGATGCCCCGCCCGTACACGGGACCGGGACGCAGCAGCTATTCGCGGAGGTCGACGGCGCGCCCGGGGGACGCCTCGTCGGGCGGCTCCGGGAACGTCAGCCCGATGGCCGCAGATAAAGACTTTATATTGACGAAAACTTGCCATTTGCGCTCTTCGCTGGCCGAAAACCGTTTTCCCGGGTCGAGCAAGCCGCCCCCCGCGGGCCCCGCCTGCCGCGGCTCCGCCCCCGGGCCGGACGCGGCTCGGCACGCCCGGTAGCCGATGAAGCTCGGTAGCCGGTCATGGCCCGGGGCGTGCTACGATGATCGGTCTTCACCGGGTGGATAGGCTGGTATGCTGAACAGACGGACTTTCGTGGCGCTTTCGGGCGCCGCCCTCGCCGCCCCCGCGCTGGCGCAGGGTACCGCCGCCCGGACCCTCAAGTTCATCCCGCAGGCCGACCTCACGGTGCTCGATCCGATCTGGACCACCGCCTACGTCACCCGGAACCACGGGCTCGCGGTGTTCGACACGCTCTACGGGACCGACGCCACCTACGCGGCCCAGCCGCAGATGGTCGCCGGCCACACGGTCGAGGACGACGGCAAGCTCTGGCGCCTGACGCTGCGGCCGGGGCTCACCTTCCACGACGGCAGCCCGGTGCTCGCCCGCGACTGCGTGGCGAGCATCGCCCGCTGGGGCAAGCGCGACGCCATGGGCCAGACGCTCATGGCCTATACGGACGAACTCACGGCGCCCGACGACCGGACGATCCAGTTCCGCCTGAAGAAGCCCTTCGCGCTCCTGCCGGACGCGCTGGGCAAGGTCGGCTCCTCCATCTGCGCGATCATGCCGGAGCGCCTCTCCAAAACCGACCCGTTCACCCAGGTGACCGAGATGGTCGGCAGCGGCCCGTTCCGCTTCAAGGCGGACGAGCGGGTGGTCGGCGCGAAGGTCGTCTACGAGCGCTTTGCCGGCTACGTCCCCCGCGAGGGCGGCGCGCCGCAATGGACCTCCGGTCCCAAGCGGGCCTTCGTCGATCGGGTCGAATGGACCATCATCCCGGATCAGGCGACCGCCGCCTCGGCGATGCAGACCGGCGAGATGGATTGGTGGGAGCAGCCGCCGGCCGATCTCGTGCCGACGCTCGGCGGCCTGACGACGCGGATCACCGACCCGACCGGCCTGATCGGCTGCCTGCGGATGAACCAGCTCCAGCCGCCCTTCGACAACCCGGCGATCCGGCAGGTGCTGCTGAAGGTGGTCGACCAGACCGACTTCATGCAGGCGGTGACCGGCACCGATCCCAAGCTGATCCACGTGCCGACCGGCTTCTTCTGCCCCGGCCTGCCGATGGCCAGCGATGCCGGGCTCGGCGCGCTCACGGCCAAGCGGGACTACGACGCCGCCAAGAAGGCGCTGGCCGCGGCCGGCTACAAGGGCGAGAAGATCGTGCTGATGGGCGCCTCCGACTTCCCGAGCCTGAAGGCGCTGGCCGACGTGGCGGCCGACATGCTGAGCCGCGCCGGCTTCAACGTCGACTACCAGGTCATGGACTGGGGCTCGGTGGTGCAGCGCCGCGCCAAGAAGGACCCGATCGCCCAGGGCGGCTGGAGCGCCTTCTGCACCTTCTGGGCGGGGCTCGATCAGGCCAACCCGGCGGTCAGCGCCTTCCTGCGCGGGACGGGACAGAGCGCCGCGATCGGCTGGCCGACGAGCGCGGCAATCGAGCGCCTGCGCGATCAGTGGCTCGACGCCCCCGACACCGCCGCACGCAAGGCGCTGGCGGACGACCTGCAGACGCAGGCCTTCGCCGACCTGCCCTACCTGCCGCTCGGGCAGTACTTCAACCAGACCTCCTACAGGCCGTCCCTGACGGGGGTCCTCGACGGCGTGCCGGTGTTCTGGAACGTCAAGAAGGGCTGAGGCGGAGGGGCCGACCGGGATCGGGGACTGCGCGCGGGCTTCGCGACGGGCTTCCTGACCCCTCTGCCGGCTTGCAGACCCACACATCGGGTTCCGGATCAGTGTCCGGTCGCCAGGTTGGGGGTCCAGACCTCTCACGCGCCCTCCCTCCCCCCTCTGCGGGGGAGGGAGAGGCGCGGAAGCCACCTTGAGACACCTGGCTCCCGGGCCCGAACCATCTCCGCCGACGCCTGCCTCGGTTTGGCCCATGCGCGTGCATCAGACCAAGCTCTTCAGGCCGTTCTCGCGCGCAATCAGCACCGAAACGGCTGCGATTTAGCGGTCGTGAACGATCTCCCGCAGTACGAATACACCGTCGCCTTCAACAGATCCGACTGCTCACGCCGCTGTGAGCGCTTCCCAGCCGTGTCGCGAACGGGTTAAGCAGGTCCGGCACAGGTCGCCGCCAGAGCCGACCGGCCCGCGAGGATACGCCCGATGACAGGTCCGACGACAGTCTACCCGGACGATACCGCGCTCGAACGCTCGGCGATGCGCCGGATCGGGTGGCGGCTCGTGCCGTTCCTGATCCTGGCCTACTTCGTCTCCTTCCTGGACCGGGTGAACGTCGGCTTCGCGGCGATCCAGATGAACCACGATGTCGGCCTGTCGGCCACGGTGTTCGGCTGGGGCGCGGGGATCTTCTTCCTCGGCTACTTCCTGATGGAGATCCCCAGCAACCTGATGCTGGAGCGCTTCGGGGCGCGGCTCTGGATCGCCAGGATCATGGCGACCTGGGGGCTGATCTCCGCCGCCATGGCCCTCGTGCAGGGGCCCTGGTCGTTCGTCGGCCTGCGCTTCCTCCTGGGCGTCGCCGAGGCCGGCTTCTTCCCGGGCGTGATCCTCTACCTGACCTACTGGTTCCCCTCGGCCTACCGGGCGCGGATCATCGGGATCTTCATGATCTCGATCCCGATCTCGTCCTTCCTCGGCTCGCCGGTCTCGGGCGCGCTGCTCGGCCTGAGCGGCTGGGGGCTGCGCGGCTGGCAGTGGCTGTTCATCATCGAGGGCCTGCCGGCGGTGCTGATGGCCGGGGCGGTCCTGTGGTTGCTGCCGAACGGCCCGCGGGATGCGGCCTGGCTACCGGCGGCCGAGCGGGACTGGCTGGAGCGGCAGCTCCAGGCCGAGGCGACCCGCAACACCCGGCGCGGCCAGGCGGCGAAGCCGCCGCTGTGGGAGGTGCTGCGCGACCGGCGGCTCGCCCTCTTCGCGGCCATCTATTTCGGATCGACCGCGAGCAGCTACGGGCTCTCCTTCTGGACGCCGCAGATCGTCAAGAGCTTCGGCCTCGGCAATTTCGAGACCGGCCTCCTGAACAGCATCCCCTACGGCTTCGCGTCGGTGGCCATGATCCTCTGGGGCCGGCACAGCGACAAGACCGCCGAGCGGCGCTGGCACCTGGCGCTCTCGTTCCTGGTCCTGGCGCTGGGGCTCGCGGGCGGCACGGTGCTCACGGGGCTCGGCCCGGTGGTGGCGGCGCTGACGGTGGCGGCGGTGGGCGTCTACATGCTGAAGGGCCCGTTCTGGGCGCTCGCCACCGAGGCGATGCCCCCCGCCACGGCGGCGGCGAGCATCGCGGCGATCAACGCGGTCGGGAACCTCGGCGGCTTCCTCGGCCCCTACCTGATCGGCGCCATCAAGGACGGGACCGGCAGCTTCACCCTGAGCCTCCTGCCCCTGGTGGTGTTCGCCCTGCTCTCGGCCGGCCTGTCGCTCGTGCCCGGCCGGACCGCCCGGCCGGACCAGGGCGCGCCGCGCCCGTCGACCGCCTGAGACCGGTTGACGGCTCCGGCGCCGATCGGGAGCCGGAGCCCTGGACCCGGACGACGTCCTGCGGGGCGCCGTCCCGGCGGCGCGGACGCGTCGGATCCGGAGGACGCGCGGATCCCGGGCGGACCGGAGGCCCGCCAGAATCCTGCCGGGGGCCGGGCCGCCGCCTCGAAGGCAGGTCCGTGTCGGACGGTGCAACGACAAGAGGGGCCGCCTCCTCTCGGAAGCGGCCCCTCCTGACCGTGGACCGGCGTCGCGATCGTGGGCCCTCGGGGACGGCAGGTTCGGGCGCCGAGGCGCGCCGGACCGTCCGTCCCCAGGGGCCGTCCCGAAGCCCTTAGTACGAGCCGAACTTGTAGTTCAGGCCCGCGCGGACGACGGCGAACTCGTCGGAGCGGCGTCCGATGCCGCTGTAGACGACGGGGAAGTTGTTGGCGGCGTTGATGACGAACGCGCCTTGGTTGCGGGTGTTGCGGTCGAGGTTGACGTACAGGCCTTCGACCTTGAGCGTGACGGCCGAGGAGCGGAAGAAGTTCAGGAACGAGTCGGTGGGCAGGGCGTACTCGATGCCGCCGCCGACGGCGTAGCCGGTGCGGAAGCTGTCGTTGCCG
>NZ_JAKSXX010000271.1 GCF_022829385.1 Methylobacterium sp. J-070 | reverse complement strand
CATTGCCAGCGAGATCGATCGCCCGCTTGTCGTGGCTTCAACAGGTCCCGCGCTCGACATCCTCGGCCGCAAGTATGATCGGTTCAGGACCGGCGTACCGCTCAAGGGCCTTGAGGTGGGGCGGTACCGCTCCTGACCCCGTCCCCGCCTCGTGGAAGAGGCGCTCAATGCAGGGCTGCCCTTTTCAAGCGTAACCGGAATTGCCCCCTTCGCGTCACGAGGATCTGACCCCCATGCCTGTTTCCTCGCCTAGACGGGCGTGGGTTGGGGGACCGCAGCCGCCTTTTGCAGGAGGCCGCTGCGACGCTTCTCACGAAGCCGGTAGCTGTCACCGCGGATGGTGACGACGTGGCTGTGGTGAAGCAGCCGGTCGAGGATGGCGGTGGCTACCACCGCGTCCCCGAACACGCTGCCCCACTCGCCCACCGCCCGGTTCGAGGTCACCAGCATCGCGCCGCGCTCGTAGCGGCGACTGACGAGCTGGAAGAACAGGTGCGCGGCATCCGGCTCGAACGGCAGGTACTTAGCCCTGCACGGCTCCCCAGCAGCGTTCGAGACGGCGGCCTAACCGTGTCCTGCTGGCAAAGCGGACGGTCAGGCGCACCAGTTCGACGGACGGTTTGGAGAAGCGCACCATGTCGGCTTAGTGGCGAGATGGGCGCAAAGCCGAAGGTCCGCATCTGGACACAAAGTCAGCTCCTGTCGTATCCTGAGAACAGGATCGTTGTTAATAGACACCAAACTAGGATAAATTCGGACGGAGAGCCGCGAAACGCAAATTTAGCAGAGATGAAGCTGTGCTAGTGCGCCTCACCGGTGATGAGAAACCGCCGAATAGTCGATAGAGTATCTTTTTGCGCTCACACAACGATGTTGGCGGTGCGGCAATCGTCCCTCGATGAAGGCACCTATACAGGCTCTGATGTGCCGCCCTCACCATTCAAGGATGACTGGTCGTGATGCTTGCCCGATTTACAGAGCGTAAGTATCTCCAGAGCATTCCCAATGGCCGCAAATTCTGCGGTGTTGTCGAAGATACACCACGCCCGACCTCCTTGGACTTCCGTCTGGTGCAGGCGCTTGGCGATTCGGGTGAGAACAGGCGGCTCATATGCTGAACGGTACATGCTTGGAGAGCCATGGAGCCGGTAATAGGCGAGATCCAGCGAACCGCCAGGCCTGCCTGCATCCGGGACAGGCGCGGGATCGGCAGCGACCTGGGTAATAGCAAGTTCGCAAAGGACTTTATCGACGTCCTGCGTAAACCAAGTCGCGTGTCGTGGTTCACAGACGATGTCGCCTGCGAATCTCCGCCTGAAAATCGCCAGGAACCGCTCGGCTGACGCCCTGTCGAACGCTAGACTTGGCGGAAGCTGAAGCAGCAGCGGCCCGAGCTTCGGTCCGAGGCCCGCCACCTCAACCAAGAAACGGGCCAGGACTTCGTCCACATCGAACAGGCGCCGCTCATGCGTAATTGCCCGAGGCACCTTCACAGCGAACCGGAATCCGGCTGGTACCGCAGCAGCCCATTTCTCGTAGGTCGCAACGCGATGCGGCCGGTAGAAGGACGTGTTGATCTCTACGGCGGAGAAACGCTGCGCGTACCGCTCCAGATGGCTGCCGTCTCGCGGGAAGTGAGGCGCGTAGGCTTTCGCCAGGCTCCAGCCCGCGGTGCCAATCATGATAGACTCTGGTGTGCGCATCGGTTGCTGCGGAGGCTGATGAGCCGTGCCAGTCAGATGCGCGGCGGTTGAACGAGTGTAGATGTGCATGCGAGCGCTTGAAGACGTTTTCGATCGCCTGCCGCAATCCGCATTCCGTCAGCGATTTCGGCTGGCGGCCGCCGACCAGATCTACCTGCGCAACAAGGGTCTCTCGACGGTTCTCGAGCATGCACGGGACTTCGTCAAACGGCGCATCGCGCCTGCCGAGCCGACGAATGACGGCAAGCAGACGCCCTTTCGTGGTCATCCGGTCTTCACGGCGCAGCATGCGACAGCGACGTGCTGCCGTGGCTGTTTAGCCAAGTGGTACGCCATACCGACGGGGCGGGAATTGACCGGTTCCGAGCAGGCTCATGTGATCGAGGCGATCGGGCGCTGGCTGCGTTCTCAGAGCGTCGATGGCGCGTGACATGATGCGGTTCCAAACTGCACTGAGACCCAATGTAGTTTAAGCGCTTGCTTGGCGCCGCGCTTGCAGCCAGCGTTCCTGGGTTGCCCATTTGTGGTCGGATCGTATGTCCGCTTCGGAGCCGCCATAATAGGCGGCAGAGCGGCGGTAATGGGCGCAAAGCCGAACGGCCGGTTTTGCGCGCGATGGCGATGCGGCGTGACGTAGTCTGGCCGAAAGCCGCCGGTCTGCTCCGGAGCGGCTTTGCCGAAAAAGCAGACGCGCGGCTTCCGACCCGACGCAGCCGTTCACGCGCGGCCACGCGGTTCCCGCAAGCGGACGTATGTTGCGCCACTGCTCCGGCAGGGATACACCAGTCGCGCTCGTAGTTGGCGCTGTGGTTGCAGTCCCCAAAACGGATGTCAGAACGAGCGCCAATAAATTTAGGCAAGATGGGATGATAAATAGTAGCGCCCCGAACTCTGATCCTATAAGAGCCAAATTGGCCGCGACTTCGGCGATGCGCACGTGAACCTGCTTATCCATTGTCGTCGAATGGGACTTATCGGGTCCCTGAACTGGCTTCAGCTATTTTCTACTGATCTTGGTCGGGAAGCATCGTTGTGCTTAGGTCGATGAGGCGCACCGTGGCCGGGTTGAGGCCGTTCGAACGGTAGGCGATCGCCACCTCCGAGCGATGCCGAGTCGCTGCAAGCGGGACATAAGTGATCCCGGGAAGTTGCAGCCTCTGGACCGGCTCCGGGACAAGTGCGACCCCCCGCCCTGCGGAGACCATGCTGACGATGGTTGCGAACTGCCGCGACCGGTTCACGATGTGGGCTCGAACCCAGGAGGGCTTTTGGTGCCTGCCCAGCGACCAAGCTGCTGAGGAGGGCGTTCGCTTAGGCCCAGGCCGGTGTCCGAAACGAGTTTGACGTTTCGAGCCACTCGACGATCAACGCGTCAGCGATACAACCAATCTGGTCGGCCCGCCGCCAGGCTGCGCGACAGACCAGCGCCTCGCCGGTGTCGTCGAAGGTAAGGATGAAGGTGTCCGGCAGATCTTCGGCGCTCACCGATATCACCCGGACGCCGAAGGCGGAGCGGTCGGCGATGATGCACGGCGTGGTCCGGTGCTCGTCGACCAGGATCAGGCCGGTGATATTGAGATGCGTCCGATCTTCTGCCCGACGCTCGATCATCGAAAGTGTCCTCAGCTTCCTCCATAGAATGCACGTAAACGGCGGCTGGCCCCTATCAACGAACGCTCGAATTGTCTGGGTCCGCTTTGGATACGGCATTCCGTTCTGCGACCGCACAGGATCCAGTCATCCGACGACTGGCCGTACGACTAGATCCTCGGCGTAGACCAGCGTTGCCATGACGCCAGACTGTATTTGAGCGAAGACCACGTCCGGATCACCGATGCTCTTTATTGAAACAACGCAGGAGAGGGCGACAATCTGCGCGGTGCAATCAGTCCCTTCAGCAAGGAACTCGCGGATCGCGTCGACGTATGATGTTCTGGCGTCCCCGTCCCTCGAGGCCCTTACGACATGCTCACAGTCTTGTCGCAGCGGGGCGATTTCGCCGTCCACGACCGAAACCCATTGCCGGGCGTCGTCATAGATGAGTCAGCGCACTGACCCCAGGGCGACCGGGTTCAAGCCCGCGAGATAGCGCTGAGCAGCTGTGTCATCGAACATTGTGCGGGCTTTAGCGCCCTCCTTTTTGAACTCCAACGCCGATCGATCTGACAACGACGATCCACCGGCGTGGCGGCATTGCAACAACGCTCTGCGATCCTGGAACAAGCTCGGAACGACCCGAGGCTATGTCAGCCGCGCCAATGAACTCGATGCTCACCCACCCGGAAGGTCTCGACGCGCCCTGTTAGCCCTGGACCTATGTCGACGTCGAACGGTGGCCGACGACCGCTTCCCCGATGATACCCTGAGCAGCACTTAGCTCGCTCACCAAACACAACACCGATCCGGTGACGGTCGGTTGTTCACTCGCAGCCGACGGCGACGTGTTTTTCGACGCCGGGATCGCATTCAGCACAAGAAAGTAACCGCCACTTCGGTAAAACCTGCATCGCAACTAGAGGGATCCCCAATGCTACGGCGCGGTGTTCGCCCGATCTTCGGCCGTCGCGCTGTTCCGTCGCCGCGTCCGACGCCATCGGGCGAGAGCAAAGGGCTGGCCATGAAGCGATCGCATCAGGTCACCCTCGTGCTGCTGGGCTCGACGGCACTCGCCGGCTAGCAGTTCAGCCGGGCCGCCCCGCCCAGCCTCGCACCGAAACAGGTGGTGGAAAACCCGGCCCTACCGGGCTGCGACCGTGGCGGGGGCTCCGCCTCGCCCGGTTGCGGCGACGCGCGATCGCTCGCCCAGGATCCCACGGGCAGGAGCATCGCGACCTCGTCGTCCGGCGGCAATGGTGGGTTCTTCGGGTTCTTCCATGGGGGCGCATCGTCCGGCGGCTCCGGAGCGCGCGCGCCTTCGGGCACCACGACGTTTGGCGGCTTCGGCGGATCGGGCCGTGCGGCGGCGGCCCACGGCGCGGGTGGGTGATGCGCCGCCGCACCCTGAACCCACGCGGAGATTGGCGCGAGGTCGCCGCGGAGGTCGGCTACGACTTCCACACCAGCGACGACGGTCACACCGTCTGGTGCGAGGATGCTGCCTACGCTTTCACCCTCGCGCAGATCGAGGAGGACCTGGAGGCGCCGACGGCTGAACTGCACAAGCTCTGCCTCGAGCTCGCCGCCGAGATCGCCGGGAGCCCGGCGTTGATGCGGCGGCTCGGCATCCCGGATTGGACCCACAACCTCGTGACGCGCAGCCACCGGTCCCGCGACCCGCACCTCTACGGCCGCTTCGATCTGGCCTACGACGGCACCGGGCCGGCGAAGCTCCTAGAGTACAACGCCGACACGCCGACAGCCCTGCTCGAAACGGCGGTGTTCCAGTGGCGCTGGCTGGAAGACCTTCAGGCGAGCGGCGCGCTGCCGGTGGGCGCCGACCAGTTCAACTCGGTCCACGAGCGCCTTCTCGCGCGCCTCGTCGAGATCCGGACCAGGGGCGGTAATACGCTCCACCTCGCCTGCATGACCGAGTTCCCTGAGGATCGCGGTACGATCGCCTACCTCGCGGACTGCGCCGCCCAGGCCGGCCTGAGCGCGCGCCTCATCGATGTGGCCGACATCGGCCTGCGCCAAGAGGGTGGCCGCCCGGCGTTCATCGACCGGAGCGGCGAAGCGGTGCGGCTCCTGTTCAAGCTCTACCCGTGGGAATGGCTGCTGCGCGACGGCTTCGGGTCGGCGATCGCCGCCAGCGGCACCGCCTTCGTAGAGCCGGCATGGAAGATGGTGCTGAGCAACAAGGGCATCCTCCCCCTGCTCTGGGAGCGCCATCCGGGCCATCCGAACTTGCTACCGGCCTACTTCGAGGATGACCCCCGCAAGTTCGAGCTGGGCCGAAGCTTCGCCCGCAAGCCTTTGCTGGGCCGCGAGGGTGCCAACGTGACCATCTTCGCCGACGGCCAGGTCGCCGCGACCGAGGAGGGTCCCTACGCCGGCAACGGCTTCGTTCGTCAGGCGCTCGCGCCCATAGCTGCGTTCGACGGTCGACGCGTCGTGATCGGATCCTGGGTGGTCGGCGACGAGCCGGCCGGCATCATCCTGCGCGAGAGCGCCGGACTGATCTCGGGTGACACCGCGCAACTCGTGCCGCACTTTATCGAGCCGGAGTGAAGTCTGGACCTTCGCTCCCTTGATAAGGCTTAGGCTGATGTCGAGCTGATTTGTGACCGCCTACCGCGCGAGATCCTCCGCTCCGCAGTGCGCCTTCTATCGGACGTGAAGCTCGCCACCAGGCTCCATGCCTGCCGCTTTGATGGCCGCGGCGGCGCGGTCGGATGCGAGAAAGTCGATCAGCCGCTTGCCCTCCGCAGCGTGCCGCGACGTGGAGACGATCGCGCCCGTGAACACCTGGACCAACTGGACTTCCGCAGGAAGAGGTCCGACGAGCGCCACTCCCGGCTGATCGACGAGCTCACTCAGGGGTCCAATGGCCAAGTCCGCCTCTCCTGCGGCGAGCATCCGTGTGGCGTCCATCCCCCGGGGTAACAGCTTCGACGAGACCCGATCGGCGATCGCCAGCTTCGGAAGCACCACGGTCTTCATGAAAAGACCGCTGGTGCTCCCGGGCATCACGAGCAGGCGGGCGCCGAGCAAGGCGCGCTTCACGGCGTCGACGGTAGCGATATCGGGTTTTGGG
>NZ_JAKSXX010000269.1 GCF_022829385.1 Methylobacterium sp. J-070 | reverse complement strand
CATCAGGGGTGCAGCCTCGTATCGGAGCCTGTCGGACCAGGCTAGAACCCGCCCCGGGGGAGTGGGGCAGTCGTGGGCGCCAGGAGGTGGTCTGCGGTGAGCGTCAGCGGCCGAGCCGTCGCAATCACTTCCTTTGCTCTGACTCTGCCTTGGCCTTTTCGAAAACCTCATGGCCAGTAGCACCCTCGACCGGGTCCTTGCTCTCGGGCTCGCTGCCAGTCGTTGGATCCGGCACGTTGACGTTCCGGATCGGCACGGTCGGTGGCACGACACTTACACCCTTGGGTTTATCGGTCTCGGCCATCGCATCCTCGCGGGCTTTTGACAGGTACCAGCTCGGCAATTCGAATGCCGGATCAGGGCAACCGCGGCGCTTGGTGCCGCTCGTGCCGCCAGAGCGCGACTGCGACACGCCGAGCCTCATAGCTTCGCCGCAGCGGCGTGCCGAGGCCACCCTGCCCTTCTGGCGCATATCCGTAAGTTAGTACCCCGTCCGGCCCATAGATGCGGTGCATCTCATCACGCCAGAGCCGATCCGCAGATGCGAGGGCAGCTTCCGTGAGGGCTAAGCGGGTGGGATCCGAAAGGGTCATGGAAAATCCGCGCGCATTTCGCCTAACGCGGTGATTGAGCCGCAGGTCCGCAAAGTTGGAGGCATTCCTTCCGGGTAGCCTCCCTGTAACTCCTCTACTCCCTATCCGCGGTGGATCGAGGTACTTTGGCAGGCCGACACACGGCTGGGGTTTGTCTGCGTGCTCACACGTGATGGCGTGCGGCTCCGGCCTCTTCGGCGCGGCCGCTCCATCACGGTCGCGGGATCAGTACAGGTTCTCCTCGTTTCAGGGTGAAACGGGCAGCGTCAGCCGCGCGCTCGGCGGACCCCTGCGATGCGCTGCGCCAAGGCGCTCCGGATCTCGCGGATCTCGGTCATCTCGGCTTCGAGGCTGTCGAAGTGCGCGAGCCCGCCCTGGTGGATGCGCTTCGTCAGCTCCTCGATCCGCCGCAGGGCGTCGAGAAACGGTGTGGGCTGTGCGTCGGTGGTCATGATCATAGTGTCCTTCAGGTTGAAGCGGGGCGGATGACGAGGACGTACTCGACCCGGACGGTGACGGACCCGTCCGGGAGCAGGATCGTGAGGAGGGCATCCGGGTGCACCGCCGCGGCGGTGGTGACGAACGCCGGACCCTCCGGCGTCTCCTCGAACAGCGTCGGATGCACCTCTGAGTCCGTAGTGGCGTGAGCAAGTACGGGGCCCGGCTCTACGATCGCCCTTGGCCCGGGGGCAGCCGGAGAGAGCGCGGCAACCGTGCTCATTAGGCCTGCCTCAAGGCCACGCCCGACCTCGGCGAGGCGGCTCTCGGCTTCGAGGAGGCAGAGATCCACGGCCGCGTCGAACTCGCGCCCGACCAGGGCGAGCAGGCTCCGGGCCGGAACCTCGATCTGCTCCTCGATCGCGGCGTCAAGCTCGGCGAGCGCGCGCGCGGCCCGCTCGGCGCAGGTCTCCAAGAGATCCCGCACCAGAACCGCCGCAGCCGTCGGCGTGGCGACCGAGCGGGCGGCGATGACGTCCAGCGCGGTCTCTGGTGTGGCCGCGTGCCCGACGCCCACCACGAGGTTCGGGAGCTGCAGGGCCGCGTGCACGACCCCGGCTGCGTCGAGCGGGGCGAAGGCTGCCTGCGGGCCACCTCCGCGCACCAAGAGGGTGACCGACTGCGCGTCATAACCAGCGCACGCCGCCTCGGCCTTGACGCAGGCCTCGGTCAGGGAGCGCTCCGCAGAGGGACCCTCGAAGATCGCGGGCACGAAGATGATATCCAACGCACCACCCTGCACGAAGGGGGAGAGTACGCGTTGGACGTCACCGAAGGCCTCGCCGCGCTCGGAGGCGATCATTACCACGCGACGCAGGTTCTGCGGTTCGTGCCAGGTTGTGGGCCCGTGCGGCAGACGGTCGGCCCGGATCTGCCGGAGCGTCTCATCGCGGCCGAGGATCGCCTCGATCGGCTCTGCGGCGATGTCCAGGACCTCGACGATCTCGGCCCGGACGCGGGGGTCACGACCGAAGCCGTAGCGCAGGCCAGTGCGGATCTGGATCACCACCTCGCGGTTCAACAAGGTCTCCGCCGAAGCCGACCCGCCGGCCCGTAGCCGCGCCTTCAGCCGCAGCGGCTCACCGGCGGTCGCGTGGCGCTCGCCAAGGATGAGGAAGGCATCGCCGTGCTCGCCCGGCTCCACATCGACCACGGCCGCGTTGATCACGCGCTCCTGGCGCACGGCCCCGCGCAGGTCCGCGAACAGATCCTGCAGCTCGCCCACCGATCCTCGCCATCGACCATCCCCCGGCGTTGGAGGAGGCCGACGAGGCGGCTCCGCTGGCCGGGAGTTGGCTTCCCCTAGCCGCAACGGCGCACCGCCATAGGCGCAAAATCGGTGGTGTCTCATCTTACGGTCTCGGTCTTCTGGGATTGGTGAAGGAGTGGGTACGGGTGAAAGGCGAGGATCGCCGTCCTTTTCGGGAGATCGCGGGGGCCGCCGGGCTCGCCGCAAAATCTTGGTCCCGTCCTCGGTGGGGTTTGTCGGAGACAGCCGACGTTCCGCGTTTTCGCTTCATCCCGCTCGCCGGCTCGGGCGAGGGTCGTGTCCCCTGGCGTGGTGTAGCTCGCTGAGAGCCACCACGATCACCGGCTTGGGCCGGGAGGATCAGGCTGCCAGGGTGGGCAGGCTGACGAGAGGATCATCGCTGATGGGGGCGATGCTTTCCAGAGTGATGTAACGGGCTCGCTGGACGGCCCATTCGTCGTTCTGTTCGAGCAGGATCGCGCCCACAAGGCGGGTGATGGCCGCCTCGTTGGGGAAGATGCCGACCACCTCGGTCCGGCGCTTGATCTCGCTGTTGAGGCGCTCCAGCGGGTTCGTGCTGTGGAGCTTGACCCGGTGTGCGGCCGGGAAGCCCATGTAGGCCAGCACGTCCGGCTCGGCCTCGTCCATCAGCGCGGCGAGTTTGGGTGACCTGACCGGCTGGCTTTGGACCGGGCTGATTGAGAGGATCAGCCAGGATCGAAGGAGTCGGACATGCGGCGAGGTCAGAAGACGAGCGCGGAGCAGGTGGTGCTGAAGCTGCGCCAGATCGAGGTGCAGACGGCAC
>NZ_JAKSXX010000263.1 GCF_022829385.1 Methylobacterium sp. J-070 | reverse complement strand
TCCCCGCTGCGATCGATGCTCTCGACCGCCTCGCCGGTCTCGATCGCCGCCACGTCCTAGCGAGCTACGCCGCCCTAAACCGCCCCGCAGCCTGAGGAGCCATCATGCCCTGCAAATCCGATCCTGATCGCCTGCCCCATCGCGGCCGCACGTCGGCCGAGCGCCGCGCCCTCGATCGGGTTGGTTGCGGCGAGCCCCCGTCTTGTTCGCCGAAGACGTTGAAGGCGCTCCTCGACGCTGGGCTGATCGTCGATGCGGGCGGCGAGATACGGCGCGATGCCCTCGGGGCCTATCGGGTCCCGTCCTATGGCATGCCGCTCCCGGTCCACTACCAGTGGTGCAGCGCCGTCGCCTTCACCGACGAGGAGATGGAAGCGTTCGAGGCCGAGATGAGCGCCAGCCATGACCGCCTCGCGCGAGCGCGCCCGCGAGTGGGAAATTTTGGCATCAAGCCGGTGCAGCAAGCCCGATGACGTCCAGCGAGTACCGCAACATCCCTCTACAGGATGCGCAGACCTCGGGCCGCGACCTCTGTTGGCACACCGCGACGCTTAGGTCGCCTCGTTCGCGCTTGCCGCTTCACGTGAGCCTTGATCTCGCTTCTCGTTCGCCGAGGTTCGCGGTACTGACTTGCGGTCCAGGCGTAGTTCATCGCCACCGTAAGCAGCATGGCGTTCTGGACCATTCTCGCGTTCAACCGAAGTGCTTCATCGGCCAACCGGCCCATCTCGTCGTAGAACATTTTTTTCCCCGATCTGGGCTCTGGCAGTTGAGGCGCCCCGAGATCCAATCCGCTCACGCGACGGCGTATGTGAACGGCCCGTCCTGCGGCCCAACTTGGGTTCGATCCCCGAGAACTCTTCGACCAGAGGCGATGATCTGGACAGTCTGTCGGCTATCGCAGGCAGTCCGCGCCATGACCTCTAAATCGCGCAGATATGAGATTAGCAACCCGTGCGGAACCTCATCTGTGTTAAGAGCCTCGTCTACTTTGGACGACACCTTACGCTCAAGCTCGGTCCAGAAGTCTGCCGAAATTAACATTTCTTGCATTGTAAAAATTCCCCGATTCGAAAATGTCGGGTTAATTTCTTGCACCTTTATTTGATGCCCATCCGGTCAAATGACAGTTGGAGTGATTAAATGCGTAACGCTACTGTTCGCGAGGAAGTCGCCTTCGCCGCCGGTATCAAGCCGGTCCGGCAGACGGCGCTGACCGCCGCCGTCACCCTGGAGACCCATGAGGGCTCAACCTGTGTCCGGGATTGTACCGCTATCCAGGCGTTGCAAGACTTCGCCGAAGATCTTGATGTTCTGGTGCTCGGCCACCTGAAACCTCGGTGGGCAGATTGCAGCCACACGAGGTTTATACCGATTGACCCGCCACCCGCTTCTCGCGGGTGACGGGGCGAAATGAGTGATTAGCGACCCATGCTGCCGGACGAGCTGCCGGTTCCCTTACCCATCGAACCAGACGTTCCGGTCGAGCCGGTGCTCATCGATCCAGAGTTGCCCGCACCCATGCGGTCCCCCGTGCCGCTCCCGTTGTTCATCTGACCGCCGGTGCTCATGCCGGTGCCAGATCCACTACCTGCACCCATCGAGCCGCCTGTTCCTGTGGAACCGCCGCTCATGCCAGTTCCGGCACCACTTGCACCGCCGCCGGCTGCTCCGCCCTGGGCGAGAGCAAAGCTAGCGCCGCCGGTAAGCAGAGCTGCAGCGATCAAAGGAGCGCATAAATTTCTAACGTTCATCTCAAAACCCAACTTTTGTTTGTAAGTAGATCCCAGACAGGATCCTGCCCAATAAACTATCGGCATCTGGAGATGTTCCTGTTTTTGTAAGCCTCACATTGTTGAAAGAGGGTGCTAAACTGAGCTTGAACTAACCTATGTGAAAGTACGGCTCTGCCACGGTCTAGGTCCAAACATTCGTTACGAGACGCGCCGCACCTGTGTAGCCGTCCACGCCCCACCCCGAGCGGCCGGGATGCCCCGCGCGTTCAGCGCCGCTGCGATCTGGCGCAGCGGGACCGCGCCCTCGGCCCGCACGGCGGCTATCACTAGGGCGAGCTCTCGGGCTAGCTCCTCGGGCCGCCGGGTCTGTCGCGCCCGCCCGCGCACTTGGCCGGCCTCCCAGTTCGACAGGTTCTCCGGCTTGCTTAGAGCTGTTCCCGGTCAGGTAGCGACGGCCAAGTCATCCTCGTAGCCAGCTGCGGCAAGGTAGTTGCGGCACTCCTGCGGAGTGAAGCACGTGAAGGCTTGGCGGATCGCCGCCCAGAGATCCGGGATTGTGCGGGCTGCCGCGCTGCGTAGCAGCGCCTTCAGCTTTGCGAAGGCCTGCTCAATCGGGTTGAAATCAGGGCTGTAGGACGGAAGGTAGAGCAGCCGCGCTCCTGCG
>NZ_JAKSXX010000261.1 GCF_022829385.1 Methylobacterium sp. J-070 | reverse complement strand
GAGACCCGATCGGCGATCGCCAGCTTCGGAAGCACCACGGTCTTCATGAAAAGACCGCTGGTGCTCCCGGGCATCACGAGCAGGCGGGCGCCGAGCAAGGCGCGCTTCACGGCGTCGACGGTAGCGATATCGGGTTTTGGGTTGCCCTGGCGCACCGCTGCGCCGAGGGGCGCGCTGGCTAACCCCACGGCTGATCCTTGGGTGATGCGCCCCATTGCGACCAGCTCGTCCAGGCCGTTCTCCGAGAGGATGACGACATCGGCCTCCACACCGCGTTCGAGCTGGGACTTCACCGTCTGCGGCCCCGTACCCTGAGACGCGCCGGACAGCGTTGTGACGGAGATGCCGGTGTCGCGCTCGAAATCCGGCAGAACCGCTCGATAGGCCAGCGCGAACCCGCCCGACATCAGCACGGTGAGCCCTTCGTCCGCGTGGCTTGGCCACGACGCCAGGGTGACAGTGAGCCACGCCAGGAGCTTGACCATCGTCTTCGTCGGCATCGTCCTCGACCTCAGCGCTATCGCCGAAGCGAGCGTAATGAAGGGATCGGGCCGAGACCAGAACGCTCCGACCCGATGAGCGTCCAGGGAAAGCCGTGACTCACCGGTGGCAGGGGCGGGTAGCCGCGTGAGATCCATCCGGACGATGTCGGCGCGATCGCTGATGCAATTCCTGGCCGTGCCACCGGGTTCGAAGCTCGACCGTTTGAAAGGCCCCAACCCACCTGTGAGCCCTACACCTGCACCGACGTCGAGTGCTCGTTCGAGACCGCGTTCGGGACAATGCCAGCCGACAGCCGTCCTGCGCGGCAACACCCTCCAAAGCGCCAGTCACAATGTGTTTTGGCCGCCTGAGTAAGCCGGTTTACCGCCTATTACCAAATTGCACGCAAGTTCGCGGCCGTCGAGGATGAACGAAGCAATGAACGGGTTGCAGCGGGATGTTAGAGCTTCCGAGCTCTCGGTTCGGGATCTGACCCGACTTATCCGTCGCGATCAGCTAGAGGCTGTCCGCCGGAGCGTCTTCATCGCGATCCCGGTCAACATCCTCCTCGGTCTCACCGGAACCCTCGTCGCTTTCTACGCAGGTTTGGGCCGCGCGGGCGCCACTTGGTTTGCGATCTCCTTGAGCATCAACCTCGCGCGCGCAGGACTGTGCAAGGCGCCGCTCGGAGGGCTGTTACTCACCATCGACACGTCGCCGGAACAGGCGGTAGCCCACGAACGAGAGATCGAGCGGCAACTGCGGCTCGCGAGCTTCGCGGCCTTCGCATCCGGTCTTGTTTGGGCCTTCGTGCCGACCTTGTGCGAGGGTCTCACATCGGCGTCGACGACGTTCTACCTTGTGGTCACGTGTGGCATCACGGCAGGATCCGTCACACACGGCATAGCCTTCGCGCGCGTTCCACTCTGCTTCATCACACTGCCACTGCTGTCGACAGCGGCATGCCTGGTTTATGCCGGCGGACTGGAGAATGATTGCCTCGCTGGTACCGTGCTCCTGTACCTGCTCGCCCTCGCCCGAAGCGCGATTGAGAGCGAGAAAGTCTTCCGCAGAGCGAGTCGGTCGAAACACGAGGCGAGTGCGGCTGCGCGCGCGGCCGCCGCAGCACACGCGGGTGAGGCCGCATTGGCTGAAGAGATGCGCCGCCGCGCGACGCACGACGATCTCACGGGGCTATTGAACCGAGCCGGCTTCGCGCACGCGGCCGAGGCGCAGCCGTGCGATCCGGGAGAAACCCGCTGCCTACTGCTTCTGGATCTCGACGGCTTCAAGACGGTCAACGATATCTACGGTCACCAGATGGGCGACCGTGTTTTGATCGAGGTCGGGCGTCGCCTGCGCGACAGCCTTCCACCAGACGCTACCGCCGCTCGGCTCGGCGGCGATGAGTTCGCCCTCCTCTACGACCCGCAGCAGTCCGGGTTGGAGCCATCGGTCGTCGCCGAACGCTTGATCGAGGCGGTCGCCGTGCCGTTCGGGACAGTCGAGATCGGGCGTCTTGGGGTCAGTATCGGCATCCAGTCTGCGCACACGACCAGTATCACCCAGATGCTGAGTTGCGCCGACGAGGCGCTGTACTCGGCAAAGAGCGCGGGTCGTAACAGTTACCGGATGTTCGACGCGAACCTGCGGGCACAACGCGACATGCGGCGCGACAGCGGTCGTGATCTCTCGAAGGCCCTGGTTGAAGAGGTGCTGACTGTCTGGTTCCAGCCCATCTTCAATCAGGATGGTTCGACGATTGCCGGCCTTGAAGCCCTCGTGCGCTGGCAGCATCCTCAGCACGGATGGATCCCTCCGGGCGACATTATCGCAGCCGCCGCGAACGCGGGTCTCACCGAGTCCCTTCTGCGCTTCATCCTGGAGCGTGTTTGCGGCTTGATGAGCCTGCTCCAGGAACTGGGGCTTTCGCAGGTGCGCGTGGCGATGAATGTCTCCCCGCGCGAGATGGCGCAGCTTTCCGTCGATGCGATCGTGCTCAGACGGCTGGAGGAATTGGCGCTGCCACCGTCCGGGCTCGAGATCGAGATCACCGAGGAGACGGCGCTCGGCATCGACGTCATCCAAGACAAGCTGCTGCGCTTGGCCGATGCAGGCGTGCGCATGGCCCTGGACGATTTCGGGGTCGGCTACGCATCGCTCGCCTCACTTCGCCAACTCCACGCCGGTCGAATTAAGATCGACCGGAGCCTCGTAACCGGCCTGTCTCAAAGCAGGGACAAAAACGTCATGGTTCAGGCGGTTCTGAACCTCGGCGCTTCCCTTGGTCTCGAAGTCGTCGCCGAAGGTGTGGAGACATCCGACGATCTGAGCGCTCTGCAGAGCCTTGAGTGCCCTTTCGTGCAGGGCTACCACCTCGGGCGACCGATGCCGCTGAGCGATCTGATCCCGATGCTGTCGGCCTCGCGTGCGGCGGCCTGAGTCGGTCCCGCCCGCTCGGTGGGATGCAACGATCCGTTCGTGGTGGCCGCACGGCGACGGCCGCCTGCCATAGAACATGCTAGGAACGCCAAGCGGCGCATTGGGCCGCCCCTCCGCGTTCGATGCCACTCCGTCAGGAAGGTCCGCCACTCCCCATAGGCCTCGGTCACACGCCCTCCTGGACGAGCGGCGACGTGCTCCTCTGGATGAAGCGCGCGTTTCGGACGGACCCGCGAACCCGCAGCGCCGCCGAGATCCGCCCGCTGAACTGGCCCAACGATTACCTCGACATCGCGGCCGAGGATTTCAACCTGAAGCGGGACATCCTGTTGCTCTGGGCCAAGTGCCGGTGCGACGGGTCGAGTTTCCAGGAGATCATTCGAGGTCGACCCACGAAGTATGGGTCGTCCGCCAAGGTCTATCGCCTGCGCGATGAGGCGGCAGCTCAGATCGCGGCCGGCATCAATGCGTCGATCGCGCGCGGCCAGGCCGAACAAAATAAGGCTTGACCGTGAGAAAACCGACGCCGGATCAACACTGGGTTGCTGCTTCGTTTCGAACCGGCACAGCATTGGGGACCACCGTGCCGGCAATGACGCAGAGCACCACCCAGACCAAAGCGAAGCGCCGCAAGATGACGATCGAGGACGCCCTCCGTTGGGCGATCCGCGACGAGCTGCCGAAGCGGCGCCAGGATCAGCCGATCAAAGGACCGACACCGCCGTCCATGCACGCGATGTGGCGGGCGGGCGTGTTCGGCGGTCCGATCGACAACTGGTCCCGCGAGCCCGGCATGCCGCTGGCGATGGGGGACCCGCATCCGGACGCGATCACGATCGAGGCGCACCTGCAGGTCCTGAGCGAAACGCTCAAGCGGGCGGCCACCGGCTCGGCCGTCTGCCCGCTCGACCTTACGGCCTACCCGGTCCAGGTCGCGCTGCGCGGCAAGGCGAGCCTCGACGTGATGATCTCGACGGCGATCGACGCCACGCCGGCGTGGATTATGACCGGTGCGATCCGCAGGCCTCCGGAGGTCTGCGGCGGCATCGAGGTCGAACCGGTCATGTCGGCTAACGGCAAGATCACGCTGTGGCGGACGGTGCACACGCCCTACGGCACGGGGCCGGACGGCAAGCCCTGGTTCACGAGCCACGACGAGATCGCATCCTCGAAGGGCGACAGCCGCGACACCGGCCTGTTCTGTAAGCTGAACTACACCCGCACGGGCGTCGAGGTCCTGGAGGAGCAGCTGCGCTACGCCTACTGGCACGCCGCGCTAGTCTATCTCGTGCCGGCGCTGCAGTTCCTGACCAGCGTCGAGGTCCTGCCACCGAAGGTGCCGATCGCGCCGTGGATGGAGCCGGAGCAAGAGGAACGGGCCCCGCTGCCGAACATGCGCCCGGCCCGGCAGGTCGATCTGCAGAACCGCCGTCCGGCCGGCCGCCGCGCGGCTCCGATGCGTGCCTCTCCGGTCCGGAAAATCGACCCGCGGGACTGGGCGCAGCCCGGCGAACGATCGGCCTGACAGGATGTGAAAGCCCGAAGCATGGGATCCGCCGCAAGGGTCTGCTCCCGACCCAACCCAGTCGCGGGGAGCGCCGTTTGCGTTTCTCCAAAGCGGTCGTTCGTCGGACCTACGGCAACTTCGGCTCGGGGTGGTCAGCGGAAGTTCGACGGTCGTTCAATGAACGTCCGGAACACGGACAAATCGGACGTTCCTCCCGCTACCGCTTGGTCTCAAGGTCAGCTTCGATCAGCGAACGGATGCGCGTCGCCATCGCGTCCATCGCAAACGGTTTGGTCAGCACCGACATGCCCGGCGCGAGATGCCCATTGCCGACGATCGCATTCTCCGCGTAGCCGGTGATGAACAGCACCTTGAGGTCTGGCCGGGACACCCGCGCTGCGTCGGCCATCTGCCGCCCGTTCATGCCACCGGGCAGGCCCACGTCCGTGACCAGCAGGTCGATGCGCACATCCGATTGCATGATCTTCAGCCCTGCCGCGCTATCGCCCGCCTCTATGGCGAGGTAGCCCAGGTCTTCGAGGATGTCGGTGACGAGCATGCGCACGGTCGGCTCATCATCGACGATCAGCACCGTCGCCTCCTGCTCCGAGCGGGGCAACGCATCGAACTTGATCGTACCGTCCTCGTCGGCTGCATCGCCATAGTGGCGCGGTAGGTAGATGCAGATGGTCGAACCCTGACCAACCTCGGAGTAGATCCGTACCTGCCCGCCCGACTGCTGGGCGAAGCCGTAGATCATCGACAGGCCGAGGCCGGTGCCCTCGCCGATCGGCTTGGTGGTGAAGAACGGCTCGAACACTCGTGCGATCACCTCCGGCGGCATGCCGGTGCCGGTGTCGGTGACGCAGAGTGAGAGGTACTGTCCCTCCGGGATGTCCTGTTTCTTGGCAGCGCGCTCGTCCAGCCACCTGTTCGCGGTCTCGACCGTGATGCGCCCGCCATCCGGCATCGCGTCCCTGGCGTTGATGCACAGGTTGAGCAGGGCGTTCTCAAGCTGCGACGGGTCCACCAGTGCGGGCCATAGGCTGGATGCACCGACCACCTCGACCGGGATGCCGGGTCCGACGGTGCGTTGGATCATCTCCTGCATGCCACCGACGAGGCGGTTCACGTCGGTGGGCTTCGGGTCGAGGGTCTGGCGGCGCGAGAACGCGAGCAGCCGGTGGGTCAGCGCCGCGGCTCGCTTCGAGGCTCCCTGCGCGGCCACCATGTACTTGTCCACGTCCTTGAGGCGGCCCTGCTGCATCCGGTTCTGCATCAATTCAAGCGATCCGGAGATACCCGCGAGCAGGTTGTTGAAGTCGTGCGCGAGCCCTCCGGTGAGTTGGCCCACCGCCTCCATCTTCTGTGATTGCCGAAGCGCCTCCTCGGCCTGCATCAGTTCGGCGGTCCGCTCGGCCACGCGCTGTTCCAAAGTCTCGTTGAGGATACGCAACGCTGCCGCCGCGCGGTCGCGCTCCTCAAGGACGGCGCGGCGCTCTTCCACGTCGATGATCACCCCAGGGAAACTCGACGGAGTGCCGTCCTCAGCGCGGTCAACGCACCCGTTGGCCTCGATCCAGTAGTAGCGCCCGTCCATCCGGCGCACACGATACTGGTGCGCGTAGGCTCCACCCCGCCGGACAGCGCCGTTGATCGCCTCGGCCAATCCGGCTTGGTCGTCGGGGTGCACGGTCGCAACGATCTGGGCAAGCGGTATGCCGGTCGTGCCAAGGTCCGGGTCGAGCCCGAAGCTGCGGGCAAAGCCCTCGTCGATGGTGAAGCGGTCGCTGGGTATGTCCCAGTGCCACGTCCCGAGGATGGCACCTGCGCCAAGGGCAAGTTGCACGCGCTCGGCATCAGCGTGCGCCTTCACCGCCCGATGTCGCGCCTGATCCCGCTCGGCGCGCAACGCAGTCTCGGCACGCACCCGCGCCGTGACCTCATGGCCGCCGACAAGAATGCCGTTGATCAGACCATTCTGTTCGCGGATGGGTTGGAAGAGGAAGTCGATGTACCGGTCCTCGTCCTCATCCGCGAAGCGGATCGACGTGGCCTGTGCCGAGAACGGGATGCCGGTGGCGTACACCTCGTCCAGCAGGTCGAAGAAAACTTGCCCTTCGAGTTCAGGGAATACGTCGCGCACAGTCCGGCCGAGGTAACCGCGGGAACCAGCGATCGCCACGTAAGCGTCATTGACGTATGTGTAGACGTGGTCCGGTCCTTCGAGCACGGCGATGAAGCCCGGTATCTGCTGCAACAGGCTTCGCTGGCGCTGGTTGCTGGCGCGAAGGCTGTCCTCTAGCGCTTTGCGTTTGGTCGTCTCGGTCAGGATGGAGATCACGCCACCGATGCCGTTTGGCGCGGTATCGTCATCGATCGGGCTAAACCCGTAGGTCCAATACGCATCCTCGACACGGCCCTGCCGCAAGATCGGGACGTGCTGATCCTCGTACCACGTATGCCCGCCGCCGTTGCAAACCTTGGCGACCTCGGAACCGATCACCGGCCAAATCTCGCCCCAACTCTCAGAAGCTGGACGGCCAAGCGCGGAGGGGTGGCGCTCCGGTCCGGCCGAGGGCACGAAGCCGTCGTTGTAGAAGAAGGTCGCCTCCGGCCCCCAGAAGATGTGCATGGGGTGGTGGCTGTTGAGCAGCAGGCGCACCGCCGTGCGCAGGCCGGACGGCCAACCCTCAGGGTTGCCAAGCGGCGTCGTAGTCCAGTCGTAGGCGCGCATCAGCGTCGCCATCTCGCCCGCCCCGGCAAGGAAGTCCTGGCTACCGAACATCAGGCGCTGTCATGAGAGGTAGGATGTCGCCGCGCCATAGCTTGCTGGGTGATCGGAGCTTTACTCATCTCGGCGCGCTCGAACTCGCGCAGGGCGGCTCGCACAACCTCGCTGATGCTCGTGTAGCGACCGGTGGCGACGCATCCTTGCAGGAACGCCCGTAGTTCCGGGGGCACGGAGATGGTGATGGTTTCGCGCGCAGCCATGCTTGGGCTTAGCATCGCCTTACAGTGTCTTACAGTTACATATGTTTGATCCGGTTGCAGTCATTATGCCGTCCGCTTCATTGCAGGAGCAGACGTTGAACGATGCCTACGCCAGTGGCTGAGTGGGGTCATGAACGGGCGCGGCGGCACGTCCGCTTCATCGCTAAGCCGACTGAAAGCGGACCGGCGGCAAACCACCCCAAGCGGACGGCGCAGAGGGTCAGCAGCAATCACGTTTATCTCGACTTGCAGCTTGACCGGGAGAACGGCTTGCGGTAGTTCGGATCCTGCAAAGTTTTAGAAGGCCCCGGCGGACACCCGCGCGGGGCCTTCGTCGTTCCGGGCTTCGCCTGGACTAGATGGTGCCGCGGCGCTGAAGTCGCAGAAGCCCGGGGCAGGCACCGCGATGGCTCGGTGGATGTCCCGCCAGAGGCTCCGCGCCGGCGTTGCGCCCCGGCCCGCACCTTCCCCTTTCGCCCGATCACGACCCGCTTCACCCCCTAACCGATCTTGGCGGTGTGACGTGACGGGCGAACCCTATATGGTCGACGCCATGCCGGATCCGCTGCCGTGACAGAGCGCGAGATAGCCGAGCGCCTGCGGCTGCTCTGCGGCCAGGCCGACCGGCTGAAGATGCCGAGCCATCGGCACAGCGCCGAGTCTTTCATGGTCGAGCGCGACGAGATCCGCGACGGCCTCCGCCGCTTCTACCGCGAGCTCACCGGGCATTGGCCCGACCAAGAGGCCTCCGGGCCGCCGCGACGCGCGCCTGCGCCGATCCCAGCTGCCGTGCTGCGCCACCGGGAACGCATCAGGGCGGTGTCGAAGACTGCATGAACGCCGGTGGCGGGCCGAGCTCCAGCTTGAGGGCATAGCCGCCCGACCCGCCATCCGGACGAGAGGACCGCCGGGTACCTCTCGTGCCGTCCTTCTAACGTGAGGCCCTCGCGTGTTCAGCCCATCCGGGGCTGCGCGGCCCCGCAATCCAGTGGATCCACAGCCCCGCTCCGGCGGTGTTTTTCTTTGGAGCGTCCATGACCGCCTCCCAGCGCGCCGCGCTCCTCGACCTGTGCGCGGCGATCCTGCGCTGCGACTGCGCCACGCCGGACATGCGCTTCCGTGCCGAGAGCCTGCAGTTCCGGCTGGCCTTCGACGCCTCGTTCTTCCGCTCGATCTTCGGCTGAGAGCCCGAACCGCATGACTTTCAGCGCCTCCGAGCTCGTCGACCAAGCCGTCGAGCAGCTCGCTCCGATGGTCGGCACCTCGGCCACTAGCCTTCGGGCCGCGGCCGATGCGTTCGACGCCTACGCCGCCAAGGCCCCGTCGGCGATGCACGAGCGCATCGCCGCCGTGGTCAGCGAGGAGTGCCGCAACGCCGCCGACTGCGTGCAGGTGCGGCGCGCCTTCCTGCAGGGCTTCCGGTCGTGAGCCTCCTGGCGCGCGTGGCACTACTCGTCGGCCTGCGCCGCGCCGTTCCGGTCCCGGTCCGCTCCTGGCGCGATCCCGCCCAGCCGCTCTGCGTCGGTCGTCCGGTGTTCGCCGGCCGTGCCCTGTCCGCCGGTGAAGCTCCCTGACATGGACGGCCTCATCCTCGACGTCCCCGCTCCAGAGCACATCGCGCCCTTCGTGCCGCCGGTCTGCCTGTCGCCGATGACCGCGCAAGTCCTTGCGATCGCGCTGATCGTGGCGCTCTGCGCCGTCCTGATGCCGACCAAGAGTCCGCGGCGCTGACATGCCCGACCTGATCGAGCGCCTTGCGCCGCTGCCGTTCATCGCGGTGGCGCTCGTGCTGCTGCTCGCGGTCGCCGGCCTCGACGCCCACCATCCCGGCCGCTCCGCCGTGATGTCGTTCCGCGACGTCCTGCTGATCGCGGCCCTGCACTTCGCACTCGGCGCCTGCGTCCTGATCGCCGCCATCAGCCTGGGGAATTCCGCATGAACACGGTCTTCGCCCTGATCCTGGTGTGCGCCGCGACCACCGCGCAGCCCGACTGCACGCGCGAGACCGCGCTCAACGTCGCCACCATCAAGACGCCTTCCGTCTTCGCCTGCCTCATGACCGGCCAGACGACCATCGCCAGCGAGCAGCTGCTGGGTGATGGGCGGTACACGAAGGTCGTGTGCGGCGGCCGGCCGTGAGTTCGAACCGCCGCGTCGCCTGGTCGGCGGCCATGGATCAGGCTCGGAGCAACCGCGTGACCCGCACCCCGATCCGCGAGGTGCCCCTGTCTGGGAAGGCCTCGCCGAAGATCGCGCTGGCCGCGTGGCGCGGCCAGTCCGGTCGGCGCTACGTGGTGGCCGTCTACACGTTGGCCCAGGCCCGCTCGGACGTCGACGCGCCCGGCGCCGTGATCCTCGGCGTGCGCCGCGGTGATGACGGGCTCGCCCGCATCGTCGGTGCCGGCTGGCGGGGAACGATGGCCGAGGCCGTCGAGCTCGCCGCGGCCGACGGGGCCACGGAGATGCACGCGCATCGCCTCGCGGACACGGATGAGGACCGCGAGGCGATCGTCGAGGACCTGGTGGGCGACGATGCCCTCTGAGCCGCGCCACCGCCTGGATCTCTGGTCGCTTCTCGACGTCTACCGCGCGACCGCGGAGATCTGGATCGAGGCCAACACCCAGCTGCCGTTCGCGATCGCGGACGCGTGGCTGACGCTGATGCGGGCCTGACCGTGTTTCGGGCCTGGTACCGGCGGTTCGCGTTGTGCCTCGCCCGAGCTCTGGCCGAGCAAGGTTGATCGCCTACTTCGGGCCGCAGCCGATGCAGATGCCTTTGGCGATCTTGTCCTGATTGAGCTGGTTCTGAGAGCGCCGACCCGGATCATTCCGGGAGGTCGGGCTCGCGCTGCGGCTCGGTGGCTTGGTCTGCCCGAGCGCAGTGGTATCGCGGACCGACGTGATGGCCGCGCCGGTCGACTGTGCTTGTGCAGCGCTCCCGCTGGCAAGGATGAGCGCGAACGCGGTGATACGTATGAAGGTCATGGGGTCTCCGATCTTTGGGGTAACCCCTGAGCGCGAACGGATCGCATGCGGCCTCTTGACCGACGGAGGCTTCCAAGCGGTCGCCGAGCGCGTTGCCCGCGGCCCGCTGAAGGCCTCGAAAACCGGCGTTGTCTGATAATTCTTGAATTATCAGACAACGGCCAAATTCGATCCGAAAAGCGTAGCAATCACAGGGGTTTGCGGGTGGCTACAAGTAGCGCTCGCGCCCGCCGCGCGCTCCGTAGGAATGCGGTCCAGACGGCCCAGCGCGAAGAGGTGCGGGCTCGGGCGGTCGGCTACATCCGCGTCTCCACCGAGGAGCAGGCGCAGTCGGGCTTCGGCCTCGATGCGCAGGAGGATGCCATCCGCAAGTACGCGGACGCAGTCGGCCTGGAGCTGATCGCCGTCCACGCCGACCCAGGCGTTTCCGGCACGACCCGCCCGGCGGATCGACCCGGGTTCGCGAAGGTGCTGGAGCTCGCCGCAGACGAGCGGTTCTCCGTGCTCCTCGTGAAGCGCTTCGATCGCCTCGCCCGCTCCCTCGCGCTCGCGGTGGGCACGTCTGGCGAACTCGATGCCCAGCACGGCGTGAGCATCCGCAGCATCTCGGAAGGGATGGATACGGGCTCGGCCGCCGGCCGGCTCATCTTCGGCGTGCTTTCAGCCCTCGCGGAACAGGAACGCGACACGATCACGGAGCGCACCAAGGGCGGCCGCATGCAGAAGGCCGGCCAGGGCGGCTACAGCTGCGGTCGCATCCCCTACGGCTACCTATCGGACGGTAAGGGCGGCCTCCTCATCGATGAGGAGCCAGCAGCCGTCGTCCGCCGGATCTTCGCCGAGAACGGCGCCGGCCGCACGGTCCGCGCTATCGCCGACGGCCTCAACGCCGACGGCATCCCGTCGCCCCGCGGGCGGCGCTGGTCCGGCGGTGGCGTCAGCTATGTGCTGAACAACCAAACCTACTTCGGGCGCACGGAGGTGGTGTTCATCACCGGCGGCGTCGTCACCCACGTCAACCGCCCGGGCAGCCACGCCCGCATCGTCCGGTGAACACCTTGGCCCAAGAGATCGACCGCCAACTGGACCGCCTCGAGGTCCGGCACGGCGATATCCTCGTGATCCGCACGAGCGAGAAGCTGCAGCCGGCCACGGCCGAGAAGTGGCAAGACGAGCTGATCGGCATGTGCCGCGACGCGGGCTTCCGCGACGTCACCGTCCTGATCCTCGACAACGCCACCGAGCTCACGGTCGAGCGGCCGGCCACGCGCCTGGTGCAGCAGAGCCGCGACGTGCCGCAGCCGATGCAGAGCTGCTGACCATGGCCGCCCAGACGCTGACGATCCTCGATCCCGTCTCGGGCAAGGTGAAGACCATCACCGTCGCGCGGTGAGCCCATGCTCAAGCTTGATGCCAGCGAGTTTGGCCTGAAGGCCGAGGCTGTCGGGCGCGCCGCCAAGCAGGTCCCGTTCGTCGCCGCCTTCGCGCTGACCAACGCGATGAAGGATGCGCGCGAGGCCGAGCGCGAGACCATGCGGTCGGTGTTCGACCAGCCCCGCCCGTTCACTCTGAACGCGCTGATGGTCAGGCCTGCCACCAAGCAGCGCCTGCAGGCGGAGCTCGGGTTCAAGGAAGGCTTCGGGTCGATCCCGGCCTGGAAGTATCTCGGGCCTCAGGTCCAGGGCGGTACGCGCCGCCACAAGCGCTTCGAGATCCTGCTGATCCGCACCGGGATCATGCGGAGCAACGAGTTCGCCGTCCCGGGTCGCGGTTGTCCCCTGGACAGTTCGGGCAACATCTCGGGCGCCTACATCACCCGGCTCCTGTCCGCGCTCGGCGCGCAGTCGGACCGGATGCAGAATACGGCCAAGCGGCCGAAGCGATCGAACCGCAAGCGGAACCTGGACTACTTCGTCCTGCGCGGTACGAAGGCGCCTGATGGCGTGTACCTGCGCGAAGCCCGTGCCGCGGTGCCGATCCTGATCTTCGTGAAGGGGATGAGCTACACCAAGCGCTTCCCCTACTACGAGAAGGGGCGCACAGTGATACCGGCCGCATACCGGAAGCATTTCCGGGCGGCCTGGGAGCGCTTCGTCGTCAACGACGTGCGCCGGAAGGGCTGAACGCGCGGAGGCCGCCAGCGGCCCGCGCAGCGCACGGGCGGGGCCGGCCAGGCCCCCACCCCCCCCCCGCCAAATCCAGGGTCCTTCCCGGGAGGGGGTGCCGGTGAGGGGAATTCGGACCCCGGTGGTTCACCGTCTCTAAAATTTTGAAAACCGGGGTTGTTGTTGATGTCCGGCGCGATCGACGGTCGGCTGCTCAACCGCACCGAGCTGGCCAAGATCTTCGCCGTCAGCACCAACACCATCTCGACCTGGGTCGAGAAGGGCTGCCCGTACGTCGAGCGCGGCAGCAACGGCGTGGAGTACCAGTTCGACTCGGCCGCCGTGATCGACTGGAAGATCCAGCGCGCCGTCGAGAACGTCGCGATGAACGCCGGCGACGACAGCAGCAAGTCCCGGCGCGAGGACGCCGACTGCCGCCGCGCGGTGGCCAACGCGGTGGTGGCCGAGATCGGCGCGGACGAGGCTCTGAAGTCCGTCGTCTCCCGGCACGATGCGATCGCCGACCTGGCGACGTTCTGCCAGGTTCTCAGGACCGGCCTTTCGAACATGGCGGCCAAGATCGCCGCCCGCGCCACGACGATGGACAGCGCCCCCGAGATCGAGGCGCTGGCCCGCAAAGAGACCAACCGGGCCTTCGCTGCCGCACGACTGGAACTGGGTCGCCGCTGGCTTCCGGAGCACGACGCTGACGATGAGCCTGTCGGAGAGGATCAGCAGCCACCGGAGGGGTGAGTACCCGGCCGGACGCGAGGCCCTGCGCGGGTCGATCGACGCGCTGTTCGACGAGGCCCTGGCCTTCAAGGCCGAGATGAGCGGCTCGGCCTGGGCCGAGAAGTTCGGGCGGATCCCGAAGAGCACGGGTGCCGAGAGCGGCGAAGTGACCCTCTACGGGTACCAGCGCGGGCTCGTCGACGCCTTCTGTGACCCGACGATCCCACTCGTGTCGGTCCTGAAGGCGGCCCGCGTCGGCTACACCCGCTGCGCCCTGCTGGCGCTGGGCTACCACCTCCACCAGGAACCGACGCTGTGCGCGTTCGCGCAGCCGGTGGCGAAGGACGCGGAGGAGTTCGGCGCCACCGAGATCGCGCCGATGCTGCGCGAGACGCCCGTGCTGGCCGAGCTGATGCGGCCGGTCCGGAAGGGCCACAAGCAGGACAGCAACACCTTCTTCCAGCTGGCCAACGGCGCCATCGTGCGGGTGCCCGGTGCGGCCTCGGACGACGCCTTCCGGCGCTACTCGGCGCGGTTTCAGGTCGGCGACGAGTACGACGCGGACGGCTGGACCCCGGGCGCCGGCAGTCAGGGGGACAAAGCCAAGCTGTTCTGGACCCGCGGGGAGACGTTCTACAATCGCAAGCAGATCTTCGGCTCGACACCGCTCCTGGAGAGCACGAGCCGGATCTGGAAGCGATGGCTGGCCTCGGACCAGCGCCGGTACTTCGTGCCCTGTCCGCGCTGCGGCGTGTTCCAGTACCTCGACTGGGGCGGCAAAGACCTGTCCCACGGGATGAAGTGGAACCTCGGGCCCGACGGGTCGCTGAAGGACGTCTGGTACCAGGGCACCTGCGGCCACACGATCGACGAGGGCCGCAAGGCCTGGATGGACGAGAACGGCATCTGGCGCCCGACCGCGGTCCCGAAGACGCCCCACGCAGGCTTCCACCTCTGGACCGGCATGTCGCTCAACGCGAACGCGGCTTGGCCGGTGATCGTGCAGGAGTGGTTGGAGGCGTGCGACGACCCCGCCGGCAAGGTCCAAACCTTCAACAACAACGTGCTCGGCCGGGTGCACCGGCAGAGCTACGGCCAGGAGATCCGGCCGGACACCTTCCTGGAGCGCCGGGAGGCCTACGGCGCCGAGCTGCCCGACTGGGTTCGCACGCTGACGCTCGGCGGCGACGTCCAGTCCGGCGCCAACGCGCGCCTCGAAGGTGCCGTCTGGGGCTGGGGCGCAGGTCTCGAGTGCGCGCTCATCGGCCACTTCGTGCTGCCGGGCGACCCGGCGAAGCCGGAGGTCTGGCAGAACCTCGATCGCCTGCTGCTGCGCGGGTTCACCCGCAGCGACGGCGTCGCCCTGAGGATCAGCGCGGCCGCCATCGACTCCGGCGGGCACCATACCTCCGAGGTCTACGCATTCTGCAACGAGCGCCGCCGCCGCAAGGTCTGGGCGATCAAGGGTAAGTCCGAGGCCCGGGGCGCCCGTACAAGGGTTTGGCCGCGGCTGCCGACAACGAAGCTCGGCGCGAACCTGTACATGATCGGCGGTAACGCCGCCCGCGACTTCGCCTACGGCTCGCTGGCTTTGGTCGAGCCCGGCCCGCGCTACGTGCACTTCCCGCTCGTGCCGGCCTCCGGCTCGCGCCCGATCGACGCCGAGTACTTCGAGCAGCTCACCCGCGAGAAGCCGCTGGTGAACCTGCGCCAAGGCTACAGCGAGTGGGAGAAGCCCAAGGCCGCCCACGAGGCGGGTGTGTGCTTCGTCTACGCCTACGTCGCGATGTGCGGCCTGCAGGCCTCCAGCGGCCGCTACGTGGCGCTGGGGCGCATGCCGGAGCGGGACGAGGCCGAGGACGCCGAGGCCGGACCTGAGACCGTTGCTCCGGGGAGCGGTGAAACCGTCCCGGGCTCAGACCTACCGCCGGCTCCGGCCGCCGAGGCCGCCCCGGTACCGGCGGCACTTCCGCCACCGCCGCTGCCGCCGCCCCCACCGCCGCCGCCCGCCTACGCCCGACCGCAGCACTCGGGCTTCATCAACCACAACCGGCCCGGGGGCTGGATGAGCCGGAGAGACTGATGGCCTTCACCCAGGCGCAGCTCGACGCGATCGAGACCGGTATCGCCGCGGGCGTCACGTCCGTGTCTTACGAAGGAAAATCGTCGACTTTCCGGTCGCTCGACGAGATGCTGCGCGTCCGCTCCATCATCCGGCGCGCGCTCGGCCTCGACCCGCAGAAGTCCGCGACGATCCTGGTGGCGCACGACCGCGGCTTCCCGGGCGGGATCTCGGCCGACGGCATCCTGCGCTCGGGCTTGTAGAATGAACGCCCTCGACCGCGCGATCGGCTGGGTCGCGCCGCGCGCGGCGCTGTCCCGTGCCCGCGCCCGCCACGCGCTGCGTATCTATGAGGGAGCGACCGTCGGTCGACGTGCGTCCTCGTTCAAGGCGCTGAACACCTCGGCCAACGCAGAGATCCAGGGGGCGCTGCGCCCGCTGCGCTCGCGCGCCCGAGATCTCGCGCGCAACACGCCCTACGCCGCGCGCATGCTCGACATCATCACCTCGCACGTGGTGGGCACGGGCATCACGCCGATCCCGGACACCGGGTCCGACGTCCTCGACCGCCGCCTAGAGAACCTCTGGGACGACTGGGAGCGCAAGGCGGACGTGACCGGCCGCATGGGCTTCTACGCCATGCAGGCGCTCGCCGTGCGCGGCATGGTCGAGTCCGGCGAGAGCGTGATCCGCTTCATCGATCGCCCGTTCGACGATCCGCGGCGGGTGCCCTTCCAGCTGCAGCTCCTGGAGTCCGACTTCATCGATCAGTGGCGCGACGGGATCTACGGCAACGACGGCCAGGCCGGCGCCGAGGGCCTGGAGCACACCCGGCTCGGCGTCGGCCTCGGGCAGTACGACCGTCGGGTCGGCCTGTGGCTCAATCCGAACCATCCCGGCGAGATCAACACCGCGGCCATGCGCCCGGGCGTCTCGACCTTCGTCCCAGAGGACGAGCTGATCCACCTGTTCAAGGAGCTGCGGCCCGGACAGGTCCGCGGCGTGTCGTGGTTCGCACCGATCCTTATGACGGCGCGCGAGCTCGCCGACTTCCTGGACGCGGTCAACGTCAAGGCGCGGGTCGAGGCTTGCTTCTCGGGGTTCATCACCAACAACGACGAGTCCACCGTCGACCTGTTCGACCCGGCCCGCCCCGGACTCGCGGGCCGCGATGCGGCGAACCCCGACGCGCAGCTCACCTCGCTCGAGCCGGGCATGCTGAAAGAGCTGCGCACGGGCCAGGACGTGACCTTCGCCGCGCCTACGAGTACGACCCAGGTCGAGCCGATCCTGCTCTTCAACTTGCAGGCCATGGCCGCTGGCGTGGGCTGCACCTACGACCAAGTCTCGGGCGACCTGCGGGGCGCGAACTTTTCCAGCCTGCGGGCGGGCAAGGTCGAGTTCCGGCGCCTGACCGAGCAGCTGCAGAACCACGTCGTGATCCCGTCGATCTGCGAACGGACGTGGGATCGCTTCGTGTCCCGCGCCGTGCTCGCCGGCCTGCTCCCGGACCGGGACGAGCCCTACCGAGCGCAGTGGATGACGCCGGCCTGGGAGCCTATCAACCCCAACGACGACATCGAGGCCGACATCAAGGCGGCGCGCACCGGCCGGATGAGCCCACAGGAGTACGTCGCGAGCTGGGGTAACAACTGGCGCAAGGTCCAGGACATGTCGGCGGCCTTCTACAAGCGCGCCGATGCCATGGGCTTGGCCTTCGACATCGATCCGCGGCGCACGGACCAGTCCGGCAAGCAGCAGCCGGTCGACAGCGATCCGGCCGGCGGCAAGCCGAAGCCCCTTAAGGACGACACCGGGGAGCCGATCACGGCGCCCGCCCCCAACTGACGGGATCCCACATGGCAACCTCGAAGACCGGGCGGCGCGCCGCCCCGGGCGCCGGCGCGCGCCCGATCGACCTCAAGGCGCTCGGCACCCGCGGGCGCCGCTTCCTAGAGGTCGCGCCGGCGAGCTACGACGCCAACGAGCACACGATCGAGCTGATCCTCTCCGAGGGCTCGGACGTCGTCCGCTGGTACGGCACCGAGCGACTGTCGACCGACGAGGCCGCGGTCTGCGTCGATCGCCTGGCCTCCTCCGGCATCCCGTTCCTCGACAGCCACAACAGTTGGGGCCTCGGCTCGGTGCTGGGGCGGATCGTCGACGTGTGGTTCGCCGAGGGCCGCATCCTCGGGCGGGCGAAGTTCGCCGCCACCGAGGCCGGCAAGAATGCCGAGGGCATGGTCGCCCGCGGCGAGATCAAGGGCATCTCGATCGGCTACCGCGTCGACGCCTGGGAGATCACCGACGCCGCCGGCACCGTGATCGACCCCGAGAAGCAGATCCTCGACGTCGACGACGGCCTGACCTTCACGGCGACCCGCTGGGAGCTGCTCGAAGCCTCCCTCGTCTCCGTCCCCGCCGATCCTGCCGCGATGGTGCGCGCCCACGAGGGCGCGACCGACCCGCTCGTGGGGCCCGACCTGCGCGCCAGCCCGATGGGCCGCGGCGCGAAGGAGATCACCATCACCCGGGGCGATGCCTCGATCACCTACCGGTACGGCTCCACCGGACCGCACGAGCGGGCTTGGCCCGAACCCAGAGAGGACAAGCGTATGGCCAAGCACACTCCCGGCAAGAATGCGCCCGGCAAGCGGCAGGTTCGCGCCGAGCCCACCGTCGACGCCGACGGTTACTACGTGAACGAGGACGGCAAGTACGTCGACGCCGAGGGCAAGCTCGTCGACGAGCCCGTGAAGGCCGAGAGCCGCGCCGAGCCCACCGTCGATGCCGACGGCTACTACGTGAACGAGGATGGCGACTACGTCGACGCCGACGGCAACAAGGTCGACGAGCCGGTCAAGGCTGAGCGCGCCGCCCCCGAGGTCGATCTCGACGGCAACTACGTCGACGCCGACGGCAACTACGTCGACGAGAACGGCGACCCGAGCGAGGAGCCGATCAAGGCTCGCGACGAGGACATGGGCGACGACGATCGCGGCGCCCGTGGCGCACGCCCGTCCGGCCGCCGCGCCGCGCCGCGAGGCAGCGTCCGCTCGAACCCGGCCGCCTTCACCCAGGCGACCGCCGCCGAGATCGCCCGCATCGGCGAGCAGGCCCGCGCGCAGGGCGTCGCCTTCAACGTAGCCGACGCGATCGCCCGCGGCCTCAGCACCGCCGCCTGCCGCAAGATCGTCTTCGACCGCCTGGACGCCAAGAGCAGGGAGACCGCCGTGAGGGGTGCGCAGCCGGGTTCGCGTGGCGGCCGGATCGAGTTCGGCCGCGACGAGCGCGAGGGCCGCGCCGACGCCATGACGCTGGCGCTCGTCACCCGGACGCTCGCGTCCCGCGGGTCCGACGGCATCGACTACGCGCCCAAGCGCAAGGCCGACAAGAAGTGGGTGGAGACCCATTCGGGCCGCGCCGAGGCCTACATGGGCATGGGCTTCGTGGAGATCGCCGCCGAGTGCGTCGGCCACCGCGGCAACATCCGCACCGCCCGCCAGGCGATCGACATCGTGGAGCGCGCCTTCCAGTCCACCTCGGACTTCCCGGCGATCTTCCAGAACGTGCTCAACAAGAGCCTGCTCGCCCGCTACGAGCTCGCCGAGCCGACCTACAAGCGGATCTCGATCGAGCGCCAGTTCAACGACTTCCGTCCGCACCCGCAGGTGCGCGCGGGCGAGTTCCCGATGCTGCAGCCGGTCACGCAGACCGGCGAGATCAAGGCCGGCGACACGGCCGACAGCGGCGAGAACATTACGCTCAAGCCCTACGGCGTCATCTTCCCGATCTCGCGGCAGATGATCGTCAACGACGAGCTCGGCGCCATCGACCAGATCCTCGGCTCATCCGGCGACGCGGTCCGGTTGTTCGAGAACACCACCTTCTTCACGATGTTCAATGCGAACCCGGTGCTCGCGCAGGATGGCAAGGCAGTCTGGCACGCCAACCACGCCAACCTCGCCGGCGCTGGCGGCGTGATCTCGGTGACCAACGTCGGCCAGGGCCGCGCCAGCCTGCGGGCGATGAAGTCGCTGGCCGGCTACCTGCTGAACGTGCCGCCGCGGATCATCCTGACCGGCCCGACCCAGGAGACGTCGGCCGACCAGCTGGTCGCCACCATCACGCCGCAGCTGTCCACCTCGGTGAACCCGTTCTCGGGCAAGCTGCAGTCGGTCTCGGACGCCAACATCGCCGACAACAGCTGGTACCTGCTCGCCGACCCGGCCCAGCTGCCGTGCTTCGTCCATGGCTTCCTGAACGGCTCGAACGGCCCGCGGGTGAAGACCTACGAGCCGTTCGGCACGCAGGGCGTCCAGATCTCCCTGGAGCACGACTTCGCCTGCGGCGCGATCGACTTCCGCGGCGCCTTCAAGAACCCGGGCGCGCTGCCGTCGAGCTGATCCGTCCGCCGAGCTGATCCGTCAGCGCTGACATCACGCGGCCGGCCTCCCCGCGAGCGCCGGCCGCTCCGCCCTTCGAGCTTCCGGAACCCGAACTATGCAGAACTACATCCAGCGCGGCGACGCGCTCTACGTGCCCGCGCCCGCCGGTGGCGTCGTGTCGAGCCAGCCGCTCGTGGTCGGCAAGATCTTCGGCGTCGTCTCCGAGACCGTGCCGGCCGGGCAGGTGTTCGCGTTGTGGCGCAAGGGCGTCTACTCGCTGCCCAAGACCAACGCGCAGGCCTGGAACCAGGGCGACAGCCTGTACTGGGACCCGGTCAACTCGGTCGTGACCAACGTCAACTCCGGCTCGCTCCTGCCGGTCGGCTGGGCCTCGGATGCCGCGGCTAACCCGTCCTCGGTCGGGAACGTCCTGCTCGGCCAGTCCGCGTCCTGAGGCGCCGCGCCATCGCCTGAGACGTGAGGGCCCGACGCGATCCGCCGGGCGCTCGCAACGCCAGCTCCTGACCCAGAGCGTGCCATGACAATCATGATCAAGGTCCTGCCGACCGCCGCGGAGCATGTCGGCCTGGTCCACCCGCTCGACGGTCCGCTCGCGGCCGACGGTAGCCTCTGGACCCATGACGGCTTCACCGAGCGCCAGATCCAGGCGCAGGTGATCCGCCGCTTCGAGGCGGGTGTCGACGATGCCGCGCCCGCCGATGCCGCCGCACAGGCCGACGCAAAGGCCGCCGCGAAGCCGAAGCCTCAGGCCGCCGCGTGATCGACTTCGCCGCGCTCGCGCTTGGGCCGGGCATCGCCGCGTTCGGCAGGCCGGTGACCGTGACGCAACTGGCCTCGCGGCCCGTGCGCCAGCCGTTCGACGCGAGCGGCGTGTGGGCGGTGCAGAACACCAACGTTGAGCTGGAAGCCGGCGCGAACCTCAACACCACGAGGATCACGCTCGGGATCCGCCTCTCGGACTGGCAGTACCCGCCCGAACAGTTCGCCCTCGTCCGCGTGCCCGCCGCCGGCTTCTACCCGGACGAGGGTACGCTCTGGATCGACGACATCGATCCCGACGGCCAGGGGGGCGCCTCCCTGACCCTGAAGCGCGGCAAGCCGCCGGAGCAGTGATGCCGTCCTCTTCGACATTGATCCGTGACGCGATCGTCGAGCGCCTCACGGCGCAGGACTGGTTGCCGATCAAGTCGATCCGCCGTCAGCCGCGGCCGCAGATCCAGCCCGAGAACCTGCCCGCCCTCCTGGTGATCCTCGTCGATGAGATCGAGACGCCGGAGGATGAGGCCAACACCGGACCGCCGCGCTTCATGAGCGAGGTGACGATCGGCATCTCGGTGGTCACCGGACAGAACCCGCCCGAGCAGCTCGACGCCGACCTCGACGACCTCGTCGACCGGATCCGCTCGCACCTCCTGACCGACCCGACCTTCGTGCGCGGGATCGATCCGTCGAAGGATGAGTGCGATCCGGAGCGCTACCCCCTGTTCGAGGCGGTAAGCAAGGTCCGCCGCGGCCGCCTCTTCCCGCAGGACGGGGAGACGTATTTCGCGGAAGGACGGCTGGAGATCAGCTTCCTGTTCCGCACGCACTACGAGCCGGTGATCCCGGATGTGCTCGAGCACATCGTCATCAGCGCGCGCCCGTCCGGCACCGGCGCCGGCACGCCCCCGATCGGGCTGATGATCGACATCCCCACGACCTGAGCCGGCCCGCGCCGCTCCCATCCAGAGGACATCGCCATGGCCGGATCCGCCACGGTCGCCGTCGAGGCGACCGAGGAGCGCTACCGCGCGCTCAAGCACATGCCTTCCCAGATCGGCTTCGAGCTCGACGGCACCGCCCGCTGGCCGGCCGACCAGTTCACGTTCCGGCTCCGGGACGAGGGCGCGATCCGCCTCCTCGAGGACCTGCACGAGAGCGGCGCCCCCGCGGCCGCCGCGCAGGCCTCCACCGCGCCCGCCGGCGCTCCCGCCGCCACCGAGCACCAGGAGTAAGCCGCGATGGGCATCACGCGCGTTCCGGACAACTACAAGATCCCGGGCCCCAACACCCAGATCGACCCCTCGCAGGCCGGCACCCCGACCTCGCTGAAGTGGATCCTGCTCGCCGGCCATCTGATCGCCGCCGGCTCGGCCACGCCCAACCAGGTGATCGCCTGCGGCACGAACGCGGACGCCGATCTCTTGTTCGGCGCCGGCTCGATGCTGGCGCGCATGTTCAAGACGACCTTCAAGGGCGTCACGAGCGTGCCGATCTACTGCCTCCCGGTCCCCGCGCCGGCCGCCGGCGTCGCCGCGACCGGCTCGATCACGGTCACGGCCGCCCCCACCGTGGCCGGGACCTATCCGCTCTACATCGCCGGCCAGCTCGTCCCGATCGGCATCGTCTCGGCCGACACGCCCGTCACCGTGGCGGCCAAGATCGTGGCCGCGATCGCCGCCACCCCGGACCTGCCGGTCACGGCCGCGGTGGACGGCACCACCGCGAGCAAGGTCAACCTGACCTGCAAGTGGGCCGGCCTGTCCGGCAACGACGTCAACATCCAGGACTGCTACCTCGGCCGCTACGGCGGCGAGCAGCTCCCGGCCGGCCTCGCCGTCACCTATCCGACCGGCGGCCAGCTCTCGGGCGGCACCGGCACCCCGGACTTCACATCGGCGATCGCCGGCCTGGGCGACGCGCCGTATAAGTTCGTCGGCCTGCCGGTGAACGACTCCGGCTCCTACGCGGTCTGGGACCAGGAGTACGGCTTCACCGACTCCGGACGCTGGGGGCCGTATCGCCAGAGCTACGGCCAGATCTTCTCGGCCCGCCGCGGCGCGTACGCCGACCAGGCGACCTGGGGGCCGTCCAACAACTCGGCGCTCATCTCGACGATGGGCTTCGAGCCGCAGAGCCCGTCCCCGGTGTGGGAGTGGGCCGCCGCCTACACCGCGGCCGCGGCGTTCTCGATCAACGCCTACGCCGCGCAGCCGCTGCAGACCCTGCCGCTCATCGGCGTGCTGCCGGCGCAGAAGGCCTACCGCTGGAACAAGACCCAGCTGAACGCGCTGGCGCAGGTCGGGATCGCGATCCAGGGCACCGACCTCTACGGCGGTTCGACCAACATCCCGACGATCCTGCGCGAGCAGTCGAACTACCAGAAGAACGTCTACGGCCAGGCCGACAACGCCTACGAGCTGGTGACGACGCTGGCCACGCTCGACGAGCGCTACACCCGGGTCCGGCAGGCGCTCACCGACAAGTTCCCGCGTTGCGCGCTCGCCAACGACGGGACCAAGTTCGGCGCCGGCAAGCCGATCGTCACGCCGCTGATGATCAAGGCCGAGATGGTCTCGGAGTACCGGGACATGGAGACGGACGGGCTCGTCGAGAACGCGGACCTGTACATCGCCAACCTGTCGGTGGCGCGCTCGAACACCGAGCCGAACACCGTCGAGATCCTGGATCCGCCGGACATCGTAAACCAGCTTCGTAGGCTTAATATCCTAGCCCAATTTCGCCTCCAGTTCCCGCTTAGCGCCACCGCGTCCTGATCGGCCGTCCGCGCCTTCCCGCAACCTGACCCGCCCCTCGTGGCGGGTTTTTCTTTGGAGGCCCCGTCATGGGTCAGAGGATCGCCGGCACCGCCTACGTGAAAGCGGGCGGCAAGCAGTACGACCTGCGCGGCTCGTTCACTGTCTCGCCCTCGCGGATCAAGCGTGAGGGCGTGGCCGGCCAGGACGGCGTGCACGGCTTCATCGAGACCCAGCGCGTGCCGTTCATCAAGGCCGACCTGTCGACCACCGCGGGTCTCACGATCGCCGAGCTCGACGCCATGGAGGACGTAACGGTGACGGCCGAGCTCGCCAACGGCAAGAACTACGTGCTGTCGGGCGCCTGGACCGAGGCGGCGCACGAGATCGACACCGCGGCTGGCAAGGTGGCGGTGAACTGGGGCGGCCTCTCCTGCGACGAGCTGTGATCGGCATAGCGACCTGAGGGCCGGCGATGTCCTGGCGCGACGAGCAGCGGCCGCCGTCATTCCGCGGTGTGCCGTTCAAGGTCCAGACGAACACGCGCATCGGCGGCCGTCGTGGGTTCACCTACGAGTTCGCCAAAAGCGAGCGCAGCGTCGACGAGGACCTCGGTCGGCGCGTGGCCCGCGCCAGTGTCTCGGCCTACGTCATCGGGCTCGACTGCCTGGAGCAGGCGGACGAGCTGGAAGCCGCTCTCCTGAAAGAAGGCGGTGGCCTTCTCGTCCTGCCCACGATGGGGCGGGCGATCCTCCGGTGCGAGGTCTACCAGCGGACCGAGACGAAGGACGAGGGCGGTATCGTCCGCTTCGAGATGACCTTCGTCCGCTCGCAGTCGGGCGCCACTTCCCAGGCACAGGCCGAGGATACGCAGGCGGCCTCCGGCGCCTCGGCAGCCCAGCTCGCGGACGCCACCGATCTGTCCGCCGGCACCGACGACGACTGGAGCTGACCGCATGACCTTCGCGCAGCGCCGCGTCGCCGTCGCGGCGCTGAAGGCCGTCCTCGACGCGCTGCTCGCTGCGGGCGTCGACGCCGCGAGCCAGGACGGGGCGACGCTCCGGCAGCTCTGCGGCGCGCTCTCGGCCGACGCGGTCGACCAGGTCCAGTCCGGCACCTTCGGCACGCCGCTGCGGGCATGCTTCGCGGCCGCGACCGCAGCTGGCGCCACCTTCGCCGGCATGGATCGGGTCCGCCAGGAGGCGCAGAGCGTCACGGCGGCCGACCTGCCGGTGCAGCGCTTGGCCCAGACCGCCGCTCGGTTTGCGCTCGTCGAGATCGCCCGGATCCTCGCGGCCACGACGTTCACGAGCCGGCAGGACATCGACGCGGCGCTCGCGCGCGTGAACGCCGCCTTCGTCCCGGCCGAGGACTTTGCGGCCACCCAGTTCAACAACGTGGTCTGGCGCGCGCTGCTGGCGCTGCACGGCGCTGTGGTGCGGGACCTGAATACCCGGGCCCGCCCGCTGCCGCGGATCGTGCCCTACACCTTCGCTACCCGCATGCCGCTGCTCACGCTCGCCAACCGCCTCTACGGCGACGCCGGCCGCGCTGAAGAGCTGCTCGCGGAGAACCGCGACACGGTCCACCCGCTGTTCATGCCGGCCTCGGGCCGGGCGCTGTCGAACTGATCCGGAGCGAACCCTTGTCCGACGCCAAGCCCATCGTCGTCCCGCTGAGCAAGCCCTGGACGCTGCCCGACGGCGACGTGACCATGGTCCTGGAGATGCGCGAGCCGGTGGCCGCGGATTTCATGGCGCTCGACCACATGCCGGTGACGATCAACCTGGCCCGGAAGGATTTCGAGCCCGTGTTCCATCCGGCCGCGATGAGCGCGTTCATCGGGCGGCTGGCCAGTCAGCCGCCGTCCTTCGTGGGCAAGCTCCCGCCGTCCGACTGGGTGGCCGCGGCCTGGGCGGTGGTCCCTTTTTTCGTTCCGGGCTCGGATCCCAAGCCGTCCGCTGCGCCCTCCAGCTCGGTCTGACCTATCGGTGTGATCCGAGCGGCTTCCTCGCCAAGCCGCTCCCGGAGCTGTTCGCACTGTTCGACGGCACGATGGACGAGCTCGACGCGGCTCGCGAGGCGTCGGACGACTGATCTGAGGAACCGCCGTGGCCGACGACCGTCTCAGGATCGTAGCGTCGGTCGACGACCAATTCTCGAAGCCCCTGGAGAAGCTGCGCGGCGAGCTGGCGAACACGGCGCGTGTCCCCGGCCTCGACGATCTCCGGAAGCGCTTCAGCGACATCGAGGGGACGATCACGCGGCTGCGCCAGACGGGGGCGCAGCTGAACACCGCCGGCGGCATCGGTGGCATGCTCGGCCTCGGCAGCCTCACCGGCATCGCGTCGGTGGCGGGACTCGCGGCCAGCATGCGCGATTTGGCGCGCACCCAGGTCGAAATGCGTCACTTCTCCCGGGAGACCGGGATCGCGTCCGGACACCTGCGCGAGCTGCAAGAGCTCGGCAAGCGGTTCCAGATCGCTCCGGAGGCCATGACGGGCGCGGCGACGAGCTTCGCCGAGACGATGTACGATGTCCAGCACGGCCTCGGCGAGGCCTACGGCCAGATGCTGCAGAAGGCCCCAGGTCTGGCCAAGGAGCTCCGCAATTCGAAGGACAACACCGAGGCGCTCGGGCACGCGCTCGGCTGGCTGAGCAAGCAGACCGACGCCATCGAGCAGAAGCGCTGGGCCGACGCACTCGGCCTTGGTGGCCTGACCCGGCTGTTCACGGACGGGCCCAAGGCGCTTCAGGATGCCTGGAAGCAAGTCCAGGCTTCGGGCATCGGCAATCCGAACCCGGAGCTGGAGAAGCAGTCCAAGGCGCTGATCGACGCCATGACCCGCTTTGATACCTCTGTGGAGGCGATGAAGCGCACCTGGGCGCCAGGGCTCTTAGGCGAGATGGCCAACGCCGTCGACAAGCTGTCGGGCTCGTTCGGCAAGTTCGCCGACGCCTGGGAGAAGCTGCGCTCAGGGCACCCGCTCGACGCTTTGAAGATCATCGATGGCACGACAGACATGGGTGTAGGCGAGCGCAAGAACGCGCCGCCCTTGAAGCCCGCGACGAGCTTGGACGAGCAGCTCGACGCACAGATGCGTGGTCAGACCGTCCAGACGCCCGCCGAGAAGGACCGTGCCGATCGGATCGCGGCGGCCGAGGCGCGGCTCGCCAAGGCCCGGGAAAATCTGGGTTACGAGCAGCGCCGCTTTCCTGTGAAGGATGAGGGCGCGATCAAGACGCTGACCGAGGAGATGCGCAAGCTCAACGAGGAGCTACGCCAGCTTCGCGACGGCGGCGCAACGCGGCAGGGCGTGAGCTTCGACGCCACCGGCGCTGGCGGGCTCGGAGGACTGATCCAGCGCGCATCATTGGGATTTGGTGGCGGGTATGGCGCGGGCGGCGGCGGGTTCGGACCTGGCAGCTCCTATGGGGCCGGCGTTCAGCCGTTCCGGCGGTTCCGTGGAGAGGATGGCGGCGACGCTGGCGGGGGCACGCCGACCGGCAGCTCGGCTGGCAATCTGACTAAGCTAATTGAGGAAGAGGCGAAGAAGGCGGGCATCAATCCACGGATCATGCAGGGCATCCGGGCCGGTGAGAGCGGGCATCGTCAAAACGGCAACAACCCCGCTGGCGCCTACGACAAGAAAGATGACGCTCTAGAAAGCTCCTGGGGTCCGTTCCAGCTCAACCGCCGCCGTGGTCTTGGCGTGCAGTTCGAGAAGGAGACGGGCCTCGACGTGCGTGATCCGCGAACGATCCCAGACCAGGTGCGATGGGTGGCGCAGGGTCTTGCGAAGAACGGGCGCAGCTGGCTCCGGAACTGGATGGGCTATCACGGCGACCGAGATGCCGATCCGCGATGGGGCGACTCTGGTTATGTGCCAGATGGCGGCGACACCGCAGGCCTGCGTGTGAAAAGCGCCGAGGCGACGGCTGGTGGTTCAAGCGCCTCAGGACTGACGACGCTCCTTAAGCGCCTTCAGGATGGCAACTTGCCCGGCGGTCTTGATCGCGTCACGGCGCTCAACGACCGCTTCCATCACCGGGTGAACCCCGGCTCGATGCACACGAAGGGTCTGGCCGGCGACGTCACGCTCCATGATCAGCGCCGATCCGCTGAGGCGGCAGAAGCTATTCGGCAGCGCTTGCGCGAGGCCGGCCTGACCGATCGCGACTTCAAGGTGATGGACGAGTACCGCAATCCGTCGGGTCACGCGACGGGCGGCCACATCCACACGCAGTTCAGCACTCACGAAGCGGCCGAGCGGTATCAAACCTACGTCGAGGCGCAGGAAAAGAGGCGCGAGGAGGCTCGGGCCAACGGGCGGCGGCCCGACGTCCTGGCCGATCCCAACGACGAGCGCCGCAAGGCGCCGGGCGGCATGCTCAAGCGTGCGCGGGAGGCTGGTGTCGTCGGGGGGGCCGCCGGCGGAGGTGGTCAGCACGGCCGCATCCTCGGTGAGATCAGCCTGAAGGGCTTCCCCGCCGGCACGCGCGCCGACTTCAAGGGCGAGGGTGTGGTCCAGTCGGTCAAGCTCAACCGCGGATCGACCATGTCCGCCGCGGAGGCTTGAACCGATGCCCGATCCAAAGCTCGTCGCTCGCATCGCCGCGGGCGGCGACCTGTACGACAACTGGACCACGGTCAGCGTTACGCGGACCTACGGCTCGCCGACCAGCGAGTTCGCCTTCAGCTGCGTAGAGCCGAGTTCCGGTGCTGCCGCCAAGAAGGTGCTGAAGCTCAAGCCGAACGATCGCGCGCAGATCTTCCTCGCGGGCATCCAGGTCATCGACGGGTTCATCGAGGTCCGCAACGCCGGCTACGATGCGAACCAGCATCAAGTCATCGTCCAGGGCCGTTCGAAGGTCTGCGATATCGTCGACAGCTCGGCCGACCCGCGCGAATACAAGGGCTACAAGCTCGATGCGATCGTCCGCGGGCTGCTGAAGCCCCACGGGCTCAACCTCGTGACCAAGAGCCTGCCGCCCGAAGCGCAGAAGGCGATCCGCGAGTTCCGGATCCACCACGGGGAAACGGCCTGGGAAGCGATCGAACGCCTCGGACGCATGCGCGGCGTGATCTTCACCGACGACAAGGACGGCAACCTCGTCATGTCGCAGGTGGAGAACCAGGGTGGTTCGGTCGCCGACTTCGTCGAGGGCGTCAACATCCTGGCCGCATCGGCGATGCTGCGCAGCGAGGGTATGTTCGGCAAGCTCCAGGTCAGCGGTCAGGATCGCGGGTCGGACGAGAAGAGCGGCGCGGCCGTCGCCCAAGTTTCGGCCCTCGCCACGAACCCGGGCACGCGCGCAAATCGTCAGCTGATCATGCTCGCGGAGGAGCCGCTCGACACGAAGGACGCTCAGGCGCGCGCCGATCGCGAGATGGCGGAGACCATCGCGCGCCAGGTCGAAGCCATCATCACCGTGCCGGGATGGACGCGACCTGATGGACAGCTGTGGGACGTCGCCGACCACTGCACGGTCAAATCGCCCATGCTGTTCCCGACGCGGGACGGCTCGCTGGATCTCGCCATCCGGCAAGTGAACTTCACGCAATCGGCACCGGGCCAGACGCTCACCACGCTGCAGCTCTGCCTGCCCAACGCCCTGAACATCTTGCCGGGCAACGACGCGACGCGCGGAGCAGCTCCGAACATCCTGTCGGGCGCCTACACGCCCGCTCAGCCGCAAACCGGTACGGCCTGAGGTCAATTACCGGCGTGAACGCGGTCTACCCATCGGGAACACTTCTCCCGCTCCTGTATCGTACAGGTAACGGCGCTGATCCTCACACCACCGCTCTTCACCGGTGATCTCAACCTCTGCTATCCGGCGCTTGATTTCTACCGGCATCATCTCATTCAGCCGATCGCTTGCAAATCGTTCTGCGGCCTTGATGTAGACGCTCGCGTAGACGCGCGCGGCTCACGTCAGTTGGGATGATCGTCGGGCAAACGCGTGCGATAGCCTCAAACCTTGAGGCCGCACGGATGGTCTGTTCGAGTTCGACATCAGGCGGTGCGGCGTGTCCTGGCCCGCAAGCCATGGCTAGGCCGATGGTAGCAACAACAGCGTAACGCATCCTCAGGCCCGTCTCCTCGGCAGAGCATCTCAGGGCAACCGATGATCCGCAAGACGCTCTCGGCGGCCGCCCGCGGGGCGATGCTGGCGTTTACGCGCACGACGCTGACCAAGGCGAGCGACGCCACGAAGATGCAGGAGGTCGACGTGAAGGGCCTCTTCGACGAGGCCTTCAGCGGCATCGAGCACTGGCACAGCTTCGGTTTCACGCACGTGCCGCTGCCTCCGGACGATAAAGGGGCAGCCGAGGCCCTCGTGGCCTTCCTCGGAGGCGCGCGCTCGCTCCCGGTGGTGATCAGCATCGCCGACCGCCGGCACCGCCCGAAGAACCTCAAGCCCGGCGAGAGCCAGCATCACGACGACCAGGGTCAGAACACCCACATCACCCGGACCGGCATCAACCAGACCGGGAAGAAGGTCACCATCACAGCGGGGCCGAAGCCGGCGACGAAGGACTTCGAGCTGAACGAGCAGCTGAAAGGCATCGCCGCCCGCCTGTCCCAGATCGAGGACTCGCACCACGCCCTGTTCGACGTGGTGTCGAAGTTCCGCCAGAACGCCGAGGCCGTCGTCCAGGGGCTCGCGCCGCTCAACCTCGCCACCCAGGTCACGACCGCGCTGAGCGGCGCGCCGGCGGGCCTGGATGCCATGAAGCAGCTCGCCCAGGGCAAGCTCAAGGGCTACCTCCAGAACGCCCTCCAGCGCGGCCTGCAGTCCTTCCTGAACCCGGGCCAGCTGCTCGGCATGGCGAGCCTGCTGTCGGGCAACGCCGAGGGCCTGATCGCCGGCATCGAGGCGCAGATCGCCGGCCTGATCGCCAACAATCCGGCGATCGGGATCGTGGACGACCTGGTCGACGAGCTCACCGCGCTGAACGCCAGCGGGGGCCCGGCCGCGGCGATCGCCGAGAAGGCGGCCGAGCTGACGGGCCAGATCCAGCAGCTCACCGGCGCTAACCCGGTGATCGGCCAGATCGCGGGCCTGCGGAGCCGGCTGCAGCAGCTCGCCGACCAAGCGGGCCCGGCGCTGAACTTCCTGGAGCCGCAGAAGCGGCTCGTGCAGGGCCAGACGAAGTCGATGCGCTTCGGCGGCCCGGGCTGAAATCCACCTTCGAGGCGATCATGGCCGACCCGACCTACTCGCCGCTCGCGCTGGCGGGCGTGACCACCGAGCACGTCTACGGCGTCTCGACGGTGGTCGCGACGTTCAAGAGCTTCCAGCGTAAGCGCGATGGCGGCGTGCCCTCGGCCCCGATCCACTTCGCCCACATGCCGCTGAACGAGCTGGGCGAGATGCTGGCGGACATGACCGCGGCCTACGTCCACCGCCTCAACGCGGTCCGGGTCCAGGAGTAGGGCGTGACCGACGTCCGGATCACCCAGAAGGGCGCCGCCCCGGGCCAGCCCTTCCAGGCCGTCGACCTCGACCTTTTGCTCACGCCGGCCGGCCAGCTCGACACCTCGGACGAGCTCGCCACCGCGGTGACGATCGCGCTGATGACCGACGCGCTCGCCGGCCCGGACGACGAGCTGCCGGACTCGCGCGACACCGACCGCCGCGGCTGGTGGGGCGACGTCGACGCCGCCGAGATCTGGGACGGCTGGCCGATCGGCTCGAAGCTCTGGCTCCTGTCCCGGACCACGATCACCGGGGCGGCCGCCCGCAAGGGCGCCACCACCGTGCAGGTCGAGGATTACATCCGCGAGGCGCTGCAGCCGTTCCTGGACCGGAAGATCGCGACCCGCCTCGACGTCACCGTGGTGCGCGCCGGCGTCGAGCGGATCGCGGCGTCGATCGTGATGTACCGGGGCGACGAGCTTTTGCTGGATCTTCGCTTCAGTGACCTGTGGGCCGGGATCGTCGTCTCCGCGCCGACCGGCTGACCGCACGCCCACCGCCACCACCATCGCCCGAGCCGTCCCGCCGGAAGCCGCATCCTGCGGCGCGCCTGAGGCTGACCATGCCGTTCAACCTGCCGGACCTGCCGACCGTCAGGCGCGGCAATCGGGACAACCTGGCCGCCTTCCTGGAGGGCGCCGACGCGAGCGTGCCGAACAACGCGCTCCGCGTGCTCTCGGACATGAACGCCGGCGGCGCGTTCCTGAACCTCAAGTACCTCGCCTGGCTCGCGCGGAACTTCCTGCCGGATCTCGCGGAGAAGGGCTGGCTCGACCGCTGGGCCAACATCCTGTTCGGCGGGCGCAAGGCGGCGACCTTCGCCGCCGGGACGATCACGGTCACCGGCGCACCGGGCACGCTGCTCCCGGCCGGCTCGCCGCTCGCGACCTCGGACGGCATCCAGTACCAGACCGCGGCCGACGTCTATCTCTCGGGCCTGCCGAGCTCGGTGGCGGTCACCTGCCTCACCGCCGGCGCGATCGGCAACCGGGATGCGGGCGCGCTGCTCTCGCTCTCGGTCGCGGCCTCGAACGTCAACGCTCAGGCCGTCGTCGTCCTGATCGACGGCGGCGCCGACACCGAGGGCGACGACGATCTGCGCGCGCGGATCCTCCTGCGGATCCGCAATCCGCCGATGGGCGGGTGCGCCACCGACTACGAGCAGTGGACCCTGTCCCTGCCCGGCGTATCCCGGGTCTGGGTCGCGCCGATGGAGATGGGCATCGGCACCGTCACGGTGCGCTTCGCCTGCGATCAGCTCCGCGCCTCGAACGACGGGCTTCCGACCCCCGACGACTGCGCGCTCGCCAAGGCGTACCTCGACACGGTCCGCCCCGTGACGGTGGCCGATCTGTTCGTGGTGCCTTCGATCCCTCAGGGGATCGTACCGCGGATCCTGAACCTGTCGGACGACACGCCGTCGATGCGGCTCACGATCGAGGCCGGTCTCCAGGCGATGCTACTGGAGAAAGCCGCGCCCGGACAGACGATCTTCGCCTGCTGGATCTCGGACGCGATCACGGAAGCCGTGGGCGACGCGACCTTCGACCTCGCCACCGGTGACTTCGTGATGGCCAACGCCGGCTCGATCGCGAGCCTGCGGCCGGCCGTCAGTGGCGGGATCGCGTTCACATGAGCGACGACGCCTTCATCCGGCGCGACGGCGAGGATTATGCCGAGGCCTTCGCCCGCTTGCTGCCGACCGGCGAGGCGTGGTCGCGCGATCCGGCCTCGACGCTGATGCAGCTCGTGCGCGGCCAGGCCGAGATCTGGGGCGCCGTGGTCGACCCGCGCGCGGCCGACCTCCTGGAGATCGAAACCGACCCGCGCTTCACCCTGGAGCTGCTCTCGGATTGGGAGCGGGCCTACGGCCTGCCGGATCCGTGCGTGCCGGTGGTGCAGACGCTGCCCGAGCGGCGTCAGCGGCTCGCGCAGAAGATCGCCCTGCAGGGCGGCCAGTCCCGGGCCTTCTTCATCGGGGTCGCGGCCTCGCTCGGCTACGCGATCACGATCCGGGAATACGTGCCGTTCCAGTTCGGGCTGTCCTCGTTCGGCGGCAGCCACGGCAAGCTCAACCCGCCGGGCTTTCGGTACTGCTGGACGGTCACGGTCACCGGCCAGCGGCTCACGCGCTTCCAGTTCGGCGTCTCCTCGTTCGGGCGCGACCCGCTGTTGTCGATCCGGAAGGCCGAGGACCTGGAGTGCATCTTCGGGCGCATCAAGCCCGCGCACACCCTGCTGTTCTTCAACTACGCGGCGCCCGCCGCGACGGTACGCCAGCAGCGCTTCTCGTTCGGCGCGTCGAGCTTCGGCGGCGATCCGCTCCTGCGCCTGATCGCGTCCTGACGCGCGCCGCCTCCAGCCGGTCGCGCCCACCACCCGCACCCTGAACCGGCCGCCCGCGCGGCCCTCACCCCGGCCTCCCGGAGAGACCCCGTGCGCCTGCACTACCCGCTGAACGCCAACGGCGCCGAGGATGCCGGCAAGCTCCCGTGGACCGACGGCGTGCCCGCGACCGGCGTCGAGGGTTCCTACCCTGGCCACGCCATCGTCACCGACGTCGAAGCCGAAATCCTGGCGGCGATCGACGCCGCGGGCCTCGTGCGCAGCGGCTCAGACCTGACGCAGCTGATCCAGGCCGCGTCTCGAGGCATCTGGCTCGGCCTGTTCGGCGGCACCGCCACGGCGCTGACCGCGACGCTCCCGAACTCGGTGGTGATCCCCTCGCTCCAGGTCGGCATGCGGGTGCGGGGCGTCGCGGCGTCCGACTACACCGGGTCGGGCGGCACGCTCGCGCTCACCGGCATCGGCGCCGCCGGCACGACCGTCAGCTACCCGATCGTGGCGTCCGACGCCTCCGCGCTGGCGAGCGGCGCCTGGAAGGCCGGGCAGTTCCTCACCTTCGAGATCGACGCCTCCAGCAACGCCCGGCTGTCCGGCGCCAGCTCCGCGAGCGCGAGCCTCGCCGCCGCCAAGGCCGCCGGCTCGCCGTTCAACACCACGGCGCTCCCGACCAACGCCCGGTTCAGCGCCAGCGCCTCGACGGCGGGCTCGGTGGTCACCGTGGTCTCGGGCCTGACCACCGACGCCTCCGGGAAGACGTGGGTCAAGAAGAGCGCGAACTCGCTCCTGCGGATCAAGGGCAGCTTCTACTGCCACTCGCCGACGATCCCCGGCCAGGGCAACGGCGCGGTGACCGTGCGGGCCACCGTGACGCAAATCGCTTCGGGCGCGACCTTCACCGCCGACGCGATCGTCAACTCGACCTTCCTGGTGGCCGGCGGCGGCGCGGCCGGCTCGGGCGGCAACAGCCCGACCTTTTACTTCACCGGGATCCCGGCCGGTGCCTTGAGCCTCTCCATCGGCCTCAAGCGCGACGACAGCGGCCAGTGGACGACGATCTTCGGCGCCACCGGCGCGGACCTGTCCGGTCTGCCGACCCCGAACCCCTCGCGCTTCGACGCCGACGAACTGGAGCAGACCTCGTGATGCGCCTGCCCGCCACCCTCGACGAGGGCGTGATCACCACGCTCGGCCGCGCGAAGTACCCGACCGGTTTCGGGGTCGGCCACGTCTACGACGGGTCGACGCTCGCAGCCCTGGAGATCAGCCCCGACCTGCCGCTGGGCGCGGACGGCCTCCCGGAAGGCTACGCTGACGGGGTCGCCGCCGCGTTGCCGCTGCTCAAGGCCGACCTGAAGGCGCAGATCGATGCCCGCGCCGAGGCCCTGCGCCTGACCCTCATTACGCCCGGCTCCGGCCAGGCGATGGAGTACCAGGAGGCCTACGCCGAGGCCGTGCAGGTCGACGCGGCGTCGAAGGCGAACCCGGCCGCGACCTTCGACCCGGTCGCCTACCCGATGCTCGCCGCCTCGCTCGGCTACGATCTCGATCCGACCACCGGCAAGCCCACGGTCGACATCCCCGGCGAGGCCCGCGCGGTGCTGGCCGCCTACGACGCCTACCAGAAGGCCGGCGCCGCGATCCGGGCCGCCCGGCTTGCGGCCAAGGCCACGGTCGAGGCGTCTACCGACACCCGGTCGGCCCAGGCCGCCTTCGGCGCGATCCGCTGGCCGTCACTGACCTGAGCGCCCGTCGTCCGGTCCGCCCGCCCGCGCCGCCTCCGGGCGGCGTTTCCCTGCCCGCTGCCTGAGGTGCGCGCGTGTCGAACCTCGCCCTGATCCAGCCGCGCCCGCTCACCTTCCGCACCAGCCAGAACACCGACTGGCTCGATGGCCTGCCGATCATCGGTCGGCCCGGCCAGGGTGGCGTCGTGGCGGGCTCGACCAACGTCGGCAATGGTGGCCTAGCGGTGACCGCCGTCGATGTCGGCGCCCGGCGTGGCATCAACCTCCTCACGATCACCAGCGTCGTGGGCGGTTTCACCAGCTTCACGGTCACCGCCCCGCCGGGAACCGTGACGGGCCAGGGCGTGGCCGGGGTTCAGGTGTATGCCGGCGGCCTCACGCTCATGCTGAGCCAGGGCTCCACGCCGTTCGCGGTCGGCGACACCTTCGCGATCTCGGTGCTGCCGACACCGCTCGACATCTCCGGTCTGACCTTCGCGCTCGACGCGCGGGCCGCCCGGGATGCCGCGACCGTGGCGCTGCAGGCCTCCTCCGCGCCCGCCGACGGGTCGGTGCCGACGATCAACGCGGGGACGACGGGTGGCAACGTCGCGATGCGGGTCCCGCGCGCGATCATGGCCCGCTGCCCGCCCGGCACGTACCCGTTCGACATCCTCGCCAGCGACCCCGCGACCGGCCTGACGGTGACGGCCTTCTACGGCCTCATCAAGCACGCCGCCGTCGCCTCCCTCCAGGATTGAGGCCCCCGATGGCGATCGAGACCGTCGACGATGTGCTGTTCGTGTCCGGCCCTTCGGGCGGCACCGGCCAGAGCGCCATCGACGCGTGGCGCGCCCTACCGGGCAATGCGGGCAAGACCGACGCGCAGTACTTCGCCGCCCAGAAGGGCGCCGACGGTCTCGTGCGCTCCGTCAACGGCAAGTCTCTTCCCGACATCGTGCTCGCCCCGGCCGACCTCGGCGCCGTGGCGGTCGACGGCGACCTCTCGGCCGCGCATGTCACGCTGCCGGGCGGCGCCGCGCAGCTGCTGACCGACGTCCTCGCCGGCCGCCAGCCGCTGAGCACGGTGCTGACCGCCCTGTCCGGTGTCGGCCAGCCCGCGCTGCGCGCGACCGGCTCCGGCTACCAGGTCCAACCGGACAAGACGATCCAGGGCCCCGACGGCAAGCGCTTCATCGCCAAGTTCGCGACCTTCGCCGACGGCCTGTTCATCTCCGGCGAGGCGCGGGCGAACTACAACCTCCGGCAGGTCAACGGGCAGCCCGTCACCACGGGCGGCTCGTCGCTGACCGGCTTCGAGGCCTCTGTGTGGGGCGCGGCCGACGGCTCAACCATGCGCGCCCGCATCTTCGCGGCCGCCTGCCTCGGCCTCAACGGCCTGCGCGTCGGCGTCGAGCCGGCCGTCCTCTACACCGCGGCGACCGCGAGCTTCCCGTCACACCTCGCGATGATGGATTTCATCGTCGACGAGGCCAACAAGCTCGGGATGGTGGTCCAGTTTCAGAACGGCAACGACGCCGTTCCGACCGCGCTGAACGTCGCCTTCCACACCCAGCTCGGCGCCCGCTACGCCAACCGCCGCAATGTCTGGATCGGCACCGCCAACGAGATCAACTGCTCGACCGGAGGCTCGGACTGCACCAACCCGACCGTCTGGGCGGCCGAGCAGGTGCAGTACGTCCAGGCCCTGCGCGGCTCGGGCTTCCTCGGACCGATCGTCCTCAACCCGACGAACTACGGCTATGCGGCCAACGCGGTCGCCTCCGCACTCCTCGGCAACGTCGTCTTCACCGCCGACCCGAACCTCGTCGTCGGCATCCACATCTACCAGGCCGGCGAGGCGACTTTCGCCGACCGACGCTCCGGGTTCCTGGCCTCGGCGCTGCGGTATCTGGGCGTCTTCGCCCTCACGATCGACGAGGTCGGCCTCACCAACGACGGCACGGTGCGCGATCCGACGCTCGACCCCTCGACGCCGGGCACCACGCCGGCGGCCACGCTGGCGAGCCACTACGCCTGGATCGCGGACCTGCTTGCCGACGCGCGCCGGCTGTGCCGCGAGACCGCGTTCTCCGGCGTCACCGTCTACTCCTACGGCTGGTACGTCCCAGGCTTAGGGGTCAATGACCCGAACAGCCTCACGCGCCAGGACGGCACGTTGAGCGCCTTCGGTCAGGTCGTCCGGGACAACTGGCTGGCGCCGTCCGCCGATACGACCACGTTCGCCGGCAAGCCGCTGGTGAACCTGCTCTACAACGCCGACATGAGCCTCAACACCCGCGGGTTCGCGGGTGGAGCGGCCGCCACCGGCGTCGGCACCTATGACGGCTGGGTCTCGGTCGACAGCGCCACCAACGTCACCCGGGCGTCCGACGGAACGATCACGCTGAGCGGCGGGTATCTGCGCCAGACGATCCGCGACCGGGGTGCGGCACTCGCCGGCGAAGTCCTGGTCGCGTCCCTGCGTAACCTGACGGGGTCGGTCGAAGTCACGATCGACTGGCCCGGGAGCAGCGGCAACGGTCCGATCCAGCTCAACGCGGCGCGCGGACGCGGGACCGGCGCAGCCTTCGCGATCCCGACGGGCGTGACGGGCGACCTCACCTTCACCCTGCATCCCGTCGGCGGGACCGCGACGTTCAAGGATCCGCAGGCCGAGATCGGCTACAAGCCGACGCAGTCGAGCCGCCAGCCGCCGGTGATCGACCGGGCGCTCGCCCGCGCGCACGTCCAGAAGCTCGCCGACCCGGCCGGGGCCTACTTCATCGCCGGCACCCTGATCGGGCTCACGTCCACCACGCTCACCTTCGCGGTGCCGTATCCGACCCCAATGCGGGCGGTGCCGGCGAGCGCAGCCTTCGTCGGTGCCGCGAACACGGACTACGGCATCGCGGTGGCCAACTCCGGCCAGGCGGGCTTCACCTTCACGATCCAGAACATCGGGTCGGCGGGCCTGCAGATCGTCGCGACGAAGTCCGGAGGGCACGGCCTGACCCAGGCCTCGTTCCCGACCTTCTTCACCGCGGCCGGCGGGATCCTGCTCTCGGCCGAGTAGCCCGGACGTCTGACCTCATCCCCGGAGCGCCCTCCGCGCCCGTTCACACGCTCGCGTCCCCACGAGGTCTCCGCCCATGGCCACCACGGTCATCGACACCGCGGGCTGGCAGGTCGTCGTGCCGATCAAGCCCGCGCTGAACCTGGCCGGCTCGCGCCTCACCGCGACGCTGGCCGATCGGTTCGGCGGCGCGGTGGTGGCGCTGGACAGCACGGTCGAGGTCCCGGGCTACGACGGCGCCCACGAGATCGACTGGACGGCCGATCCGATCACGCACCTCACCGACAGCCTCGTGCTCACCGTCACGAAGGCGATGCGCGGCACCTGGCTCGCCACCGGCCCGAACGGCCTGCCGGGCCTCGTCACCCTGTTCGCCGACGTGCAGCGGACGGTGGCGGGCTCATCCCGGGATCCGGAGCCCTTGGGCCGCATCAGCTTCTCCGTCCTGCCCGGCACGGACTCGCCGGCGGTGGCGGCGGCCTCTGGCAGCTTCCAGGCGGTGCTCACCGCCGTGCCCGGGCTCCAGGCGGTCACCGCGACCGCGCTCCAGGTCGGACCGCAGGGGCCGGGCTTCCCGCTGCCGACCTTCGACCCGGTCGCGGACGCCGGCAAGACCTTCGGACTGCGCGTCGTCGACGGCGCCCTCGCGTGGGTGGTGCTCACCGGTTCGGAGCCGACCGACCCCGGCGACGGCTCGGCGCCCCCCTTCTTCGCGACCCTGTACTTCCCGCCGCTCTTCTGAGGATCACCGATGACCGCGGATCTGTCTTTCTCGGGCAGCGGGCCTGCGCGCGCCTACACCCCCGACGCCCGCAAGGCCGACGGAACGCGCTCGGCGTATACCGACCGGACCATCGTCGAGCTGGCGCCGGAGGGGGCGCACGCCAAGACTGCAGACATCACGACGCTTCAGTCCGCGCTGACCGCCGCGCTCGCCACCCTGGCGACCGACGCCGACGCGCAGACCATCGCAACGAAGCTGGAGGCGATCCGCGTCCTCCTGGCGGGCACCCTGTCCGTGTCGGCACAGGCGCTCCCGCTGCCCGGCGGCGCGGCCACGGCATCGAAGCAGGACACCGCCGCGACCCTCCTGACCGCCATCCTCGCGGCGTTCGGTCCGCTCGCCACCGACGCGGACCTGACGCAGGGCTTCGCCTCCGTGGTCGCCAAGGACGAGGCGATCCGGGCTCTGCTCGCCGGCACCCTCCAGGTCGCCGCGCAGAGCCTGCCGCTGCCGAACGGCGCCGCGACGGACGCGAAGCTGGAGGCCGTGCGCGCGCTTCTGGCCGGCACGTTGGCAATCTCGGCCGCAGCCCTGCCGCTCCCGGCCGGGGCGGCCACCGACGCCAAGGTCGAGGCGGTGCGCTCGCTCCTGGCCGGCACGCTGGCGATCTCCGCGGCTGCCCTGCCGCTCCCGGCGGGAGCCGCCACCGCGGCCAAGCAGGACACCGGCAACGCCAGCCTGGCCACCATCGCCGGCTACGAGCAGCCCTACGCGAACGCCGCGACGATCACTCCCGGCACTCCTGTGACCGCCGGCCGCGCGGTTTTCATCGCCTCGACCTCGACGGGCAGCGTGCGGCTCAAGTTGTCCGGCGGCACCACGCTCGATGTCCCGGTGACTGCGGCCGGACCCACACTGATCGACAGGCTCGCCGTCGTCGACGTGGTCGCCGCCAATACCACCGGGACGCACGTCGTCTCCGTCCTGAGCTGAGGGTCGCGCGATGAGTTTCTTTCCGCGCACGGCCGGGGGCTCGGTCGCACCCGCATCCTCGGCTGACGGCCGCACCTTCACCCGCGCCGCGGCCACCGGCACCGTCGCCTCTGTCCTGAAGAACGGCGCTTCGGTCGCGACCATCACGGCCGCGGCCGGGCTGCTCTCCTACACCTTCGCCACGCCGCAACTCGCCACCGACCAGATCGCGTTCCTCGCCGCCGCTCTGGACGCCAGGGCCGGCGTCGCGACCGCGCTCGCCGCCGGCACGCCGGTCGTATCCGGCACCACGTTCGATCCCGCGAATTTGACCGCAGGGCAGGCGCTCAGCAACAGCAACCGCACGCTCACGTCGTCCACATCATCGAACCCGAATGGCCTGCGCGCGGTCGCCGGCTTCAGCACCGGCAAGCGCTACATCGAGTTCACCGCGACGAACGTTCAGACGAACTGGCAAGTCGCCATCGCGGCGTCCGGCCTGTCGATGACCAACGGCGGCAACGGCTTTGCGGGTTTCGATACTGCGGTCACGATCCGCTGGGATGGTGCGGTCTACAAGGGCTCGAGCTTCTCGAACCCAATGAACCTCGGCGCGCTCGTCAACGGCGACGTGATCGGCATCGCGCTCGATATGACCAACAAGGTCTACTTCGTCCGCAAGAACGGCGGCACGTGGTATGGCAACGCGGGGACCGGGAAGGACCCGACGGTTCCCGCACAGGGCGACCCGCTTCCCTCCGGCATCACTGCTACGACCTATTTCGCCGCCATCGCCGGCAACAGCGGCGGCGCGGTCACGATGAACCCGACGCCGTCGAGCGTGCCGACCGGCTACTCGACCCTGTCGTCCAGCGTTGGACAGCCCGCGATCTTCATCCAGCTTTCCGGGCAGTCGAACGCACAGGGGCAGGCCGAGGACGCGGCCGGCGCGACGTGGACGGACCCCTCCGGGCTTACGTTCGTTTGGGATGGCGGCAAGTATGTCGATTATGTCCCGAACCTTCGCACGGGCGTCGAATTCGAGAGCTTTGCTGCCTGGGTCGGCCCTGAGATCGGCTTCCTGCCGGCCCTGCGGGCCGCCAATCCCGGCGTCCCGATCCTGCTTTGCAAGGATACGGCAGGCGGAACGGGCCTGTACCAGTCCGCGGACGGAACCAGCACGTACGATTGGAGCCCTTCCTCCACGGGCGAGCTTTACGCGCAGTCGGTTACACGCAACCAGGCTGCTCGCGCTGCGGCTACGGCGGCCGGCTACGCCCTGACGATCCATGGGGTGTGGGTTCAGGGCGAGTTTGAAGCAGCCGCCGGCGGCACGCCGGCGACGAGCTACCAGACCAATCTTACCGCCCTCATCAATGCCGTGCGCACCGATTGGGGCTTGGGCGCAACTGGTGTTTTCGTGATCGCACGGCTGCGGCCGGGGTATCTGGCCGACACGACTATCCGCACGGCGCAGTTTAGCGTCGCCGCGGCCAATCCTGGCGGACCTGTCTCTATAGTCGAGACCAGTGACTTGCCGGTCAATGCTGGCGGTGTCCTTCAGCCGAACGGCACGACGAGTGTGGCTGGCACGCATTACAATCGCGCCGGACAGACCACACTCGGCCAGCGCATCGCCGCCTCGATAGCGGGCACCTACACGGAGCCGGCGAATTGAGGGACTACTGAGTCTCGCTGATCGCGCGATCCAGCGCTTCTTGGTCCGTCATCGCCCGATATTGCCACGTCCCGTCCGGTGCGCGGCGACGCATTACCCAACCGGATCCCGTGGTCCCATCGATCAGACGTACCGACCGCCAAGGCAGAGCCGGTTCCCAATCGTATGTGCGGTTTGTCCGAGATGTCTTTGGCGCCAGCTCGGCAAGATCTACGCCGCTCTTGGCGGCGATGCTATCGGTTGCAAGCTCAGCATTTCCTGAAAGCCGGCGGAAGAGATTTTTCAGCAAACTCATAGCGGGTGCTCTTTGTGCGGGGTTCCTTTGAAACGCGACGCATACAAACAGCAGGGCCGATTGATGCGCCATTGCATCCCGAATGCCCATGCAACCCTGGATATATAAGTAGTCGACGGCGGGATTAAGTCAGCGTGGCTGTCGTGCCGCGTCTGCTCCGCTCACCAAACACGGAGGCGCCTGATGAACCCCAGCTGCATGGATGGCGCCGACGACCCTCGGCGATTGGCTGACGGGCGACGAGTGGTTCAACGGCCTCGCGCTCGGGGCTGAGCCCCTTCAGAACGCCGGCAGCCTCTTCTTCAACGCCTTCTCGGTCGCCTATTCGTGACTCTTAGCCCCGCGCGGCTTGAGACCTGACGGTCTTACTTCACCCCGCACGGCCGGCGTTGTGCGGGGCGCTCTTGGCCTGACGCCGGGCTGCTGAACGGCCGCCCGGCCCTTCCTGACCCCACGGAGACCACCATGCTCCTGCAGCGCCTCGCGCTGCGGGCCGCAGTCGCTTGCGCGCTGCTGCTCGTTCCTGCGCACGCCCGGGCCTGGGAGGGCATCGCCTCGACCTACGGGCGGGAGATCTTCCGCATCAATCCGGGTGGCCGGACGGCCAACGGCGAGCACTTCAAGCCGATGGGCCGGACGGCGGCCATCTGGGACGTCCCGTTCAACACCTGGCTTCGGGTGACGCATCTCGCCACCGGCCGGAGCATCGTCGTCCGTGTCAACGACCGGGGCCCGCACAAGCGGCTCGGCCGGCTGATCGACCTGTCGACCGGCGCCTGCCGGGCGCTGCGTGCGTGCGGCCTCGCCCGGGTGCGGGTCGAGATCGTAGCGCCTGGCCGCCACGTCGCCGACGCGCGGTGATTGGCCACGAAACTGAGGCCGTCGCGGCGGCCATGCTCAACCATGGCCTACCGTGCCGGCGACCGCGCTGATCATCTGCAACGCGACTGCAATCAGGGCGATGATCCAGGTCAGCGTGAGAAGACCGCCGGTGACCAGCATCGGGAGGATCAAGCGCTCTCGCCACGAGCGTCTGATCCGGGGCTCGTTCTGAATTCCATCGTCTTGAACGGTCATCGGGCGCCTCCGGTGCCCGCCTGATTGATTTGAGCGGGTCACGCCCCACCGGAGGCCCTTCCTGGGCCTGCGTACGTACCTATTCGCACACGAACCCGACGCGAGGCGGCGATGCTCCAGATGCTCGGCCTCGCGTGTGCGATGGCGCTCGTGAGCGCATCCGCGGTCGCTGCGCCACACCCGCACCTCCCGGCCCGCCCGAGCACGGCGAGCCTCCTGGCAGCCGCGCCGATCGCGCCGAACGGCACGCTCATCCGCGAGGGCGAGCGTCTGCGCACCCTTGAGCTCGACGAGCTCGCGCCGCTGCGCCTGCGCTTCACCGTCCACTTCTGAGGACCGTCCCATGACCGACTGGAAGCGGATCCTTCCCGCCGTGGCGCCGCACGCGCGCGCCGACCTCGTGGCGGCGTTCACGGCGGCCGACGATCGGATCGCGGCCGCCGAGATCATCACGCCCCTGCGCATCGCCCACTTCGTCGCCCAGGTGGCCACAGAGACCGGCGGTCTCACCCATTTGGAGGAGAGCCTGTTCTACACCGCCGAGCGGCTGTGCTCGGTCTGGCCGAAGCGCTTCCCGAGCCTCGCGGCGGCAAAGCCCTATGCCGGCAATCCGAAGGCGCTGGCCGAGAAGGTCTACGGCGGGCGGCTGGGCAACGTGAAGCCGGGCGACGGCTGGCGCTACCGCGGCGGCGGCGCGCTCCAGACCACCGGCCGGGCGAACTACCGCGCTGCCGGCTTCGAGGCGGATCCGGACAAGCTCCGAGCACCCACCGGCGCGATCGCGGCCGCGCTCACCTTCTGGGCCGACCACGACTGCAACGCGCTCGCCGACGCCGACGACGTCGCGACCCTGCGCCGGCGCGTCAACGGCGGGGAAACCGGACTCGGCGAATGCCGCGCCTACCTCGCCAAGGCGAAGGCGGCGCTCCGCGTGATCCCGGCCCAGGCCAAGCTGAAGGCGCTGCGCTACCCCGTGGGCGCAGTCGACGGCACGCACGGCGACCGAACCACGGCCTCCTTGCAGCTCCTGCAGAAGAAAGCCGGACTGCCCGTCACGGGCGAGCTCGACGACGACACGCTCGCCGCCCTCGACACCGCCGACGCGCTGCCGGTCGCCGCCAAGGACGCCAACCTCGCCCGCAGCCGCACGGTCCAGGGCGGGACCCTCGCGGCGGGCGGAGCCGCGGGCGTCACGGTCGGCGACATCGTCGCCCTCAAGGATCAGATCGACGACGCCAACGGGCACATCCAGGCCGGGACGGTGCTGGGCGTGGTGGTCGGCGGCCTGATCATCGTCGGCGCCCTCTACGCCCTCTACGCGCGCTGGGACGAGGCCGGCCGACCCGTGCCGGAGATCCTCGCGCGCCGCTTCCCCCGTCTCACCGGAGCGTGCGCCTGATGTTCGACTTCTCATGGACCGGCATCCTCATGGCGTTCGCGTCCATGCTGCTCGCCGCGGTGTCGCCGGTGACGCTGAAGTTCCTCGGCGCCGCCCTCGTGATCCTGGTGGGCGGCCGGATCGTCCTGCCGCCGCACAAGCGCGGCGTGGCACTCACAGCCGCCGCCGGCATCATGGCCTTCGCGTTCTGCTGGCAGGCCGCGGTGACGGAGGGTGCGCGCCGGATGCTCGTGCACGACCACGCGGTGGCGCTCCAGGCCGAGCGGGAGCGGGCCGAGCTCGCCGAAACGCTGACCCACGAGCTCGCCGAGCAGGCCACCAAGGACCTCGCGGCTGAGCAGGCCGACCACGCCAAGCTGAAGGACATCACCGATGCGCTCGCCCGTGACCCGCGCCGCGATGGCGTTTGCGTTCCTCGCGATCTCAGCCGGCGGCTGCGCCAGCTTTAGGGATGAGGCGCCCTCGATCGATCCGGCCGCGCCGGCCGACATCCGCGTCACGCTGCCCGCGCCGCCCGAGGGCGTCGAGGCGTGCCTCCGGAGAAGCTTCCCGGAGATCCCGGATCGATCGCTGACCACCGGCGACGTCGTGCGCATCATCGGCCGCGCCAAGGTGCTCGACCGAGCCAAGGCGGCCTGCGGGCAGCGCGCGATGGCCTGGATCGAGGCGGTGCGGCGCGACTTCGCCAAGCCGTAGCCGCCGACCAAGGCTCGCGAAAGTTTCGCAGGCCTTCCACCCGATATCCCACCCCTCCCGTCCGCGGGAGAGGGCTTCCACGCGCGACCGGAACACCGGCGCGCGCCTCTCCGGCCTTGGGGGCCAGACCGTGACCCAGCAGCACCAGCAGATGCAGCAGCCGCAACCGCAACTGCAGCCCGACTCCGGATCACGCCTGTCCGCCCTGGAGACCCGGGTCGAGGGGATCGCCGGATCGCTCAACAGCGTCGTCTCAGCGGTCAACGCGCTCGGCGACAAGATCGACCGGCGCAGCGCGACGCCGTGGGCCGTGATCTGGTCGGCCGTCGGCGTCGGCTTGACGGTGCTGACCGTCGTCGGCGGGCTCGCCTACTGGCCGGTCACCGCGGGACTGACCGAGCTCAAGTCGGGCCTGCTCTTGATCCAGGACCGCGCCGACAAGCGCATCGAGGGGCTGGCCGCCAACCAGGTCACTCGCGCCGAGCACGAGGTGCACTGGCGCTCCCAGGACCGGGACTACGATTTCATGCGCGATCGCATCGGCCGCGTAGAAGCCCGGTTCGAGAAGCGGGCCGACCAGGTGCGCGCGGACATGCAGCGCATCGAGGACCGCCTCGTCTCCGGCAGCGAGCTGCAGGCGCGCTTCGAGGCACAAGACCGGATCACCGGCATGCTGCGCGGCGAGGTCGACGAGCACATCCGGGCCTTCAATGACCGGCAGCAGCACCGGCTGGATGCGCTGGAGAGCGGCCCGCGCAAGTAGCCGCCGCTTCATACCGTACTTCACATCGCTGTGGGCGCCCTGGCTTCGGCCGGGGCGCCTTTCGTCGTTTCGGGGCTCGGAACTGTTCGCCCGCCCGCGCGTCGACCAGCATCCCTAGTGCAATCACCTTCAGCCCCGCCGGCAGCCGCCGCGCGGGGCTTTTTCGTTCGCGGCATCCATCGAATGGAGGATAGGAGGCGCCGCCCTGGGCTGGTACTCAGGGCACGAGACTCCGATGCCCACCTCAGCCCGCCCAGCTCGCCGTCGCGGGTTTTTCGTGGGCGCCGTACCGCTAACAGCCGGAGCGGCAGGACGCGGATCGCACTAGGATGTCGTGAGCACCGATCGTCGTCACGCTGATGACCTGCCCATCGCGCTTCCACAGCATCGAGCAAGCTGCAGCCCCTAACGGCGCACAGCTCTCAGCTTCCGGGTAGGCCTCGCAGGTGCTCTCGCGGCCGTCGCATGTCCTGCTTGATGCCGCCACCGATTCCGGTTGCCAGCCGAGGTCGAGAAGTGAGGCGCGAGCGTCTGAGTAGAGGGTGTTCAGCTTGAATTTCGGCAAGGGGTCGGCTGCCTGCACGCCACCGGCAGCGGCAGCGGCAGCGGCGAGAGCGAAGGTGGCGAGAACGGTGCGCATGAAGTAAGGATATGCGAGCGTCCTCAACTGGCAAGGCACTCCCAAGCATCGTACAGTGGAGCGTTGCGTAGCCGCGACGGGATTTTCTACGCCGCAGCATTACAATCAGTTTTGGCGCCCTTCTCAGCAGCTGGCGCCGTCGCGACCGCGGATCCCGCGGTGACACGTTGATCCGAGGTTGAGAGCCCGCCCGGTCCAACGCCGCAGCGGGCTTTTTCGTCGTGTGCCGCAGGACCCCGACAATTTCCTCTTAACCATTGCGCTGCATGTTCAGGCGAGCGATCGACCGTGGGTCGAGCGACGGCAGAGCAGCATCGTCCCGGTACGCCGGTGCGGCCTCGCCGCCGCAGTCGCATAAAAGCCCGCCCGGTTCGCCGGCGCGGGCTTTTCCTTGATCGGTACAGCTAACAGCCGGACCGGCATGACGTGGTTCGGACCATGATGTTGTTGTCGCCGATCGTCGACACACGGATAATTTGTTCGCCGTGCATCCAGAGCATCGAGCAAGTTACTACCCCAAAAGGCGCGCAACTCTCGGCCTCCGGATAGGCGTCGCAGATACTTTGGCGCTGATCGCATTTTTTGCTGGCTGCTGGCACTGGCACAGGTTGCCATCCGAGCTTGAGGAGAAAAGCGCGAGCGTCGGAATAGGGCGTATTCTGCTTGAACGTCGGCAACTGTTCTGCAGCGTTTAGCCCTCCTGTAGCTACGAAGAGTGCGAGGGCGGCGAGGACTATTCGCATGGCGCGACGTTGGCCTTTTGGATGTTCCGGGCGATGCGTTCAACGGCGTAGCTGTGTAGAGCGTTGCGTATCGGCTCGGCTCACACGTTGGTGAGCGATGGCGGCTAACAGCGGGCAGGCTTGGGGGTGTGAGCGCAGTAGGCTCAGCTCCCAACAGGCTTTGTTGATGCTGACCCATAGCGCTCTTCCAGCTCGGCTCGGCCCGCATCTGTGATTTCGTACTCGGCGCTGTCTCGCTCTGGAACCGTCCGCCCAGTGGCTGCGACCAGACCCAGCACCTCCAAGCGCCGCATGTAGACGGAGACCTGATAGAATTGGGCTCCGGTCAGGGCGAGGGTCTGGAGCCGGTAGAGGCTGCCGGGAGCGAGCTTGTGCATCGTTCGCCAGTGTAGCGTCCGACAGAGGCCCCGCCAGGAGCCGTGACGCTCCCCCGCCCTGTGAGCAGATCGGGGCGGGGCCGAGCGAGGAGCAACGAGCCGATGCTCTGCTTCAGCAGGTCTTCAATCGATTTTCCGGCCCGCCATAATATGAATGACGCCTTTGTCTAGGCTGGTTCCCCCTTCAGCAAGATCTTTCCAGTCATCGATCTCCAAAGAAGTTTTGATGCCGTGAGCATTGAGGGCTTGCGTTAGCGCCTCAGCCGGAAGCTTCAATTTTTCAACTGATGAAGAATGAATTATTATAACTACATTTTTAGACGAAGTAGTGCCTACATATTTTCCATTTCCGGCCTTGTAGCGCATTGTATTGCCGCTAAAATCCTCCATCACCCACTGTCCGCCGATCAACGCGCCACCGATTGATAAGATAAGATCTTCCGTTTCAGGGTCACCGTAAGTGTAAGCAAGATCAAATCTTGTTCCAAGGTATGCCTGCGCCCAGGAAGCAATAGATGTTTTTTTCTATTGGTCGAGCGTTCTTGGCGCTTTGATACGGGCGATTTCCAAATTTAGCTCACCAACTCTTGCTTCCATCATTGCGGCTCGCTCTCGCGCTTCAGCAGCCTCCTTCTCAAGCTGGCCAGCGCGCTCGTTGGCACGGGCGGCTTCCTTGTTGGCTTCGCCGGCACGCTCATCAGCTTGAGAGGCTCCTTGCCGCGCTTGTTCCGCAGCGGCATTTGCGCCGGCTGTTTTGGCTTCGTTTGCGGCAATGCGCTCGTCGCTGTACCTTTCTTTGACTGAGCCCATCCAAACGACGCCCAAGGTGCCCAGCAGGACCGCCGCAGCGCCCACGCTGAGCACAACGTTGGCCAGATCGAAGAGGAAATTCGCGAGAGGAGAGGAGATGGTCGGCATGGACATCTTCAACCTCATCAGCATCTTCCTCGTGATGCTTCTGGGGCTTGGGACGATCGCAACGTCCGTCGCTGTAAGTGTGCGTTCTTGGCGGCGCTGGAGACAAAGTGAATTGGCTCAGCGCGGTCGCGATGGAGCCTACTAGGCTTCACATTCCAATAGAAAAATCCGATCATTGCATCATCCATCGGTAGCTTCGCATCTCCGAGGATGACCGGGCCGGGCCGCTGTCACAAGCGCCCGGTCCAGCTTTTATTAACCTCAGGTGCGTACCGCGGCCGGCATGTCAGCCGCCCCCGCCCCCGCCGACCTCCCGCCCGTCGTCGCCTCCTGGCGCGACCAGATCGAACGCCTGTCCGAGCACGCCTCGCCGTGCCGATACCTCGCGCCGGCGAAGTGGGGCGCGATCCGCAAGAACGCGCTGGCCTTCTGCGACCAGTTCGGCGCCGAGGCGCACCGGCTCGGCTGGACCGCACCGCAGCTGTTCGGGGTCCACCCGCAGCACGGCACGATCCGGGTCGACTACTGCGGCGCCCTGATGGTCGGCGCCAGCCCGGCCCTTGGCGTCGAGGCAAACCGCGTCCTGTTCGAGCGGACATCCGCCTATCGCAACGGGGCCGGCCAGGAATGGGGCATCCCGATCTGGGAGTTCGCCGCCAAGCGCTGACGATTTTTGGTGTGATCAGCGGGGATGACGGGCACAACTTCGAAGTTAGCCGTCGCAGGATGTTGCATCGGCCAACCCATTAACCCGTCGAGACTTTTCGCCAGGCATCGTGCGGGTGTGTCCACTTGCGCACCAAGCCGGCGATGCACTTCAAGATCCGTCCGACCGGCAACCACCTCTGGACCTGGGTGCTGCTCGACGCCACCGATATGACGGTCATCGAATCGGACCGGACCTTCCCATCCGAGACGCAGGCTTCGGCCGCCGCGCTGGCCTTCGCGAAGCTCGTCTCCCGGGCCGGCCGGTCGCTCACGGGTGGACCGGGAAGCGGCCTGATCTAGGCCTACGCCGGCGTCCTCCGTGACCGCGTGGCCGGCTTGCTGGCTTCAATTTCCGCGAGGTGGTCGCGCCCTTCCTGCGTGATGAACCACGCCGGGATCTTGCGCCCCGGCCCCAGCGCCGGCCGCGACACCACGAGCCCGAGCTTCTTCAGCGTCGGCATGGCGGACGGGTAGGCCTCGTGCCGCAGACCCCGGGGGTAGAGCAGGCAGGCGCGGAGGGCTTCGAGCTGACGGCCGCGGACCGGGGCCTTCGGTTCGGTGGGCATGACGCCGAGCTATTGAAGCATCCAGGGCGAGTCCAACAGGCCGAGCCGGATTGCCAGGGACAGCAGATCGCCCGACGTGAGCCACTCGCCCTCGTCCACCTGCCAGCGGTCGAAATCTGCGTTGGGCACGACGGTATGGCCCAGAGCACGCAGCGCCTCGACCACCTCACTCATTGGATCGAACTCGCCGAGCATCGCTACCTCGAAGCCGCGAGCACCATCCAGTCGCGAGCCTCCGCCAGCAGCTTCTCCTCAGCGGCCCCCGGGAAGTCTGCGATCACCTGGTCCACGATCTGCCAGGTGGTCTTTTCGCTCAGGCCGAGACCCTGCGCGAACTCATTCACCAAGCGCGTCAGGCGAGCGGCGATCATCTCGTGGTTCGGGTCGGGTTCGCTCATGCCTAGCGTGGCGGCCAGCACGTTCTGGATCTCGCGCAGGACCAGGTCGTAGGCGCGGGGATTGTCGGACGCTAAGCCCACGCTGACATACACCTCGATGACCCGAAGGGCCTCGTAGGGGCCCATGAGCGGGGTGGGTTCGTCGGCCATCGCCTCACCCCTTCACCGGATGTGCCAGCAGGATTGCGGTCCGGACCATGTTGCGCCGGTAGGCGTCCCGGTCGGTGAGGAGCGCGTCCTGGGAGGCTTTGTGCGCGGCGATCGCCGCGACCAGGTCGAGGGTCCAACCCTTCGCCAGCGGATAGGCCTCGGTCGCGAGATTGGCCAGCACCGCATCCACGGCCGCGGTGATCTCGCCGTCGGAGATGTCGGCGGTCCGGCGCAGATCGGAGACGGTCGGGTCGGTGGCCATCACGTACCGTCGATCGACACCTGAGACCGTCAAACTCCTGCTTGCCGCCGAAGGGGTTTTCGGAAGCCGAAAGTCTGACGGCGCGTTGAACTAGCAGCACATCCGCCGGCCTGTCACGCCGGCATCCCGAGCAACCGGCTGGCGACCGGTGCCCACGCCGGAACGGCATAAGAACGCCGCGTGGGACTTCCGTGGGACTCTGTGTCCCGACGGCCGCAAAATCCGCGGCTATTCCGCATCTGTACCGACGCGGGCTTGCCGCGTCGGGCGGAAAAAAGCTAAGGATCCCGAGCCCTATGGGGCAGTCGGGGTGTGGCGCAGTCTGGTAGCGCACCTGGTTTGGGACCAGGGGGTCGTAGGTTCGAATCCTATCGCCCCGACCATTCGTTCAGGAGCTTGTCGACCGCAGATGCCGAGCGCCCGCATCTTTCGTCCGTCCCGCGATGCCACGCAGTCAGGCCTCGCCCGGACCAAGCAATGGATCCTGGAATTCGATCAGACCAGCCCGCGGGAGATCGACCCGCTGATGGGATGGAACGGGTCGTCCGACATGATGCAGCAGGTGCGGCTCGAATTCGACACGGAGGCGGAGGCGGTGGCCTACGCGAAGCGCGAAGGCATCGCCTACCGGGTCGAGCAGCCGGCGAAGCCGGCCGCGCGCAAGGGCCTCTCGTATTCGGACAACTTCAAGTTCAACCGCACCGCGCCCTGGACCCACTGATCCGTCAGGTCTTCCGGCGGGCCGCCCAGGCCGCGTAGGGCGCCTCGCCTTCAGGTCGGATATGACTCAGCCGCATCGGCTGCGCGTCGAGGGGCAGGCAGAGCTCGGCATAGATCCCCGCGCTGCCGGCGCCGTGCCGCTCGGCCTCCTCCGCCGAGAAGGCGAAGTAGCCCTGCTTGAAGCCGGCGAGGCGCATCGCGGCGTGGCACATGGGACAGGGGCGTCCGCTCGCGTACATCACGCAATCGGACAGGTCCCGACGGCCGAGGAGGCGGCTCGCCTCGCGCAACGCCACCATCTCGGCATGGGCGCTCGGATCGTTCGTGGCGTGCACCGTGTTCGCCGCACGGACGAGGACGGCGCCGTCGCGCACGATCACCGCGCCGTAGGGTGCTCCCCCGGACGCGACATTCGCCTCGGCGAGGGCCACGGCCTCCCGGATGTAAGCCTCATGCGGTGTCATGGATACGATCCTCTCGCGCCCGCGCTGCGGAGCCGGGGAACATCGGACGTTCAGAAGGCGTAGCGCACCGTGCAGTAGGGCATGGCTTCGGCGAGCAGGGCCTTGAACCGGGCGAGCCATCGGCCCTTCCAGCCGGCCCGGTAGCGCAGGTTGGCGCCGCCGCCTTCCGAGATCTTCGCCTCCTGGATGTCCGGCCGCCAGAGGAGATCCTCGGCCCGGGGATGCCAGCCGAGGTTCACGGCATGCAGATCCGCATTGTGGGTCAGCATGATGATCTCGCACTTGAGCTGCGCCTTGGCGGCGTCCGAGAGGGTGCCGTCGATCTCGGCGAAGAGGGCGCGCCAGTCCGCCTCCCAGCCCTCGTACAGGATCACCGGCGAGAAATTGGCGTGGACCTCGTAGCCGGCGGCGACGAAGTCGTCGATGGCGGCGATCCGGTCCGGGATCGGAGCGGTGCGCACATCGACGATCTTGGCGACCCGCGCGGGCATCAAGGAGAACCGGATCCGGGTCTTGCCCTGCGGGTCGTAGGCGAGGAGATCGCGGTTCACCGCCTTGGTGGCGAACGACGCCTTCGCGTTCGGCAGGGACCGGAACAGCGCGACCAGGGTCTGCACACCGCTGCTCACGGCCGCGTCCACCGACAGGTCGCCGTTCTCGCCGATGTCGTAGATCCAGCAGGCCGGGTCGATCGCGTCGGGCTCCGGGAGGCGGCCCTGCCGCCCGGCATGCCGGCTGATGGCCGCGCAGGCCTGCTCGACGTTCACGAACAGCGAGATCGGGTTGGCGAAACCCTTGCGGCGCGGCACGTAGCAATAGGCGCAGGCCATGGCGCAGCCGTTGGAGGTCGAGGGGGCGATGAAATGGGCGCTGCGCCCGTTCGGGCGCATCGTCAGGCTCTTCTTGACCCCGAGGACCAGGGTCGAGCGCTTGATCCGGACCCAATCCTCCACGGATCCCGCGTTCCCGTGCAGGTCCGGAATGTTCCAGTGCGACGGCACGCCGATGCGGGCGGCCTCTGGGAAGCGCCCCAGGATCTCCCGGCCGAGGGCGAAGTCGCCGACCGTCGGCTCGTGATAGATCGTCCGGATGTCGAGGAGATCGCGGGTCAGGGCCATGGCGGTTCCAGCGGCCGGCGGCGGCCCCGGGACGAATATGGTATTCGGGCTCGGCTTCGGAACGGCTTGCGACCCCGCGTCCCGCCGAGGAAATCGGGGCCTGCGCGACCGGATCGGCGCCGCGCTTGGAGCGGCGGCCCACCGCGACGCGGTCGGGCGCGGCGCGGGCCCGCGGGCCGCGCTTCGGGGCGGCACGGCCGTGCCGCGACCCCGCGCCCGGCGACGGTTCGACCGGGCGCGCCGCGGGTGCGCGGCCGCCCGCTCCAGACCGCTCGAGGCGGTCGCGGCCAACGCGGCGCGCCCGGTCCGGAATGTGTCACCATAAAGCCCCAACACCGGACATTCCTTCGTCATCGACCAGCAGACGCGAGCCAAGGCGGACGATTTGCGGTAAGCGTGACGGTGGGGTGGGCTTGATCGGATCCCAACGGAGCGGCTTACCTTGGCCGTTTTCGTCGCAGACATCCGGATCGGAAGAGGCCGCTAGGGTTTGTTCATCGTGACACGACGTCCGCCAGCGAGTCGCCCAACGCTCCGAGTGGTCGGGACGGTGGCATCGGGACTCGCGATCTTGGCAGCGGCACCCGCCACCGCCGAGACGTTGGAAAGCGCCCTCGCGAAGGCCTATCAGGGCAATCCGACCCTCAACGCCAGCCGTGCCGGCGTGCGCGCGACCGACGAGAACGTCGCGATCGCGCAATCGGGCTACAGGCCGAACGTCAATCTCACCGCCGCGCTCGGCGTCCAGTATCTCGAGACCAGCGGCAGCAACACCGTCTCCACCGGCAGCTCCGCGGCCACCGGCGCGGCGACCTCGACGGCCGCGACGGCCCTGGCGAGCACCGCCAATACGGGCAGCGCGCTCGGGACCTCGACCGGGACTTCGGCCGGCCTCGGGACCACCACGGGGGTCGGCGTCGGCAGCAACGGCAGCCTGGGCACCATTGGCACGTCGACGGGGAGCGCCGGTTCCGGCGCGGGCGGGTCTATCGGCTCGGGGGCCACGAACGCGGCGACCGCGCAGACGATCACGTCGAGACGCACGGTGGCGTCGACCTACCTTCCGGGCAGCGCCGGCCTGAGCGTCTCGCAGACGATCTTCAACGGCTTCCAGACGGACAACCTGACCCGGCGCGCCGAGTCGATCGTCTACAGTCAACGGGAGACGATGCGCTACACGGAGCTGACGGTCCTCTACAACGCCGTTCAGGCCTACATGAACGTGCTCAGCAACACGGCCACGCTGGAGCTGAACCGCAACAACGTCGAGGTCCTTGAGGAGCAGCTCCGCCAGACCCGCGATCGCTTCAACGTCGGTGAGGTGACGCGGACGGACGTCGCGCAGGCGGAGGCCCGTCTCGCTGGGGCGCGTTCGCAGGTCAGCGCGGCCGAATCGGCCCTGCGCACGAGCATCGGCATCTACCGGCAGAACATCGGCGTCGAACCGCGCCAGCTCGCGCCCGGCCGGCCCCTGGACCGCTTCGTTCCGGCGAGCCTGGACGCGGCCATCGCGGTCGGGCTGCGCGAGCATCCTCAGATCGTCTCGGCGCTCCACGCCGTGGACGCGGCCGAGGCGCAGGTGAAGGTGCTGGAAGGCGGCCTGGCGCCGAACCTGAGCGTGTCCGGCACCCTGACCCAGTATTACGATCAGAGCGGCCCGAACCAGAGCTTCTTCATCGGGTTCGTCGGCGGCCGCCTGAGCATCCCGATCTACGAGGGCGGCCAGACCTACGCGTCGATCCGGCAGGCCAAGGAGTCGGTCGGACAGACCCGGATCCAAGTCGATCAAGTGCGCGATCAGGTGCGGGCGCAGATCGTCGATTTCTGGGGCCGGCTGGAGGCCGCCAAGGCGCAGGTCATCGCGGCCCAGGCACAGGTCCAGGCGAACGAGGTGGCGCTGAACGGCGTGCGCGAGGAAGCCCGCGTCGGCCAGCGCACCACCCTGGACGTGCTCAACGCGCAGCAGGAGCTGCTCACCTCCCGCGTGAACCTGATCGTCGCGCAGCGCGACCGGGTGATCTACTCCTACGGCGTGGTCCAGGCGATCGGGCAGCTGACCGCGCGCTTCACGGCGCTGCCGGTGGAGTACTACAGCGCCAAGGTCCACTACGATCAGGTCAAGGACCTGTGGTACGGCCTGCGCACGCCGGACGGGCGCTGAGGCCATTTCCACGGGGAGTGTGGTGTGGACGCGCTTGCCGCAGCGAAACGGCATGGAATACTGGTTAAACACCGACCCGTTCGGGTCGCTTTCCAATCTCCCATGCCCGAGTGCGCCTGCCGATGAGTGCAGCAAGCCCCAAGATCCCGGACACGAAATTCCAGGACAAGGCTGCCGATAAGGCGCACGAGCCTTCGATGGAAGAGATCCTCGCGTCGATCCGGAAGATCATCGCCGACGATCAGGCCACCAAGCCGGCCGAGGCGGTCGCCCCCGAGCCCGAGGACGTGCTCGATCTCGCCGAGGTCGCCGAGCCGGTGGTGCGCCCGCGCGCCGCCGCGCCGGAGCCCGAGCTGCTCGATTTCGACGCGATCGATTTCGACGAACCGGCTCCGATGGCGCGGGAGCCGGAACCCGAGCCGCTCCCGGAGCCGCCGCCCCCGCCGAAGCCGTCGCAGCCGATGTTCCAGGCCGCGCGGGCCGAGCCGGAGCCCGAGGCCCTGGTGTCGCCGGCGACCGATGCCAGCGTCAGCGGCGCGTTCAATCTGCTGGCCCATACCGTGCTGACCCAGAACGCCCGGACCCTGGAGGATCTCGTCAAGGAGATGCTCCGGCCGATGCTGAAATCCTGGCTCGACGACAACCTGCCGACGGTGGTCGAGCGGCTGGTGCGCGCCGAGATCGAGCGGGTCTCGCGCGGCCGCTGAGCCGCGTCCCGGGAGCGGCGGCCCGGCGTGCGTCCCGTGCGTGTTGACGGGAGCGGCCCGACGGTCGAAAGCGGGTCCAACCCCCCGTTGGACAAGCGCCGGCCCGTATCCGCAATGATGGACAAGACCTTCGAGCCCGCCTCGGTCGAGGCGCGGATCTCCGCCGCCTGGGCGGAGGCGGACGCCTTCCGCGCCGGCCGGCCCGAGCGCGCCGGCGCATCCCCCTACTGCATCGTGATCCCGCCGCCGAACGTGACGGGCTCGCTGCACATGGGCCACGCCCTCAACAACACCATGCAGGACGTGCTCTGCCGCTTCGAGCGGATGCGCGGCCGGGACGTCCTCTGGCAGCCCGGGACCGACCACGCCGGCATCGCCACCCAGATGGTGGTCGAGCGCCGCATGGCGCAGGCCGGCGAGCCCGGACGCCGGGAGATCGGCCGCGCCGCCTTCGTCGAGAAGGTCTGGGCCTGGAAGGCGGAATCCGGCGGCGCGATCGTCAACCAGCTGAAGCGGCTCGGCGCCTCCTGCGACTGGTCGCGGGAGCGCTTCACCATGGACGAGGGCCTGAGCCGCGCCGTGCTCAAGACCTTCGTGGACCTGCACCGGCAGGGCCTGATCTACCGCGACAAGCGGCTTGTGAACTGGGACCCGAAGTTCCAGACGGCGATCTCGGACCTGGAGGTCCAGCAGATCGAGACGAAGGGCCACCTCTGGCACTTCGACTACCCGGTCGTGGACGAGGCCGGCAACGAGACCGGCGACATCATCACGGTGGCGACCACCCGGCCGGAGACGATGCTGGGCGATACCGGCGTCGCGGTCCATCCCGAGGACGCGCGCTACACGGCGCTGGTCGGCAAGCGCGTCCGACTGCCCCTGGTCGGCCGCCTGATCCCGATCGTGGCCGATGAGTATTCCGACCCCGAGAAGGGCACGGGCGCGGTCAAGATCACGCCGGCGCACGACTTCAACGACTTCGATGTCGGCCGGCGCCACGGGCTCGGCCTGATCAACGTCCTCGATCCCGAGGGACGGATGCTGCTCGACGGCAATGCGGCCTTCCTCGACGGGACATCGCCCGAGCCCGAGGCCCTGGCGCTCCACGGCCTCGACCGGGCGCAGGCGCGCAAGGAGGTGGTCGCCCTGATGGAGGCGCGCGAGCGGCTTCGCCTCATCGAGCCGAACACCCATGCGGTCCCGCACGGCGACCGCTCGGGCGTCGTCATCGAGCCGTACCTGACCGATCAGTGGTACGTGAACGTCAAGCCGCTCGCCGAGCGCGCCCTCCAGGCGGTGCGGGACGGGCAGACGAAGTTCGTCCCCGAGAACTACGAGAAGATCTTCTTCCAGTGGCTCACCAACATCGAGCCCTGGTGCATCTCGCGCCAGCTCTGGTGGGGCCACCAGATCCCGGTCTGGTACGATGCGGACGGCGGCGTCTTCGTCGCCGAGAGCGAAGCCGACGCGCTGGCGCAGGCCGCGGCCAAGCACGGCCGGCCGGTCGCGCTGACCCGCGACGCGGACGTCCTCGACACGTGGTTCTCCTCGGCCCTGTGGCCGTTCTCGACGCTCGGCTGGCCGGACGCGACCCCGGACCTCGCCCGCTACTACCCGACCAACACCCTGGTGACCGGCAAGGACATCCTGTTCTTCTGGGTCGCCCGGATGATGATGATGGGCCTGCACCTCACCGACCGCGCGCCCTTCGACACGGTCTACCTGCACACCCTGGTGCGGGACGCGTCCGGGGCGAAGATGTCGAAGTCGAAGGGCAACGTCGTCGATCCGCTGCAGCTGATCGAGAAGATGGGGGCGGATGCGCTGCGCTTCACCCTCTGTGCGCTCGCCGTCCAGGGCCGCGACATCAAGCTGTCGGAGGACCGGGTCCGGGACTACCGCAACTTCGCCACCAAGCTCTGGAACGCCGCGCGCTTCGCCGAGCTGAACGGCTGCCACCTCGACCCGGCCTTCGACCCGCGCGCCGCTACGGGCGCGATCAACCGCTGGGCGCTCACCGAGGCGGCCCGGGCGGTGGACGAGGTCACGGCGGCGCTGGAAGGCTACCGGTTCAACGATGCGGCCGGGGCCGCCTACCGCTTCGTGTGGAACATCTTCTGCGACTGGTACCTCGAACTCGCCAAGCCCGTACTGCAGGGCGAGGGCGTCGATCCCGCGATCAAGGCCGAGACGCAGGCCAGCGTGGCGTTCCTGATCGATCAGGTCGCCAAGCTGCTGCACCCGTTCATGCCCTTCCTCACGGAGGAGCTGTGGGCGATCAAGGGTGCGGCCCTTCCGGAGCGCGGCCTCCTGGCCCTGGCCGCCTGGCCGGATCTGGCCGGGCTCGCCGATGCGGGGGCCGAGGCCGAGGTCGGCTTCGTGGTCGATCTGGTCAGCCAGATCCGCTCGGCCCGGTCCGAGACGAGCGTGCCGGCCGCCGCGCAGATTCCCCTCGTGATGGTCGGTGCGGCCCCGGAGGTCCAGGCTCGGGTCGGGGCGTGGCGGGACACGCTGCTGCGCCTCGCCCGGCTGTCGGAGATCACCTTTGCGGAGACGCCGCCGAGGAACTCGGTCCAGCTGCTCGTGCGGGGCAGCGTCGCCGCGTTGCCGCTGGAGGGCATCGTCGATCTCGCCGCCGAGGTCGCGCGCCTGAAGAAGGAACAGGGCAAGGCCCAGGGCGAGATCGCGAAGATCGACGCCAAGCTCGGCAATGCGGACTTCGTCGCCCGCGCCCCCGAGGAGATCATCGAGGAGAACCGCGAGCGGCGGGAGAGCGAGGCGGCACGCCTCGCCAAGATCGAGGAGGCGCTGGCCCGGCTGAGCGGGGATTGAGCGCCTCGACGCGTCTCACGACCTCGCCCGGACGCGCCTCGCGCGGGGCGCAGGCTTCACCGGCGCGTACCCAGGGGGCCGGTGAAGGGATTGGGTGAACTCACGCTGCCGTACGAGCCGGGCCCAGCCGAACTCCCGAAGCCGTCGTAACCGGCGTCGCGGGGGTTCGTGGAATAGTCGGGCGGCACGTACATCCCGGCTTCGTTTCGGAAACCGCGCTTTAGAGGGTCGGGCTTCTGGATGGCGGACCTCTCGTCGAAGCGGCGCGCGTCGACGTCTTGGGCAGCGTGGGGCCTCGTCCTCAAGCCTTTCGATCTCGCGCGCTCGGATACGGCGGGCTTCGCGTCGATGTAGCTCCGATAATCCGAATCGAGTTCGGCCGCGATCGCCCCGACAGTCGATCCGAAAAGGACGATCGAAATATATAAAGTCTTCAAAGCGCGCCTCACACATCGGGCTTGGGCTTGTCCTGCAGGATCGCGCTTTACGGGTCCCTGCCGGACCATGCTGGAGCCTACCTGGTCTTTCCGAACCTGTGGGTGACGAGAGGCACCGGCCGTGAGCGGATCCGGAGCCGCGCGGCTGACCTCGGTTTTGACGGAACCCTGTCCGCACGCGCCGGCGCCGCCGCCACGCCGCCACCTGTCCAAACCGTAATGTGACCGCCACGACCGGGTCAGGGGCCCTCCGCTAGACCGATCGCATCGACCGCCGCGTGAGCCGGCGTCGTCCCGATCATCCCCGAAAGGTTGAGACTCCCCATGACCGAGACCCGTCCTTCCGGCCGCACCTCGCGCCGCGCCCTCGCCTCGGTGGCCGCCGCCGCTTTGATCGCCGGCGGCGCCCTCGGCAGCGGCTATCTGCCGTCCGCCACCCCGGCCTACGCCCAGGCCCTGCCCAAGTCGCCGATCGAGGCCCCCGAGCACCCGCCGGGCTCGTTCGCCGGCATCGTCAACAAGGTGAAGCCGGGCGTCGTCTCGGTGAAGGTCAAGCTCGACGACTCGGCGAGCGGTGACGACGAGGAGGGTCAGGGGCCCGGCCAGGGGCGCAACCTTGAGAACGTACCGCCCCAGCTGCGCGAGTTCTTCAAGCGCTTCGGCCAGAACGGCCCCGGCGGCATGCAGCCCCAGCACCAGGGCCCGCGCGGCGCGGTCGGCTCCGGCTTCATCATCTCGGCCGACGGCTACGTGGTGACCAACAACCACGTGGTCGACCACGCCAAGACCGTGCAGGTGACCCTCGACGACGGCCGGACGCTCGACGCCAAGGTCATCGGCAAGGATTCCAAGACCGACGTCGCGCTCCTGAAGATCAACGAGGGCTCGAGCTACCCCTACGTCCAGTTCGGCAAGAGCGCGCCGCAGGTCGGCGACTGGGTGGTGGCGATCGGCAATCCGTTCGGCCTCGGCGGCACCGTGACCGCCGGCATCGTCTCGGCCCGGGGCCGCGACATCGGCGCCGGCCCCTACGACGACTTCCTGCAGATCGACGCCCCGATCAACAAGGGCAATTCCGGCGGCCCGACCTTCAACGTCAACGGCGAGGTGGTCGGCATGAACACCGCCATCGCGTCCCCCTCGGGCGGCAGCGTCGGCCTCGCCTTCGCGATCCCCGCCGAGACCGTGCAGGCGGTGGTCGAGCAGCTCCGGACCGACGGCAAGGTCGCCCGCGGCTACCTGGGCGTGCAGATCCAGCCGGTGACGCAGGACATCGCCGAGGGTCTCGGCCTCGACAAGGCCAAGGGCGCGCTCGTCGACCATGCCGAGAACGGCACACCGGCCGCCAAGGCCGGCCTGAAGGCCGGCGACGTGATCGAGAAGGTCAACGGCGACACGGTGGACTCCGCCCGCGAGCTGTCGCGCAAGATCGCCGGCATGAAGCCCGGCGCCAAGGTCGAGCTGGGCTACCTGCGCGGCGGCAAGCCCGACACCGCCACGGTGACGCTCGGCACCATGCCCACCGACGGCACCAAGGTGGCGAGCCGCGGTGGCGACGACGAATCGGGCAACGGCCAGCCGCGGCTCGGCCTGCAGCTCGCGCCGGCAGGGGAAGTCGGCCTGTCCGACCAGGGCGTCGCGGTGGTGCAGGTCGATCCCGACGGCCCGGCGGCCGCCAAGGGCATCGAGACCGGCGACGTGATCCTCGACGTCGGCGGCCAGAGCGTGTCCCGCCCCTCGGACGTGGCCGCGCAGATCCGGGCGGCCGAGTCGAACGGGCGCAAGGCCGTGCTGATGCGGGTTAAGAGCAGCAAGGGCCAGACCCGGTTCGTGGCGGTCTCGCTCAACAAGGCCGGCTGAGGCCGGCGCCTCGCGGCGCGGGGTTCTTCTCCCCGCGTCGTCTCGTGTGACCACAGACGGGCGTCGGCCGAACAGGCCGGCGCCTTTTTCGTGGCTCGATCGTCTCCGTCGTGACGGAGCGGCGTGCGTCCGGACTGTTCAACCCGGCGCGGCTTCCCCGACCGCCGGAACCCCGAGGCCGGGCCCCAGCCGGACCCGGCACCGGCCGAGCGCCGCGAAGGCGGCGTTCGAGTCCTTGGCGAGGCGCATCAGGTCGCCCAGCCGGGCCCTGCCCCGGGCGAAGGCGAAGAACACCGCGGCGATGTCGGGCTCGCCGTCCGCCGTGAGGGCCTCCGCGGCGAAGGCCGGCAGCGCCTGGCCGGCGGGGTCGCAGATGACCCGCAGGGCCGCGAAGGGAAGTCCGTGCCGTCCCGCGAACGACGCGGCGACGTGCGATTCCATGTCGACCGCCGCCGCGCCGGTCGCGGCCCGCAGCTCCGTCTTGCCGTCGACGGCGAGCACCGCCGTGTCGACGCCCGCCAGATCCGCCGCGATCACGCGGGATCCCACACCCGCGAGCAGGTTGAGGAGCGCGGCCGAGAGATCGAGATCGGCCGCCCGCCGGCCCTCCTCCCCGACGACGCCGGTTCCGACCACCACGTCGCCGGGCCTGAGCGAGGGATCGAGCCCTCCGGCGATGCCGAAACTCATCACCGCCCGGCAGCCGGGCGGCACGCGCGCGTCGAGGAGCTGGCGGAGCCGGTGCGGGTTGCCGCCGGCACCCACGGCCTCGACCCCCTCCCCGGCGGCCATGCGGCGCTCGCGGGCGAGGCCGGTGACGGCGAGGACAGGGGCTGCGGGATCGATCATGGTCCGCTGGTGGACCAGTCCCGCAAGGTCCGCAAGCAGGCGCGAACGCCGCGGGGCAGCCGCGGGCTGATCCTGCGGGGGGCGAGGCTCGCCCGCTCCCGCGCGGTCGCTGTCTGAGGAGGCCACGTGTCGGATACCGGGGCTCGCGGGTCGGTCACCGGGACGGTCGAACGCGCTGCGATCCGGCGGAGCGGAACCGGCGCCTACGGCCGGCCCCGACGCTTCACATGCCGAACTGCACGCGCCTGCTGTTGGCACGCTTCAGGTTGCGGTAGCGCGCCATCGCCCAGAGCGGGAAGAACTTCGGGTAGCCATGATACCGCAGGTAGAACACCCGCGGGAAGCCCGTGGCGGTGTAGCGCTCTTCCTTCCAGAACCCGTCCGCGCCCTGCGTGCGGGTGAGAAAGTTGATGCCCCGGGTGACGGCCGGATCGTCGACCGCACCCGCGGCCATGAGCGCGAGGAGCGCCCAGGCGGTCTGCGAAGCGGTGGACGAGCCGGCCTCGAAGGCCGGGTCGATCTTGTACGAATTGGCATCCTCGCCCCAGCCGCCGTCCGGATTCTGGATCCGGATCAGCCACGACACCGCCCGCTGGATCCGCGGATCGGCCGGATCGACGCCGGCGGCGTTGAGGGCGCAGAGCACCGACCACGTCCCGTAGATGAAGTTCATGCCCCAGCGGCCGTACCAGGAGCCGTCCTCCTCCTGGTCGTTCAGGAGGTAGTTCACGCCGCGGTCCAGCGCCCGGGAGGTTTCGCGGGTCTCGCCGAGCTGGGCCAGCATGCCCACGACCCGGGCGGTCACGTCCGCGGTCGGCGGATCGAGCAGCGCGCCGTGATCCGAGAACGGGATGTGGTTGAGGTACATGTGGTTGTTGTCGGCGTCGAACGCCGCCCAGCCGCCATCCTCGGACTGCAGCCCCTCGACCCATTCGCGGGCGCGGGCGATGGCGGCCTTGTAGTCCGGCATGCCGGCGACCAGCCCGTGCTGGTGCATGGCCCTGTCCATGGCCATCACCACCACGGCGGTGTCGTCGAGATCGGGATAATGGGGGTTGGCGTACTGGAACGCCCAGCCGCCGGGGCGGACCTTCGGCTTGCGCGCCGCCCAGTCGCCGACGATGTCGAGCACCTGGCGGGGCTTCAGCCAGTCGAGCCCGGCCCGGGCCCGGGCCTCGGCCTCGGGACCGCCCGCCTCCAGGAGGGCGTGGCTCGCGAGGGCCGTGTCCCAGACCGGCGAGACGCAGGGCTGGACATAGGCCTCGTCGGCCTTCTCGACCACGAGCTTCTCGATGGCGTCGCAGGCGACGCGGACCTGGGGGTGATCGGGCCGGTAGCCCATCACCTCGTACATCAGCACCGAGTTGACCATGGCGGGGAAGATCGCCCCCAGCCCGTCCTCGCCGTTCAGCCGCTCGCTGACCCAGGCCCGCGCCTTCTCCATGGCGCGCTGCCGGCTCCGGCGCGGCATGCGATCCTCGACGAGCTGCAGGATCCGGTCGATGAAGCCGAAGATCGGGGTCCACGGCCACGTGGCGTGGGGGGAGCCCGGCCAGGAGCGCACGCTCTCGGGCGGCGTCACGAACAGCTCCTGCACGCTGATGCCCCGCGGGTTGCGGGCCCGGGGCTTGGTCGCCTGCAGCACGAACAGCGGTACCACGGTGGTGCGGGCCCAGTAGCTGATCTTGTCGAGGTGGAACGGGAACCACTTCGGCAGGAACATCACCTCGACGGGCATCACCGGCACCGCCCGCCACGGCACCTCGCCGTAGAGCGCCAGCATGAAGCGGGTGAACACGTTCGCGTTGGCGGCCCCGCCGCGCGACAGGATCGCCTCGCGGGCCCGGCGCATGTGCGGCGCCTCGATGTCGTCGCCGCTCATCTTGAGGGCGAAATACGCCTTGACCGTGCAGCTCATGTCGAACGGCCCCTCGTGGACGAGGGCCCAGCCGCCGTGGCGGCCCTGGGTCCGGCGCAGGTAATGGCCGATCTTGGCCTCGAGGCCGTCGGGCACCTGCGTGCCGCGGAAATGGTGGAACAGGATGTACTCGGAGGGGATCGTGGCATCCGCCTCGAGCTCGAAGCAGATATGCCCGTCCGCATGCGCCAGGGCGCCCAGCGCGCGCGTCGCCTGCGCAACGCCGCGCTCGACATCGTCGAGCGAGATCCCCTGCGTCTTCGAGCGCTGCAGCGCCTCGACTTTGCTTACGGCCTCTCTCATAATCCTCGCCTCGAACGTCCGCCGCGCGGCGGACGTCATGCCTCAAGCTGCGCCGCGCGTCCGGATCCCGGCGCGTGCGGCAGGTTCCGCGCGCAGGGCGCGCGCGGCAGTCTGGCCCGAGCGAATCGCTCCCTCGATCGTCGACGGCAGGCCGGTCGCAGTCCAATCGCCTGCCAGGACGAGATTATCGTAGGCGGTTTCGGCCCCCGGACGCCGCGCGGCTTCCGCCGGCGTCGCCGCGAAGGTCGCACGCTTCTCCTTTACGATCTGCCAGCTGGGCAGTTCCGGTGCAAGGTTGCACAACTCCGCAATCTCGGCCCAGATCTGCCGCGCGAGGTCGTCCCTGGATACGTCGAGCAGCCTGTCGGCGCCGCTGATCGTGACGGAATACCGGTCCGGATAGGCGAACAGCCACTCCGTCAGGCTGTTGACGACGCCGAGCACCAGCGGGCTGCCGGGCTTCGGCGCCAGGGCGAAATGCGCGTTCACGATGGAGCGGAATTCCATCGGCGCGAGGAGACCGGGCAACACCTCGCGGGCCACCCAGGGCGGCAGCGCCAGCACGACCCCGTCGTCCGGGCCGAGAACCTCGGCGCCGTCCGCGAAGTCGAGCTGCCCCACCCGGCCGTCCGCGAGACCGAGACCGCGCAGCCGGCGGCCGAAGCGGATCTCGCAGCCGCGGGCCGCGAGATGGCGCAGGGCCGGGTCGACGAAGGCATAGGACAGGCCTTCCACGGCCACCAGCGGCCGGCAGGCCCTGCCGCCCGCCCCCAGGGTCTCGCGCAGGATCCGGGCCGCCAGCCCGACATCGCTGTCCCGGGGCTCGGTGTTGAGCGCGGCCAGCAGCACCGGGTGCCAGAGCCGCCGGTAGAGGTCACCCTCGCAGGCCATATGGGCGCCGATGGTCCCGCCCGCGCCGTCGGCCTTGCCGGAGGCCGCGCGCAGGATCCCGAGCGGTGCGAGATAGTCGCGGGCCCGGGTCCCCGGGACACGGCGCGCCGGGCTCATCACCCACCACGGCAGCCGGCCGGTGTTGGGGCGCAGGCGCCAGCGTTCGCCGGTCTTCAGGTCGGCGAAGTCGAATTCCGCCGCGTCCGGGCCGGCGAGCGCGTCGGCGGGGGCGCCGATCGTCTTGAGGAAGCCGAGGGCGTCGGCGTTGCCGGAGAGCAGCAGGTGATTGCCGTTGTCGATGGTCAGGCCGAGGGCCGGATCAAAGTACGAGCGGCAGCGCCCGCCCGCCTGCTTGGCGGCCTCGTGAACCACTACCCGGGCGCCCGTCCCGACCAGCGCGACCGCGGCGGACAGGCCGGCCAGGCCGGCGCCGACGACGTGGACCGTTCCCATCAGAGCAGGCCGTGCCGGAGGACGACGCCGAGGAGCGCGAGCTTGCCGGGCTTGACCCGGGCCCGGGGCATCGCCCAGCCGCGGGCGATCACCGCCTTCAGGTAGAGGTGATAGGCCGCCGCCATCAGGCGGGCGGCCTTGGTCGCCCTGCGGGGGCTGCGCCGGATGATCTCCCAGGTGGCCTGGTAGTGCTCCTCCGCCTCGCGGGCGAGGGACATGCAGACCTCGCCGATGCGCGGATGGGCGATGGCCTCGGCCGGCGTCGGATCGGCGAGGCCGATCGCGCGAAGCTTCTCGCGGGGGAGGTAGAGGCGCCCGCGCTCGGCGTCCTCGTCGATGTCCCGGAGGATGTTGGTGAGCTGCAGCGCCCGTCCCTGATGCCAGGCCAGCCGGATCCCGTCCGCCTCGGGCATGCCGAAGATCCGCACCGACAGGCGGCCGACCGCGCTGGCGACGCGGTCGCAGTAGAGATCGAGGGTCTCGGCGTCGGGGGCGACGATATCGGCGACCGCATCCATGGCCATGCCGTCGATGACCGCCTGGAAGTCCTCGCGCTTCAGGCCGAAGCGGCGCACCGGCTCGACCAGGTCGCGCACCCGCGGCGCCGGCCGACCGGCATAGAGGCCGTCGATGTCGGCGCGCCAGCGGTCGAGCTCGACCTGCCGCACCGCCCTCGTCCCGCCGTCGTCGGCGACATCGTCCACGGCGCGGCAGAAGGCGTAGACCGCGTACATCGCCTCCCGCCGATCCTTCGGCAGCAGGCGCATCGCCGTGTAGAAGGAGGAGCCGGCCGCGGGCAGTGCCGGGGCGGCGCTCTCCCCGGCGGGGGCGGGTGTGGCGGTGGCGCTCACGGGCGGACTCCTTGAGCCGCGGCCCGGACGGTCCGCCCGCGAAAGGGCCGGCGCGCCAGGGTGGCGGCGACACCGCCCAAGGCCGTGAGGGCGAACGCGGCCTTGCCGTGATGGACCGTCTCCGAGAGCGGGTCGCGCTCGGTCAGGCCCTTGGCCAGCACCACCGCGAGGCGGTGGATCGCGGCGATCTCCAGGGACAGGCGCAGGTCGTCGATCAGGTCCGGCAGGACAGCCCCCGTGTCGAGGAGCGCGCGGCACTTCTCGGCGAGTTCGCGGATCACGGCCCTGAGCTGCGGCGGCGCCTGGGCGGCGCCCAGCATCGCCACGGTGGCGCCGTGGCGGTCCAGGACGTCCTGCGGGATGTAGACCCGGTCGAGCCCGGTGAAATCCTTCCCGCAATCCTGGAGGTGATTGATGATCTGAAGCGCCGCGCAGATGGCGTCGGAGGCGGCCCACACCCGGGCCGGATCCTCGCCGTGCACGTCGAGGACGAAGCGCCCGACCGGCATCGCCGAGTAGCGGCAATAGTGGATCAGCTCGTCCCAGTCGGCGTAGCGGTTCTTGCGCGCGTCCATCCGGAAGGCGTCGAGGAGTTCCAGCGCGTGGCGCGGCGGCAACCCGCGCGCCGCGAGTTCCCGCTTGAGCGGCTCGGCCTCGGGATCCGGGGTCCCGGCGCCGGTCAGCGAATCGGCGAGCCGGTCGAGAAGCTCGAGCTTGCGCCCGGGTGACAGCTCCGCGTGGTCGGCCACGTCGTCGCCGGCGCGGACGAAATCGTAGAACGCCAGGATCGCGCCGCGGTGGCGCGGATGGATCAGGTGCGAGGCGACCGGAAAGTTCTCGTCGCGGTGGCCCTTGCCGGAGCGCGCCGCGGTCGCGGTGTCGAGGGTGCTCATCGGAGATATCCCGCCTCGCGGAACCACGCGATCGCGTCGGACAGGCCCTCGCGGTAGGGCCGCGCGGTGTAGCCCAGTTCCAGGCGCGCCTTGCGGTCCGAGAAGAACATCCGGTAGCGGGACATGCGGATGCCGTCGATGGTCGCGAAGGGCTGCTTTCCGGTGACCCGGGCGGCGAGCTGCGCGAGGAACGCCACCGGGTAGACCGCCGCGCGCGGCAGGTTCACGGTCGGGGCCTTGCGGCCGACCAGGCCGGCGATGTCGGCGAGCATCTGCGACAGGAACACGTCCTCGCCGCCCAGGATGTAGCGCTCGCCGATCCGGCCCTTGCGGAGGGCGAGGAGATGGCCGTGGGCCACGTCGTCGACATGGGCGAGGTTGAGGCCGGTATCCACGAAGGCCGGCATCTTGCCGAGCGCGGCCTCCTGGATGATCCGCCCCGTGGGGGTCGGCTTGACGTCGCGGGGGCCGATCGGCGTCGACGGGTTGACGATCACCGCCGGCAGGCCGTCCCGGACGACCATCTCGTCGACCACGCGCTCGGCCACGACCTTGCTGCGCTTGTAGGCGCCGATGGCCGTCTCCGGGGTCAGCGGCATCGTCTCGTCGGAGGGCGTCACGCCGTCCGCCGGCGGTTTGATCGTCGCGACGCTCGACGTGTAGACCACCCGCTCCACCCCGGCCTCCAGGGCCGCGCGCATCATCAGGCGCGTGCCGTCGCGGTTGGTGCGGACGATCTCCTCCCTGTCCGGTGCCCAGAGCCGGTAGTCGGCGGCGGCGTGGATCAGGTAGCGCTGGCCGCGCATGGCGGAGGCGACGGCGGCCGGATCGCGCATGTCGCCCTCGGCGATCTCCACGTCGGTCCAGGTCAGATTCCGGCGCGAACTCGTGGCGCGCACGAGGATGCGCACCGGGAAGCCGGCCCGGCGGAACACGTCGACCAGGGCCGACCCGAGGAAGCCGCTCGCGCCGGTGATCAGCACGGGGCCGACCTCGGACGGGCCGGCGGATATGGCCTCTGCCATCAGCGATCTAAAGCGTTGCGGAATGCCGGCGCGGGCGGGGAACCCCGCCGCGCCGCGCTTGTGTCACCGAACCGGGCGAGCGGCAAGCGAGGCGCGGTGGGGGTCCCGCCCGCGTCCCTCGCCTGTCGAAGTCGGAGGTCAGGCCAGGCGCAGCCGCGAACGGCCTTCCTTGCGCTCCGGCAAGGTCGCCAGGGCGGTTTTGACGATGGTGTCGGCGTCGAGCCCGGCCTCGGCGTACATCTTCTCCGGGCTGTCGTGGTCCTGGTAGGCGTCCGGCAGCGTCAGCGTCCGAACCCGCACGCCCCCCGCGTCCAGCGCGCCCCGCTCCGACAGCAGGTGCAGCACCATCGCGCCGAACCCGCCCCGCGAG
>NZ_JAKSXX010000240.1 GCF_022829385.1 Methylobacterium sp. J-070 | reverse complement strand
TGTAGTTTTATGGACACATCACCGGCCGGTCGTGCGATCCGGTATAGTAAACCATCCATGAATATGCGTTAGATTGTCGGAATACATCGCGATACACACGACCGAGCGACACAACATCTCGGTTGCGGTTTGGTTGCAGCGGCCCGTCACGTCGGATCGCCACTGTGGCGGAGATGCTACAAAAGAGACCCACCAGCCCGCTGCAGAGGAGGTCGACCCCTCGCTTTTAGCTCCGCCATGCCGATCCAGCCCGAGCACCGCGACTTTTGCCCGATCGGCTGGCGCGAGCTATCGATGGCGATCCGCTTCGGCCGGGCGAAGGGCCTTTGCGAGAGCTGTGCGCGCCCGCATGGGCAGGTGGTCTATCACCTCGGCGACGGGTGCTGGTGGGATGCGGAGACCGGTCGGTGGCGTGACGGCTGGGGCAGGCGGATCCGGATCGGGCCTGAGGCCGATATCCTCGGCCGTGCCCGTCAGATCCGCGTGATTCTGGCTGCTGCGCATCGGGATCACGACGCCGCGAACAACGCCGACGCCAACCTCGCGGCGTTCTGCCAGCGATGCCACATGATCCACGACCGGCCGGAGCATCAGAGGCGGCGCTGGCGCACGCTGTTCCGGCGCAAGGCGCGCGGCGATCTGTTCGGCGGGCCCTACGCCTGAACGCCAGCCATGCTGTCCAGCAGCCCTTCTATCGCTTGACGCCACCACACCATGGCTAAAACCGCCGAAGTGGCCCACCATGGAATAGCAGTTCGCCCCAGATGTCTGGTCAGTCCGACGGATCGCTTTCGGGTAAGGTCTGCACCCCGTCCTCGTCGTCGGGACACCCCAGATCATGACGCTCAAGGCTGGACGTGGCTTGGTCACACGCAGCGGTGAGCGCCGCTGACGCATCTTGGGCGTGCGACGAGAGGGAGAGGATCAAGAGCACAGCTGTGAGCATGGCGAAGCGCATCGGCACCTCCTGTAACGATCGACATGAACTCTGAGCTGAAGCGACGGCTCACACGTCTCTGTTTGGGGAATGCCGCGTCGGTCCGATGTATCGCCGAGGCCGCATAGCCGAATACCCGCTCGATAGATCAATAGATCATCGGAACAACGGCAGCCCAGAACCGAGTAGCCCAAGACCACACACGATCAGACTGCCTGCCAATCCTTCGATACCGTCTTGGGCCTCGGGCTGGCGTGCAGCTTTGGCCGCCAGTGCGGCGCCACTGCATAGAGCCAGCAAGCTCAGGCCAAATGTCATCTCGGCTCCTCACGATGCCGAAGATCAGGCGGCGTTGTAGGTGGTGATGTTGATCAGGCTCATCTCGTCATCCGGTGCCCGGGCTAGGGATGCGCCGAGCAGGACGAGGACAGCCGCCACGATTGCCGTAGCAGCGAGCAGCCGCGAGACGGCAGCGGCGTGAGCGCGCGCAGCGTGGATTACCGCACAGCCGAGCGCGAAGGCGCAGACCTGTGTGATGGGTGCGATCAAGCTCGTGGTCATTCCGGGCGTTCCGGTCGCTGAACGGTTGCGGGAGGGCCGACCGAGGGGCGGGCGGACGGGAACAGGCAGGAACTGGCGCCCGCTCCGCCAGGATAGCCCAGGCACCCAGGATCGTGCGCCATCACAGCCCCCTCATGGCGAGCGGCAGCAGGACGCCGGTCAGCACGCCGTTCAGGCTCATGCCAAGACCTGCGAACGCGCCTGCTACCTCGCTGATCTGCAGGGCTCGCGCGGTGCCGATCCCGTGACCGGCGATGCCGATCGCCAAGCCTGTCACGCGGTCATCGTCCACGCGCAACCAACGCTGGACCGCTGGGCCGGCTATGGCGCCCGTGATGCCCGTGCTGATCACCAGAACTGCCGTCAGGGCCGGGACGCCACCGATCGCCTCCGAGATCCCGACCGCGATGCCGGTGGTTACACCCTTCGGCGCGAGCGACAGCAGCGTGACCTTGCTTGCGCCCAGAGCCCAGGCGATGCCAACCGCGCTCAGGACACCGGTGGGTAGCCCGACGAGGAGCGCCGCGGCGATCAGGCCGCCCGAGGCTCGGATCAGCGCTGTCTGCCGGTACAGCGGCACCGCCAGCAGCACGACGGTGGGCGCCAGCAGAAACTGGATGAAGGCCGCGCCGCGCAGGTACGTGGTGTAGGAGATGCCCGTGACGTCGAGCACGATCACCACTAGGACGATCGCGATCAGCGTCGGGTTGAGAAATGGGTTGTTGCCGCTCCAGCGAGCCAGTCGCACCGCCGCGAAGAAGGCAAGCACGGTAATGCCCACTTCCAGGATCGGCTGCTCGGGCAGGCTAGCCCAGGCCTGGGGATCAGGCACGAGCGTCTGCCTCCCCGGGGTCGGCAACACTGACCTGCTTCCGCCGCTTCGCCCACGAACGGATCAACACGAGGCTCGTGATCGTCGCAAGCAGGGTGACCACCGTACCGCCGAGGATCGCCGCAAGGATGGGTACGAACTCGGCACGTAGGACATCCGCATGGGCAACGACGCCGACCCCGGCGGGAACGAACAGCAGGCCGAAGAGGGCGAGCATCCGGTCGGCCAGACGGCCGAGGTCGTCGGGCAGGGCTTTGTGCCAGACCAGATCCAGGTAGAGCAGCACGAGGCCGGTCACGGGCCCGGGAACAGGCATGAGACCGAGCCGCGTCAGCACCTCTCCCAGGGCTAACCAGACGATCACGCGGGCGATAGCTTCAAGCACGGCGCTTGGAGCCGTCGAGCGCTTAGTTCTGGATCGTGCAGTTGGCGACGTCGCCGGTCGGCAGATATTCACAGATGGTGACAGCCTCAGTCCTTGAACCGGCAGCGTTGACGGATGCCTCGCTGGTCGGGGGCGAGACCAGCATGGTCGTCACGAAGGCGGCAGCGGCGAGGACAAAACCGGCAGTGAAGAGCGTCATGGTCCGCATGGCGTGTCTCCGATCGAGGCCAGGACGAGGTAGCCAGGCGGCTATGATTGAGTGGCCCCCAACTCCGAGTGGAGCAGCATTCGCACCGCGTCGCCTCCCCCAAAATGGGTAGATTCGAGCGGTTACCGGCCTAGATATTGTTTTCGCTGAGAAATTATATTTTTATGCCCCCACCACCAGCCACGAATGCTGCATTCATGGGCGAAATCCATATCTTGATTGCACAACTGATAGGCAAGTACGATGGAAGCTGCGGCCTTATCGCGCCTGATCGAGTCGATCTACGACTGCGCGATCGATCCTGCGCTCTGGTCGAGCACACTGGATGAGATCGCAGCCGCCCTCGACAGTCCGGCCGGTACCCTCGCCGTCAGCGATTTTGTCACGGGGACCGAGCGTGCGCTGGTATACACTGGCATCTCGGAGCACTACCAAGCGCTCTATCGCGAGCAGTACCACATCTGCGACTTGTTCGGTCACCCACTCATCCTGCGCCCGGTCGACGAGCCTTCGACGTCCGAGGAACTCGTCGCGGAGGACGAGCTGCTGCAGAGCCGTATCTACCGCGAGTGGGCCGCGCCGCAGGGCTTTCGCTACGTCCTGCTCACCGCGCTCATCAAGAGCCAGGCGCGCTTGGCTTACATCGGCCTCACTCGGGGAGAAGAAGGCGGCCCCTACGACGCCGAAGAACAGGCTCGCATGGCTCTGTTGGCCCCGCACGTGCGCCGCGCCATCACCATCGCCGATCTGATCGAGCACAAAAGCCTGGAGCGCGACAATCTCACCGCTACGCTGGACGCCCTCACGGTCTCGGTCTTGGTCCTCGGCCCCGACGCCCGGCTGATCTACAGCAACGCCGCCGGAGAGGCTGCGCTCGCGCGCGAAGACCTGCTGCTCGCCCGTCTGGGCGCCATCGAGCCGTGGGATCGGACCGCATCACCGGCCTTCCGTACCCTGATCACGGCAACGGCCGGAGGAGCAGCCACGCTAGCCAGACGGGGCGGAGGAAGGGCAGTGGTGTCGGCTCTGCCGCTCAACACGGGACGCCGCCGAAGTGCCGCGCCCGGACCAGCGCGGGTGGCCCTGTTCGTTCAGGACAACCCGTGCGGGCCGCATGCCATCGAGCTGCTCGGGCGAGCCTATGGTCTCACGGGGGCCGAGCTGCGCGTGCTGCTCGGACTGGCCGAGGATGCGACCCCGAAGGAGATCGCCGAGCGCTACGGCATCGCTGCCTCGACGGTGCGCACGCACATCAAGAGCCTGTTCGCCAAGACCGGAGCCAGACGGCAGAAGGATCTGGTCAAGCTGCTGCTATCAACGCCCCCCATAAACCTCAAGCCGCTGTGATCGACTGGGTGGGAGCGCCGGTCCAGCAAATCGCTCGGCGACCTGTTCGGTGGGCCCTACGCCTGAAAGCCGGCCGCGCTACCCATACCGTAGCCCCCGCCTACACCAAACGAGGCAGTGGAGTCGGTTCGGCCACCGTTACCGCCAGCAGCCATGGCAGCCGGTACGCTCAAGCCTATAGCGGCGGCCATCACACGAGCGGACGCACGTCGATGCCGTTGCGCTGCAGGCTTGGCCTGCCACGAACATCGAGCCAAGCTACTGAGCCGTAGCGTAATCTCGACAAGCGCTGTCGCGGCCTCAAATGCCTGCCGCAGGGCCTCGTCCGTCGATGCTCGCTTGCCCATGAGTTTCCGCACGGTTCCGACCGTTCAAAAATTTGCATCGATCGACACTGTGTAGAATTAGCATCTCCACTATGACCGGTTTTGATGGAATAGACCGAGGGCAAATCGAGCTAAATTCAGTATCTAAGCGACAAAGAAGTCACAGGCGTTATTCACGAAACGGTGAACTCGGATCGACGCCGCATCCGGCGCTCGTTAATTTTTTAGTAATCCTCGCATGGCGGCCCGGGATTATCGATCGGTCGTCCGCCATGCCGAACGCCCTTCTGTCCCTGCTGCACAGCTCAGCCTGCTCCACCACCCGCGCGAATTCTCGTTCGGTCTGATCGGTCGAGGTCGACCGCTGCCCCCGGCAACTCTTCTTCGGTTCCGTGTCCACACCCTGCCTCCGTGGATCGCCACTATCCGCAGGGTGACCCATTCTGCACATTATGCCGGGGGACACGGCGCGCCGCAGCCAACCCGGTCAAGCGCAGGGCGCTCCGCCGATGTGCGGCCAGCAGCGCGCGGGCGCGAGAGTCGGCGGAGTTCGTCATCAGGCGATGCGCCACGATGCCTGTCGTAGTCCAAGGCGGCAAGGCGCCTTGTGGTCAGCGAAACGGGTTCGAGGGCACCGGTGGGCTCGCATTGAGCAAAGTGATCGTCACCCGTCGGTTCGGCGCGATGTAGGGATTGTCGGGGAAAACCGGCTCGGTGTCGGCGCGTCCCGCCACGAAAGCGAAGTTGTCGTTGGGAACACCGGCACCCGCCAGGATCTCGCGCACGGCGAGCGCACGGCCGGCGGTGAGGTTCCAAGGTTCGCCGGCCCGCGCCGAGCCCGGGCGCGTGACGGAGGTGTGGCCAGTTATAGACAGGCGGTTGGGCAGCAGGCGCAGGGCGGGCGCGAGCGCCTCCAGCACGCGACGGGTGCGCTCGTAGGGCTCGACAGACCCATCGCGGAACATGGAGCGGCCATCCTCGTCCACGAGGGAAACGTTCACGCCCTCCTTGCTCTGCTCGATCACGATGTTGTGCGACAGTTCGGCAATGTCGGGCATCTTCTGGAGCGCCTGCCGGAGGCTGGCCATGGCGCTCCAGTCGGCCTGTACGCTGGCGGTCGGGCGGCCTGCATCGCGGTCGTTGGCGCGGCCCGGGCTGGTCGAGCGCGCTTTGTCCTCCTGCTCGGCAGGGCCCTTCTGCTCCGCGGAGCCCCGCGCTGCATCGCGGGGCGTGGACGGCTTGTTGCCTGAAGTGTCGAGGGAGGTGCCGTACATCACTCCGCCAGCGCCACTGTTTGCGGGGCTTGGAGCCGCTGGCGCGAAGTATTCCGCCAGACCGATCTTCTGCTCCTGCGTCGTCATGCTGATCAACCACATCAGCAGAAAGAACGCCATCATGGCGGTTACGAAATCGGCATAGGCGATCTTCCAGGCCCCGCCATGGTGTACATGAGCGGCCTTCTTGACCTTCTTGATGATGATCGTGGACATCGAGTTTCTGCCGGAGATTAGGTCAGATCTGGGCGGGCAGAGCGGCGGTTGCCGCTTCCACTTCGTTGAAGGTTGGGCGGACTTCGCTCATCAGAGCCTTTCGAGCAAATTCTATCGACATCACCGGTTGCTGACCGCTGATGTGGGCGAGGAGACCCGTCTTGAGTGAAAGGTAGTATTTGGACTCGGCCTCGAAGAGGCTTTTGAGCGACTGCGCCATGGGCCCGAAGAAGCCATAGGCGATGAAGACGCCGAAGAAGGTGCCTACGAGCGCGCCGCCGATCAGATGTCCCAGCACCTCGGGCGGCTCTTTGATCGCCCCCATGGTCTTGATCACGCCGAGCACGGCAGCCACGATGCCGAGCGCCGGTGTTCCGTCGGCGAGCGCCTGCATGGCCGAAACGAGGCGCTCCCGCTCTTGGTGATGCGTCTGCAGTTCCTCATCCATGAGAGCGTCTATCTCGTGGACGTTGGTGGCCCCCAGCGACACCATGCGCATGTAGTCGCAGACGAATTCGACCGCGTGATGGTTCGCTGCAAAGGTCGGGAAGGCGTTGAATAGCGCCGACTCGCCCGGATTTTCAATGTGCGGTTCGAGCGCCATCGAACCTTTCTGCTTTGCAAGTTTGTATAATGAAAACTGCATTCCTAGCAGTTCGACATAGCTTTCTTGCGTGTATTTGGGGCCCTTCACGAGCGTGCCCAGCATGTCGGGCACGGCCTTGAGCACCGGCCCGGTGTTGCCGATGACGAAGGCACCGATCGCTGCACCGAGGATGATGACAAACTCGAACGGTTGCCAAAGGACTTGCAGGTGGCCGCCCATCTGCGCGTAGCTTCCGAAGACGCAGGCGAAGACGACCAGTGTGCCGACGATCAGCCGCATAATTTTGCCATCCTTATGCGGCCGCAGGTACCACCCGCACGAAGCCACTACTGATCTGGCAAGTCACGGATTATAGTTAACAGACAGTTTAGAGCCGCTGTTGGGATCGCCGCGGCTTGCACGGCCGAGGACGCGACCCTCGGTCGAGGTCCGTTGAAAGGCAGGGCGCAAATTTACGAATGTCGGACAGACCTGTGGCTATGAAGCCGCACGAATTCATTGGCATTGCCGTTCCGGCGACAGGCTCCGCTCTGGGTGCAGTCGGCCTCTGGCTTATCGTCGGAGCAGTCTTGAGATTGTCGGCTGACCCGGGCGGCCTGCTCATTCAGAACATCGCGACGGTTCTGCACCCTGGCGTCTGGTATGTGCTCGCCGCGCTGCTCGCCCAAGGGGTGGGACGGACCAACTCCGAGTGACTGGCGCGCTCGGCCGGGTCGATGCCGGATGCCAAAGGCTTGAACTGGTCGGCGGGGTTCATCGGCCCCACTCCCCAAGACACTGCCCATGGCTGTCCAGGCAGCTTCTGATGGGTCTAGTGGCCGAACGACACCTCCGTGGCCGTGATGGCACGGACGACGCCCCCCACTCCTGAAACCAAGCCGCAGGCATCAACCTGGACAGTAAGCGCCTGCGGATGGACTCCGAACAGCCTGATTACCGTCCAGCCCAGCGCCCCACCGCATGGCTCGACCGCCTCTGTTACCCGCGAGAATTCTCATTCGGTCTGACCGGCCGAGGTCGCTCATTGCCTCCCGGCAGCTCTCTCAATGATGTGCATTTTATTTTTTTCCGCGAGCGGAAGACAGGCTTGCAGATGGTGAAGACGCGCTAACCAGACCGGCTATTGAGCGGCCCGTTGCTCTCGCGCGGCCTTGATCCGGACTGATATGTCCGCCACCACCTTATCTACTTCTTTGGGAGCTGGAGGCGGCGGGGCTGGCGAGGCAAGTGCCACCGGCGCACTTGGCGCAGCCCGCTGCGATGGCATGACCCCCCACCGCAGCACCAACGCGGCGGGAATGAGCGCAAGGCCGCCAGCGACGACTGAGGGGCTGTCAGCGTGGTAGCCGTACCAAGCGAGGGCGAGCCCGAGCAAAGTGACAAGGCGGAGGACGGTCATGGCGGCTGGTAATGAGGCCAAGCTGCTTTCACTCGGGTGAAGATGAAGCCCTCCAAATCGCCCCTCCACTTGGGCCAACCGTAGCTGCATCGGTTCCCGGTGAGTTCGAGCTTTGTCTATGAAACCTGACGGTCGTCGGTGTCCGCTTCTCGATGAGAACGGACAGCGCCTCGGCCTCCGTCACCTTCCCTTCGCCCTAGGCGCGCCAGAGAAGCGCCGTCACGGTTGGCAGCGCGGCGCGCGTGGCCGCCTCCAGCTCTCGGCGGATCTCATCGGAATAGGTCATTGGTCCCGGTCCCTCACGGGCCGCGGCATGGGCCGGCGCCATAACCTCGTCAGAGGCGTCGCCCCCGTTCTGCCGGACCCCTGCGTGGTCCTGGCCATTCACGGTCGCGCAGAAGGCCGTGCGAGCCACGGCGTGCGCCTCGATGGCTGCAAGGATCGGTACCGCCCCGTCGGTCTCCAGCTCCTGCGACTTCACGGGGTACTCGTCGGCGAACTGGGTGCGGATGGTGTGCTGGTGGCAGGCGTCCTTGAAAGCCGCCTTCGCCTCCTCGCTGCCGGGCGTGAGGGCATCGGTGGCCGGAGCGGTAGGTGCCGACGCTTCCGGCGATCCTCCCTCGTCGTTGCCGCGGGGGTGCCGCCGTGGCGCCAGGATGCCGACGACGGTACCCACGATCTTCTCGCGCAGATGATCCGCCGTGTAGGGCCCATCGCTGGCATAGAGCATGCGGCCGGGCTCGGTCCGGTCCAGCTGCCGCTTCGTCATCTCCGTGTTGCGTGGGCGGTTCACCGGATCGACGAACCACCTTTCCTCGCCGTCGCGGTTGATCGGGCGCCGGTTCGTCTGCAGCACGTCGCGCTGGCCATCACTCCACTGCAGGACGCACAGGGCGCCATGGGCTGGCGCCTGGCGGCTCGGGTCGTAAACGACGGTCTCGCCCGGCCGGACGAGCGGATAGGCCGCGGCGCCCTCGACGCAGTGCTCGCCCATGCCTTCCGGGCACTCGATCAACTCGGGCAAGGGCTTCGGCGCGCGCAGGTGCTCCGTCATGACCTCGGCCGGCGTGAAAATCCCGGTTATGCGGTGGATCGTCCCGACCCGATCCGCACGCAGGCGGCCGAATTCGCCCGTGGTGGGGTCGATCACCTCGATCAGCGGCGTGACCTCTGAACCGGGGGCGAACGGTCGCGCAAACTCCGGGCGGAAGTTGCGGGTCAGGTCGAAGATCGCCGGGCCGCGGCCGCCTTTCAAGTAGAAGACGGCGAGCCCCGCCTTGGTCGGCATTTCCGGTTCGACGAGGACGCTCGCACTGGGCGCAGCGTGCAGCCCCAGACCGATCTCATCGACTTGCAGGCCGTAGGCATCTGGGGTGGCGTTGCAGGAGACCGGGATTGTGCCGGCCGGCTGGCGCGACTTCTGAGCGGGCACGGATAGAGCTTCCGGCTCGGTCTGTGTCGGTGGTGGATCGTCCTGCGCAGCAGGCGCAACGTCCTGCTTGAGCAGCTTGCCCTTGCTTCGAACCTCGATGGCCGCAGAGGGGTTAACGTCACGAGGAACGAGATCGACCCCGACGAAGTTTCGGTCCGCCCTCTGGAGGAAATGATGTCGGACAGTATGTTAGCCTCTGCAACGTTCCCCTCCCTCAAAGCCGCTCGGTCGGCACGAGAGCGGCTGGCTCGCGCAGGGTTTGCCCGCAACAGCATCGAGATTGATCGGCATGCCGATGCATTCGAAGTCTCGATCAACACTCGGGAAGAGAACCGCGGCCGGGCCGAACGCATCCTAACGGGCTCGCCCCTGGGCAACGATTTCCGACAGGTTGGAGAGCAGGCAGCCGACTTCGTTCAAGCCAATCAGCCCCTCGCCTTAGGGCTCGCGGCATTGGCGGGTTTCGCGCTCTTCAGCTTGACGAACCGTAGGTGACGGCCGCTACCCCTTGGAGAAACGCACCATGAAGCACTTATTCGCCAGCTCGCTCATCGCAGCCAGCTTGTTTGCTCTACCCAGCATGCCGGCCACGGCGCAGAGCATCGACATCGGGCCAGGTGGCGTGCGGGTCGATCCGCGCTCACCGCGGGAGCGGGACCGGGACGAGATCCGTCGCGAGGAGCGGCGCGAGGAGTTCCGCGAAGAGTCGCGTGGCCCGATCCGTCGCGAGGAGCGCCTGCGCCGCGAGGACGATGACGACGATTGATCCGCCGCGAGGCGCGCTCCATCGATCGGCGCGTCGGGTTGATCTCGCGGCCGCGGCGAGGATGGGCGGCCCCGTCGAGCCCATCGGTCGATGTCGGGATCGGACGACTTAAGCCCCGTCCGGGATGGACGACCTCAATGGGGGTGGCTCGCCTGCGTGGCCTCCCTCAGGAAGTCGATGAGATCGGCTTTGAACCGGTCGGGCACCGTGACCGAGTGAGCGTGACCGCCTTCGGCGGCCAGCGCTAGGCGCGAAGCCGGGATGGCGCGTGCCAGATCCTCGGAGCACGTGCACGGAACCAGGACGTCGTCCCGAGCCGCGGCGACCAGCGTCGGCACCTGGATCCCGCCCAGTAGCCCGCTCGCGTCGAACGCGAGCAAGGCCCCCAGGCGGGCACGCAGGTTGTGGGCCCCCTGGAAATGCCCGACGCCCTCCGCCGCCTCACGGGTCACGCGCTCCGCATGGCGTGAGAGCCAGGGAGCGGGGTACAGGAAGATCGGCTGGGCCCGCAGGTAAGCCTCGGCCCCGCCGTGCTCCAGCAGCGCGATGCGGGCATCGAAGCAGCGCCGCGTGTGACTGTCGACCTTCGCCCAGGCGTTGACGAGGACCAGGCTCGACAAGCGGTCCGGTTCGCGGAGGGCGAGGTCGAGGCCGACCAGGCCGCCGAGCGCGTGGCCGACGAAGTGACAGCGCCGAACGCCCGCTTGATCGAGGATTTCGAGCACGTCGTCGGCCATATGGGCGATCGCGTATTGGGTGGGCAGTTCCTCCCAGTTCATGCCTGTCCCACGGTGGTCGTAGATCACGACACGGTACTGTTCGCCGAGAGCGGCGAGTTGAGGTTTCCAATAGGCGCCCAAGCCGCCGAGCCCGGCCGACAGCAAGATCGTCGGGGCGGTTTCCTCGGATCGTCCATGAATAACGTAGTGCATGGCCTGAACCTCGGATGGTCGGGTCCGAAGAGTGGCAAATGTCCTGCCAAAGCACTTCGCCGAGAGCGCCGACGCCGTCTTGATGCCAAGTTTTCCCTCGCAGGCGCGCACACGCTCGAGGCGCTCACGCCTGCGTCTCCAGCTCAGCCTCGAACGCGGCCATCTCCTCGTCCGTAAAGGCGACGGCCGAACACCACTGGAAATGTACTGGGCTCGGCATGGCATAGGCCGGGATCCGATAACTTCCGAGCGCGGCGCCGGGTCTCGGTACGGGCGTCCACGATCAGCCCGTCATCCAGCAGATTGCGGAGCGTATTCCGGCTGCAGGCGGACGGCCCACCTCAACCGACCCTGTCGAGGGCGCGGCGCTCAGCCGAGGTGCGGCCGGGATGGGGCATGCGGTTGGGGTCGAGCATGGTGGCTCCTACATGCGGCGCGGGCTGCCGCGATCCAGGATGATGTTGATCGCCGAAATGCGGGCGGTCCCAGTCTCTTCCCGGTAGCGCATAGTCTTGGCGGTCTCAATGGCCTCGGAGATGTAGCTGCGAGCAAGCTTATTCACATGATCGGGGAAGCGATTACTCTACAATTTGGGTAGCGTGTGCGAGCAACAGTGGGGGTACTTCAATCCCCATTGCGCGCGCGGTTGTAAGGTTCAGACCGAGATCGAATGCCACCGGTGCCTGAACCGGAAGATTACTCACGGGCTGGCTGCGGAGGATCCTATCGAGGTATGCCGCTGACCGCTTAAACATATCGTTTTGGTCCGGCCCATAGCTTAAAAGTCCGCCGTCTTTAACGAAGTAGAGCCACGGATAAACCGTGACGATCCGATTATCCGCAACTCGCGCGATGATGGTCTGACGGTTCACTGTGGTGAACGGATCCGCCATGACGGCAAGATTGTCCGTCTCGGATCGAAGGCCGTCGATGAGAGATCGTAGTTCGTCGGCCGACTCCAATGGCCAAGCTACCGGCTCGTAACCGAACGCGCGAGCCGCCTCTGCGAAGGCGCTCTGATAGAAGCGTTCTCCGACGGGCAGCGTTCGTGGGGACCAAACAAGATGCATCCGATGCGAACGTGGGCTTAATGCTCGCGCGAATTCGATCCATTTTGCAGCGAGTTGGTAGGAGTGATTGATAAAGCCGGTCATGTGAGTGCCGGGAACAGCTAGGCTTTTCACAAAGCCGGAACCGATAGCGTCGAAGACGGACACGAAGACGACGGGGATGCCCTTCGCGTGGTCGAAGCAGGCCTGAGCCGAGATCGTATTCTGTGCGAGTATCACATTGGGTGTCCAGGCAACCAATTCCTGGGCTAGGCGAACTGCATTGTCGGCTCGGCCAGAAGACCAGACGAGGCGGCTTTCAAGATTATTCCCCTCGGTCCAGCCCAGACGCGACAGCTCATTCCGCAGGATGCTAACCCTGTTCTGAGCATCATTGTCGCTTGCGTCGACACCCATGAGGATGGCGAGTTTCTGCATCTTGGCCGCCTGCGCAAGGCGCGGTGCAAACAAAGACCCCGCGGCGGCGACGAAAGATCGTCTATCGAGATGCATCATGGGGTGACGGTGCGCAGTCTTCTTTAAACCGAGGCTACGCCATTGCGATGCGTAGGACCATGTCTTGCCGCCTTCTGAACGGCGATACCAGTTACAGCAGAGTTTCCGACGATGGCTGCCGTGACCTTCTGGCAGATCTCGCGGGCGTCGTCGGGCGCCTCCGGCGTCACGGCTATCCGCCGGATGGTCTTCATCCAGTTGCGCGACATGGTGCGGGTCAAGAGCGCCGCGCCGCGGAAGACGGAGGCGCTGCATCGGGCGATGCTGCGGCCTCGCCGGTGCGCCCAAACGCTAACATCAATCCTCAGCGAGTGGCTGCAGCGAGGCGTACGTCGATCTCGGAGCGCAGCGCGCCGAAGTCGATTGGCTTGTCCAGGAGCCCAGCGGCGCCGCTAGCTAGCGCCTTCTCGCGCGTTTGCGGATCGCCGTAGGCGGTAATCAGGATGACCGGTACGTCAGGGCGCGCGCGGCGTACCAGCGGTAGTAGCTCAAGCCCGCTCATGCCCGGCATATTGATGTCCGAGAACACCAGGATCAGGCTCGGTCCGTCTGCGGCCGTGACGTGCTCCAAAGCCTCGGCGGCGGAATGCGCAAACGCCATAGCGAAGCGGCCGGCACGCAGCTCGCGCCGGAACTGCTGCCGGAATAAATCGGTGACGTCGGGTTCATCGTCTACAACGAGGATGAGGACACTCATGGGGCGCTCTCCGGTTGATCCGCCTCGGCACCGCCGCGAGGCAGCACGATTGTGAACTCGGTGAACTGACCAGCCTCAGTGGCGACATCGATTGTGCCGCCATGCTGCTTCACGACGATGTCGTGGCTCAGTGACAAGCCGAGGCCGGTCCCCTCGCCGGCCGGCTTCGTGGTGTAGAAGGGATCGAACATCTTCGCCCGGACCCCCTCCGGGACGCCGATGCCGTTGTCTCGCACTCGAATTTCAACGCGCTTGCCAAGGTCACGCGTCGTAACGGTGAGCGTCGGCTGATATCTTGCTCCCGCACCGTCAACTCTCTTGGCGACGGCGTAGAACCCGTTCGTGACCAAGTTCAGAAGCACGCGAGTTACCTCTTGCGGATAGAGGTCAGCGGTGCCTGCCGCGGGATCGAAGTCGCGGGACAGCGTGACGTTGAAGCTTGGCTCCTGCGCACGAGCACCGTGATAGGCGAGATTCAGGCTCTCCTCGACGAGATTGTTGACATCGACGGGTCGACGTTCGCCCGAGCCGGTGCGCGAGTGCAAGAGCATGTTCTTGACGATCGAGTCGGCCCGCTTGCCGTGCTGGACCACCTTGGCGAGATTGCCTTTCAGCAGGTCGGCGAGTTCATCGATCTCGGCCCGGATCCGGCCGTCGAGCGACCCGGTCTGAAGCGCCTCTTGCAGTTCGTCGACGAGTTCGCTCGACAGCGCGGCGAAGTTGTTCACGAAGTTGAGCGGGTTCTTGATCTCATGCGCGATGCCAGCCGTGAGCTGGCCAAGGGAAGCGAGCTTCTCCGTGTGGATCAGGCGGTCTTGAGCGGACCTCAGCCCATGCAGAGAGTGAGCAAGTTCACGGGTTCGGGTCTGAAGCTGCTCGAAGAGGCGCACGTTCTCGATCGCGATGACCGCTTGATCGGAAAACCCGCGAACGAGATCGATGTGCCGCGCGGTGAAGGGCTCCACTCTCGTGCGGCCCAAGGTGAACACGCCGATGGGTGCACCCTCGCGCAGGAGCGGGACACCCACCATCGTTCGGTATTGCCCCAAACGTTGATGCTCGGTGGCGGTGTACTCTGGGTCGGCGAGCACGTCGGGGATCTGGACGACCTCCCCGCTGCGAGCGACCCGCGACGTCGCGCTGTGGAGACCAGGCGTGAAAGGATGCGCCTTCGCGTAGGTCACGACCTCATCGGGGAAGCCGAACCCGGACAGCCATCGGTAGACCTCGCCGTCGCGTTCGAAGATGCAGCTCTGGTCCGCACCACATAGCCGGGCGGCCGACTGGACCAACGTATCGAGGACGGCCTGAAGATCGAATGCGGAGCGGCTGATCACTCTCAAGACTTCGGCCGTCGCGGTCTGCAATTGCAGTGCCTCAGTCAGCTCACGCGTGCGCGCTTCAAGTTCTCTAAAGAGACGCGCATTCTCGATCGCAATGACAGCTTGATCGGCGAAGGTTTGCACCAGCTCAATCTGCCGCTCAGTAAAAGCGCCCACCGTGAAGCGACCTAAGTTCAGAGCACCTATCGGCTCGCCGTTCCTAAGCAGCGGCACGCCGAAGACTGTCCGATGCCCGCCAAGACGTTGATATTCCTTAGCTTCGTAGCTTGGGTTATTGGCCCGAACATCTAGGACCTGTACGGGGCGCCTTTCGAGAGTTACCCGTCCAGCGACGCTGTTTCCGCCTGCCCTTAAAGGATGCGCGTCGCCATAAGCGATGTACTCATCGGAGAAACCATAACTCGAAACACAGCGATAAAAATCGCCTTCTCGCTGGAAAATGCTGGCGCAATCCGCCCCACAAAGGGTGACGGCAGACCTAATGAGAGTGTCCAGTACGATTTTCAGATCAAATATTGAACCGCTTATGACTTTTAGTACGCCAGCAGTTGCTGCTTGCTGACGCCTCACCTCGTCGAGATCGCGTCGCAGAGTCATTATTTCGACCTGCATTGCTTCGCGTGTTTGCTGCATATCAAGCTCACAGCAAGAATTTCAGCGTGACCATACACGCTGCGATTGATCTCGTCTCCCAACGGAGCGGGAAACGGCAAGGCGGTCCATCGTTGGCGTTATCTCGCAGCTCCAGAGGCGCGTCCGCGATGGGCGCCATCTGTCGAGCGATCTCGATGCCGGCGGTGAAAGCGGCTTGCTCTCGGGGCGTCATGGGCGAGCCTTTCCGTTCGGTCTCGGCAACAGATCAGCCCAGATCGCCCGCAGGAACACGGTTCAGGCACTCGCCCGCTTGGGGTCTGCGTCGGCTACAGCATGCAGCAGGTCATCGACAATTGGGGGCACCGGCGGCATCAGCCTCGATACCCTTGCGGCGCAGGGCGCTCTTGAAGGCGGCGACAGCAGGGGCGTACGGCCCGTGGCGCTCGATGCTGACGAGCAGGGCCAGGATCTCGGCGGCAATGGGCCCGCGGGAGGTGGGGGCGGTCGTCATGCGGCCGGTCTCCCGATCCCGTGCCACGCGGTCTCCAATGCCATTGATCGGTAGGGTCTCAATGTGAATTTGGCGGTCGATCGCTGCCCTTGTGACGACGCCTGTAGTACATGACGCCGTAGAGACCTGAGAGCCACAGACAAAACAAGACCGTCACTATAAGGCAGCCATTCATCCAGTAGAAAAATGGTGTCAGTGTTGCCGCAGTCCAACCACCTCTTGCTGCATATTCAGCCGCAACCTGAAAACCGATATATAGATTTACTGCTAGGACAATCGACGTGACAAACACAAAAGGCAGCGAGTTTTTTTGACCAAATATTTTTTTTAAGACCGCCCACGCCCCCGCGAGTAAGATGATCGGAAAAGATAAAAAGATGTAGAATGTCATGCTCAAATCTTCGAGGTGATCCCTGGACTTGTATGCCCCGCGCTTTCCCGACGCGGGCCCATTAGCATCCACCAACGCGGCGATATCGTCCATACTTCACAGCCGGTCGCTGACCTCCGCTGCCATCGCGAGTGCGGGCAGAGGTTAACCGCTCGACGTCGGCCCGCAGGATCGCGAGATGTCTGCCTGGTCTGCATACCAGTACGCAGCGGCACGCTACTGGTGTATCGGCACGGTCACGTCTGACGACCATCGAGGCAGAACTCAATTTCTGGCATGGCGCTCACTGGCAGTTTGAGCCCTATGAGAAAGATCAGAAACAGCCACAGCGATGACTAATGCAATCAGAAAGAGATAATGCTGGGCAGAAAAACAACCTCTATTCGATCAATACGAATATGGAAGCCCTGCAGCGGCTGTTGAGTCGTTTCGACGGTGATGGGGCACTCACCCAAGCGAGCCCGGCCCTCATCCGGATAGCCATCGACACGGCGCGGGCGGAGGCTCAAGGCTTCGAAAAGCTGTTGAGCACTCTGCTGCTGGACACCGAGGGTGTTGAGCCAAGCGTCGTTGAGGCCCTGGTCGACATCGTAGCGAGGTTCAAGCTCATGCTCGATGCTCAGGAAAATGCGCTGCGTGACCTGGACAAAGCGATAGATCCGGACGGCCGATAGCAGACAGCATCAACATATCTCCGGCGCTGCAGCGTGGGCTGTCTCGGCCACATCCAGTGCCTGAGATACGGCGCGATCAATACCGTCGGTGAGACCGCGACCCCATTCCGCGCGGCGGGGGGCGCGGCCGGTCACTCGGGCGCTTTTCCGAGTTCGGACCAAAGATGTCAGGCGACACGGCAAACTGACCCCCTGACGCCATGAGGACCTGACCCCCGATGAGCGAGGAGGTCGAGATGATCAGGAGCGAGGATCAGGCTCTTCAGCGGACGGACGATCCGCGGAGGACCGAGATGAAGACGCCGGACGACGTGTCGGCGATGGTGCGGCTGAAGGCGCTGGGCTGGGGCGCCCAGCGGATCGCGACCGAGCTCGGCTGTTCGAAGAATACGGTCAAGCACTGGCTCCGTCAGAGCGATTGGCGCCCCTCTAAACCGCCCTCACGGTCGAAGCGGCTCGACGGCTTGACGGACTGGTTGGCCGAACGGTTCCGGCAGCATGCGGGCACCGCCGACGTCGTGCGTCAGGATCTCGCCAACGAGAAGAACATCCACGTCAGCCTGCGCACCGTGGAGCGGGCTGTGGCGCCGTTGCGGCGGGATTTGATGATCGCCGCGCGGGCGAGCGTGCGGTTCGAGACGCGGCCAGGCGAGCAGATGCAGATCGACTTCGGCGAGCGGCGGATCGGGATCGGCGGCATGCCGACCCGGGTGTCGCTGTTCGTGGCGACGCTCGGCTACTCGCGCCGCCTGCACGTGCGCGCCTTCGGCCACGAGCGACAGGTGGACTGGTTCGCCGGATTGGAGAGCGCCTTCCAGGCGTTCGGCGGCGTGCCGCGCGAGGTGTTGCTCGACAATGCCCGCGCCCCGGTCCTGCACCACGACCCGGTCTGCCGCGAGGTTAACCTCGGGGTCCGCAGCAGTGATGGCATCCGCCTCGGTGAGGCCGCTGTAGCCTAGCAGGCGGGCAAGACCATCGCTCAGGGTGTTGGCTTCGCTGTTGGGGTAGTCGCTGAAGTGCTGGACCGCGTCGCGCAGCAGGTGCTCATAGAGGCACGGTGGCGTGACATAGGCATCAAGCCTTCAATGTGGCCCGTCGCTGTTCCAGACGGCCGACCCGCTCGGCAGGCGCAGGCTCAAGCGTGCAACCCCGGGCTGTCGAGCTTGAACGTGAACCACTCGCAGCCCATCGGCCATCGCCCGGTCGGCGAGGCGGCCGCGCGCTCCTGCTCCGTGAGCAAGACGGGTGACAGATCTCGGATCGGGGCACCCGCCGCCACCGAGTGGGCGCCGAGGTTCATCACGAATCCTGACGCTTAAGGTTTCGGTAACCACGACGTTCTCCTGTGGACGGACGCAGCCCAACCCGGCTGCGATCAGTTGCCCTGTCAGGGAGGGAGATCAGCGATGGACCAGCAAGTTGGAGACGATCACGAAGACCGTCAGCAGATGGAGTGAGGTTCCGCACGGCGGCGCTTCGATGATCTGGCCACATTCGGCGCACATGGAGTGCGCCATGATCACCTTGTCCAAACGCCTCGCCATCGCCACGCCCGCAGCTCTCGGAATGGCCGTGACCGCCGTCCTGATGGCGCAGAGCGTCTTAGCCTCAATGCCATGATATGACCTCGGCTGGGGCCGAAGCTCGCATTCCGGGAGGCTATCGTCATGGGACGCATCGGGGCTGGGCTGAGCATCATAACGATGCTGGCGAGCGGCGCGCCGGCTATGGCGCAGCAGCGTCCTTACACGCGGGCCCTGACGTGCTCGGCCGTCAAGGAGATTGTCGCGCGCGAGCAGAACGTCGTCCTGTCCACGAGCGCGAACGCTTATGAGATGGTGCACCGAGATGTGATGGCTTGCGCGTCCGACGAGACGGGCGCTCCGGCGTTCGAGCCCACGTCCGACGATGCGAACTGTCTGGCGGGATGGCGCTGCAAACAGCGTAACAGCGACAGCCAGTCGAAATAGGGCCGACCCGATTTTGTGGGGATCAACGTAGTGCCTCAGGGGGCCGAGGCGGTCTGCAGCTCGTCGATGAATTCATCCGGGACGCCGGACTCCGCCCAGAGTACCAGCACGCTGCACTTCAAGATTGCCGTCTCTTCTGGCGAACCGGAGGCGTGCCGCAGGCCGCGGTAGTGATCGGCCAGCCGGCGGCGGGTATCCTCGGTGGACGGCGTCGGCTCGGCGCGCTTGCCCCGGCGCTTCGGCTTCATCCGCGCGCCAACCAATACGGCGAGACCGTGACGCTTGTGGAACAGGATCGGTTCCGCCGGCCCCATCTCGACATAGGCTCTGTTGAGCTTCTCGCGAGCGATGGCACCGAGGCGCACGATCTCGTCCACGCCGATCTCATCCATGATCTGTGCGAACAGCGCCGGGGCGGACGTGTCCTGGGCCGCGAAGGCGTCGTAGATGGCAACGAGCCGGTCCTCGGAGACCCGGTCCGAGTTTATCTTAACCCCCCTGTGCCGTTGGCGCCGTTTGCGTCGAAATCGGTGCTATCGGCGCCATTGGCACTGCCGGCACTGCCGCACGTTCTCCTTCATGGCGCGCAGCACGTGCTTGGCGTTCTCGTGCGACTGGTACTCGTCGAAGAGGCCGTACAGCCGCCGTGTCATCACCTGACCGGGCTCATCGCCGAATTCCGGGGTGATCGAGATCAGCCGCACGCCGACCTTGCGGAGGCGGCGCTCGTACATCTCCATCACGGAGCTGTCTCGGAAGAAGCGCGAGTTGTCTTCCCGACCTTGGTAGGCGACGGTGCCACCGACCCCGGCGTTCAGATCCTTGAGGAGCGACAGGGTATCGGTCGGGCAGGACGCCACGAACCCCTAAGCCCAGGCCCGCAGGCTCGGCTCCCCCTCCGGATATTGTGGGATCGTCAGGGCGCCGAGGTCCGTCCGCTCGTCATCGGTGTACTGGAACGGGAACGCGATGGCGCCGGCGGCGATGGCGAAGGTGGGATAAGCCTCGGCCGAGAGTTCGACCCGCGATACACGCTCCACGACGAGGCGATCGGTCAAGGCCCCGAACGTGGCCGTCGCCACGGCGTTGCCGGCGACGTCGCAGGCCCAGGTGACGCTGGCATCAGGCGACAGAGTAATGGTATTCGACAGCAGGCGCAGGTCGCGGCTCTCCCGCGGCCTCATCTTCAGCCGGTGCGGTCCGAGATTGACTGGCTGGCGATAGCGGTACGTCGTCTGGTGGCGGATACAGAGGTCGACCACAGATCCGTCCCTTCGATCAGGCCCGGCTGCGCAGGGCACGTAAGCTGCCCCGACGCCGCCTAGCATGGATCCGGCCACGTACTGGCTGGCCCTGGACATCGGACGATCTGCCAAGATCACGGTTCCATCGGGAGGCAACCTTCCGGTCGCGAGCGGGCTTTGGTTATGTGACCTATGATTCCGAGGGCGATGCGCCCCACGCCCTCGTCGTCGACGACGACGCCCTAATCCTGATGGAGGCGACCAGTATCCTCGAGGATGCAGGGTTCCGGGTGCTCGAGGCGATGAACGTCGTCCAGGCTCTGCAAATATTGGATCAGCATCACGACGCGGTTCAACTCCTCTTCACTGACGTGCACATGCCAGGGGTCGCCGACGGCTTCGACTTGGCAAGGAAGACGAACGAGCGCTGGCCGCACATCGCGGTTGTGGTCGCCTCGGGCCAAGCCCAGCCTGAGCCCGGCGACCTGCCGGAGGGAGCAACGTTCATCGGCAAACCGTTCAGCGCCGAAATCGTTCGGCATCATGTCCGCAAAGCACTGCCTGACGAGAGGCACCCGAAGCAGTTAAGGACATAGTCTTTCAAACCTCGCGTTTCATGCCCGATGCGGGAAGTTTTCGCGCTTTAGAGCAACTTCTGAGACCGTCCGCTCATGGGTAGCCTGATCGAGCGGGTTGATCGCCTGAAGTTGGCTGTCAGCCTCTGGTCCGTTGCGGAGCGGGCCGGACGGGAAAGCAGAGGCGCTGCCCTACAAGCAACAGCGTCGGCTTGGATAGCCCCTGTCGGCCCAGGAAGGCGACTTCTCATATGCTGGCGCTGTCCTGTCGCCGTCGCTGCCGCCGCTTAGAAAGAAACGGGGATGACAAGTCAGGCCGCCACCTTTGTATAAGTTATCTTGGCCTGGGGCCCGCGCCTGGGGAATGTGGGGCGTCCGCGGCGGCAATGCCGCGACCCGTAATGCGAAAATCGACGAGACAACAAACGAAAGCCGAAGTCGAGAGATAAGTTGCTGCGGCCAGCTTCTTCGTAGCGATGGTGCCTATCGAGAGGCTAAGTATCGGGATAGAGGCTGCATCGTACCGAGGGGAAAAACCTGATGCCAATGGACGGCGCCGAGGTCCTGAAAAGGACGCTCACGGAAGACGAGGCCGCCATCCTCGAAGCCTGGTCCATATCTCTTCGGGAAGGGACCTCCCTGCAGAGCGGTCGGATCCGGGAGGCCGAGCTCCAGACCCAGGCCAAGGCCGTGTTCGGCCAGCTTCGGGACGGACTTTCGTCCGGTGGGGTCGACGCGGACGCGGAAAGCTACACTCCGCTGCGCGAGAACCTCGCCGATATCTCGCGCTCGCGGGCGATCCAGGGGTTCACGCCGACCGACACCGCCAACTTCGTCTTCTCGCTCAAAGAGCCGATTTTCGAGGCGCTACGGCGCAGGTCGGCCGCGGACGCGTCGGCCCTGGCCGCAGGCGTATGGGCGGCGGGGAAGGTGCTCGACAGGCTCGGGCTGCTAACGATGGAGGTGTTCCTGGCCAGCCGCGAGGAGGTCATTGGGCGCCAGGGGCAGGAGATCGCCGAACTCTCTACGCCGGTGGTTCGGCTCTGGGACGGCATCCTGGCGCTGCCGCTTATCGGCACCCTCGACAGTGCCCGCACCGGCGTCGTTATGGAGAACCTGCTGCAGGCCATCGTCGACGAAGAGGCCGAGATCGCCATCATCGACATCACCGGCGTACCGACCGTCGACACCTTGGTGGCGCAGCACCTGCTCAAGACTGTGGCGGCCGCCCGCCTGATGGGCGCCGACTGCATCGTTTCCGGCATCCGGCCGCAGATCGCGCAGACCATGGTCCATCTCGGCGTGGAGCTGAACGTCATCTCGAAAGCGACGCTGGCTGACGCCTTCGCACTCGCCCTCAGGCGGACCGGCCGCAAGGTTGTGCGCCAGCAGGCGGCTGAGGAGCGCCGCTGAGGCCATGGACCGCATCCCGATCCTCAAGCTCGGCAGCACGCTGATCGTCACCATCCAGGTCGACATGCACGACCGCCTCGCGCTGGCCCTTGAGGAGGACCTGACGGCGATGATCGCGCGCACCGGCGCGCGCGGCGTGCTCATCGAGATCTCGGCGCTGGAAATCGTCGATTCCTTCATCGGGCGCATGTTGGTGAGCATCGCGGCCGTCTCGCGCGTCCTCGACGCGGAAACCGTCCTGGCCGGCATGCGGCCGGCGGTCGCCATCACGTTAGTCGAGCTCGGCTTGGAGCTCACCGGCATCAGGACGGCCCTCAACGTCGAGCGCGGCATGGCCTTGTTGAAGGCGCGCTTGCCCGAGGACGGCGCGAGGGATGGGAGCGACCGTGACGGTCTCGAAGACTGAGACCGTCCCCATCCGGTCCGGTGACGACGTCGTCCGCGTGAGGCAGCGCGTGCGTGCCCTCGCCATCGACATCGGCCTCGGGCTCGTCGATCAGACGAAGATCATCACCGCCGCGAGCGAGCTCGCGCGCAACACCCTCGATTACGGCGGGGGCGGCGAGGTCCGCCCGGAGATCGTCCAGGCCGGGACGCGCAAGGGCCTGCGCCTGACCTTCGAGGACCAGGGTCCAGGCATTTCCGATATCGAGCAGGCGATGACCGACCACTACACGTCCGGCAAGGGCCTCGGCCTCGGCCTGGGCGGGGCCAAGCGCCTGTCGAACGAGTTTCATATCGAATCGACGCCCGGCGTCGGCACGCGCGTCATGATCACCCGGTGGAAATGACATGGACCGGGTCACCGTCACGGAAGCGAGCCAAGTAGCCGAGGCCCGACGACGCGCGGTGGCCGTCGCTCAGTCCATCGGCTTCGACGAGACCGCGGCCGGCCGCATCGCGCTCGTGGTGACCGAACTCGCCACCAACGTGGTCAAGTACGGCGTGCCGGGCGAGGTCTTGGTCGGCACCTACGAGGACGGGACGGGCTCGGGCGTCGAGGTCCTCGTGCTCGACAAGGGCGAAGGATTCTCAAATCTCGGCCTGGCCCTGACGGACGGTCACTCCACGGGGGGCAGCGCGGGCGAGGGCCTTGGCGCGGTGCGCCGCATCTCCGACGCCTTCGACATCGTGTCCCGGCCCGGGCTGGGCACGGCGGTGCTGGCGCGCGTGTCAATCGATAGGAAGACCGTTTCGGACGCCGTGCCGGGCTACGGGGCGGTGGCGGTCCCCTTGAAAGGTGAGACCGCCAACGGCGACGCCTATGCCGTGCGCGAGCGCGCCGACGGCTGGACCGCCGTGGTGTCGGACGGTCTCGGTCACGGGCCTGAGGCCGCCAAGGCTTCCGAGGAGGCGCTGAAGCTGTTCCGGAGACACCAGGACAAGCCGCCCGCCGCGATCCTGTCCGCCATCCATGCGGGCCTGTCGCACACGCGAGGCGGTGCGATCTCCGTAGCGCGCTATGAGCGGAACCGGGGCACCCTCGCGTTTGCGGGCATCGGCAACGTGCTGGGTGCGGTCGTCTCCGGCACCGTGACCAAGCGAACGGTCAGCCTCGCCGGGACCGCGGGGCACGCAGCCCGGCGCATCCAGGAGTTCGAGTACCCCATGCGCCCGGACGACCTGTTCGTGCTGTGCTCGGACGGGATCGCCACGGCTTGGTCGCTGGACGCCCACCCCGGCCTCGCGGCCGCCCATCCGACGCTCGTGGCTGGGGTGATCTATCGCGACTTCGCGAGGGTGAGGGACGATGCCACCGTGCTCGTCGTGCGGGAGGGGGCGCGATGAGGTGGCCGCTCCTCACCAGTGCCATCCAGCACGAGGACGACATCGCGACGGTGCGCCAGCGCGTGCGCCGCCTGGCCGAGCGCCTGGGCTTCGAGATCCAGGACCAGACCCGCATCGCCACGGCGGTGTCCGAGATCGCGCGCAACGCCTACGGCTACGCCGGCGGCGGCCGCATCGAGTACGGCCTCGATCAGCTCGACCGGGACCGCGGCGAGCAGTTCCTGGTCATCAGGGTGAGCGACAAGGGACCGGGCATCGCCGAACTCGACGCCATCCTCGAAGGTCGCTTCCGCTCGACGACGGGCCTCGGCATCGGCATCACCGGCTCACGGCGGCTGATGGACCGCTTCGAGGTCGACACGGTGGCCGGCAACGGCACTGTCGTGACGTTCGGGAAGCGGCTTCCATCCGGGGCTGAAAGTTTCACGGGACCGACGCTCGCGACCCTGGCCGAGGATGTCGCCCGGGCCAGGACTGAGGAACCGCTGGTCGCCTTGCGCGAGCAGAACCGGGAGCTTCTGCGCAGCCTCGCCGCGCTGGCCGAGCGCGAGGAGGAAACCCAGCGCCTGAACCAGGAACTCTCCGAGACGAACCGGGGCGTGGTCGCGCTCCACGCCGAGTTGGAGGCGCAAGCCGTGCTCCTGCGCGAGGCGGGCGTTCTCCTGGAAAGCCAAGTGGCTGCCCGCACTGCCGAGCTTGCGGAGGCGAACGCCCGGCTCCTGGCCGAGGCGGTCGAGCGCGAGCGGATGGAGCAGGACCTGCGGCAATCCCAGAAGCTCGAAGCGGTCGGGCAATTGACCGGCGGCGTCGCGCACGACTTCAACAACCTGCTGACCATCATCCGCTCGTCCGTCGACTTCCTCCGTCGCCCGGATCTGCCGGAAGACCGGCGCAAGCGGTACATGGACGCCGTCTCCGACACCGTCGACCGCGCCGCCAAGCTCACCGGACAGCTCCTGGCCTTCGCACGGCGCCAGTCCCTGAAGCCCGAGGTGTTCGAGGTCGGCGAACGCCTGCGCGGTGTGGCCGAGATGCTCGACACCATCACAGGGGCGCGCATCCAAGTCCGGGTCGAGATGTCGGACAGACCCGCCCTGGTACGGGCCGACCTCAACCAGTTCGAGACGGCCCTGGTGAACATCGCCGTCAACGCCCGCGACGCCATGGACGGCAGCGGTACGCTGACGATGCGGGTGGCGGCCGGGCGGGCCATGCCGATGATCCGGGGGCATGCCGGCTCACGGGGGCCGTTCGTGGCGGTCTCGCTCACCGACACCGGCTCGGGCATCCCCGCGGAGGTGCTCGGGCGCATCTTCGAACCGTTCTTCACGACCAAGGACGTCGGGCGCGGCACGGGTCTCGGGCTCTCCCAAGTGTTCGGGTTTACCAAGCAGTCCGGCGGCGACGTGGACGTGACAAGCGAGAGCGGCCAGGGGACAGTCTTCACCCTCTACCTGCCCGAAGTCTCGTCGGAAGCCGCCGAAGCCCCTGTCTCCGACCCCGACGCCGCTTTTTCGCCGGTTGGCCTCGGTCAGCGCATCCTGCTCGTGGAAGACAATCTGGAGGTCGGAGGCTTCTGCACTCAGATCTTGGAGGATCTCGGATACGCACCCGAGTGGGTCGTCAACGCGGAAGAGGCGCTCGAACGCCTCGGGACGGACGGTATGGGCTTTCAGGCCGTCTTCTCCGACGTCGTCATGCCAGGTATGGGCGGGATCGAGCTCGCCAGAGCGTTGCGCATGCGCATTCCGGCCCTGCCGGTGATCCTGGCCTCCGGTTACAGTCATGTCCTGGCACAGGAGGACAGCCACGGATTCGAGTTAATCCACAAGCCCTACTCGGCCGCGCAGGTAGGCCGGGTTTTGCGTCGGATCATCGGCGCCTCGCTCCATAATCGCTGATGCTCATCCACCGGTGACGCGCTGTCCGCAGGCGACCATGGCCAACTTCCCACTCATGGTCTCGACCAGACTGCGTACGATCACGCGGCTCCCGAACCTGCGACGCGTCGACGGCTGAAGAAGCGTCTGCTTCCGAGATGCGTTGGAGTGGGGCTGTACGACGGCAAAGGGCGCATTGCTGCTGGGCTGGTCTCGAAGCTCCTCGACACTGACGTCGAGGGGCCGAACGCTCAAATCTCAGTCCCTTCGGCTAGGGTCAGAGCATCCTCGACGTCCACACCGAGGTGCCTGACCGTCCTCTCGATCTTGGTATGGCCGAGCAGGATCTGCACGGGTTTGAGGCGATGAGGCGAAAGTGCTCGCCGCCCATCGGGACCAGGCCCATGGAGCCATGCTCGGACGAGAAGATGTGAAAGTCCGTGTCGGCCAGCGCACCGTCGATCTTGAGGTCGCCGAGTGCGTAGTCCTCGGTGCGGGTATGCCCCTCGAAGGGTAGATCCAGGGTGGTACGCACGAGGCTGTGCGCCCCTTCCGCGGCGATGATCCAGGGCGCAGCGACCCGCTCCAGGGTGCGTGCCGCTCAGGACCGAGCCTGCGCCCTGATGGTCCATTTCTGTTCAGCGCTTAACAATGGCCGGAGCGGGAGCGTCTCCAAGCCCGGGACGGCCCCGGGTGACAACATGGCGGCCAAGAGATGCACGGATCTTGCGGGCACTCCTTCACAGGGAGTGGATTATGGACACGCTTAGTCGGCGCCGCTGGTTGCAGCTCGGCCTTGGGCTGATCGTCATGATGACGATCTCGAGCCCACAGTACGTCTGGACACTGTTCGCCAAGCCGTTTCAGGAGTTGACGAACGCCTCGCTCGCCGCCGTGCAGGTCACGTTCACGCTGGTGATCGTCCTGCAGACCTTCTTCTCACCGGTGCAAGGCTACCTGATCGACCGCTTCAGCCCCAAGCTGATGATCGCGCTGGGCGCTGCTCTGTCCGGCCTCGGTTGGGTTGCGGCGTCTTACGCGCAGTCGCTGGTCGGCCTCTACGCCACCTACGGCCTGCTCTGTGGCTTGGGGACTGGCATCGTCTATGTAGGGATCGTCGGGTTGATGGTGCGCTGGTTCCCGGATCGGCGAGGCTTCGCCGCCGGCCTCGTCGCGGCGGGCTACGGCATGGGCGCGATGATCACCACGTTCCCCATCGCCGACATGATGGAGACCGCTGGCTTCCGGACGACCCTGTTCGACTTCGGTCTCATCCTCGGTGGCGTCGGCATTTTGGCCGCGTTGGGCCTGCGGGCGCCGCGCGCCGACGAGATCCCCGCCTTCGAGGCCGCCCGCGTGACGACTGCAGCGGCCGATACCGCGCCCGGCGCGATGCTGCGCACGCCCCTGTTCTGGATGATGTTCGTCATGATGACGATGATGTCGACCGGCGGCCTCATGGTCACCGCCAACTTCGCCGCCTTTGCGCGGGCGTTCGGCGTCGCGGACGCGCTGGTGCTCGGCTTCGCGGCGCTACCATTCGCGCTGACCTTCGACCGGGTGACCAACGGCCTGACGCGGCCCTTTTTCGGCTGGATCTCCGACCATATTGGTCGCGAACTGACGATGACCCTGGCCTTCGCCGGCGAGGCGCTGGCGATCTGCCTGTTGCTCTATTACCGACAGAACGCCTACGCCTTCGCCCTGCTGTCCGGGGTGGTGTTCTTCGCTTGGGGCGAGATCTTCTCCTTGTTCCCGTCGCTCCTCACCGACACCTTCGGCGCCAAGTATGCCACGACGAACTACGGCTTTCTGTACATGGCGCAGGGCGTGGGCTCTCTGCTTGGCGGCCCGATCGCAGCTCTGATCCACGATGCCGCCGGCAGTTGGGTGCCGGTGTTCAGCATCGCGATCGGCTTCGATTTGCTGACAGCCGGCCTGGCCTTGTTGGTCCTGAGGCCCATGCGGCGAGACTGGGTGGGCGCGCGTCGAACACCGCCGATCATCCCGAGAGCTGCGGCAGCCTGATGCCGAATCCTGGTCGTTGCGCGCCAGACATCGCGCTGAGCGGGCGCGGCACACCTCCGGCCAGCAATGCCGCCGGCGGCCGAGTTGTGCGTGATGGTGTCAGCAGGTCAGTCCGTCGGGGTTCCTGGCCACGGCCCTCGGAGCGCCGAACGCAGGAGCGGGCGGTGCAGCCGGTGGCGCCTCGCGAAGACCGTCGGACAGGAGCGCGTGCGCAATGGCGGCCGTATGCGTGCGAGGACGCATCACCCCCGGGATGAGTGACCAGGTGACGGTGTCATGCGCGGGACGGCGAAGGCCCGGGCTTCCGAAAATTTGAGCGTTGTCCCCGTCGGCCGCGATCTTGCAGGAAGGCGCGGATGACGCCTGAGGGCGATACCCGGGGGATAGACATGCGTTCTTCTATACTCGCTGGTATCCTCGGCCTCCTGATGGCCGGCCCAGTGCAGGCACAGGTTAAGATCGGCATCGTCGGTGCGATTACCGGGCCTAACGCGGCTTTCGGTGCCCAAATCAAGAACGGCGCCAGTCAGGCGGTCGACGACATCAACAAGGCCGGCGGAATTAATGGCCAGAAGCTCCTGGCCGTCATCGGCGACGATGCCGGCGATCCCAAGCAGGGCGTGTCGGTGGCCAACAAGTTCGCCAGCGACGGCGTCAAGATGGTCGTCGGCCATTTCAATTCCGGCGTCTCGATCCCGGCCTCCGACGTCTACCTCGACGCCGGCATCATCCAGGTCACGCCCGCCTCCACCAACGTGAAGTTCACCGAGCGCGGCCTGTGGAACACGTTCCGCACCTGCGGCCGCGACGACCAGCAGGGCGCGGTGGCGGGCACCTACCTGGCCGCGCACTTCAAGGGCAAGAAGATCGCCTTCGTCCACGACAAGACCCCCTACGGCAAGGCCCTGGCCGCCGAGACCCTGAAGGCGCTCAAGGCCAAGGGCGGCAAGGCCGCGATGTACGAGGTCATCAACCCAGGCGAGAAGGACTACTCGGCGCTGGTCTCCAAGCTGAAGTCGGCCGACATCGACGCCGTCTACTTTGGCGGCCTGCACACCGAGGCCGGGCTGATCATCCGGCAGATGCGCGACCAGGGCCTCAAGGCGCCGATGATGAGCGGTGACGGCATCACCGACAAGGAGTTCGTCCAGATCGCTGGGCCGGGTGCGGCGGGCACGCTGATGACCTTCTCGCCGGACTCCCGCAAGAACCCGAACGCCAAGGACGCGGTCGCCGCGTTCAAGGCCAAGAACATCGATCCCGAGGCCTACACGCTCTACTCGTACGCGGCCGTGCAGGTCCTGGCTAAGGCGATGGCCGAGACCGGCTCCAGCGACGGCAAGACGCTCGCCGACTGGCTGCACCAGGGCAAGCCGACACAGACGGTGATCGGCGAGATCGCCTACGACAGGAAGGGTGACATCACCCGGCCCGACTACATCATGTACGCGTGGACGAAGGGACCAGACGGCAGGATCGACTACACTGGGCACGAACTGACGCAATGATTACACTGCAGGCGGCGCGGCGAGGCTCGAGGATGAACTCATGGACGAGCGGGATCTGCGCGGCCTCATCGGGCGGGTGAAGGACGGCCGCCTGTCGCGGCGCGCCTTCGTGCAGCGGATGGTGGCCCTGGGCCTCACCGCGCCCATGGCCGGGCTGATGCTGGCCGGGAACGGCGTGGCCATGGCGGCCGACATCCGGGCCGGCTACAAGCCGACCAAGGCCGGCGGCGGCGGCGCGCTCAAGCTCCTCTGGTGGCAGGCGCCGACCCTGATCAACCCGCATTTCGCGGTCGGCACCAAGGACCAGGAAGGCTCGCGGATCTTCTACGAGCCGCTCGCCGCCTGGGACCCGGACGGCAACCTGACGCCCGTGCTCGCCGCCGCGATCCCGTCCCGGGAGAACGGGGCGCTCGCCGCGGACGGCCGCTCGGTGGTCTGGACCCTCAAGCCCGGGGTAAAGTGGCACGACGGCAAGCCCCTCACCGCCGACGACCTCGTCTTCACCTGGGACTACGCCCGCGACCCCGCCACCGCGGCGGTGACGATCGGCTCCTACAAGGATTGCAAGGTCGAGAAGATCGACGACCTCAGCGTCCGGGTGCTGTTCGACAAGCCGACGCCCTACTGGTGCGACGCCTTCGTGGGCATCGTCGGGATGGTGCTGCCGAAGCACCTGTTCGGCCCCTACAGCGGCGCCAAGTCCCGGGACGCCCCCCAGAACCTCGCCCCCGTGGGCACCGGCCCGTACCGGTTCGTGGAGTTCCGCCCCGGCGACATCGTCCGCGGGGAGCGCAATCCGGACTACCACCTGCCGAACCGGCCCTACTTCGACACCGTCGAGATGAAGGGCGGCGGCGACGCGGTCTCGGCCGCCCGCGCCGTGCTCCAGACCGGCGAGTACGACTACGCCTGGAACCTCCAAGTCGAGGACGAGGTGCTCAAGCGCCTGGAGACCGGCGGCAAGGGCCGGGTCGACGTGGTCTACGGCGGCAATCTCGAGTTCCTGCTCCTCAACGCCACCGACCCGAACGTCGAGGTCGACGGCGAGCGCGCCTCGATCACCACCAAGCACCCCGCCTTCTCCGACCCGAAGGTCTGCCAGGCGATGAACCTGCTGGTCGACCGCAAGGCGATCGAGAC
>NZ_JAKSXX010000230.1 GCF_022829385.1 Methylobacterium sp. J-070 | reverse complement strand
AGAGTCCGTCCGAGAAGTCAGGTTGATCGGGCGAGGCGCCTGACGAGGATCATGACGGCTGCGGCGTAGAGGAAGGCTCTGGCGGAGGCGGGGGTCGCTTCCGGATCCTTCCAGAGGCGTCGGTTGCGGCTGATCCAGGCGAAGAACCTCTCAACGACCCACCGGCGTGGATGCACGGCAAAGCCGACCTGATCCGGCGGCTTGCGCACGATCTCGACGGCGATGATCGTCGCGCTCGCTGGCTTGTCGCCGGCATAGCCGGCGTCGGCGAAGGCCTTGGTAAGGAACGGGAAGGTCCGGCCCGACGGACGCAGGCCCCGAACGGCCCCCCGCCTCCGCCCGACCCTGCCTCTGCGCCGCAGCCGTCATGATCCTCGTCAGGCGCCTCGCCCGATCAACCTGACTTCTCGGACGTACTCTGAGGGACATGCGGCAGAGCTTCGGGAAGCCTTGATCATGCTGCTCATGCTGGCTGTCGTCTCAGCCGGCGTAGGGCTGGTCGCGCTTTGCCCGAGCGGAGCCTCGGGTGAGAT
>NZ_JAKSXX010000229.1 GCF_022829385.1 Methylobacterium sp. J-070 | reverse complement strand
GGGATGTTGATGGCGCAATGGAGCGCGGTGTCGCTCAGCTCATAGCGGGTCTTCGCCTTCAGGGCATACGGCAAGGCCCGCTCGATGAGTTCGCGCCCGTAGCCGCTGCGCGTCGCCGGGCCCTGGATCCCCCCGGGGCCGACGAGCCCTTCCTCCACCCACTCCACGTGCAGCCAGCGCCCGTCCTCCGCCGCGCAGGTCCGCCACGTCACGCTGAGCCGCCCCCGGGGGGTGGTCAGGGCGCCGTATTTGAGCGCGTTGGTGGCCAGCTCGTGCAGGGCCAGCGCGAAGGTCTGCACCGTCCCTTTGCGCAGGCGCACGATCGGCCCGTCGAGCCGGATGCGGTCCTGCAGGGCCGGGGCGTCGAGGGCGGCCAGTTCCGTCTCGATGAGCGCCCGGAGGGTGATCGGCTCCTGGTCCGAGCGGGACAGCAGGCCCTGGACGCGGGACAGGGCCGACAGCCGTTCGTTGAACCGCGCCTTGAACAGCTCACCCGGCCCGGTTACCGCCATCGTCTGCTTGGCGATGGCACGGACCACGCCGAGCAGGTTGCGGGTGCGGTGCTGCAGCTCGGAGACCATGACCTGCTGCCGCTCCTGGAGCTGGCGCAGGTCGTCGATGTCGGTGGAGGTGCCGAGCCACTCGACGATCCGGCCCTGCGCGTCGCGCACGGCCGTGGCGCGGGTCTGGAACCAGCAATAGCGCCGCTCGGCGGCGTTGCTGAGCCGGTGCTCGTACGAGAGATGACCGCTGGCCGCCGCCGCCTGCCACGCGGTCCGGGCGGCCGCGACATCCTCGGGATGGACCGCCGCCAGCCAGCCGAAGCCGAGGCTGTCGCCGTCGCACTGCCCGGTATAGGCCAGCCATTGCGGGCTCGACCAGATGCAGGCCCCGTCGATCGCGGCGCGCCAGACGAGCTGCGGGATGCCCTGGGCGAGGGTGCGGAACAGCGCCTCGCTCTCGCGCAGGCGCCGCTCGGCCAGCACCCGCTCGGTGCTCTCGACCACGATGGCGATGATCCCGGCGGGCCGCCCGCTCTCGTCGAAGACCGGGGAGTAGTCGAGGTTCATCCAGACCGGCTCGGGGCCGCCATAGCGATGGAGGGTGAGTTCCTGGTCGCGATACGACAGCGTGCCGCCCGCCAGACCCACCCGCATCACGTGATCGTTGAACTCGGCGACCTCCGGCCAGCCCTCGCGGACCGCGGAGCCGAGCAACTGCGGGTGCCGGCCGCCCGCGAAGCCCGAATAGGCATCGTTGTAGATCATGATGCCGTCCTCGCCCCAGAGCAGCACGATCGGCACCGGCGACAGCAGCAGCGTGCGCACCGCGAAGATCAGGCATTGAGGCCAGTCCGCGAGGGGGCCCAGGGACGTCCGACTCCAATCGTAGGTCCGGACGAGGTCGGCGAGTTCGCCGCAGCCGCGGGGAAGGGTCCAGGCCTCGCTCATACGGTGAACGGCCCTCGGGGCTCCGGCGGCGGTGATGGCGCGACGCACAGGACGGCATCGGCCGGACCGGCTGACCCGCCGATCCGGTTGTGACGCTACTGCATGACGGCACGCCTTGGTAGACACGTGGGCAGAGCTCGCGGAGCGCCCGGTGGCGCCCGGTGGCGCCCGGCAGGGTGGCGGGGCCTCGGGATCGACGGCCACGGGCGCGGAGTCACGAATCGACGATCCCGGGCGCGGGAGCCGCGGTCGCGGCACGGCGGCGGAGCGGATTCAGGGCGGCGTGACGCCCGTCTTCATCCGGCGGCCGGCCTGCGACGCGAGGGCCGCGTCCTGTCCATAGTCTCGCCGCGATCCGGGCGCCTCGTGGCGCCCTCGGCCCTGACGGGCAGCCCGCCTTCGTGAGAACGACCCCATGATGAATTCTGTCCTGGCGCTGCTCACGGTCATCGCGGTCCTCGTGGTGACCGCGCTGATCAAGCTGCCGCTCCTGCCGTTCCGCCTCCTCGGCCGCCTGTTCCGGAGCCGCCCGGCCGCCGCCTGACCGGTCCCGTCAGGCCGCCGTGTCGATGGTGAAGGCCATCCCGCGGCCGGGCCCCTGGTCGGAATAGTCGACGAGCGCCAAGCCCCGCTCCGCCAGTGTCGCCGCGACGGTCGCGTGTTCCTTGCGGACCATCTGGCCCACCGCGAGGGGCGTCAGGCGCGGGCTCGCCCGCCGCAGCCGATCGATCCCGATGCTGGCTGGGACGCCCTCGTCCTCGGCGATCCGGGCGAGGGCGAGGCCCAGGTCCCGGGCCTTCGTCTCCGCGGCCGATTTCGGCTTGAAAGCCATCCTGTCTCTCCCCTGGCCGCGCATGGCGGCCGCTCCGCTGCATCCCGCTCACGCCGCGCGCGTGTCGGCGTTCACGTCGACGAAGGCCCGGCTCCAGATCCGCCGCCCCCGCGCGTCGTAGACCTCCACCTGCCATCCGGACCAATCGAACCGGTCGACGACCCGCTCCATCAAGGCGAGCGCCACGCGCTCGGCATGGACCCGCATCTGGGCCGCGTTCGGTAGCCGGCAGCCTTTCAGGTCGGTCACCAGCGCGTGGCCGTCCGTACAGTGGAAGCGGTAAAGCCGCATCGGCATTGACGTTTCCTCGACCAATCCACAGCGCTCCACCGCGATCCGAAAACAGGGCGCTCCGGCGATTGAACCGCCCCGGCCGATGCGCTTTGTTCATGAAATGTTCTAATCGGATTCGGGCCGCGATGCACGCAGATCCTCACGAAGCGCCTGTGGAGATTCGCCTCAGGGAGGCCGAGCTGATCGCCCGCGCGTATCACCGGGCGGCGCGGGGCGACACCTGGGGGGCCCTGGTGGCGGCGGTCGCCGATGCGCTGGCCGATCTCGACGCGGCGGAGCGGTGCATCGCCCGGCAGGGCCGGCTGATCTCCCGCGGCTACGCCCGGTGCTGGACGGGTGCGCCGGCGGCCGGTGCATTGCCGTCTTCGGATCAGCCGTGACGGCGGGCCGCGCCCGCCCGGCGCGGCCGACCGGCCATCGTTCAGGCGACCTTGCCCCCGCGCTCGCGCCCGGCCATGGCACCGGGCTGGCCCAGGCCGATGGCCTTGGCGAGCGCGGAGCGCTGCGCGGCGTAGCTCGGGGCGACCATCGGGTAGTCGGCCGGCAGGCCGTAGCGGTCGCGGTAGGCCTTCGGGTCGAGCCCGTGGCTGGTGAGGTGGCGCTTGAGCGTCTTGTAGGTCTTGCCGTCGATGAAGCTGACGA
>NZ_JAKSXX010000228.1 GCF_022829385.1 Methylobacterium sp. J-070 | reverse complement strand
AGGATCGTGAAGGTCCAAGCCTCGAAGTTCGTGCCCTGTTCGAAGCGTGTACGGGAGCGCCATGCCCGCACAAGGGTGTCCTGAACGAGATCGTCGGCCACTACCGGGTCGCGGGCGAGCGAGACGGCGAAGCGGAGCAGGCCCGGGAGTATGGTGACGAGCAGCCTCTTGAACTCGGCATCGTTGCGTTCGGCCGCGTCGCCGAGAGCCAGATCGAGCTTGGCCAGTAGATCGGCAAAGCGGCTCGTGGCGCTAAGCTCGGCATCCTCCTGCGCGTAGACGGCAGCGAGCAAGGTCCCGAGGTGTTTCTGGATCCTGTCCGGGAGAACGGGCCCGAACGTGCCCGCCACCTCCTCGGCCCATTCCGGAAGCTCAGCCTCCTCCGTGCTCATTGTGTGCACGGGGGAGGTTTGCGCGACAACGTGCGGCGCGCCTTGTAGGGAAAGAGCGGTCGCATACATACACTCACGGGAGGTCGCCGCCACCTACACAAAACACGAGACCACTCGATGAGCGAGAACTGGGTCGAACTGCATAGAGTGGAGTGGCTGGTGGAGCCACGTGGAGAGTGGTGGTTGTCTGTAGGTGTGGTCGACGGTTCTACAACACGGACGGAAGGGACACTTT
>NZ_JAKSXX010000225.1 GCF_022829385.1 Methylobacterium sp. J-070 | reverse complement strand
GAGGGGCGCCCTGCCCTAAGGCGCCTTCTCAATCGCTACATCCAAGCTCAGCACGTGCAGACGGCTCAGACGGCCTTCGCCAACGCGAAAGGCAACACGGCCACCCGCCTCGCTCGATGGCTGCTGATGTGCCAGGACCGAATTGACGACGAGTTCGTCACGGTCACGCAGGAGTTCATGTCGTTCATGCTGGGCGTCGAGAGGCCCGGCGTCACCTCGGCGCTGCGGTCGCTGGAAAAGGACGGGTTCGTGCAAAAGCGCCGTGGCAGCGTCGAGATCCTGGATCGCGATGGGCTACTCGACATAGCCGGCGACAGCTACGGTGTGGCAGAGATGGAATACGCCCGGCTGATCGAGGGACGAGCCGAACCGATCGAATGAAGCCCTCAGCGGCTCATGAGCCGGGCATCCTGTTGCCCCACTCTCGCATACCGCGCACTTCTGTAAAGGGCGGACCAATTCCAGGCTGCCGTGGCGGAGCAAAATCAGGCCACTGGCAACGTGCAGCCTGAACGTAGAAGGGCCTCGATCGGGCCCCTTCTTCGTTCGCCGCCGATCGTAAGGGTCAGGCCGGCGGGATC
>NZ_JAKSXX010000224.1 GCF_022829385.1 Methylobacterium sp. J-070 | reverse complement strand
GGGCCGCTTGAAGTCGGTGATCGCCGCGCCCTCGCGCAGGAACTCCGGGTTCGAGGCCACCGACACGTCCGCGGACGGGTTCGCCTCCCGGATGATCCGCTCGACCTCGTCGCCCGTCCCGACCGGGACCGTCGATTTGGTCACCACGACGGTGAATCCCGACAGGGCGCCGGCGATCTCCCGGGCGGCGTCGAACACGAAGCTGAGATCGGCGAAGCCGTCGCCGCGGCGGGAGGGCGTGCCCACCGCGATGAACACCGCGTCCGCCTCCGCCACCGCCTCCCGCATGGACGACTGGAAGGCGAGCCGGCCGTGCCGGACGTTCTCCGCCACCAGGGCCTCAAGGCCCGGCTCGTAGATCGGCATGCGGCCGGCGTTCAGGCTCGCGATCTTCCCGGGGTCGCGGTCGATGCAGATCACGCCGTGTCCGAAATCGGCCAGGCAGGCTCCGGACACCAGGCCGACATATCCGGCCCCAATCATCGCGATCCGCATCCGGCCCTCCCGGCTGGCCGCCCTGCGGCTTGTTGCAACGCAGCATGATCCGGGAGCGGCGGCGATGCAACCCGGGGGACACGGGATCCCCGCCCGTCTGTCGCCCGCCAGCAACATCCGGATCGGTGACGGTTCTTTGACAGCGCGGCCTCGGGCCCGGGGCAAGGCCCGCTCGACGGCGTCGGCCACGGCCGCGCGCGGGGCGGCTTCGCAGCGCGGGCGGCTTCCTGTAGAAGCGCCACCGCCCGTCGGGGAGGTCGCAGATGCCCCGGAGGATCCGCCCTGAGGATCGGCGAAGGACCGCGATGACCGAATTGCCGAACGTGCACGTGCGCGCCGAGGTCCTGGCCCAGGCGCTGCCCCACATGCAGCGCTACGACCAGGAGATCGTGGTGATCAAGTACGGCGGTCACGCCATGGGCGACCGGGCGGCCGCCGAGGATTTCGCCGAGGACATCGTCCTGCTGGAACAGTCCGGCCTGAAGCCCATCGTCGTGCACGGCGGCGGACCGCAGATCGGCCGGATGCTCGACCGGCTCGGCATCCAGTCCGAATTCCGCGGCGGCCTGCGGGTCACCGACGAGGCCACCGTCGAGGTGGTCGAGATGGTCCTGGCCGGATCGATCAACAAGCAGATCGTCGGCTGGATCTCGGCCGAGGGCGGCCGGGCGATCGGCCTGTGCGGCAAGGACGGCAACATGGTCCGCGCCAAGCGGGCAATGAAGACCGTGATCGACCCCGAGAACCAGACCGAGCAGAGCGTCGATCTCGGCCTCGTGGGCGAGCCGGATCACGTCGAGCGCGGCGTCCTCGACGCGGTGCTGAAGGCCGAGCTCATCCCGGTCCTGGCCCCGGTGGCCTACGGGGCGGACGGCCAGACCTACAACGTCAACGCCGACACGTTCGCGGGGGCGATCGCCGGGGCGCTCCGGGCCAAGCGGCTGCTGCTGCTCACCGACGTCCCGGGGGTGCTCGACAAGGACAAGAAGCTGATCCCCGAGCTGACCGTGGAGGATTGCCGGCGCCTGATCGCCGACGGCACCATCACGGGCGGCATGATCCCCAAGATCGAGACCTGCATGTACGCGATCGAGCGCGGCGTGGAGGCGGTCGTCATCCTGGACGGCAAGGTCAACCACGCGGTTCTGCTGGAGCTGTTCACCGATTACGGGGCCGGCACGCTCATCCGGCGCGGCTGAGCGGACGGACTGGAGCACCGCGCGGTCTCGCCGGGACCGCGGGGTATGCGACCCCCACGGCAACGTCTGCGCCGCCCGCGCATTGTCGTAACCCGTCGGTCCCGCAAGCCCCGGGCAAGCATCGAACTTGCGAGCTTGACCGTTCCGATCCACAGATCCGCCGGGATCAGCAATCCGAGGGGCGACGGTGCACCATCCCGACAAGGCGCAGTTCACGACCCCGGCGGCCCGCGGCTTTGCCGATGTCGACACCTGGGTGTTCGACCTCGACAACACCCTCTATCCGAGCGACGCCGAGGTCTGGCCGAAGGTCGACGAGCGCATCACCCTGTACGTGATGCAGCTTTACGGGCTCGACGGGATCTCGGCGCGCGCCCTCCAGAAGCATTTCTATCACCGCTACGGCACGACGCTGTCGGCGCTGATCGCCGAGGCGGGGGTCGATCCCCACGACTTCCTCGACTTCGCCCACGACATCGACCACTCGACGATCAAGCTCGACAAGACCCTCGGCGACGCGATCGAGCAGCTGCCAGGGCGCAAGCTGATTCTCACCAACGGCTCGCGCCGCCATGCCGAGACCGTGGCGGCCAAGCTCGGCATCCTCGATCATTTCGAGGACGTGTTCGACATCGCGGCCGCCGATTTCGTCCCGAAGCCGGAACGCGCGACCTACGAGCGCTTCCTGCACAGGCACGCGGTCGAGCCGCGCCGCGCCGCCCTGTTCGAGGACATCGCCCGCAACCTCGCGGTGCCGCACGAGCTCGGGATGGCGACCGTGCTGGTGGTGCCCAAGGTGATCGACCCCTATCGCGAGGCGTTCGAGCAAGAGGCGGTGCGCGAGCCGCACATCGATCACATCACCGACGACCTCGCGGCCTTCCTGTCGGCCTGCGTGCTGCCCGAGGCCGCGGCGGCGCGGACTCCGCCCGGCGCCGCGCATCCCTGAGGGCGCCCGGGGCGCGCTTCGGCAATCGACAAGCCGGCAGCGATCCTGTAGAGAGCCGCCCAACTCACAACAGGATCGCCGAAATCCTGGCGCCGATCGCCCATGAGGGGCGGAACGGCGCGACGGCTGGAGCTATGCCATGAACATCATCGAGCAGCTGGAGCGCGAGGAAGTCGCGCGCCTCGCCAAGACCATCCCGGATTTCGAGCCGGGCGACACGCTCATCGTCAACGTCCGCGTGAAGGAAGGCGAGCGCACCCGCGTCCAGGCCTACGAGGGCGTCTGCATCGCCCGTTCGGGTGGCGGCCTGAACGAGAGCTTCACGGTCCGCAAAATCTCCTACGGCGAGGGCGTGGAGCGCGTCTTCCCGGTGCATTCCCCGATGATCGATTCGATCAAGGTGGCCCGCCGCGGCAAGGTGCGTCGCGCCAAGCTGTACTACCTGCGTGATCGCCGCGGGAAGTCGGCCCGTATCGTCGAGCGCACCGACCGCTACAAGGCCAAGGACGCCCCGGCCGCGGCACCCGCCGCCGCCGAGTAGCATCCCGGACCGGCCCCGGCCGGGGCTCGGGGGTTTTCGACCGGTCCGGCTTCGCCGGGCCGGTTTTTTCGTGGCCGGCGATCAGCCCGCCCGGACCCGGTCGAGGAATTCGGTGATCTCCGCCGAGAGGCGTTCGGACTTTCGCGACAGCTCCGCCGCGGCACCGAGCACCTGCTCGGCCGCGCCCCCTACCTCCCGGGCGGCGATCGAGACGTCGCCGATGCTGTCCGTCACCGTGCCGCTGGCGTTCGCCGCCTGCGCGACGCTGCGCACGATCTCGCCGGTCGTCGCCTCCTGCTCTTCGATCGCCGCCGCGACGCCCGTGGCGAGGGTATCGACCTCGGTGATCGTGCGGCCGATCCCCTGGATCGCCGCCACGGCCTGCCGGGTCGAGGTCTGCACGGCGCCGATCTGAGTCGAGATCTCTGCCGTCGCCTGCGCGGTCTGGCCGGCGAGGGCCTTCACCTCCGCGGCCACGACGGCGAAGCCGCGGCCGGCGTCACCGGCCCGCGCCGCCTCGATCGTGGCGTTGAGGGCGAGGAGGTTCGTCTGGCTGGCGATCGCCGCGATCAGGCCCGCCACGGTGCCGATCCGCTCGGCCGCCTCGGCGAGGTCGTGCACGATCGCATCCGTGCGGCTCGCCTCCGCGGCCGCCCGGGCGGTCATGGCCGATGAGCGCGCCATCTGGCCCGAGATCTCCCGGATGGTCGTCGACATCTGCTCGGTCGCCGCCGCCACGGCCTGCACGCTCGCCGAGGTCTCCTGGGCGGCCTCGACGACCTGGGCCGAGCGCGCGCTCGTCCGCGCCGTGCTCCGCGCCATCGCGGCGGCTTCCGCCTGCATGTCGGTGGCGGCCGCGGTCAGGCCCTGCATCAGGGTCCCGGCGCTGCCCTCGAACCGGCGGGCGAGATCGTCGAGGGCCTGGGCCCGCTCGACCTTGACCGCCGCGTCCCGGGCGGCCGCCACGTCCATCGCGCTCTTGGCGATCAGGGCGTTGCGGAACACCTCCACGGTGGCGGCCATGCGGCCGGTCTCGTCGTGCCGCGCCACCTCCGCGACGGGGCCTTCGAGGTCGCCGGCCGCCAGGGCCTGCATCCGCCGACCGAGGCTTTGGAGCGGGCGCGTGATGCTGCGCGAGATCAGCGCGGACGACAGCACCGCCACGGCGATGACGCCCAGGAGCAGGGTCACGACCGTGATCGCCAGAGCCCGGAAGGCCGCCGCAATGTCGTCGGTATAGGCTCCCGTGGCGATGAACAGGTTCCACGGGTCGAATCGCGCGGCGAAGGTGATCTTCGGATAGACGCCATCCCGTCCCGGCCGGGTGAAGTCGTAGGCGAAGACCGTGGTCTCGGAGGTCTTCAAGCGATCGACGATCGACTCGACGACCCGCACGCCGTTGACCGTGGACGCGATCACGTTCTTCCCGAGGAGCGCCCGGTTGGGTGCGGCGACGACGGTGCCGTCCATCGTGTAGATCGTGATGTAGTTGGATCCGCCATCGTAGCGCATCGCCATGGCGGTCTCGGCCAGTTCGGCCTGGGCGGCCGCCCGAGTCAGCGTGCCGGCCTTGACCCGCCCGTCGAGGGCCTGGGCGTAGGACTGGACCAGCTCGACCATCGACCGCAGGGCGAGGATGCGACCCGAAGTCATTTCTTTGTAGTATAGATACAATCCTCCCGCACCGAGCATGACGATCAACAGGATCGGCAGCAGGGCTATCAGCATGATTCGGCGCGCGAGATTCAAACGAACAATACGAAGACGCATCGGGGCCCCGGCTATCAGCACAGCACCTCACGTCTAGATGATACGAAGCCGGCGACTCAAGATTGCGGATCGCCGATTTTTGTATTGGAAAATAACTAAAAACGCATTCCGACGATAAAAAATACTAATTCAGTGCTGTCTAGTAAAAATCGGGATTTACCGTACGTCACGCATATCAGGACATACAGATACGTCGATACACTTGATACGTCCGTTCCGGATCGATCCCGGTACCGCCACGACGGGGGACGGGCGTCGCGAACCGGTCGCGTCGAAGCGCCGGCCGGCGGATCATCGACGAGGCCGGCGGCGCGCGTCCGGCCTCAACGACGGCGCGTCGCCGTGGCGTCGGATGCATGACGCCGTCGGCGATGGGCCGGGGGCTCAGCCCCCGCGCAGGGCTTCCAGAACCTTGCCCCCCGGGCGCCCCGTGGGGGTCATGCCGAGCTTGCGCTCCACGTCCTTGATCGCGTCGCGGGTCTTCTGGCCGACCTTGCCGTCCGGCTCGCCGACATCGTAGCCCCGGGCGGCCAGCCGGGTCTGGAGGTCGCGGCGCTCGGCCCGGGACAGGGGCGGGTCGTCGGTCGGCCAGGAGGCCTGGACGCCGGGCTTGCCGCGCAGCCGGTCGGACAGCACCGCGATGGCGAGGCCGTACGATTCGGCGGCGTTGTACGAGTAGATCGCGTCGAAGTTCCGGGTGACCAGGAAGGCCGGCCCCTCGATGCCGGCCGGCGCGATGATCCCGGCCGGCCCCTCGCCCGAGAGCGGATGGCCGTCGATACGGGTCACGCCGAGGGACGCCCAGTGGCCGATCGGCTTCTTGTTCCTGCGCCCGGCGGCGCCGACGTTGAAGCCGCGGGGCAGCCTCACCTCGTAGCCCCAGGCCTGGCCGTGCTGCCACTTGGCCACGTGCAGGAAGTTCGCCGTGGAGCCGACCGCGTCGGCCACCGAATCGACCACGTCGCGACGCCCGTCCCCGTCGCCGTCGACGGCGAGACGGTGATAGGTGCTCGGCATGAATTGGGTCTGGCCGAAGGCGCCGGCCCAGGATCCGGTCAGCCGCTCCGGGGCGATGTCGCCACGCTCGATGATCCGCAGGGTGGCGATCAGCTCGCCGCGGAAGAAGTCGCGGCGGCGGTTGTTCGAGCAGGCGAGCGTCGCCAGGGACTGGACCAGCGGCATCTTGCCGAGGTTCTTGCCGAAGTTCGATTCGACGCCCCACACGGCCGCGATGGTGTAGCGGTCGACCCCGTAGCGCGCCTCGGCCTGGGCGAGAGCGGCCGCGTTCTGGCGCATGGCCGCGCGCCCGTCCTCGACCCGCTCGTCGTCGACCAGCGCCGCCATGTAGTCCCAGATCGGCGTCTTGAACTCCGGCTGGGCCTGGGAGAGTTCGATCACCTTGTCGTCGTAGCTGATGCCGCGCGTGGCCGCCTGGAAGGTCTGCGCCGACACGCCGGCGGCCTCCGCCTGGGCCCGGATGCCCCCGAGGCAGCCGTCGAAATCCGCGCGCGCCGGAAGGCTCGCGGCGCCGGCGAGGAAGAGGCCGATCCCGAGCGCGATGCCCGACCCGATGGACTGATTCCGCATCCTGGCGTTCCCGTGTGTCGCCCATCGTTTAGCGGCCGAATCAGGCAGCACGAGGGTTAACGGCGCGTTAGCGCCCGGTCCGCCTGCGGGTGCCGGGCGAACTGGTCGAACCGTCCGCGCCGCGAACGTCTGGCACCATCGACCGACATCGCATCGGGATGCCGCGGGGCTCGAACGCGATGCGATGGATCCCTGCGCCGGGCCGTTCGACGAAAGGCCGAGCCCGCCGCGGCATGACAGGCCGGCCCGCAGATACGCTAGGCGTCGCCGGGCCGTCACGGATCAGCGCGCCGATCGGCCTCTATCTCGTAGCGTCGACGGCAAATGCCGTGACGCGGGCAGCCCCGTTTTCGACCGGACGGACACCGTCTCGTCGGGACGCGGCATCACGCTGAGCCGGAACGCGCCCCCGGCCGACGCGAGGCGGCGCGGCGGGCAGGCCGGACCCTCCCCGACCGGAGGCGCGGCCCGGTCAGGCCCATTCCCGCTGGGCGAGCTTCTGCTCGTAGGCGTCGATCGCGGCGCCGCGCGCCAGCGTCAGGCCGATCTCGTCGAGGCCGTTCAGCAGGTTGTGCTTGCGGCCGGCGTCGATGTCGAAATGCAGGGTGCCCCCGTCCGGCCCCTTGATGGTCTGGGCTTCGAGATCCACCGACAGCGTGGCGTTCGCACCGCGCTCGGCATCGGCGAACAGCTTCTCGAGGTCCTCCGGCGAGACCACGATCGCCAGGATGCCGTTCTTGGCGCAGTTGTTGAAGAAGATGTCGGCGAAGCTCGTGGAGATCACGCAGCGGATGCCGAAATCGGCCAGCGCCCAGGGCGCGTGCTCCCGGGAGGAGCCGCAGCCGAAATTGTCGCCGCAGACCAGGATCTTGGCGTTCCGGTAGGCGGGCTTGTTGAGCACGAAGTCCGGGTTCTCGGAGCCGTCCTCGCGGTAGCGCATCTCGGCGAACAGGCTCTTGCCCAGCCCCGTCCGTCTGATCGTCTTCAGGTACTTCGCCGGGATGATCCGGTCGGTATCGACGTTGATCGTCCGCACGGGCGCGGCGACGCCTTCCAGGGTGGTGAACTTTTCCATCGGCTGAACACTCGTGAGGTTGTTCGCTGTCGAGCGGCTTTATCAGCCGCGGGCGCAGGCCGGAAGCGTCAGGCGAGGTCCGGGGCTGCCGCCCGGGTCAGGGTGCCGTCGTGGAGCGCGGAGGCGACGAGCGCCCCCGCCAAGCCGGCATCGCGCAGGGCCCGCAGGTCGTTCGGGCCGCGGACGCCGCCGGCCGCATAGAGCTGCCGGTCGGGCGCCCGCGCGCGCAGGTCGCCGAGCGCGGCGAGGTCGGGACCGGCCCCGGCCCCGACCCGGGCCAGCGTCATGGCGATCACGTCCCGTGGCCACAGCGACGGATCGTCGTGGAGCACGGGCGGGCCGAGCCGGTCGCGACCGCGGGTGTCCAGGGAGAACACCGCCCGGTCCCCGAGCCGCGTCACGAGGCCGGCATCCGCCTGGCTCTCGCTGCCGATCACCGGGCGCCCGAGGCCGGCGGCCAGGAACGCGTCCACGCCGGCCGTTTCGGAGAAGCCGGCATCCACCCACAGGGCGGTGCCGGGACAGGCGCGGGCGATCGCCTCCAGCGCCCGGAGATCGGGCGCGGCCCCGTCCATGATCGCGTCGAGATCGGCGACATAGAGGATCGCGGCCGGCCACGCGTCGCGCAGCCCGCGCGCCACCGCGTCGGGCGCCGATCCCTTTGCCAAGGGCGTCTCGATCGGGGCATAGGAGGAGCGCTCACCCCGGCGCGCCCGCACCACGCGGCCGCCCCGGAGATCGAGCACCGGGATCACCGCGAAGCCGGGGCGCCCGATCCTATGATCCTTCGAGGCGCTCATCGCGTTCCCATGCCCTCACCATTCCCTAGGACGATCGGGTGGGACCTCGGCGGGGTCCACGTCAAGGCTGCGCTGGTCGAGAACGGGCGGGTCGCGGCCGCCGCGCAGGTCCCGTGCCCGCTCTGGCGGGGCGTGACGGCCCTGGACCAGGCGCTGGCCGCCGCGCCGGACTGGGCCCGGGGCGAAGCCCTGCACGCGGTCACCATGACCGGCGAGCTGACCGACTGCTTCGCCGACCGGCGGGCGGGGGTGGCGGCGCTCTCGGGATGGGCCGGCGCGCATCTCGACGGGGCCGTGCGCATCTATGCCGGCCGCTCCGGCTTCGTCGCCCCCGAGACGGCCGCGGATGTCGCGGCGGACGTCGCCTCGGCCAATTGGCACGCCACCGCGACCCTCGTCGGGACGCACGTCCCGGACGCGCTCCTCGTCGATATCGGCTCCACGACCGCCGACCTGATTGCCATCGTCCGGGGGCGGCCGAGCAGCCTCGGGTACAGCGACGCCGAGCGCCTCGAATCCGGCGAACTCGTCTATACCGGGGTGGTCCGCACGCCCGTGATCGCGCTCGCGGATCACGCGCCCTTCGCGGGCCGCCGGACCCGGCTGATGACCGAGACGTTCGCCCACATGGCGGATGTCTACCGGATCCTGCGGCTGCTCCCCGACGGCGCCGACCAGCAGGCGAGCGGCGACGGCAAGGGCAAGTCGGCGGCCGAGAGCGAGACCCGGCTCGCCCGGATCGTCGGGCGTGACCACGGGGAGGGGACCGGCCACGCCTGGGCGGCCCTCGCCGAACACTTCGCCGAGGCGCAGCTTCGGCTGCTGCACGATGCGGCGGCCCTTCTGCTCACCCGGCCGGACCTGCCGCCGGACGCCCCCCTGATCGTGTGCGGCGCCGGCACATTCCTGGGGTTGCGCCTCGCCGAGCGACTCGGTCGCCCGTCGGGACTCCTGGTATCGCTGCTGGAGGATCGGATCATCGGCGCGCGCGACTGGATCTCGACGTGCGGGCCGGCGGTCGCGGTCGGCGTCATCGCGGCGGAGAACGCAAACCTATGAGCGCCATCAAGATTCTGGCCCGGATCCTGACCGCGCGGGTCGGGCCGCACATCGAGCTGGCCATCGAGACGGAGTCCGGCGAGATTCTCAAAGTGCTCGCCACCGAGGACCAGATCGACCGGCTGGTGGACGAACTGGACGATATCCTCAACTCCCCCGCCGCACCGGAGGATGACGGCCCGCCCGAGGCCGCATGAGCCGGGCCCGGGACCCGGGGCGGCGTCGATGAGCCTGATCGCCGCCAAGATGCTCGTGACGCCGACGCTGATGTGGGCCGTGTCGGCGGCCGCGCGGCGCTGGGGCAGCCTCATCGGTGGCCTGCTCTCGGGCCTGCCGCTCACCTCGGCTCCGATCTCGATCTACCTCGCCGTGGAGCAGGGCGAGCGCTTCGCCGCGGACGCGGCGATCGGCTCGGCGGAGGGCCTCGGCGCGGTCGCGTGCTGCTCTCTGGCCTACGTCCTGTGCGCGTCGCGGACGACGCCTTTTCGCGCCTGCTGCGCCGCCCTGGCGGCCTTCGCGCTCGGGGGGATCCTGCTGCACGGGCTCGTCCGGCCCGGGCTCTGGCTCGCGGCGGCGATCGACGTTCCGCTGATGGTGCTCGTGCTGGCGCTCTGCCCGCCGGCGGAAGCGCCGGCCCGCCGCACCCGGCCGCCGCGCTGGGACATGCCGGCGCGACTCGCGGCATCGACCGCCTTGGTCCTGCTGGTCTCCGGTCTCGCGCCCCTGCTCGGCGCGGGCCTGAGCGGCGTCCTGGCGCCGATCCCGATCATCTCCTGGCCGCTCATTGCCTTCGCGCGGATGCAGGACGGCACCGGCGCCTCCATCGACGTGGTGCGCGGCAGCGCCCAGGGCTCGTTCGGCGTGCTGGCCTTCTACCTGTGCGTCCACCTGCTGCTCGGGCGGATCGACGTCGTGTCCGCCTACGCGGTGTCGATCGCCCTGTCGGCCGCCTGCGTGCTGCCGTGGGTGTGGGTCGGGCGCCGCGCCGCGACCGGTCAGACGGCTTGAAACCGTCTCCGATCGCCTGGCCGGACGGCTCGACTCCCGGTCCCTGACCCTTCAGGCTCGCCTCCGCCGACGCAGCGGGCGGGCTCAAGCCGCGTAATCGCGCGCGAGTGCGTGCCGCTTCCGATGCCGTTCGACCGCCAGGTCCACGAGACGGGACAGCAGCGCCGGGTAGGGGACGCCGGATGCGTCCATCATCTTCGGATACATGCTGATCGCCGTGAACCCCGGCAGCGTGTTGATCTCGTTGAAGAAGAACGTCCCGCTCTGCCGATCGAGAAAGAAGTCGACCCGGGCGAAACCGCTGCATTCGAAGGTCCCGAAGGCTTCGGCCGCCAGCGCGCGCACGCGCTCCATCCGGTCGGGCTCGAGCTTGGCCGGCAGGTCGACCGTGGCCCCGGCAGGATCGAGATACTTGGCCTCGTACGAGTAGAAATCGTGCTGCGGATTGGGGTTCAATTCGCTGGCGAGGCTGACGAAGGTCGGCTCCCCCTCCAGCACCGCCACCTCGATCTCGCGGGCATCGATGCCCTGCTCGACCAGGACCTTCACGTCGTACCGGAACGCATCCTCCAGAGCCGCCCGAAGGCCGGCCCAGGCTTTGACTTTGTGGACGCCGACGCTCGATCCCATGTTGCAGGGCTTCACGAACACCGGAAGATTCAGGGTCTCCGGGATCGAGGCCAGGACGGCATCGGGGGCCCGCTCATACGCGGTCTGGGTCAGGGCGCGGTAAGGCGCGACCGGGATGCCGGCGAGACCCGCGAGGCGCTTGGCGATGTCCTTGTCCATGCTGAGGGCGGAGGCGAGGACCCCGGAGCCGACATAGGCGACGTCGGCCAGTTCCAGCAGGCCCTGGATGGTGCCGTCCTCGCAGAGCGGCCCATGCATGACCGGGAACACGACGTCGATCGCCTGGACCTCCGGGGCACCGGGGCTTTCCCGGGCACCGGGGGCGGCGCCATCGGCGATGCGCATCAGCGCGACCTGCCCGTCCGTCGTTCGCGCGAGCCGGACTTCGGGAGCGTCGCGCTGGATGGTCAGGGACTCGCCGTCCGCCTGCTCGATCGGGCGCAGGTCGTTCAACTGCCAGAGCCCGGACTTGTCGATGCTGACGGGGACGACTTCGAAGCGCGCGCGATCGAGGTGACGAACCACCGAGGCCGCGGATTTCAGCGAGACCTCGTGCTCTCCGGACCTGCCCCCATAGAGGACGGCGACGCGAATCTTCTTGGTCATGGCCATCGGTTACCCTGCGCCGCTGGAGCGCTCGCCGCCGCATTGGATACCGGTCGGCGCAGGCGAGCGCGTCAAAACAAGGACCTCGCACCGGCCCCGATCGCAAGCCCGCACGCGATCCGGGAACGAAAAACCCGCCGCCGTGAGGCAGCGGGTTCGATCGTGCATCGCGTACCGGTCAGGCGGCGGTGCGCTTGCGGGCTTCCTGCTTTGTGTCGACGCCGGCGGCTTTGATCTCCGACAGCTTCTGGGCGACGTTGCGCGAGAACACGAACTCGGCCGGGCGCTGGTTCTCCAGGCTGACCTCGGGGGCCATCGCACCCTCGGTCTTGATGCCGCGGATCGCGTGGACCAGCGGCTTCCAGGGCTTGCGCACCGAATCGACCACCGAGGACGCCTCGTAGCCCGAATGGACCATGCAGTCGGCGCACTTCTCGTAGTTGCCGGTGCCGTAGGAATCCCAGTCGGTGGACTCCATCAGCTCCTTGAAGGTCGCCGCGTAGCCCTCGCCGAGCAGGTAGCAGGGCTTCTGCCAGCCGAACACGGTGCGGGTCGGGTTGCCCCACGGGGTGCAATGGTAGGTCTGGTTGCCGGCCAGGAAGTCCAGGAACAGGCCGGACTGCTGGAAGGTCCACTTCTCGCGGCCCTTCTCCTTGCCGTGCCGGAACACGCCGCGGAACAGGTCCTTGGTCGCCTTGCGGTTCAGGAAGTGCTTCTGGTCCGGCGCGCGCTCGTAGGCGTAGCCCGGGGAGACGGTGATGCCGTCGATCCCCATGCGGGTCACGCTGTCGAAGAAGTCGGCGATCTTCTCGGGCTGGGAGTTGTTGAAGAAGGTGCAGTTGATGGTGACCCGGAAGCCCATCTCCTTGGCCTTGGCGATCGCCGCCACGGCCTTGTCGTAGACGCCGCGCTGGCACACCGACTGGTCGTGCATCTCCTTGTCGCCGTCCAGATGGATCGACCACGTGAAGTACGGGCTCGGCTTGTACTCCTTGATCTTCTTCTCGAGGAGCAGCGCGTTGGTGCAGACGATCGCGAACTTCTTCTGGGCGATGATGCCCTCGACGATCTGCGGCAGGTCCTTGTGCAGGAGCGGCTCGCCGCCGGCGATCACCACCACGGGGGCGCCGCACTCGCGCACCGATTCGAGCGCGTCGGCGACCGGCAGGCGCTTGTTCAGGATCTCGTCCGGGTAGTCGATCTTGCCGCAGCCCGCGCAGGCGAGATTGCAACGGAACAGGGGCTCCATCATCATCACCAGCGGGTAGCGCTTGCGACCCGTCAGGTGCTGTTTCAGGATGTAGCCGCCGATCTTCGCGACGTACCGGAGGGGGATACCCAAGATTGCGGCTCCTTCACTTCGTCGACCCCGGGGTGTTTGGGGTGCTTAACGCGAAAAAATCTCGATTTCCAGCGTTCCAGCTTGGAACTGATCTTAATCGACCCCGTTTCGGCGGGGTCATGACATCTTATTCCGCACCTGACGCAACGCCGCCACATGGTCCGCATGCGCGAGCGTGGACGCTGGGAAATCCGGTCGTCGAGGTCAGCACGTGCAATGCGTCGGCAATACGACCGAAATCCCAAGATTCCGGCTGCACCGCCGCAAATCTCGTGCGCTAACGCACATGGGTGCGTGCAAGGACCGCGCCGGGCCGGTCGCGTTGCAATCTCGCATCGCCGTCTTTACTGAGCCCCTTGGCCACGACGCAAGGTGTGGCCTGTTGCATGGGCCGTGGCGGATGGCGACGCAGCGGCCCATATCGGCCATGAGCGGCTCGCGCAGGCGTGTTGTGCGGACGGATCGGACGGTGGGGCGCTTCTCGGACCCCGCGCGCGTCCGAACGGAGCACGGGATGGTCGGCACGTGGGCCCAGAGTCCCCGCCGGCGTCGGCCACCGTGTCCCGTTGAGCCGGAGAGTAGGAGCCGGGCGCGCCGGGAGCGTGTCCGAGGCGAACAGGCAGGGTGCTCGTGATCGAAAGTCTCGTCGCGTTCTCGGTGCGGTATCGGTGGATCGTGATCGCCCTCGCGGCGTTCGTCACGGTCGCGAGTGCCGGAATCGGGGCGCACCTGTTCCGAATCAACACCGATGTCGAGCGGCTGATCGACCCGAAGGAGCCGTGGCGTCAGGACGAGATCAATTACGAGCAGGCCTTCCCCCAGCGCACCAACACGATCGTGGCGGTGATCAACGGGCAGACGCCCGAGGAGACCGAGGAGGCGACCGCCAACCTCGCCAAGGCCCTCACCGCCCACAAGAACCTGATCGAGACCGTCTATCGTCCCGATGGCGGGCCGTTCTTCGACAAGAACGGGCTGCTGCTGATGTCCCAGGCGGAGCTCGACAAGACCCTCGAAGCTCTGACCCAGCAGCAGGGGCTGCTCGGGCCGCTCGCCGCCGACCCGTCGCTGCGCGGCGTGATGCGGGTTCTCTCCCTCGGCGCCCGCGGCGTGAAGACCGGGGACGCCAAGCTCGAGGATCTCGAGAAGCCCATGGGGCGGATCGACGCCACGCTGCAGAAGGTGGCGGCGGGCCAGCCGGCGCGGCTGTCGTGGCAGGAGCTGCTGTCCAACGGCGAGACCCGCGTCACCGACAAGATGAAGTTCGTGATCATCCAGCCGGTGCTGGACTTCAACGCGCTGGAACCCGGCTACCAGGCGACCAAGCTGATCCGCAACGTCGCCCAGGACCTCAAGATCGACGCGCAGCACGGCCTGCGGATGCGTCTGACCGGCACGGTGGCAGTGGCCGACGAGGAGTTCGCGACGCTCTCGGAGGATGCGGGCGTCAACAACAGCATCATCGTCGGCGCGATCGTGCTGTTCCTGTGGCTGGCGCTGCGCTCCGGCAAGCTCGTCGGCGGGGTGATCATCACCACCTTCGCCGGCCTCGTCGTCACGGCCGCGCTCGGCCTCATCATGGTCAAGGAGCTGAACCCGATCTCGGTCGCCTTCGCGGCCCTGTTCGTGGGCCTCGGCATCGATTTCGGCATCCAGTTCTCGGTCCGCTACCGGGCGGACCGCTACGAGCAGCCCACGCTGGAGAGCGCGATCCGCGCCGCCGCCCGCGGGGTGGGCTGGTCGCTGACGCTCGCCGCCGTGTCGCTGGTCGCGGGCTTCTTCGCGTTCCTGCCCACGGCCTTCCGGGGGGTGTCGGAACTCGGATTGATCGCCGGCGTCGGCATGGTCGTGGCCTTCCTGTTCTCCCTGACCCTGCTGCCGGCGTTGATCGCCGTGTTCCAGCCGGAGGGCGAGAAGGCCGCGGTGCAGACCGAATGGCTCGTCGGCGTCGATCCGTGGATCATCCGGCACCGCAAGCCGATCCTGCTCGCCGTCGGTCTGGTGACCCTGGCGGGGGCGCCGCTGCTCTGGCACCTGCCCTTCGACTCGAACCCGATGCATCTGCGCAGCACGAAGACGGAGTCGATCGCCACCTATCTCGATCTGATCAAGACCCCCGAGACCAGTCCGAACCTCATCGACGTTCTGGCTCCGAACGTCGACGCGGTGCCGGCGCTCTCCAAGACGCTGGAGGCGCTGCCGGTCACGGCCTCGGTCAACAGCATCGACACCTTCGTGCCCCGGGACCAGGACAAGAAGCTCGCGGCGATCGCCGACACCGCGCAGCTCCTCGATCCCGTGCTGAACCCGGGCCGCCGGCCGCCGCCGCCGACCGATGCCGACAACGTCAAGGCGCTCAAGGACGCCGCCACGGCGCTGAACGGCGTCGCGGGCGACGCGAAGGGTACCGAGACGGCCAAGCAGCTCGCCGGCACCCTCGACAAGCTCGCCGCCGGGCCGGTGCAGCTCCGCGAGGCGGCCTCGGTCGCCCTGACGAAGGATCTCGGCCCGCTCCTGGCGCACCTGCGCGAACTGCTGCACCCCGAGAAGATCACGCTGGACAACCTGCCGCCGCAGCTGAAGGCCGATTGGGTCGCGGCGGACGGGCGCGCCCGCATCGAGGTCCATCCCAAGGGCGACTCGAATGACGACGAGGTGCTGCGGACCTTCTCGGACGAGGTGCTGAAGGTCGCGCCCCACGCCACCGGCGCGCCGGTGGCGACGACGCAATCGACCTACACGATCCTGGGGGCGTTCGTGCAGGCGGCCGTGACCGCCTTCGTGCTGATCTTCGTCATCCTGTCGGTGGCCCTGCGCAAGCCCTGGGACGTGGCGATGACGCTGGGCCCGCTGGTGATCGCGACCCTGTGGACGCTGATGGCCCTGCGCATCATCGGCATGCCGTTGAACTTCGCCAACATCATCGCGCTGCCGCTGATGCTCGCGGTCGGCGTGGCGTTCCACATCTACTACGTCATCGCCTGGCGGGCGGGCGTGACCGACATGCTCGCCTCGAGCCTGACCCGGGCGATCTTCTTCTCGGCGCTCACCACCGGCAGCGCCTTCGGATCGCTGGTCCTGTCGAGCCATCCGGGCACGGCCAGCATGGGCAAGCTGCTGGCGCTGTCGCTGTTCTTCACCCTGGTGGCGGCGTTCTTCGTGGTGCCGGCAACGCTGGGCGAGCCGCCGGCACAGCCCGACGAGGACCGGCCGGAGGCCGAGAAGGCCGCCGGCGCCGCGTTGCGCAAGAGCACGGCGCGTCAAGACCCGGTGCCGGTGAAGTAGCCGTTCGTCAGAGCGCCTTCTCGAAGAAGTGGTCCGGGTAGGGATCGTCGTTGAAGCGGTCGATCTCCACCCAGCCCGACCGCCGGTAGAGCGCCATCGCCTCGGAGAGGGCGCTGTTGGTGTCGAGCCGCAGGGTCCGGATGCCGAGGTCGCGGGCGGCGCTCTCGGCCGCCTGCATCAGGCGTTTGGCGACGCCGAGCCCGCGGGCGGCGGGATCGACCCAGAGCCGCTTGATCTCCGCCACCGGGCCGCCACGGCCCGTGAGCCCGACGCAGCCGACCGGGACACCGTCCGCGACGGCGATCAGGAAGGCGCCGCGGGGCCGCACCATGTCGACGGCCTCCGGATCGCAGGACAGGGCGACGTCGAACCCGCCGGCGAAGCGGGCTGCCAGCTCGGCGTAGTAGGCGGCGAGGCAGGCGCGGGCGGGCTCGCTCGTGGGATCGGTTTCCTGGATCGCGATGGCCTCTTGGCCCAGGACGAGGGCGACCCGATCCATCGCGCGCAGGAGATCATCCGCATGCGATGCGCGCTCAAGCAGGGCGACCGCGCGGGCATCCGACAGCGCCTCGTAGGCCTCGAATTCCCGCCGACCCGCCTCCGTCAACGACGCGACCCGGCGGCGTGCATCCGCCGGATGCGGCGCCGTGGTCACCAAGCCCTCCTCCTCCAGGCCGCGCAGCAGGCGGCTCATCAGGCCGGAATCGAGGCCGAGATAGGCGCGGATCTCACCGACCTCCGCCCGTCCCGCGCCGATGGCATTCAGGACACGCGCCGCGCCGAGGGGCCGGCCACGGCCAAGGAACGAGGTATCGAGTGCACCAACCTCCGCAGTGACGGCGCGGGCGAAGCGACGGAAGCGAGCGGTTGCGAGCGAGTCCATAATGCCTGACTTTAGTCAGATATCTCTGTCGGTCAATGAGCTTCGTTCGCCCCCGCCGTTCCCACGCGGACTGCGCGCGCTACGCTTGCGGAATGATGACGATTGCCTTGGACGAAGCGGCTACGAGCCTCGCGGAACTGGCCGCGCGCGTCGAAGGCGGCGAGACCATTGTCGTGACGCGCAACGGTCGGCCGGTGCTCGATCTCGTGCCGCATCGCCGGAAGGGTGGGCTCGATCTGGGGCGGGCCAGGCGTTCTTGCGCGCCCATGGGATCACCGGTCCATTCCCGTCCATACCCGATGATTGCGACGCTCCCTTGCCGGAGGACTTTCTGATTCGGCCGCTCCAACGACAAGCATCCAATCCTTGACCTCATCCTGAGGTGCCGAAGCGGAGGCCTCGAAGGAGCGCTCCAGCCTGCCGCGCGACCTATGGAACCCTCCTTCGAGGCCCGCGTCGCGGTCACCTCAGGACGAGGGTGGGGATTGGATAGGCCGAGCTGAACAGGCTGTTGGTCACAGTGATCGACGGCGTGAACGATCATCCGCGCAGCCCGGATCTAGGCTCCGGCCTTACCGCAGGAAATCAGAAAATCCACCGGTGCGGGCTCCCGATGCTTTGGCGGCCGCGATCGAGGCTGGCGCCACCAGCGCATCCCGCTCATCGGCGTACCGATAGCCTGGCGCCTCGCCCGCAAAACCGCCCGCCGTCGCCGGATGCGTGTAAAGTTCGGTCAGCCCATCCGGCAGATGCGTGAGGAGCCCCGCCACGCGGGCCGACGTCATCGCGCCGGACCACGCGAGGCCAAAAGTCCGGTCCGGGATCAGCAATCCGGCCTGCCGGGCGCGCACGGCGAGCAAGGCCGCCCAGGGGGCGATGTCGAGGGCCGGCCGCGGGCGGGCGCCGGGCTCGGCGCGGCGCAGGAGCTCCCGCGGCTCACGGGGCACCCGCAGGGCGCGCATCCCGAAGGCGCGGCCGATGCGCAGCACCGCGCCGGCGATCAGCGGGTGGACGTGGAAGTGCTTGTGGGCGTTGACGTGGTCCAGCGGCAGCCCGGTCGCCCGGTAGGCCTCGAATTGGGCCCGGATCTCGGCGGCGAGCTGGCGGCGGGCCGCGGGCTTGCGGGCGAAGTCGAGGCCGAGGCGGGCCATGTCGGCCCGCATCAGGCCGGCTCCGTCGGTCAGGTCGGGCAGATCCGCGGCCGGCAGGGTCGGCCACGCCTCCACGAGCACGAGATGCAGCCCGACCCGCAGGGAGGGCAGCCGCCGGGCCCGGGCCACCGCGTCGGCGGCGGCCGGCGCCGAGACCATGAGGCTCGCCGCGGTGAGGATCCCCTGGCGATGGGCCTGCTCGACGGCCTCGTTGACCTCGGGACTGAGCCCGAAATCATCGGCGGTGACGACCAGACGCTTCACGGGGACCTCGTAAAGGGTGTCGAGAGGGCAAGCCCTCTCGCGGGTCCAGGGCGGAGCCCTGGAAGAGGCGCGGGGCTCTGCCCCGCTCCCCGCCGGGGCCGCAGGCCCCGAGCCCCTGACTTACGCCGCCTTGGCGGTGCCCTGGCGCTCCTTGAGGAAGCGGTAGAACTCCACGCCCTCGCGCAGGCGGCGCTTCATCATGTCGGGCGAGCGCACCATCTCGCTGACGATCGAGGCGATCTTCGGCGCCCGGAAGTAGAACTTCTTGTAGAACTCCTCGACCGAGGTGAAGATCTCGGTGTGCGACAGGTGCGGGTAGTGCAGGGGCGCGACCTGGACGCCGTTCTCGTCGACGAGCTCGGCGTTCTCGATGTCGAGCCAGCCGTTCTCCACCGCCTGCTTGTACAGGAAGGTGCCCGGGTAGGGCGCGGCCAGCGAGACCTGGATCGTGTGCGGGTTGATCCGCTTGGCGAAGGCGATCGTCTCCTGGATCGTCTCCTTGGTCTCGCCCGGCAGGCCGAGGATGAAGGTGCCGTGGATGGCGATGCCCAGCTCGTGGCAATCCTTCGTGAACTTCTCGGCGACCTCGACCCGCATGCCCTTCTTGATGTTGTGCAGGATGGTCTGGTTGCCGGACTCGTAGCCGACCAGCAGCAGGCGCAGGCCGTTCTCCTTGAGCACCTTCAGCGTCTCGCGCGGCACGTTCGCCTTGGCGTTGCACGACCACGTGACGCCGAGCTTGCCCAGCTCGCGGGCGATCTCTTCGGCGCGCGGCAGGTTGTCGGTGAAGGTGTCGTCGTCGAAGAAGAACTCCTTGGTCTGCGGGAACTCCTTCAGGCAGTACTTGATCTCCTCGATCACGTGGGCGACCGAGCGGGTCCGGTAGGTGTGCCCGCCGACCGTCTGCGGCCAGAGGCAGAAGGTGCAGCGGCTCTTGCAGCCCCGGCCCGAGTAGAACGAGATGTAGGGGTGCTTCAGGTAGCCGATGAAGTACTTCTCCATCTCCAGGTCGCGCTTGTAGACACTGGTGACGAAGGGCAGCTGGTCCATGTCGGTCATGATCTCGCGGTCCTCGTTGTGGACCACGACACCGTTGGCGTCGCGATAGGACAGACCCTTGATCTGCGCCATCGGCACGCCGTCGGCGACCTCCTTGACGGTGAAGTCGAACTCGTTGCGGGCGCAGAAATCGACCACCGGGGCCTGGGCCATGGCGCCGGCGGCGTCGACCGCGACCTTGGCGCCGATCAGGCCGGCGATCAGCTTCGGGTTGGCGGCCTTGAGCGCCTCGATGGTCTTCACGTCGGACTTGAACGACGGCACCGAGGTGTGGAGCACCACGAGGTCGAAGTCGTTGGCCTGCGCCACGATCTCGGGGAGCTTGATGTTGTGCGGGGGCGCGTCGATCAGCTTCGAGTTCGGCACCAGGGCGGCCGGCTGGGCCAGCCAGGTCGGGTACCAGAACGACTTGATCTCGCGCTTGGCCTGGTAGCGGGAGCCGGCACCCCCGTCGAAACCGTCGAAGGTGGGGGCCTGGAGGAAGAGCGTGCGCATGGGGTTCAAGGCCTCAGGGCAATGCCGGGGGGAGGGGCGGGGGAAGCGAAAGCCGGGTTCAGCGGAGCGGCGCGCCGGCATCGCGGCCGAGGTCGGCGTCCGGGATCAGGGTACCATCCGCAACCACGTGATAATCGTGACCTTTCCATGTCACCGACCCCGACATGAAGGCCCAGGAGAAGTTCAGGAACGAGAGGATGTCGCGGATCGGCAACAGTCCGTAGGGGTGCGGGGCGAGGCGGAACGCCCGCTCCAGCTGCCGGCAGAGCAGGATCCGGCTCGCCAGGGCGAAGGCGGCGACCGCGAGCGTGCCGGTCCCGGCCCCCGGCAGCAGCGCCGCCACCAGGGCCAGCGGGAAGGCGTGGGTCACGATCGAGCCGGCATAGCCCGCCGGATCGACGGTGCGGATGGTGCGGTTCCAGCGCAGCTCGTGCCGCCACAGGCCGGAGAATTCGGTGTCGACGCTGGTATGCCCGATGGTGAAGCTCGGGATCGTCACCCGTCCGCCGAGGCCGCGCAGGGCCGCGCCGATGGCGTAGTCGTCGGCGAGATCGTTGCGGAACGCCCGGAAGCCGCCCACCGCCTCGAGGCTCGCCCGGGTGAACGCGACCGTGGACCCGAAACAGGGCTTCGCCAGTCCGAGGCTCAACCCCATCACGACGTTGGGCAGGAACTGCGTGTCGATCGCCAGGGTCGAGAGCTGATCGTAGAGCCCGCGATGGGCCGGCACGCCGTGGTAGAGGCACGTGACGCCGGATACACCCGGCTGCGACAGCTCCGCGACGAGGCGCTCCAGGTAGTCGCGCCCCACCACCATGTCGCTGTCGGCCAGCACGACCACATCGTGGGCGATCGCTTCGGCCATGTTGATCAGGTTCGACACCTTGCGGTTCGAGCCGTGCTGGCGGCCGTCGATGACGAGGTCGATCCGCGCATCGGGGTAGGCCTGCCTCAGGTCCTCCACCACGGCGATGGCGGGATCGTTGGCCTTCTGGACGCCGAAGACCACCTGGACCGGTCCGGCGTAGTCCTGGTGCAGCACCCCTTCGAGATTCGCGTGGAGGTTCGGTTCGAGGCCGCAGAGCGGCTTCAGCACCGTCACGGAGGGCCGCGTCGCCTCCGGGGGCAGCGTCGGAGCGACCCGGGCCGCGTAGCAGCCGGCGAAGTAGGCGGCCGCCAGCCCATAGACGCAACCCGCCGCGGCCAGGATCAGGCAGATCAGCGAGATCCACGAAAGGCCGTGCAGCGCCAGCGAGGAGACATCCATCCGGTAGGATCCGTGCGCTCGTCCGGCCGCCTCAGGCGGCAATGGCCGCGGACGGCCGGTTCAGGTCAGCCCCGTCGGAGCGGCTCACGGCGTCGGCTTGGCGGCCAGCATGCCGTCGGCCCGCTGGCGGAGGAACTTCACGGCACCGTCGGCCCCCCCGGACTTCAGAGGTGCGGACAAGGCGGTGCGCTGGGCGGCGACCTCGCTCACGTCGCCGTTGAGCAGGACGTCCTGGATGCGGTTGCCGGCGTTGACCACGAAGTCGACTTCGGAATCGTCGCCGTCCGCGGTGGTGACGCGGGTCGCAACCACGCGCTGGGCGCCGCGCTCCTCGACCTTCGGGGTCACGTCGAAGCGGCCGCCGGCGGCGCGGGCCAGACGATTGGCGTAGGTGACGGTCAGGCTGCGCTTGAACGCCTCGGTGACCGCCGCCTGCTGCTCCGGCGTGAAGCTCGACCATTTCGACCCCACGGCGATGCGGGTCATCGCGGGGAAGTCGAACGCCTTGTCGAGGGCCGGCCCGACGGCCGCGACCCGCGCGGGCAGCGGGCCGGGCCCATCCTTCAGCGCCGCCGAGAACGCGGCGTAGAGGTCGCGCACGGTCTGAACGGCGGGATCGTCCGCGGCCCAGGACCGAACCGGGACGAACAGCAGCGTCGCCGCGATGAGGACAGCCGCGGGGCGGCGGGTCAGGCGCACTTCTTCAACTCCTCGCCGTCGCCGAGCCGCGCGACCATGCGGGGCGGGGCGTAGCTGTAGAACGGCCCCAGGGTTGCCGGCTGGACCTTGCGGCCGGCCGCGGCCTCCGCGTCCCGCTCCTCGTCCTCCGGACCCTCGGCCCGGTGCCGAGCCTCGAGCCGATGCCAGAGCAGGAGGCTCGGCAGCCCGACGCCCAGGTCGGCGAAGCGCTTGACGAGGGACAGGGCGAGCGCCGCCTCCGGGGGGATGTCGAACAGGCCGCACAGGGCGATCAGGCCGCCTTCCTGCGCGCCCAGGGCGCCGGGCACCGCGAAGGCCGCACCGCGCACCGCCTGAGCCAGGCTCTCGATCATCAGGGCCTGCGCGAAGTCGATGGGATAGCCCATGAAACGCAGACAGACATAGACTTCCAGCGTTCCGATCACCCAGCCCATCAGATGGACCGCCAGGGCCAGCGCGAAGCGGCCATGGTTGCCGTAGAGCCGGCGAAGGCTGTCGTAGAGCTGGTCGATGGCGCCGAAGGCCCGCCATTCGCGGCCCGAGGCGAAGCGGCTGAGCAGGCCCTGGATGAGCCGATGGCCGGCCTTCCGCTGGATCAGATAGAAGGCGCCGAGCGCCGGAACCGCCAGGCCGAGGCCGCCCTCGACGGTGCGGGCGATCGGCCCGTCGCCGCAGATCATCACCAGCAGGGCGAGGCCCATGACGGTGAACAGGAGCTGCGTCAGCGCCTGGGTCATCAGGTCGACGAACATGCTGGCGCCGGCGAGCGCCCCCGGGACACCGCGCTTCGACAGCAGGCGCGCCCCGACGAAGTCACCTCCGACGGTGGCCACGGGCAGCAGCGTGTTGATCCCCTCGCGCACGAATCGGAGCGACACGCAGTCGGCGAGCCTGGCCGTGCCGGCCGGAAACACCACGCACCAGCCGAGACCCGCCCAGGCGACGGCCACGATGCGGGCCATCACCACCAGGGCGGCACCCCAGCCGGCGCTCAGGACGGCGGCCGACACATCCTCAAGACCGGAGGACATGAACAGGCCGACGACCGTGCAGAGACCGGCGATCGAGGCCAGGGTCGTCAGGCGCTTCATTGTCGTCTTTCAAGCTCGCAAAAGGCTTGATGCGGGAAATCGGCCACGGTCGCGGCAGAAATAGGTCCGCGCGGCCGAGAACGTTTCTGCCACGTTGCAGCAGGGATGAGCGGTGTCTATCACCCGTTTGACACAGTAGGGGCCAAAGCGGCGCGGGGTCTTAGAGCCTACGCAAAAGGCCGCGGCACGTCGCAGAAGGGGCACATCTCATGGAGCGCGAATCACCGATCACGGCTCTCGAGGCCGTGGCGGACGACACGCATGCCGGCAGCCTCCTGGGCGGGTCGGCGCCGGACGTGCCCGCCCCCCGGTCGCCCGTCATGGCCTGGAACGAGTGGGATCCGCTGGAGGAGGTGATCGTCGGCTCCCTCGACGGCGCCACGATCCCGACCCACCACCTCACGGTGATCTTCAACCTGCCGCGCGCGGCGCAGCCGTTCTACCGGTTCGCGAGCGGCTGGAAATACCCGGCGTTCATGAAGAAGCTCGCCCAGCAGGAGCTCGACAACTTCATCGCGATCCTGGCCGGCGAGGGCGTGAAGGTCCGCCGCCCCGACACAGTCGACTTCTCGAAGAAGTTCCGGGCCCCGCGCTGGTCCTCCCGCGGCTTCTGCGTCGCCTGCCCGCGCGACCCGTATCTGGTCATCGGCGACGAGATCATCGAGAGCCCGATGTGCTGGCGCTCGCGCTACTTCGAGGGCGACGCCTACCGCTCGCTGTTCAAGGAATATTTCCGCGCCGGGGCCCGGTGGACCTCCGCGCCCCGGCCGCAGCTCACCGACGATCTCTACAATTACGATTACCGGGTGCCGAACCTGAAGGCCGGCGAGCCCATGCAGTTCACCGTCAACGAATTCGAGCCCGTCTTCGACGCCGCCGACTTCGTCCGCTGCGGCCGGGACCTGTTCGTGACCCGCTCCAACGTGACCAACCTGATGGGCATCGAGTGGCTGCGCCGCCATCTCGGCCCGGGCTTCCGGATCCATGAGATCGAGAGCCGCTGCCCGCAACCGATGCACATCGACTCGTCGTTCATGCCGCTGGCGCCCGGCAAGGTGCTGGTGAATCCGGACTACATCGACGTCGAGAAGCTGCCCGCCGTGCTCAAGACGTGGGACGTCCTGATCGCGCCGCGCCCCGACCCGGTGACGGGTTTCATGAGCAAGATCTCGATGTGCTCGCCCTGGACCTCGATCAACGTCCTGGCGATCACCGAGAAGAAGATCGTCGTCGACCAGAGCCAGCCGACGCTGATCAGGGCGCTCAAGGATTGGGGCTTCGACCCGATCCCGGCGCCGTTCCTGAGCTACGGCCCGTTCGGCGGGTCCTTCCACTGCGCGACGCTCGACGTGCGCCGCCGCGGGGTGCTGAAGTCTTATTTTTGAGGCTCGGAACCGGCCTGACGGCCTCCGCGGACGCCCGCAGGCTAGGCGACATCGTCAGTCCCGGGCGCCGCAGGGGCGCGGAACGGCAGCCCGGTCGCTCGGGCGTCGGTGCAGGTCCGGGGCTCCCGGGACGAGAAGACGCCGAAGTACAATCGCGCGACTTCGGGGCTCGGACAGCCCCGTCAGGGCGCGGATATGCCCGCGATCAGCGCCCTGTTGAACCCCTCCGGATCGGACATCTGCGGTGCGTGGCCGAGATTCGGGAATTCCACGAGCCGCGCCCCCGGGATCACCCGGGCAGCCGCCTTGCCGAGTTCGGGATAATTCCCCAGACTCGCCCGCACCTCCGGCGGCGCGAGGTCCTTGCCGATGGCGGTGTTGTCCTTCTGGCCGATCATCAGCAGGGTCGGCACCGCGATCTGCGGGAAGCGGTAGACCACCGGCTGGGTGACGATCATGTCGTAGAGGAGCGCCGAGTCCCAGGCGACTGCCTCCTTGCCCGGGCCGTTGTTGAGCCCGGCCAGCATATCCACCCAGGGTTCGTAACGGGGCTCCCACGTCCCGGCGTAATAGGTCGCCGTCTCGTAGGCCCGGATCGACTGCGCGGAGGTCTTCAACTCGCGCCGGTACCATTGGTCCAGCGCGATCGGCGGCAGGCCCTTGGCGCTCCAATCCTCGAGCCCGACGGGATTGACCAGAACGAGCTGTCCGACCTCCTTCGGATAGAGCAGCGCGTAGTGGGCCGCCAGCATGCCGCCCGTCGAGTGGCCGACCAGGATGGGGCGCTCGACGCCGAGCATCCCCAGCAGCGCGTGCGTGTTCTCGGCGAGCTGGCGGAAGGTGAACTGGTAGGCCGCCGGCTTGCTCGACTTGCAGAAGCCGATCTGATCCGGCGCGACCACCCGGTAGCCGGCGTCGCTGAGCGCCCGGATCTGGCTCTCCCAGGTCGCGGCGCAGAAGTTCTTGCCGTGGAGCAGCACCGCCGTGCGCCCGTTGGGCGTCGCGGGATGGATATCGAGGTAGGCCATCTGCAGGGGCTGGCGCTGCGACGTGAATTGGAAGCGTGCGACCGGAAACGGGTAGGCGAAGCCTTCGAGCTCCGGCCCGTAGGCCGGTTGGGGAAGGGGCTCGGCCCGGGCCGATCCGGGCGGGCCGAGGGACAGGAGGACGGCGGCGAGGGCCGATGCGAGGATGGATCGAAGCATGGGGCTGCGGCGGTGCCTGATCTGCGAGCGGCGTGAGGCGCCGCGCCGGCGCCTGAGATCGGGCATCCGTGACGTCCTGTCCATGCGCGGCGGCCATCACGGAGCCCCACAGGTTCGCGGGCTGGGCCCGGCGCGCTATGTCCCCCGGCGTGCCCCTTCGCCCGAAGCGGGCGCCCGCAGGAGTTGTCGATGTTGCGCGTTTCCGCCCTGATCGGTCTTGCCGGCGCGCTCGGCCTCGCATCACCGATGGCCCGCGCCGCGGATGCCTGCGACACCCTCAGCGCCCGGGTGATCCGCGACACCGGCGCCTCGCTCGCCGGCCGGGCCGGTCCCTACGCGGTGTTCCGCGCGCAGGACGCCGCGCGGATGAGCCTCGATTGCCGGGCACCGGCCCGGATCACCATCGCATCCCGCGATCGGGAGTCGTCGACCGCCTATTTCGTGTTGATCGGGCTCGCGGCCCGGGCGGTCGCCGGCGCGGACGCGGCCACGGCCGAGGTTCTGGCGCTGAATCTCCATCAGGCCAGCCTGCTCGCGGACGCCCCGCGCCGCGGCGGCACCGCGCGGGCGCTGATCCTGTGCGAGACCGGCCCCCGCGGCGACGCCCTGCGGGAGGACCTCACGGTCTGCCGGATCGCGTCCCGGGCCGGACTTTCGCGGATCCGCAGCAAGGGCTAGACCGGCGCCCATGTCGAGCCTCCCCGCACCCGGTCCTGTCGTCGATGTCGGCGGCGCGCGCTTCGCCAACCACCTGCCGCTCACGCTGATCGCCGGCCCGTGCCAGCTCGAGGGGCGCGGCCACGCCCTCGAGATCGCCGCGGCGCTCAAGGAGATCGCCGCCGGTCTGGGTCTCGGCCTCGTGTTCAAGACCTCCTTCGACAAGGCCAACCGCACCTCGGGACAGGCCGCCCGGGGCATCGGACTCGACGGGGCGCTCCCCGTCTTCGCGGAGATCCGCGAATCCCTCGGTCTGCCGGTGCTGACCGACGTCCACGCCGCCGAGCAATGCGCCCGGGCCGCCGAGGCGGTGGACGTGCTCCAGATCCCCGCCTTCCTGTGCCGCCAGACCGACCTGCTCCTGGCGGCCGCCGCGACGGGCCGGGCGGTCAACATCAAGAAGGGCCAGTTCCTGGCGCCCTGGGACATGAAGCACGTGGCCGCCAAGGTGACGGGCGCCGGCAATCCCGGCGTGATCGTCACCGAGCGGGGCGCCTCCTTCGGCTACAACACCCTGGTCTCGGACATGCGCAGCCTGCCGATCATGGCCCAGGTGACCGGCGGCGCACCGGTGGTGTTCGACGCGACCCATTCCGTGCAGCAGCCGGGCGGGCAGGGGGCGAGTTCCGGCGGACAGCGGGAATTCGTGGCGGTGCTGGCCCGGGCCGCCGTGGCGGTGGGTGTCGCGGGGGTGTTCATCGAGACCCATCCCGACCCGGACCGGGCCCCGTCCGACGGTCCCAACATGGTGGCGCTGAAAGACATGCCGGCCCTGCTCGAGGAGCTTCTCGCCTTCGACCGGATCGCCAAGCGCCGCGCCGCGTGACCGTTCGGGCTCTCGGCCGGCCGGTTGCCGGGCCCGGGGCTCCCCTTCGGCGCAGGGCTCCGCCCGGCATCGGCGACAGGGCGTGCCCTGTCGCGATGACGACCTCGGCCGGCGGGGCTCAGGCCGGTTCCAGGACGTGGACCTGCAGGGGCTGGACCAGGCCGTAGCGCCCGTCGTCCTCGCGCTCGGCAGCGGCCAGGAAGGCCGTCTCCACGACCGGTCGGCGAAGCCGGATCGTCTCCTCGCGAGCCGGGTCCACGGCGCTCACCCGCGCCAGGAAGGCGTCCAGCGACGCGAAGCTCTCCCGACGCTCCACCGTCACGGCGCGGCGGCACGCCAGGATGCCCCGGGCGAGCGCCCCCGCGATGGCGTCCTGGGCCGCCGCCCGGACCTCGGTCTCGTCCTCGATCGGCCGCAGGGCGTCGAAGAAGCTGCCCGCAGCCAGGGGCTCCACCACGACGAGCCGGCCGCCCGGCACGAGGACCCGCGTCGCCTCGACGAGGGCGCGGGGCGGGTCCGGCACATGGTGAAGGGCGTTGAGCAGGACGGCCCCGTCGAAGCTTCCGTCGGCGAAGGGCAGGGCCTCGCCGGTGGCGGCCTGGAACCGCGCGCCGGGCACCGCGGCCCGGGCCGTCGCCAGCGCCGCCTCGCCCGGATCGATGCCCGTGACCGCGGCGCCGTCCTCGACGAGGCGCTTGGCGAGGGTGCCGGGCCCGCAGCCGATATCGAGGATGCGCTTGCCTGCAAGCGGCGCGAAGGCGTCTCGGATCAGCGTCAGAGCGTCCATGGATCCCCTCTCTCGACCGGTGCCGTATCACGGCGCGCGCGGATCCGCCCGCCGCGCCGTGCCGATGGTGTCGTCCGCAGGACCCGTCCGCCCGGACGACCGGAAAATCTTCGCAAGTCCTCGCCTCCGGCATCGCCCCGGCGACCGCCCGGGATGCCGGCAACCGGCAGCGGCATTCTGATGAACGCCGGTTCAGGATTCGGTCCATGTGTGACGTCGCACGTGAAGACTTGGAACCACGCGTTTGCGGCCACGTTAATGGTCATGTTCGATCGAGGATCGAGAAGGAACACTATGCGCAAGATCGGTATCATCGCCACCGCCGCCGCCCTGGCCATCGGCAGCGTCGCTGCCACCACCGGCGCAGAGGCCCGGCCGTACGGCTATCATGGCGGCTACGGCGGCTATGGTCACGGCTACTACCGCGGCCGCCGCGGCATCGGCACCGGTGCCGCCGTGGGTCTCGGCATCGCCGGACTCGCCGCCGGCGCGATCGCCGCTGGTGCCGCGCGCGATTACTACGGGTCCCCGGGCTACGGCTATGGCTACGCTCCGGCCTACGGCGGCTACGGCTATGCGACCCCGGGTTACGGCTACTACGGCTACCCGTACTGACATCTGATCCACGCAGGATCGAGGGCGACCGGCGCGAGCCGGTCGCCTTTTTTGTTGCACGCCGCGGCGGTGCCAAAGTGAGGAACGAATATCACCGCCGTCGCGCGGACACGGCCGAGGTGTGCGACTTCCTGCCGCATCCAGCGGGCTGGTGATCAAAGCGGTGAAGCCGAGGCGCGACGGGAGTCTGCGCGGCGTGTGGCGACGCCGCCTCACCGTCCCCGGTAGGGCGGTACGCCCGGCTCGGGCAACCATGCGTTCTTCGGCAGGTCGCCCGTCTGCCAGAACACGTCGATCGGGATGCCGCCGCGGGGATACCAGAAGCCGCCGATCCGCAGATAGCGCGGCTCCAGCAGGTCGCGCAGCCGCTTGCCGATCGCCACGGTGCAATCCTCGTGGAAAGCGCCGTGGTTGCGGAACGACCCGAGATAGAGCTTCAGCGATTTCGACTCCACCAGCCACGCACCCGGCACGTAGTCGATCACCAGGATGGCGAAGTCCGGCTGGCCGGTGACCGGGCAGATCGAGGTGAATTCCGGCGCGGTGAAGCGGGCGACGTAATCGGTGTCCGCGTGCGGATTGGGCACCCGGTCGAGGCGCGCCTCTTCGGGGGAGGTCGGGAACGGCGTCGGCTGGCCGAGCTGAAGGGGGTTGGGCGTCGTCATGGGGCGCGTATAGACCGGTGCGCGCCGCGGTGCATCCGTCGCCGCCGCGACGAAGTCATCCACATCCGATCGACGGGCTGGCCGCGCATCGTCGGCGGCCTTTTTCGGTCGCCGCCGCCGCTCTTACGGGCGCGGCCTGTCGAGCCGGCCGTCACGGCGCTTGCCCGCGCCCGGCGCTTGCCGCCGACCACGGCTTGACCGATAAGCCGCCGCGATGCGCCGCGCCCGGATCGGGGCGCGATCGCCGACCCGCGGCCACCGCGAGAGGACGTCCCATGACCGCGATCACCAATATCAGCGCCCGCGAGATCCTCGACAGCCGCGGCAATCCCACGGTCGAGGTCGATGTGCTGCTGGAGGATGGATCCTTCGGCCGTGCCGCGGTGCCGTCGGGCGCATCGACGGGGGCCCACGAGGCGGTCGAGCTGCGGGACGGCGATAAGAACCGCTTCCTCGGCAAGGGCGTGCTCAAGGCGGTCGAGGCGGCGCAGACCGAGATCCTCGACGCGATCGGCGGCATGGAGGCCGAGGATCAGGTCGCCGTCGACGAGGCGATGATCGAGCTCGACGGGACGCCCAACAAGGCGCGCCTCGGCGCGAACGCGATCCTGGGCGTCTCGCTCGCGGTGGCGAAGGCGGCGGCCGAAGCCTCGGGCCTGCCGCTCTACCGCTACGTCGGCGGCGTGCAGGGCCGCGTCCTGCCGGTGCCGATGATGAACATCATCAACGGCGGGGCGCACGCCGACAACCCGATCGACTTCCAGGAATTCATGATCATGCCGTTGGGCGCGGACTCGCTCGCCGAGGCCGTGCGCATGGGCTCGGAGGTGTTCCACACCCTCAAGGGCAAGCTCAAGAAGGCCGGTCACAACACCAATGTCGGCGACGAAGGCGGCTTCGCGCCGAACCTGCCGTCCGCCGAGGCCGCGCTCGACTTCGTGATGGACGCGATCAGCGCCGCCGGGTTCAAGCCGGGCCAGGACATGGCGCTGGCGCTCGACTGCGCCGCCACCGAGTTCTTCAAGGACGGCAGCTACGCCTACGAGGGCGAGGGAACGACCCGCACCATCGAGGCCCAGGTCGACTACCTGGCCCAGCTCGTCGCCACCTACCCGATCGTGTCGATCGAGGACGGCATGTCGGAGGACGACTGGGCCGGCTGGAAACTCCTGACCGACAGGATCGGCGATCGGTGCCAACTCGTGGGCGACGACCTGTTCGTCACCAACGTGGAGCGCCTCTCCCGCGGCATCGCCGAGGGCACCGCCAACTCGATCCTGATCAAGGTCAACCAGATCGGCTCGCTGACCGAGACCCTGGCCGCCGTTGATATGGCCCAGCGCGCCGGCTACACGGCGGTGATGTCCCACCGGTCCGGCGAGACCGAGGATTCGACCATCGCCGACCTCGCGGTCGCCACCAATTGCGGGCAGATCAAGACCGGCTCGCTGGCCCGCTCCGACAGACTGGCCAAGTACAACCAGCTGATCCGCATCGAGGAGGGCCTGGGCCCGCAGGCGCTCTATGCCGGTCCCTCGGCGATCAAGCACCTCGCCCGCCGCTGAGTGCATCCCCGGCGCCCGCCCCCGGTAACGGGGCGGGACGGCGCGCCCCGGGACGCGCCGACATGCGGGATCCGGACGCGCCCGGACCGGGGACTGTCCCGGACGCTCGGCCTATCGGTTGAGGCTCACCGGCCCGGCAGGATCGGGTCGCCGCGCATCAGCGCGTGAAGCCGCTCCGTATCGAACCCGTTCGGGATGCCGGGCATCGCCGGCTTCGGCGCGGGCGCGGCCTTCGCCGGGGCGGGGATCGATCCCGTGGCGGACGGCTCGCCCTGGGCGGCGCGGACCATCGGTGCCGGCGCCAGATGCGCGAGCCGGTCGGCGCTGACGAAGGCGACCGTCGCGGTGGACGCGAGGAGGAGGACGGCGCCGAGGAGAGAACGCAGGATACGCACGCAACGACCCGAACGCGACTTGAGACGGCAACAGATTTACGGCGCGGCCGTTAACGAAGCCCACCCCAAGTCTTCGGGAGTCGATATTGACCAACGCCCAGGCCACCGCGAGCGACAGCCCGTTCATCCAGGGACGCAACGCGCGGCTCTATGGAAAGCCGGCGAGCGAATGCCCCTATCCGGAAGGCTCCGAGGAGCGCGCCGGCTGGATGGAGGCCTACGAGGAAGCGGTGAAGTCCGATCCCCCCGAGAAGCCCTGACCGGCGGCAGCCTCCCGCGGGGCGGGCCCCAGGCGTCGGCCCGTGTCGACTGGTCACGCCGGGCGCTCTCTCCGATCCATCCGGCTTCGGGGCGGCCAGGGCTGGGGCCGGCCAGGCTTGACCTTGCCCCCCGCCGGGAGCTTCGTGCCGCGCAGCGCAACGCGATCTCCGAGCCCCGATGTCCCTGAAGCCCTCGCCCGAGTCCAAGAAGACCTTCGCGCCGGCGACGCGCCTCGTCCATGCGGGCCGCGATCCGGGTGAGCAGCACGGCTTCGTCAACACGCCGATCTACCGCGGCTCCACGGTCCTCTACCCGACCTACGACGCCATCAAGCACCGGCGCGGGCGCTACAATTACGGCACCTCGGCCACCCCGACGATGGACGCGCTCACGGCGGCCTGGACGGAACTCGCCGGCGCCGCCGGCACGGTGGTGACGCCCTCGGGCCTCGCGGCGCTCACCGTCGCGCTGATGGCGGCGGTCTCGGCCGGCGACCATCTGCTCGTCACCGATTCCGCCTACCGGCCGACCCGCCTGTTCTGCGACGGGGTGCTCGCCCGCTTCGGCGTCGAGACGACCTATTACGACCCTGCGGTCGGGGCCGGCATCGCCGAACTGATGCGCCCGAACACCCGGGCCGTCCTCGTCGAGGCGCCCGGCTCGCAGAGCTTCGAGATGCAGGATGTCCCCGCCATCGCCGCGGTGGCGCATGCGCGCGACGCCTGCGTGATCATGGACAACACCTGGGCGACGCCGCTGCTGTTCCCGCCGCACGAACGGGGAGTCGACATCGCCGTGGAGGCCGGCACCAAGTACCTGAGCGGCGGCTCGGACCTGCTGATCGGCCTCACCTCCGCCAACGCCCGGCACTTCCCGGCGGTGCGCCGGACCTTCGACCACTTCGCCATGTGCGCCGGCGCGGAGGACATCTTCCTGGCGCTCCGCGGCATGCGCACCATGGCGTTGCGCCTGCGCGAGCACGGCCGCGCCGGCCTCGAGATGGCGCGCTGGCTCCAGGGGCGGCCCGAAGTGCTGCGGGTGCTCCATCCCGGCCTGCCGGAGGATCCCGGCCACGCGATCTGGCAGCGCGACTTCTCCGGCGCCTCCGGGCTGTTCGGGGTGATCCTCAGGCCGGTGCCGGAGGCGGCGGTGGCCGCCATGCTGGACGGGCTGGAGCTGTTCGGGATGGGCTTCTCCTGGGGCGGCTTCGAGAGCCTCGTGATCCCGTTCGATTGCGCCGGCTACCGCACCGCCACCCAATGGGCGCCCGGCGGACCGGCCCTGCGCTTCCACATCGGCCTCGAAGACACCGCCGACCTCAAGGCCGACCTCGACGCCGGCTTCGCGCGTCTGCGGGCGGCCTCGTGAGCGCTCCGACCCGGCGCCGCCTGATCCAGGGCGCCGGTGCGCTCACCCTCGCGGGCACGCTCCCGGCGGCCTCCGCGGATGCGGACGTGACCGGGCGTCTCGCGCGCTACATGGCGGCCGCCCGGGGGCAGGACCTGCCCCCGGAGGTCCTGACCGCCTGCAAGCACCGGATCCTCGATACCCTGGCCGCGATGGTCTCGGGCGCCCGGATGCGGCCGGGCGAGATGGCGCTGCGCTATGTCCGGACCCTCGGCGGCACCGAGCAGGCGGGGGTCGTGGCCTCCGGCTTCCGGACCACCACGGTGAACGCGGCGCTGGCCAACGCCATGTGCGCGCACGCCGACGAGACCGACGATTTCGAGCCGGTGACCAAGGCGCATCCCGGCTGCGCAACCGTGCCGGCCGCCCTTGCGCTCGCCGAGCGGCACGGGAATTCCGGCGCCGAATTCGTCCGGGCGGTGGCGCTCGGCTACGACCTGTGCTGCCGCCTGCTTCTGGCGCTCGGACCCGACCTCGTGCGCGGCACGCATCGCAGCGCCGAGGGCACCAGCTCGACCTTCGGGGCGCTCGGCGCCGCCGCCGCCCTGGCCCGCCTCGACGAGCAGGGCATGCGCTTCGCGCTCTCCTACGCGGCCCAGCAGGTCTCCGGCCTGTGGAGCTGGGTGCGCGACAGGGACCATGTCGAGAAGGCCTTCGACTTCGCCGGCATGGGCGCGCGCAACGGCGTCACGGCGGTCGGCATGGTGGAGGCGGGCCTCACCGGCGTCGCTGACGTGCTCGACGGCCGCCACAATTTGCTCAACGCCCTCTCAACCGCGCCGAAGCCCGAGCTGATGCTGGAGGGGCTCGGCAGCCGGTTCTTCGTCACCGAGACGGCGATCAAGACCTACTCGGTGGGCTACCCGATCCAGTCGCCCCTCGACGCCACCCTGACCCTGCGCCGGCAATACGGCCTGACGCCGGAGGCCGTGCGGCACATCCTGGTGAAGGTGCCCACCGACGCGGTCGGCATCGTCGGGTCGAGCGCCATGCCGGACGTCAGCTGCCAGCACCTCGTGGCGCTGGCCCTGGTTCGGGGCGCGGTGTCGTTCGCCGACAGCCACGATGCCGGCCTGATGCACGATCCCGCGATCGAGGCCTCGCGGGCCAAGGTCGAGCTGGTGGGCGATCCGGCCCTGATGGACCCGGCGGCCCCGCGGGGGGCGATCGTGACCATGACCCTGGCGGACGGCCGCATCGTCGAGCACCACACCCGGCATCCGCCCGGCACAAAGGAGAACCCGCTCAGCACGGAGGCGGTGAACGCCAAGGCGCGGGACCTGATGGCGCCGGTCCTCGGACAGGACGCGACCGAGCGCCTGATCGCGCACGTCAACGCGCTGGAGACCGTCGCCGACATGCGCGAACTCCGTCCGCTCCTCACCGCCTGAGGCGGGACGGCCGCGCCGCCCAGTATTTGACGTTCCCGTCCGATCCTGATTGACCGGCCCGGCATGACCACGAGCCTCTCCGCCGGCGGCGCCCAGCGCCGCGCACCTGTCGACCGGATCGGCCGCGGGCTGGACGCGCTGAGCCTCACCCAGGCCCGGGCCGTGGCGGCCCTGCTGGCGCTGTGCCTGATCCTGTTCCTGCCGGGCCAGATCTCGCTCCAGCCGATGGACCGGGACGAGCCGCGCTTCGCCCAGGCGTCGAAGCAGATGCTGGAGAGCGGCGACCTCGTGGACATCCGCTTCCAGGGCGAGGCGCGGCACAAGAAGCCGGTGGGCATCTACTGGGCGCAGGCCGCCGCCGTGGCGGCCGGCGAGGCGCTGGGCGTGCCCGGGGCTCGCACGCAGATCGCCCTCTACCGCATCCCGTCGCTGATCGGCGCCGCCGCCTCGGTCCTGCTCGCCTACTGGGCCGCGCTCGGGTTCCTGCCCCGCCGGGCCGCGCTGCTGTCGGCCTCGCTTTACGGCGCCTGCCTGATGCTCTCGGCCGAGGCGCACCTCGCCAAGACCGACGCCCTGCTCGCCGCCTGCGCCACCGCCAGCCTCGGCGCGCTCGCCCGGGCGTGGCTGGCGCCGCGGGACAGCGGGCCCGTGTCCAACCGGACTTTCGCGGCGTTCTGGCTCGGGCTGGCGTTCGGCATCCTGGTCAAGGGGCCGATGGTGCCCCTCTTCGTGGCCCTGCCGGCGCTCGGCCTGTCGATCCGGGCCGGTTCCGGGCGCTGGCTGTCGAACCTGCGACCCCTGCCCGGACTGGCCCTGGTCCTTCTCCTGGTGGCGCCCTGGTTCGCCGCCATCGCCTGGAAGAGCGGCGGTGCGTTCTACGCCGAGGCGGTGGGGCACGACATGCTCGGCAAGGTCGGCGGCGCGGCCGAGCGCCATTGGGGGCCGCCCGGCGCCTACGCGCTCACATTCTTCGCCACCTTCTGGCCGGGGGCGGCCTTCGCCGCCATGAGCCTGCCCTTCGCCTGGCGGGCGCGGCGCGAGCCCGCCGCGGCGTTCCTGATCGCCGCGGTCCTGCCGGCGTGGCTGATCTTCGAGGCGGTCCCGACCAAGCTGCCCCACTACGTCCTGCCGCTGATGCCGTGGCTCGCGATCCTCACCGTCCTGGCGCTGTCGCGGGGGGCGCTGGATCCCCGCCTGCGCGGCGCCCGGCTGACGGCACTGCTGGTGCCGGCGATCCCGGTCGGGCTCTCGTTCGGGCTGTGCCTCGCCGGCTGGCGCCTCGACGCCCACACCATCCCGTGGCCGGCGCTGCCGCTCCTGGCCGCCGCCTGCGCGGTCGCGGCCCTGGCGTGGCAGGCCTTCGCGCTGGGCTCCGCCGAGCGCGCCCTCGCGCTCGGGGTCCTGGCATCCTGCCTGCTCGGACCGGCGGTCCTCGGCGTGGCGCAGCTGTCGCTGCCGGCCCTGAAGGTCTCGCCGCGGCTCGCGGCGCTGCGCGACCGGATGCCCTGCGCGAACCCGCAGGTCGCGAGCCTCGGCTACCGCGAGCCGAGCCTCGTCTTCCTCGTGGGCACCGGCCTCGGCCTGCCGCCCGACGGCGCCGCCGCCCGGGCCTTCCTGGAGAGCGGCGGCTGCCGCCTGCTATTCGTGGAGGCCCGGGCGCGCGACGACTTCAACGCGGCCTGGCCGGTGGGCCGGGGGGCGCCCGCGCCCCTGGCCGAGATCGAGGGCTTCAACCTGAACACCGGCCGGCGGCTCTTCGTGACGGCCTACGCGGTGGCCCCGTGAGCGCCGCCCCGCAGCTCAGCGTCGTCGTGCCGGTCCGCAACGAGGCCGGCAACATCGCGCCCCTGGTCGCCGAGATCGGGGACGCCTGCGCGGACCTCGCCTTCGAGCTGATCTACGTGGACGACGGCTCCACGGACGGCACCGCGGACGCCCTGGCGGCGGCCAGGGCCGGCCGACCCTGGCTGCGGGTGGTGCGGCACGCGCGCAGCGGCGGCCAGTCGGCGGCGGTGCGCAGCGGCGTGCTGACGGCGCGCGCCCCGACCATCGCGACGCTGGACGGCGACGGCCAGAACGACCCGGCCTTCATCCCGTCCCTGCTGGCCGCCCTGGAGGCGGCCGGCGAACGGGCCGGGCTCGCCCAGGGCCAGCGGCGCGCCCGCAAGGACGGGCGCTTCAAGATGCTGCAATCGCGCATCGCCAACGGCGTGCGGGGGCGCATCCTGAAGGACGCCACCCGGGATACCGGCTGCGGCCTCAAGGTCTTTCGCCGCGCCGTGTATCTCCGGCTGCCCTACTTCGATGCCCTGCACCGGTTCATGCCGGCGCTGGTGGTGCGCGAGGGGTTCTCCGTGGTCCACCACGACGTGATCGACCGGCCCCGGCTCACCGGCGTCTCGAATTACGGCCTGTTCGACCGCCTCTGGGTCGGGCTCCTCGACCTCGCCGGCGTCTGGTGGCTGATCCGGCGCAAGCGGGCCGATCCGCACCCCACCGAGATCGCCGCCCCGTCGGCCGCCGCACCGGCAGACCAGGACGTCGGATGCTGATCCAGCTCGCCCGCGACCTGCCGGCCTATTTCTACGACGTGTTCGTCACGCGCCTCGACTTCTGGCTGGTCTTCGGCATCGTCGCCCAGATGGTGTTCGGCTCGCGCTTCGTCCTGCAATGGATCGCCAGCGAGCGCGCCGGCCGGAGCGTGATGCCCCTGTCATTCTGGTTCCTGTCGATCGTGGGCGGGCTGATGACCCTGGTCTACGGCTTCGTGCGGCGCGAGCCGGTGATCATCATCGGCCAGGGCCTCTCCACCGGCATCTACCTGCGCAACCTCGCGCTGATCTTCCGCGAGCGGCGGCGGAAACGGCGCGCCGCATGACCCGCACGCCGCTGCCGGCCTTCTACGACGATCTCGACGCCGCCTTCGCCGAGCTTTGGCGGCTCCTGTCGGACGGCGTCGCGCAGGCACGCAGCGGGTTCCATATGCCGGCCCTGGCGACATGCGGCGCCGAGGGCGGCCCGCGGGTGCGCACCGTGGTGCTGCGCGCCGCCGACGCGGCGGCCGGGACGCTCCGGTTCCACTGCGACCGCCGTTCCGACAAGGCCGCCGAGATCCTGCTGATCCCGGCCTGCGCGCTCGTCGCCTACGACGACGCCGCGAAGGTCCAGATCCGCGTCGAGGGGCGCGCGACGCTGCACACCGCCGATGCCGTGGCCGACGCGGCCTGGACCGGCTCCCGGGCGATGAGCCGGGTCTGCTACGGCAGCGAACCCGGCCCGGGCACGGCGCTGCCTGCGGGCGATGCCTATAGCCTGCCCGGCGAAGCGGAGGCCGGCATCCTGGGGCGGCCCCACTTCGCCGCCGTCACGGTCCGGGCCGAGCGCCTGGATTTCCTCTATCTCGACCGCCGCGGCCACCGGAGGGCCGGCTGGCGCCGGGGCGAGGCCGGCTGGCAAGGCGGCTGGCTGGCGCCCTGACCGGGAGACGCGGGCTGCCGGCCGAGGCAGCCCCCGGCACTTGGGACAGAGACCGGGCGTGACGCGACGCCGCTTTTCGTGTCGACGGATCGTCCAAACGCGATTCCTGCATCCACAGTTGAACGCTAGAAATAATCCACAATCAAAAGACGAAGACTTTGTCCATCCGTCCCAATGATGTTGTCGGGCGTCCTGATCGGCCGGTTCGCTATAGATTTCCTGACATATCCGGCACCTAAGTGGCGATCCTTTCGGAGTCGTCGTCCGTGCGTCGCCAGTTCAAGATTCCCATCGCCGTCAAGATTGCTTTCGCCTTCGCGTTCATAGCCGGGACTTCGATCGGGTATCTCGCGTACATCTCCACTCGCATGGTCGCGGTCGACGCGGCTTACAGCGCCTATCTGGGGAACGACGCCACGGCGGCCACGATGGCGGCGCGCCTGGGTCGGGTCGTCTATCACATGAGCTACGTGGCCTTCCGCGCGCTCGGCGAGGCCGATCCGGACGAGTCGGACCGCGTCGGCGCGGCGTTCGCGCCGCTTCCCGCCGAGGCCGCGACGCTCGTCGACGGCGTGCGCCGGAACGCGCCGGCGTTCCACGACCAGACCGACCGCATCGCGGATCTGCTCGACACCTACGCCAAGCTCACCGGAGCGATGTGCGACATGGCCAAGAAGGGCATGAGCGCCCAGGCGCTGACCCTCGCGCACAAGAAGGTGGATCCGCTCCAGAAGACGCTGTTTGCGGAACTCGACACCTTCGTGGACGACCTGAGCACGTCGATCCGCACCGGCTCCGAGGCGCTGAGCGCGGACACCCGAACGATCCTGGTCTGGGCGATCGGCCTGTCGGCGGCCGGCATCGCCGCCAGCATCCTCATCGGTGTCCTGGTGGTGAATGTCGGCGTCGCACACCCGCTCGGCCGGCTGACGGCCGCCCTGAAGACCATGTCGGCCGGGCAGCTCGACGCGGAGATCCCGGAGGCGCGGCGCGGCGACGAGATCGGCGCCATCGGCAAGGCCGTCGAGGGCATCAAGGCCCTGGTCGCGCGGAAGGCCATCGAGCAGGCCGAGAGCAAGCGGATGATGGACGCGGCAGCCGCGGACGACCGCAGCCGGGTTCTCCTCCGGCTCGCCGCGGATTTCGAGGACACGGTCGGCCGGATCATCGGCCTCGTCTTCGCGTCGGTCGCCGCCCTGCAGGCCACCGCCCGGACCATGACCGACACCGCGGCGCGGACCGCCGACCAGTCCACGATGGTCACGGGCGCCGCCGAGGAGGCCGCCGCCTACGTCAACACCGTAGCGGCGGCGGCCGAGCAGCTCGGTTCCTCCGTCGGGGAAATCAGCCGACAGGTCAGCGGCTCGGCCGCGCTCGCTCAGAGCGCGGTCTCCGAGGCCGACCGGACCGCGACCCTCGTGCAGGATCTCAGCGCCGCCGCCGCCAAAGTCGGCGCGGTGGTGGAGTTGATCGCGGCCATCGCGAGCCAGACCAATCTGCTGGCCCTCAACGCCACCATCGAGGCCGCCCGCGCCGGCGAGGCGGGACGCGGCTTTGCCGTGGTGGCGGGCGAGGTCAAGGATCTGGCCGCGCAGGCGGCCCGGGCGACGGGGGAGATCTCGGGGCAGATCGGCCGGATCCAGGGCGCGACCGGTCAGGCGGTCTCGGTGATCGCCTCGATCACGGCCCGCATCCGCGAGATCGACGCGGTCGCCGCCAGCATCGCGGCGGCGGTCGAGCAGCAGGGCGCGGCCACCCAGGAGATCGCCCGCAACGTCGCACAGGCCTCCTCCGGCACGCGCGCGGTCACCGCCACCATGGCGGGCGTCGCCGCGGCCGCCGGAGAGACGGGGACGGCCGCCGGCCAGGTCCTGGCCTCGGCGTCGGCGCTGGCCCGGCAATCCGAGGACCTCGGCGGCGAGGTCCGGCGCTTCCTCGCCACCCTTCGGACCGCCTGAGGCCCCGGTCCGCGGCCTCCCGGATATCAGCCCTGCGCCGCTGCCCCTGACGCGCGCCGGCTACCCGCGCTACAGGCTGCGGACCCGGCCGCCCATCCGGGTCGACCGGGAGGAACCCGTGGGCTTGGTCTACGCGCTCGCCGCCTACCTGAGCTGGGGCTTGGTGGTCCCGCTGCATTTCCGGCTGCTCGGCGCCTATACGCCGAACCACATCCTGGCCGAGCGGATCGTCTGGTCGAGCCTGTTCGCCGGGGGGCTGGCCCTGGTCCTGGCGTCGCGCCACCGCCTCAACCTGCCGATGCCCCTGCGGCGGCGCCACGCCCTGCTGCTGCTCTCGGCCGCGATGATCGGGGTGAACTGGCTGCTCTACCTCTACGCCGTCAGCGGCGGCCACCTGCTCGACGCGAGCCTCGGCTACTACATCAACCCGCTGGTCAGCGTGGCGCTCGGGCGGATCGTCCTCGGCGAGCGCCTCCGCCCGATGCAGGCTGTCGCCGTGAGCATCGCGACGGCGGGAGTGGTGGTCGCGGTGATCTGGGCGGGCGAGCTGCCCCTCACGTCCCTGTCGCTGGCGGTGTCGTTCGCGCTCTACGGGCTCGCCCGGAAGATCGTCGCGGTGGACGCGCTCGTCGGCTTCCTGGCCGAGACGCTGCTCCTGTTGCCGGCGGCGATCGCGTGGCTCGTCCTCACCCCCGAACCCGTCCTGCCCGCGGAGCCCGCGAGCCTCGCGCTCCTGGTGCTCACCGGGTTGACCACGGCGCTGCCGCTAATCTGGTTCGCCGCCGCGGCCGTGCGTCTGCGCCTGACGACGCTCGGCCTGCTGCAATACGTCGCCCCGACCTGCCTGCTCGGCCTCAGCGTCCTGGCCTTCGGCGAGCGGGTCGAGCCGCCGCGGGCGGCGATGCTCGCCCTGATCTGGGTCGCGCTCGCGCTCTACACCCTCGATGCCCTGCGAGACCGCCGCAATCCCGTCCCCGAAACGGTCCGGTCCGATCCGGACACGATGCGTGTATAAGGAATACCGGTATAAGGGCATCTCAGACGCCCGCGCCGCGGAGTCGCGGGCACAGGGCTAACGGCCGGCGGTCGGGATCTATAGATGCGCAGGCCGCCGCGGGGCGGAGGATGGGATGTCGCGTGGCCGATGAGCGAAACTGAGCGCGGCGCACGGGCCGTCACGGATGCCGACTACCGGAACCTCGCCGAGACGCTGCCGCAGCTCGCCTGGATCGCCGAGGCCGACGGGACCATCATCTGGTACAACCAACGCTGGTACGACTACACCGGCACAACCCTCGAGGAGATGCGCGGCTGGGGCTGGCGCAAGGTCCACGATCCCGACCACGTCGCGGCCGTGACCGAGCGCTATCAGGCCGCCATCATGCTGGGGCGGTCCTGGGAGGACACCTTTCCGCTGCGCGGGCGGGACGGCAGCTATCGCTGGTTCCTGTCGAAGGCGATGCCGCACCGCGATGCCGACGGGCGGATCCTGCGCTGGTACGGGACCAACACCGACATCACCGGCCGCCGCGCCGTCGAGGAGCGCCTGCGCCATTCCGAGCAGCGCTTCCGCGCCCTGGTCGATGCTTCGGCGGCGGTGATCTGGAACACCAACGCGGCCGGCGAGCTGATGCCGCCGCAGGTCCGGTGGAGCACCTATACCGGGCAGAGCGAGGAGGCCTACCAGGGCTGGGGCTGGCTCGATGCGGTCCATCCCGACGACCGGGGCCACGCCGCCGACGCCTGGGCGGCCTGCGTGGAGGCGCGCCAGACCTACGAGGTCGAGTACCGCCTGCGCCGCCACGACGGGAGCTGGCGCGCCATGGAGGTGCGCGGCGTGCCGGTCCTCGCCGAGGACGGGACGCTGCGGGAATGGGTCGGCACCTGTGTCGACGTCACCGAGCGGAAGGAGGCCGAGGAGGCGGTGGAGCGCGCCCGGCAGGCCGCCGAGGCGGCCAACCGGGCCAAGAGCCAGTTCATCGCCAACATGAGCCACGAGCTGCGCACCCCGCTCTCGGCGGTGATCGGCTACTCGGAGATGCTCGGCGAGGAGCTGGAGGATATCGGCCAGGCCGCCCTCCTGCCGGACCTGCGCAAGATCGAGGCGGCGGCGCGCCACCTGCTGTCGCTGATCAACGACGTCCTCGACATCTCGAAGATCGAGGCCGGCCGCATGACCGCCTCGGCCGAGACCTTCGCGGTGGCGGACCTGCTCCAAGATGTGCGCGATTCCACCGGCTCCCTGGTGGAGAAGAAGGGCAACCGCTTCGTGCTCGACGCGGGCGCGGAGGAGGGCGGCGCGCTCTGGTCCATGCACCAGGACCAGACCAAAATCCGCCAATGCCTGCTGAACCTGATCGGCAACGCCGCCAAGTTCACCGAGGCCGGGACCATCACTGTGACGGTGCGGCGGCACCGGGAGGCGGCGGCGGACTGGCTGTCTTTCGCGGTCGCCGATACCGGCATCGGCATGACCGAGGCGCAGATCGGGCGCCTGTTCGAGCGCTTCGTCCAGGCCGACGAGTCGACCACGCGCCAGTTCGGCGGCACCGGGCTGGGGCTCGCCATCACCCGGGCGTTCTGCCGGACGATGGGCGGCGACATCAGCGTCACCAGCACCCCGGGCGCGGGCGCGACCTTCACGATCCGCCTGCCCGCGATCCTGCGGCCGGAGGATGCGCCGCCGGCCGAGGCCGAGGCCGAGGCGCCGGTGGAGCCGCACGAGCAGCACGAGACCGTGCTGCTGGTCGACGACGACCCGGCCGCCCGGGAACTTCTCCAGCGCTTCCTCGAGCGCGAGGGTTTCCACGTCCGCAGCGCCAATGACGGCCGTGCCGGCCTGACGCTCGCCCGGGCGCTCAGGCCGCGGGCGATCCTGCTCGACGTCGAGATGCCGCGCATGGACGGCTGGGCGGTTCTGCACGCGGTGCGCAACGATCCCGACCTGGCCGGGACGCCGGTGATCATGACCTCGGTGGTGGCCGAGCAGGGCCTCGGACAGGCGCTCGGCGCCACCGACTACTTCGTCAAGCCGATCGACTGGGACCGGCTCAAGGGCCTGATGGAGCGCTACCGGCCGGAGGCCCCCGGCGAGGCCCGGATCCTCGTGGTCGACGACGACCCGGACGCCCGCGAGCGCCTGCGCCGGTCGCTGGGCCGGGAGGGCTGGACCGTCGACGAGGCGGAGAACGGCCGGATCGCCCTGGAGCGGGTCAGCCAGGCCCGCCCGAGCCTGATCCTCCTCGACCTGATGATGCCCGAGATGGACGGGTTCGGCTTCCTCCGGGCGCTGCGCGCCCGGCCGGACGGCGACGTGCCGGTGGTGGTCCTCACCGCCAAGGAGATCACCAACGCCGAGAAGGCGAGCCTCGGCGCCCAGGCCGACCGGGTGATCGCCAAGGGCTCCATGAGCCTCGCGGAGATCGGCCGGCAACTGCGCGTGCTCTACGCGCGTTCGGCGAGCGAGCCGGTGCCGGGGCAACTTCAGGGGCTGATCGCCCGGCTCGCCGAACAGGACGGGAAGGACAGGGCATGAGCGGCGACGGGATCGATCCGGACAAGGCGGTGGCGATCCGCCTGCGGGCGCGGCTGGCGGTGGTGGAGCGGGCGGCGTGGTTCGGCCTGGTCCACGCCATGAAGACACGGCCGGCCGAGACCGAGGCCTACATCGCCTCCGAGCGGGCGCGCTGCACGGACGGGTTCGGCAGGGGCGCCTGGGCGAAGGATCTGACCGACGCGGAGCGGAAGATGCTGGCGGATGAGGTCGATGCCGGGCTGGCGCAGCTGATCGAGGATGCCCGCGGGGAGGTGTAGGCGCCGTCTTTGCGGGCGACGCGAGGCAATCCAGGCGCTCTACGATGGCCGATGTCGCGCCGTCCTGGATAACTTCGCTGCGCTCGCGATGACGGGTATGCTCAAGCCGCGTGTTTGACCGCGTGTGAAGTGCCCGGGCGGGCACAGCGCAGGATCGAGACCCCTAAGCTCACGGCGCGCCCGTCCCGGACAGGTGGGGCGTTGGGGGAACCTGATTCGGGATCCAGCACGAAGAGCGGCGCGCAAGGGGCGCAACGAGATGGCACGCGATGCGTGAGAGTGGCGAATCAGTGCGGCCAAGTGCAATTCGTCCTGATCTCGCGGCCGCCTGTGTAGCCGTAAAGTTGGGGCGGCCAAACCGCGCACGCAAATACTTTGATTGCAATCAGGCCGGCCGGTTAACGAGACGGTGGTCGATGGGCCGGCAATTCTCCGCGATCCACCACGCGTCGAAACGGTCAGGAAGTGCAATGCGTCGCACAACCATACAGGATGGGAGCATAACCATATTGAACGCCGAAACAGCGTGGAGCCATGTTGTCGTAGGGTTCTTCAGGAAATCAGAGAGAATTTGACTTCACCACGGGATCCAACAAACTTTCCGGCCATGAGAGCGTTTTCTTCATAGCCGGACATTTTATGAGAAATACAAAGGAAAGACCATCGAATAAGCGCAGGACAAAGGGTTGTTCCTGGCGCCGAACTGACGAGACCAGCGCGCATCGTTTCGCGCGCAATCCCTGACCCTAAGCCCCACGAAACACGTCCTCCCAAGCCGGCGGCAGGCCCGTCCAGGCCAGCGGCGACGCCGCCGCGTGCCCCGGCAGCCGCGTGGCGGAAAACACCCCCCGCGCCACGGCCCGCGCCAGCACCCGCGCGGCCACGTCGCCGAGCCGCGCGAGATCCGCCACCGGATCGGCCAGCGGCACGGCGCCGGTCGCCGCCGCGAAGACCAGATCGCCGTCCAGCGGCGTATGCGCCGGCACGAGGGCGCGGGCGAGGCCGTCCTGGGCCGCCACCGCGAGGCGGCGGCACTGCGCCTTGGTCAGCGCCGCGTCGGTCGCCACAACGGCGAGCGTCGTGGCGGCGCCCGGCAGCGCCCGGGCCGGGAAGGCGATGGCGTCGGCCGGCACCCGGGCCGGAGAGCCCAGGCCGCCGAACTCAGCGCCCTCCTCGAAGGGCGCGGCCCAGAAATGCGGCCCGTCGCCGATCGTGGCGTTGCCGAAGGCGTTGACGGCGGCGAGCGCCCCGACCCGGAAGCCGGTGCCCGCCACGGTGGCGGAGGCCGAGCCGATCCCGCCCTTCAGGCGCCCGGTGCGCGCCCCGGTCCCGGCCCCCACCGAGCCCAGCTCGAAATCCTCGGCCGCCGCCGCTGCGGCGGCGAAACCCATTTCGCGATAGGGCGGGTAGCGGCCCCATTCCTTGTCGCCGCCGTTGAGCAGGTCGAACAGGATCGCACCCGGCACGATCGGCACGCGCAGGCCGCCCACCGGGAAGCCCCGCCCGGCCTCGGCGAGCCACGCGGTCACGCCCGCGGCGGCATCGAGCCCGAAGGCCGAGCCGCCGGAGAGCACCAGGGCGTCGATCCGCTCCACGGTGCGTTCCGGATCGAGCAGGTCGGTCTCGCGGGTCCCCGGGCCGCCGCCGCGCACGTCGACGGAGGCGGTGACGGGCGCGTCGAACAGGATCGCGGTGACGCCGCTGGCGACCGCCAAGTCGCTCGCGTGGCCGACCCGCAGGCCGGGAATGTCGGTGATGCGGTTGCGCAGCATGGACCCAGCTTGCCATGCCCGGAGATCGGGACAAATCCCCGCCTGCGCCATCGCGGTCCGCACCGGACCCGGGCGCGGGCCGATCAGCGTCAAGGAGCACGTCATGGACGTCGGATTCATCGGGATGGGGCGGATGGGCCGGGGCATGGCCGCCAGCCTCGCACGGGCGGGCCACCGGGTCCGGGCCTGGAACCGCACCCCGGAGGCCGCCCAGGGCATCGCGGGGGTGACACCCGTGGGGAGCGCCGCAGAGGCCTTCGCCGGCGAGGCGGTGATCACCATGCTGGCCGACGACGCGGCCCTGGAGGCGGTGATCGTGGCCGGCGGCCTCCTCGACCGGCCGGAGCGCCCGGGCCTGCATGTCGGCATGAGCACGATCTCGGTGGCGCTGGCCCGGCAGCTCACCGCCGTGCACGGGCGCGCGGGCGTGCCCTACATCTCGGCCCCGGTGTTCGGACGACCGGACGTGGCCGAGGCCGGCAAGCTCAACATCGTTGCGGCGGGCGAGGCGTCCCTGATCGATCGCGCAGCTCCGCTCCTCGACGCCATGGGCGCCAAGACCTGGCGGTTCGGCGAGGATCCGGCGCGGGCCAACGCCGTCAAGCTCGCCGGCAACTTCATGCTGATCTCGGCGATCGAGGCCATGGCGGAGGCCTGCGCCCTCACGGAGGGCCACGGGGTCGCGGGCGCCGACTTCCTCGATCTGATGACCAACACGCTGTTCGCCTCGCCGGTCTACAAGGGCTACGGCGCCTCGATCGCCCAGAACCGCTACGAGCCGCCGGGCTTCATCCTCAAGCTCGGCGCCAAGGACATGCGGCTCGCCCTCCAGGCCGCCGAGGGCGCCGGCGTGCCGATGCCCTTCGCCAGCGTCCTGCGCGACGGCCTGATCGAGGCGATCAGCCACGGCGACGGCGAGAAGGACCTCGCGGCCCTGGCACGCGTCTCTGCGCGCCGCGCCGGGCAGGGCTGAATCCTTGAACAATCGGGCGCCTCTGTCGGAGGGTTTAACGGTCCTTTCAGGCACAACTTTCAGTGTCCATGCGACCAATACGCGTGGATACCGCCCGATGCTAAGGAATTATTTCTCCCGACTGACGGCGACGCTGTCGACCAAGGTGATCCTGCTGGCGATGCTCGCGGTGACACTCACCGCGGGCGCGATCTGGATCACCGTGTCGCGTCAGACCTGGTCGCAGATGGAGGAGCGGCAGCGCAACAACGGCGAGCGCAACGTGCGGACGCTGGCGCTGATCCTCGCGGCGCGGCTGGACGGAGCGAAGGCGGAGCTTGCCGGCACGCGGATCACCCGGGTGGTCGCGCCGAACCTCTCCGGCTTCACCGATGCGGGGGTGGTGGACGATGCGGTCGCCTATTCCGGCGGCGTCGCCACGGTGTTCAGCTTCGAGCCCACCCGAGACAGCTTCGTGCGCCGCCAGACGACCGTGCGCCGCGAGGACGGCACCCGGGCGGTCGGGACGGCGCTCGCCGCCGACAGCCCGGCACAGGTCGCCGTGCGCGCCGGCCGGACCTACGAGGGCCCTGCGATCCTATTCGGGAACCGCTTCTACACGGTCTATCAGCCCACCTTCGACGCCGACGGAACGGTCAACGGCATCCTGTTCGCCGGCCTGCCGATCCAGATGTACTTCGACGCCTACGCGCAGACCATGACGAGCCTCAGCGTGGCGGCTTTCGTGATCGCGATGCTGGCCTGTGTCCTGGTCGGGATGGCGGCGGCGCGGCTGTTCCGGCCGTTCTCGGCGATCTCGGTCCGGATCGAGGCCCTGGCGGCGGGGGACCTGGAGACGGCGGTCCCGCATGCCGACCGGGGCGACGAGGTCGGCGCGGTGGCCCGCTCCCTGGAGGTGCTCCGCGGCGCCGGCCTTCGGACCCGGGAGCTCGAAGGCCTGCAGAGCGCCGGCGCCGCCGACGAGGCGCGCCGCCGGGCCGGCCTCGACCGCGCCATCGAGGCGTTCCGGGGTCAGATCGTGGTCCTGAAGGGCGCGCTCACCGCCAGCACCGGCGCGATGCGCGCCCGGGCCGGTGAGATGGCGGCGAGTTCCGCCGAGGCGGAGGCGGCCGTGGCGGAGACCGAGCGGGGCTCGCACGAGACCTCGGCCAGCGTCCAGACCGTGGCGAGCGCGGCCGAGGAGCTCTCCGCCTCGATCGCCGAGATCGGCACGCAGCTCGATCAGGCCGAGGCGCTCGTCGCCACCGCGACGGCCGAGTCGGAGGCGATGAACACCGAGATCGACGGCCTGGCCGCCGCGGCCGGGCGGATCGGCGACGTGGTCGGGCTGATCCGGCAGATCGCCGAGCAGACCAACTTGCTGGCGCTCAACGCCACCATCGAGTCGGCCCGGGCGGGGGCGGCCGGCAAGGGGTTCGCGGTGGTGGCCGCCGAGGTGAAGGCCCTGGCTGCGCAGACCGCCAAGGCCACGGAGGAGATCGGCAGCCAGATCGCCGGCGTACAAGCCTCCACTGCCGCATCGGTCGCGGCGATCGGCCGGATGGGCGAGCGGATGCGGGCGGTGAGCGCCACCACGGGCGGGATCGCCTCCGCGGTCTCGGCCCAGGGCGCGGCCACCGCCGAGATCTCGCGCAACGTCGCCGAGACGGCCGGCGCCACCGAGGCCATCGCCGGCGGCCTGGGCACCGTGGCGGGGGCCGCCCGGCGCTCGGCCCAGATGGCCGCCACCGTCACCGAGGCGGCCCAGACGGTCGACGTCGTCGCGGCCGACCTGGAGAGCGAGATCGAGCGGTTCCTGAGGCAGGTCGCCGCCTGAAGGGGCGAGGGCGCGCCGTCAGAGCCCGTAGCGGGCGTAGGCCGCGCGCTCCTCGAGGGCGGCCACGGCGCCCTCGGCGAGACCGATCCCGGCCTCGATCCCGCCCGGCGCGCCGCCCCGGCGCAGCAGGCGCGACAGGAATCCGCCCCGGGCCTCGGCCACGAGCCGGAGGTCCACCTTCTCGCCGAAGCGGGCGCGCATCGCCGTCCGCACGTCGCCCAGGGCATCGACGAGCCCGAGCGCCAGCGCCTGTCGCCCGGTCCAGACCGCCCCGGTGAACAGGTTCTCGGAGGTCGACAGGGTCGGACGGCGGGCGGTGACGAGGCCCGTGAACAGATCCTGGACATCGGCCTGGATGCGCATCAGGCGGTCCACGTCGGCGGGATCCTCCGGGCGGAACGGGTCGAGCATCGACTTCGCCTCGCCCTGCGTGTGCACCCGGCGCTCGACCCCGAGCTTCTCCAGCAGGCCGTGGAAGCCGAACCCCGCCGAGACCACGCCGATGGAGCCGACGATCGAGGTCGGGTCGGCGACGATCTCGTCCGCCGCGCAGGCGATCATGTAGCCGCCCGACGCCGCCACGTCCTCCACGAAGGCGATCACCGGCAGCCGCTTCTCCTCGGCCAGGGCCCGGATGCGGCGGTGGATCAGGTGCGACTGGGCGGGCGAGCCGCCGGGCGAATTGATCACCAGTGCCACCGCATTGGCCCCGGGCATCCCGAAGGCCCGCTCCAGGCTGCCGGCGACGCCGCCGATCGAGAGCCCCGGGCGGAGCGGCGAGACCGCCCCGATCGTGCCGGAGAGCCTGACCACGGCGACCCGCGGGCGGTCGCGGAACCGGCGCGGCAGGAGCGCGCGAAATGTGTCGGACAACGCGAACGCCATGGGGATCTTATGCGGCTCGTCGGGGGATCGGGCAGGGAACGGCCCGGATGCGTCCGGTGGAAACTGGGCGTTCCTTAACCTCAAGCAAGGGTGGTGCGTCTGCGCAGTCCGACGGATCGAACCGTTTGCCGACCTTGGCTGTTCCTGCCGACAGCGCGAGCCTCGCGCCGGCCCGGGTCCGCAGGATCATCCGGGCACCATCATGGGAGACAGACGATGCGACCCTGGCCTATCCTGGTCCTCCTCGCTGCGCTGATCGGCGGTCTGGCGAGCGCGCCCGCCCGCGCGGCGCCCCTTCCGGTCCCGGCGACCGCCGAGGCCGCGGCACCGGCCCCGGCGATCCAGCTGGCCCGCTGGCACTACCGGCGCCACTGGCACCGCCACCATCATTGGCGGCGGCACTGGCATCACCGCCGCCATCACTGGCACCGGCGCCACTACGGGTACCGGCACCTTCGGCACCACCATCACGGGTACCGGCACCACGCTTTCCGCGGCCGCCCCGCGGGCCACCGCCGCCTCACGTTCTACTGAGCGAACCGCCCCCCGTCCCGGCCCGATCCGGCCGGGACGCGGACTTGCGGGCGGCCTTGGAAAACCTTATTTAACCGTCTGATATCACTGCTCTTCCGCAAGGCCGTCCCGGCGCATCGCGCGCCGCCCACCGGCCGCGAGCACCGCCCGTCCGGGCTTCAGAACGGAATTCGACTTGGCCGAGAACGATCCGACTGGCGCCGCCCCGCCCGCCAGCGACATTCGCCCCGTCTCCATCACCGACGAGATGCGCCGCTCCTATCTCGATTACGCGATGAGCGTGATCGTGAGCCGGGCGCTTCCCGACGCGCGCGACGGGCTGAAGCCCGTCCATCGGCGCATCCTCTACTCGGCGTTCGAATCCGGGCATCTGCCCGAGCGGAAATACGTGAAGTCGGCCCGCATCGTCGGCGACGTGATCGGCCTCTACCACCCGCACGGCGACCAATCGATCTACGACGCCCTGGTGCGGATGGCGCAGGACTTCTCCATGCGCCTGATGCTCATCGACGGGCAGGGCAATTTCGGCTCGGTGGACGGCGATCCGCCGGCCGCCATGCGCTACACCGAATCGCGCCTCGCCAAGCCGGCGACCGCGCTGCTCACCGACATCGACAAGAACACCGTCGACTTCCAGCCGAACTACGACGAGTCGCGCGAGGAGCCGACCGTCCTGCCGGCCCGGTTCCCGAACCTGCTGGTCAACGGCGCCGGCGGCATCGCGGTCGGCATGGCGACCAACATCCCGCCGCACAATCTCGGCGAGCTGATCGACGCCTGCATGGCGCTCATCGACGAGCCCGGGCTGACGATCGAGCAGCTCACCGAGATCGTCCCGGGCCCGGATTTCCCGACCGGCGGCATGATTCTCGGGCGCGCCGGCACGCGCCAGGCCTACGCGACCGGGCGGGGCTCGGTGATCATGCGCGCCAAGTCGCATGTCGAGGAGCTGCGCAAGGAGCGCGAGGCGCTGATCTTCACCGAGATCCCCTATCAGGTGAACAAGGCGACGCTCGTCGAGAAGATCGCCGAGCTGGTGAAGGAGAAGCGGGTCGAGGGCATCTCCGACCTGCGCGACGAATCCGACCGCTCCGGCATGCGCATCGTCGTGGAGATCAAGCGCGACGCCATGGCGGACGTGGTGCTGAACCAGCTCTACCGGTTCACGCCGCTGCAATCCTCCTTCGGCTGCAACATGGTGGCGCTGAACGGCGGCCGCCCCGAGCTTATGAACCTGAAGGACCTGCTCCAGGCCTTCGTCGACTTCCGCGAGGAGGTCGTCTCCCGGCGCACCAAGTTCCTGCTCGGCAAGGCCCGCGAGCGCGCCCACGTGTTGTGCGGCCTGGCCATCGCGGTCGCCAACATCGACGAGGTGATCCGCCTGATCCGCACCTCGCCGGACCCGAACACGGCCCGCGAGGCCCTGATGGATCGCGACTGGCCGGCCCACGACATCGCGCCGCTGATCGCGCTGGTGGACGATCCGCGCCACCGGATCGCCGAGGACGGCACCTACCGCCTGTCCGAGACCCAGGCCCGGGCCATCCTCGACCTGCGCCTGCAGCGCCTCACGGCGCTCGGCCGCGACGAGGTCGGGGACGAATTGAAGTCGCTGGCGGACGAGATCGCCGACTATCTCGACATCCTGCGCTCCCGCGCCCGCATCCAGGCGATCGTGAAGCAGGAACTGATCGAGGTCCGCACGCAGTTCGCCACGCCGCGCCGGACCGAGATCGTCGATTTCGACGGCAGCGTCGAGGACGAGGACCTGATCGCCCGCGAGGACATGGTGGTGACCGTGTCGCATGCCGGCTACGTCAAGCGCGTGCCGCTCTCGACCTACCGGGCCCAGCGCCGGGGCGGGAAGGGCCGCTCCGGGATGGCGACCCGCGACGAGGATTTCGTCACCCGGCTGTTCGTGGCCAACACCCACACGCCGGTGCTGTTCTTCTCCAGCCAGGGCCAGGCCTACAAGGAGAAGGTCTGGCGCCTGCCGATGGCCGCCCCGAACGCCCGCGGCAAGGCGCTGGTCAACATCCTGCAACTGCAGGACACCTCCGAGCGCATCACCACGATCATGCCGCTGCCGGAGGACGAGGCCTCCTGGGAGACGCTGGACGTGATGTTCGCCACCGCGAGCGGCAACGTCCGGCGCAACAAGCTGTCGGACTTCACCACGGTGAATCGCAACGGCAAGATCGCCATGAAGCTCGATCCGGGCGACCACATCGTCCATGTCGAGATCTGCCGTCCGGACCAGAACGTGCTGCTCACCACGGCGATGGGCCAGTGCATCCGCTTCCCCGTGGAGGATGTCCGGGTGTTCAAGGGCCGCGACTCCACCGGTGTCCGCGGCATCCTGCTGGCCAAGGACGACCGGGTCATCTCGATGACGATCCTGAACGCCTTCGACGCCACCGCCGAGGAGCGGGCCGGCTACCTGAAGATGCGCCGCGCCGTCACCGGCGAGGCGGAGGAGGGCGCCGAGGCCGAGGCCGAGGACGGTGCCGAGGCGGCGGCGATCTCCCTCGACCGCTACAACGAGATGGGCGGGGCCGAGCAGTACGTCCTGACCCTGTCGGAGCGGGGCTACGGCAAGCGCTCCTCGTCGTTCGAGTACCGGACCTCCGGACGCGGCGGCAAGGGCATCACGGCGATGCGGGTCAACGCCCGCAACGGCAGCCTCGTGGCCTCCTTCCCGGTCGAGGCCTCGGACCAGATCATGCTGGTCACCGACGGCGGCCAGCTGATCCGGGTGCCGGTGGACGACATCCGCATCGTCGGCCGCGCCTCGCAGGGCGTCACGGTGTTCAACACGGCCAAGGACGAGAAGGTCGTCTCGGTGGAGCACATCGAGGGCGAGGACGAGGGCGGTTCGGAGAACGGCATCGAGGGCGGTGAGGAGAACGGCATCGAGGGCGGCGAGGAGAACGGCGAGCAGGCCTGAGGCCGTGGGCTGAGAGGAAGGGCCGCTCCGCGATAACGCCAGGGCGCCGGCCCGGGTCGCATTCCGCTGCCGCTTCATGCGTCCGGGAAAGGATCGGCGTTTCATCCTGAACCGCTGCCCGTTCCCCGACGGGGGAGCGGCAGCGGACCCTGATCCGCGATCCGGCACGCGACGTGCCGCGAAGCGGCACAACCGCGCGCAGGTTCCGTCCCGCGCGAAAATGCTCTAGGTCGGGCGTCGATGACCCGCACCGCCCTCTATGCCGGCTCGTTCGATCCGGTCACGAACGGCCATCTCGACGTGATCCGCCAGGCCTGCCGGCTCGTGGATCGCCTCGTGATCGCCATCGGCGTGCACCCCGGCAAGGCGCCCCTGTTCTCCGCCGAGGAGCGGGCCGCCCTGCTGCACGAGACCTGCGGGCCGGTCGCGCAGGCCGAGGGCGCCGTGCTCGAGATCGTCACCTTCAACGATCTCGCGGTCTCGGCGGCCCGGCGCTGCGGCGCCGCGATCTTCATCCGCGGCCTGCGCGACGGCACCGATCTCGACTACGAGATGCAGCTCGCCGGCATGAACGGCGCCATGGCGCCGGAGGTCCAGACCGTGTTCCTGCCCGCCTCCACGCAGGCACGCCCGATCACCGCGACGCTGGTGCGCCAGATCGCCGGCATGGGCGGGGACGTGTCGCCCTTCGTGCCCGCCGCCGTGGCGGCGCGCCTCCGGCAGCGCTTCGCCGCCAAGTCCTGAACCCTGTTACCCACCTGGGATGACCCGATGAACCGACGCCACGCTCTCCTCGCGCTCGCCCTCGCTTTCGGCACGGCCGGCCCGGCCTCGGCGGCCGACGCCAACACGGTCTATCTGCAGACCAAGGACGGGCGGATCACCATCGAGCTGCGGCCGGACCTGGCGCCGAAGCACGTCAAGCAGATCAAGACGCTGGTGGGCCAGGGCTTCTACAACGGCCTCAAGTTCCACCGGGTGATCGACGGCTTCATGGCCCAGACCGGCGATCCGAAGGGCAACGGCACAGGCGGCTCCAGCCTGCCCAACATCCCGGCGGAGTTCTCGCAGTCGGCGCAGTTCCGCCGCGGCACGGTGGGCATGGCCCGCTCGCAGGACCCGAACTCGGCGAACTCCCAGTTCTTCATCTGCCTCGCCGACGCGCCGAACCTGAACGGCCAGTACACGATCGTCGGCAACGTCACCGACGGGCTCGACGTGCTCGACAGGATCAAGAAGGCCGCCCCCGGCGCGCCCGGCGGCGCCGTGCAGGACCCCGACAAGATCGTCAGCATGACGCTCGCCGAGAAGGCCAAGTAGCGGCCGCATGCCGGGCTGGCGCGCCGCCTCGATCCTCCTGCTGGGCCTGGCTCCGGCAGCCGCCGCGCCTTACGAGGGCAGCCCGTTCTACGGCTACGCCTTCGAGCCCGGCGGCGCCTACCCGCTGAGCCTGCCGCAGACCCTGCGGGCCACGGTCGCGGTCCCGGTCTCCCGGATGGCGACGCGCCCTGCCGACACCCTGGCCGAGCTCTACCCGGCGCTCACCGCCTGCTGGCAGGTGCCGGCGGGGCTCGGGCGGCCGAGGGCCGGGTCCGACGACATCGAGATCACCGCGCGCCTCGCCCTCCGGCGCGACGGCAGCCTGCTCGGCCCGCCGCGCATCACATACGCGGCGGGCGTCGCGGGCGACCAGCGGACGACTTTGGTGCGCGGGACCCTCGATGCCCTGGCGCGCTGCACGCCGGTCCACGTGACGCAGGGCCTCGGCGGGGCGATCGCGGGCCGGCCGGTGGCGCTGCGCTTCGTCTACCGCCCGCCGGCCTGAGCGCCGGCGACCCTCTTCCCGGGCGCTGGCCGGACAAGGCGCGCCCCGATACAGTTCGCTAAACCGGAAGGATAGACTTATGGCCGACAACGAGACCATCGTACTGGAGACCACCAAGGGCCGCGTCGTGATCGCGCTGCGCCCCGACCTCGCCCCGGGCCACGTCGAGCGGATCAAGACGCTGGCGTCCCAGGGCTTCTACGACGGCGTGCCGTTCCACCGGGTGATCGACGGCTTCATGGCCCAGACCGGCGACCCGACCGGCACCGGCTCGGGCGGCTCCGACCTGCCCGACCTGAAGGCCGAGTTCAACGCCGAGCCGCATGTCCGCGGCACCTGCTCGATGGCGCGGACCAACTTCCCGCACTCGGCGAACTCGCAGTTCTTCATCTGCTTCGACGACGCCCGCTTCCTCGACAAGCAGTACACGGTCTGGGGCAAGGTCGTGGACGGCATGGACGTGGTCGACACGATCAACAAGGGCGAGCCGCCGCGCTCCCCGGACAAGATCGTGAAGGCGACGATCGGCGAAGCAGCCTGATCTGCAACTTTAATCGTTCGCCCGCGCACTCAACACTTGAGAGCGCGGGCGATCGTTCGCGGAAGATCGTGACCGGTCGACTGCGCTGTCGAGCCTGAGCTTGGCAGCATTGGCACGGAGCGCTAAGCTTCGCCCGTGTCCGCCCCCCGCAGCCGCGCGAGAACCTTCAAGACCGCTTGGTTCGCCAGAGCGGCGCGGAAAGCCCATGTCACCGATCAGGATCTGTGTGCGGCGATCCTGGAAGTCGCTCAGGGCCAGGCCGACGATCTCGGCGGCGGCGTCTTCAAGAAGCGCCTGAACCGGAACATGCACCGCAGCGTCATACTGGCCAAGATCGGCCCTTACTGGCTTTATCAATATCTGTTCGCGAAAAAGGATCGACCCAATATCGACGTCCAGGAGCTGACGGCGTTTCGCCTCCTCGCCAAAAACCTCGCGACAGCGACGGACGCCGACCTGGCTCGGCTCGTTGCGGCTGGCTACATCACGGATATCTGCGATGACCGGGAAGCGGGCCTTTAAAAGCGACGCCTTCGAGTCGATCCACGCGACCGCGATGGCGTTCCACGAGATCGGCGTGGCGGACGCCGAGACGATGCGTGCGTTCGACGCGCTCTGTCTTGCCGAGACGCCCGTCTTCGAGCCGGCGCAGATCAGGCAGCTTCGCGAGAGCCTCAACGTCAGCCAGCCGGTCTTCGCCCGCTATCTCAACACCAGCGAGAGCGCCGTGGAGAAGTGGGAGACCGGCGCCAAGAAGCCCAGCGGTACGGCTCTCAAGCTCCTGGCGGTGGTTCGGAAGCACGGCCTGCAAGTTCTGGCCTGAGGTCGAGATCCTCGGCCGCGGCCAGATCCTCCGGCGTGTTGACGTTCAGGAACGGATCGGCCTGCGGGATGGGCCATTCCACGACGGCTGCGCCGTGGCGGGCGATGAAAGCCCCGACCCGCCGCTCATCCCGCTCCACGAGGGCGCGGCGCAGGTCCTGCCGCAGGCCGACCGGCCAGAGCGCCACCGTGTAGTGCGCGCGCCCGCCTGAGGCGGCCAGCGCGATCGGGGCCGCCGCCAGTGCCGCACCGAGCCGCACGGCGAGGTCGGCCGGGAGGAACGGGGCGTCTCCCGGTACGCTCAGGACATGGGTGACGTCCGGGTCCCGCGCGGCAGCGAAATCGAGCCCCGCCAGCAGGCCGGCCAGGGGCCCCGGCAGCCCCGGCACGGTGTCGGGCAGGACCGGCCCCGGAAACCCCGCGAACCGATCCGGATCGCCGTTGGCGCTCAGAACCAGTCCCGCGTCGCATTGCGGGGCGAGCCGCGCCACCACCCGGTCGAGCAGCGTCCGGCCGCCCAACCGCATCAGCGGCTTGTCGACCCCGCCCATCCGCCGACCGAGGCCGCCGGCCAGGATCAGGCCGAGGATGTGGCGGCGCTCCACCGAGACGACCTCACTCGATGACGATCCGCGGCGCGGTGCGCCCGGCCGGGGCACCCGAGAGGTTCGCCCACAGGGACGCGGCGATGGCGCGGTAGACCTTGGCGTGCGGGCCGTCCGGATCGGTCGCCACCACGGGGCGGCCCGAATCCGAGGTCTCGCGGATCGTCATGTCGAGGGGCACCTCGCCGAGGAAGGGCACGCCGAGGCGCTGCGCCTCGATGCGCGCGCCGCCATGCCCGAAGATGTGGGAGGCGTGGCCGCAATTCGGGCAGACGAAGGTCGCCATGTTCTCGATCACCCCGAGGATCGGGACCGCGACCTTCTTGAACATGGTCACGCCCCGGCGGGCATCGATCAGCGCGAGGTCCTGGGGCGTCGACACGATCACGGCGCCCGAGAGCGGCGTCGCCTGCGCCATGGTGAGCTGGGCGTCGCCGGTGCCCGGGGGCATGTCGACCAGCAGCACGTCGAGCTCGCCCCACAGCACGTCGCGCAGCATCTGGGTGATGGCCGACTGCACCATCGGGCCGCGCCAGATCATCGCCGTCTCGGGCTCGATCAGGAAGCCGATCGACATGACCTTGAGGCCATAGCCGACCATCGGCTCCATGGCCTTGTTGTCGACGACGTTGGGCTTGCCCGAGAGGCCGAACAGCTTCGGCACGGACGGTCCGTAGATGTCGGCGTCGAGGAGGCCGACCTTCAGTCCCTGGGCCTGGAGGGCGAGGGCGAGGTTGCAGGCGGTGGTGGACTTGCCGACGCCGCCCTTGCCGGAGGCGACCGCCACGATGTGGCGCACGCCGGCGATCTGCGGACCCTGGTTCGGGGGCGCGCCGGGCCGCGGCGGGGCGACGGGCGGCGGCGTCACCGGGCGCGGCGCAACGTCGCTCTGGGCGGGCATGCCCGGACCGCGCTCGGAGGTGAGGCTCGCGAACACCCCCGAGACGCCCGGCATCTGCAGGACCCGCCCCTCCGCCTGCCGCCGAACCGGCTCGAACCGCTCGGCCTCGCTCGGATCGATCAGGATCGAGAACATCACCCGGTTGTTGGGATCGACCACCACCTGAGAGAGCCGGCCGGAGCCGGGCAGGGTGGTGCCGGCGGCATCGACGGTGACACCGGCGAGCGCCTTCAGCACGTCGTCGCGGGTTATGGCCAAGATCTTCGACTCCTGATGGGATGGCCAGGACCCGGCGGACATCGCCCGTATCCACCGGCGGTCGCGGCCCTGAACATGTACCCCTTGTAGTCTTGCAGGCGCCAAACGCCAGCCTCCCCCGGAAGCCCCGCCGGCATCCTGAACCAACCGGCCCTTCGCCCGTTGTGTCGAGACTCTTTCGGGCCCGGCCCGCCACCCGTGCGCGCCCCCCGCAGACGACAATCAGGAGACCGTTACCGATGCATCAGGGCAACCACCGCGACCACGAGGGCGCGAAGAAGCTGTTCGAGTTGGTCAAGGACGTGAAGATCGCCATGATGACCACCGTCGATGCCGACGGGACACTCAACAGCCGCCCGATGTGGAACAACGACGCCGACGAGAACGGCGACCTGTGGTTCTTCACCAAGCTGCACTCGCCCAAGACCGCCGAGATCAGCAAGGACAACCAGGTCAACCTCGCCTATTCCGACCCGTCGAGCCAGACCTACGTGTCGGTGGCCGGAAAGGCCGAGATCGTGCGCGATCAGGCCAAGATCAACGACAAGTGGAATGAGAGCCTGAAGACCTGGTTCCCCAACGGCAAGGACGACCCAGAGGTCGCGCTGATCCGGGTTCACCCGGAGAAGGGCGAGTACTGGGACAGCCCCAACAGCACGATGCTGCACCTCTACGGCTACGTGAAGGCGTCGCTGACGGGCGAGAGCCCCAAGACCGAGACCAAGAAGGTCGATCTCGCCTGACGATTGGCCGTCGGGTCCGGAGGTTTCGCGGGCGGTCTCCGAGAGGCGGCCGCCCGTCTCCTTGACGGGCACGGGGCGGACATGCGCTCTGCGCGCTCGATGTGCCGCAGAGTGCCTGAAGAATGCTCGATCTGGCGAAGCGGGTCTACGATCACAGCTTCCGCATCGATCCGATCGTGCGGTCGCTGCTCGACACCGATTTCTACAAGCTCCTGATGGCGCAGACGATCCTGCGCCGACACCCCGACATCCAGACCACCTTCGGCATCACCAACCGCACGCGGCGCATCCGAATCGCCGACGAGGTCGATGCCGGGCTGTTGCGGGAGCAGCTCGACCACGCCCGCACCCTGCGGCTCAGCAAGGGCGAGGTCACGTGGCTGCGGGGCAACGTGTTCCGCGGCCAGGGACGCATCCTCGGTCCCGAATTCGTGGCGTGGTTCGAGCAGTTCCGGCTCCCGGATTACGAACTCGCCGTCCATGACGGTCAGTACGAGCTGACCTTCCACGGTCCCTGGCTCGAGACCACGATGTGGGAAGTCCCCGCGCTCGCGATCCTCAACGAACTCCGCGCGCGCGCGGTGCTGCGCGGTCTCGGCAAGCTCGACCTGCAGGTGCTCTACGCCCGCGCCATGACCCGGGTCTGGGAGAAGATCCAGCGGTTGCAGAAGCTGCCGGACCTGTCGGTGGCGGATTTCGGCACCCGCCGCCGCCACGGCTTCCTCTGGCAGGACTGGTGCGTGCAGGCGATGGCCGAGGGGTTGGGCGGCGCGTTCCTCGGCACCTCCAACTGCCTCATCGCCGCCCGACAGGAGGTCGAGCCGGTGGGCACCAATGCCCACGAGCTGCCGATGGTCTACGCGGCGCGCGCCGAGGACGATGCCGCGCTCGCCGCCGCGCCCTACGCGGTCCTGGCCGACTGGCAGGAGGATTACGGCGGCAACCTGCTGGTGATCCTGCCCGACACCTACGGCACCACCGAGTTCCTGGCCAACGCCCCGGACTGGGTCAGCGACTGGACCGGCCTCCGCATCGACTCCAAGGATCCGATCGAGGGCGGCGAGGAGGTGATCCGGTTCTGGCAGGCGCGCGGCTACGATCCCCGGGACAAGCTCGCGATCTTCTCCGACGGGCTCGACATCGACGAGATCGAGCGCATCCACGCACGGTTCCACGGCCGCATGCGCATCGGCTACGGCTGGGGCACGCTGCTCACCAACGATTTCCGCGGGCTCCTTCCGGACGGCAAGCTCGATCCGGTCTCCATCGTCTGCAAGGTGACGGAGGCCAACGGCCGCCCGACCGTGAAGCTCTCCGACAATCCCACCAAGGCGCAGGGACCGGCCGATGAGATCGCCCGCTACCGGCGGGTCTTCGGGGTCGGCGCATTGCCGGCGCTGCCCGTGGTCGTCTGAGCCCGCGTATCAGTCCGGGTGCGGTGAAACCCGTCGCCTGACACAGCAGCGTTTAATTCAGTATGGAGTCGACCAACCGGGGTCGCCGCGGGTGGCTCCAGCGCGGGAGAACGCCATGCCGATGAATCGCCGCTCGCTAATGGGGGCCGCGGGCCTCGCCCTCACGATGCCCGTCCTGCAGGACGCGCAGGCTGCCGAGGCCGCGAAGCCGGCCGCCAAGGCGCCACCGCCGCCGGTGACAAAGATCCTCGCCCAGTGGATCCTGGCCTCGTCCTACGACACGCTGCCCGACGCAGTCCGCCGCGAGGGCGTGCGCAGCTTCCTCAACTGGGTCGGCGTGGCGATCGGCGGCTCGCACCACGAGACCGTGGACGTTGCGGTCTCGGCGTTGCAGCCGTTCTCGGGGCCGCCGCAGGCCGGGCTGTTCGGCCGGACCGAGCGGTTCGACATCATGAATGCCGCCTTCCTCAACGGCGTGTCGAGCCACATCTTCGACTTCGACGACACGCATCTCAAGACGATCATCCACCCGGCCGGACCGGTCGCCTCGGCGATCCTGGCCTGTGCCGAGATGAAGCCGGTCTCCGGCAAGGCCTTCCTCGACGCGCTGGTGGTGGGCATCGAGACCGAGTGCCGCATCGGCAATGCCGTGTACCCGAACCACTACGATGCCGGCTGGCACATCACCGGCACCTGCGGGCCGTTCGGCGCCGCGGCGGCGGCCGGCAAGCTGATGGGGCTGACCGAGCAGCAGATGGTCTACGCCCTCGGCCTCGCCGCCTCGCAGCCCGTTGGTCTGCGCGAATCCTTCGGCTCGATGAACAAGAGCTTCAACCCGGGCCGGGCGGCCGCCAACGGCCTGTTCGCGGCGATCCTGGCAGGCAAGGGCTACACCTCGTCGGACGGGATGATCGAGGCGCGGCGCGGCTGGGCCAACACGATCTCCACCAAGCAGGACTGGTCCGAGATCACCGACGGTCTCGGCAGCCGCTACGAGTCGCTGCTGAACACCTACAAGCCCTTCGCCTGCGGCATCGTCATGCACCCGACGATCGACGCGGCGATCCAGATCCGCGACGAGGACCACGTCCGGCCGGAGGACATCAAGCGCGTCGACCTCAAGGTCCATCCGCTGGTGCTGGAATTGACCGGCAAGACCGCGCCGAAGACCGGGCTCGAGGGCAAGTTCAGCATCTATCACGCCGCCGCGGTGGCCTTCGTGGAGGGGGCGGGCGGCGAGAAGCAGTTCAGCGACCGGGCGGTGAACGACCCCCGCGTGGTGGCCCTGCGCCAGAAGGTCAACCCGGTGATCACCCCCGGCATCGACGCCGCGCAGGTCGACATGACGGTCACGCTGAACGACGGGCGGACCATCCACCGGCACATCGAGCACGCCATCGGCAGCGTGGAGAAGCCGATGTCCGACGCGCAGCTCGAGGCGAAGTTCTCCGACCTCGCCGCCGGGGTTCTGCCGGACTCCCAGGCCAAGCGGGTGATGCAGCTGTGCTGGTCGCTGCCCGAGCTGAAGGATGCCGGCGAGGTGGCGCGGGCCGGCGTGTCGGGGGCCTGACCGGCCCGCGAAGCCCCCGGGATCGTTTTCGCACGCCGTGCCGTTCCCCGTCCGCGAGGCGTCGGTTGGTCCCGACGGACGCCCGCGCGTGGCGTTCGGGACGCGGATCACGGCATGCGAAGCAGAACCCCGGTCGGGGTCGAACCGGCAGCGCGGCTCGAGCCGCCTCTGATCCCGCCGCGTCCCACGCGCATCGCTGCGGCGGAGACGCCGCGGGCCGCGATGGCGTCGCCGGTGGTGGTCGGCGCCACCATCATCGCGGCCCTGTATTTCGGCCGCGAGATCTTCATCCCGATCGCGATCGCGCTGCTCCTGTCCTTCGTGCTGACGCCGCTGGTGAGCCGCCTCCGGCGCCTGCGCCTGCCGCGGCTGGCGGCGGTCGGAATCAGCGTCCTCCTGACCCTGGGCATCGTCGCCGCCCTGGCGACCCTGATCGGCATCCAGGCGGCCGACCTCGCGGGCGACGTGCCGCGCTACCGCGCCACCATCGAGCGCAAGATCGACGGGCTGCGCGACTCGCCCGTGGGACACCTGACCGGCTACGTCGCCAATATCGGGCGGGCGCTTCACGGCGGCGGCAAGGACGCCGCCGGCGCGGCGACGCCACCGGCAGCCCCGCCGTCGGACGCGCCGAAGCCCGTCCTGGTCGAGGTCGCGGCCTCCCAGCCGGGCCCGCTCGAGACGCTCGGCACCGTGCTGTCGCCGGTGATGCATCCGCTGGCGACCGTGGGCATCGTCTTCGTGGTGCTGCTGTTCGTGCTGATGCAGCGCGAGGATCTGCGCGACCGGATGATCCGCCTCGCGGGATCGAGCGACCTGCATCGCACCACCGTGGCGATCGACGACGCCGCCCGGCGGCTGAGCCGCTACTTCGTGGTCCAGCTCGCCCTCAACGCCGCCTTCGGCATCGTGATCGGCGTCGGCCTCTACGTGATCGGCGTGCCCAATCCGGTGCTCTGGGCGATCTTCTCGGCCCTGATGCGCTTCGTACCCTATCTCGGCGCCGTCCTGTCGGCGACCCTGCCGATGGCGCTCGCCGCGGCGGTCGATCCCGGCTGGAACATGATGATCGCGGTGGCGATCCTGTTCGTCATCCTCGAGCCGCTCACCGGCCAGGTCTTCGAGCCTATCTTCTACGGGCAGTCCACCGGCCTCTCGCCCTTCGCGGTGCTGGTCTCGGCGCTGTTCTGGACCTGGCTGTGGGGGCCTGTCGGCCTGCTGCTGTCGACGCCGCTCACGGTCTGCCTCGTGGTGCTCGGGCGCCACGTCGAGCACCTGGAGTTCCTGGACGTGCTGTTCGGCGACAGGCCTGCGCTCACGCCGGTGCAGAACTTCTACCAGCGGATCCTGGCGGGGGATTCCGAGGAGGTGCTGGGGCATGCCGAACTGATCCTGCAGCACTGCGCGCTGTCGTCCTACTACGACGAGGTGGTCCTCAAGGCGCTGGAACTCGCCGCCCGCGACGCGGCCCGGGGGGTGCTGACCACACGACAGAAGGGCGCGATGCGTGCGGCGCTCGCCGAGCTGATCGCCGACCTGTCCGAGCGCAGCGACGCGGCGACAGGCGCGGCGGCCGACGGCGCGGGGGGCGCCTGCAGCCCGCTCCCGGTGGGTCCGCCCCCCGAGGCGCTGCCCGCGGCCTGGACGCGCCAGGGCGCGGTGCTGTGCGTCGCCGGGCGCGGCTTCCTGGACGAGGCCGCAACCGCCATCCTGGCGCAGATCCTGGAGAAGCGCGGCCTCGGCGTCCGGACGGTTCCCTTCGCCGAGACGGCCTCGGTGCGGATCGGGCGTTTCGAGCCGGGTCCGGCGCGCATGGGCTGCGTGGTCTCCCTGGCGCTCGACGGCGAGCCGACCCACCTGCGCCGGCTGGTCCGTCGCCTGAAGGGCCGGATGGCCGGCGTCCCGATTCTGCTCGGGCTCTGGCTGACCCGGGACGGTCCGGCCAGCCGGGCGGCCGGCGGACCGGGACGCGCCGCGGAGGCGGACGGACAGGTGGGATCGCTGCGCGAGGCCATCGAGGCGGTTCTGGCGGCCGCGCAGGAGTCGGCCGCTCAGGAGTCGGCCGCCGCCGAGACCGGAGCCGGCGCGGCTCCGGACATCCGGGACGGGACGTCGCGCCGACCGGCGCCGGCCGGGGCATGAGCCGAGGGGGCTTGACGGGCGGGGCCGCACCCCGGCTTCGTCGGGCGGCGGCCGTATGGCCGGGCGGCCCGCGGGTCCAACAGGGAAGAGAGCCGATGAGTGTCGTTGAACTCGGGCGGTTCATGGACGACCTCGCGGACGCGTCCGGGAAGGCGATCCTGCCCTTCTTCCGCGCTCAGTTCGGCCTCGACGACAAGGCCCGCGGAGGCGCGCCCTTCGATCCGGTCACCGAGGCCGACCGGGCCGCCGAGGTCGTCCTGCGGGCGATGATCGGCCAGACCTTCCCGGGCCATGGCATCCTCGGCGAGGAATTCGGCGCGGAGCGCATCGACGCCGAATGCGTCTGGGTCCTCGATCCGATCGACGGCACCCGCGCCTTTATCGCGGGGCTGCCGACCTGGGGGACCCTGATCGGGCTCACCCGCAACGGGGTGCCGGTGCGCGGGCTGATGCACCAACCCTATCTGGCCGAGCGCTTCACCGGGGACGGGCGCAGCGCCCGCCTGCGCGCGCCCTCCGGCGAGCGCACCCTGCGCACGCGCCGCTGCGCGGATCTCACCCAGGCGATCCTCGCGTCCACCGATCCGCGGCTGTTCGCGGCCGGCGCGGAGGCCGAGCGTTTCCGGGCGCTGGAAGGGCAGGTGCGGCTGTCGCGCTACGGCACCGATTGCTACGCCTATTGCATGCTGGCCGCCGGCCAGATCGACCTCGTGGTCGAGGCGGGACTGAAGCCCTACGACATCGTCGCGCTCATCCCGATCGTCGAGGGTGCGGGGGGCCGCGTCACCGCATGGGACGGCGGCCCCGCCGCCGCCGGCGGGCGCGTCGTCGCGGCCGGTGATCCGCGGCTGCACGAGGCGGCCCTCAAGGTGCTGAACCCGTGAGGGCGGGGCGGCGCACGCGGTCTCCCGCTCCCCGCCGCGCGGGGGCGGACCGCGTTGCGGCGCCGGGACCCCACCGGGACCTGTCCGCGTGCTGCTGAACGCCCTGATCCTGGTCACGACCTTGGTTCCCGGCGCGGAGGCCGGCGCCGATGCCTGGCGGCGCGCCCTGCCTCCCCTCGCGGCGACCGCCGCCCCGGCGGAAAGCCCGCCCCCGCGCTTCGATCCCGCGACGCGCTCCGTCAGCAACTGGCACGCGCAGACCGGCGCCGCGCTGACGCCCCGGGCGCTGGCGGTCACTGCCTCGCTGGCGGACGATCCGCCCTACGTGGCGCGCTGCGTGCGGCTCAACAACGGCTGGTGCATCAAGTCGGCCCGTTGGCCCGGCGAGATCGGCGCCGACGGGGAGGGCCACACCGCCTTCGCCACCCTCGCCGACGGCGCCGACGCGGCGGCGAGCCTGCTGCGGCGCTACTATCGCGATTACGGCCGCCGCACGGCGCTCGCCATCGTGCGGCGCTGGGCTCCCTCGGAGTGCCGGCTCGCCCCGGCGCGGCCCGGACGGGGCGCGCCGGCATCCGCCGTCTCGGCGGCGCTCGCCCCCCGGGGCCTCGGCCGGACCCTGCGCGCCCGCTTCCTCGCAGGGCACAGGCCCGGCGGGGCGCCCCGGGGCAGGGCGGCCCTGCGGGTGCAGCCCTGGTCGCCGCTCGCCCGGATGGCGGGTCGTGCCGCCCGCCGCCCGGCCGCGGTGCCGCATGTCGCGGCGCTCCAGCCGATCCCCGACATCGCGGTCGGCATCGCCCCGCCGGCCGGGCCGGCGCGGGGGCGCACGGCCCGGGGCGTCTCAGACCCGGCGGCGCTCCTCGACCGGAAGGCGGATCAGAGGGTGCCGAATGCCGACCGGATGGTGGCGGAATCCGCGCTGCTGCCGGCCATCGCGGGCGGTCTGCCGCTCCTCGACCTGCGCCTGCCGGCCCCGCTCTGCACGGGCGACGAGGTGCGGATCCAGGCCTATGCCGCCCGCATCAGCGGCAGCGTCGGACTGAAGCCCGGCGACGATCTCGACCTGTTCGGGCCGGACGGAGCGCCGCGCGCCAATCTCGCGCCGGTGATGCTGGCGATGTCGGCGGTGGAACTCGGCACGCTCAGGGCCGGTCCGGACCTGGTCGCCGGAGCGATCGCCCGGCTGGGGGCCTTCACGCCGGCCGCCGACAACGCGCCGCGATAGCGTCAAGCCTTGCGGTTCGGCCCGGTCCGCGCCACCTCTGCCCGGCCTGTTCCCCTCACGACGAGCCCGCCCGTGCCCCTGACCGACCTTGCCGCGCGCGCCGGCTCGGCCGTCAAAGCCTTCGCCGAAGCCTCGCACGACTTCCTGATCCAGCCGACGCTCCGGCTCGGGGTCACGGGGCTCGCGCGTTCGGGCAAGACCGTCTTCACGACGGCGCTGATCCACCACCTCGTTGAGACGCACGCGCTGCCGGCCTTCGCGCCCGCGCAGGAGGGGCGCCTGCGCCGCGCGCGACTCGTGCCGCAGCCGGACGACGACGTGCCGCGCTTCCCCTTCGAGGAGCATTTCGCCACGCTCACCGAGGCCAGGCGCTGGCCGCGCTCCACCGACCGGATCAGCCAGTTCCGCCTGGAGATCGATTACGAGCGCGCGGGCGGTTGGCGCACCGGACCCGCGACCCTGATGCTCGACGTCGTCGACTATCCCGGCGAATGGCTCCTCGACCTCGCGCTGATCGAGACCGGCTACACCGCCTGGTCCCGGGCGACGATCAACGGCACCCGGCGGCCCGGCCGCGCCCCGGTCGCGGCGGCGTGGCTCGACGCGCTCAAGGGCTTCGACCCGAACGGCCCCCTCGACGAGGTCGCGGCCGAGCGGGCGAGCGACGCCTTCAAGGCCTACCTCGCGGGCCTGCGCGCGGGCCCGGAATCGGTGGCCACGACGCCCCCGGGACGGTTCCTGATGCCCGGCGACCTGGCCGGCTCCCCGGCGCTCACCTTCGCGCCGCTCGACGGCCTGACCGAAACGATCGCGCCCGACAGCCTCGCCGGGCTGATGGAGCGGCGCTTCGAGGCCTACAAGGCCAAGGTCGTGACGCCGTTCTTCCGGGACCATTTCCAGCGCGTCGACCGGCAGATCGTTCTGGTGGACGTGCTCTCCGCGGTCGATGCGGGACCGACCGCCCTGGCGGAGCTGGAGGAGGCGCTGGACGCGGTCCTGCTCAGCCTCAACATCGGCCGCAACACGGTGCTGTCGCGCCTGTTCGCCCCCCGGGCTGACCGGGTGCTGTTTGCCGCCACGAAAGCCGACCACCTCCACCAGACGAGCCACGACCGCCTCGACGCGCTGCTGCGGCTGCTCGTGTCCCGGGCCATGCGGCGCACCGAGGCGGCGGGCGCCCGGGTGGGCACCGTCGCGCTGGCCTCCGTGCGCGCCACCCGGGAGACCACCGTCCACGACGGCGGCGAGACCCTCCGGGCGGTGGCGGGCACGCCCGAGGCCGGCGAGATGGTGGGCGACGAGGTCTTCGACGGCAACGCCGAGGCCGCGATCTTCCCGGGCGAGCTGCCCGCCCGCGCGGAGGCGGTGCTGGAGGGCGCCGTGGAGCCCGGCTCGCTCCGTTTCCCGCGCTTCCGGCCGCCGCTGGTGCGGCCCGACGGGTTCGGCCGGCCCGGGCACCTGCCGCAGATCCGGCTGGACCGGGCCATGCAGTTCCTGATCGGGGACAAGCTGGCGTGAGGACGCGCGCGGAGTTCCGGAGTGCTCGCTCGGATGCGCGCGTTTCCCTCCCCCCTCTGCGGCATCGACAGGAGCTCTGAGCCATGACCCCCGGCCAGAAACCCCGGGCCTTCCGGATCACGCCCGAGCCGTCCGTCGAGCCGAGCGTCACCACGACGCCGCTCGCCGCCCGGCCGCCGCAGGCGCGGATCGTGGAGGAGCCCTTCGAGATCGTCGACGCCGCCGACGGCGTCGCGGTGCCGGTGGCGCCGCGGCGGCGCTCGCCCTGGGGCGGGCTGTTCCTGTCGGCGGTCGGCGGCCTGGTGTCCCTCGGCATCGGCCTGTCGGTCGAGCGGATGATCGCCGACCTGTTCCAGGCCGCGCCGTGGCTCGGCTGGGTGGCGCTGGTCCTGCTCGCCCTCGCCGGGCTGGCGCTCCTGGCCATCGTCGTGCGGGAACTCGCCGGGCTGCGGCGCGAGCGCAAGATCGAGCGGCTGCGCCAGTCCGCCATCGACGCCCTGGGCAGCCGGGACCATACCGGCGCCCAGGCGGTGGTGCAGGCGCTGTCGGCCTTCTACGCCGACCGCGACGCCCTGTCGGCCGGCCGGGCGCGGATCGACGCCGCGGCCGATGCGATCCTCGACGTGGACGACCGGATCGGCCTCGCCGAGCACGAGCTGCTGGCAGGCCTCGACCGGCAGGCGCGCAACGCCATTGCGGCTGCCGCCAAGCAGGTCTCGGCGGTGACGGCGCTGAGCCCGCGGGCGATCGTGGACGTGGCCTTCGTGGTCTTCGCGGCGGTGCGGCTGCTGCGCCGGATCGCCGCGATCTACGGCGGTCGCCCGGGCTTCCTCGGCTTCCTGCGCCTGGCGCGCGCCGCCGTGGCGCATCTCACCATCACCGGCGGGATGGCGGTGGGCGAGAGCGTGATGCAGCAGGTGCTCGGTCTGGGGATCGCCGCCCGGGTCTCGGCGAAGCTGGGGGAGGGCGTCCTCAACGGATTGATGACCGCCCGGTTCGGCCTGGCCGCCCTCAACGTCTGCCGGCCGCTGCCCTTCGTGCGGGAGGCGCCGCCGCGGCTCGCCGACGTCGTCGGTGAGCTTCTGCGCGCGGCCGAGGCCGAGCCGAAATAGGCGCTCTCGACCGGCTACTTCCCGGCCGCAGCGGCGCGGCGGTTGGCGATGCGGGAGAACATGTTTCCGGTGTAGTCGGCCACCTTCGGCTTCTCGGGCTCGCCGAGCTTGGCCTCGAAAGCCTCGATCCGCTTGAGCAGTGCGACGTCGTTGAACAGCGAGCTGTTGAAGTTGCTGTGGGCCCGCGGCCCGAGGGCGGCTTGCACGACGTCCAGGCGTTCCAGAAGCTCTTTGCGCGTCACGGTGCTCTCCAGGGGCGGCTTCGGGACGAAGGACCGCCCGTGCCGCCACTGAAGGCGGCGACGGTAAACGACGCGTTAACGCGCCGCCTACAGCCCCTTGAGGAACCCGGCGAGCCGCATCAGCCCCTCGGGCCAGGGCCCGTGCCCGCTCGCCGCGTTGATGTGGCCGGCCTCGCCCGCGTCGACCGTGAGCGCCCCCCAGGCATGGGCGAAATCGTCGGCGCGGTCGTAGCGGCAATAGGGATCCGTCCGGCTGGCGACGAGGAGCGACGGGAAGGGCAGGGGGTCCCGCGGGATCGGCGCGAAGGCGCGCACCGAATCCGGCAGGTCCTGCGCCTCCTCCACGTCCGGGACGGAGACGAACAGGGCGCCGCGCACGCGGCCGGCGGGAAACCGCGGCACCGCCTCGACGCACGCCACCACGCCGAGGCTGTGGGCGATCAGGATCACCGGCCGCGTCGCGGCCGCGACCGCCTCGGCGATGCGGCCGCACCACGCCTCGGGCGTCGGGGCGTGCCACTGGTCCTGTTCCACCAGGCGCGCCGTGCCGAGGCGCCCCGCCCAGCGGGCCTGCCAGTGACCCTCCTCCGAGCCTCCGAGCCCCGGGACGATCAGGATGTCGCAATCGGCGGTCTTCATGGCGGGATGCCTAGAGCGGTCCGGGAGAGGCGTCGAGGCCCCCCGTCATTCCGCCGCGATCGGGCGCGCCCGGTCCAGGTCCAGGATCTGGCGGGCGATCTGCATGGAGGCCCAGTTCTTCGCCTTGGCCTCGATCTCGAAATCGGCCCAGACGAGGTGGCGGGCCACCAGATCGTTCACCGCCCGGTTCCACATCATGTCGGAATGGGCGGCGAGGTCGCGAACGGCATGGCCGGCGGTGCGCAGGGCCGGGAAGTCCGGCAGGGCGTCGGGGCCGCAATCGGCGGAGACCGCCTCGCGCGAGACGCTGATATGGGCCACCGGCCGCACCCCCCGCCAGGAGTCCCGCACCCGGGCGATCCGGGGCTCGTCCGGCTCGAGGTATTCGCCGCCGCTCTGGACCCAGTGGTGGTGCAGGTCGAGCACCACCGGGACCACGTCGGCGAGCCGCAGCACGGCGTCGAGGCCGAAGACGTTCTCGTCGTTTTCCACCGTGACGAGGTCGCGCGCGACGCGGGAGGCCCGGGACAGGGTGGCGCGGAACCCGTCGACGCCCGGATCGCCCGCCCCGACATGGATGTTGATGTGGGCGCCGTGCGGGTGCCAGCCGCCGCCATAGCCCATGCGGTCGAAGATCTCGGCGTGGTAGTCGAGCTCCGACAGCCCGTTCTCGATCGCCGCCGGGTTCCGGCTCGCCAGCAGGCAGAACGGGCCCGGATGGAAGCTGAGGCGCACGCCGAGGCGGCGCGCCAGGGCGCCGGCCTCCGCAAGGCCGCGCTCCACCAGGGCGGCCAGCTCGGGCTCGGCATAGAGGCCGCGCGCGATCGGATGGGTGTAACCCGGCAGGACGTTGCTCGCCATGCGCAGCAGGCGCTCCAGCGGCGGACGGGCGCCGACCCAGGCGATCTGGCGGGCGAGGGCGTCGAGGTTGTGGGCCACCAGGCCGGAGAGCTTCGTCCGCCGGGCCGCAGGCTCCAGCTTGGCGAGGTGGGCCATCGTCACGCTGGTCAGGTTCATGTGGAGCGTCGCGTCGCGCTCCGCCTTGAGGGTGGCGTGGGTGCCGGGCGGCTCGTCCAGGACGAACTTGCAGCAGAATCCGAGGCGTGGCTGATCGCGCATAACGGGCACAACGCGCGGAGGCCGCCGGCGTCCCCGCCTCCGGCGCGGATCCGCGCGGAACGGCGGCCCCGGCTCGACGTTTGAAGCGTCAGAGCGCGGCAGTTCCGCGCGCACGGCCCTTCCCGATCCATGCCCCCGTCGACCACGCAATCGAGCGGACAGCCGGATACCGGCTCGGTCCTGTGGATCCTGATGCTCGGCTCCGCGCTGGTCGCGCTGGCGGCATCGCCCCGGCGCGGGGGCTCACCGGCCCTGCGCGCCGATGCCGAACCGTCCGCCGCACGGGATCCATCCGGAGTGACCGGCGCTCCGGCGGACTCCCCCGAGGGTCCCCTCGGGAGCCCGCTCAAGGGCGCCGCGGCCGGTGCGCGCTCGATCTCGGGACGCGCCGCGCAGCTCACGGCCGCGACCCAGCCGGAACGCGGCCGCGCCGCCGACAGCCCCGCCGAGATGACGCGGTCCGGCTGGAAGGACATCGCCGTCCGCGTCTATCTGGAGTTCAACAAGGACCGGGTGCTGGCGGTCGCGGCGGGGGTGACCTTCTACACGCTGCTGTCGCTGTTCCCGGCCATCGCCGCGCTGGTGACCTGCTACGGCCTGTTCGCCGACGTGACCGTCATCAACGACCACTTGGCGCAGCTGCACGCGGTGCTTCCCACCGGGGCGGTCGAGCTGATCGGCGACCAGGTCAAACGGATCGCCGCCAAGGGCAGCGGCTCGCTCAGCATCACCTTCTTCTCCAGCCTGCTCCTGTCGATCTGGAGCGCAAACGCCGCCATGAAGGCGATGTTCGATGCGCTGAACGTCGTCTACGAGGAGGAGGAGAAGCGGAACTTCTTCTGGCTGAACCTCCGCTCCCTCACCTTCACGGTCGGCGCCCTGCTGTTCATCATCATCGCGCTCAACGCGATCGTGGTGGTGCCGGTGGTACTGAACTACCTGGGGCTCGGCTCCACCGCGTGGCTGCTCGCGGCCCTGCGCTGGCCGGCCATCCTGATTGTGCTCCTTGGCGGTCTGTCGGTGCTCTACCGCTTCGGACCGAGCCGCGAGAACGCCCGCTGGCGCTGGGTCGGCGTCGGCAGCATGGTCGCGGGCCTGCTCTGGCTTGCGGCGTCGCTGCTGTTCTCTTGGTACGTCGCCAATTTCGGCACCTACAACGAGACCTACGGCTCGCTCGGCGCGGTGATCGGCTTCATGACCTGGATCTGGATCTCCTCGACGATCGTCCTGCTGGGCGGCGAGATCAACGCCGAGCTGGAGCACCAGACCGCCCGCGACACGACCACGGGCCCGCCGCTGCCCATGGGCGCCCGCCGGGCACGGATGGCCGACACCGTCGGCGCGGCCGCCTGAGCGCCGTGTTCGGGCCAGCGCCCGCCGCTCAGTAGATCGGCCCCGTGCTCGGCGGCGGTGCGCCGAGCTGCAGCGGCTCGTCGTACTCCTGCGCGGGCTCGTCCGGGGCGGCGGTGGCGACGCGCGGGGCCGTCCGCACCGGCGGGGCGGACGCATAGGCCGAGGCGGCGGGCGGGCGCGCCGGGGCGCGGGCGACCTGGGTCGGGCTCGCGGCCTTCGACATCGGCGACAGGCCGTAGGGATCGTCCTCCTCGACATCCACGGGTGCCTGGGGGGCGGCGGGCTGGCGCGGCGGCGGAACCGGCCGGGACAGGGGCCGCTCGACGCCGGTCCCGAGCTGCGGGGTGAACTTGATCAGCGGCTGGCAGATCCGCTTCAACCCCCGCGGATCGTGCCGCGCGAGGTCGACGTGGATGTGGTCGTAGTGGAACACGTTCGAGCCCGGGGCCAGGACCGTGGTGAAGCGCTGGCAGGCGCCGAGGAAGATCTCGCGCAGGAAGCCCTGCTCGGCTTCCGTGCCGCGCCAGCCGCCCTTGACGGTGATCACGTGGCCGTCGGCGAGCTTGACCGACATGACGTCGATCGCGTTGCCGAAGCCGTGTTCGGAGAGCTTGGCACCGGGCTGGTTGTTGCGGCCGCGGCAGGAATAGGAGCCGGCGTTGATCTCGGCGACCGCCACGCCGAAATACAGGTTGGCGGCCGGCTGGATCGTGTCGGCGAGCCACGCCTCGGCCTCGGCGAGCGCCGGGCAGCCCAGGGTCATCCGCTGCTTCATCAGGACCGAACCGCCCGCGAGCCGCGTCACCCGGAAGGGCTGCTGCATGCCGCACGGCCCGGGCCCGTCCATCGCCGCGACGGGCGTGATGAACTCCGAGGGCTCGACGAGCTTCTTGGCCAGGCAGACCTGCTCCGCCTGGTCGCGCCACGGGTCGCGCCGCTCGAAGTGGTTGATCGAGCACGCGGTGAGCCCAGCGCCGAACAGCGCCAGGGCAGAGAACAGGGATACGCCACGCCACATGACGCGGACGATGCGCACTTTCCCGTAAAGCGTTCGTCAACGGCGTTTCGGGAATGGCGCGGCCTGTGGCGTCCCGGTTGACAGGGCGGCGGCCCGGGGACTGAATGCATTATGCTCTCGCTCCTCGACCTCCGCGCCCGCATCGCCGCCGGCACCCTGACGCCGGCAGGCGCCATCGACCTGTGCCGCGCCGAGATCGCCGCGCGGGAACCGGGGCTGCGTGCCCTGGTCACCCTCGACGAGGCCCCGGCGATCCCGGAGGCGGGCCCCCTCGCGGGGATCGCGGTCGGCGTGAAGGACATCATCGACAGCGCCGGCCTGCCGACCCAGATGGGCTCGTCGATCTACGCGGGCTGGCGGCCCCGGGGCGACGCCGCGGTGGTGGCGCGCCTGCGGCGGCTCGGCGCCGTCCCCCTCGCCAAGACCACCACCACGGCCTTCGCCAGCAGCGACCCGACCGAGACGGTCAACCCGCACGATCCCGGCCACACGCCGGGCGGCTCCTCGGCGGGCTCGGCCGCGGCCGTGGGCGTCGGGATGCTGCCGCTGGCGCTCGGCACCCAGACGGCGGGGTCGGTGATCCGGCCGGCGAGCTTTTGCGGCTGCGCCGCCGTGAAGCCGTCGTTCCGGCTGATCCCCACGGTCGGCGTGAAGACCTATTCGTGGGCGCTCGACACGGTCGGGCTGTTCGCCGCCGGCGTGGCGGACGTCGCCCACGCCCTGGCGCTGGTCACCGGCCGCCCGGAGATCGAACGGGCCGCGTCAGGCTCGGCGCCCCGCATCGGCCTCGTGCGGCAGGACTTCGCCGCGGCGCCGGAGCCGGAGGCCGAGGCGGCGCTGGTTCTCGCCCGGCAGGCGGCGGAGCGCGCCGGGGCGCGGGTGAGCGACCTCGTCCTGCCGGCGGAGCTGGCCCAGGCCTGGGACCGCCACCGCTTCATCCAGGACTACGAGGGCCGGCTGGCGCTCGCCTGGGAGTACGACACGCAGGCCGACGCGCTGCCGCCCCTGGTGCGGGCGCATCTCGACGCCGGGGCCGCGATCAGCCCGGCCACCTACGACGATGCCCGCCGCCACGGCCACCACGCGCGCCGGGTGCTGAAGGGGCTCTTCGCCGATTACGACGCGCTCCTGACCTTCTCGGCCCCCGGCCCGGCGCCCGCGACCCTGGCGTCCACGGGCGACCCGCGCTTCAACCAGCTCTGGACGCTGATGGGCGTGCCCTGCGTGAACGTGCCGGTGCCGGGCCAGCGCCTGCCGGTGGGCGTGCAGGTGATCGGCCGGTTCGGCGACGACGGCCGCGCCCTCGCCGTCGCCCGGACGATCGAGGACGCGCTGCGCGGCTGACGGCGGCGCGTCCCTCCGCTCAGGCGGCCGGCTGCTCGTGGAGCGTATCCTCCACGTAGAGCTGCTCCAGCAGCACCTTGATCACCGCCATCATCGGCAACGCCAGGGCGATGCCCCAGAGCCCGAAGATCACCCCGAGGATCAGCTGCCCGGCGAAGATCGTGGCCGGCGGGATGTCCAGGGCCCGCTTCTGGATGAACGGCGTCAGGCCGTAGCTCTCCAGGCACTGCACCGCCAGATAGACGCCCACCGCGCCGATCACCGCCTTGGTGCCCGACGCCAGGGCGGCCAGGATGATCACGAGGCCCGCCACCAGGGGCCCGACCGTGGGCACGAAGGCGAGCAGGCCCGCCTGGAGCCCCAGGATCAGCGCGCCGCCCAGCCCCAGGAAGGCGAGGCCCGCCCAGGTGCAGAGGAAGATCACCGCCATGATGATCAGCTGGCCGAACAGCCAGTGCCGCAGGGTCTCGCCGGCCCCGTCGAGGACCTGAGACGCGCGCCAGCGCTTCGCGGGCGGCACGAACCGGACCACCCCGTCCCGGTAGGCCGCGGGATCGGCCGCGAAGGCCAGGCCCAGGAAGGCGATCACCAGCAGGTTGCCGAGGGCGTCGAACAGACCCAGGATCACGGCCGCGGCCGGTCCGAGGACGCTGCCGGCATCCGACACGATGGAGCCGCCGCCCTTCAGGAGACCGGAGGCGAGGCCGGCGAGGCCGCCCTCCTTCTGGCCGGGCTCGGTCGAGCCGTCCTTGGCCCCGCCCTGGGGCGCGAGGCTCGGCACGTCGATGCCGCGCTCGGACAGCCAGCTCGACACCGTGCCGGCCTGGTCCTTGATCGTGGTGCCGAGGTCGCGGCCCTGCTGCACGACGGTGGCGCCGCCGTAGCTGCCGAAACCGATCACCGCCACCGCCACCGCGAGGCTGGCCACCGACAGCCGCACGGCCCGCGGCAGGGGCAGGACCCGGCCGAGCCCGCGCGTCAGGCCGTCGAGGAACACGCCGAGGAGCACGCCGGCGAAGATCAGCAGCAATGTGCCCACCGACATCCAGGCGAGCGCCAGCATCGCCACGAAGCACACCACGGCGATCCCCGAGGCGGCGAGCGGCGCCGTCCCGCGCCAGGGCCCAACCGGGCCGTCCAGTTCCTTGAACTTCTTGTCCGACATCTTCGCTCCTGCGCCGCGGGCTCACGAACGCCGCGGGCCCTCCCGGGTCAAGGGCCGCACCGGCGGGATCTGTGCGCGGCGGCCGGGGACCGGACGGCGATCCGCGCGTTGTCCGGCGGCGCGGCCAGATCCCGGGCGGCGTCCCGATCAGGAGAGACCGCATGAGCACCTACGGCGACACCCCGTCCCGCTCCCTCGGCCCGGGCCGGACCGTCGATACCGGCGATCAGCTCAGCAGCGTGACGCTGTTGGGGATCTCCCTCGTCGGGGCGGCGGTCGCGGTGCTGCTCAACGCGCTGATCGTGTAGCGCCCTCAGGTCCAGCGCTCGGCCGCGGATTCGTCCCGGGCCGTCGCCGCGACCCAACCGCCGGTGGTGCCGTCGGCGAGGTGCTCGCGCTTCCAGAACGGCGCCCGGGTCTTGAGATAGTCCATCAGGAAATCCGCGGCCTCGAACGCCGCGACCCGGTGGCTCGCGGCGGTGACCACCAGCACGATGCCGTCGCCCGGGCGCACCAGACCGTGGCGGTGGACCACCCGCAGCGCCTGGAGCGGCCAGCGCGCCATGGCCGCCTCGGCGACCCGGAGGATCTCGGCCTCGGCCATGCCGGGATAGTGTTCGAGTTCGAGGGCCGCCAGCCGCCCGTCCTCGTCGCGGCACAGGCCGGTGAAGGTGACGACGGCCCCGGCCCGGCCGCCGAGTTCGGCGCCCACGCGGGCGATCTCGGCAGCGGTGTCGAAGGGCTCGGCCTGGATGCCGACGCTCGGAACGGGCGCACTCATGTCCTGATCCATAGGTATCCGCGGCGGTGCCGACCAGCCCCGCGCCTGTCACACGCGGTCCTGCCGCTATATGAGACGGTCCGTCGCGCCCTGCGGGCCCGGCCCGCGGTGGAGGAGAATGTCCGCGTGACCCCCGACCTGATCCTGCCCTACGACGGCGTGCAGCCGGATTTCGCGAGCCGTCCCGTCTGGTGCGGCCGCGGCAGCACGGTGATCGGCGCCGCCCGGATCGGCGCGCAGGCCTGGATCGGCGACGAGGCGGTGATCCGCGCGGACGGGCAGGCGGTCGCCCTCGGCGATCGGTTCTGGCTCGGCCACCGCTCGACCGTGCACATCGCCACCCTGACGCACGGCACCCAAGTCGGCGACCGCGTCACGGTGGGGCGCAACAGCGTCGTGCATGCCTGCACGGTCGGTTCCGACGTGGTGATCGAGGACGACGTGGTGATCCTCGACGGGGCGGAGATCGGCGACGGCACGGTGATCGAGGCCGGCGCGACGGTGTTCCCCCGGACGCACCTGCCCGGCGGCTATGCCTATGCCGGCAGCCCGGCGCGTCAGAGCCGCCCGGTCGCGCCCGAGGAGGTCGCCGAGCTGGCCGAGCGGCTGCGGGAGCGCATGGGCGACGGGCCCGCCCTCCCGCCCTGCGACGCGCCGGAGGTCGAGGCGAGCGTGTTCGTGGCGCGCACCGCGCGCCTGCGCGGACGGGTGAGCCTCGGGGCCGGGGCGAGCGTGCTGTTCTGCTGCGATCTCAACGCCGAGGTCGGTCCGATCGTAGTCGGCGCCGACACCAACATCCAGGACAACACCGTCATCCGCACCCGGGCCGAGGGGGTGGTGATCGGCCGCGACACCACCATCGCCCACAACGTCCGCATCGCCGATTGCCGGATCGGCGCTCGGGCGCTGATCGGCATCGGCGCGACCATCGCCACCGGCACCCTGATCGCCGACGACGTCATGCTGGCCGCCGGCGCCACCACCGATCCCGGCCAGATCCTCGAGGCCGGCTACCTCTGGGGCGGCCGGCCGGCCCGGATCCTCGCCCCCCTCGACGCCGGGAAGCGCGCCATGATGATCCGCATCGTCGAGGGCTATTGCCGGCACGGGCGGGAGTACCGGGCGGCGCAGGCGGCGCTGGGTTAGAACGGCCCTCGGGGCCGAAGCCGACACGGCTTTGGCGCAGGCGATTGCGAGGGATCGGGGACTTGGAGCGCAGCCCGATGGCGGCGCGATCGGGATCGACTGCAGGGCGCTACGTTTGGAGCAGATGTCCTGCGTAACGTCAGGCCTCGGATGCGACAGGCTCCAAGTACCAGTCGTAGGCATCGACATTGAGCGGAGCCGGTAGTCTCAGGGCAAGTCTACGTATTGCGGAGACACTGAGCGGGTACGAGCCGAGGGCATGCCGATCCGTGTCGGGCACTTTTGCGAGACTTCGCACCTCTTCGAAGATCGAGGCTGGAACGTCGTGTTCGATCGTCAGGCGTTCGGTGCCCTTATCGTATCCAGCCACGATATGTCCGAGGTTCATGGCTCTACGCGCCTCGTGCTGTCGGCCCGTGAAACCGGCTCACCGGTGACCGCGTCGAACGCACCCAGATGGCTCCCGCGCGCATCGTACTTCTCGACATGCCCATGCTGGCAGTCCCATTCGTAGATCCCGCCGTTTGCGTCCTTCCAGCGCACTCGCAACCCGCCGCCTGATCGGGATGTCTTCGGCCGCACCCGCACGGCGTCCGGAAAGCCCGGCACACTCCGTGGTGGGGGCACCATCGTTTCGAGCCGCACCGTTCGGCAGACCCCGCAACGGCTCAGGGCTCCGATTCCCGTGCGGCATCGTCTTGCAGGCCATGCTCCGATTCAAGCGGCCTGACAGAGCGGGGTCGTCCAGCGGACCAACCCACACGGAACAATCGACGCTTTCGAGCAGACGACGGAACAGGTCTTCCGCCTCGTCGAGAACGGTGCCTGTCAGGCGTGCTCCGCGTATTCGGTCGTGAACCGAAGCGAAGCCCTCAGTGCTGCAGGATCTTCGACAGAAACGTCTGCGCCCGCTCGGAGCGGGGGCTGCCGAAGAAGTCCTCCTTCTTGGCGTCCTCGACGATCTCGCCGCGATCCATGAAGATCACCCGGTCGGCGACCTTGCGGGCGAATCCCATCTCGTGGGTCACGACCATCATGGTCATGCCCTCCTTGGCGAGTTCCACCATCACGTCCAGCACCTCGCCGACCATCTCGGGGTCGAGGGCGGAGGTCGGCTCGTCGAACAGCATCACCACCGGGTTCATGGCCAGAGCCCGGGCGATCGCCACCCGCTGCTGCTGACCGCCCGAGAGCTGGCCGGGGAACTTGGTCGCGTGGGCGCCGAGCCCGACCCGGGCGAGGAGGTCGAGGCCGCGTTTCTTGGCGTCCTCGGCGCTGCGGCCCAGGACCTTGCGCTGGGCGATGGTGAGGTTGTCGGTGATCGAGAGATGCGGGAACAGCTCGAAATGCTGGAACACCATGCCGACCCGGGAGCGGAGCTTGGGCAGGTTGGTCGCCTTGTCGGCGACCTTGGTGCCGGCCACCGTGATCTGGCCCTTCTGGAACGGCTCCAGCGCGTTGACGCACTTGATCAGGGTCGACTTGCCCGAGCCCGACGGGCCGCAGACCACCACGACCTCGCCCTTGGCGACCCGGGTGGTGCAGTTCGTCAGCACCTGGAAGTCGCCGTACCATTTGTTGATGTTGTCGATGGCGATCATCGTCTCGCCGGGCGCCGCCGCGGGCACGCCGGAGACGAGGCCGCCGGGCTGCAATCCGGCATCCGCGGGCGCGTGGGCGGCGTCGAGGGCGGGCTCGGCGGCGGTCGGGGCCGGCATCGGGGACGAGGTCATGATGCGGTCTCCAGTGTCGGTCAGCGGATGATGGCCACGCGGCGCTGCAGGCGGCGCACCAGGAACGAGGCCGAGAAGCAGATCGCGAAATAGACGACGGCCGCGAAGATATACATCTCGACGAGGCGGCCGTCGCGCTGGGCCACCTTCGAGGCGGCGCCCATGAAGTCGGTGAGCGAGAGCACGTAGACCAAGGAGGTGTCCTGGAACAGCACGATGGTCTGGGTCAGCAGCAGCGGCAGCATGTTGCGGAAGGCCTGGGGCAGGACGACGTTGCCCATGGTCTGCCAGTAGTTCATCCCCAGCGCCTGCGCGGCGGCCGTCTGCCCCTTGGAGATCGACTGGATGCCCGCCCGCATGATCTCCGAGAAATAGGCCGCCTCGAAGGCCATGAAGGTGATCAGCGCCGAGGGGAAGGCGCCCACCTGGATCGGCGTCGAGGCCCCGGTCACGTAGGCGCCGATATACGGCACCAGGAAGTAGAACCAGAAGATCACCAGCACGAGCGGCAGCGAGCGGCACAGCTCGACATAGCCCTTGGCGAGGTGGCTGAGGCCCGGGATGCCCGAGAGCCGCGCCATCGCCAGCAGCGTACCGATGACCACACCGCCCGCGGCCGCCATGGCGGTGAGGGTCACGGTGAAGACCATGCCCTGTCCGAACAGGTAGGGCAGGGACGACAGGATGACGTTGAAGTCGAAATTCGAGAGCATCGGGGCCTGTTCGCGGTGGCCGTCGGACGGCGGAGGATAGGAAGCGGGTGGCCCTCAGCGCTGGCCGGGGATGGCGACCGCCTTCTCCAGGAAGGTCGCCGCCGTGACGACCACCAGGTTGACGACGACGTAGAGCAGGGTGGCCGCCGTGAACGCCTCGAACACCTGGAAGGAGAATTCCTGCATCGAGCGGGCCCGGGCGGTCAGTTCCAGGAGGCCGATCGTCAGCGCCACGGAGGTGTTCTTGAGGTTGTTGAGGAACTCCGACGTCATCGGCGGCAGGATGATCCGGTAGGCGTTGGGGAGCAGCACGTGGCGGTAGGTCTGGTAGGTGGTGAAGCCCATCGCGGTGCCGGCCATGCCCTGGCCGCGCGGCAGCGACTGGATGCCGGCGCGGACCTGCTCGGCCACGCGGGAGGCCGTGAAGAACCCGAGGCACACCACTGCCGTGTAGAACGGCGCGTCGGGCAGTTGCTTGATCGCGTCGCCGATCCGGGTCGGGACCACCTCCGGCAGCACGAAGTACCAGAGGAACATCTGCACCAGCAGGGGCACGTTGCGGAACAGCTCGACGTAGGCGGTGCCGATCGCGTTCGCGGTCTTGGACGGCAGGGTGCGCAGCACGCCGATCAGGGAGCCGAGGAAGAAGGCGATGACCCAGGAGCAGAGCGCGGTCGTGATCGTCCACATGAGCCCGGAGAGCAGCATGTCGAGATAGGTGCCGGTGCCTTCCGGCGAGGCGTCGAAGAAGATCCGCCAGTTCCAGTTGTAGTTCATCGCGCCGCTTCTGAGAGAGTTAAGGCTCGCCTGGTCTGTCCCGGTCCCCGCCTCATCCCGAGGGGACCGCGAAGCGGGCCTCGAAGGAGGGCTCCGCTGCGCTTGGGCACCTCAGGACGAAGGCGAGGACGGGGGAGCCGTGAACGCCAGGACCGGACGTCGCGTGCGCCGCCGGTCGCGACGCGCCGCAGGCCCTCGCCCGCGGTGCGCCTGATCGTGCACCGACCTCAGTAGGCCGCCGGATCGGGGCTGGCGATCGGCGTGGTGAACTGCTTCTTCATCTCCGCGCTCATCGGCAGGTTGAGGTTGATGTTGCGCGGCGGGATCGGCTTGGTGAACCACGTGTCGTAGAGGGCCTTGCCCTCCGCGCTGGTGTAGAGCTTGGCGGTGGCGTCGTCCGCCACCTTCTTGAAGGCCGTGTCGTCCTTGCGCAGCATGATGCCGTAGGGCTCGGGCTTCGACAGCGCCTCGGTGGAGATCTCGTAGGCCGAGGGATCCTTCGAGGACGCGGCGAGGGAAGCCAGCAGCACGTCGTCCATCACGAAGGCGGCCGCGCGGCCGGTCTCGACCATCAGGAACGCCTCGGCATGGTCCTTGGCGGGCAGGATCGTCAGGCCGAGCTTCCGCTCCGTGTTGGCCTCGTTGATCTGCTTGATGTTCGTGGTGCCGGAGGTCGATACCACGGTCTTGCCCTTCAGGTCCTCGATCGTGTGCAGGTTGGCCGACTTCTTCGAGACGTAGCGGGTCGCGGTCAGGAAGTGCGAGTTGGTGAACCAGACCTGCTTCTCGCGCTCGGCGTTGTTGGTCGTCGAGCCGCATTCGAGGTCGATCGTGCCGTTCGCCATCAGCGGGATGCGCGTGGCGGAGGTGACCGGGTTGAGCTTCACCTCGAGGTTGGGGAGACCCAGATTGGCCTTCACGGCGTCGGCGATCTTGTAGCAGATGTCCATCGCGTAGCCGACCGGCTTCTGGTCGCCGCCGAGGTACGAGAACGGCACGGAGGCGTCGCGGTAGCCGATGGTGATGGCCCCTGCGTCCTTCACCTTCTTGAGGGTGCCGGTCAGTTCCTCGGCCCGGAGGCTCAGGGGCGCGAGGGCGACGGTCAGGCCCAGCGCCGTGGCAAGGCCGCGGCGAGCGAAATCAGACTGCATCGGTACGAAACTCCTGGATCGGGCCGAACGGCGTCGGCTGGCGGCTGGGCACGCGGGCCCGCCCGCTCGGGCGACGCCTTTGCAATGATGGTGCCGGGCGAAGGGTCGAGCATCCGCCGGAACGGCGGTCGAATACGCACGGATCGCGGTCGGGGCTGCGGTCAAGCTCGCGCCGCCCCATCGTAGACGCGATCCCCGCCGTCCTCATCGCCGTCTCCCAGGCGCAGAGCCGGCCTATCGCTCGCGCCGGCGGCATCATGCACATTTCTTAGGCGCACGCACGCGCCGTCGGGAACGGATACGGGCCCGGGGCTGACGAATTCGCGGTATAGAAAACGGCGGCGCCGCCCCGCACGATCGTGCGGCGCGGCGCCGGGCCGAAGCCTGCGGAACCGTTGCGGCCTACTTGGTCAGCTCATTGCCGCTGTAGTCGATCTTGCCGTCGGCGCCCTTCTTCCACTCGTACATGACGTAGTCGGGCCGGGTGATGTCGCCCTTCTTGTCGTACGCGATCGGGCCGACCACGGTGTCCACCGCCTTGCCCTGGTGCAGCCAGTCGGCGAGCTTCTTGCCGTCGCTGGAGCCGGTCTCGGCCATCGCCTTGGCGAGCACCTGCACGGCCGCGTACGAGTAGAGCGTGTAGCCCTCGGGATCGATGTTCTTGGCCTTGAAGGCGGCGAGCGCACCCTTGGCGTTGGGGTTCTTGCGGGCGTCCGGCGGGAAGGTCGTCAGCGTGCCCTCGGCGGCGGGACCCGCGATCGACACGAGTTCGCGGTCGACCATGCCGTCGCCGCCCATCATCGGCGCCTTGAGGCCCTGGTCGCGCATCTGACGCAGGATCAGCCCGGCCTCGGTGTAGTAGCCGCCGAAATAGACCACGTCGACGTTGGCCGACTTCAGCTTGGAGACCAGCGCCGAGTAGTCCTTCTCGCCCGGGTTGATGCCCTCGAACATCACCGGCTTGATCCCCTTGGCCTTGAGCACCATCAGGGTCTCGTCGGCCAGGCCCTTGCCGTAGGGGGTCTTGTCGTGGACGAAGGCGATCTTCTTGTCCTTGAAGTGCGCGGCCAGGTAGTTGCCCGCCACCGCGCCCTGCTGGTCGTCGCGGCCGCAGGTGCGGAAGGTGTTCCACATGCCGCGCTCGGTGAACTTCACGTTCGTGGAGGCCGGGGTGACCTGGATGATGCCGGCGTCGAGGTAGACGTCGGAGGCCGGGATCGAAACGCCGGAATTGTAGTCGCCGACGACCATCTTGACGCCGTCGCTGGCGAACTTGTTGGCCACCGACACGCCCTGCTTCGGATCGGAGGCGTCGTCGCCCACCGTGACGGAGAGCGTCGTGCCCTTCAGGGTGCCGGCCTTGTTGAGGTCCTCCACCGCCTGGCTGGCGCCGTTCTTGAGCTGTGCGCCGATGGCGGCGCTGTTGCCGGTGATCGGCGCGGCGATGCCGAGCTTGACCTCGGCGGCCTGCGCGGCCGCCACCATCGCGCCGAGCGCGAGCCCAGCCAGCAGAATCGATCTCATCGCGTACATCCCCTTGGTTGTCAGGACCGCACGTGCGGATCCGGCCGCACTCATACGACCTCGCCCGCTCCGGGCGCCCGTTCGCGCCACGTCAGCGGAGAGGTCTTCTCGTAGAGCCAGCGGTACTGGCTCGTCATCTGGCGCGTCCGCGTGTAGCGGAAGCCCGCCGCGCCGATGATCATGACCACGACGGCGTCGACCGCATAGTAGTGCAGCGACAGCAGCGTCCCCGAGAACAGGGCGTAGTGGATGAAGCGCACGGCGGCGGCCACGAGGAGCAGCGCCAGGGCGCATTGCCAGAACGGCCGCCAGCCCCGGGCGATGCCGCGGGCCGCCATCCAGCCGGCCCAGCCGCCCATCACCACGGTGACGAGCAGGAACAGCCAGGCCGAATCCTCCTCGTACAGCAGCCCCTGCAGCATGCTCATGCTCCGACCGGGCCGGCATGGCCCCCTTCCAGATAGGCGGCCTTGACGTTGGGGTCGTCGAGGAGCGCGCGGCCGGTGCCGCTCATGGTGACCCGGCCGTTGACCAGCACGTAGCCGCGATGGGCGAGCTTGAGGGCGTGGTAGGCGTTCTGCTCGACCAGGAAGATCGTCATCCCGTCGGTCCGGTTCAGCTCGCGGATCGCGTCGAAGATGCCCTTCACCACCAGCGGCGCGAGGCCGAGCGACGGCTCGTCCAGCAGAAGCAGGCGCGGGCGGCTCATCAGCGCCCGGGCGATGGCCAGCATCTGCTGCTCGCCCCCCGACATGGTGCCGGCCCGCTGGTTCAGGCGCTCCTTCACCCGCGGGAACAGGGCGCAGACCTTCTCCAGATCCTCCGCGAAGAAGCGCCCGTCGTGGAGCGCGGCGCCCATCTGGAGGTTCTCGTAGACGCTCATGCGCGGGAAGACCCGGCGGCCCTCCGGCGACTGGGCGATGCCGAGCCGGGCGATGGCGTGGGTCGGCAGCCGGGTGATGTCGCGCCCGTCATACGTGATGGTCCCCGAGCGCGCCTGGGGACTGCCGAAGATCGTCATCATCAGGGTCGACTTGCCGGCGCCGTTGGCACCGATCAGCGTGACGATCTCCCCATCGGCCACGTCGAGATCGACCCCGCGCAGGGCGGCGACGCTGCCGTAATAGGTCGAGACGTCGCGCACCGCGAGGAGCGGCGGCTTGCCGCCCGCCTGGATCGCCCGGGTCTCCTCCACCAGGACGTTGATGCCGGCGACGCTCATGCCGGGGCTCCCGTATGCGCGTGCGGCACGACGATGCCGACCTCGGCCTCCACCGCCTCCACCTCCTCGTCCTCGACGCCGAGATAGGCGGCGATCACCTTCGGGTCGGCGCGCACCTCCGCCGGCGTGCCGTCGGCGATCTTGACGCCGTAATCCAGCACGACCACGTGGTCGGAGATCTCCATCACCACCGACATGTCGTGCTCGATCAGCAGTACCGAGGTGTCGTGCGCGTCGCGGATGTGGCGCAGGAGGCCGTTGAGCTCGGCCGACTCGCGCGGGTTCAGGCCGGCGGCCGGCTCGTCGAGGCAGAGCAGCACCGGGTCGGTGCACATCGCCCGGGCGATCTCCAGGCGCCGCTGCGCGCCGTAGGGCAGGGCGCCCGCCGGGTCGTCGGCGCGGGCCATCAGGTCGATGCGCGTGAGCCACGCCTTGGCGCGCTCGATCGCGGCGGCCTGCGCGTCCCGGTAGGTCTTGAGGCCGAGGAGCCCCAGGATCGTGTAGCCCGAGGCGCGCATCAGCGGCGCGTGCTGGGCGACCAGCAGGTTCTCCAGCACCGTCATGCCCTGGAACAGGCGGATGTTCTGGAAGGTGCGGGCCACCCGGGCGGTCCGGTTGACCCTGTGGTTCGGCAGCCGCTCCAGCAGGTGCGCCGCGCCGTCGGCATGGGTGAGCCTGAGCATGCCCTCGGTCGGCTTGTAGAAGCCGGTGATGCAGTTGAACACCGTGGTCTTGCCGGCCCCGTTCGGCCCGATCAGCGCGGTGATGTCGCCGCGCCGGGCCTCGAAGGACAGGTCGCCGACGGCGGTGAGGCCGCCGAACCGCATGGTCAGGTGCTCGACGGCGAGCACCGGCGGGGCGACGGAAGGTGCCGCCGCCCGGATCTCGGGATGCGCCGTCATCAACCGTGCCCCTCGCTCACATGCGCGCCCGAGACGGCCCGGCGCTCGCCGAGCGACACCGACGGCAGGCGCACCGAGATCAGCCCGCGCGGACGCCAGACCATCATGGCCACCATGGCCAGCCCGAACAGGAGCAGGCGGTACTCGCTGGGATCGAAACCCTCGCCGAACACGGCCTTGAGGAAGCCGAGGTTGCGCAGCATCTCCGGGCCGCCGACCATCGCCACCGCGGCGATCGCGACGCCGACCTGGCTGCCCATGCCGCCGAGCACCACGATCGCCAGGATGATGGCGCTCTCCAGGAAGTTGAAGCTCTCGGGGCTGATGAAACCCTGGCGGACCGCGAAGAACGAGCCGGCGACGCCCCCGAAGGCCGCCCCCAGCGCGAACGCCGTGAGCTTCGTGGCGGTGGTGTCGATCCCGAGGGACCGGCAGGCGATCTCGTCCTCGCGCAGCGCCTCCCAGGCCCGCCCGATCGGCAGGCGGCGCAGGCGCAGGGTGACGAAGTTGGTGATGAGCGCGAGCGACAGGATCAGGTAGTACAGGAAGACCAGCCGGTGCATCGAGTCGTACGGGATGCCGAACCGGGCCGCGAACCCGTCCTCGCCCGCGGTGAACGGGATCCCGAAGAAGGTCGCCCGGGGGATCGACGAGATGCCGGCGCCGCCGCCCGTGACGTCGCCCCAGTTGATCAGCACGAGGCGGATGATCTCGCCGAAGGCCAGGGTGACGATGGCGAGGTAGTCGCCGCGCAGGCGCAGCACGGGGAAGCCGAGGATCATGCCCCACAGGCCGGCGAACAGGCCCGCCAGCGGCAGGCAGATCCAGAACGACAGGCCGAAGGTGGTCGACAGCAGCGCGTAGGAATAGGCCCCGACCGCGTAGAAGGCGACGTAGCCGAGGTCGAGCAGGCCCGCGAGGCCGACCACGATGTTCAGGCCCCAGCCGAGCATCACGTAGGTGAGGATCAGGATGCCGAGGTCGATCCAGTAGCGCGCCGAGGACAGGCCGCCGGTGGCGAGCGCCGCGATCATCGGCAGGGTCAGGGCGATGCCGATGAACAGCCGGAGGCCGAGTTTCGAGGTCTTCTGCCCGGCATCGGGCTCGCCGTGGACCGCCTCGGTGGCCTGGGTCGGGGCGGGGGTCAGGGCCCGCCGGGCGTCCCGGCGCAGGAGCACGAGCCGCTGGACGAGGCGGACCGCGAAGATCGCCGCGCACAGGGCCGCCACGAGCCCCCAGCGCGGAACCAGCACGAGGTCGGTCCCGGGCCCCGGATCCGTGCGGTAGGCGATGATCGGCACGCAGAGGCCGAAGGCGACCAGGGCGTAGAGGGCGGCGTCGCGCAGGATGCCGGCCATCGCCGAGCCGGGGAGCGCAGTCTGGGAACGGGCCATCAGACCTTCTCGACCTCCGGCCGGCCCAGGATGCCCGAGGGCATGAAGATCAGCACGATCGCCAGGATCGAGAAGGCGGCGACGTCCTTGTACTCGATGGAGAAGTAGGCCGACCAGAAGGTCTCGATCAGCCCGATGATCAGGCCCCCGAGGACCGCGCCCGGCAGGGAGCCGATGCCGCCCAGAACCGCCGCCGTGAAGGCCTTCACGCCGGGGACGAACCCGTCCGAGAAGGACACGACGCCGTAGTACATGAGGTACAGCACCCCCGCGACCGCCGCCAGGGCGGCGCCGAGCACGAAGGTCAGCGAAATCGTGCGGTCGACGTCGATGCCCAGCAGCGCCGCCATCTTGCGATCCTGCTCGCAGGCGCGCTGGGCCCGGCCGAAGGGCGTCCGCTGCACCAGGTACCAGAAGCCCGTGAGCAGGACGGCGGTGACCGCCATGATCAGCACCTGCTTCCAGGCCAGGAACACCGCGTAACCGTCGCGCTCGAACAGCGTGATGCCGCCGGACAGCATGGGCGGTGTCGGCTTGTTGCGCGCGCCCTGCACCACCTGGACGAAGTTCGACAGGAAGATCGACACGCCGATCGCCGAGATCAGCGGCGCCAGCCGGAACGAGCCGCGCAGGGGCCGGTAGGCGACGCGCTCGATCGCCCAGCCCCACAGGGCGGTCAGCGCCATGGCAACCACCAGCACCACCAGGAAGGCCAGCGCTATGGAGCTGACGCCGAGCCAAGCCGTCAAGATCAGGAACGTGATCAGTGCAATGAAGCACGAGACCATGAACACGTCACCGTGGGCGAAGTTCACCATGCCGATGATTCCGAACACCATCGTGTAACCGATAGCGATCAGGCCGTAGATCGAGCCGAGAGTCAGCCCGTTGATCAGTTGCTGTACGAAGACGTCCATGTACGCTCGCGTGGGAAGGTTTGTCGTGCGGCCTACGCAGACCGCAGGCAGCGCGGCGGCGCAAGTCTCGTACCGCAACCGTAGCAGGCCGGCCACAGGTTTCATCGCCGCGCGAACGTCGCGTCAAAACAGTCGTCCTTTCCAGTAACGACCCGCCTCCGGGCTTGCGCATGGCGTAGTTCGTGCTTCACGTTGCCGAACTTCAGTGCTCGGTCACTCCGAGGGCAAGCGGGGAGCAGTAGCGATGACGGGTTCGCGACTCACGACGATGATTTTCGTCGGCATGCTCCTCGGGATCGCGGTGGGCTACGCCTGCAGCATCACCTGGCCCGATCCGCAGACCGCCAAGGAGATCGCCGGCTACATCGCGTTGGTCTCTGACATCTTCCTGCGCCTGATCAAGATGATCATCGCGCCGCTGGTATTCTCGACGCTGGTGGTCGGCATCGCGCATCTCGGCGACACCGCCTCGGTCGGGCGCGTCGGCGGCAAGGCGCTGCTCTGGTTCGTCGGCGCCTCGTTCTGCTCGCTGATGCTGGGCCTGATCCTGGTCAATCTGATGCAGCCGGGCCACAACCTGAACCTGCCGCTGCCCGATGTCGGCGCCGGGACCGGCCTCAAGGCGGCGTCGCTGTCGCTGAAGGAGTTCGTCACGCACCTCGTGCCCAAGAGCGCCGTCGAGGCGATGGCCAACAACGAGATCCTGCAGATCGTGGTCTTCTCGATCTTCTTCGGCGTGGCGCTCGCGGCGCTCGGCGAGAAGGGCCACTTCCTCGCGCAGGGGATCGAGGGCCTGGCCGACGTCATGCTCAAGGTGACGGGCTACGTGATGATGTTCGCCCCCGTGGCGGTGTTCGCCGCCATCGCGGCGACGATCACCACGCAGGGCATCGGCGTGCTGGTCACCTACGGCAAGTTCCTGATCGAGTTCTACATCGGCCTGGCCGTGCTCTGGTCGCTGCTGATGGGCGTCGGCTTCCTGATGCTCGGGGGCAACGGCATCATGCGGCTGTTCAACCTGATCAAGGAACCGTTCGTGCTGGCCTTCTCGACCGCGTCGAGCGAGGCGGCCTACCCGAAGATGCTGACCAACCTGGAGCAGTTCGGCGTGCCGAACCGCATCACCTCGTTCGTGCTGCCGATGGGCTACTCGTTCAACCTCGACGGCTCGATGATGTACTGCACCTTCGCGGTGATGTTCATCGCGCAGGCCTACAACATCCCGCTCACCTGGGGGCAGCAGCTCACGATGCTGTTCCTGCTGATGGTGACCTCGAAGGGCATGGCCGGCGTGCCGCGGGCCTCGCTGGTGGTGATCTCGGCGACCCTGACGCAGTTCAACATCCCGGAGGCCGGGCTACTGCTGATCATCGGCATCGACCAGTTCCTCGACATGGGCCGCTCGGCCACCAACGTGCTGGGCAACAGCGTCGCCACGGTCGCGGTCGCCAAGTGGGAGGGCCAGCTCACCGCCTCCGACCAGCGCCTCGACCATGTCGGCACCGTACCCTCGCCGGCGGAGTAGTGACACGGCGGGTTCAGCCGCGGAGCCGGTTCTGCGACACCTGCATCCCCGGGACGATCGAGGCGAGGGACGGTCGTCCAGCCCGCCCCCGCATCCTGCGGTGACCGCGCGAGCGGGGCTCGGAGGCGGGTTCCAGGGACCGCGGTGGCCCCCGCCGCGCTGCGGCACCTCCGGACGAGGGGCATGGCTGGGAGCGCCGGGCGTCGGGCGCTCCCCGATACGGTTCGGCACGGAGGGCAGGTTATGGCGATGCGGCTCGTAGCAGCTCTGGTCGTGGCGCTGGCGGCCTCGCCCGCCGCCGCCGTCGAGGTGCTCACCGGAACGCTCAAGAGCGTCGCCGAGCGCGGCGAGATCGTTCTGGGCTACCGGGAGAGTTCGGTGCCGTTCTCCTTCGTGGAGGGCAAGCACCCGGACGGCAGCCCCCGGGCGATCGGCTACGCGATCGACCTCTGCGGCGAGGTCGCCGACGATATCCAGGAGGCGATCGGCCGGCCGGTGAAGATCCGCTACGCGCCGGTCACCGCGGAGACCCGCATCCAAGCCGTGACGTCGGGCAAGATCGACCTCGAATGCGGTTCGACCACCGCCAACGCCGAGCGGCGCAAGCAGGTCGCGTTCTCGCCGGTGGACTACATCAGCGCCACGCAGCTGCTCGTGAAGCGCGGCTCGGCAATCGGGTCCTACCGGGACCTCGGCGGCAAGACCGTGGTGGTCACCGCCGGGACCACGAACGAGAAGGCCGTGCGCGACCTCCTCGGCCGGCTCAAGATCGACGCGCAGGTGGTGACGGCCCCCGATCACGCCGCCTCGTACGCGATGGTGAAGGCCGGCAAGGCGGATGCCTTCGCCACCGACGACGTGCTGCTCTACGGCCTGATCGCCACCGACGCGCAGGACGGGGCGAACTACGCCGTGCTGCCCGACAAGCTCTCCTACGAGCCCTACGGCATCATGTTCCGCAAGGACGATCCGGAACTCGCCGGCATCGTCGCCCAGACCTTCACCCGGCTCGCCGAATCCCGGGCGCTGCGCTGGACCTACGAGCGCTGGTTCCTCAAGCGCCTGCCCAACGGCGAACGCCTCGACATCCCGATGTCGAACGACCTGCGGGTGAGCTTCCAGCTGATGGGCCTCGACGTCGGGGAGTAGGCGGCGGCCTCCCGGGCTGACGGGTTGCAAGGCACGGCCCTGTGGCGGGCGCCGCCAACCCGAAGCCGAAGCTTGCCCCGGCGCCTCGCTTTCGCCCAACCGGCGCGAGAGGAGAGGCGGGCCTGACCGCTTCCCTCCGTCGTGAGCGTGCCCCGCCCCATGCCGATCGCCGCGCACCGCCCGACCCTGCGAGCCCTCCTCGCCGCCGGACTCGCCTGCGCCGCCTCGGCGGCCGCGGCCCACCCCCACGTCTGGATCACCGCCAGGGCGCAGCTCGTCTATCAGGACGGCAAGCTGGTCGGCGTGCGCGACAGCTGGCGCTTCGATCCCGAATACACCGCCTTCGTCACCCAGGGCCTCGACGCCAACAAGGACGGCGTCCTGAGCCCCGACGAACTCGCCGGGCTCGCGGCCGAGAACACCGCCAACCTCGCGGAGTTCGGCTACTTCACCAAGCTGAAGGTCGGCGGCCGGGATCAGGCCTTCGCCGACCCGAAGGAGCCGGCGATGCGCATGGACGGCAAGGCCCTTGAGCTGAGCTTCCTGCTGCCCCTCAAGGCGCCAGTCCAGCAGGGCCGGGGGGTCGCCGCCCTGGAGGTCTACGACCCGACCTACTTCGTCAGCTTCGCCTTCGCCGAGGGCGCCGAGGCCGTCACCCTGGCGGACGCGCCGCAGGGCTGCGCCGCCACCGTCACCCGCCCGAAGGCCGAGCAGCCCAAGACCGCGGAGGCGGGCTCCCCGGGCATGACCGAAGCGTTCTTCGAGGCGCTCACCGCCGCCTCGTCCTACGGGGTGCAGTTCGCCAGCCGGGTCCTGGTCGCGTGTCCGTAGGCGTCGGGTTCGCAGCGTCGTCCGGGTCGGGACGGCTGGGGCTCAGGCTCGGCCTCATGGCCCTCGCCATCGCGCTGGCCGCGCTGCTCGCGGCCGGGATCGCGTGGCTCGCCGCGCCGGGCCTCGCGGCGCCGCCGCGCTCGCCGTTCGGGATCGGGTTCCGCGAGGCCGCCCCGGCGGCGACCGGGCTCGGCGGGCTCATCCTGGCGCTGCAGGCGAGTTTTTCCCGCAGCCTCAACGCCGCGGTGATCGCGCTCCGGGGCGGCGGCGGCTGGGGGCCGCTGATCGGGCTCGCCTTCGCGTACGGGGTGTTCCACGCCGCCGGGCCGGGCCACGGCAAGGCGGTGATCGCCGGCTACATCGTGGCGGGCGAGCGGGCGCTCCGGCGGGGCTGCGCCCTGAGCGTCTGCGCCGCCCTGCTCCAGGCCCTCGTGGCCGGGGCGATCGTCGGCGTCGGCAGCCTGATCCTCAACGCCACGGCGGCGAGCCTGACCCGGGCCGGGACCCTGATCGAGACCGCGAGCTTCGCCCTGGTGGCCCTGGTCGGGCTGGTCCTGACGTGGCGCAAGGCCGGGCGCCTCGCCGGTCTCGGCGCCGCCTGCGGCCCCGGATGCAGCCACCTGCCCGGGCCTCAGGCGCTCGAGAGCCTGGATTCCTGGCGCGCCCGGGCCGGCGTGGTGCTGGCGGCGGGGGCGCGCCCCTGCGCGGGGGCCGTGCTGGTCCTGATCTTCGCGGTGTCGCAGGGTGTGCCGGCGGCGGGGGCGCTGGCGGTGCTGGCGATGGCGCTGGGGACGGCGCTGACCACCTCGGCGCTCGCCTGCCTGGCGGTCTTCGCCAAGCGCGCGGCTTTACGCCTCGCGGGCGGCCGGGGCCAAGCCGGCCTGCTGGCCCTCGGCGGCCTCGAACTGACGGCGGCCGCCTTCGTGCTGGTGCTCGGGGTCGCGATGCTCGCCGGCCTCGCCCCGGGCGTCGCCGGCTGAAGGGTCTCGCCTTCGGGCGCGGCGCGTGCCACGCTGCGTCCCGACACGGGAGAGCGCCGATGCACGCCGACTTCCAGGCCATCCTGAACTGGCGCCTCCTGGCCGGATCGCACCCGTTCCCCGGTCCCGACGGCGGGACCTGTATCAACGAGGCCGCGCTCGTGGCCGCGGGCCTGCCCTATCGGGCGATCCGCTCCAGCGCGGACTGCCCGCCCTGCTTCTCGCGGCCGATCGCGGCCTACGCCCTCGGGCTCAACGACGCCATGCCGGACGCCGCACGACCGCAGCTGATGGCGTTCGTGCTGCGGCTCTCGGGCAGCGCCGACACGCCGGAGATCGAGGCCGCGCGCACCCGCCGCCTGGCCCTGGAGAGCGTCCGCCGGATCCTCGCCCCCCTCTGCACCCTGGCGGGCATGGCCGGGAGTGCCGAGGCCTGCGCCGGATCCCCGGATCTCGCCGCGGCGCTGGCGGCGGCGCGGGCGGCCGCCTGGGCGGGCGGGGCACGCTCCCAGGCCGCCGCCCGGGCGCGGCGGTGGCGCGAAGGCGCGGTCACGGCGGCGGTCGCCCGGGCGGCGACGGCCGTCTGTCAGGCCGGGGACGATGCCCGCTGTGCCGCCGAGGTGGCCGAGGGCGCCGCCCCGTTCCTGCCCGGCACGTGGGAGCAGGCCTGCGCGATCCTCGCGTCGGCCCTCGCGATCGGCCGGCAGGCCCCCGAGATCCCCCTCACCGGCGCCCGTCGGCGCCTCGACGCGGCGCGCGCCACGGCGGCGGCCTGATCAGGCCGCCACGGGAGCGGCGTCGAGATCCAGCTCGACGAAGCCGCAATTCTCCAGGAACGTGCCGGTGAGGTGGTAGAAGAACGTGCCGTGGCCGACCACCGCGATGGTCCGCTCCGGCCGCGCCCGCAGCCATTCGCGGAAGGCGGCGACGCGGGCGTCGAACAGGGGCCGCGGCTCCACCGGGTAGCCGCCGACCTCGCAACCGGGCTCCGCGTGCCACCAGACCTCGGGCAGGTGCCCGACGTCGAGGTGCGGGAACTCGGCCGCGATCTCCGAGGCGGCGCGACCGACATCGCAGCTGCTCTCCTGGCATTCCCGGTGCAGCACCTCCACCAGCACCCGGGGCCGGCTCGGATGATCGCCGAACAGGATCGCGGTGGTCTCGATCGCCCGGGTCAGCGGCGACACCACCACCAGCTCGAACGGGATCTCCCGCAGCCGCTCCCGCGCCTCCCGGGCCTGCGCCTCGCCGCGCGGTGTCAGCCTGGCATCGAGGAGGCCGGGATCGCCGCGCCCGAGACGGTGGGCGGCGTTGAAGGTGGATTCGCCGTGGCGGATGCAGACGATTCGCGTGGTCTCGCGCATGATGCTCTGATGGGTCGCTCGATGGCCGGACGGCGGGGCGGGGCTCGGGATGGTCAGGCGAAACGCCCGCCGCGCTGGATGACCTCGATCTTGTAGCCGTCCGGGTCGGTGGCGAAGAAGAAGCGCGCCAGCACGTCCTCGCCGTGCTTGAGCGTCTTCACGTCCGTCGCGGTGAAGCCCTCGCGCCGGTGCCGTGCGTGCTCGGCCTCGACGTCGTCGACCACGAAGGCGATGTGGCCATAGCCGTCGCCGAGATCGTAGGGCGTGTCGCGCCCCTTGTTCACCGTCAGCTCCAGCTCGAACGGAGAGGCCGGATCGCGCAGGTAGACCAGGGTGAAATCCGGGAAGTCGAAGCGACCGGAGACCTCGAGCCCGAAGGCGCGGGCATAGTAGTCGCGCGCGCGCTCCTCTTCGAGGACGCGGATCATGGCGTGGACGGGCTTGGGCATGCGTCGGGCATTCCGTGTGTGAGCGGACAGGGTGCGGAGGCCTATGTGGCGCCCCGCCCGGTCCATGGAAAGATCGCGCGTGACGAACGCGGCGCGCGAGGCCCCCGTGGCGCGGCGAACGCCTCCGACCGGCCAAACCTGCAACTTGCAGGCGGAAAACCCCCAATATACGCCTCAGGCAACCATAAAAGGCGTATTCGCGCCATACAAGTCCATAATTACTGATATCGACGCCATAAATCGAATATTCGGAACATTATCTCGCGATTTTAGACGTTATTTAGCCGGTAGTCGACTTCGTATTGTTTTCACAAAAAGCACTTCCATTTTTCGTCGCTTAAGATATGTTTCACATCTGGAAATTAAAATCGAATCACCGCGTGCCGCTCCGGTAGAATCGGCCGTAACGGAGGCAACATCGTCGTGCTGAGACTTTCGAATATCAAAATACTACCCAAGCTTAGCATCGTCATTGCTTTGATTGCTCTGGTCGTCGGCAGCTGCGTCTGGTATGCGCAGTCGCGCATGACCAAGATCGACGACGCGTATAGCCGCTTCATCGTCAGTGAGGCAGCGGCAGTCGCCGAGGTGCGCCAGCTCAACCGCCTGGTCGTCGAACTCAACTACTGGGTGTATCAGATCATCGCGGAGACCGACCAGCGTCAGATGCAGGACGCCAACAGCGGCTTCGAAGCCGTGCTGCCCCAGGTGAAGCAGCTCTTCACCACGCTGCGCGGGCACGCGCCGACGTTCCAAGCCCGGATCGACGAGCAGGAGGCCCGGGTCGAGCGCTATGTCGAAGCCGTCCGGGAAGTCCGCCGCCTCGGGACGTCCAATCAGAACGAGCAGGCGATCGCGCTGGTGCACACCGCGATCGATCCGGGCTTCACCGGCATGATCCAGGACGGCGCCAGGCTCTCCGAGGACATCAAGCACTACATGGAGCAGAATTCCGACCAACTGACCGACCAGACCAATGCCACGCGCCAAAGCCTGATCCTCTTCAGCGCCCTGGGGATGCTCGTCGGCCTGGTCGCGGCGGCGTTCGTGGCGATCATCGGCATCACCCGGCCCCTCGATCGCCTCGTCTCGGTCCTGCAGCGCATGGCGAAGGGCGAGGTCGAGGCCGAGATCGCCGAGGCGGCCCGTCGGGACGAGATCGGCGCCGTCGGCAAGGCCGTGGAGGGGATCAAGGCGATGGTGGCCCGCAAGGCCGCCGAGGAGGCCGAGGTCAAGCGGCGCGCCGAGGAGGCCGAGGCGGCGGCGCGCAAGCGTGCCATGCTGGAGCTGGCGGACGGGTTCGAGCGGGCGGTCGGCGGCATCGTCGGGCTGGTGTCGTCTTCCGCCACGGAGCTGCAGGCCACCGCCCAGACGATGACCGCGAGCGCCACCGAGACCGCCAGCCAGTCCACCACCGTGGCGGCCGCCGCCGAGGAAGCCGCCACCAACGTCCAGACCGTGGCGGCCGCCGCCGAGGAACTGGGCTCGTCGGTCCAGGAGATCGGCCGGCAGGTGCTCGGCTCGGCCAACCTCGCCCAGACGGCGGTGGGCGAGGCGGACCAGACCCAGCACCTCGTGCAGGACCTGAGCCAGGCGGCGACGCGCATCGGCGAGGTGGTCGGGCTGATCTCGACCATCGCCGGACAGACCAACCTGCTGGCGCTCAACGCCACCATCGAGGCGGCCCGGGCCGG
>NZ_JAKSXX010000205.1 GCF_022829385.1 Methylobacterium sp. J-070 | reverse complement strand
GCGACATTCTAAAGAAGCACGGATGCTCAAACACCAAGAAGGTGTTGCGCCGCCGCGGCTGGGAGTTCCCGCCCCTGGTGCAACTCCGGGCGGAATGGGAGCGACGGTTCCCAGGATGGAAGTGGAACGATCCCGGTCTGTAGGCATGGCAGGACGGGGACTGAAATGTTCGGCTCTGGGCGACTTCCGATGCGATCCAGAACAACGCAAGTCATTGATATTTCAAAGCTTGTTCGACTGTTCGACTTGTTCGACTACTGGCGCGCACTCGCCCGGGAAAATTGCGCGCGCACCCTGTGAGGCCGCGAGGGCGCAGAGATTTCCTTTTACCCCAAAGTGGAACAAGTGGAACAGTAGCACAAGGCAACAGGAACAACGGCTTAGCGTGTTCCAGACTGTTCCACACTGTTCCGCTCTCGCGGCCTCGGTGGGGCGGGCAGCGGGGCGTCGCCCGATGATCCCCGCCGCCGACGCCTGGGGCCCGTTCCGCCCCGACCTCGAAGAGGTCGAGCGCACGGCGCGGCTCCGCTGCCTGCGCGCCGTCGTCCACCTGCCGACCGGCTCTCGCGGGCAGATCTTCGCCAACTTGTTACTGTGCGCCGAGGGACACCCCGCCGCCTTGGAGCCGGCGTTGCATGCCCTCGACCATCTCGCCGGTCTCGACAGCCCGCACGTTCTGGCGAGCTTCGCCGCTGAACTGTCGGGCGCCTGAGGAGCCGCCATGTCTCGCAACCCGTTCGACATCGTGAGTGACCTCATCGAGCAGCATGTCTCGGCCGAGGAGACCGCACCGGCTGCGATCAGCATCGTTGCAGCTCTCGCCGTCCTCGCCGCCGCCGGCTCCGCTCACGCACCAGCCGCGCATGTTGCTGCACGGCGTAGGCTGAAAGACGCTGCGACATGGTTCGATGGCCGCCCCGCCGAGGTCGCCGCTCTGATTGACGACCTCGGCGCGATGGACCCACTCAACCGCGACCGTCGCAAGGCCGTGCTGACCGCGGCGTGGGCTGATCTGCTCGTCGAGTGAAAGGAGCCACGACATGCCCCGCAAGTCCGATCCCGCCTGCATGCCCCACCCCGGCCGCACCTCAGCCGAACGCCGGCCCCTCACCGGATCGGTTGTGGCGAACCGCCGGCCTGCTCGCCGGAAATTTACTCAACAACCTCGTCGGTATGCACCGTGAACCCGGCCAGTGGCGCGCGGCCGAAGCTCGTTGTGATCGCGCAGTCAGTGGCATCGCGCCCGTAGGCCATGACGATGCGGCCGATACGCGGCTTGTTGTGACGGGCATCGAATGTGTACCAGCGCGGACCAGTCGGCCCGTCGAGGTAGACCTCGAACCACGCGGAGAAATCCATCGGCGCGGGGTCCTTCGGCACGCCGATGTCGCCGAGATAGCCGGTGGCGTAGCGAGCCGGGATGTTCATGCACCGGCACAGGGTGATCGCCAGATGAGCGAAGTCCCGGCACACCCCGACCTGCTGGCCATGGCCGTCGAAGGCCGAGCGGGTGGCGTCCGCCTGCATGTAGTCGAAGCGCAAACGCCCATGAGCGTAGTCGACGATGGCTTGGACGCGCCCCCAGGCCTCGGGCGTAGAGCCGAACTGGTCCCAGGCGGTCTGCAAGAGCTTGTCGGTGTCGCAGTAGCGCGAGCCGAGCAGGAACGGCAGCGCCTCGTCAGGCAGTTCATGGACTGGAATCTGTTGGGCGTCGGGCGCGTGGGCGTCGGGTCGGCCGTGGTCCTCGATCTCGAAGTCCGCCGACATCGTGATGCGCCCACCTGGCGCCAGGATGCGGGTGGCGACGTTGCCGAAGGGATCGCGGAATTGCCGGGCCGCGACCGGCGGGTCAAACCTGATGACCTCGCGGCTGCGCAGGTCGGGCTGCCGCTCCGGGCGGACGTTGAGGAGCAGCGTCATCGGCGTGGGGCCGAACGTGTCGAGGGCGACGGTGTACCCGCACCGGATGAGCATGGCCTGATCTCCGTCTGAAGTCCTCTTCAGGTCCGTTCAGGCAAAATGCCGACCAGATCAGTCCCTTACACGAAGTGCGGTGGCAGGATCATGAACTGGGCATGGACGATCAGGCTGAACGCCATGGCGGCTATCACGACGGCGTCGACGAGGCGGCTCGTCAGGGTGATCGGTTTGGTCATCGTGGGCCTCCTCGTCGGCTCGGCTGTTCTGGAGCAGCCTTATGGACAAGCTCGATGTCGCGAAGATTGCCTCGATTGTTGCGTCGGCTTCAGTGCTGCGAACCGCTGCAGTTTCGAGATTCCGCTCAGATATACTTCGATCAGTACGCTTGTCTCGGACGTATGCAGATCAGCCACACAGTCCACGCGAAGGCCGCTCCGCCCATTCCAGATGATGCGAGGAAGCTTGGCTCAATTCGGGGCGTGATCCCGAACACGATAAGTCCCGCCAACAGCCCCGGTACGACACCGATCGCCATCGTCGGCAGCGCGCCTGTATCAAGCTTGCGAGCGGCCCAACTCGTCACAGGCAGCGTGAGGAGGAGAGTCGGGCTGATAATGACCGCTCCCCACAACCCGAGAAGGCCGGTTACGATGGGGGCAGTCCAGACGACCTCTACCGCACGCCCCCAACTCGCGTGCGCGAACATCGATAGTCCTTGCTCCCGGAAATCGGACACGAAAGCGGCGCACATCGTCGCCGCGCAGAAGCAGTAGGCAGCAGCGTAGTGGCCGAGCAGGCCGGCCAGCAGGACGCGACGGCTCGACGGGCGCCAATCGGACCGAAATAGATACCGCTGGCTCATGGGGGCTCGCTGCGGTGACGCGGGGCTGCGCGCCGTCCAGCGCTCATCATAGCGACCACAAGGTTACCTGGTCGTACCGGAGGTGCGCGATGGCTAGATCGGAGCTTTTTGGCTCAGGCTGGAACGCTGCCAGCCGTCACATGCACGATCTCACCCGAGGCTCCGCTCGGGCAAAGCGCGACCAGCCCTACGCCGGCTGAGACGACAGCCAGCATGAGCAGCATGATCAAGGCTTCCCGAAGCTCTGCCGCATGTCCCTCAGAGTCCGTCCGAGAAGTCAGGTTGATCGGGCGAGGCGCCTGACGAGGATCATGACGGCTGCGGCGTAGAGGAAGGCTCTGGCGGAGGCGGGGGTCGCTTCCGGATCCTTCCAGAGGCGTCGGTTGCGGCTGATCCAGGCG
>NZ_JAKSXX010000202.1 GCF_022829385.1 Methylobacterium sp. J-070 | reverse complement strand
AACGACTGCGGTCCGCGGCGGATGGATGCTCGTGGTTTAGCTCGATCCGCGTGCACGGCGCCGGGTTGCCCCGCGGCCGACCACGCATCCGACGGTGATCTCCCGCGCGCCCGTCATCACCGCCGAACGGCGTACGACAGCGGGCGGGTTAAGGTCAGGAGAGATCCATGGGCATCGACCGACGCGTCCGCCTGGCCGGTGCGGGCGCGCAGTTCCTGCCCGCCCGCGCCGCCTCGGCCGAGGATCGCCCCGTCACCCCGGTCGAGGCCCGGATGAAGGCCGTCGTGGTCGGGCCGGATGGGGCGATCCTCGGCCGAGGCGGCGCGGGCGGGCAGGAACTGCGCGGCCGCACCGGCCAGGAGGACGCGTCGGTCGATGTCCATGGATCTCTCCTGACCTTAACCCGCCCGCTGTCGTACGCCGTCCGGCGGTGATGACGGGCGCGCGGGAGATCCCGCTCGGATGCGTGGGACGCCGCGGCGCACCGCGGCGCAGTGCAGCCGGATCGAGGCAAACATCGTAAAACCATCCCGCGCGAACGGCTATCGTGCACGGCAGGTGCGGCTCGGATCATCACGGTCCGTCATCGGCGGTTCGCCGACGCCTCCCAGTTCGACGCCGGTCGTCTCTGGCAGCGCCAGGGTCGCGGCGAAGGCTACGGCGTAGGCGCCCAACGCGCACAGGCCCATCGCGGTGCCGAGCGGAGCGGTCGCTGCGACGAGCCCGACGAGGGCCGGCATGACAGAGCCGAACCCCCGGCCGCCGCCGAGGCAGAAGCCCTGCGCGTTCCCCCGCAGGCTCGTCTCGAACAACTCGGCGAAGGTCGGCGTCATACCCGACGCTAAGGCGTTCTGGCAGGCGCCGAGAGCGAAACTCAGTCCGATTAAGGGGCCGAGGCTCGGCGCGGCGAACACGTACAGGCTGACATTGAGGGCTTGTAGGAGCAGGAACGCGCCGAAGGCCGGCCGGCGGCCGACCCGATCGGCCAACTGGCCGTAGAGGAGGGGGCCGACCAGCGAGCCGGCGATGTTGGCGGCGAGGTAGCCCGCACTGGTGGCGACCGTGAAGCCGAGCGCGGTCCGCAAGTACGTGGGCAACCAGATGATCATCACGTAGTTGCCGCCGAAGATGCCCGTCGACAGGGTCGCAGCCACGAGCGTCGTCCGCCGATGCGCACGCGTGAAGATCCGCAAGACTGCTTCGAGTCCGCCGGTACGGCGCGGTGCGGCGGCGCTCTCGGCGTACACGCCGGATTCCGGCACGAACCGGCGGATGAGGAACACCGCCGCGGCCGGGATGAGCCCGATCGCGAAGAACACGCGCCAGCCGAGCTCCTGCGGGAACAGGCTGGCTATGATCGGAGACAGCGCCACGGCGCCCGCGTAGCCGACGGCGTAGCCGCTGCTGACCGCGGAGGCGACGCGCCCGCGCAGGGCGGGCCGCACCACCTCGCTGATCAGGGTGGCCCCGACCGCCGCCTCGCCCCCGTAGCCCATGCCCTGGCCGAAGCGCAGCACGGCCAGAGGCGCGAACCCGGTCGCGAACGCCGCGCCGAAGGTGCACAGAGCGACCCACAGGATGGTCCCTTGCAGGACCCGGATCCGACCGATCCGGTCCGCCGCCACGCCGGCGCCCCAGCCTCCCACCGCCGCGCCCACCAGGGCCGCGGTCGCGAGGTAGCCCGCCTCGGGCCGCGTGAGGCCGAGCGTGGCGATCAGGGCCGGGATCACCAGCGCGTAGATGCTGTTGTCCATGGAATCGAGGCCGAAGCCGGCAAAGCACGCCCAGAACGTCCGGCGCTCGGTCGCATCCAGTTGGCCGTACCAGCTCATCGCTGCAGCTCGTGTCCGCACGGGGTGCTCCGGCCGTCTGTTCGGGTGCCTTCGCGGCGTCGTGCCTCGCGCCGCCGCGGGGGCGCCTCAGCGACCCTCAGACCGGCCGCCGGCGCCCGCCAACAGGGCGCCGTACCCCGGAACGGCCTCGCGCAGGCCCGCGGCGCGAAGCGCGTTCCACATCATGCCCGAGGCCGCGGAGATCACGGGCTTGCCGATGTCGCGCTCCAGCGCGGCCATCGTCGCCAGGGTGGGCATCCCGACGCCGCTCAGCACCAGGGCCTCGGCGTCGGGATGGTCCACGAGACGGCCGAGGCCGTAGGCCCGCTCCGCCGTCTCGTCGTAGATGTTGCGCACGCCCGGTAGGTTGCCGTGATTGACCACGGCGAAGCCGTGCGCCTCGAGCAGTGCCTTGCCCTGCAGGGTCGCCTCCATCGCGTAAGGCGTGCCGAAGGCGATCGCGCGGACGCCGAGGTGCCGGAGCCCGGCCACGACGCTCCCGAACGCGGTGATGAAGCGCGTGGCGTAGCGCTGCTCCATCCGCGCGACGAGAGCGGCCTCCTCGGCCTGCCCGAGCGTGTAGCTGGTTGCGGTGTGCGCCAGCACGACGACCTTCGGCTTGACCAGGCAGAGCAGGGTCATGTTGGCGTCGAGGCCGGCGATCTGCTCGCGGTTGCGCGCGTCCTGTCCCGCGAGGCTGCCGGTCTCGCCGGTCGCGTTCATCCGGGTGTAATGGACCGAAACGCCCGGCACGGCGGCCAGAGCGCCCATCTCGACCTCGACCGTCGGATTACCCGGAGGAACCAGGAAGCCGAGGCGCGCTCGCCATCCCATCATACCTGCTCTCCTTCCCGCCGAACGTCCGGCCGGATCCCGCGTCCGGCGCCGTCAGCGGAGCGAACGCCCGGCCCGCTCCGCTCACCACTCCTCACTGATCGATGACGAAGCCGTCGAGGTGCGGCCGCATGGCGATCGGCTTGACCAGCGGGGGCCGGATCTTCTGCGCGTCCGGCAGCAGGCTCATGCCGAGGCCCGGGCCGCGCGGGATCTCGACGAAGCCGTCCTTCGGCTCGGGCACCGCGTCGACCACGTCGTGGCCGAGGTGCTTCATCGTCGAGGTGAAGGTGCCGGCCTCGAAGCCCGTGGCGTATTCCTGGATCGCGAAGTTCGGGATGGCGGCGGCCACCTGGAGACAGGCGGCGAGGCCGATCGGCGAGAGCGGGTTGTGCGGCACGACCTGCACGTGGCGCGCCTCGGCCATAGCGGCGACCTTCTTCATGCCGGTGATGCCGCCGCAGGTACAGACATCCACCCGTGCGAACTCGCAGGCGTTGCGCGCCAGGATCGTCTCGAACTCGTGGATCGTGCAGAAGCGCTCGCCCGTGGCGATCGGCACGCGGATCTTCTCGGCGATGCGCGCCATAGCGTCCGGGCCGTCCGGGCGCATCGGGTCCTCGACGAACATCGGGAACGTGTCCTCGATGCCGTTCGTGAAGGTGATGGCCTCCGGCACCGTGAGGCGGCGGTGCAGTTCGACCAGCAGGTCGACCCGGTCGCCGACGACCTCGCGCATGCGATGCACGTTCTCGATGGCGTCGCGCATTTTGCGGATGTGGGTCTTGAACCAGACCTGGTCGTCGCCCTCGTCGAGGAACGGGTTGATGTGGCCGAAGGCGTTGAACCCGGCCTCCATCTTGCGCTGGCACTCCTCCAGGACCTTCTCGATCGTGTCCTCGTAGATGTGGCCGTAGATCCGGGCCTTGGTGCGCGCAGCCCCGCCGATCAGTTCGTGGATCGGCACCCCGAGCGCCTTACCCTTGATGTCCCACAGGGCGATGTCGATCGCCGAAATTGCCGAGTTGATCGCGAGTCCCTGGAAGTAGCTGAAGCGGTGCATCACGTTCCAGTGATGCTCGATCGGAAAGGGGGACTTGCCGACGAGGTAATCGGCGAAGCGCTCGATGGCGGTGCCGGCAGTCCGGATGTGCCCCCAGATCCCCGCCTCCCCGACGCCGGTGATGCCCTCGTCGGTCTCGACCCGGGCGTACATGAACTGCCCGACGTGCAGCGGCTCGATCTTCGTGATCTTCATGCGATCGCCTCCGCGCTCGGCTGCTTCACCGATCGCGCTTGATTTGGAAACGTTTCCAGCTAGCGCTGAGGCATGTGCCCCGTCAAGGTGCACCGCGCTCGTGGGGGCGTTGGAGGGAGATCGGCCGTTGGGCGAAGGGCGACGTCCGCCGGGTGGGAAGCCGGTCAGCATCACCGCTGTGGCCGAGCGGGCCGGCGTCGGTCTCGGCTCGGTCTCTCGCGTCCTGTCCGGCAAAGGCTCAGTCAGCCCGGAGATGCTGCGGCGCGTCCGCGAGGCGGCCGAAAGCCTCGGCTACCAGCCGAACCTGCTCGCCCGAAGCCTGCGCAGCCGCGCGACGAACACGATCGGATTCGTCATCTCCGACATCACCAACCCTCTGCTGGCCGCCATCGTCGGCGGGGCCGAGGCCGTGTTGAGCGAGGCGGGCTACTCGGTCCTGCTGACCAATTCCGGCGGGCGCCCGGAGATCGATGCGCAGCGCATCGGCCTGCTGCTGCGCCGGCAGGTCGACGGGCTCATCGTCCTGCCGGCGTCCGAGGGCGATCCGGGCACGATCGCGGCGCTCGCGGGCGCGGGCGTTCCGGTTGTGGCCATCGACCGGGAACTGCCGGGCGTGCCCGAGGCGAGCGTCGTCCTGTCGGACCACTACACCGGGATCCTGGCCGCCACCCATCACCTGTTCGAGGCCGGCCACCGGCGCGTGGCCCTCGTCGCCGGGCCCGACATGCGGCCGGCCCGGGAGCGGCTGCGCGCCTACTCCGACGCCCACACGCGCGCGGAGGTGCCGCCGTTCGGCTTCACGTTCGGCCCGCTATCGGCCGCGCGCGGCGCCGAGGCGGTGGGCCAGCTCCTCGGTGCCGCAGAGCCACCGACGGCGATCATCCTCGGCGGCAATCAGCTCCTCGAGGGCGCGATCGAGGCGGCCCAGGGCCGCGGCGTGGCGGTCGGCCGGGACCTCGCCCTCGTCTGCTGCGACGACATCCCGCTCGGCCGGCTGCACCGGCCACCGATCCCGACGGTGATGCGCGACACCGACGGCATGGGCCGGGCTGCGGCGCGCGCCTTTCTGGCCCGCATCGCCGGCGAGACCCCGCCGCCGGAGGTCATGGCGACGTGGTTCGACCCGCGCGCGGATCAGGACAGGGTCGGCGCGGGATCGGGGTAGGCGGTCGCCGCGAGGTCGCGGCCGCGCGTCTCGGGGCCGAGCCAGACGGCGACGGCGGTGATCAGGCCGAGCGCTGCGACGTAGAGGCCGACCAGCGTCGCGGACGGGTCGTAGGCGAGGAGCGCGGTCGCGATGATCGGCGCGAGACCGCCGGCGATGGGCGAGGTCACCTCCCGCGCCAGTGCGAAGCCGGTGTAGCGGATCTGGGCCGGGAACATCTCGGTCAGCCAGGGTCCCTGCGCCGCCGTCATCATGGTCTTGGCGCCGGCCGAGACGACGAGGAGACCGAGGTAGATCAGCGGGAGCGACTTCGTCGCCATCAGGAGGAAGAACGGGTACACGAGCGCGCCGGACAGGAGGCCGCCGAGCAGGTAGACCGGTTTGCGGCCGACCTTATCCGAGACCCATCCGAAGAACGGCACCGTCGCGAACTGCGCGCAGGTGCAGACCATCAGGGCCGGCAGGATCTGGTTCTTGTCCAGGCCGAGATGGCGCGTCGCGTAGACGATGACGAACGACTCGTAGAAGTACGCCAGGGACCCGTCGCCGAGGCGGGCGCCCCAGGCGCAGAAGAGCGGCCGGCGATAGTCCCGGAAGACCTCGCGCACGGGTGCATGCGCCTTCCTGCGCGCGGCGAGCTGCTCGAACACCGGCGTCTCGTGCAGGGTGGAGCGGAGCACGAGGCCGACGGCGACCGCGATCAGGCTCAGCAGAAACGGGATGCGCCAACCCCAGGCGTCAAACGCCGCGCCCGTCACGAGGGTCGACGAGAGCGTGAACGTGCCCAGCGAGAGGAGCAGTCCGAGCGCCACGCCGATATACGGCATGGAGCCGTAGAGCCCGCGCCGATCCCGCGGCGCGTTCTCGATGACCATCAGGACGGCCCCGGCATACTCGGCCCCTGACCCGAGACCCTGCACCGCGCGCAGCAGGATCAGCAGGACGGGCGCCCACAGGCCGACCTGCGCGTAGGTCGGCAGTAACCCCATGAGCGTCGTCGCCCCGCCCATGAGGACGAGGGTGATCAGAAGCGTGTTCTTGCGGCCTATCCGATCTCCGAGGCGGCCGAACAGGACGCTGCCGAGCGGGCGGACGAGGAAACCGATGGCGAAGGTCGCGTACGAGAGCAGCGTCCCGACGAGCGGATCGTATTGTGGGAAGAACAGCTTGTTGAGGATCGTCGCGGCCGCCGTCGCGAAGAGATAGTAGTCGTACCACTCGATGGCCGTCCCGACGATGGCGCCGATGACGGCCTTGCGCAGGTCAGTGGCGGAGGCCGGATGTGCGGCCAGCGACAGCGTCGTCACGATCCATCCTCCCGCCCAAGCCGGGGCCACATGCCCGCTCGCGTTCTCTCGCGCTCGTTTTGGAAACGTTTCCAGATGCACTTCCGAGTGTCAAGGGATGCATGCAGCCGGACTGCGCACCAACACTCTCGCTCAGGCCTTAGCGCAGACCATCGCCTCACACTCATCAGAGGGCGCTTTGGCGAAGCAGGAGCCGTGCGCGAGCGCCAGAGGACCGCCGCTTGCATCGGGCGTCAGTCGAAGGTCGACAATGTGGCCCGACCGGACCGCTTTAGGTCGTTCAGTTACGGAGACTCCTCGCGGCTTGGCTTTCTGAGCGACCGCGGTGAGTGCGACGGCCGCCCCGAGGAAGTGAAGCAATGCCCCGTAAGACGCTGATCAAGGGAGCAGATTGGGCGATCGCCTGGGACGGGGCGACGAGCCAACATGTCTACCAGCGCGGTATCGACGTCGCTTTCGCCGAGGATCGCATCCTCTACGTCGGTCCCGACTTCACGGGCACTGCAGACCAGATTTTCGATGGGCGCGACCTGATGGTGATGCCCGGGCTCGTCGACGTTCACTCTCATCTCGGGCACGAACCGGCCTACCGCGGCATCCGCGAGGAGCACGGCGTCCCGAGCATGTACATGACCGGGCTGTACGAGCGCTCCCAAGCATTCGATACCACCGACCCTGGCCTGCGCTGCGCCGCCACCGAGGTCGCCCTGTGCGAACTGCTGAAGAGCGGTGTCACCAGCATCTGCGACATCACCGCGCCCTACGAAGGTTGGACCGAGACCATCGCGAGAAGCGGCATTCGTGGCTTCCTCGCTCCCGGCTTCGCTTCGGCCCGCTGGCGCCTGGAGAACGGCCACAGCCTTGGCTTCGCCTGGGACGAGGCGGGCGGCCGCCGCGGCCTCGACACTGCCCTTTCACTCATCGACAGCCTGCCCGCGCACCCGTCGGGCCGGCTCTCCGGCGTCGTGTCGCCGATGCAGATCGAGAATTGCACCGACGATCTCCTGCGCGACAGCCGGGCCGCCGCGCTCGAGCGTGGCATCCCTTTTACCCTGCACCTCTCTCAGGGCGTGCTCGAACTGCAGGAGATGGCGCGCCGACACGGGGTCACGTCGATCCGCCACGCGGCCGATCTCGGGATCCTCGGGCCGGGGACGATCCTCGGCCACGCCATCTTCCTCGACACGCATTCCTGGATCCGAGGCTGGACCCGCGATGACCTGCGCCTCTTGGCCGAGAGCGGCTGCGCGGTCGCGCACTGCCCGACGCCGTTCGCCCGCTATGGCCAGATCCTCGAGAGCTTCGGCGCCTACATGCGCGCCGGTATCACGATGGCGCTCGGCACCGACACGAGCCCGCACAACATGCTGGAGGAGATCCGCAAGGCCGGCACCTTCAGCCGGATCGCCGCCCGCGACATCACCGATGTCTCGACCGGCATGCTGTTCCACGCCGCGACTGTGGGCGGCGCAAAGTCACTGCTGCGCGACGACCTCGGCCGGCTGGCTGTCGGTGCGCGTGCCGATATCGTGCTGGTGGATCTGAAGCAGCCCGACATGATGCCGGCCCGCGATCCGCTGCGCTCGCTCGTCTTCCATGCGGCCGACCGAGCCGTGCGGGACGTGTTCGTGGCGGGCCGTCAGGTGGTGTCAAACGGGCACGTGACAAATCTCGACCACCGTGCCGCCGCCGAGCGCCTTACCGAAGCCCAGGCGAGGATGATGGCCCTGTGCCCTAGCCGCGACTACCGCGGTCGGACTGTCGACGCGCTCACCCCGTTGAGTCTGCCTTTGCGCGGCTGAAGTCCGAGGGCCCGGCGTGAGCTGTCGTCCTAGACCGGCTGCCTACCCCCCCGCCGAGAAGATGTCGTCCATCGTCAGACGAAGGATCGCATGACTGACGGGCGGCGCATCCTCGGTCAGACGACGACCGGCCGCAGCGCCTCGCCCATCCAGCGCGCGATCGCCGTCATCCGCGCGTCGGTACCGGGCTGCCCCACGACCTGAATGCCCATCGGCAGGCCGCCCACGGCCGTGAGGGGGACTGTCACAACGGGCGCGCCGAGGAGCGAGCTCGGCGTGTTGAACACGGAATCCCCCGTCGGGCGCGGCGCGAGCGGCTCGCCGGGACGATCGCCCGACCAGGGCGGCGCCGGTCCGGGCGAGGCCGGCGCGATCAGCGCGTCGAGCGTGGGCGCCAGCGCCGCGTACACGGTGCGCACCGCGTCCCGCCGGCGCAGCAGATCCTGGTAGCCCTCGACCCCTAGGCGTTCCGCGGTCGCGACCGTGGCCTTGGCCCGCGCGCTGACGCCGTCGGGGTGCTGCGCCACGAGGTTGCGGATCGCCCAGTGGTTCTCCCAGGCCGTGATCGTGTTGGCCATCTCGCGCACGCCGACGAGGGCGCGCTCGAGGCGTTCGATCGCGGGGGCATCCCGGCGGCGCAGCACCGTGACGCCGGCATCGGCGATCTGCGCCACCACCGCCTCGAAGGCCGCCCGCGACGCATCGTCGAGCGCCTCCCACCCCTCCGTCTCCATCACCGCCACGGTGAGCGGCCGGTGCGGGGCGGGCGGGTCCGCGGGACCGGCGAGCGGGACGCGGCCCGGATCGCCGCCGGCCCGGCGCGCGATCTCGATCGACACGCGCCACATGTCCTGCGCGCAGGTCGCGTGCACGCCACACCGGTCAGGCTCGGTGGGCGGAAGACGAGGTGGGTGGCCGCTCGCGACCCTTACGCGGCAAGCGTGAGCCACGCACCGCCCCCGACCGGCACCACGCCACCGTCGATGGGTTCAGCGCGCTCGATCAATCCCGATGAAGTCGAGCAGGCGCGCATTGAACGCCTCCGCACTGTCCAGAGACGAGATGTGCGCCGCCCCGGGGATCAGCGCGAACCGCGACCCGGCTACGCCGTCGCTGACTTCGCGTGCGACGGCGGGCGGGAACAGCCTGTCCTCCTCGCCCGCGATCACCAGGGTGGGATGCCCGATACCCTGGAGGCGGCCGGCGACGTCGAACGCCCTCATGCCGAGGGCGACGTTGGCGAGCGAGGATCCGCTGTGGCGCTCGGCCAAGCGGCACCACGTCGCGAAGGTCGCGCGTCCGGCCGAGCTCTCCCGGTACTCCGCGTTGAGCATCACGGGCCACGTCGCCCGGAACCGCTTGAGTGGCCCGCCCGGCTGTCGAAACATCTCGACCCAGCCGGCGACGAGATCCGCGGTCGCCGGGTCGTTGAATGCGGCCCGCGAGTTGGCCACGACGAGCCGGTCGACCCGCTCCGGCCGGTCGAGCGCGAGCGTCAGCGCGATCATGCCCCCGAGCGACAAGCCGCAGACCGAGGCGCGCGCGATCGCGAGATGGTCGAGCAATCCGATGACGTCCTGGGTCAGGTCGTCCACGGTGGTGACGTCGGTGGCGGGATCCGACAGGCCGTGCCCGCGAAGATCGGGCACGATCACGCTGTAGCCGGCGAACACTAGGGCGGCGACCTGGTTCATCCAGGACCAGCCGGCGTTCGTGAACCCGTGGATCAGCAGCACGGGATCGCCCCGGCCGAGCAGATCGTAGTGCAGCCGGCGTCCGTCGCGTTCGAAATGCGGCATCGTCTCAGACCTGACCTGTCGTCCCGGCGAGTTCCGCCGTGACTGCTTCCAGCGATTTGCCGCGCGTCTCGTAGCCGAGGAGGTAGCCCCCGATCCCCCCGATCAGCAGCAGCACGCCCAAGGCGGTGAAGAAGGCGTAGTTGGGGGCGCCGTTGCCCAGCATCCATCCGAGCGCTGGCGCTGCGACGATCCCGCCGATCCGCTGCCAGGCCGCGGCCCAGCCTGTCCCGACCGCGCGGTACCGGGTCGGGTAGACCTCGCTCGTGTAGGCGAAGAGCGGACCGCCCGCACCGCCCGAAGCGAAGAACGCCGTCAGCGCGCCGAGCCCGAGGATCGACCAGGCGTCTGTGGCCTGCCCCCACGCGAACATGAGGAGACCACCGGCGCAGAGGAACACCGGGACGGTCGTGCGCCGCCCCCAGCGGTCCAGCAGCAGACCGCCCGCGATGTTGCCCAGCGCGCCCGTCCCGGCGATCAGTCCGGTGAACGCGAAGCTCTTCACGACCGGAAATCCCATCCGCGCGAAGATCGACGGCAGCCAGATCGCCACGGCGAAGAACACCGCCCCGCCGGTGAGCTGCATCAGCCAGATGCTCGCGGTCGGCCGCAGATAGCCGCCGCGCAGGATCGCGCTCAGATGCGCCGGCTCGGCCGGCGGCCGATGTACGGTCGGCGGCAGCGTCCGTGGGTCGACGGTGCTGAGACCGTCGACGATGCGACCGGCTTGATCGAGACGACCCTGGGCGATGAGGAAGCGAACCGACTCGGGTAGCATCACCCAGAGCCCGATCAACACGAGACCCGGGATCGCACCTGCGATAAACATCCCTCGCCACGTGAAGGCCGGGATGACGAGGAGGGCGACCATCGCCGCGAGGAAGCTCGAGCCTTGCCAGAACGCCACGGTCGAGGCGAGCATGAGCCCGCGCCGGCGCGTCGGAATGAACTCCGAGAGGTACGTGAACACGAGCGGCACCTCCGCACCCAAACCGATACCCTGGAGGATCCGCAGCACCAGGAGCGAGTCGTGGCTCCAGGAAAACGCGACGGCGCAGCTGAGGGCGCAGTAGGCGGCGATCGCGCCGACCATCGTCCACTTGCGGCCGAACCGGTCGGCGAGGAAGCCGACACAGGTCGAGCCGATCAGCATGCCGATGAAGACGCTCGAGGCGAGGATGCCGGCCTCGGCCGGACTGAGCGCGAAGGCCGCGACGATGCCGGGCAGCGCGAAGCCCATCATATTGATGTCGAAGCCGTCGAACAGATGGCCGAGCGCAGCCGTCACGTACATACGCCAGTGCTTCGAAGTAAAATCTGATCGATCGAGACTTTCGAGCAATTGGCCGGCTTTTACTTGTGTCATCATGAGCTCGACGGTGGTCAGGGGGAGTTCAAACTTTCTTCGGCTGCCTCAGTGAGAACGAATCCGTTCGCGATCACGTCTTCACTCGCACTGGCCGAAGCAGCCTGAGCCCGGGGCCGTCGCCGGCGGATGTGTCCAGCCCACGGGTCACGTGCGCGCCTCGGTATGACAGGGTCTTGCTGCGAGGACCTCCTTCGGCAAGCTCCTCTAGGGTCAAGCCACGCACTTGGACCGAAGCCACGAGCATGGACTCTCACCAGCCTTGGTGTGGTCGGATGTTGTAGCCCGGCGGCTGCGTTCGCTCGATCGCCGAGGCCGTCCGCACCACGTCGGCCTCGCCCAGAGTGCGGCCGACGATCTGGAGACCGACCGGCATACCGTCCGCGGCAAGGCCTACGCATACGGAGGCCGCAGGCTGACCGGTGAGGTTGAAGGGATAGGTGTAGAAGGCCCAGGAGACGAGGCTGCGGTCGCCGAGCCCGTCGGGGATGTTCCGGCCGGCCTCCAGAGACGAGATCGGCAGGGTCGGCGAGAGCAGGACGTCGTGATCCACGAAGAAGCGGACCATGCGGTCGCGTAGGGCGTAGCGCGCGAAAACCGTCTCGTAGTATCCGCGCATGTCCTGGGCGAGGGCGGCGTCGAGCACGTCGGCGACCGCCGGGTCGAGCAGGTCGCGCCGGGTCTCGAGGATGCCACGCAGCCTCGTCCCGATCCCGGCGTAGAACTCCGCGGTCCAGAGATCTGCCGGGTCGGCCTCGAACACGGTCTCGACCTCCTCGACCACCGCGCCCTGGTCGGCGAGCGCCATGGCGGCTGTGCGGGCGATCGCGGCGACGTCCGGATCCGGACGGGCGTAGCCGAGGGTGGCGCTCCAAGCGACCCGCAGTCCGGCCACCGAAGCTTGCGCGGCGCCGAGGAGATCGGGCACCGGCCCAGCCACCGCGAAGGGATCGCGCGGGTCGTGGCCCGAGATCGCCGTCGTCAGCAGGGCCGCATCAGCCACGTTGCGCGCGAGGGAGCCCACATGGGCCAGCGTCGGCGTCGCCGAGGTCGGCCAGACCGGCACCCGCCCGAACTGCGCCTTGAGGCCGACGAGGCCGGTGAGCGAGGCCGGGATGCGCAAGGATCCGCCGCCGTCCGTCCCCACCGCGAACGGCGTGATCCCGGCGGCCACCGAGGCGGCCGCGCCGGCGCTCGATCCGCCCGGCGTCTTTTCGAGATCCCAAGGGTGTCGGGTGATGCCGGTGAGCGGCGAGTCACCGACCGGCTTGGCCCCGAACTCACTCGTCGTGGTCTTGCCGATGATGACCGCGCCGGCCGCCCGCAGGCGCTCGACGGAGGGCGCGTCGGCGGCGGCGATATTGCCCGCCATGGCGCGTGAGCCCGAAGCGTAGGGGGCGCTTGCCACGGCGATCAGGTCCTTCACCGAGACCGGCAGACCGTGGAGGAGCCCGAGGGCTTCGCCGCGCATCACCGCCGCTTCGGACCGCCGGGCGGCGGCGCGGGCCTCGTCCGGCATCAGGTGGCAGAAGGCATTCAACGTCGCCTGGCTAGCCTCCGCCCGGGAGAGGGCGCGCTCCGTCAGGTCGACCGGCGAGACCGCGCGCGTCGCGACGAGACGGCGCAACTCCAGCGCGGTCATGAAGTCGAATTCGGCCGTCATCGATCTACCCTCCTCGTCGGGGGCGGCGCCCGAGGGGCGCCGCGAAGGCGTCAGTCGTTGATGAGGGCGAAGGCGCGTACCGGCGAACCGGACCCGCCCTTGAACTTCAGGGGCACGCCGAAGAACTGCACCTCCCCCTTACCGAGGAGCTCCTCCAGGTTCACCAGCCACTCCCAATGGCTCATGCCGAGATCGCGGCAGAGGCGGTGCTGGGCGAAGATGTTGTCGCTCGGCTTGTCGGTTGACGGTCCCTCCACGCCTTGCATCTTTGAGCCACGCGCGTGCAGCCACTTGGTCGCCTCCGCGGTGAGCAGCGGGTTCTTCCAGACCGAGTCGAGGCCCGGATAGTTGCGGGCGTGGAAGCCGGTGCAGAGCAGGACGATGTGACCGTCGACCTTCACGCCGCTCTTGGCCTCGGCCGCCTCCATGTCGGCGACCGTGATGTCGCCGAGATCGGGGATGTGGCGCAGGTCGAAGCACACGGCCTTGCCCATGAACATCTCAAGCGGCATCTCGTCGACCGGCTGGCCGTTCGGGTTGACGTGGAGGAACGCGTCCACGTGGGTTCCGACATGGTCGAGCATCGCGATGAAGTTCGTCTGGAACGTCATCGCGTCGCCGGGGACGCCGAGTCCGAGGGCGGCCGAGCTCTCGTGACTGAGATGGGTGGTGAGCACCGGCCTCTGGAAGAGCTTGTGGGCCGGCATGTTGTCCTCGATCAGGAGGCTCAGGTCGACGACGCGCTGGGGCATGACGGTTCCTTATCGGGCATGAGTGACCGTTCGCGGCGCCGCCCGGTGCCGCGTCGGATCGAGTCTTCGGAGGTGCCGTTCTCAGGCGGCTTTCTTCTTGCCGAGGAAGGTCTCCATGACCTCCGGGTCGCGGGCGAGAAGCCCGCTCGGGCCGTCCCGCACCACGTGCCCCTGCGCCACCACGTAGGCGTGGTCGGCGATGGCGAGCGCGTAGGATGCGAGCTGCTCGACGAGAAGAATGGTGAGGCCCTGCCGGTTGAGGTCGCGCAGAACGCCGATCAGCTGCTCGACGACCCGGGGCGCGAGGCCGAGCGAGAGTTCGTCGATGACGAGGAGGTCGGGCTCGGCCATCAAGCCGCGGGCGATGGCGAGCATCTGCTGCTCGCCGCCCGACATGCTGCCTGCGGGTTGGCGCAGGCGCTCGCGCAGGCGCGGAAACACAGCGAGCGACCGCTCCAGGGTCTCCTTCGACCGCCTCGTCTTGAGCCCGCCCTGGGCGTAGGCGCCCAGGATGAGGTTGTCCTCGACCGTCTGATCCGGGAAGATCAGCCGCCCCTCCGGCACCATCGCGAGTCCGCGGGCAACCATGGCGTGGGCGGGAAGCCGCGTGACCACCTCGCCCTTGAACAGGACACGCCCGGCGCTCGGCCGCACGAGCCCGGTAAGGCCGCGCATCAAAGAGGTCTTGCCGGCCCCGTTGTTGCCGATCACCGCGACGAGCTGGCCGCGGCGCACGCTCAAGCTGGCACCGCGCAGCGCAGTGGCCGCGCCATATCGCACCTCCAGGTCCTCGACCGCGAGAAGGGGCGTATCGCTCATCAGGCGGCCTCCGCGCCGAGGATGGTGGAAGGGCCGCCGAAATAGGCCTCGATCACCCGCGGATCGGCCTGCACGACGTCCGGCCGGTCGCTCGCGATGATCTGGCCGTAATCGAGCACCGTCACGGTATCGGCGACCGCCATGATCAGGTCGACGTGGTGCTCGATCAGCAGCACCGAGACACCGAGCCCGGCGATCTTGCGGATCATCGCCTCCAACGCGTCGATCTCGTGCGTGGTCAGGCCGGCAGCGGGCTCGTCGAGGAGCAGCAGACGGGGCCGTGTGGCGAGCGCCCGGGCGATCTCGAGACGGCGCTGGTGGCCGAAGGGCAGGTAGCGCGCCTGCTCGTTGGCCGCGTCCGCGAGGCCGACGAAGTCGAGAAGGCCGATGGCTGCGGCGCGACAGGCGGCCTCCTCGCGGCGGAAGCGGGGTGTGCGCAGGATCGCGCCTGGCAGGCCGTAGCCGAGATGGTGGAAGCCGCCGACCATGACGTTCTCCAGCACCGTCATCTGACCGAATAGCTCCGTGTTCTGGAAGGTGCGGGCGAGACCGCGCCGGGCGATGCCGTGGACCTTGCAGCCGGCGAGTTCAGTGCCGTCGAGACGCACGCCACCCGCGCTCGGCCGATAAAAGCCCGAGATCGTGTTGACGAAGGTCGACTTGCCGGCCCCGTTCGGACCGATCAGGGCGTGGATCTCGCCGGGAGCGACCCGGACGGTGGCCGCATCGAGAGCCGTGAGGCCGCCGAAGCGGACGGTCAGACCGTCCGTCTCCAGGGCGGCGGGCGCGCGCCCCGCCAGGATCGCGGCGGCGGGCGTACCGTCGGCCGGGTCAACCCCGCGCGGACCTGGCCGCAGCCGGGTGTAGAGGGTGCCGAGCGTGCCGAGAATGCCGCCCGGCAGCCCGAACATAACGGCGAGAAGCAGGGCGCCGTAGGCGAATCTCTGCCACTCGGCGAAGCGCTGCAGAACCTCCGGCAGGTAGGTGAGGATGAAGGCCCCGAGCACGGGCCCGAAGGTCGAGGCCGAACCGCCCAGGATCACCATCAGGAGGAAGCGCACGGAATCGGAGAACGTGAAGATGTCGGGCGAGATGTAGGCGTTGAGGAAGGCGTAGAAGCTGCCGGCCACCCCCGCCGTCACGGCGGCGACCGCGAAGGCGAGCGTCCGGATGCCGGTGGCACCGATGCCGAGGCTGCGCGCCGCGGTCTCACTCTGAGAGACTGCCAGCATCGCCCGGCCGTAGCCCGAGTGCTTCAGGTTGTGCGCCGCCAGCGTCCCCAGGAAGAGCGTGGCGGCGAGCACGGCGTAGAAGGCGTAGCCTGAGAGGGGGTGACCGAACAGGTTCGGACCCGGGATGCCGCTGAGGCCGGTGGTGCCGCCGGTCAGGCCCTGCCACTCGATCGCGACGTTCTCGACGATGAGTCCGAATGCGATCGTCACCACGGCGAGATAGACGCCGCGGACGCGCACGCTTGGATAGGCGAGCGCCGCGCCGAAGACCCCCGCCACCACGGCGGCGCCGAGGCTCGCGAGCACGAGGTCGAGGCCAAGCCGGATCGCCAGGATCGCGCCCGCATAGGATCCGAGCGCGAACAGCCCCGCTTGCCCGAGCGACACGAGGCCGGTGAGGCCGACCAGGACGTTCAGACCGACCGCGATCAAGCCGTAGATCAGGAACAGCATGAACAGGCGCAGTTCGTACTCGTTGCCGGAGGTGAGCGGCACGACGACGAGGATGGCCGCGAGCAGCGCGAAGCCGAGGAGGTGGAGCGTCTTCATACCTTGAAGATCTCCCGGCGACCGAAGAGGCCCTGGGGGCAGGCGAGCAGGGCGAGAATCATCGCGCTGAACCCGACGATCTCGCGGGCCGCCGTCGAGACGTAGCCTTCGACGAACTTCTCCATGATGCCGAAGGCGAGTCCGGCCAGGACGACGCCCGGACCGCTGGTGATGCCGCCGATGATCGCGACCGCGAACCCCTTGAGACCCAGTAGAACGCCCATGCTGGCCGAAGCCTGGATCACCGGGGCGACGAGCACGCCTGCTCCCGCCCCGAGCAGGGCGGCGAGCCCGAAGGAGAACATCACGATCCGGTCGACGTCGATGCCCATGAGGGCCGCCGCTTGGCGGTTGTGGGCGACCGCCTGCATCGCGCGCCCGACGAGTGTGTGCCGCTGCAGCGCATGAAGGCCGACCATCGCCAGCACCGCGACGGCCGGGATGACGAGCTCCTGCGGATAGACGCCCGCGCCGAAGATCGAGATGGCCCGGGCGACCCCGGGCGAGGGCAGCGGCCGGGAAAAGCCGCCGAACTGCATGGTGGCGAGCGACTCCACCATGATGCCGACCGCGATGGTGGTGAGCATCCAGCCGATCGAGGCGTTGGCACCAATGAAGGGCCGCACCGCGAGACGCTCAAGTGCGACGCCGAACAACCCCCCCGCCAGGACGGCCAACAGGCAAGCGAGCAGCAGCGGAAGACCGGCATCAAGGCCCATCACGGCGATCACGGCGCCGATCATCAAGGTATCGCCGTGGGCGAAGTTCACGGCCTTGGCGGCCGACCACATGATGTGGAAGCCGAGCGCGACCAGGGCGTAGATACCCCCGATCGCCAGGCCCGAGAGGGTGTACTGCAGGGCGGTGGTCATAGCTGCTGAAGGGCTCCCGTTGCGCGTGGATCTTTCAGCGGAGGCGGGGGGCTTGGTCCGGTGAGAGATCCGGACGATGCCGCCCCAGCTCGTCCCGCCGGGGAGGGATCGAGGGCGCGCCTTCAGTTCGTCTTGCCGTAGGGGGTCTGGCCGATCGGAAGCAGCTTGCCGTCGGACCAGACGGTCAGCTTGTAGTAGCTCGGCAGAATCGCATCCTGGCGCTCGGGATCGGAGGCGTCGAAGGCGGGATCGTACTTCGCGACGAGGCCGTCGTACTTGACTTGGTAGAGGGCCTCGCGAACCTTCTTCCAATCGTAGGCGCCGGCCCTCTCGATCGCCTGAGCCACGATGTGGACGGCGTCGTAGGTATTGGCGATGCCCGAGCCCATCTTGATCTGCGAGGGATCCTTCAGACCATACTTGGCCTGGACCTTCTGCCAGAGCGCTTGACCCTTCGGATCGAGGTCGCCCATGAAACTGTAGGTCTGGACGACTTCGATGCCGTTGGCGAGCGGGCCGGCAAGCTCGCCGAGATTGCCGGCGATGCCCCAGGCGCCGATGATGGTGGGTTTGTAGCCGACCTTGTCCATCGAGCGGACGAGCTGGTTGCCCTCACGATCGAGGGCCCAGAACAGGGCGACATCCGCGCCCGCATCCCGTGCGCGGATCGCCTGCGGGGTCATGTCCTGATCGTTCCAGTTGAAGGTCTCGGTGGCGACGAGTTCCTTGCCGGCCCGAGCGAGCGCCGCCTTGACGTCCGGCACCGCACCGTTCCCCCAACCCGTGTTCTCGTAGAAGAACGCGATCTTGCCGGTCTTCGAAACCTTCGCGGCCTGCTCCACCAGGAAGCGAGCGACCCATTTGTCCTTGGCCGAGACGCGGAACATGAAGTTCGGATTGCGACCGTTCTCGATGGCCTGAGTGTTGGCGGCGAGTACGCCGACGAAGGGGATGCCGATGGCGTGGACCGGCTCGACCTGCGCCACGGAGACGGTCGAGTGATAGCCGCCGAGGATCACCACGCACTTGTCGGCTAGCGCGATGCGGCGCGTGTTGTCGACGCCGCGCGGCGGCGCGCCAGCGTCGTCGTACTGAACGAAGCGGAGCGGTTTGCCGAGCACGCCGCCCTTGGCGTTGATCTCGTCGATCGCGATTTCGGCGCCCATCTTGATCGCTTGACCACCGAACGCCGCCGGCCCCGTGATAGCCGCGGAATTGCCGATGCAGGGTTCCTGTTGCGCCCAGGCCGCTTGAGGGGCCGCAAAGGCTAGAGGCGCAGCCAGAAACAGGCCGCGCAAGTACTTATGCGCATCCATGCGATCGTCTCCGGTTTCCAGATATAGGCACGGGTTACAGCCCCCATGCTCAGCTAACGACCGGAGGCTACGAAACGAATACAGCAAACTTCAAAGACCAATTTCCGATACGAGGTATCGGAAAATCCTATCAGCCTGCATCATAGGCGCTTTTATACGCGGGACATTCAAGCTAAACGATTGTCGTGCCTTGAAAAAATCTCAAGATATGCACATAGCTTACGCAGATTGCTCTGGATGAGAGCAGTTTGACATCGAGGCTTGGCTTCGCAAATTCTGAGTGTGGGCCCGGGTTAGGATCGCGATGGATCTCCGTCAGCTTCGGTACTTCGCCCAGATCGCCGAGAGTGGAAACGTGTCGCGCGCCGCCGAGGTGCTGCGAATCGCCCAACCCTCGCTCAGTCAGCAGATGCGCAATCTTGAGGACGAGCTGGGGGTGGAGCTGCTCTTTCGCCACGCGCGCGGTGTCACACCGACCGAGCTGGGGCTCAAATTCTATGACCATGCCCGCCGTATCCTTCAGGAGGCAGAGCGGGCCAAAGAAGTCGTGCGTTCGCTCGCGACGAGTCCGAGCGGACGGATCTCGGTCGGCCTGCCGACCTCAGCCTGCCGAGGGTTGTCCCTACCCCTGCACCGGGCGATGTCGGAGGCGCTGCCCAATATCAACCTGCACATCGTCGAGGCGATGAGCGGAACGCTTGACGAGTGGATTCAGTCCGGCCGCCTGGATGCTGCGCTGCTCTACGACCACAAGGCTTTCGAGCACGTGGCCTGGACCGAGATGATGATCGAGGACCTGATGTTCGTGGTCCCAGCGGCCCACACTCTGGCTGCCAAACGCGAAATCGGGTTTCGACACGTCTTTCAGCAAGCACTCCCAGTGGTGCTACCGGGTCGACCGAACGTGCTGCGGGCAGTCATCGATCAGCTCGCCGCCCGCTACGAGGTAACGCCTACCGCGACGGATTGCGAGAGCCTGCCCGCGATCGCGGAACTGGTGCGTGCCCAAGCATTTGCGACGATCATGCCGCATTTCGCGCTCGCGGCCGAGATCGAGCGCGGCGAGGTGGTTGCCATACCGATCAAGGATCCCACGCCGTCCTGGCGCCTCTCCGTCGTGGTCTCACAGCGCACTTTAAACCCTCGGGGCAGCGAGGCCGTCGCAAAGGTCTTGGCGAGCGTGATCGGGGATCTGGTAGAGCACTCCGTCTGGCGCGCACGACTGAAGCCGACGGATCGGCCCGCCTCCACGCGCATACGGATTTGAATAGGCGAGATATCTAGACCGCTGAGATACAGTATTAACTTTGAGACAGGAAGTATTATTCACGATCAAATCGACTCAACCGCTCGGTACCAGTAAATTACGCACTGTCCGCCGTCAGCACTCCTGAGACAGATCGAGGGTCTTCACGAACGGAGGATGGCTGGGTCATCGTAGCCCTGAGGCACGAAGATGAAACAGACGTCCGGGCCGGCGCGGAAGCCGGCAGAAGCCGGGATCAAGGACATCCGCCGCGCCACGCGCCGGCAGTTCTCGGCCGAGGAGCAGATCCGCATCGTGCTGGAAGGC
>NZ_JAKSXX010000194.1 GCF_022829385.1 Methylobacterium sp. J-070 | reverse complement strand
GCCAGACCTTCGACCCTCGCGGACCTGCGCAGAGCCGGCATCATCAGCAGCCAGGAGATCGTTGCGGCGATCGACGCGTACATGCGGGACCCGGCTGCTGGTCCCTACCGCTTTCCCAGCGGCCACAGCCTGGACATCGCTCCCATCGTAAAGGCCTCCGCCTTGGATCGGGTGGAGCGTGCCGGACCGCAAGAAAAGACGTTCCGGAACGGATTGGCTATCGCCATCATGGCCGCCCATCCGACCCCGCCTTAAGCCATTGCGGTCTGGCGAACGAGACGACATCCATTTGGCATGATCCGATCCGAACTTGTGGCCCGCATCGCGAAGCAGAACCTGCACCTCTATGCGAAGGGCGTCGAGGCGGTGGTCGATGCCATCCTTGACCGCATCGCCTTGGCCCTGGCGGACGGCGACCGGGTAGAGTTGCGCGACTTCGGCACGTTCAGTGTCCGCGACCGCAACCCCCGGGCCGCCCGTAACCCGCGCACCGGCAAGCAGGTGACGGTCCCGGCCAGGGTGCACGTCTACTTCAAACCGGGCAAGGGAATGCAGGCGCGGCTCAACCTTGAGAAGGTCGATCCTGAGGAGGTAGCGGAGCGGATC
>NZ_JAKSXX010000193.1 GCF_022829385.1 Methylobacterium sp. J-070 | reverse complement strand
CGAGGCTCTGCCTCGGATGCTCGATCCTGAGCCGGTCCTTCTTGGGGACATAGCTCAGTTGGGAGAGCGCGTGCTTTGCAAGCATGAGGTCGTCGGTTCGATCCCGTCTGTCTCCACCATTTGTTTGGGACTTGGCGCCGTGGAAACGGCCGCCGCCTGAGAGGATGGATGTCGAGGCCGCTATCTGGAGAATGCGTTTGCCGCAGCAATGATCAGCGAGGACCGTCAGGTTTGGTTGGTCGTGCTGTCAGGCGAAAACAATCAGTGACATCGTGAAGAGGGAATGTGGCCGTTGGGGCAGAGAGATCTGTCAACCCTGGCGGTCATGTTCGGCAAGCATACGGCGACGGGATCGGAAACGGTTCTGTCGCTGGTCTTTTTGTGACCGTGTCGTGACCGACAGCCTAGCGGCTGCCGGTCA
>NZ_JAKSXX010000190.1 GCF_022829385.1 Methylobacterium sp. J-070 | reverse complement strand
TCCAGACCTCGATCAACGCCCCGCGCCAGAAGACCCAGGCGATCATCAAGCAGGCGGCCGCCAAGGCCGGCATCGAGATCGAGCTGAAATCGGTCACCGGCTCGGTGTTCTTCTCTTCCGACCCGGCCAACCCCGACACCTACCCGCATTTCTACGCCGACATGGAGATGTATACCAACAACATGACGCAGGCCGACCCGGCGATCTGGCTGCTCCAGTACGTTTCGTGGGAGGTCGCGGCGCAGCCCAACAAGTGGCAGGGCCGCAACGTCGTGCGCTGGCGCAACGCCGCCTACGACGAAGCCTACAACGCCGCCCAGAGCGAGCTCGACCCGGTCAAGCGCGCGGCGCTGCTGATCCGATGCAACGACCTCGCGGTCTCCGAGAACGTGCTTCCGCTGGTCCACCGGGCGAAGGTCTCGGCGGTCGGTGCCGGTCTCGTTGTCCCCCAAAGTGGCTGGGACAACGACCTGTCGTTTCTGCCCGACTGGTACCGGGAGGCCTGAGCGGGAGCGCGGGGCCATGGGCGCCTACATCCTGCGACGGCCCCTGGTCGCGATCCCGAGCGAAGTCCGTCGTCGCTCCACGTCGACTTGGCTTGAACAACTGCTAATCATGAGCCGCTGGCGATGAGTGCCGCATGAGTGTCGGAAGCGATCTGGCGTGAGCCGCCTCGTAGCCTTCGGCGTTATGGCGCTGATCTGGGGGGTCACGTGGTTGCCGACGAAGATCGCGGTGCAGACCGTGCCGCCGATCCTCCTCGCAACGGCGCGCTTCCTCCTCTCCGGCGTCCTGTTCCTCGTCATCGTACGCGTACGGCGCCTGCCACTGCGCATCCCGGCGCTCGGCCGGATCGTCGCCGCCTCACTCCTCATCACGACAGGCTGCTACAGCTTCGTATTCTGGGGTGTCGCACATGCCCCGAGCGGGTTGTCGGCGATCGTCAATCTGTCGCTGATGCCGATCTTTCTCGCCTTCATTGGCTTCCTCTACGGCCAGGAGCGCCTCAGCGTGCGTCGGGTCGGCGCGATCGGCCTCGGTGTCGTCGGGCTCGTGCTCCTGTTCTCCGGCCGCGCCGGGGCCGCGGAAGACGGCGTCACGGCGGTGCTTGCTCTCTTATCGGTGGCGGTCGGCACGGCCTGCTACGCCTGGGGCTCTGTGATCAGCCGGCCCTTAACGCAGACGATGCCGCCGCTGGTTCTCGCCTTCTGGGAGACGCTCATCGGCGCAATCGGCCTCGTGCCCATCTCTTTGCTTATCGAGGGGTACCATCCGGGCCGCTTCGCCGCATTCTGGGATGGGCGGGTGCTCGTCTGCCTCGGCGTGATGGTGATCGGCGGCTCGCTGATCGCCTTCTCGATCTTCCTCTGGCTGGTGCGGGACTGGGGCGCGTTTCGCGCCGGCCTGTACGCCTTCGTCAGCCCGGTGATCGCGGTCGCGATCGGCGTCATCTACGCAAACGAACCCTTTGGATGGGAGGAAGTATCGGGGATGGGTATCATGCTCGCAGCGACTGCGTTGGCGCTTGCCGAGCGATCGAGTGTGCAGGTCGACCAAGCCGCCTCGAGCCGTTCTTGACGGAAGGCGCACGCGATCGCCTCCCAATTCGGTTGCGCCGCCATCACAGCGCGCGCGGCAAGATCGCATTTGGCTGCAGTGAATCCGCAGCGGTCGACCGGATCTTGCCGTAAGTCGCGCGACCGGTTTCAAACCCGCGCGCCACCAGAAACGGACGGCGGGGTGCGATCTTCTGTCATGTGAGCGGCTTGGCGCGGGGAATGTGATGCCGGCCGCCTGGCAGCCGGATCTCGTTCCGGCACGCGGTCGCGGCAGACATGCGTCACCGGACTGAGCCGCGCCTATCGATGAGCGTGCTCCAAAGGCTGCCCGTCGGTGACGCCGCCGATGAGGTTGAGGCTGAGCAGGAAGTCGGACGCGAAATCGGTCCGCACCACCGGCTCCCGCGGGACCGGGCCGCGCAAGAATTCCGCCTCGGCGCGCCGAGCCGTCACCGCTTCAGCAACCGATACCGCCCGGAAAGCGATCCGTGCGCCGCCCCGGACCTGGGCCACCCGTCCAAGATCGGGGCCTATCACCGTGGCGATCTTCGGATAGCCACCGGTCGACTGCCGGTCCGCCATCAGCACAATGGGCAGGCCGTTGCCCGGCACCTGGACCGCACCCATCGCTACCCCGTCGGAGACGATGTCGTGCCCCCTGGCGTGCTTGAGCGGCGTCCCGTCCAGGAAGCAGGCCATGCGGTCGCCGCGGGGCGAGACGGTCCAGGGACCGGCGAGGAAGGCCGCGATCTGGTCGGGTGCGAAATAGTCGTCCTGGGGGCCGAGCACCACGCGGACCGTGTCCGGAGCGCGGTCGAGCCACGGGGCCACCAGCCTGTGGGGCGCGCGCTCGCCAGGGCGGCCATCCGCCACCGGGATCCGGACGCCCGCGGCCAGCCCGCGCCCATGGAGACCGCCGACGCCGGAGCGCGTGTGGGTCGCCAGCGAGCCCAGTACCGGGGGGAGATCGAGCCGGCCCTGGACGGCGAGGTAGCCCCAGGAGCCGGTGTCTCCAGCGCGCACGACCAAGCTCCGGCCCGGCTCCAACGTCAGCGCGACGGCGGGCGGCAACGGCTCGCCGTCGAGGGCGATGCGGAAGCCCGTCGAGGCGAGCGCGAGCCCGAGGGCTTCGCCCTCGACCGCGAGCGTGACCCCGCCGGTCGAGATCTCGATCGCCGCCGCGTCGAGGGGATTGCCGGCCGCCCGGTTGGCGGTGGCGTGCATCAGCGGGTCCATCGGCCCGGCGGCGGTGAAGCCGTAGCGCAGGTAGCCGTGCCGGCCGCCATCCTGCAGGGTGATGCCGGGGCCGGCGGCCGCGATGACGAGGGCGCTCATGCGGTGCGTCCCTGTCGAGCCACGGGCTCGCCCGACGCCTCGCGGGCGGCCAGCGCGTCGAAGGTCGCCGCGTCCACCGGCTCGAACCGGATCGCGTCGCCGGCCGCCACGAAGAAGCTCTCGGCGCGCTCGGGGGCGTAGAGCCGGGACGGCGTGGCGCCGACCACGTACCAGCCGGTGGGCATCGGCACGGTGGCGACCGCGGCGAGGCCACCACCGACCACAACGGCATTGCGCGGGTGCGGCGGCCGCGGGCGCGCGCGCCTCGGCACCGCAAGGCCCTTCGGCAGACCGCCGAGGTAGGCGAAGCCCGGAGCGAAGCCGTACATGTAGACCCGGTAGGTCGCCCCGGCATGCAGCGCGACCACCGCCTCGGGCGATAGCCCGGCACGCCCGGCGAGTTCGGCGACATCCTCCCCGTGCGGGGCGTCGTAACAGCAGGGCAGCGTCCACAGGGTGGCCGTGCCCGTGCGCTCCGCGGCGCTCCCGGTCAACCGCAGCACGTGGTCGGCGAGCCGCGCCCGGTCGAGAACGAGAGGGTCGTAGTGCAGCATCAGGGACCGGTAGGTCGGCACACGCTCCCGCAGGCCCTGCGGCGGGTCGGCGGCGAGCGCCTCATCGAGCGCCAGCACTCGGTCGCTGAGCGCCGGATCGACCGTGGTGCCGAACTCCACGACCAGGGCCGCCTCGCCCGCGTCGAGGAGGCGGGGGACGCTCATGGCCGGAACGGGGCGAGCGTCACACCGCCGCCCTCAAGGATGGCGCGGACGGCACGCGCGGTGGCCACCGCGTGGGCGGTGTCGCCGTGGACGCAGATCGAGCGGATCGGCGTCGGCAATTCCCGGCCCGATGCCGTCAGGATGATGCCCCCCTGGACCATGCGCAGCACCCGGTCGGCGGCCGCGTCCGGGTCCGTGACGAAGGCGCCGGGCTGACTGCGCGGGATCAGCAACCCGTCCTCGGTGTAGCCGCGGTCCGCGAAGATCTCCTGGTGGACCTCGAGGCCCGCAGCCTCCCCCGCCGCCACCTGCGCGCTCAGCGCGATGGCGAGAAGGGCGAGGTTCGGATCGACGGCCCTGACCGCGCGGGCGACCGCGTCGGCTACCGAACGCTCCTCAGCCGCGATGTTGCCGAGCGCCCCGTGCGTCTTGACGTAGGTGATGCGGTGCCCCGCATAGGCGGCGAGCGCCTGGGCAGCCCCGACCTGATAGGCCACCAGCCGCCCGATCTCGTCCGGGCTGAAGGGGATGCGGCGCCGGCCGAAGCCCCACAGGTCGGGGAAGCCCGGATGCGCGCCCACCGCGACGCCCTTCTCCTTCGCCAGGGCGAAGGTGCGGGCCATGATCTCGGGATCGCCCGCGTGCAGACCGCAGGCGACGTTGGCCGAGGTGACCAGGTCGAGGATCGCCGCGTCGTCGCCGCAGGCATAGGCGCCGTAGCCTTCGCCGAGGTCAGAGTTGAGGTCCACGCGGGTCATCGCCCGTTCTCCCGTCTCGCCATGTGCCGGCGATGCCGGCACGGGATGGTCTCAGATTCCGAGGTAGGCCCGCCGCACCTCCGGATCGTCGCGCACCTGCGCCGCCGGCCCGGAGAGGATGACGCGCCCCGTCTGCAGGACGTAGGCGCGGTCGGCGATGGCGAGGCTCTCCGCGAGCCGCTGCTCGACCAGCAGGACGGTCACGCCGGCGTCGCGGATCGCCGTGACGGCGGCGAAGATCTCGTCGACGAGCTTGGGCATGATGCCCTGCGAGGGCTCGTCGAGCATCAGCAGGCGCGGGCGGGTCATCAGGGCGCGGCCGATGGCCAGCATCTGCTGCTCGCCGCCGGAGAGGGTCGCGGCCCGCTGCGGCAGCCGCTCCTTCAGGCGGGGAAAGAGGGCGAAGACCCGTTCCAGCGGCGCCTCGCGGTCGGCCTTGCTCCGGTGCAGGTAGCTGCCGAGCCGCAGATTGTCGGCGACCGAGAGGCGCGGGAACAGCCGCTTGTTCTCGGGCACGTAGGCGACCCCGCGGGCCGTGATGAGATGGCCGGGGAGCCCGTCGAGGCGGCCGCCGTCGAAGCGCACGGTGCCGTCGCGCGGCCGCTCGAGCCCGGCGATCGACTTGAGCAGCGTCGACTTGCCCGCGCCGTTGGCGCCGGCCACGACGACGATCTCGCCCGCGGCCACGCCGAGCGACACGCCCTGGATTGCGAGCAGGCCCTGGTAGGCGGTGGAGAGCCCGTCGACCTCAAGCAGCACGGTGTCGCTCCCCGAGATAGGCCGTGATGACGCCGTCGTCCCGCACCACGTCGGCCGGCAGGCCCTGAGCCAGGACGCTGCCGAGGTGGAGCACAACCGCCCGGTCGACGAGCGGCATCACCACCTCCATCACGTGCTCGACCATGATCACGGTCACGCCCGTGGCGGCCACGCGCCGGATCAGCGCGACGCCGGCCTTGGCTTCGGACGGTGTGAGGCCGGTGAGCACCTCGTCGAGGAGGAGCAGGCGCGGGCCGGTGGCGAGGGCGCGGGCCACTTCCAGGCGGCGCTTCTCGGGGGGCGTCAGTTCGCCGGCCACCGCCTCGGCGCGGTGGGTCAGCTCGACGCGCTCCAGGGTGTCCAGGGCGGCGCGGCGGGCGGACGCGGCGGTGGGGTGGCAGGCGAGCGCGCCGACCGTGACGTTCTCCAGGACGTTCATCGAGTCGAAGGAGCGCGGCACCTGGAAGGTGCGTGCGATGCCCCGGCGGCAGCGCTCGGCCGGCGGCAGTCGGGTGATGTCGGCCCCCGCGAACAGGATGCGCCCCTTGCTCGGGCGGTAGACACCCGAGATCAGGTTGAACAGGGTCGACTTGCCGGCCCCGTTCGGACCGATCAGCCCCAGGATCTCGCCGCGGCGCACGTCGAGGGTCACGTCGCGGTTGGCGACGAGGCCGCCGAAGGCCAGCGTCACGGCGTCGACGCGCAGGATCGGGTCGCTCGGGTCCGCGCTCACGGGTTCACACCTCCTCGTTGCGCGCGGCGCGCGTCCGCTTGAACAGGCTGAGCACGCCCTCGGGGCGGGCGATCGCCACGACCATCACGAGGCCGCCGTAGAAGATCAGATCGATGCCGCTGCCGGTGCCGCCGAGATAGGAGCGGCTGATCTCGGTGATCGGGATGAGGATCGCCGCACCCACGAGCGCGCCCCAGAGGGTCCCGACGCCGCCGAGCACGGCGGGCAGCGCGAAGAGCAGGGAGAAGCGAAAGCTCATCACGCTCTCGGGATCGATATACGAGACGTAGGACGCGTAGAGCCCACCGCCGACCGCCGTGAAGAAGGCCGAGATCGCCGCCGCCGCCATCTTGGACCGGAACACCTCGACGCCGAGGCTCTGGGCGGCGGCCGGGTCGTCCTTGACCGCGCGCCAGCCGTAGCCCCACCGCGATTCGGCGACGAGGAAGGTGACGAGCCAGGTCGCGACGAGCAGGCCGAGGGCGAGATGGGCGTACGGGATCTTGTCCCGGGCGAACTGGAGGGTCGCCCAGCTATCCGGGTTGAACGGCCACTGCACGCCCATCGCCCCGCCCACGAAATCCCAGTTCTGCACGAGCAGCAGCCCGGCTTCGGCGATGACGATGGTGGCGATCGAGAAGTAATGGCCGCCGAGACGGAAGCAGGGCCACCCGATCGCGAGGGCCACCGAGGCCGCGAGCACCGCGCCGAACCCGAGGCCCAACCACGGCGACACGCCGTAATTCACGAACAGGATGCTGGTGGCGTAGGCGCCGATGCCGAAATAGAGCGCGTGACCGAGCGAGATCTGTCCGCAATAGCCGCCCAGGATGTTCCAGCTCTGCGACAGGGCCGCGTAGAGCAGGGTCAGGACCAGGACGTTCTGCAGGTAGACGTCCCGGATCGCGTAGGGCAGCGCGGCGAGGCCGGCGAAGACCAGTGCGCCGACGTAGAGGCTGCGGCGGCGCTTGGCCGCGAAGCGCCGGTCAGCCTCGTCCAAGCTCGGGGAGATCGCCGGAGCGGCGATCAGCGACGTGCCGGTCATGTCAGAGCCTCCCGAACAGGCCCTGGGGCCGCACAAGAACCACGAGGAGGTAGAGGGCGTAGACGCCCACCGATTTCAGGGAGGGCGGCAGAACCAGCGTCGTCGCCGCCTCGACCAGCCCGACGATCAGGCCTGCGGCCAGCGCGCCGAAGATGCTGCCGAAGCCGCCGAGCGCCACCGTGACATAGGCGATCAGCGCGAAGGTGCCCCCGACGCCGGGATGAATGTAGTAGAACACGGTCAGCACGGCGCCCGCGAGACCGACGAGCGCCGCACCGAGTCCCCAGCCGAGGGCGAAGACCCGGTTGCGGTCGATGCCGACCAGGGCGACGGCGCCCTGATCCTCGCGGGTCGCCTCCAGGGCCCGGCCGAAATCGGTCCGCGTCATCAGGAGGAACAGGCCGCCGAAGGCCGCCAGCGAGACGAGGGCTCCGAAGACCTGCGGCCAGGGCAGGTAGACGCCGCCGAGGTCGAGGGTCTTCCCTCCGAGCCAGGACACCTGGAGGCTGCGGTAGTCCGGTGTGAACAGGTACTGCGCGACGCCCTGGAGCAGGATCGCCAGGCCGAAGGTCGCGAAGATCTGCACCATGCCCTGGTTGGCCTTGGCCCGCATCGCGAAGCGGACCACGCCGAGGTAGACGGTGCCACCCAGCACGAACATCAGCGCGGCGACGAGCGGCATCAGCACGATCGGATCCAGCCCGGACACGACGACGAGCCCGAAGGTCGCGTACATCGCCAGCATCAGGAATTCGCCGTGGGCGAAGTTGACCACGTCCATCAGGCCGAAGATCAGCGACAGGCCGACCGCGACGAGGCCGTAGATCAGCCCGGTGAGCAACCCGCTCGCCAGCACCTGCACGAGGGCTTGCATCGTCATCGGTGTGATCCCGGGCAGGTCCGAAGGAGGGAGGGTCGAGGGCTGATCGGTCACGCCCGGGCGCGACCCGTCCGATCAGGCGTTCATGGGCCAGATCGCCGGGGCGACGGCGGCGGATTCGGGGAACACCGTCACGAACGTGGTGCCGACGTACTGGATCAGCACCGGCGTCGCGTCGGGGTTCTGGCCGCCCGCGTCGAAGATCACTTTCTTCCAGGGCATGATCGTGCGCGTGCCGGGTATGTCGGTGGCCGCGAGCGCCGCGCGCAGCTTGGCACCGTCGGTGGAACCGGCCCGGTTGAGGGCGTCGGCGAGCACGAGCATCGCCGTGAACTGGCGCGAGGTGTTGTCGTTCAGGTCCCGATCGGCGCGCTTCCTGTACATCGCGTTGACGATGCCGACCGAGGGGCGCTTGGCGGCGAGGTCGAGGGAGAAGCTCGCGCGCGAGATCAGGCCCTGGAGCTTGTCGCCGACCGCGTCGTAAACGGATTTCTCGGAGAAGCCCGCCGCCTGGGCGATGATGGCCTTCGGCTTGTAGCCGAGTTCGCCCATCGTCTTGGTGAGCAGGATGGCATCGTTGGTGTAGCAGGTCGGCAGCAGCACGTCGGCGCCCGCGGACTTGAGCGCCTGCACCTCGGCGGTCAGCGAGGGCGAATTGCTCTTGTACTTCACGTCCGCGGCGATCCTGTAGCCGCGCTCGTTCGCGAGCTTGCGCTGCACGTTGGACGAGTCGATGCCGTAGATCGTGTCCTCGTAGAACAGGGAGACCGAGTCGATCGTCTTGCCCTGCTTGCGCAGGCCGTCCATGAAATCGAACATCGCCGCCGAGAACATCTCGTCGTTGGCGGCCGGCCGGAAGAAGTACTTCAGGTTCCGGCGGCTCAGGCTGGGCGAGGAGGAATCGGCACAGACGAAGGGCACGCCGTAGCGCTCGCACACCGCGCTCACGGTGGCCGAGACGCTGGACTGATAGGCGCCCACGATCGCGATGACCTTGTCCTGGGTGATCAGGCGCTCCGCCTCGGCGCGGCCCTTCTGCGGGTCGCCCTGGTGGTCGGCGATGACGAGGCGGATCCTGGCGCCGCCGAGCCCTTCGAGGCCGGCGCCCTTGGCGGCGGGCAGGTCGAGGTCGTGGCTCTCGTTGATCACGTCGAGCGCCGTCTCGAAGGCGTGGCGGGCATCGACGCCGTTCTGGGCGCTGGCGCCGGACAGGGCGTACAGCACGCCGACCACCACCTCGTCGGCGGCCGTCGCGCGCTGGGACCCGAGGCCCGCGAGCGCCAGGGCGCCAGCGGCCAGAATTTCGCGACGACGCAGCATGGGGCGTTCTCCAAAAGGGACGGGCGCCGGAATGCGGGATTCACGCCATCGCGAATTCGGCGTTGAGCCGGTCCGTGATGAGCATGCAGCCCGGCGCGTGGGTGATCGCGAAATCCGGGCGGGCCGACGCGATCACCGACTGGGGGGTGACGCCGCAGGCCCAGAACACCGGGATCTCGTCATCGCCGATCCGCACCGGGTCGCCGTAATCGGGAGCGGCGAGGTCGCGGATGCCGATCAGGTCTGGCCGGGCGAGATGGACGGGCGCGCCGTGGACCCGGGGATAGCGGGCGGTGATCTCCACCGCGCGGATCGCCTGCGCCGGGGTGAGCGGGCGCATCGAGACCACCATCGGCCCGGCGAACGGCCCGGCCGGGACGCACGGGATGCTCGTCCGGTACATCGGTACGCGCACGCCCATCTCGACGTGGCGCAGGGGCAGTCCGCCCTCGACGAGGGCGGCCTCGAACGAGAACGAGCAGCCGATGACGAAGGCTACGAGGTCGTCGCGCCAGAGGTCGGCGACCTCCGTCCGCTCCCCGACCACCGCGCCGTCGCGCCAGATGCGGTAGCCGGGCACGTCGGTGGCGAGATCGAGGTCGAGACCGAGGTCCGGGATCGTGCGGCTGCCGGGGCGCGACTCGCCGATCACCGGGCAGGATTTCGGGTTGCGCTCGGCGAACAGGCGGAAATCATCGGCCAGCCGCTCGGGGAAGACCGCGAGATTTCCCTGGACGTAGCCGTCCGCGACGCCCGCCGTGCTGCCGGGGATCGTCCCGTCGCGGCAGGCGAGCCGGCCCTCGAGGCCGGTCCAACTTGCTCGGACCGTCGGATCACTCGCGGACATCGTCGCCGTGGACGCCATCACCGACCTCTTCTGCCTTCGTATGCGGCAAGCCTATCCGATGGGCATCGGAGGTCGAATTATCTTTTCTCATCAGTATTCATAAGTCAGGCTTATGGACGGCTGCACCAGTCGACGGCGATGCTGCGGGCGATCTCGGCGGCCGCTGCGGCGAGACGGTTATCCGGCACGTTCTCGTAGGTCGCGGTGAAATCGATGTCCGGAAGACGGACCGTCGTGTCGACGACGCGCAGACGCCCATCCGCCAACTCGGCGCGCACGGTCTCGGCCGGGATCACTCCGACGCCGATAGCCTCCACCGCCATGCGTACGATCGTCGAGAGCGAGGCGCTGCTGTAGAGCCGCGGCGGCGGCAGATTGGAGCGCGCCAGGAGCTCGCGCAGCTGGGCATAGGGGTTGGTGTTGCGGGGATAGGTGATCACGGGATGCCGGACCAGTTCGGCCAAGCCGATCTCGCCGTCGCCGAAATCGAGGCTCGGCGCGGCGATCCAGGCGATCGAGAACCGGCAGAGCGGGACATTGATCAGGTCCGGCGCCGTGATGGGCCCGACGAGGAAGGCGAGGTCGAGTTCGTGGCGTGCCAGCGCGTCGCGCATGTTCGGCGAGACATCGACGGAGAGGTCGACGGCCACGCCGGGATAGGTCCGGCTCATCGCCTCGATGAACCGCATGAGCCATGTGTGGACCAGGGTCTCCGATGCGCCGAGCCGCAGCACGCCGGTCGTCGCCGCGGGATTGGCGACGGCGCCCATCATCTCGGTGCGCAGGCGCAGGAAGCGCTCGGCATAGCTCAGGAGCTCACGGCCTTTGGGCGTGAGGACGACAGCCCGGGCGTTGCGCTCGAACAGCGGCAGACCGAACTCTCGCTCCAGCGCGGCAATCCGCTGCGAGACCCCGGGCTGCGTCATGTTCAATCGCTCCGCCGCGCGGCTAAAGCTGCCGAGGGTGGCGGCCCAGTAATAGACGTCGAGGCTTTTGAAGTCCGGCATGGCGCTTCGGATGCAGGGCGTGGACCGTTCAGGATGGGCGCCCAACGCGCGGATACGAGAGCATACCCGCGTCGTCGGCCTATCCATGGCTCCACTACGGCGACGACGGGCTTGATCAGCGCGACCGAGGCGATCGAGCGGCCGCCAGGCGATCAGTCAGCCGAGAAGCCTTCGCAACCCTGCCAACCACGACGTGGGGGGCCGCTCAGCCGAGGACAGCGAGAGCCGCGGCGAGGTCGGCGATCAGATCGTCTGGATGCTCGATTCCGATTGACACCCTAATCGTCGCGTCCGTTATCCCGAGACGGTCGCGCACAACCTTTGGCACACCCGAATGGGTCGTGGAGGCGGGATGGCTGGCGAGTGATTCCGTGCCGCCTAGGCTGACGGCGAGCTTGAATAATTGAAGAGCGTTGAGGACTTGGAACGCCTCTGCCTCGCTGCCGACGATGTCGAATGAGAATGTCGAGCCTGGTGCCGCGCATTGCTCGGCATATACGTGCGCCTGCCGCGATCCGGGCTCTAGATGCGCGAGATGGTGAAGGCGCAACACCTTCGGATGCGCCGCCAGCATGCGGCCGACAAGTTCGCCATTGCGGTTGGCGGCACTCATCCGCAGCGTCAAGGTTTCGAGCGACCGACCGAGCATCCAGCAGGAATGCGGGTCGAGGCCGGTTCCGATCGCTGAGCGCAGCATCCGCACCGGCCTTATCCGCGCTGCTGAGCCGAGGGCAGCGCCAGCGATCAGGTCGGAGTGGCCGCCGACGTATTTCGTCAGCGAGTAGACCGAGATGTCGGCGCCGTGGCGCAGCGGGTGCTGGAAGAGTGGACCGAGCAGGGTGTTGTCGCAAACCACGACCGGAGCTTCACCGCCTTGTCGGGTGCCGATCTCGTCGGCGACCGCGCGGATCAGGCTGAAATCGACGAGGGTGTTGAGCGGGTTCGAGGGTGTCTCGATCATGATGACGCAGACCCGTCCCGCTTCGGCGGCTTGGTCAGCCACGGCGCGCACGCTCGCCGGTTCAATCCCGTCTGAAAAGCCAAACGGCACGATACCGAAACCGGCCAGGGTCTTGGAGATGAGCGTTTCGGTGCCACCATAGAGCGGCTGCGAGTGCAGGATCGTGTCGCCGGGCCGTGCGAAGGCCAGGATCGTGGTCGCGATCGCCGACATGCCGGAGGAGAAGACCAGCCCGGCCTCGGCCCCTTCAAACACCGCCAGCCGATCTTCGACGATCTCGCTGTTTGGATGATTGAAACGCGAGTAGACCAGCCCCGCCGCCTCGCCAGCCGGGGGTTCGCGCCGCCCGGAGACATAGTCGAAGAAGGCTTTGCCGTGCTCGGCGGACGTGAAGACAAAGGTCGATGTGAGGAAGACCGGCGGCTTCACCGCGCCCTCGGACAGGGCTGGATCGTAGCCATAGCCCAGCATCAGCGTTTCGGGATGGAGCGGGCGGTTGCCAAGCGTCTTCCTGTGGTAGCGATCGTCGGACATGCTTGCCTCGCTCCGACCCGGCTCCAGCCCGGGGCTGAACAGCTCGGTTGCGCTTTCAATCCGGTCTTCCGGACGAAGGAGCATGGCATAGCCGCGCCCGCTTCAAAACGTTGCGACGGCCTCAAAGAGCCTGGGCAAGCGGCAGCGCACAGTCACTCTTGGCCGTGCGCGGAATGGCTGCTTCGGAGAAAAACTGACAGGAAAGCAGCCCGCCTACGGCCTATAAGCGATCCGCAGCCGGCATGATTGACACGTGAGCGGACACCACCTTCCAACCGCGGTCGGGTAGGCGCATCCAAGTCTGGCTTTGACGCCCGATGCCGGGCTTGCCGCGCGGCTTGAACTCCAGATTGACCGTGGCGAAGTCGTTCCCGAGCGTCAGGATCTCCAGCCGGATCCGCGCCTCCTTGGTCCCCCCCGGCGGCGGATCGGCTGCGACGCGTGCGGCGTGGACCTCGGCAAAGCCGTAGCAGTTCTCATGGAGGGCGTAGCGGATCGTGTGCGGACTGTCCCAGAAGGTCTCGTCGAGCACGGCGACATCCTTGTCGACGAGCGCCCGCTCGTAGCGCTCGAACAGGGCGGTAATCTCGGCCACGACCTCGGGGCGGTTCACAGTCACGTCCATTCAGGCCTCCAGGGCGACCGCGGTGCGGATCAGGTCGAGGTCGGTTCCACGCGCACCGAGGATCGACAGGCCGACCGGAGCGCCGTCGACTTGTGCGCCCGGCAGATTGACCTGCGGGACGCCGGTGAGGCCGCCGTGGCTCGTCAGGCAGGCGATGCGCTCCCGCAGGGGATGCAGTTCGCCGAGCGGCAGCCCGCGCAGGGGCGCCGGGAACGGCGTGGTCGGAAGGCACAGGATCGTGCCGGGGGGCAGAAGCCGGGCGAGGCGCGCCCGGGCCTCGATCCGCATCAGGCCCGCGGCGCTCCGCTCGGCGTCGGTCATCATCGAGCCCTGGATCAACGATCGGGCGACCGAGAAGGCCATGCGGGGATTGCAGGCATCGAGCCAGGGCTCGAAGGTCTGCCACGCCTCGCTGCTCTGCAGGACGCGCTGGGCCCGTTGCCACACGGACAGGCCCTGCGGCGCCAACGTCACGTCGCGGCGATTGCCGATCAGGGAAGCCAGACGATCGATCTGCGGAGCCAGTGCCTCCTGAACCGCGGCGTCGGCGAAGCCGAGCGCGTCGGCGGCCACGAGCAGCGTGCGCGGCAGGTGGTCCGGCATCCCTCGGCCGAACAGCACCGCGCCGACCCGCGCGAAGGTCACCGCGTCCCGGGCGAACCAGCCGCAGGTATCCGAGCTCGGCGCCTGCACGCAGATCCCGGAAAAGTCGATGCGGCCGTGCGTCGGCCGGATGCCGTAGAGGCCGCAGAAGCTCGCCGGCACGCGCACGGAGCCGCCGGTATCCGTGCCCAGGGCGAAATCGCAGGCGCCCGCCGCCACCGCGGAGGCAGAGCCGCTGGACGAGCCGCCGGGTACCCGATCGGGCGCCGCGGGATTGAGCGGCGTGCCGTCGTGGGCGTTCTCGCCGAGGATGCCCAGCGAGACCTCGTCGGTCACGGTCTTGCCCACCACGGAGGCGCCCGCATCGAGCAGCGTCCGCACCACGCCGGCGTGGCGGGTCGGCGTCGGGTAGACCCGCGGCCAGTCCGGGTTGCCGCCCCCGGTGGGGGTGTCGGCGACGTCGATCAGGTCCTTGACGGCGAAGGTGAGGCCGGCGAGCGGTCCCGCCGCGGATCCCGCGACGCGGACGCGCGGCCCGGGCAGGAAGGGATCCGTCGAAATCGGTTGCTCGGCTGTCATGCTGGGATCGATTCCTGCCATTGGGCGCCGGGCACGGCGGCGAACAGCGCCTTCGTGTAGGGGTGCTTGGGCGCGAAGTAGATCTCGGCCGTGGGCGCGACCTCGACCACCTGACCGGACCGCATCACGGCGATCCGGTCGCAGATCTGCAGCGCGACCCGGAGATCGTGGGTCACGAACAGCATGCTGAGATGCAGCCGCGCCTTGATGTCGGCGAGCAGCGCCAGGACCTGCGCCTGCACGGAGACGTCCAGGGCCGAGACCGGTTCGTCGGCCACCAGGATCTCGGGCTTCATGGCGAGCGCCCGGGCGAGCCCGATCCGCTGGCGCTGGCCGCCGCTGAACGCGTGCGGGTAGCGCTGCGCCGCCGCGGGGTCGAGGCCGACCAGCGCCAGCATCTCGCAGGCCTGGACACGCGCGATCCCGGGTTCGGTGCCGTGGATGATCGGCCCCTCGGCGACGATGTCGACCACGCGCTGGCGCGGATCGAGGGAGCCGTAGGGGTCCTGGAACACCATCTGCACGCGCCGGCGGTGCGGGCGCATCTGGCGGCGGCTCAGGTCGGCGACGCTGTGCCCGGCCAGCAGGATCTCCCCGCTGTCGACGGGCATCAGCCGGGTGATCGCCCGGGCGAGCGTGCTCTTGCCCGAGCCGCTCTCGCCGACGAGGCCGAGGGTCTCGCCCCGCCGCAGCGTGACGTCGACGCCGTCGAGGGCCCGGGTGACGCGGCCCCCGAACAGGCCGCGGGCCGCGTAGGTCTTCTCGACCTGCCGCGCCTCGACCACCAGGGGGGCGGTGGTGGCGGCGCGGCGCGGCGGCGGCGCGAGCTTCGGCACGGCGGCGATGAGCGCGCGCGTGTAGGGATGCTTCGGCGCCCCGAGCACCGAGGCCGCGGGCCCCTGCTCGACCAGGACGCCCTTCTGCAGGACCGCGACCGTGTCGGCGATGTCGGCCACGACGCCGAAATCGTGCGTGATGAACAGGACGCTCGTGCCGTGCTCGCGCTGCAGCTCGCGGATCAGGTGGAGGATCTGCGCCTGCGTGGTGACGTCGAGCGCCGTGGTCGGCTCGTCGGCGATGAGCAGCCGCGGGTTCAGCGCCAGCGCCATGGCGATCATCGCCCGCTGCCGCTGGCCGCCCGAGAGCTGGTGCGGGTAGGCGCGCAGCATCCGGTCCGGGTCGGGCAAGTGGACGCTCGCGAGGAGCGCGAGGATGCGCGCCCGGCGGTCGGCGCGCCCGAGCGTCGTGTGGATGCGCAGGACCTCGTCGATCTGCCGCCCGATCGTGTGGAGCGGGTTGAGCGCCGTCATGGGCTCCTGGAAGATCATCGCGATGCGCGCGCCCCGGACGCGCCGCATCTGACGCGGCGGGATCGCCGCGAGATCCGCCCCCTCGAACTGGATGCGCCCGCCCGCGACGCGCACCCGCGGCCCCGGGAGCAGCCCGAGGATCGCGCGGGCCACCATCGACTTGCCCGATCCGCTCTCGCCGATCAGGCAGGTGACCGCGCCGGGCCGCAGGACGAGATCCAGATCGGTGACGGCATTCGGACGGTCCGCGCCGGGCGGCAGCGTGATGGTCAGTTTCTCGATCTCGAGGACGGCGTCGCTCATCGCTCTCGGAGCCTCGGGTTCAGGACCTCGTTCAAGCCGTCCCCGACGAGGTTGATGGCGAGGACGGTCAGCAGGATCGCGAGGCCGGGGAACGTGCAGATCCACCACGCCGACCGGAGGACCGCGCGGCCCGAACTGATGATCAGGCCCCAGCTCATCACGTTGGGATCGCCGAGACCGAGGAAGGCGAGCCCCGCCTCGATCAGGATCGCCGTGCCGATCAGGAGCGTGCCGACCGTGATGATTGCCGCGGTGCAGTTCGGCAGCATGTGGCGGAAGACGATGCGCGCGTCGCCCGCCCCCAGGCCGTCGCAGGCCAGCACGAACTCGCGACCGCCGAGCGCCACGAACTCCCCGCGCACGAGGCGGGCGATGCCGGGCCAGGAGACGGCCACGATGGCCACGACCTCGCTGGAGAGCGACGGCGACAGGATCGCCACGATGAGGATCGCCAGCACGAAGGCGGGGATCGTCTGGAAGAACTCCGTGAGCCGCATCAGCGCGACCTCGACGCCGCCCCGATAGTAGCCGGCGAGCCCGCCGATCAGGGTCCCGAGCAGGATCGCCGCCCCGGTCGCGCTGAGGCCGATGATCAGGGAGGTGCGGGCGCCGTACGCGATCTCCGCGGCCACGTCCCGTCCCAGCGTGTCGGTGCCGAGCAGGAACTGGCCGCCTGGCGGCTGGAGAGCGGGGCCGACGAGGCCGAACGGATCGCCCGGATAGAGGAGCGGCGTGAGCGCCACGAGGGCGACCAGCCCGAGGAGCACCATCGCCCCGGCAAGCGCGAGGCGGTTGCGCGCGAACCGCGCCAAGCCCGTACGCATCGCTAGAGCTCCAGCCGCGGATCGAGGCAGACGTAGACGAGGTCGACCGCGAGGTTGATCACCACCACGAGGCAGGCGGAGACGAAGAAGATGCCGAGGAGCAGGTTGAGGTCGCGCGACTGGAGCGCGTTGAAGGCCAGCGTGCCGACCCCCGGCCAGCCGAACACCGTCTCGACCACGATCGAGCCGCCGATCAGGTTACCGGCCTGCACGCCCGCCATGGTGACCACCGGCAGCAGCGCGTTGCGCAGGACGTGCCCGGTCATCACCCGGGCCTCGGTCTGGCCCTTGGCGCGGGCGGTGGTGACGTAGTCCATGCCGACCTGCTCCAGCACGGAGGCGCGCATCACCCGGGCGTAGACCGCGAGGTAGAACAGCGCGAGCGCCACCGCCGGCATGACGAGGTGGCGGCCGACGTCCCAGACCTCGTCCCAGCCCTCGTTGTCGGCGCCGACCGTGTCGTAGCCGCTGGTGGGCAGCCAGCCGAGGCGGATGGCGAAGACCACGATCATCATCAGCCCGAGCCAGAAGCCCGGGGTCGCGTAGGCCACGAGGCTGACGAGGGAGATGAGTGCGTCGCGCCAGGAATTGCGCCCGGTCGCGGCCACGAGGCCGAGGAGCGTCCCGATCACCAGCGCGGCCGCGAAGGCGGTCAGCATCAGCAGCCCGGTGGGCCAGAGCCGGTCGACGATCAGGCTTCCCACCGGGCTGTCGTTGCGGAACGAGTAGCCGAGATCGAGGTGGAGCATGTTCAGCAGGTAGACGCCGAACTGCGTGGCGAGCGGCTGGTCGAGGCCGAACTTGTGGCGCAGCTGCTCCATGTATTCGGGGCTCGCCGCCCCGCTCTCGCCGGCCAGCACGGAGGCCGCGTCGCCGGGGGCGAGGTGGATCAGGAAGAAGTTGAGCACGACGATGCCGAGCACCACCGGGATCGACAGCAGCAGCCGGTAGCCGAGGAAACGCGCGAGCCGCACGGGACTACTTGTCCATCCAGGCCCGCTCGAAGGCTTGCTGGGTTCCGAGGGGGCCGGTCGTGTGGTCCTTGAGGCGCCGGTTGAAGACGCTGACGTACTGCACGTCGATGAGCCAGATCATCGGGCTGTCCTCGGCCAGGATCTGCTGGACCTCCTTGTAGAGCGCGGCGCGCTTCTCGGCGTCCGGCTCGCGCGCGCCCTCGCCGAGCATGCGGTCGACCTCGGGGTTCGAATAGAAGGTGTCGTTGACGAAGGTCACGCCCTTGCGGATCTGGCTGGTGAGGAACTGCTTGTTCAATCCGTAGACCGGGTCGACGCCCTGGCTGAGGAACGGCTCGTTCAGGTCGTAATCGTAGTTGGTGTAGACGCGCCGCAGCCAGGTCGCGGTGTCCTCCGAGCGGAGCGTCACGGCGATGCCCACGCCGGCGAGCGCCTGCTTCAGATACTCGGCCTGCCGCAGCCACTGCTCGCCGAAGGAATTCACCTCCAGGTGCAGGGCGAAGCGGGTCCCGTCCGGGCCGCGCGGGGCGCCGGCCTCGTCGAGCAGCCGGTTGGCGATGTCCAGCCGGTCCGGCACGTCGTACTGGCGGACGGCGTCGGTGTAGAGGCCGGCGGTCTTGAACTTGCGGCTGAGCGGGCCGGTGGCGGGCAGGCCGTAGCCGAACATCACGTCCTTGAGGATGACCTTGCGGTCGATGGCGTAGGCGATCGCCTGGCGCACCGCCTTCTTCTGGAGCTGCGGGTGACGGCCGTTCAGCTCCAGGACGCTCTGGGCCGGCGTCATCTCGTAGCCCTTGGTCGTCAGATCGAGGATCGGGTTGGTCTTCATCCGCGCGAGGTCGGCGTAGTTCACCGCGCTGTACCCGGCGAAATGCGCCTCCCCCGCCTCCATGGCGGCCGAGCGCGTGGCCGCGTCCGGGATGAACCGGGCGACGATCCGGTTGAGATACGGCAGGCCGGGCTTCCAGTACTGCTCGTTGCGGTCCAGGCGCACGGACTGGCCCCGCTCCCAGCTCACGAACTTGAACGGCCCGGTGCCGATCGGCTTGTTGGCGCTGGGGTTCTGGAGGACGTCCGTGCCCTCGAAGACCGAGCGGCACAGGATCGGCAGGTCCCGCCCGGAGAGCGCCTTCATGATGTAGGGCGCCGGATTGGCCAGCCGCAGGATCGCGGTCATCGGGTCCGGCGTGTCGACGGCCACCAGTTCCGCGAGCATGACCGGCGCGATCGGATTGTACTTCTTCAGGATCTCCATGAAGGAGTACTGCACGTCGGCGCTGGTGAACGGCTTGCCGTTGTGGAAGCTCACGCCCTCCTGCAGCTTGAACGTGATGGTCTTGCCGTCGGGGGCGACCTCCCAAGACTTCGCGAGGTTCGGCTGCGGGTTCTGGTCCCAGTCGTAGGTGCACAGCCCCTCGTAGACCTGCGTGGCGATCGGCGGGATGTTGCCCGCCGACACCGCGTAATGGGCCAGGGTCGAAGGCTCGGGATGGACGATCATCACCATCGTGCCCCCGCGTTTCGGCTCGGCGGCGCGGGCGCCGCTCGCGGCTGCTGCGAGGCCGAGGGGAAGCGCCAGAACCGTGCGGCGGGAGAAGTTGGTCGCGTCGAACGTGCGGGGCAAGCCGGAGAACTCCTGAAGCGTCCGGCCGGTTCGCAACACGCGTGCCATACAGATGAGACGTCGACGGATCCATTACGCCGCAAGATTGAGGGTATTGTTTCGTGCAACCAGTCGGTTGCCCTGAAGGATCAAGCACATCATCAGGCTGACTTCGTCCGATACGGGCATTATAATGGCCGGTTCGACCTGCAGGTGGCTGGTCGGCACACCGCCATCACGACAGCTTTACGACGATCGGGCCGCACGCATCGGGCTGTGAAACGGGCGCAGGCCTGAGAACCGGGGAAACGCCATCGCCACGCGTTCAAGACGATCCAGCCCTCGCCTCACGCATCCGCCGCGCAAGATTTTCGCCGATCATCACGCAGGTGAAGTGCAGGTTGGCCCGGCAATCGCTCGGCATGATGGAGGCGTCGCAAACCCGCAGCCCAGCGAGTCCACGAACCTTGAGATCGGGATCGACGACCCCGGACGGGTCCTGCCGGCCGGTCATGCGGCACGTGCCGGCGGCGTGCTGGATGTCGCCGGCCTCGGCGAGCATCAGGGCATCGAGGTCCGCGTCCGGAAGGCGCGCGGCGTCACCGATCGCGAGCGGGCTCTCGCCGAACCGGATCGCCGTCGCGAGATCGGCCAGGGCCGGATGCTCGGTCAGGCCTGCCAGACGGCGCACCGCGTCGCGCATCCGCAGGCGATCGCGCGGGTCATCGAGCATGTTCTCCTCGATGACCGGGTTGGCCTCCGGATCGGCCGCGGTGAGGTGGAGCGTCCCGCGCGAGAACGCCTCGTAGAGGCCGACGCCGATCGCGCCCTGCGGCGTCGGCTCCGGCCCGGTCAGGGTCCGATGATTGTAGGCGACGAAGATCATGTCGCGCTCCCCGCCGCCCGCGAGGCCGCTCGAATAGGTGACGCAGCAGTTGGTGTGGCGTGCATCCGGGGCAAGCGCCCGGTGACCCGGCTTCAGATCCAGTGTCGCCCGCAGGATCGGATGGTCCATGAAGTGGCGGCCGACCGCCTCGTGTGCCTGCCGGACGGGGATGCCGAGGGCGCGCAGCGGCTCGGCCGGGCCGATCCCGGAGCGCATCAGGATGGCCGGGCTGTGGACGGCGCCGGCGCAGAGCACGATCTCGCGGCCATGGATCTCGGTCCAGGGCTCCGCTCCGAAGCGTACGCGCAGGCCAACGGCCCGGTGGCCCTCGAACAGGACGCGGTCGACCAGGGCCTCGCAGCGGATCTCGAGGTTCGGCCGGCCGCGGGCCGGCTCCAGGTAGCCGTCATTGGTGGTGACCCGGTGACCGTTGCGGCTGTTGATCGGGTTGCACGAGACGCCCTCGCCCGTCGGCGCGTTGAGATCCACCTTCCAGGGATGGCCGGCTGCGAGGGCGGCCGCGCGGAGCCCCAGATCCACCGCGCCCCAGGCATCCGCCTTCGCGCGATACACGGGGAGCGGACCGCCGCGACGGCAGCCGTCCTCCAGGCCGAAATCGGCATCGTCTTCGATTCGGTCGAAGAGGGGCAGCACATCCGCGGAAGACCATCCGGTGCAGCCCTGCTCCGCCCAGGCGTCGAAGGCCGCTGGGACACCGCGGATCGCGATCTGCGCGTTGACCGTCGAACTGCCGCCGAGCGCGCGACCGCGCCAGTAGAAGCGGGGCTCCTGCGCACGGGTGCGCCGGCTCATCAGCCCCGGCCACTGCCAGTCCGCCTGATGCGCCGGATCGTACATGAACGGGATGATGTTGGCCGACCGCAGGGCCGGCGGGGCCTCGTGCGAACGCCAGTCGCGCCCGGCCTCCAGCAGCAGTACCCGACGACGCGGATCCTCCGACAGGCGGGCCGCTAGCGCCGCCCCGGCGGAGCCGGCACCGACCACGACGACATCGTACAGCGCGGCACTCATCGCTTCTCGACATTCCAGAAGAGCGGGACGGCCGAGGGGATCAGGCCGGTGAGGGCGGTCCTGTAGGCTGCGGGCTGCGCGAACTGGCCGAACGGGACGACCAGCCCCTCGCCGTAGATGATGGCCTGGATCTCGCCCGCGATCGCGCGCCGCTTGTCCAGATCGGGCTCCCGAGCGAAGCGATCGAACAGGCCGACCACGCGCGGGTCGCACATGAATCCTGAGCTCGCCGCGTCCTTGCAGTTGAAGTTGATGGCCGAGTTCGTCAGCGGCGAGCTGAGATCGAGCCCCAGGGCATGGATGCCGAAGACGCTCCACCCGGCCTTCTTCGTGCGGCGCGCCAGCAGGGCCGCCCAATCCAGGACCTGCACGTCTACGGTGAAGCCGGCCTGCTTCAGCCGGTCGGCCAGGATGGTCGAGGACACGCGCGCCGCCTCGAGATCGTTGGCCACCATCACGATCACCGGCTCGCCCTTGTAGGCGGTCGCCTTCAGGGCGGCCTGTGCCGCCGCCACCGACGGATCGTGCAGGAGATCGGTCCCGACATGCGTCTCGTAGGGCGAGCCGCAGATGAAGAAGGCGTCGCAGGTCTGGGAGAAGCGGGACTCGAGGCCGAACCCGTCCAGGACCTCGCGCTGGTCGACGAGCCTCAGCAGGACGCGCCGGATCGCCGGGTCGTCGAACGGCTTGGCCGCCGTGTTGATGCGGTAATGGCCCGTGAACCGATGCGGGCCGGTGAAGTTCATCACCGCCAGACTCTTGTTGCCCTCGATCTGCTCGATCAGATCGAAGGGCGCGTACTGCATGAAGTCGATCTCGCCGGCGCCGAGGGCGCTCGTGGCAGTCGCCCCGTCGGGGATGACGCGGATGTCGAGGGCGTCGACCTTCACGAGCTTGCCGCCGGCTAGGAAGTCGGCGGGCTCGGGACGCGGCCGATAGTCGGGGTTCCGGCGCAGCAGCATGTGGTCGCCGGGGATGTGCGCGGCGCGGTCGTAGACGAAGGGACCGGAGCCCACGACCTCCGCGAGTTGCGTCGCGGGCGGCGTCGCTGCGAGCCGGGCCGGCATGATGAAGGGCGTGGGGGTCGACGTCGTGCCGAGCGTGTCGAGGACGAGGCCGTAGGGCTCCCGCAGGGTCAGCACGAAGGTCCGGTCGTCCACGGCGTCGAGGGCGGCGGTCACGTCCATGAGCCGGCCGGCCAGCGCGCTGCGGGCCGCCCAGCGCCTCAGCGAGGCGACGCAGTCGGCGGCCCGGACGGGCGCGCCGTCGTGGAAGCGCAGCCCATCGCGCAGGGTGAAGCGCCAGGTCAGGCGGTCCTCCGACACAGACCACGTGTCGACCATCTGCGGCCGGAACACGCCCTCCGCGTCCGGCGCGAACAGCGTGTCGTAGACCATGAAGCCGAAGGTCCGCGTGATGTAGGCCGTGGTGAAGTAGGGATCGAGGGTGACGATCTCGGCTTCCAGCACCGCCTTCAAGGTCGTCTCCGCTCCGGCGGAGGCCGGCGCGAACCACGCCGCGGCCGCGAGCAGCCCGGTAAGCCAGGATCGTCTCATACGCATTCACCCTCTGTCCCGGGCCCGGTAGGCAAGCCGGATACCAACCCTCGCACGCCACCCCCCGGTCGTGCAGCGTCGCCAGCGAGCGCCGGGCGAGGGCGTTGGGCGCGGTTTGCCGACTCGGAAGGGTCCAGCTGTCCCACCGTCCGGCAACTGGCCTGGTCGATGCATTGTTGGCTGACGCGGCCCCGGTCGCCGCGCGGATCGCCGACCAAGTGGCGGTGATGCAGCGGGGCCGGATCGTCGAGGCCGGTCCGGCCGAGACCCAGTTCGCCGCGCCCGCGCATGCCTACACGCGGGGTCTGATCGCGGCGATCCCGGGCCGGCGCCTGTTCGGCGGCCTCGGTGACGCGCCGGGGCCCGAGGCGCTGACGGCCTGAGTGCCCGGCTCAAGCCGCCCGGACCCAGACCGCTGTGTCGTGGAAAGCGGCGCCGTCGTTGGGCGCCGCCGGCGCGGCGCCGATCAGGGTGTTGATCCCGCTGCCGCCCGCGAAGGACGCGCTCGGCCACAGGCTCTCGACCACCACGACGCCCGGCTGCTGCCCCTCGGCGAGGCGCGCGTGCAGCCGGACCCGGCCGCGGCCATTCCCGATCTCGATGGCGTCGCCCGTGCCGATCCCGAGCCGCGCCCCGTCCTCCGGGTGGAGCAGGCAGGTCGGCCGTCCCTCGCGGCGGAGCGACTCGGCGACGTTGGTGAAGGTCGCGTTGAGGAACTGGCGGGCCGGCGGGGCGATCATCCGGAACGGGTGCTCCACATCGGCGGGCTCGGCCACCGGCCAGTGGTCGGGCAGGGCCGGCATCCCGGCCGCGCGGGGGCCGAGCGCCGCCCAGTCGGGGGCGAAGCGGAAGCGCCCGTCCGGATGGCCGAATCCGTTGAGGAAGTGGCTCTCGGCGAAGTCCGGCTGCGCGTCGATCCAGCCCTCCGCCTCCAGCCGGTCGAGCCCGCCCCAGCCCGAGCGGGCCAGGGTCGCGTCGGCAAGATCCCGGGCGCTCAGCCGGAAGCCCGCATGGTCCGCGCCGAGCCGGGCGGCGAGCGCGCCGAGCAGCGCGTGGTTCGAGCGGCATTCCCCCGGCGGTTCTAGGATCGCCGGCCCCGCCTGGATATGGCTATGGCCGCCGGCCCCGTAGATGTCGTCGTGCTCCAGGAAGGTGGTTGCCGGCAGGACGAGGTCGGCCAGCGCTGCGGTCTCGGTCATGAACTGCTCGTGCACGGCCACGAACACGTCCGGCCGCATCAGGCCCGCGCGCACCCGGGCGCTGTCGGGGGCCGAGATTGCGGGATTGGCCGACTGGATCAGCATGGTGCGCACCGGCGGCCCGCCCTGCAGGGCATCGGGATCGTCGTCGAGGATGGCGCCGATCCGGCTCATGTCGAGCTCGCGCACGCCCGGCGCCTTGATGTCGAGCCCCTCCGTTAGGGTCTTGTCCCAGTTGAAGATCGCCGCCTGCTGCCAGAGCGCGCCGCCGCCCTCATGCTGCCAGGCGCCGGTCACCGTCGGCAGGCAGGTCACCGCGTGCAGGTTCACGGCGCCGTTGCGGCTCCGGGTGAAGCCGAAGCCGCAGCGGATGTAGCTGCGCGGCGTCCGGCCGTAGAGGGCCGCGAAGGCCTCGATCGCGGCGGGCTCCAGGCCCGTGATCGCCGCCGCCCATTCGGGCGTGCGCGACGCGAGATGCGCCTCCAGCGCCGCCGTCTCCTCGGCATGGGCGGCAAGGTAGGCCCGGTCCGCATACCCGTCGCGGAACAGGACGTGGAGAACCGCGCAGGCCAGGGCCCCGTCGGTGCCGGGTCGGGGCGCGAGATGGAGGTCGGCGGCCGCCGCAGTGCCGGTGCGGTAGGGATCGATCACCACCAGTTTGGCGCCCCGATTCTTTCTGGCGCGGCTGATGTGGGTCATCGCGTTGACCTGGGTGCTTACCGGGTTGCCACCCCAGACCACGATCAGGTCCGACAGCGCCATCTCGCGGGGATCCGGCCCGGCGATCCGGCCGACCCCGGCGCTCCAGCCCGCGATCGCGACCGCCGTGCAGATGGTGCGCTTGCGCCGCGAATAGCCCATCGCGTGGGTCAGCCGGTGGATGCCGTCGCGCTGGACGAGGCCCATGGTCCCGCCCGAATTGTACGGCCAGACCGCCTCCGGCCCCCACCGCTCCGCCGTCTCCGAGAGGGCTGCGGCCAGCCGGTCGAGCGCCGCGTCCCAGTCGATCCGGCGCCACTGGCCGCTGCCCTTGGCGCCGACGCGTTCGAGCGGGTGGAGGATCCGGTCGGGATGGTGGACGCGCTCGCCGTAGCGGCTGACCTTCGCGCAGATCACCCCCGCCGTGTAGGGGTTGTCTCCGCCCCGGACCGAGACGACGCGGCCATCCGCCACCTGCACGTCGAGGCTGCAGGCGGAGGGGCAATCATGGGGGCAGACGGTCCGGACCAAGCGACGAACTCCCGTGGCACCGGCATGGATGATGCAAAGCCCGTGCGTTTTCGAGGCGCCGAGGCGGTTGGAGGTAACATATGGCTTCGGCCGGCGGACGGGTTCTCACGGGTACGGAGGTGAAGGCGCTGTCGCAGCGCTCGGACCTGCGCGGCGCGATTCGCCTCGGCGCGCATGTCTCGATGCTGGCCGGCACCGGCTGGCTGGTCTGGCGCGCGGGCCCCTGGACGCTCGTTCCCGCCATGCTTCTGCTCGGGATCGTGCAATCGGCCCTGTTCGCGCCGATCCACGAGACGATCCACCTGACGGCGTTCCGGACCCGAAACGCTAACGCGATCGTCGGCTGGCTGGTGGCCTGCCCGTCGCTGCTGAACTGGCACTTCTACACGGCCTTCCACCTCGCCCATCACCGGCATACCCAGGATCCGGAGCGCGATCCCGAACTCGCGCTGATGCCGCCCTCGACGCTCGACGCCTATGTCTGGCGCATCCTGGCGCTGCCCTACTGGCGCACGCGCCTACAGGTGGTCTGGGCCGGCCTGCGCGGCGATCTCTCGGCCTACCCGTTCATCACCGATCGGGCCGCACCCCGCATCGTCCACTCCATCCGGGCGATGTGCGCCGTCCTGCTCGCCGGCTCGGTCCTCGCCATGGTGCTGGTCGGCTGGTGGGCGCCGCTGGTGTTCTGGATCGGACCGCAGCTTCTCGGGCAGCCGTTCCTGCGGCTCTACCTGCTCACCGAGCACACGCTCTGCACGATGGACGACAACGGCCTGACCAACACGCGCACGACCTTGACCAACGGTCTGATGCGGCTGCTCATGTGGAACATGCCCTTCCACACCGAGCACCACCTCTACCCGTCGATCCCGTTCCACCGCCTGCCGGACGCCCACGCGGCCATGCGCGCGCGGCTCGGCGTTCTGCAGCGGGGCTACGCCCGCTGGCACATCGGCTTCGTGCGGACGCTGCGCCCGTGAGCGCTTGGCCGACCGACACCGGAACCTTCAAACTCGGGGACCTGCCCCTCCAGTCGGGTGACGTCCTGCGGGGCGCTTCTCTGCGCTGGAAGACGCACGGAACCCTGTCGCCCGAGCGCGACAACGTCGTGCTCTACCCGACGAGCTACGCGGCCCAGCACCCCGACCTCGAGTGGCTGATCGGGCCCGAGGGGGTGCTCGATCCGGGCCGCTGGTTCATCGTCATCCCGGACATGTTCGGCAACGGCCTGTCGTCGAGCCCGTCGAACACGCCGGACTGGCCCGGCCTCGTCACCGCCTGGGACAACGTCCACGCCCAGCGCCGCCTGCTCGCCGAGACCTGGGGGATCGCGCGCCTGCACGCCGTCTACGGCTGGTCCATGGGGGCGCAGCAGGCCTACCACTGGGCGGCGCTGTTTCCCGAGCAGGTCGCCCGGGCGGTGATCAATTGCGGCAGCGCCCGGACCGCCACCCACAACCGCGTGTTCCTGAAGGGCCTCATGGCGGTGTTGGAGGCGGCGCCGGAGCATCGCGGCGCCGGGCGGTTCTCGGCCGAGCCGGCCGCCGCGCTCCGGGCCTTCGGGCGCATCTACGCGGGCTGGGCGCTCAGCCAGGACTTCTACCGGTCCGGCCTGCACCGCACCGCGCTCGGCGCCCCGGACCTCGACACCTTCCTGCGCACCGACTGGGAGGAGCGCTTCGCCCGCCGTCCGGCAGCCGATCTGTACGCGCAGCTCCGCACCTGGGACGCGGGCGACATCAGCCGCGACCCGCGCTACGGCGGCGACCTCGCGCGGGCGCTGGGTGCGATCACGGCCCGGCTGCTGCTGATGCCGGGCGAGACCGATCTCTACTTCCGCGTCGCCGACAACGCCGCCGAACTGCCGCACCTGCGCGAGGCCGTCCTGCGGCCGATCCCGAGCCTCTGGGGCCACCGTGCCGGCAATCCCTCGACCAACGCGACCGATGCGGCCTTTCTCCGCGACACCGTGCGCGCCTTCCTGGCTTCATCCAACCCGGTCACCCCCTGATCGGCGCGACTTGCGCCCGACATCGGCGCTGATCGGCGCGAAATCTTGAGCGTCGGGTGCAAACGGGATCTGCGTCCGGACGAAGCGGACTCAGTCAAATCACTGCGTCGACCCCGTATCGCAGGCGAGACGCCGCTCGGCCGTGCCCCGTGTCCGCTTCAGGGATGCTGCCGATGGCAGGCGGATGACCGAGATGGGCGCAAAGTCGAACGTCTGGTTCTGCGTGCGATGACGATCCGGCGTGAGGTAGTCTGGCCGGAAGCCGTCCGTCTGTTGCGGAGCCTCAGGCGCGGCAAAGCGGACGGAGTCCGACTCCGGTTCTGGCGGATCCTCTCGATCAAACCGGTCCAAGGACCGCCAGCCGATTCGGTGCGACTGCTGTCCTTGAAGGGTTCTGCGGGGTCACTCCGCGGATGCGGTGTGCGGGGGGGCATCCTGCCCGGCAACACGGACGAGGTCTCCGGAAGCTAGGAACTCCTGCGGGTTGTCGATGAGCCGATCGGCAATTGTGAGGCCTGCGCGCACTTCGACGTCGTTGCCGAGGTTGCGGCCGAGCGTGACGGGCTTGAGCGCGACCCGGTTGTCGTCCTGGACCTGGGCGACGAGGGTGCCGTTGCGGTTGAACACCAGAGCGGTCGCGGGCACGCGCAGGGTCCCTGGGTTCGATGGCACGTGGAATTGCACCTCGACGAAGGCGCCCGGCCAGAGCCGTCCGTCCGGATTGTCGGCTTGCAGCTCGACGAGCCCCTTGCGCGAGTCCTCCGCGATGGCGTTCGCGGTCGAAGTGACCTCGGCGGTGAACGTCTCCTCCAGTCCCGGTACGCGCATGGATGCCTTGAGGCCCGGTTTCATCGCCCCGAGGAACGCCTGCGGGACATTCACGTAGACGCGCACGCGATGGATGTCGGAAACGCGGTAGAGCGGCTTCCCCGAGGTTCCGCCGGCTGTCAGAAGGTCGCCGATATCGACGTTGCGCGCGGTCACGACGCCGTCGAAGGGGGCCTTGATCTCCTTGAACCGCGTCAGCTCCTCCAGCCTCCCGACATTCGCCTGCTGGGCCACGAGGTTCGCCTTGGCGACCGACAGGGCCGCGGTGCGCGAGGCCGCGGTGAAGCGGTCTGTGTCGCCACGCTCCTCGCTCGACCAGCCCTGCGCCACGAGCCGGGTGGTGCGCTTGTTGGTGGCCGCGCTGAGGTCGGCATTCGCCTGGGCTTGATCGACCGCCGCCTGGAGCTGGGTGAGCGTGGCGCGCGCCTCGGCGAGCTGCTGATCGAGATCCGGTGCCGAGATCTGGATCAAGACTTCGTCCTTACGGACGCGAGCGCCCAAGTCCTTGTGCCACGTTGTGACGTAGCCGCTGGCGCGCGCATAGAGCGAGCCGGTGTAGTAGGCGCTGAGCGAGCCGGGCAGGCTCAAATCCTCGTTCATCGGCCCGCGCTGTGCGTGGACCACCCGCACGGTGGGTACCGACTGACGCTCGGTCCAGGCCTCGACCTCCTGCATGCCTTTCGCACGGTCACTGATGCCGACCCAGGCGAGCGCGGCGGCCCCGACCGCCACGCCCGACAGAAGTGTGGCCACGTTCCGCTTCGCGGGCATCTTGGGCTCCGGGGCGTCCTCTGGCGTATGCATGCGGCTTCCGGATTCAGGCGGACGGGGACGGGATGGCGTCGGTCGCGGAGTGAGATGACGGGCCGGGCGCGGCTGCACCGACGCGGCGGGGCCGGCCGTGCACGATGCTGAAGACCACCGGCACGAAGAACAGCGTCGCCAATGTGGCGAAGAGCAGGCCACCGATGACGGCACGGCCGAGCGGCGCGTTCTGACCGGGCTCGATCGCCATCGGCGCCATGCCGATGATCATCGCGAGTGCGGTCATCATCACAGGCCTTAGGCGCGTCGCCCCGGCCGCCAGGGCGGCCTCGATCGCCGTGCGGCCGGCGCGGAGCTGCTCGCGGGCGAAGCTGATGACCAGGATCGAGTTGGCGGTGGCTACGCCCATGCACATGATCGCCCCGGTCAGCGCCGGGACGGAGACGTGCGTGTGGGTGGCAAACAGCATCCACACGATACCGGCCAGCGCGGCCGGCAGCGCCATCACGATGACGAACGGGTCGACCCAGGATTGGAAGTTGATGACGATGAGCAGGTAGATGAGCACGATCGAGAACGCGAGGCCGACCAGCAACTGCTGGTAGGCGTTGGCCATCGTGACCGCCTGCCCGCGCACCATGACGGTCGACCCTTTCGGCAGGTCTCCGCGCGTGTCGTCGATGGCCCGCTGGATATCCGCCGCGACGCTCCCGAGGTCGCGGTCCTGTGTCGTCGCCAGGATGTTGACGGTGCGCGCGATGTTGTAGTCCGTTACGACGGCACTCAGCGGCTCGGGCGTGACGGTCGCGAGGCCGCCCAGGAGCTGATCCGAGCGCGCCGCGGTAATCGGCAGGTTGTTGAGATCGCCCAGCGTGTCGATGGCGTATTGCGGCGTCTGGACCGAGACCGGGTACGAGACGCCGTTGCGTGGATCGAGCCAGTAGGTCGGAGCGGTCTGCGTGCTGCCCGAGAGGCTGGCCTGGATGCTCTGGGCGGCATCGCCTTCGGTGAGGCCGACGACACCGGCCAGCGCACGGTTGAAGTCCACCCTCAGCGCGGGGTTCTTCGACTGCTCCTGGATCCGGGCGTCGGCGACCCCCGCCACCCGGCGGACCCGCGCCAGCAGCTTGTTGGCGTAGGTGCGTCCGCCCTCGACGTCAGCGCCGGCCACCTGCACGTCCAGGGCGGCCGGCGAGCCGAAGTTGAGGATCTGGCTGACGATGTCGGCCGGCAGGAACGAGAAGGTCATGCCCGGGAAGTCCTGCTGCAGCCGCTCGCGCAAGACCCGGGTCAGCGCGGCCGTGGACGGCCCTTCTCCCTCGTTCAACGTCACCAGCATGTCGGCGTCGAAGGTGCCGATGGTGCCGCTGTTGCCATACGAGATGTTGATGCCGCTGATCGGCAGTCCGATATTGTTGACGACGCTGGCTACGCGGTCCCGCGGGATCAGGGCGCGCACCCGTCCCTCGACCCGCCCGGTCAGGGCCGTCATCTCCTCGATACGTGTACCCGTCGGAGCCCGCAGGTGGATGCGCAGCGCGCCCGCATCAACGTCGGGGAAGAAGTCGCGTCCGAGATAGGGAACGAGGCCGAACGATACGGCGACCACCGTGAGGAAGCCGACGGCAAACAGCTTCCGGTGCGACAGCGCCAGGGCGAGAAGGCCGAGATAGCCTTGGCGCAAGGCTTCGAAGCGGCGCTCGAAGCCACGCTGGAAACGCGCGAAGGTCCCGGGGCGCACGTCCGCGGCATCACCGTGCGCATGTTCGGTCAGCAGGTAGCGGGCCAGCGTCGGCACCAACGTGTACGTGAGGCCGTAGGACGCGATCATCGCGAACACCACCGCCATCGCCAGCGGCCGGAACAGAAAGCCGGCGACGCCGCCCAGCGCCAGCAGCGGTACGAAGGCGATGCAGATGCAGAAGAGGGCGATGGTAGCCGGCGGCATGATCTCCTGCGCGCCGCGGGTGATCGCCGTGACGATATCCTCGCCAAACTCCTCCATGTGCCGGTTGATGTTCTCGATCGTCACGGTGGCGTCGTCGACCAGGATGCCCACCGCGAGCGCGAGGCCGCCGAGCGTCATGACGTTGATGGTCTGCCCGAGCACCGAGAGGGCGATCAGCGAGCATAGAACTGCGAGCGGAATCGACACCGTGATGATCAGCGTCGACCGCCAGCTTCCCAGAAACACCAGGATCATCAGGCCGGTCAGCGCTGCGGCGATGATGCCCTCGCGCACGACCGCCACCACGGACTCGCGCACGAAGCCCGACTGATCGGCTACGTATTTGAGATCGACGCCGGCCGGCAGCGTTGCCTGGATGGTCGGTATCCGGGCCTTCACGCCGGCGATGATGTCGAGGGTCGAGGCGTTGCCGATCTTCAGGATCGACATCAGCACGCCCTTCTTGCCGTCGAGCTGAACGACGTTGGTTTGCGGCGGCGAGCCGTTGCGGACGTGGGCGACGTCGCGCATGAACACCACGGCGCCGTCCACGACCTTGACCGGCAGATCGTTGAACGCCTCGATCGTCTTCGGCGAGTCATTGAGATCAACGATCCACTCGTAGGTGCCGATCTTCTGGGTTCCGACCGGAGTGATCAGGTTCTGCCGAGCCAGCGCCGCGCCGACATCCGCCGCCGAGAGGCCGTGAGCGTGGAGCGCCGACTGATCGAGGTCGATCTGCACCTGCCGCGCCGCGCCGCCGTAGGCGTAGGGAAGCTGGGCCCCCGGGATCGTGGTGAGCTGAGGCCTGATGAAGTTCTGGGCCAGGTCGTTCAGGGCCGACTGCGAGAGGGTGTCGCTCGACAGGGCGAGCTGGATGATCGGCACGCTCGACGCGTTGTAGGCGAGCATCAGGGGTGGCGTGATCCCGGGCGGCAGCTGCTTGAGCTGTGTCTGAGAGATCGCGGTGACCTGCGCCTGAGCGGCTGTGATGTCGACGTTGGGCTGGAAGTAGATCTTCACGATCCCGTAGCCAGGGACCGATTGCGACTCGATGTGCTCGATGTCGTTGACGGTGGTGGTGAGCGAGCGCTCGAAGACCGAGACGATGCGGCCGGACATGTCCTCCGGCGGAAGGCCGGTATACTGCCAAACGACACTGATGACGGGAATACCGATACTTGGGAAGATATCGGTTGGTGTCCGAAATATCGACATGACCCCGAAAATCAGCATCAGGATCGACATCACGATGAAGGTGTAGGGTCGAAGCAGAGCCAGTCGGACGATCGCCGCCATTGCCTTACATCTGCCGTGTTAGATGCGCGCGCTCGGACCGCGGGCCGTGAACGCCAGCATATCGCATAATGCATTCATCGGGCCAGTGCGGCAATTTGATGGTCTTCCTGCCAGGGACGCTTTGGAAATATTGAGAAACAATCCGGAAATACGGTTCTGATCAGATATATATTTCCTGACGACGGCACTTTTAGAGGATCTGCCGGCGAGCGTGACATCTGTCAGGGGATGAGGCAGGGTGAACGATATCGCCATCACCAGCAGCGATGCCCTGCGCTGCAGGCATCGCTGCGTGGAAAGCATCGCGGTATGCGATGATCCTCGCCGAGACCAGTAGACATCCTGGCTCAAGCCTCGCGAAGGCGTGATGCGGAACGACGGCCTGCGGGCAATGCCGCTATTGGATTCCGTCAGGCGAGCCCCGCAGGGTATGGCGGCGGCAATTGGATCGACGCGATGCCGGTCGTCGCGGCGGCGCGAGGCGGTGACGGGCCGAAGATTCGAGGTGGGCGCAGCCCGACGTGCGATCTGGCCTGAGCCAATGCCCGCTTCGGAGAGGCCGGCGTCTGCCGAATGTCCGTGACGGGCGCGAAGCGGCCGGCGGGAGGTGATCTGTTTCAGTCTGGCTACCCTGGGGCCAGGAGAGCGGTGGACCGGACGGCAATGCCGTCTCTGACCGCCGTGTGGCGGTCCGGGTCGTTCCAGCCACGCTCCAACCGATCGAAGCCGAGTTACGCCAGCAGAGGCTCAGCGTAGTCGCGTCGCATCGATGACCAAGAAATACTGGCACGCGTCCGACCCGAGATTGGTGAAGGCGTGCCCCGCATCGGCCTCGAAATACAGGCTGTCGCCCTCCTCGACGATTACCGCGCGGTCGCCGATCGTGGCGCGAAGGCGCCCCTTCAGCACGAAGATGTATTCCGACACGCCGCGGCGGTGGGCGACGAACTCTCCCGTGGTGGCGCCCGCGGGGAGCGTGTTGAGCACCCAGTCGATCCCGCGTCCGGGCAAAACCGGAGAGAGGCACCGGCGCAGGAAGCCTGAAGCCTCGTCACGCAAGACCGGCTGGCGGGACGCCGGGATCAGCAGCACCTCGAGTTCGGTGGCTGGCGCCATCAGCCGCGAGAAGGTCACGCCCAGCGCCTCGGCAAGGCGCGAGAGAACCGCCGTCGACGGGACGGCCTCGCCGCGCTCGATCTTCGAGATCATCGAGCGACTGACCCCCGATACGGCCGCCAGCGCTTCAAGCGAGAGATCGCGCTCCCGCCGTCTGCGCCGGATCTCCTCGGCGAGCACCTGGATCTGAGAGCGCGCTTCGGCCTCGATCTGGACACGTCGTACCTCTGTCGTGACCGTCATGCGCGTTTCGTCCTGGTCCTCCGGCTGGCGCGTCATCCCTGGGCGCCGGGGCTGGTTGCGGGGTGCTTAGCATAGGTCGCGCGGTGGCGCCCGCGCGACCATCACCCCTGTTGGCATGTCCCTTGTATCGTGCGGAGTGGAAATTCATCTCGAAAAGTGGATGCCCGCGCATGCTCGACGCCGCACTGCCGTTGGATACGACACGGATCGCCGAGCCTGATGCGGTGACGCTCGCGGACAGACGCCAGATCGTCTGGTCGAGCGTCATCGGCACCACCGTCGAATGGTACGACTTCCTGATCTACGGCACGGCCAGCGCCCTCGTCTTCAACAAGCTGTTCTTCCCCAGCATCGACCCCGTGGTCGGCACCATCGCGGCGTTCGGCTCCTACGCCGTCGGGTTCCTCGCCCGCCCCCTGGGCGGGGCCGTCTTCGGGCATTTCGGCGACCGGATCGGGCGCAAGGCGATGCTGTCGCTGACGCTGATGATCATGGGGCTCGGCACTTTCCTGATCGGGTGTCTGCCGACCTACGGACAAATCGGCATCCTCGCGCCGATCCTGCTCGTGGCCCTGCGCCTCGTCCAGGGCATCGGCATCGGCGGCGAGTGGGGCGGAGCCGTGCTGATGGTGGTGGAGAGCGTGCCGCCGGACCGCCGCGGGTTCTTCGGGAGCGTCGTCCAGCTCGGCTACCCGATCGGCGTGATCCTCTCGATCGGCGCGTTCGCGCTGACCGGCCTGATGCCCGAGGCGGCGTTCCTGTCGTGGGGCTGGCGCGTCCCCTTCCTGGCGAGCGCACCCCTCGTCGGGGTCGGCCTGTTCATCCGCCTGCGGCTCCATGAAACGCCCGCGTTCCGGCGGATCAAGGAGCAGGCGGTGACGGCGCGGCTGCCGGTCATGGAGATCCTCACCGAGCATCCCGGCATGTTCCTGAAGGCTGTCGGGCTCAAGGTCTCCGAGATCGCCTACGTGAGCGTCGTCACCGTCTTCTCGATCTCCTACGTCACCGGCCAGCTCGGCCTGTCACGGGGCGTGATCCTGAACGGCATCCTGGTTGCCGCCGTCATCGAACTCTTCACGATCCCCGTCTTCGGCTATCTGTCCGACCGCTACGGGCGCAAGACGTTGTTCATCGCCGCCTGCCTGTTCTCGATCGCCTTCGCATTCCCGATGTTCAAACTCCTGGACACGCGCGACCCGACGATCATCACCCTGACCGTCGCGGTGGCCCTGAGCTTCGGGCAAGGCATCATGTTCGGGACCGGGGCCGCGTGGATGTCCGAACTGTTCGATGCCCGCTTGCGCTACAGCGGTGCATCCCTCGGTTTCCAGGTGGGCGCGGCGCTGAGCGGCGGCTTCACACCGCTGATCGCCGCAGCCTTGCTGGCCTGGAGCGGCGGAGCGACATGGCCGATCTCCGCCTACCTGATTGCGCTCGCCTGCGTGACGCTCGTGGCGACCTTCGCGGCACCGGAGACAGCCCGCAGGCGGATCGGCTGAACGGTCCCGCACAATCCGAAGACACGCTTTAACCGGTGGACGTGCATCCACTACAATGGAATGATGTCGGACGCCTCACGCGATAGGAAGACGGATTTGAACAGGATCATCATCGCCACGGAGGCGGCGGCTCCGGCCGTCGGCCCCTACGCCCAAGCGACCCGCGTCGGCGACCTCGTCTTCGCTTCGGGACAGCTGCCGATCGATCCGGAAACCGGAACGTTTCCGGAGGGCATCGAAGCGCAGACGCGCCGCTCGCTGGCCAACCTCGTTGCCGTGCTGGAGGCCGGAGGCGCCAGCCTCGCGAGCGTCGCCAAAACCACCGTGTTCCTGAAGGACATGAACGATTTCGCCGCGATGAACGCCGTCTATGCCGAGCACTTCCCCGGCGCGGCGCCGGCGCGCTCGACGGTCGAGGTGGCGCGCCTGCCTCGCGACGCGCTGGTCGAGGTCGAGGCGATCGCGTTGGCGACCGGGCCGGCCCGATGAGCGCGACATCCGCACCGCGCCATGTTGAAGCCTTCGCGCACGCGGTCGGCTCGGTGGCGGCCGGCGTGCCCGGAGGGGCGACCGGCTGGCACGGCACGCTGCTCAACATCCACATCGCGCCGGCGGCGAGTTACGAGATGGAGGAGCTGGCCGAGGCCCACTGCGTCGCCGGCCGCGGCATCGAGGGCGATCGCTACTTCCTCGGGACGGGGACCTACTCGCCCAAGCCGGACACCCGCGAGGTGACTCTGATCGAGCAGGAGGCACTCGATGCCCTCGCGCGCAACGATCCGCCGCTCCAGGGCGGCCCCATCCATCTCGCACCCATCGATCACCGCCGGAATCTCACCGTGCGCGGCGTGCCGCTCAATCATCTCGTCGGCCGCAGATTCCAGGTCGGTGAGGTGATCCTGCGCGGCGGGCGCCTGAACTTCCCGTGCAAGTATCTGGAGGAACTCCTCGGGCAGCCGGTCTATCTGCCGCTCTACAACCGCTCCGGCCTGAATTGCGGGATCGAGCGCGGCGGGATCATCCGCCCGGGCGATTCGATCACGCTGTTGGATTGAAGCCATGTCCGCCCGCATCGTCATGAAGCTGACGGTCGTAGAGGCCGTCGCCACGACGCCGGAGGTCGTGCGCCTGACCTTTGCCCACCCGCAGCGTCCCGAACTGCCGGCTTGGGAGCCTGGCGCGCATGTCGATCTGCGTCTGCCAGATGGTCGCACGCGCCAATACTCGCTGTGCGGCGATCCGGCCGACCGGAGCCGGTATGTCCTGGCGATCAAGCGCGAGGATGCGGGCCGGGGCGGCTCGCTGTGGACGCATCACAATCTCACCCCGGGCGCCGTCGCGCACGTGTCCCATCCGCGCAACAACTTCGGTCTGGCCGTCGGGGCACGGCGCCATGTCCTGATCGGCGGCGGAATCGGCGTGACGCCCCTCGCCGCCATGGCCCGGTATCTCAGCGCGCGCGGTGCCGACTTCAACCTTCATCTGTGCGCGCGCTCCGCCGAGCATGCGCCGCTGCTGCCCGAGCTGCAGGCCCTCTGCGGCGACCGGCTCCGCTGCTGGTTCTCGTCGGAGGGGTCGCGCTTCGACGCCGCGGCGCTCGGTGCGTCTGAGGCCGGCGTTCATGTCTATGCCTGCGGGCCCCAGAGGCTCACCGACGCCGTGCAGGCCACGCTGGAGGCCGGAGGCTGGCCGGCTGAGCAGGTGCATGTCGAGCACTTCGCGCCGATGGCCGACGAGACCTACAAGCCCGAACCCTTCGATGCGCGGATCGCCTCGACAGGGGCGGTCGTTCACGTCCCCGCGGATGTCTCGCTGCTCGAGATCCTGCGCCGGCACGGCTTCGCGATGCCCTCGTCCTGCGAGATCGGCGTGTGCGGCTCCTGCGAGTGCGGCTACCAGGACGGCACCGTGATCCATCGCGACGTCGTGCTGCCGGTCGCCAAACGCCAGGACCGGATGATGCCCTGCGTCTCCCGCGCCCGGGTGAACGTCACGCTCGACCTCTAGGGGTCCACTGCCGATGCCATAAAGTCCCAGGCACCGCGCCCCGATCGCCGGCGCGACGAATGCGCTCCCCGCGCCGCGGCTGGCTCGGGCACCTATGCTCCAGGTCGTCGGCTGCTTCACCGGCTCACATGATTTTTGGTTGGTCGGGCTGGCAGCCGTCCTGTGCGCGCTCGCCGCGACCGCTTGCATCGAGTTGCTGCGTCATGCGCGCAAAGCGTCCCGGCGCATGCGCGCGATCTGGCTCAGCGTTGCCACCCTGGCCGGGGGCTCCGGCATCTGGGCCACGCACTTCATCGCCATGCTGGCGTTCGAGCCCGGTCTGCCGAGCGCCTATCACATCGGCCTGACCAGCCTCTCGCTCGTCGGCTGGAGATCGAGATCACCGAGACGGCCCTCATCCGGGATCCGGCTCGGGCGCAATCGACCCTACGCCCGTTGAAGGCTCTCGGCGTGCGCATTGCCATGGACGATTTCGGCACGGGCTACTCGTCGCTCCACGACGGCGAACTCGAACTCGCGATGATGACCACCCCGGCACGCGCGCCGGCGCCGACTGCTGCGGCCTTCATTGAAAACCCCGCCACGCAGAAACGACCGGAGCAAGCTCGGCCCGCGATCCGCGCACGCGCTGCCGCCTGACGCACCTCGCGACGATTGGCACAAGACGCCTCGAGCCTGAGACAACTCAATGTCGCCGGCTCGGGGCGATGATGGTGGACATCTGCGCGCGCGGCAGCGACCCACCCATGCACGTACATCCTGCGGTTCTGCCCTGTTAGCGCCCCGCGCAAGTGTTTGAAACCGGGTGGCCCGCGTCCCCACGGTTCCACGCACAAACGGGCTGATCCGCAACCGACGAGCTGTAGTTCAGCCCCGCCATAACAACCGCCCGCCCCGGCCGAGCTGTCGCCGCCAGCGAAATGCGCAACGCACATTCGTTCAGACCGCCTCGAGCCTTCGACACCGCGACGGATCACCGATGGCGTTATGTCCTTGGGTGGCCATCGACGGATCCGAGAACGAACCTTTCCACGCGGGCATAGGCACGTCGGCTGCAGGCGAAGGCGCTGTGCGGGTTGCAGGTTGAGATTCCGGCTTTGAAGCCGGCGCCGGCGGGACAGCGGACGTTGGTGGCCCGACGCCCCGGTCTGGCGAGCTCGCCGAACGACCGTTCGAGCTGGTCGCGACCTGCGATCGACCTCCGGGTTGCCCTGTTCCGGGGATCAGCTTGTCGGACCCAGCCGCGCAAACGGTTCAATCGGCAGGGACGAGAAATCGCGCGATCGCGTCCTGGATGATCGCCACGATCTGCGCCTCCCGCCGCTCCACATCGGCGAGCACGCCTGAGATCGCGACGGCGAGGGGCCGGCCTCGTTTGTCGATGCGTTTCGGCAGAGGCACCGCAATCGATCCGGCGCCCGGCGTGACGAGGCCGCGGGAGAAGAAGTAGCCCGCCTGCCGCACCCGTGCGAGGTTGGCCAGCACGTCCGAGATCGGGATCGGAGACTGTTCGGGCGAAGCCTCCGCGTTCGTGCGGCGCACGAGCGGACCGATCTCGCAATCCGGGTTCCCGGCCAGCAGCGCGGTGCCGGTCGCCGACCAGACCACCAGGCGGCGCGTGCCGGGCGGGACGTGGAAGCGCATCGCGGAGCGGGCCTGCAGCACGTGAACGTACTGCGAGAAGATGGCGTTGCGCGCGGCCAGGATCACCGTGTCGCCCGTGCGCTCGGACAGGTGCTCGAGCATGCGCACCAGGCTACCGTCGCGCACCGGCCCCTTGTCCAGCCACGCGCCGAGCAGCGCGACGCGCGGTGACGGCAGGAAGGTGCGGCTTGCCGCGTCGTAGTCGAGGTACCCGAGCTGGGCGAGGCTCTTCAGGAGCATCGAGGTCGAGGATTGCGGGAAGCTCAAGCGCTCGGCGATCTCCGAGACCCGGGCCTCGCGCTGAAGCTCGTCGAACAGCTCCAGGATCTGCAGCACGCGGCCCGCCGACTTCACGAAAGCCAAGGAGGGGCCGACCGCATCGGCACCGACCGAGAGGTCCGTGCCCGAAGCCGCGTCGGCCCTGTCCGAAGGGGAGAAGCCGCCGGACTCAGGCACGCCCGTATCCCGGCCCATCGTACGACGAGGTGGCAAACAGCTTCGAACGCGACGTCTGCGCCCCCCGTAGCCCCCGCGGCCGCGGACAGCCCGGCGATCGCCCGAGGCGTCCACGCGTCGCGGTTTCATGGCATCCGCGGGGAAATCCCAAGGCGTGTCCTCGATCCTCGTGACTGGAGCGCCGGCCGCCGAGGCTGGCTGCCGCTGGGGATGCGTCGCCGCAGGGGCGCTCAGCGAACGTATAGCGCGGCCCGTCCATCGCGTCATCACAGATGTGATATTGCTCAACAGATCCACGATGACAGTTGAAGCCTGATCCCGGCTCTGCCCTATTCTCAGGCGAACGTCGGGCGGTGATGCCGACCGGACGTGCCGAGACCGCGCGACAGGGGCGGCTCCGCTCGGGAGGGATGCCGATGCTGATCCGCCTCGCGGCCGTCGCCGCACGTCTCATGGCTGTCGCGCTACTGCTGCTCTCCGCGTCCGGCGGACCGACCCGCGCCGAGACGAACGCGGTCCGCATCGGCCTGCAATACGGGCTCGTCTACCTGCCGGTGATGATCGCGCAGAGCGAGGGCCTGTTCGACAAGCGCGCCAAGGCGGCCGGCCTCGACGGGTTATCGGTCACGCTGATCCGCTTCAGCGGCTCGACGGCGATGAACGACGCGCTGCTCTCCGACAGCGTCGAACTCGGCACCCTCGGCGCGGCCGGTGCCCTGATCGCCTGGGACAAGACGCGCGGCCGCCAGCAGATCAAGAGCCTGTGCGCGCTCACCTCCGTCGTCTACACGCTGTTTACCGGCAAGCCGGGCGTGACCGCGCTGAAGGACTTCACCTTCGGCGACAAGGTCGCGGTCCCGGCCTTCAATTCGCCGCAGGCGATCCTGCTGCGCGTGGCAGCGGTCCGGCAGCTCGGTGACCCGGCCAAGGCGGATACGCTGATGGTGAGCCTGCCCCATCCCGACGCCACCGCGGCCATGCGCGCCGGGCAAGGGATCGCCGGCTACTTCTCGACGCCACCGTTCACGCAGGTGCTGCGGGCGGATCCCAAGCTCCATGCGATCATGACCTCCACCGGCTTGATCGACGACGGCGACCCCACCGCCGCGACCCTGAACGCCAAGCAGGGCTTCGTCGACGCCAATCCGAGGGTGGCGCAGGCGATCCTCGCCGGCATCGAGGACGCGGTCGCGCTGATCCGCAGCGATCCGAAGCGGGCGGCCGCGATCTACCTGGCCTCCGAACAGGTGCAGATCGATCAGGCGCAGGTCGAGGCGACTCTCAACGACGGGTCCCTCGCCTACGGGGTGGCCCCGAAAGGCATGGTCAATCTCGCCAAGGCGATGGCCGCGCAGGGGTTCCTGCGCAAGGTGCCGACCGACTGGCAGGAGATCTTCTTCCCGACGCTCAAGGACCGCGACGGGAGCTGAGCGAGCCACGCGCGCGGCCGCCGATCCCACAGACCACGGAGCATCGATGCAGAGCTTTCGCTTCAGCGCCGAAAAGCTGCCGGCCGAGGCCGAGGCGGCCCGCGCGGCCGTCCGCGCCTTCCTCGACAGTGAGGTGGAGGCCGCGCGCTTCGTGCCGCACCGGACCTCGTGGACGACCTTCGACGCCGCCTTCAGCCGGCGCGCCGGGGCGGCCGGGTTCATCGGCCTGACCATGCCGGAAGCCTATGGCGGCCACGCCTGCTCCGGGCTCGTCCGGTTCGTGGTCACGGAGGAGATGCTGGCGGCCGGCGCGCCCTGCGGCGCGCACTGGATCGCCGACCGCCAGTCCGGACCGCAGATCCTGCGGCACGGGACCGAGTCGGCCAAGCGGGCGATCCTGCCGCGGATCTGCCGGGGGGAATGCGCCTTCGGCATCGGCATGAGCGAGCCGAACTCGGGCTCGGACCTCGCCGCCGTGCGCACCCGCGCGGTGCGCGACGGCGACGATTGGGTGATCAACGGCTCGAAGATCTGGACGACGAACGCCCATCAGGTCGATTACCTGCTCGCCCTGGTGCGGACCGGCGAGCCTGGACCGGACCGGCACGGCGGCCTCACCCAGTTCATCATCGACATGGCGGCGCCCGGGGTCACGGTGCGACCGATCCTCGACCTGTCGGGCCATCACGAGTTCAACGAGGTGTTCTTCACCGACTACCGCGTCCCGGACGCCATGATGGTCGGCGTGGAGGGGGCGGGCTGGGAACTCGTCACGGAGGAGCTCGCCTTCGAGCGCTCGGGGCCCGACCGCTTCCTGTCGGACTACCGGCTGCTGGTCGAGCTCGTCGACCGGATCGGGCCGGAGCCCGACCGCTTCCAGGCGGTCGAGACCGGCCGCATGGTGGCCCAGCTCACCGCCCTTCTCGGCATGTCGGCCTCGGTGGCCCGGCTCCTCGACCAAGGCATCGTGCCCGGCGTCGAGGCGGCGCTCGTGAAGGATGTCGGCAACAGCTTCGAGCGTGCGGTGCCGGAGATCGCCCGGCGGCTCGTGCCGGTCGAGCCGAGCCTCACCGCGCAGGGCGAGGCGTTCCGCGAGGCGCTCGGCGGCGTGACCCTGCGGGCGCCGTCCTTCACCCTGCGGGGCGGCACCCGGGAGGTGCTGCGCGGCGTGATCGCCCGGGGGCTGGGCTTGCGATGAACACGACCGACCACGCGCAGGACGGGTCGGCCGACGAGGTCGCCGGCATCGTCCTCGACCAATTCGAGCGGCTGCTGGCTCAGCATCTCTCCCCGCACGTGCTGGCGGCCTGCGACGGGGCCGTGGGCGGCGCGGCCTGGCCCGCGGATCTCTGGAGGGCGCTGGCCGACAGCGGTCTGCCGCTCGCCCTGGTGCCCGAGGCCGCCGACGGGATCGGCCTGGAGGCCAGTACGGCCGCCCGTCTGATCCGGCGCTGCGGGCAGGCGGCGCTCCCGCTGCCGCTCCCCGAGACCATCGTGGGCGCGGCGCTCTGGGCGGCGGCCGGCGGCGGCGCACTGGACGGCGCCCTCACCCTGGTCCCGGCCGGCAGCCCCGTGCGGATCACGCAGCGGGCCGACGGCTTCGTCCTCGACGGGCGGACCGCGCAGGTGCCCTGGGGCGGTTCGGTCGCGGTCCTGCTCGTCGACGCGATCGACGCCGCGGGCGTCCGCCACCTCGTGCGGATCCGGGCGCCGGGCACGGTGCGCGACACGCGCCACAACCTCGCGGGCGAGCCGCGCGACGCCCTCGACCTGACGGGCTGCGCCGTCGCGGCCGCCGACGTGCGAACCGTGCCGGACTGGATCGTGGAGGGCGGTGTCGGCTCGGTGGCGGCGGCCGGCGCCTTTGCGCGCGCGCAACAGATGGTCGGCGCGATGGAGACCTGCCTCGCCTCGGCCCTCGATCACGTCCGCGAACGGCAGCAGTTCGGGCGTCCGCTCGCCAAGTTTCAGGCGATCCAGCACATGCTGGCTGAGGCCGCGGGCCACGTCGCGGCGGCGACCGCCTCGGCCGATCTCGCCGCCGCGTGCTGGGGCGACCCGCGCTTCGTCCTCGCGACCGCGATCGCCAAGGCGCGCTGCGGCGAGGCGGCCGGCCACGTCGCCGAGATCTGCCACCAACTCCATGGGGCGATGGGCTTCACCCAGGAGCACCCGCTGCACCGCGCGACGCGGCGCCTGTGGTCCTGGCGGGACGAGTTCGGCTCCGATGCCCTGTGGCAGGAATGGATCGGGCGCGCGGTCTGCGCCGGCGGCGGCGCGGCCCTGTGGCCGATGCTGGTGCGGCTGCGGGCGGGCGCGGGCTGAGATGGGAGAGCGTTGCGTGCCGGATCACTCCGCCGAGACGAAGGCCGGTCCCCTGGCGGGCGTGCGGATCGTGGACCTCACCAGCGTGATCATGGGGCCCTCGGCCACGCACATCCTGGCCGATCTCGGCGCCGACGTGATCAAGATCGAGACCCCGGAGGGCGACTCCTTCCGCCACTATCGGCCCGCCCGGGGCGCCGGGATGGGCGGCAACTTCCTGCACCTCAACCGCAACAAGCGCAGCGTCCGGCTCGACCTGAAGCGGACCGCCGCGCGCGCCGCCCTCGACCGGCTGATCGCCACGGCCGACGTCTTCGTGCACTCGATGCGGCCCGACGCGATCCTGCGCCTGGGCTACGGCTACGAGCGGGTCCGCGCGCTCAAGCCCGAGATCATCTTCTGCGGCGCCTACGGGTTCGGGGCCGAGGGCCCCTACGCCCACAAGGCAGCCTACGACGACCTGATCCAGGCGGGCTCCGGCCTCGCCGCCCTCCAGGCCGCCGCCACCGGCCAGCCCGGTTACCTGCCCACCGTGCTCTGCGACAAGATCGCCGGCCAGGCCATCGCCTGCGCGATCCTGGCCGCGCTCTACGAGCGCCGGGCCGGCGGCGGCGGGCAGGCGGTCGAGGTGCCGATGTTCGAGACGATGGTCGAGTTCAACTTCGTCGAGCACATGGTCGGCTACGCCTTCGATCCGCCGCTGGGGCCTCCGGGGTTCAACCGGGTGCTCAGCCCGAAGCGCAAGCCCTACCGCACCCGCGACGGCTACGCCTGCATCCTGCCCTACTCCGACCGGAACTGGCGCGACTTCTTCATCCACACCGGTCGGCTCGAGTTCGTGGACGACCCGCGCTTCACGCCGCTCGCCGTGCGGGTGGAGAACATCGCGGTCCTGTACGCGCTGGTGGAGGAGGAGGCGCCGCGCAGGACCACGGCCGAGTGGGTGGCGTTCTGCGACTCGGTGAGCATCCCGTGCATGCCGGTCCTCGAGCTGGAGGACCTGCCCGAGGATGCGCACCTGAAGGCCGTGGGCTTCTTCGGCACCGCCGAGCATCCGAGCGAGGGACGCTACCGCACCATGCGCCGGCCGGTCTCGTTCAGCGGCAGCCGCTTCGCGATCCGCCGCCACGCCCCCAGGCTCGGCGAGCACACCGCCGAGGTGCTGGAGGAGGCGGGCCTCGATCCGGTCGAGATCGCCGCCCTCACCCGGGAGGGGGCCGCGCCGGACCCCTCCACGCAACCCGAGGAGACCGCCCGATGACGCTTGAGGCCGAGACCCGCGGTGCGGGGGAGGACCTGCTGTTCTCCGTCGCGGAGGGCGTGGCGACCATCACGCTGAACCGGCCCGAGCGGAAGAACGCCTTCACCTTCCCGATGATCGAGGCCTGGACGGCGGCGCTCCAGCGCTGCCGCACGGACGAGGCGGTCCGCGTCGTCGTCGTGACCGGCGCGGGCCCGGCCTTCTGCAGCGGCGGCGACATCGTCGAGATGGGCGAGCGCCTCGACCAGCCGCCGGCGCGGCGCAAGGAGGAACTCCACGGGCGGATCCAGCGCATCCCGCTGGCGCTCGAGGATCTCGACAAGCCGGTCATCGCGGCGCTGAACGGCGTGGCCACGGGGGCTGGGCTCGACCTCGCGCTGATGTGCGACCTGCGCTACGCCGCGCGCAGTGCCCGCTTCGCCGAGACCTACGTCCGGGTCGGGCTGGTGCCCGGGGCCGGGGGCGCCCACTTCCTGCCCCGCCTCGTCGGCACCGCGAAGGCGCTGGAGCTGTTCTTCACCGGCGACTTCGTCGATGCGGAGGAGGCCCTGCGGATCGGTCTCGTCAACGGCGTCCACGACGACGCGGCCCTGATGCCGGCGGTCGAGGCGCTAGCCCGCCGGATCGCGAAGGCGCCGCCGCTCACGCTGAGCCTGATCAAGCGCGCGGTCTATCAGGGCATGCGCAACGACCTGCGCACCAATCTCGATCTGATCTCGTCGCATTACGCGGTCATCACCGCCACGCCCGAGCATCGGGATGCGGTGCAGGCGTTCATCGGCGGACGCGGCAAGCCGTGACGACGGGCGGATGCCGGAACGCCGGCGGGGGGCGCACCGGTAGGGCGGGTTTCAAGGCCACCGACGTGGTCCCGCCCCGCCGCAGCGGCCCGATGGCGAGCGAGGCCGGGCGCCCGTCGGGGCCAGGGTCGGCGGGAGCGATAGAACAGCGGCGATGTGTCAGTGCGGTCCGTGCCAGCGCCTATACGGGTCTCCCCACATCATATCCAATATCCCTTATCTGATTGGGAGGGGGCGCTCGATGACCGTCGCAGCCAAGAGGTCGGTGTACGAACCCGATCAAGCCGGTCTGGCCTTCCCCCGCTACCCCGTGTTCGCTGATGCCGCTCAGGAGAGAAGGCACCGCAGGGTCCGCCTGGCCGCTGCCTGCAGGCTCTTCGCCGACCTGGGCTACGAGTACGGATTTGCCGGCCACATCACCGTCCGCGACCCGGAGGACCCGAACCTCTACTGGACCAATCCGTTCGCCCTGGAATTCGGGGCGGTGAAGGCGTCGGACCTCCTCCTCGTCGACCACGACGGCCGGGTGATCGAGGGCGCGCGCGCGGTGAACCGCGCCGGCTTCGTCCTGCACGCGGCGATCCACGCGGCGCATCCCGGCATCCTGGCCTCGTGTCACTGCCACACGATCAACGGCATGGCTTGGGCCGCCCTGGGCCGGCGCCTGGAACCGATCACCCAGACGGCCTGTGGCTTCTACGGCGATGGGCAGGCCCTGATCACCGAGGAAGCCGGCGCCGTGGTGGTGGAACGCGGGGCCGGCCACAGCGTCGCCGCCGCCTTTGGCAGCGATACCAAGGTCGCCATTCACCAGAACCACGGCCTGTTCAGCGCCGGCCAGGAGAGCGTCGAGGAGGCCGTCTGGTGGTTCGTCGCCGCCGAGCGGGCCTGCGAGATCCAGCTCAAGGCCGAGGCGACGGGCCATCCCCTCAAGCTCGTTCCCGAAGCCAATGCGGCGCATTCCGCCAAGCACCTCGCGACCCCGTTCATGGCCTGGCTGCACGCCCAGCCGATGTTCGACCGCACCTTGCGCCTGCATCCGGACGTGATCGACTTATCGACCGGTCCACGCCCCGGCGCGCACCCATGCGGCGCGTCGAGGATCGAGCGTCCGCCGTGCCGGCAACGCCTCGAAACTTCCATGTCGCCAAATATAAATCAAAATAAATATAACTACTGCATCGGGAGGTGCGAATGGGCAAGCGCCGTTATCTGTTGTATATCGGAATTTTCTTGCTCGTCGTCTTTAACTACGTGGATCGCGTCGCGCTATCGGTCGCGGCGCCGGCGATCGCGGCCGAATACAACCTGAATCCGGTCCAGGTCGGCTACCTCTTCTCGGCTTATCTCTGGACCTATGTGGTCTGCCTGATCCCGTGCGGGTTCCTGACCGATCGCTACGGGGCGAAGGTGGTCAACGGTGTCGGCGTGCTCGTGTGGTCCGGCGCGACGATCCTCACGGGGCTCGGGTCCGGCTTCGTCAGCCTTCTCGGCTCGCGCATGCTGATGGGCGCGGCGGAGGCGTCCACCTATCCGGCGGGCGGTCGCGTGCTGCGGGACTGGTCGCCGCGATCCGAGTTCGGTCTGGCGGCCACGATGCTCAACAGCGGCGGCTATGCGGGGCCGGCGTTCGGGACCTTGCTGCTCGGCTGGGTGGTGTCGGTCCAGGGCTGGCGGTGGGGTTTCTATACGGCCGGCCTGCTGGGGCTGGTCTGGCTGGTCGGTTGGCTGATCTGGTACCGCGGGCCGGAGACGGCGACCTTCGTCGGCGAGGACGAGCGCGCCTTCATCCTGCGCGAGCGCGATTCCGGGGCGAAATCGGGTGGCTCGGCGGACGGGTTCGGCGTGCTGTTGCGGTCGCGCAGCATGATCGCCGTCGCGGTCACGCAAGGCTGCGCCGTCTACACGCAGATCGTGTTCCTGACCTGGCTGCCGAGCTATCTCGCCAACGTCAAGCACATGTCGATCGTGAAGTCGGGCCTGTTCACGGCGTTCCCGTACTTCGCAGCGACCGTCTTCGCGTGGGTCCTCGCCCATCTGAGCGATCGGGCACTGGCAGCGGAGGGCGGCTCGAGTACGGGGCGGCGGCGGCGGATCGTCGTCGTGTCGATGCTCAGCGCGGCCGTGATCCTGGCGGCACCGTTCGTCGACAGCACCCCGATGATCCTCGGCCTGATCACCATCTCGCTGACCGGCTTGGCGACGGGCATCTCGCTCAACATCGCCCTGGCCGCCGATCTGCTGCGGTCGCCGTCGAGTGCCGGCAAGGCCATGGCGATCCAGATCACCGGCGGGAACATGTTCGGTCTCATCGCGCCGATCGCCACGGGCTACATCATCGCGGCGACGGGGAGCTACGACCTCGCCTTCGTCGCCGGCGGCGCGCTGCTGGTGACGGGGGCCCTCATCACGCTGACCCTGACGCATGCCCCGATCGGTGGCGACCGCCCCGCGCCGGCGGTCGTCCCCGCGCTGCGCCGCGCTTGAGATCGGAACGGAGGCCCCGATGTACGCAGCCCCGCCCGTCTGCCCGACCACGGTCTTCGCCAGCTACCCCGAGGCGTGGCGGGTCGCCACGGCGGAGAACGAGTGGATCCGCACGCAGCCCGCGCGCATGCCGACCGGGTCGTTCCTGGAGGGGCCGTCCTTCGATCGCGACGGGAACCTCTGGTGCGTCGACATCCCGAACGGACGCATCCTGCGCGTGGCGCCGGACGGCGGGTTCACAATCTGCGCCGAGTACGATGGCTGGCCGAACGGCCTCAAGATCCACCGCGACGGGCGGATCTTCGTCGCCGACTACAAGAACGGCATCATGGTCGTCGATCCGGCCTCCGGCACGGTCCAGCCGTTCCTCCTGCGGGTCGGCCCCGAGCGGTTCAGGGGCGTCAACGATCTGTTCTTCTCCCGCGACGGCGATCTCTACTTCACCGATCAGGGGCTGACCGGCTGGCAGGACCCGGGCGGACGCCTCTTCCGCGTTCGCGCGGACGGGTCCGTGACCTGCATCCTGGACGGCATCCCCAGCCCGAACGGCCTCGTCATGAACCTCGCTGAGGACACGCTGTACCTCGCGGTGACGCGGGCCAACGCGGTCTGGCGGGTCCCGCTGATGCGGGACGGGACGGCCGCGAAGGTCGGCACCTTCATCCAGATGTCGGGGGGAGCCGGGCCGGATGGGCTCGCCCTCGATGCCGACGGCCGCCTCGCGGTCGCCCACGCCGGAAAGGGCGCCGTCTGGCTGTTCGACGCCACGGGGGAGCCGGTGCTGCGCATCGCCTCCTGCGCCGGCCTGCACACCACCAACGTGGCGTTCGGTGGCGCGGACGGACGAGCGCTGTTCATCACCGAATCCGGCTCGGGCTCCATCCTGCGCGCCGACCTGGAGACGCCCGGGCACACGATGTTCTCCCACGCGCCAAGGTTCTCCCAAGCGCCCAGGAGCGGGGCGTGAGGGTCGGCCCGGTCGGCTGCACGGTCGGCGCCGGATCCCGCAGGCTTCCCGCCGCCCGCGATCGGATCGCGCGGGAGCGCCGTGGCTGATGGCGGCACGCAGCGGCCTCGCTCGGGGCTTCGTCCCGCCGTCCAATCCCGCCCCGAGGCGTGCGGAGCCGCCGCGCCGGGCAGCCCCGGTGCGATCCCGGACTCATCCACACGGAGGGGACACAGATGGCCCGCCTTCCCTACGCCGACCCGGATCGACCGGAGGCGGCCGAGCTCGTCGCCCGCATCAAGGCCCAGCGCGGCGGAGTGCTGCACCTCTACGCCATGCTGCTGCACAGCCCGCCGGTGGCCGACGGCTGGCTGCATTTCCTCACCGCCATCCGCCAGCGCTGCGCCCTGCCGGGCGCGCTGCGCGAGCTCGTGATCCTGCAGGTCGCCCACCTCAACGGGGCCCCCTACGAGGCCGAGCAGCATACCCCGATCGCCCTGCGCGAGGGGTTGAGCCCGGCACAGGTCGACGCCCTCCCCGACTGGGAAACGTCCGACGCGTTCGAGCCGGCGCAGCGCGCGGCCCTGGCCTACTGCGATGCGATGACCCGGACGATCCACGTCCCGGCGGACGTGTTCGCGGACCTGCGCGCCCATTTCGACCCGCGGGCGATCGTCGAGCTCACCGCGACGGTCGGGGCCTACAACATGGTCTCGCGCTTCCTCGAAGCGATCGGCATCAGCTCGACCGACGACATGGGCGCGGGGCGGGCCGAACGATGACGGACCCCTTCTCCCTCGACGGCAAGGTCGCGCTCATCACCGGCTGCGGCTCGCAGGGGCCCGGGTGGGGCAACGGCAAGGCCACCGCCGTGACCTTCGCCCGGCGCGGGGCCGCCGTCTACGGCGTCGATCTGAACGCCGAGGCGGCGGAGGAGACGCGCCGCCTCGTCGAGGCCGAGGGGGGCCGCTTCGCGGTCGGGATCGGCAGCGTCACCGATCGCGCGACGGTCGAGGGCTTCGTGGCCGACTGCCGCGCCCGCTTCGGGCGCCTCGACATCCTCGTCAACAACGTCGGCCTGTCCATTCCCGGCAGCCCAGCCGTGATGACCGAGGAAGACTGGGACGCGCAGATCGAGATCAATTTGAAGAGCGCGTTCCTGTGCACGCGGTCGGTCCTGCCGGGCCTGGTCGAACAAGGTGGGGGCGCGGTGGTCTCCATCGCCTCGACCGCGGCGATCCGCTACAGCGGCAAGCCGCAGGCCGCCTACGCCGCGGCCAAGGCCGGTCTCGTCCAGTTCAGCCGCGTGACGGCGGTCGAGTTCGCGGCCCGCGGCGTGCGCCTCAACTGCGTGCTGCCGGGTCTGATCGAGACGCCGCTGGTCGAGCGGCTCGCGCGACAGTTCGCATCCGCGGAGACCGGGCTCGACCGCGACGCATTCTACAGGCGGCGCCACCAGCAACCGCCGATGGGACGGATGGGCGAGGCGTTCGATGTGGCCCACGCAGCCCTGTACCTCGCCTCCGACGCGGCCAAGTACGTGACCGGCACCGAGATCCTCGTGGACGGCGGCCTGTGCGCGACCGTACCGGGCTAGAGCGATGCGTTCGTCATCGGGCGCGGCATCCGAGCCGGACGACCCCGTTCGGCCTGCGCCTGGCACGCGGTCGGCGCGGTCGAACGGCCATCGATCCTAATCGACAGCGGCGGATCGTGACGGTCGCGTGGGGATGCCGCGCGTATCGGACTTCGCGAGCGCTTTCCGCAGGGCCGGCACGGCATGCGTCCGATGCTCCACCAGGCGCCGTTGCAACGTTCGAAGGTCACCGGATCTGGCGGCTTCGTAGATGTCGACATGCTCGCGGTGCATCAGGGTCCGATTGTCCACATCGCAGAAGTAGACGGCGCGATAGGGATCCGACGCGTCCCAGAGCTGCTCGAGAATCCTGAGCAGACGGGGCATCCTGCAGGCGTTGTAGAGCGCGAAGTGAAACCGCCGATTGGCCGCGGTCAAGGCCGCGACATCGTCGTGTTTCATGGCGGCGCGCATCTGCGCCATGCTCTGCGCCATGAGCGCGAGGTCGGCCGCGGTCAGGTTCGGGAATCCCACCTCCGTGGCCTCCGCCTCGAGCAGATCGCGCAGGCGGTATATCTCGACCAGCTCGTCCAGGTTCAGATCGACTACGAAGTAGCCGCGGTGCGGTTCGTAGATGAGTTGCCCCTCCCCCTCGAGCGTGCGGAGGGCCTCGCGGACCGGCACGCGGCTGACGCCGAGTTCCTCCGCCAGAACGTCCTGCCGGAGTTGCTCGCCGGGCGAGAAGATCCCGGCGATCAGGCGGCGCCGCAGTTCGGTGAGGACGGCGGCCTGCGCCGTCGGCGGCTTCTGGAACAGCTTGTCCACCCTACGCGTCCGGCCTCTTCTGGTGGCATCCGCGAGTATCCCCGCCTCAACTGCCCCGCGCCCTGCCCTAGCACGCGGGCGTGCCCGGCTCACCGTGTCGTGTCGCGTCCGCCGCCAGTCCGGAAGCAGGCCAGATGCCGGACGTCCCGGGTTCTCCGACCGGTGGATCGATAGCGGTGAGGTAACCCCGGTCGCGGGGCGGACCATGGTCGGCGCAGGGCGGCAGAGGGGATCACACCGGGTCAAGAACCTCCAGCGCGTCCGCCGGCCCGGCGATCGCGCCGGCTGCGCGACCTCACGGCGTGCTCACGCGCGACACAGCCCGCGCTCAGCGCGGTCCGACGTCCCAACCTGCCTTCTTCAGCCGGTCGGAGCCGGTCGGCCCCGTCACGAAGGCGATGAAGGAGAGCGCCTCGCGCGGGTTTCGTGTCCGCGTCGTGACGGCGGCGGCGTAGGGCGTGATCGCGTTGACGGCCTCCGGCAGGAAGCCCGCGAACGCCAGGCCGGGCACGTCGAGGAGCTCGCTGGCCTGCGTCAGGCCGAGGGCCGCCCTGCCCGAGGCGACGGCCGCGGCGACATCGGCTCCGGTGGCGCAGAGCACCGCTTTGGCGTGCACCGCGTCGGCGACGCCGAGCCGCGCCAGCATCCCGTCGAAGTAGGCGCCCGATGTTCCGCCGCCCTTCGGATCGATGTAGGCTACGGCGGGTGCCGCGAGGAGCGCGGCGCGTAAAGGCGCCTCCCCTGTGAGGTCAGGCAGAGCGGTCCCGGACTTGACGGCGGCGCCGAGCCGCATCCGTGCGACTTCGACCTTGGTCTCCGCGCGAACATCGTCGCGCGCGACGAGCGTGTCGACGCCGGCCGAGGCGGTCATGACCACGTCGGCGTCTTCATGCGCGGCAAGCTTGGCGAGGACGCCGCCCGCATTGGTGATCGTCAGGACGATGTGGTCGCCGGTCTGCCGCTCGAATGGCGCGGCGAGGTCGCGCAGGCTCGACGCGTAGACCCCCGTCGCGAGCACGCGGATGTCGGCGGCCGCCGCGGGCGTGCTCAGCGCAGCCATGCAGCAGGCGATCGACAGCAGCTGAGCGCGGCGCATGGCATCTCTCCTCGGGCGCGACGCCCCCAGTTCGCGGACCGGCGTGATGTGCGCGATGTTGGAGCACGAAGCGCCGCGATCGACAAACGACGGGCCTCGTCGACCGCCGTCCGTCCCCCCCACCGGACGCACCCTCCCCCGTCTGAACGGGGATCCGGAGATGGCGCCGGGACGCGTCTTGTCGCGGCATCGCCGCTCGGTCGCCTGGGGAAGCGATCCCGGACGTCGATGGCGGGCTGCCGGCCACATGGCGAAGAGCCGGCGGTGATCGAAGCCCGGGCTTGCGTCCCATATCGCCCCACGAATTCCCGCGCGCGCCGCGGCGCGGGGCGTGCTTTGCGGTCTACGCCCGCCCGCCCGGCAGGACGGGGATCATCGGGGCGCGCGTGCGGCCCAGTCCCAACGCCAGCGCCGCCCCCGTAGCCGTGACCAGCGCAAGCGGCAGCAGGCCCAGCGCGTAGCTGCCGCTCGCGTCCTTGATCACGCCCATCAGATACGTCCCGACGAAGGCGCCGAGATTGCCGATGGCGTTGATCTGCGCGATCCCGGCCGCGGACGCGCCCGGCGGCAGCCATTCCGTGACCAGCGCCCAGAACGGACCCTTGACGGCGTAGGTCCCCAGGATCGCCAGGAACAGGATCGCGACCGTCGGCCCGAGCCCCTGCGCGGCCAGCGCCGCCGCGAGGCAGAGCGCGGTCAGAGCCTGCGGTCCGGCGACGTGCCAGGCCCGCTCCCCCGTGCGGTCCGAGTGGCGGGCCCAGAGCACCATCAGCCCGGCCGCGATCCCGAACGGCACCGAGTTGAGCAGCCCGATCTCCATGGTGGTGAGGCCGTAGGACTTGAAGATCTGCGGCTGCCAGATCGACAGGCACGCGCTCGCGCCGACGCTGCCGGCGAAGATCAAGCCCGCCGCCAGCACGCGCCGATCGGAGATCACCCGCCAGACGGAGGGGCGGACCGCGGGCTGCTCCGCGCGCTCAGCCGCCAAGCGCCCGGTGAGCCATCCGCGCTGCGCGTCGTCGAGCCAGGGCGCCCGGTCCGGCCCCTCCGGGAGGAACCGGAGGACGAGCAGGCCCAGCACCACGGCAGGCATCGCCTCGACGATCGACATCAGCTGCCAGCCGCGCAGACCCAGCCAGCCGTCGAGCCCGAGCAGCGCCGCCGAGAGCGGCGAGCCGACGAAGTTCGACAGGGGCACGGCCACCGCGAAGAGGGCGATGACCCGGGCGCGGTAGGCCTTCGGGAACCAGCGCGTCAGGTAGAAGATCACGCCGGGATAGAACCCCGCCTCCGCCGCGCCGAGCAGGAAGCGCACCGCGCAGAACGAGACCGGCCCGACGACCAGCGCGGTCGCGCCGGAGATCAACCCCCAGGTGATCATGATCCGGGCGAGCCACAGCCGGGCGCCGAACCGCTCGAGCATCAGGTTGGAGGGCACCTCGAACAGGAAGTAGGCGACGAAGAACAGCCCCGCGCCCAGGCCGAAGACCGACGCCGACAGGCCGGCATCGGCGTTCATCTGGAGCGCCGCGAAGCCGACGTTGACCCGGTCGATGAACGCGACGAGGAAGCCCAACATCAACAGCGGCATGATCCGCAGCGTGACGCGCCGCATCGTCGCCCGCTCGATCGCGGACACAGTCTCGTCGCTCGTCGATGTCACGAACGGCTCCAGGTCTGGAGGGGCACCTGCGCGCGGACCCTGGCCCGGGCGCATGCGATCGACAGCACGGGGTGTGCCAGTCAGGCTTGGCCTGTCAGGTACCGACCCGGAGCGGGGCGGCGAGCTTGCGCAGGTAGGCGATGACCGACAGGGCCGTGATGCGGCCCGTGCGGGGATTCTCGTCGGTCGGCACGTTCTCGATCGTCATCGCGAAGCGCGCCGCATCGGCCTCGACCTCGATGCGGTGGGTGTTGCGGTCGAGGATGGGGTCGGCCCAGATCTCGAGTTCGGTCCGGTCCGGGCCGATGCCGGCGAGCGAGAGCGCAACCGCGACGTTGAGGTTTGCCGGAAACCCGCGGGCCGCCTCGCGCGGGCTGCCCGCGAAGACCCGCATCGGCTCGGTGATGCCGGCGATCACGATGCCGTTTTCCACCAGGTAGGGCGCGCCGACGAGGCCGCGCACGGGTTTGCGGGTGATCATGCGCACCGTATGGATCGTGCCCTCCGCGGCCGCCGTCACGGCGTCGAGGCCGAGCAAGGCGCCGGTCGGGACGACGATCTGACCCCCGTGGGCGCGGGCGAGCTCGACGAGGTCCTCGTGGTCGAGGAGTGCCCCGCAACTCAGGACGACGGCCGTCTTGCCCGCCGTCACGAACGGCCGCACGATCGCCGGGAGATGCTGGGACGGCGCGCATTCCAGCACGATGTCGGCCCGCGGCTCCAGGGCGTCGAACGCGGTGACGACCTCAGGCGGCTCAGCCAGTGCCGCGAGTTCGGCGCGGGCCTTCGCGGCGTCGCGAACCGCGACGGCGGTCAGGCTCAAACCGGGTATGGCGCCCCCATCGAGCGCGCGCGCCACGGCCCGCCCGACGGTGCCGAGGCCGGCGATCGCGACGCGCCCGCCGCGGATCGGCGATCTGGCTGTTTCCTGCAGCGGCATGCTGGGTTCCCGTTCATCGAGGCCGGAGCGGCCGGCCGCCGCAACCCTCTGCATCGGCCGTGCCGGGGGACGACACGGATCGGCCCTCATCTTGGACCGCCGGCACACCGGCGTAGCACGCCACGCGGCGCGCGGACGGCGCTCACGGCTCGACCGCCACCGGCGTCGTCGGATTCACCGGCGGCCCGAAGCGGCTTGAAGACGCCGAGGGCGTCGGGCGTCCGAGCAGGAGGACGGCGACCGTGGCCACGGCGGTCACGCCAGCGAGCGGCAGGAGCGCCAAGGGCCAGCTTCCGGTCGCATCCTTGATCGCCCCGGTCGCCCAGCTCGTGAAGAAGCTCGCCCCGGTGCCCACCGCGTTGATCTGCGCGATCCCCGCCACTGCCGCGCGCGAGGACAGCCATTCGGTGGTGAGCGCCCAGAAGGGGCCGCGCGACGCCGAGACGCCGAACAGGGCCAGGCACAGCAACAGCACGGTCGGGGCCAAGCCGTGCAGGACGAGGCAGAGGCATAGACCCAGCGTCGTCAGGGCGGTGGGGACGGCCGTGTGCCAGACGCGCTCGTCGCGCCGGTCGGAACTCCGGCCGCCCGCGTACATCGCCAGCGCGGCGAGCGCGAACGGGATCGCGTTCACGAGGCCGACCTCCGTCGTCGAGAGGCCGAACGACTTCAGGAATTGCGGTTGCCACAACGACAGGCCTGCGTTGGCGGTGGCTTGGCCCGCGTAGATCAGCGACAGTACCAGAACGGTGCGGTCGCCCATCACCGCCCAGACGGAGGTCTTCTCGATGCTGGTCCGTGCGGCCGCGTCGGCGGCGAGCCGGTCGGCGAGCCAGGCCTTGTGCTCCGGATCGAGCCAGCCCGCCTGCGCCGGCGCGTCGGTCAGCCAGACGAGGCCGACGAGGCCGATCAGCACGGCAGGGATCGCCTCGACGATGAACAGCCACTGCCAGCCGGAGAGGCCGAGCCAGCCGTCCAGTCCGAGCAGCGCTGCCGAGAGCGGCGAGCCGACGATGCCGGCCACGGGGCTCGCGACCATGAACAGGCCGATGACCCGTGCCCGCTCCCGGGCCGGGAACCACTGCATCAGGTAGAGGATCACGCCGGGCACGAAGCCGGCTTCCGCCGCACCCAGCAGGAAACGCAGCACGCAGAACGAGACCGGCCCCGACGTCAGCGCCATCGCTCCGGAGACGAGCCCCCACGTGATCATGATCCGCGCGAGCCACAGGCGCGCCCCGACCCGGACCATCGCGAGATTGCTCGGCACCTCGAACAGCAGGTAGGCGATGAAGAACATCCCGCCGCCGAGGCCGAACGCGCTCGCTGTCAGCCCGACCTCCCGGTTCATCTGCAGGGCGGCGAAGCCCGCGTTGACCCGGTCGATGTAGTTGGCGAGGTAACTCAGCGCCAAAAACGGCAGCAACCGCAGGCTGATCCTGCGCAGAGCTTCACGGCCGACCGGGTCAGCCGTCGTCGACGGGTTGCTCACGGTTTCCTCCCAGTACTCAGGCCGGCCTGCGTCTCGACGCGCTGGTCGCGGCGGCTTTAGAAGGGCGATGGCCCGAACGCGCCGGAGAGCGAAGGCCGCATCCGCGGTGGCCCGGGGCCGGAGGCGACGCCATGCGCATACGAGATGTCACGGTCACCCTGTTCGGCTGGGACGACATCCCGCCGACGCGCTACTCCGGGCGCACGGCGCGCGCGGTGGGCAGCAGCCAGCTCGGGCTTGTCACGATCCACACCGACGAGGGCATCGAGGGGCATGCCTTCCTCGGCTCGGCTTACGGACCGGCCGATCTCGACGCACCGCTTCTCGTCCGGGTGCTCAAGCCGGTGCTCATGGGGCGCGATCCCCTCGACCGCGAGCGCCTGAACCAGGAGCTGTGGGCGCGCGTGCGCGCGGCCTCCGTCCGGACGATCGGAGCGCTCGACGTCGCCCTGTGGGACCTCGCCGGCAAGGTCGCCGGACTGCCGATCCACCGGCTCATCGGCACCTATCGCGACCGCGTGCCTGCCTACGCGAGCTCGCAGATCCTCGACGCGGCCTCCGCCTACGTCGAGCAGGCGCACGCGTACCGCGAGGCCGGCTGGAGCGCCTACAAGATCCACCCGCCTCAGACCTGGCGCGAGGACATCGCGATCTGCGAGGCGGTGCGGGCCGGGATGGGCGAGGATTTCACGCTGATGCTCGATGCCTGCTGGGGCTATTCCTACGAGCAGGCGCTGCGGGTCGGCCGCGCGATCGAGGCGGCGGGCTACTACTGGTACGAGGATCCGCTCGCGGATTCCGACCTCTACGGCTACGTCAAGCTCAAGGCCAAGCTCGACGTCCCGATCATGGCGACCGAGTATCCGCAGGCCGGCTTCGATGCCTACGCGCCCTGGATCCTGCAGCGGGCCACCGATTTCCTGCGCGGCGACGTGGCGGTGAAGGGCGGCATCACCACACTCGTCAAGGCGGCCCATCTCGCTGAAGCGTTCGGGATGAACTTCGAGGTCCACCACGGCGGCAACTCGCTCAACAACGTCGCCAACCTCCACGTCATCATGGCGATCCGCAACACCGAGTTCTTCGAGGTGCTGCTGCCGGATGCGGCGCAGAAGTACGGGCTCGCAGCGGACATCGCGGTCGATGCCGCCGGCATGGTGCATGCGCCGACGGCGATCGGTCTTGGAGCGGAGATCGACCGCGATCTCATTCGCGCGAAGACCAAGGCTGTCCTCACGTGAGGGCTCACCCATCCCGGTCATGATGTTGCGTGCGTCGCCCTGCGCCCCCGCGGCGGGTGGCTCACGGCCGGGTCGGCGATGAGCCCGGCGGCGTCCGCGAGCCCGGCGATGTAGCGGCCCGCCTCGCGGATATCCTGTCGGATCGCCGTGGCCGCCGCGTCAGCATCGCCGGTGCGCAGGGCCGACAGCGCGGCGGTATGCAGATCGCTGCCCTTCTCCAGCAGCACGTAGTCCGGGATGACGTAGGTCAGGACCGGACCGCACCGCAGCCAGATGTTCTCGATCAGCCCCTCCAGGATCGGCATGCGCGCCAAGGCGTAGAGCTCGAAGTGGAAGCGCCGGTGCAGATCGAGGTACGCGTCGAGGTTCTGGTCCCGGATGAGGGCCTTCATTTCGGCGAGCAGGTCGTCGAGGACGCCGAGATCGCCCGGTGCCGCGCGCTCGGCCGCGCGGGCCGCGGCCCGACCTTCGAGGTCGCAGCGGATCGTCAGCAACTCGTCGAAGCGCTCCACGTCCATGCGCGGGACCACGGCGCCGCCGCCCTGGCCGGAGCTGCCGCGCTCGAGCACGTGCTCGGCGATCAACCGGTTGACCGCATCGCGGACCGGCGTGAGGCTGATGCCGAGTTCGGCCGCCACCTCGCGCAGGAGGATCCGCTCCCCCGGCCCGAACCGTCCGCCGAGCATGGCTGTTCGCAGCTCCGCGTAGGCCTGATCCCAGAGTGGCAGTCGCTCGACCTGTCTCAACGGCGTTGCCCCCTGCCCCATAAACAACCCGCCCGTCGCGGATCGACAGCGGCCGGCGAGAACCGGATCGACCACGCTTGACATCCTAGCCGGCTTCCATCGTTATAACAAACAACGAAGACGTGAGGAACGCCATGCTGACCCGCCGCAGCCTCGTCGGAAGCCTCGCCCTGGGGGCACTCGGCGCGCGGACCGCCCTGGCGCAGTCGGGCTTCCCGGCGCGCGAGATCACCTTCGTCGTGCCCTGGAACGCGGGCGGCTCGAACGACATCCTGGCGCGCGGTCTGCAGCCGTTGCTCAAGGAGCGCGGGATCACGATCATCGTCGAGAACCAGCCCGGCGCTACCGGCGCGATCGGGATGCGACGCGTGGCGACGGCGAACCCGGACGGCTACACGCTCGGCATGGGGACGAGCTCGACGCTCGCCTACATGGCCGAGGGCAAGACGCCGCTGAAGAGCAGCCAGTTCACCCACATCGCCCGGGTCTCGATCGACCCGCTGATGCTCCTCGTCCCCGGGTCGAGCCCCTACCAGACCCTCGACGATTTTCTCGCTCACATGAAGAAGAACCCGGGCAGCGTGTCGATCGGCACGCCGGGCAACTACAACCTCAACCACATCTTCGCCTCGATGACCGCCCGGGCGGCGGGTGTCGCCTACATTAACGCGCCGTACACGGGCGGGGCCAAGGTCATCACCGATCTCGCCGGCGGACAAATCCAGGCCGCGGTTCTCAAGCCCGCGGAGTCGCTCGGGCAATTGCAGCAGGGCCTCGTGCGCGCGCTCGGCGTGTTCGCCGACGAGCGCCTCCGGCAGTTCCCCGACGTGCCGACCTTCAAGGAGCGCGGCTACGACGTGTTCCCGTTCGGCCCGGTCGTGCAGATGGCCTACGTGGTCGCCCCCGCCAAGCTCCCGCCGGAGGTGCGCGCCAAGCTGATCGACGGGTTTACCGCCGCGATCGGGGACCAGCGCTTCAAGGATTTCGCCGAGCGCAACGCCTTCCTGATCGCGCCGCTGACGGGCGATGCGCTGACCGCCGAGGTCGATCAGGTCGAGCAGTCGATCAAGGTCGTGGCCGAGAAAGTCTTCAAATCCTGAGCCGACGCGCCTCTCCGAGCGCTCGAACGATCTGAATAATTAGCGGGACGGACATTGTGACCAAGATCAAGACGATCACCTGCCATGTCGTGACCACGCCGATCAAGCGGCCGTTCACCTCCTCGCGCGGCTGGCTCTACAAGACCCGCGGCACCTGCCTCGTGGAGATCGAGACGGCGGACGGGATCGTCGGCTGGGGCGAGTGCTACGGCCCGTCCGCGGTGGCCAAGGCGTTCATCGACACGCAGCTCGCGCCCCGCGTGATCGGTCAGGACCCGTTCGACGTCGAGGTCGTCTGGGAGGATCTCTACAACCGGATCAAGGATTACGGGCCGAAGGGCATGTCGATCGCCGCGATCAGCGGCATCGACATCGCGCTGTGGGACATCATCGGCAAGAGCGTCGGCAAGCCGGTGCACAAGCTCATCGGAGGCGCCTTCCGCACCAGCGTCGACGCCTACGCGACCGGGCTGTACTTCACCGACATGGACCGCCTCGTCGAGGAGGCGGTCGAGGAGGCGCGCGGCTACGTCGAGGCCGGCTTCAAGGCCGTGAAGATGAAGATCGGCCTCGGCTCGATCGAGCGCGACATCGCCCGCGTGGCGGCGGTCCGCGAGGCGGTCGGCCCGGACATCCGCCTCATGGTCGACGCCAACCACTCCCTGTCGGTGCCGACCGCCATCCGCATGGGACGGCGGCTGGAGGAGCTCGGCATCGAGTGGTTCGAGGAGCCGATCTCGCCGGAGGATCTCGACGGCTATGTCGAGGTGACCCGCGCCCTCGACATCGCGGTGGCCGGCGGCGAGAACGAGTTCACCCGCTGGGGCTTCCGCGACGCGATCACGCGCAAGGCGATGGACATCGTCCAGCCGGACGTGTGCGCGGCCGGCGGCATCACCGAGTGCAAGAAGATCGCCGCGATGGCGACGGCGCACGGCGTCGAGTGCGTGCCCCACGCCTGGGGCTCGGTGGTCGGCCTGGCCGCGACCATCCACTTCCTCGCCTCGATTCCCGATCAGCCGCCCTGCCTGTTCCCGGTGTCGCCGATGCTCGAGTTCGAGCAGGAGGAGAACCCGTTCCGGGATCACCTCGCCCTCGAGCCGATCCGGCAGGTCGGCGGCAAGGTCGCGGTCCCCACCGCGCCGGGACTCGGGGTTGAGGTCGACCGCGCCGTGATCGACCGCTACCGCGCCGCCTGAGGCACGACGCAATGCGCTTCGTCACCTTCACGAGCGACGGCACTGACCGGGCAGGCATCCTGCTCGGCGACGCCAGCGGGCTGGACGATACGGTCGTCGACCTCGCCCACCCCGCGATGCGGTCCGCGCTCGCCGGCTGCGCGCCCCAGGTCCTCGACCTGATCCGCTCCGGGCTGGCCGATGCCGCAGCCCGCCTGCGCGATCACGCCATTCCCGAAGCGGCGCGCCTCCCGCTGCGGTCGGTGCGCCTGCGCGCGCCGCTGCCCTCCCCAGGCCGGATCTTCGGGATCGCACACAACTACGTGGACGCGCTGGCCGAGCGCGGCGCGCCCCATCCGGCCGAGCCGTTCCTGTTCATGAAGGAGCCGTGGACGGTGATCGGGCCGGGCGAGCCCGTGGTGCTGCCGCCGGGCATCGGCGGCTGCACCTACGAGGCCGAGATCGCCGCGGTGATCGGCAGTCGGGCCGATCACGTCGCCGCGCAGGACGCGCTGGCCCATGTCTGCGCCTATGGCGTGTTCAACGACGTCAGCGCCAGCGAGCTGATCCGCCGCGAGGGCTTCGGCCCGGGCAAGAACATCGCGACCTTCGGCCCGTTCGGTCCCTACCTCGCCACCAGCGACGCGGTGCCCGACCCGCAGGCGCTGCGGATCGGGCTGTCGATCGACGGGGTGAGCCTGCAGGACTCCACCACGGCCCGGATGCTGTTCTCGGTGGCCGACCTCGTCGCCCACCTGTCGCGGCAGACGGTGCTGGAGCCGGGCGACGTCATCGCCACCGGCACGCCGGCGGGGATCGCGGCTCTGCGCCAGCCGCCGGCCTGGATCCGGCCCGGCACGACGATGACCGCCTGGGTCGAGGGGCTCGGCGCCCTGATCAGCCCGGTCGTCGCGGGGGAAGGTCCATGAGCGAACGTCCCGTGGTCCTGTTGACCAACCCGATCCATCCGGATGCCGAGGCGATGCTGGCGGCCCATGCCCGCCCCGTCACCGCGCCCGATCCGAGTCCCGAGACCCTGCGGAGGCTGGTCGCGCAGGCCGAGGGTCTCGTGGTGCGGGTCAAGCTCCCGGACGACATCCTCGAGGGCGCGACGCGGCTGCGCGGCATCGTCCGCCACGGCGTCGGCCTCGACATGATCCCCGTCGCGGCGGCGACCGCACGCGGCATCCCCGTGGCCAACCTGCCCGGCAGCAACACGCAAGCCGTGGCCGAGTACGTGTTCGCGGCGCTGTTCCACCTGCGCCGCCAGGTCTGGCGCCTCGACGGCGGCCTGCGCGCGGAGGGATGGGGCGCCGTGCGGCCGATCGCCGACGGTCTCGCCGAGATCGGCGGCAGCACCCTCGGGATTCTGGGCTTGGGCGAGATCGGCGGCCGCGTCGCGCGGATCGCCCATCACGGCTTCGGCATGCGCGTGCTCGGGGCCTCCCGCAGCGGCGCGACGCTCGGCGGTCTCGTCGAGGCGGTCGATTTGGAGACCCTGTTCGCGCAGAGCGACGCCGTGGTGGTCGCCTGCCCGCTCACCGACGCGACGCGCGGTCTCGTCGACGCCGGGCTGATCGGCCGGATGCGGTCGGGCGCCGTCCTCATCAACGTCGCCCGCGGCCCCGTGGTCGACGCGGCCGCGCTCGCCGCAGCCCTGCACGTCGGGGCGCTCGGCGGTGCGGCGCTCGACGTGTTCGACGTGCAGCCGCTGCCCTCCGATGATCCACTCCGCGCCTGCCCGAACCTGCTGCTCACCCCGCACGTGGCCGGCATCACGCAGACCAGCTCACGCGCCATGAGCGTCGGCGCCGTCGAGGAGATGCTGCGCATCCTGCGCGGCGAGCGCCCGCGCAACCTCGTGAACCCCGAAATCCTGCCCGCCTGAGGGAAAGCCCATGCGCATCACCCGCATCCAGTCCGTCCCGATCTCCTTCCGGGTCCCCGAGGGCCAGAACGTCCGCCTCGGCATCGGCCGCGCGGTCAAGCGCGACGCCGTTCTCGTGAAGGTCGAGACCGACGAAGGCCTCGTCGGCTGGGGCGAGGCCCATCACGGCCGCTGCCCGGGCGCCATCGCCAAGCTCATCGACACGACGCTGTCCGAACTCGTCCTCGGCATGGATCCCCTCGACGTCAACGGCGTCTGGGCCCGGGTCTACCGGATGCAGCTCGCCAGCCACGGCATGGGCGCGGCCGCCGCGATGGCGCTGTCGGGCCTCGACATCGCCCTGTGGGACATCCGCGGCAAGGCGGCTGGATGGCCGATCTACCGGCTGCTCGGGGGTGGCCCCCGCGCGGTTCCGGCCTATGCCGGCGGCATCTCCCTCGGCTGGCAGGAGCCGGCCTCCCTGGCCGATGAGGCGCGCGCCCACGTCTCCGCCGGCTACCGGGCGGTGAAGCTGCGCGTCGGCGACAGCCCCCGGCGCGACATCGCCCGGGTCGAGGCGGTGCGCGCGGCTTTGGGCGCCGACGTCGAGATCCTGGTCGACGCCAACACCGGTTACACGGTCGACGACGTCCGTCGGGTGATGCCGGCCTTCGAGGCGGCGGGGGTCGCGTGGCTGGAGGAGCCGTTCCCACCCCACGACGCCTACAGCTACGGCGAGGCGGCGCGGCTGGGCACCGTGCCGCTCGCCGCCGGCGAGAACCACTTCACCCGCTACGAGTTCGTACAGGCGCTGCAGGCGGGCTATCTCGGCTTCGTCCAGCCCGATCTGTCGAAGACCGGCGGCATCACCGAGACGATGCGGATCGCCGCGCTGGCTTCCGCGTGGAAGATCTCGGTCAATCCGCACACCTCGGCCACCGGCATCAACATGGTGGCGACGCTCCACCTCCTCGCGGCCGTCGACAACCCCGGCTACTTCGAGGGGGACGTGGCCCGGCACAACCCCTTCCGCGACGACGTGGTGGGTCTGCCCTACCGGCTCGACGCCGAGGGCAGAGTGTGCCCGCCGGACGGCCCAGGCCTCGGCGTCGAGGTCGACGAGCGCTTCCTCGCCGCCAACCCGCTGATCGATGGCCCCTGCTACGTCTGAGGCCCCACCCTATCGCGCGGCCCCGCAACGCCCCGGGGCCGTCGCACGAGCAAGAACAGAAAAATCAGGACGACCGGAGGGACGCGTGCTTCACTCGATCCAGCGGCACAGGGAGCGCTACGCCGGCGTCCTGACCGCGCTGATCGGCCTCGGCGCCATCGTGGAATCGGCGACGTACGGCCTCGGCACGCTGGCGGCGATCGGGCCGGGTGCCTTCCCGCTGGCCATGGGCGTCATCCTCGTGGCCTGCGGCCTCGGGATCGGGCTGTCGGAGGCGACGACCGCCGACGCGCACGACCACGACCGCGTCGACCTCAGCCGACCCGAATGGCGGGGCTGGGCCTGCATCGTCGGCGGCATGCTCGCCTTCCTCCTGCTCGCCCGGACCGCCGGCCTGTTCCCGGCGACGTTCGCCTGCGTCTTCATCGCGGCGATGGGCGACCGCACGACGACGGTGCGCGGCGCCTGCCTCCTCGCGACCCTGATCGCGGCGTTCGGCTGCGCCCTGTTCTACTACGGCCTGCACATCCAGCTGCCGCCGCTCGCCTGGGGACAGTCATGATCGGCACGGCGCTCACCGATCTCGCCCACGGCTTCGGGGTCGCCCTCCAGCCGGCCAACTTCCTGGCGTGCTTCGTCGGCGTCCTGCTCGGCAACATCGTCGGTGTGCTGCCCGGAATGGGCGTGATGGCGGCGATCTCGATCCTGCTGCCGCTCACCTTCGCGATGCCGCCGGTGGCCGCGATCCTGATGCTGTCGGGCATCTTCTACGGGGCCCAGTACGGGGGCGCGATCTGCTCGATCCTGCTCAACCTGCCGTGCCATCCGCCGCACGCAGTGACCTGCCTCGACGGGTACCCCCTGACCAAGCAGGGCAAGGGCGGCACGGCGCTCGGCATCACGATGCTGGGCGGCTTCTTCGGTGCCTCGTTCGGCATCGTGATGATGATCTTCTTCGCGCCGCTCCTGGTGCGGGCGGCGCTGAAGTTCGGGCCCGCCGACGTGTGCTCGCTGATGCTGCTCGGGCTGCTCGCCGGCTCGACGCTGGCCCGCGGCTCGGCGCTGAAGGGCATCGCCATGACGACGCTCGGGCTCCTGCTCGGGATCTTCGGCACCGACGTCACGTCGGGCTACGAGCGCTTCACCTTCGGCCTGCCCGAGCTCGCCGACGGGGTCGAGATCGTCGCCCTCGCCCTCGGGCTGTTCGGCGTCGCCGAGTTCCTCAAGAGCGTGAACAAGGTCGAGCCGCTGCGCGGCGGCGCGAGCGTGCGCCTGCGCGACATGCGGCCGAGCGGGGCGGACCTCAAGCGCTCCGCCCTGCCGATCCTGCGCGGCACGCTGATCGGCAGCCTGTGTTCGCTCATCCCCGGCACGGGCCCGACCATCGCCTCCTTCGTCGCCTACGCGGCCGAGAAGAAGATCTCGCGCACCCCTGAGCGCTTCGGGCGGGGCGCGATCGAGGGCGTGGCCGCCCCCGAGACCGCGACGCACTCCTCGGTCCAGGGCGACTTCATCCCGACCATGAGCCTCGGCATCCCCGGGGACGCGGTGATGGCGTTGCTGCTCGCCGCCCTGACCATCCAGGGGATCACGCCGGGGCCGCTCCTGATCTCGCAGCACCCGGACATCTTCTGGGGCCTGATCGCGAGCTTCTGGGTCGGGAACATCTTGCTGATGGGGCTGAACGTCCCCCTGATCGGCATCTGGGTGAAGCTGCTGACGATCCCCTACCGCTACCTCTACCCCAGCGCGCTGTTCTTCGTGTGCATCGGCGTCTACTCGACCAGCAGCAGCCTGTTCCAGGTCGGCGAGACGCTGGTGATCGGGATCTTCGGGTATCTCCTCCTGATCCTCGGCTTCCACCCGGCCCCGATCCTCCTCGGCTTCGTGCTCGGGCCGCGGTTCGAGGAGAACTTCCGGCGCGCCATGCTGCTGTCGCAGGGCGACCTGACGGTGTTCGTGGAGCGCCCGATCAGCGCCGCCTTCCTCACCGTCTGCGCCATCCTGATCCTCGGGCAGCTCTACCTGCGCTGGCGACGCCGGGGCGCGCTGGTGCCCGACGGTCCCGTCGTCATGGAGGGCTGAGGCGTGCGCAAGCACGATCTCGCAATCGGGATTCGGGGGCCATCGGATCAGACCGAGCGCGGCAAACCTGAATGACCTGACCGGCTGGCATTGGTTCGGGCGGATTGGGAGGATCGGCCAGGACTGAAGGGGTCGGACCTGCGGCGAGGTCAGAAGACGAGCACCGAAGGTGGCGCGGCGCGTCGACAGCCTCGGCGTGATCGAGGCCCTGGCCGACGCCATGTGCCTGCACGGCATCCCGGAGCACATCCGCTGCGACGATGGCCCTGAACCGAAGGACGGCGCAGCGAGATGATCGCGAAGGCGTTGCGCGCATGGGTCGCCGAGACGGGCCCGCAGAGCCAGTCCATCGCACCGGGCTCGCCGTGGGAGAACGGGTGCTGTGCGAGCGTCAACGGCAAGCTGCGCGACGAGTGCCTGGGCCAGGAGATCTTCTACGCGCTGCAGGAGCCACAGAAATTCTCGGGCGGACCGATCCGACGCGATCCGCGCGCATCGCTGCGGGGCGGGACCCGGCCGTGCGCCGCTCGGCCTGAGCTCCCCGTCATGCCCGCCTAACGGAGGCGCTGCAGGACGCGGTCGATGTCGGCCGTCGTCATCTCCCACTCGTTCTGGAAATTGGCCACGACGCTGCGCATGAACTGCGGCTGGAGGCGTTCCGCCTGGGCCGTGTCGCCGAGGTGGTCGACGAGCAGCGCATACGCGAGTTGCGACGGCTCCGGCCCCTCGTAGCTCCACTCGAAGCCGTTGCGCGAGTAGCACTTCGTGTCGGTCTTTTCCCCGAGCGGCTTGCCGTCGACCGTGACGACGATCCCGTCGATGGTGCGGTCCCCCACGTAGACCTTGTTCACGAGCGCGCCTCCCTCATCTGATGGCGCGGCGTGCGGCCGTCGGAGCGGTTGCGCATCACCTCGGGGAAGATCCAGAGGCTGACGACCATGAACGGGCCGAGGAACGCCACGGCCCAGCGCGGGCCGGTCTGACCGAGGTAGCCCATGTAGAACCACCCTGCGAGCGCGGCCAACGCCACGGCGACGGACAAGCCGAACTTGATGGGAAACGGCATCGCGTTCCTCCCGGAGCAGTGGTTGTTCTTACAGGGTGAAGAGGGAGCTGACCTGCTGGAGCAGGCCGAGCGCGCCGCCGAGCCCGGCCAGCACGATGGCGAGCCCGGCCAAGCCGTCACGCCAGCGCTGGGGCCAGACGTTGAACAGACCCGGGGCGAACAGGACGGCGAGCCCGCCCACAATGACGAGGCTCGTCCACCGCAGGTTGGCGGCGCCGTAGGCCATGCCGCCACCGACCAGCGTCAGCAGCATTAGGACGTTGGCCGCCAGCAGCAGCAGGCCGAGCGGCCGACTCCTCAGGTCGGGGCGGGTCTCGAGCGGGAACATGCCCGCGAGGACGTAGAAGCCGACGCTGGCGACGCCGGCGAAGAGGGCGAACCACGCGAGTGCGGCGGCGTTCGGTTCGATCATGCTCATGGAAGACCTCCCAGGTGTCGGGGCGGTACCCTGTGGGTGCCGCACGTCGCGTGTGGCGGGGGCTTACTCGGCCGGCTGCATCGCGCCGGGCTCGGCGGCTCCGGGCGTGCGGGCCGTCTTGCGCATGTCGGTCCTCACGTGGCGTGAGTCGTAGCCGTTGAAGAGCGTGCCGATGAGGCCGCGGTTGAGGTCCGAGGTGCCGAACAGCCAATCCATGATCGGGAAGGTGAGATTCATATTCCGCTCCATCATGATCGACTGGTCGTGATGGGCCGTGTGGTGCCGGCGGTTCGTGTTGATGAACGGCATGTTGCGGACGAACCAGTTGTCCTCGACGTGGCAGCAGAAGTGCATGAACTCGTAGATCATGTAGATGCTGGTCGTCGTGGTGATGAACAGCCAGCCGACGTTGGCTGTGAACACGTTGCCGAGCACGATGGCGCCCGGGATCGACATCAGCGTGAACGTCGCCAGCGCGTAGGGCGGAAAGAATGTCACCCGATAATCACGATGGTCGGCGAAACGCATCTCGTGATCGGTGAAGAACTGGTGGTGCTGGAGGGTGTGCCGGTTGTAGACGGCGCGGCCGATCGGATTGCTCTGGGGGCGATGCATCACGTAGCGATGCAGCCACCACTCGAAGAAGTTGCAGAATAGGAACACGACCGGCACCGTGGCGAGCTCTGCCCAGGTCGGGGCCTTGATGTTGGACATGTAGATGTACAGCGCCGTCAGGCCGATGGTGTAGATGATCGCGATGTGCAGGAAGCCGTTGTACCAGCCTGCGACACGCTGCCGGTAATTGGCCCGGTAGTTTCGCTGCCGCTCGCTCATCTTGGTGACCGCGAGTTCCATTGCATCTCTCCCCTATCCGAATGCTGTTTGGGCGGCCGTATCGATCGCTTCGGCGAAGCTGTTCAGTCGGTCATCGTCGGCGAACCCATGCGCGCTCGATGAGGCGGTCGGGCGGCGGCAGACACTGCACCGCGTGACCACGTGATCTCCGCGGAACGAGCGGCTCTCGCGGACTGGCTTGCCGCGTGACCATCAGATCCTCGACGGACGGCGCGAGACGGCTTCACTCCCGCCGCGTGCCACTTGGGACATGGTCTCGCGTCCTCACGCTTCTATAAGAATATCATTGATATATCAGATGTCAACAGTCGAGGGCTGCCTTCTGCAGGTCGGGGATGCGAGCCACCTCGCGTTCCCCTCCCCTGCGGTCAGTGCGAGATCGCCTCCAGGGACCTGCCCCGGGTCTCGATGCCGAGGATGCCGACGCTCGCCGCGGCGATGACGAATGACCCGGCGCCTAAGGCGAACACGCCGCCATGACCGAGCGTCGGCAGGATGAGCCCGATGGCGGAGGGGCCGATCAGCGAGCCGACGCGGCCGACGGCCGAAGCGCAGCCGGCCCCGGTCGCGCGTGCACGGGTGGGGTAGAGCTCGGGGGTGTAGGCGTAGAGCACAGACCACATGCCGAACAGGAAGAACTGCATCATCAGCCCGAAGGCGATCAGCCAACCGAAGCTCGGGGAATGCCCGTACAGGTAGGCTGCCACAGCGCTGCCCAGCAGCATCAGGACGGCGGTCGGCTTGCGGCCCCAGCGCTCGACGAGGATGGCCGAGGCGATGAAGCCCGGGACCCCCGCGAGCGAGATCAGGATCGTGTAGGTCACAGACTTGGCGACGCTGTAGCCCGCATCCTGCAGCAGGGCGCCGAGCCACGTGGTGAGTCCGTAGAAGCCCAACAGCGCGAAGAACCAGGTCAGCCAGATCATGACCGTGCGGCTGGCGTAGCCCGGGCTCCAGAGTTCGAGGAACGAGAAGCGACGCTCGCCTTGAGCCTGCTCGGGCAGAACCTTCGGCTCGGACAGCGGCCGACCATCCAGGCGCGCGGCCACCTTCGACTCGATGGACGACATCACGCGGTCAGCCTCATCATGCCGCCCGCGGTCGGCCAGCCATCGGGGTGACTCCGGCACCAGGAAGCGGATCACGAACAGGAACAGGGCCGGCACGGCCTGCGCCAGGAAGACCGCGCGCCAATCGAAGTAGCTCAGCAGGACATAGCTGAGGCAGCCCGCCGCGATGAAGCCCAGCGGCCAGAAGCCCTCCATGACCGCGAGGTAGCGGCCGCGCTTATCTGTCGGCAGGAACTCCGAGACGATGGCGAGGGCCACCGGGAACTCCATGCCCATGCCGAACCCGAGGAGCAGGCGGGCGTAGCCGAGCATGGTCGCATCCGGCGCGTAGGCGCACCACGCGCTGCCCAGGCCCCAGAACACCATGCTGATCTGGAAGACGAGCTTCCGGCCGAAGCGGTCGGCGAGCATCCCGGAGAGCGCCGCGCCGGCGAACATGCCGATGAAGCTCATGCTGGACAGGAGCCCGGCCTGGGCCGTCGAGAGGCCGAACTCCGTCTTGATCGAGCCCAGCAGGAAGGTGAGCGAGCCGAGGTCGATCGAGTCGAAGAACCAGGCCGTCGCGATGATGAGGAAGATCGTGCGCTGGAACTGGGTCATCGGCAGGCGCTCGAGCCGCGCCGCGATCACCGCGTTCGAGCCCGCCGCGACGCGGGCGGGTGTCTCAGTCGTAGCCTGCTCCGGCAGCACGCCGCCGGCAGGTATCGCGATTTGCCCTACCATCTCCTGCCTCCCCACCTTTTTGATATGTGCGGAATGTTCATGCAGGATACTTCTCATCGGCGCAAGATATATCAGACGTATGCTCTTGCGCCGGAATGGGTGCCGCACCATGCAGATCGCCGATGCCGCGGTGCGCGGAACGGCCAGGATAAGGGGGCGGCGGCCATGAACTTCGTGACCGGAAAGACGACGTCGGTCCGTGCGGCACCACGTGGTGAGAAGAGGGCGAGGAAGGCCGTGAAGGGGACGCTCGACGCGACCGCCGACCAGGAAGACCTGCCCGATCTCACGCTCACAGACAAAGCCTACCAAGAACTGGAGGAGTTGATCACGACGCTTGTCCTCCCGCCCGGCATGGTGCTCGGCGAGCAGAATTTGGTTCAGCGCCTCGGGATCGGCCGCACTCCCGTCCGGGAAGCCCTGCAGCGTCTCGCCCGCGACGGCCTCGTCGTGGTCATGCCCAGGCGCGGCATCCTGGTCTCCGACATCAACATACGCACCCAGTTACGCCTGCTGGAGACCCGCCGCGTGCTGGAGCGTTTGATCGCCCGCCTCGCCGCGGAGCGGTCCACCAAGGAGGAGCGGGACGTCTTTGCCAGTCTCGCGCAGGACATGCGCGATGCGGCCACGGCGTCGGATGACCTGGCGTTCATGCGCCTAGACCGTCACTTCAACGAGCTGATCGCAACGGCGTCGCGCAACGAGTTCGCCGTGCGCTCCTTGGAAAGCATGGCGGCCCTGTCGCGACGATTCTGGTACCAGCATTACAAGCAGGCGGCCGATCTGCCACTGACCGCCAATCTCCACGCCGATGTTTGCGAGGCGGTCGCTCGGCGCGATGTCGAGGCAGCCGGTGACGCGTCGGACAAGCTCGTCAATTATATCGAGAGCTTCGCTCGCAAAACCCTGGACCTTTGATCTGCGCCCGATTTGGAAGTGATCGCTTCGCGGTGGATCAAGCGCATCATTAATGTCAGCACGTCAGAGATGTCGGTCGATGGGTTAGCATATGGACGCCCTCGTTATCAGAGGCCTGTGCCACAGCTGTAGGGCGTTCGTGCTGCATGTCTGCTTCCGGGTTGGCAATAGGATCGGCTGAACGACTGGAAAGGGCGCCAAGCCGAAGATCCGTTTTCGAGTGACGGGTTGCGGCTCGGTGAGGTAGCTTATCGGCTGAGAGGCGTCGGACGGCGGCATAGCTTTTGAAATGATCTCGCAATCTCAATCACATAGGTGTTCGCATTTTTGTTTTGACTGGTGCGCCAATCTCCATCGACGACTCAGCGGCCGGTGCGATGCAATCCGGAGATTGCTCCGGATGCACTGCGGAAGCGGAGGGATCGAATCGCCCAGCCGCATCCTTCCGGCCGCGGCCGCCCTTCTCGCCAGCATGACGCTCTCGAGCCCCGCGCAGGAGGCCGCGGCAAAGACCGCGTTGGCGCCGACCGGCACGCTTCGGGTCGGCCTGATCGAGGCGCCGTCCGCGGGGCTCATCTTCGTCGGCCGTTCGGAGGTCGGGGCGCCCGAAGGCGTCACGGCCGACCTGAGTGCCGACCTCGCACACGGACTGGGACTGCCGATCGCCGTCACCCTGTTCCCAAATTCGGGCGCCGCGGCCGCCGCGCTCCAAGCCGGGACCATCGACGTGAGCTTCATGCCGGTCGACGCGACCCGGCGCCAGGTGCTGGATTTCGGGCCGGGGTACTACGATCTGGAGAGCACCTACCTCGCCAGCGGCGCCTCGGGCATCACGGACGTCGCGCAGGTGGATCGGCCGGGCATCCGGGTCCTGGCGATCGACGGCACCACGACCCTGCGCGCCGCCGCCCGGACGTTGAAGCGGACGCAGCCCGTGGCCGTCCCCTCAGTGGCCGAGGCGGTCGATCGGATGCGCGCCGGGGAGGCGGAGGCCTTCGCCCTCTCACGCGATACGCTGCGACCGGTCGTCCCGCAGGTCCCGGGCTCGCGGATCGTCAGCGGCGGCTTCCAGCAGACGCAGGTCGCCGTCGCCATACCGAAGCATCGTCCGGCCGCCCTCGCCTACGTGACGGCGTGGCTGGAGGCGGCCAAGCGGACCGGGACCGTCCGGAGGATCTTCGACGCCCGGGGCTTCGGCAGCGACGCGGTCGCGCCCTGACGCGCGCGCTCTGGGGGGAAGGACGATCGATGATGAAGTGCATTGCGCGCGGCCGGATGGGCGCCCTCGTGGCGCTTGCCCTGGTCTGCTGCGGGCCGGTCTCGGCCCAGATTCAGCAGGAGACGTTCAGCTATCCGGTCGGCCTCGATCCCGACGGCGACAACTTCCTGGCCCTGCGCAGCCTCCCGAGCGGCACCGAGGGGGTGCGCCTCGCGCGGCTCGGCCCCGACACCCTGTTCACCGAACTCGGGCGGCGGGGCGGCTGGGTGAACATCCGGCTGCTGTCCGGTCAGACCGGATGGGTGAGCGCGCGGTATGTCGGCTGCTGCCGGACGGCCGCCACGGCTCCCGGCCTCGCGCCGAGCCATCCCCCGGCGGCCGCGTCCTGCGACGATCTCTGGTACGCGCGCAACGCGATCTACAAGGTGTCCGGCTACTGCTTCCGCTCGCCGCGTGCCGTCCGGGCCTTCGGCAACGACGGGTGCCAGTTCGATCAGGAGGCCGACGTCCCGCTCTCGACCAGCCAGCGCGAGCGGTTGGCGCAGATCCGCGAGGCCGAGCGGCAACTCGGGTGTGCCCCGTAAGCCTGCCTCCGTGGGGTCCCGCGCCGCCGGACCGGCTTCCCTTTCGGGGGCGCGTGCCCTGGCCGCGGTGCCTTCGGATCCTATGTCGGCGTCAAAGGAGCCGCTCGACACATGATCATGATCATCATCTGCTTCCTCGCCCCATGGCTTGCCATGTTCCTGCGCGGGAAGGTGATCCAGGGCATCCTCTGCATCCTCCTCCACCTGACGCTGATCGGGTGGATCCCGGCGACCATCTGGGCCCTGGCGGTCACCCGGAAGGAAGCCGCCTGACGGCGTTCGCCGCCCGGCCGGGTTCGACCGCGATCCGCCCGGGTGCGGGCCGGCCGCTCAGGCGACCGCGGAGGCGGGCCGGGGCCCGCGCACCAGGAAGCGCCGGAGCTTGAGGGCCGGCTTCTCGATGTAGTCCCACGAGATCGACGCGAAGGAAGCGGTCAGGACCAGCACCAGGGGGAAGATCACCGCGAAGCACAGCCCCCTCGGGACGTCGGTCAGGGACGGGAGCAGCAGCGCGACGGTGGCCTGCGTGATCGGGAAGCCGTACAGGTAGATCCCGTAGGAGAGGTCCTTCTTCACCAACCGGTCGAACCAGGCGAAGCTCTGCATGCCGAGATAGACCATGCAGTAGGTCAGCAGCATCCCGCTCACGACCCCGAGGACGTCGCCCAGCATCAGGACGTAATACAAGGCTCCGCAGGCCAGGAAGAGCGGGAAGCTCAGGATCACGCGCTTCGCGTTCAGGAACATCGCCGCGCCGAAGAAGAACATCAGCACGATGTACCACGTGGTGAAGTGGGTATTGTCGTGCCGCACCGTGTAGTGCGTCGGGTCGTACAGGCCGAGGCCGAGCGCGATCGCCGAGAGGGCCGCCACCGCCAGGGTGAAACGGACCGGAGCCGCGAGAACGCCGCTCACCATCAGTCCGAGCATGATCAGGTAGCACCAGAACTCGGGCGGCAGCGTCCACAGGTTGGCGTTGACGAGGGACGGCCAGGGATTGGTCTGAAACACGCCCGGGAGCTCGAACGCCACGTGCCCGACGATGTTGCCGAAATATCGGGCCAGCATCGGATCGGAGAGGTACTGTCCGAGCGGCAGCGTGGTGAAGATCGGCCCGAGCACGAGCGCGCAGAGCGTCACCTCGACGGTCAGGGCGGGAACGATGCGCAGGCACCGGTTCGCCAGGAACGGGCCGACCTTGCCGGTCCGCAGCGCGCTTCCGGCGATGAGGAAGCCGCTGAGCGCGAAGAACATGCCGACCAGGGCGAACAGCGCCGGCTGGAGGAACCCGCCCATGAACGGGCCGTGGCCCGTCACCGACGCGGTCGCGCCCGCGCCGCCGAGGGCTTCCGCGGCCGGTCCGGCCGCACCGAGGACCGCCACGCGGCAATGGTGGGCGAGAATGACGGCCGAGAGGGCATGGCGCAGGAAGTGGAATCCCGGCCCGATGCCCTGATGGGCCGCCAGGCGTTCGGCCAGGCTGGGCGCCCCCGCGCGCGCGGACCGGCGGCCGATCACCGGGACGAAGCTCTGGACGCGGTCGGCGATCAACCCGAGCGGTGGCATAGCGGACGGACTCATCGGTTGAAGCCGCAGGGCGTCACCGCCTGGAAGGCCGGCGAAGTCGTGCGAGAATAGTAATCGCGCCGGACATCAGCAATCGATAGAGATCGTTAAGGTTTACGTCGGTGTCGTCCTGTTGATGGCGCCGCCGCGGCGCGCCTCAGGCGGCGAATTCCAGCACGGTCAGGCGATCGGAGATCTCGATCGTGCCGATCCCTTCGTGGAGCGCCACCGCCTCGGCCCGGACGCCGCCCGCGTCATCGAAGCGATGCGCGGTGACCGCGTTCCTCCGGTCCGCGTCCTCCAGCCGGAGGCGGCGGGCGACGGGCGTCACCGCGGTCTTCGTCCGCCAGTCCCAGCCGGAAAGGCCGAGCCACAGCGGCAGCAGGACCGCTCCGTCCCCGCGCCGGAAACAGGCGCCGTGAACGTCCCGATGGTCTCCGACCGTCGCGATCCGCCGCGGGTCGGCCCGCTCCCGCGCCGGGGTCCCGGCCGGTCCGCGCGGGTCGGCGAAGAGGGCGATGAGGCGCCCGACGGCCCGGTACGTCGCCGTCGGCTCGCCCTCATGGGTCAGCAGCCCGAACGCGGATTCGGGATCGGCGGCGGCGCGGCCGAAGCTGGAGCGGAGTTCGTAGAGATAGGTCCGCCGCATGCCCGCCAGGTAGGCGAACAGCAGCAGCCGCGGCGTGTAGCGCGCCCGGATCGCTTCGGAGACCGGGAGGTGGGCCGACTCGGTCGCGAGCGCCGTGTGGTAGCCGGTTTCCGTGACGATGCTCTCGACCGGGCCGCAGACCGGTCTCATCGCCTCGCGGAAGCCGCCCAGGCGCCCGGGCCCCGCGGTCTCGGGATGTTCCATGCCGGGATAGGGGTGGAGATTGGACCGCTCCACGAACCCCGCCAGCGGCCTCGCCAGGGCGATGTTGCCCTGCACGTAGCTCGGTGAGGCCACCGCGATCCCCGTTCCCGACAGGTCGCGACGGACCGTCTCGTGAAGCGCGCGCTGATGGAGCCACGACAGGGTCGGGTTGCGTGCCGGGTCCGCGAGGAGCGCGGGCTCGTTTCCCCCTTCGACGATGTCGATCGCGCCCCCGCACAGCTCGTAGATCCGCGGAAGCGCCGAGGGCGGCGTCGTGACATACCGATCGCTCGGATCGTTGCAGACCGCCGAGAACCGGCAACCCAGCCGCGCCAGATCGCGCATGCGCGCGTACAGGACATCGGTGACGCCGGGCGTCGGCGTATAGACACCCTGCCGTATCTGCTTGACCGAGAGATCCTCGATGGCCCGGAGGATGGAGCTCTCGAAATACGTGTCGTACACCGTACCCTTCTGGGCCAGATGCACGTTGACCCCGATGCGGCCGACGAAATCGGCCGCCTGCCACGAAACATCGCCGTGGATGCGACGGTCCTCGGGCGTGTCCGACAGGCCGGCCGACAGACCCGCCGCCGTCGCGGCGGTCGTCGCGGCCAAACCCTGCAGGATCAGTCGGCGGTCGAAGGTCATCGTGCTCGCGGCCGTTCCGCGCGGACACGCGCGATCCACGCCGATGACCGCCCCCTGAAACGTCGCGTCGGACGGATCGAACGACAGCATCCGGCGGTTAAAAAGAGCAAGCGGCAGGCCAAGCGGGCAAGGGCCTCGGCCGTCCCAGATCGGGATTTCGGGGACGCGGCGGGCCTTCGCCCGGCGCGGTACGGCCCGACCGGAGCTGTCCCGCGGGCGATCACAGTCACGCGATATCCCGCACGGGCTCGGCCGAACGCTGAGGTCGCGGGACGCGCACCCGGTGGCGGCCTTTCTCCTGTCGATCCCGGGGCCTGCCGCCGCCGCCCTCACGACCCGACGCGCCGGCCCGCCGGCGCGCCGCGCCGCTTACGGCCACGCCTGCGGCAATCGGCAGGCTCTTGATTCCGATGTCCGGCGCCTAATGTCGCCGATGGCTTCGAGCCCGACGGGAAGTGCTCCCCAAGGTGAGAGACCGCCTGCACCGGTCCGCCGTCGTCGGCGACCGGTGCAGGCGAAGAGGTTGGCGGCGCCATCCTCCGCGTGACATCGGCTTCACGTCCAGGAGGGGACTTCGATGAACGAGATGATGATCGACAAGACCGACACGACCACGTTCAAGATGGCGGGCCAATGCCCGTTCGGCGGCGATCGGATCGGCGGCGCCCTCGGAGACCGGCCGACGCTGGAGAACTGGTATCCCCACCGCCTGAGGGTCGAACTGCTGCACCAGAACGGGCTGGCGGCCGATCCCCTGGGTCCCGATTTCGACTACGCCGCCGAGTTCAACAGGATCGATCTCGACGCGCTCAAGCGCGACATCAAGCAGTTCCTGACCTCGTCGGTCGCGTGGTGGCCGTCCGACTACGGCAATTACGGCCCGCAGATGATCCGCATGGCCTGGCACTCGGCCGGCACCTACCGAATCGCGGACGGGCGCGGCGGCGCCGGCACCGGCATGCAGCGCTTCGCGCCGATCTCGAGCTGGTGGGACAACGGCAACACCGACAAGTCGCGTCGCCTCCTGCAACCGATCAAGCACAAATACGGCAACGCCCTGTCCTGGGCCGACCTCATGGTCCTGACGGGCAATTGCGCCCTGGAGATCATGGGCCTGCCGACCTACGGCTTCGCCGGCGGGCGGCTCGACGCCTGGGAGGCGGACGATGCCACCTACTGGGGGCCCGAGTTCGTCGACATGGGGACGGTGTCGAGCTTCGACGACATGGTCAACCGCGACAAGCGCTGGCGGGGCCGGAACGGCGACGCCGATTACGACCTGGAGAACCCGCTTGCGGCCTCCCATCAGTCGCTCATCTACGTCAACCCGGAGGGGCCCTACGCCAGCGGCGACCCCCTGGCGTCGGCCCGGGACATCCGGATCACCTTCACCCGCATGGCGATGAACGACGAGGAGACGGTGGCGCTGATCGCGGGCGGCCACGCCTTCGGTAAGAGCCACGGCATGACCCCGGCCAAGGAGATCGGGCCGCCGCCCGAGATGGCGCCCATGGAGGCGATGGGGCTGGGCTGGCACAACCCGAAGGGGACCGGCGCCGGCAAGGACACGATGACCAACGGCATCGAGGGCAGCTGGACCCCCGACCCGACGAAGTGGGACAACGCCTACCTGGAGAACCTCTTCCGGTTCGACTGGGAGCAGACCAGGAGCCCGGCGGGCGCGCTTCAGTGGACGCCGAAGGACCCGAACGCGCCCCGGACCCCCGACGCCCATGTCGAGGGCCAGACGCATCCCCTCATGATGATGACCTCCGACATCGCCCTGAAGGTCGATCCGGCCTACCGCAAGGTCTGCGAGAAGTTCCTCGGCGACTTCGACGCCTTCACCCAGGCCTTCTCCAAGGCGTGGTACAAGCTCACGCACCGCGACATGGGGCCGAAGCACCGCTATCTCGGCCCGGAGGTGACGATCGAGGACGGGCTGCTGTGGCAGGACCCGCTCCCCGACGCGGCCTACGCGCCGGTCGGTGACGCCGAGATCGCCGCGCTCAAGCAGGCGATCGCCGCGACGGGCCTGTCGGTCTCCGACCTGGCCTTCACGGCCTTCTCGGCGGCCTCGACCTATCGCGACAGCGACAAGCGCGGCGGCGCCAACGGTGGCCGCCTCGCCCTCGCCCCCCAGAAGGACTGGACCGTCAACCGCCGCGCCGCGCCGGTGGTCGAGGCCCTGCGCGGCGTGATGGCGACGTTCAACGACGGGCGCGGCGACGGAATGCGGGTCTCCCTCGCCGACCTCATCGTGCTCGGCGGCTGCGTCGCCGTGGAGACGGCGGCCCGGGATGCCGGTGTCGCCGTCGCGGTGCCGTTCACGCCGGGCCGGGTCGACACCACGCAGGACCTGACCGACATCGAGATGTTCACGTGGCTGAAGCCGGTCGTGGACGGCTTCCGCAACTACGTCGACGACGGGTTCGGGCGGATGACCCGCAGCGTCTCGCCGGAGGAGCTGTTCCTCGACAAGGCCAACCTGATGACGCTGACCGCCCCGGAATGGGTCGTCCTGACCGGGGGCCTGCGCGTGCTGAACGCCAACCACGACGGGTCGAAGCGCGGCGTGTTCACCGACCGCGTCGGCGTGCTGACGACGGACTTCTTCCGCGCGCTGACCGACACCGACCTCGTCTGGGAGAAGGCGGACGCGGAGGCGATGACCTTCGTGCTCAAGGACCGCGCGAGCGGGCAAACCCGCTTCGAGGCCACGCGCGACGACCTCGTCTTCGGGGCGAACGCGCAGCTGCGGTCGATCGCCGACGCCTACGCGGGCAGCGACGGCCACCGGCGGTTCGTGGCGGACTTCGTCAGGGTCTGGGACAAGGTCATGATGCTCGACCGCTTCGACGTGAAGGGCCACCGGCGCTACGCGCCCATGGCGGCCTGACCGGCGGGCCCGGGCCGGCAATGCTTGGCCCGGGCCGTTCCGGGCCGCCCCATGCCGGGCCCCGGACCGCGCCCCGCCGCCCGGACGAAGGCCCGGTCTCGGTGCCCGCCGCACGATCGCCGCGGGGGGACGACCCCCGGCGAACCGGGTCTCGCGGAGCTCCGCGCCGCCCTCCGATGCGGGCCGGCCGCCGCCCCTGATCGCGGCCGGCCGATCGGCCGGATCGGCCCGCGCCACCGGCGCGGGCGAAGGCCCCCTCCCGAGCGGCGCGCGCCGCCCGCGGCCCCGTCGCGCGGCCCGTCATCCGGAACCGTCAAGTCGCCCCGGTCGCCCTGACGAACAGGACGACGTTGGAGCCGCCCGCCCGCACGTTTATCCGGGAGACCCGTGCGCCGGACCGCCGACGCACCCGACCCTGTCCCGGAGCAGCACCCCCATGTCCGACGAAGCGTGGTCGACCGCCGTCGGACTGACCGCCGTCCTCGCCCTGGTCCTCGCCAACGGCTTCTTCGTGGCGGCGGAATTCGCGCTGGTCTCGGTGCGCCGCAGCCGCGTGGCCGAGCTGGTCGCCGACGGACGCATGAACGCCACCGCGCTGCAGCGCGCGACGGACCAGCTCGATTCCTACCTCGCCGCCACCCAGCTCGGCATCACCCTCGCGTCGCTGGCGCTCGGCTGGATCGGCGAGCCGGCCCTCGCCCACCTGATCGAACCGGCCGTGGCGTGGCTGCCGGCACCGTTCGAGACGGCGGCGGCGCACAGCATCGCCGTCGCGGCGGCCTTCACCGTCATCACGACCCTGCACATCGTCCTGGGCGAGCTGGCGCCCAAGAGCCTCGCGCTCCAGCGCAGCGAGCGCACCGCCCTGGCGGTGGTGCGGCCCTTAGGCCTGTTCCTGTTCGTGTTCCGGCCGGCCACGAACCTCCTGAACGGCCTCGGCAACCGCGTGCTGCGCCTGCTCGGCCTGCAGCCCGGCCACGGCGAGGGCGCGCAGCACTCGACGGCCGAGCTGAAGCTGCTGGTGCAGGCGAGCCAGGAGGCCGGCCTGATCAAGGAGGCCCAACAGGAGGCCGTCGAGCGGATCTTCGCGATCGGCGAGCGCCGGGCGCGGGACATCATGACCCCGCGCCGCAGCGTCGAGTGGATCGACCTCGACGGCGAGGCGGGCACCGTTCACGCGGCCATCCGCGCGTGCGACCACGCCCGGATGGTGGTGAGCCGGGGCATGATCGACGAGGTGGTCGGCGTCGTGACCAAGCAGGACCTGCTCAACCAGATCCTCGACGGCGGCGGCATCGACGTGGCGGCCGCCCTGCAGCCGCCCACCGTCGTGCACGAGGGGCTCTCGATCCTCGGCCTGCTGGAGATCTTCCAGCGCGAGTCCGTGCGGCTGGCGGTGGTCGTCGACGAGTACGGGAGCCTGGAAGGCATCGTCACGCCGATGGACCTGCTGGAGGCCATCGCGGGGCAGATCCCGGAGGCGGGCGACGATCCGGCGGTGATCGAGCGCCCGGACGGCGCCCTGTCGCTCGACGGCATGATGCCGGCGGTCGAGGCGCTGGATCGCCTGGGGATCGAGCACGGGCCGGACGGCGACGAGTTCACCACGATGGCCGGGTTCGTCATCCATCGGCTCGGGCGAATCCCCACGGTGGGCGACGGCTTCGAGGTGCAGGGCTGGCACATCCAGGTCACCGAGATGGCCGGCCATCGGGTCGCCCGCGTGCTGGCCAGCCGCGTCGGCCATCCCCGGGAGACCGGGGAGGCGCGAGGCCGCGACCGGACGTCCGCATGACGCTCGCCTGACCCCGCCGCTCCGGAGACGGGATCGGCGGCGCCGGCGACAGCCTCCCGGGCAAATGCGACGGCAGGCGGACGACGTCGGACCGGCCCCGGGCAGATCTCGGCGGAGACCGCGCGAGGGGTGCGGGACAGTCGGGGTGATGCCCGACGGGCGGCATGCGGCCTCGACACGGTCGCGGGTTGGGGACCGGGCTCCCGCGCCCTGCGTCGCATAGCGGACCTTCGCGCGGGCTCGGCCGCGCCGCGTCCGCTGGCGCCCCCGTCGGCAGCTTCGGCTCACGCGGCGGCGGGCCGGCGGACCTCGCAGGAAGGTCGCGACGGCCTCGTTCGGGACCTCAGCAGATCCGGCGCGATGATCGAGATCGAGGAAGATGCGACGGCGCCGGAAAACTTTCGGTTGGTCTCAGCGGGACGGCTTCTCCACCAACACGGCGACGTGATGTGGCGAGAGGGCGGCAAGATCGGCGCGCAGGTCGTCGTCTGAGCGTTGCGATCATTCATGCGCGCCTCCGCCCCGGGATCTCGGGCTCGGAGGCCGGGGCGGGCAGCCCTCGGGAACGCACGGCTCCGTCGGCGACTTCGACATGGAAGACCCGAACGGCATCCGTGCCGCGACGGCCAGAAAGCAGCGGGAGGTTCTCATGGCGCGCGATCACAGCGGTGGTGCCACGTTGACCCCCGAGGAGGCTGCGGTGCTCGAGCGCGTCAGGCGTAAGCGGCTGGCGGAAGACGGCTGCCCGCAGGAGCGTTTGCCTGATCGACAGGCTTCGCACGACGATCGGTCTGCCGATCAGGTCCCCGAGAACGAAGAGCCGGGTCTGATCGACTCGATGAAGGGGATGTAGGCCTTCGGACGTCACGACCGTACCTCCTCCCAACGCCGAACAGATCCCCCCTCGCGCCCTCGGCATCGGCCTCCGCGCGGAGCTTGCGCGCGATCGCCCGCATAAGCGCGTTCCGGCAATCGGCGTGCTGCGGGGTCCGGGGCTCCGAAGAGAGGGCCGCGCGGCTGAACCTGTGCCCGAGGCCAGCGTTGGATCTCCGCCATCCCGGGGAGCGGCCGATGTCCTTCGTTGATGCGTTCAGGAACGATCCCGCCGCCTGGCTGGCGCGCGCCCGCGCCGAACCTGAGGAGCCGCTTGTCGGAGCTCCGTTCTCTTCGATGTCGATCGAGGACGCGGAACGCCTGGAGGAGGCTGTTTCGGGCAGGAGCCCCGGTTACGGCCGGCCCGTCGTCTCGGCGGGCTCTGCCGCGCTGGGCAGGGCCGAGCCGGAAACCGGTCGACAGGCGCGCCCAAGCACCACGCGGGTTGCCGGCGGCCGGTCGGGTGCCTTCAACGGCGACCGGGAACGAAACAGCCAATCGGGCTGATGCCGAGGCGCCGGTGACGCGCTGCACGTCTTCGACGCGCCGAGTCGCGATGCGAGGCGCGTTCATGCCTCCGCCCTCCCGCGGCAGACACGGATGTGCGCTGGCGCATGCCAAGCATCGCCATCCGGGCCCAGTTACCCTTCAGCAACGATGCCGGAGGCGGTCATGAGGCGGTCGGACAACGTGGTGTGGCTTCGCCAGCCCAGCGCACCAAGTCGCGCTGTCGCTCGGAGCCGGCCCGAGCCGGAGCGCGGCATCGTCGACGCGGTCTTGGTCGGCGGGCTCCTGACCGGTCTGGCGTTCGCCGGACAGCAGCTTGTGCTGGCGCTGAGCCTTGGGTGAGAGCACGTCATGCCCCGCCCCTTCGCCGCTCGCCCGGAGGGACCTCCTGGTGCGCCGGCATGGGCGTGCTCCACGAACGCCGCTGAAGTTGTTCGCCTTCATGCAGGAGTAAGCACGTCGGTATGTCGAGCCTGACGTGGCGCTCGCCAGTAACACCATCGTAAGAGGCTGGCCCGCTTGAATGCTTCTCGTCATTCGGAGGGCAAACATGGCTGGCGAGAAGCGCCTCTCGGGCAGAACGGACTGCTTCAGCGCCGGGCACATCCTGGAAGACGATACCGGCCGGCGGTTGCGGTGCCTCGTGTGGAATATGTCGGACACCGGCGCGTTGCTCGAGACAGGTGAAGAGGACGCGGTGCCTGCGGCCTTCACGCTTTTGACTGCCATCGACCAAACGCTGCGTCGCTGCACGGTGGTCAGGCGCACCGGCGCGCGGTTCGGCGTCGTATTCGAAGCGCCCTGAGCGCACGGATCGTCGGCTCCTCGGTCGACGCCGCGCCCAGTCGCGCGGATTGACCGGTCATCGTTCGCAGGATGAGAACCAGCCGGCGGCTCGGGCCGTTGACGGCGATGCCCGACCTGACGATCCCGCTGATCTCGGCTGCCGCGTTCATCGCGGTCGGCTTGCTGATCGTCCACGCCGGGCGGCAGTACGATGACGCCATCGGGCACACCCTGAAGATCTTCGCCCTGGCGATCGGGTTTGTGGTCATGGCCGGCGTGACGGCGAAGCTGCACGCGCTGCTGGGCGTGAGACCGATGTCGCACCGGGTCGAGGCCCGGTCGCAGGTCGATCGCCCCTACCCTGTGCGACCCGTGCGAAGGACCGGGGCTGGGCTCAGCCCGTGATGCGATCAAGCTCATTGCAGCTTCAGCACCGCCTGCGCCGCGCTCGTCTTCCGACCGCGCCGCATGTCCGACGCCTTCAGTCCTGGCCGATCCTCTCAACGAGCCCGGTCCTAAGCCGGCCGGTGTGGCCACGCCCGCTCCAGGGCCAGACGGCGGGCATCCCGATCTGGGCGTTCGCCGCGGCGCACTGACGATTTGCTGTGTGATCAGCGGGAATGTCGGGGACAAGGCCGATGTTCGCCGTCACAGGTTGTTGCGCCGGCCAAGCCATTAACACGTCGAGGCTTTTCGCGAGGCATCGTGCGGGCATGTCCCGCTCCGCGAGCCCGCCATGCACTTCGAGATCCGCTCCACCAGCCGTCACCTCTGGACCTGGGTCCTTCTCGACGCGACCGAGATGACGGTCCTCGAATCGGACCGGACCTTCCCATCCGAGACACAGGCGTCGGCCGCCGCCCTGGCCTTCGCGAAGCTCGTCTCCCGGGCCGGCCGGTCGCTCACGGGTGGACCGGGTGGCGGCCTGATCTGACGCGCCGCCTGAGCCGGGCCGCTGAAGCCGTTGGCGCGACACGCTGTCTCCGAACCTGCGGATAGGCCTCGGTCGCGAGGTTGGCCGACACCGCGTCGACCGCGGCGGTGATCGCGTCATCCGGGACGTCGGACGTTTTCCGCAATTCGGGGACGGTCGGGTCGGTGGCCGTGCGAACCGGCTTGCGAGGCCCGCTGAACCCGCTTCAGGTTCGCCGAACCTGCGACCACTTCTTCGATGCCAGCTAAGTCATTGAAGGAGTGGTGGGCGCGACAGGGATCGAACCTGTGACCCCTACCATGTCAAGGTAGTGCTCTCCCGCTGAGCTACGCGCCCGGGCCGGAGCCGTGCGGGCTCCGGTGGGCGGGGCCTATAGCGGCTGGCCGGCGGGGGCGCAAGCGGAACCTGCGCGCCGCCGGCCCGCCCGCCCGGCCGGATCCGGCCGGGCGACGCGGCGCGTCGGGACCGCGATGGTGCACGCCGGGGGAAAAATGCGCTATGGGCCTGCCGCTCGGCATCCGGCCACGCCGCGAGACACGCCCCCTCACGCTTCGGGACATGCGCTACTTCATCGACCACGATCAGGGTGACTCGATCCACGGCTGGATCGTACCGGACAATCCCCTCGCCATCAGCCGGGTCGCGGTCTCGGTCGACGGCCGGCGCGTGGCCGAGGTCCCGGCCAGCGTCACGGACGAGACGTTCCGGCGCCACGGCTGGCACGCGACCGGGCAATGCACCTTCGTGCTGACCGCCGCCGAGGTGCCGGGCCTGCCCGACCTGCCCCGGCTCGAACTCTACGACGCCGACACCAACGTCCTGATCTACCGCCGCATGCCGGCCGCGGGGCAGATCCCCCTGCGGGTGATGCTGATCAACACCGGCCTCGAGCCCGAGACCCTGCTCCAGGCGGCGCTGTTCCCCCATTTCCAGCACAGCTACTTCGGCATCCACAAGCTGCCGGACGAGATCATGACCTGCGTGCTGACCGGCTCGGCCGCCCCCTCGGCGTTCCTGTCGGGGGCCGTGACCATCCCGCGTTACGAGAACTACATGACGCCGGACCTGATGGTCACCGCGATCCTGCTGCAGGACCCCTACGTCGAGACCGCGACCCGCATGCGCTGGCTCAAGGCCCGGGCCGGCGACGCCGCCGATCCCGCCCGCAGCTGGCGCCTGGGCCCGCTCGCCGAGGCCGCCGCCTTCGCGGAGGCCTACGACTTCACCGACCCCAAGGCCCTCAAGCGCTTCTTCCGCATGCTGCCGGAGCCGGCCTACCGGCTGCTGTACAACCCGCTGACCCGCCAGCTCGGCACCCGCATGCCCGACGACCGGCTGCATCCGGGCAACTCCATCGCGGCGATCGAGATCTTGGCCCGGGTCGGCATCGTCGGCCACAAGGCCCGGTTCCCCGCCTTCGCGTCGACGCTGTTCGACCGGCTCGGCATCGCCACGCCGATCCCGGTCCTGCCCCCGGTGCCCGCCGAGACCCAGGCGCTCGCCCAGCGCCTGAGAGGCGTCAAGGCGGTCGAGGAGATGATCGTGTTCGACGTCGCCATGTCGGATGCCGTCAAGGCCTCGGTCGACAAGAGCTGGAGCTGATCGTGCGCGCGACCGATGCGCCGGCGGCCGACGCGGGGGCGCCCGGCCTCCGCTTGCCCCCGGCGCAGCTCTCCGGACCCTGGCGCGCCCGGGGCGTCCTGCCGGTCCGGGCCGGCGCCGACGGGCTGCGCGTCGGACTCCCCGGGCTCGCGGGCCGCTGGGTCGAGATCATCCTGTTCAACGATCCCGCCGACGGCCGCGACGCCGTCCCGGACATCAGCCTCGTCGGGCCCGACGGGCGCCCGGGTTCGCTGCTGCCCCAGGAGGCGCGGGGCGCGGGCGCCTTCGCGTGGATCGGTCGCCTGCCCGAGGACGTCGCCGGGTTGCGCGTCGCCGATCCCTCCGGGCGGGTGCCGGCCCGGCTGCGCCGGATCGCGGTGCGCCGCCTCGCCCGGCCGGGCCTCGCCGTGCGCGGCCTCCTGCGCGAGCCGGGCCTGACCGCGCAGGCGCTCGGGTGGCGCGTCCTCGGCAAGAAGGTGCGGGCCCGGGGCTTCCTCGGCCGGGCCCTGCGCCATCGGCGCGTGACCGGCTACGACGCCTGGATCGGCACCCACGCCCTGCGCCGCCGGGAGCGGGACGGCATCGCCGCCGAGATCGCCGTCTGGGCGGACCCGCCCCTGATCTCCGTGCTGATGCCGGTGCACGATCCCGATCCGAAGGTGCTCCGAGCTGCCCTCGCGTCGCTGCGCGCGCAACTCTATCCCCACTGGGAGCTGTGCGTCGTCGACGACGCCTCCACGCGGCCCGCGATCCCGCGGATCCTCGCCCGGGCGGCCGAGGCCGATCCGCGCATCCGCGTCCACACCCGGTCCGAGAACGGCCACATCGCCCGGGCGACCAACGACGCGCTGGGGCTGGCCCGGGGCGCGGTCTGCGCCTTCATGGACCACGACGACGCGCTCACCGAGGACGCCCTCTACGAGGTCGCCCGGGCGCTCCGCCGCGACCCGGACCTCGTCCTGATCTACAGCGACGAGGACAAGATCGACGGGCGCGGGCGCCGGTTCGACCCGCACTTCAAGGCGGCCTTCGACCGGGAGCTTCTCTACGCCCAGAACTACATCAACCATCTCACGGTGGTGCGCACCGAGTCCCTGCGCGCCGTCGGCGGCCTGCGTCCGGGCTTCGAGGGCAGCCAGGACCACGATCTGCTGCTGCGCCTGACCGCCGGGCTCGAGCCGGCCCGCATCCGCCACATCCCCCGGGTGCTCTACCACTGGCGCGCCGCGCAGGGCTCCGGCACCTTCTCGGACCGGTCGCTCGCCCGGGCGGAGGCCGCGCGCCTGCGCGCCCTGGAGGAGGTGGCGGCGCCGTTCGGCGGCCGGGCCGAGCGCGGGCCCAACGGATTCAACCGCCTGATCCGCCCCCTGCCGGAGCCGCCCCCCCGGGTCTCGGCCGTGATCCCGACCCGGGACCGCGCCGAGATCCTGTCGGTGACCCTCGACGGGCTGCTCGGAGCCACCGCCTATCCCGACATCGAGGTGGTCATCGTCGACAACGACAGCCGCGAGCCCGAGACGGCCGCGCTCTTCGCCCGCTACCGGGAGGATCCGCGGGTGCGCGTCGTGCCGGTGCCCGGCGCCTTCAACTTCTCGGACCTGTCGAACCGCGGCGCGGCGGCGGCCACCGGCCCGGTTCTGCTGTTCCTCAACAACGACATCGAGGTGCTGGAGCCCGAATGGCTCACCGAGATGGTCCGCCACGCGGTCCGGCCGGAGATCGGCGCCGTCGGGGCGAAGCTGCTCTACCCGGACCGGACCATCCAGCACGGCGGGATCGTGCTGGGGATCGGGGGCGTCGCGGGGCACAGCCACCTCGGCGTCGCGGACGCGGATCCGGGCTATTTCTGCCGCATGGTGATCGCCCACGAGGTCTCGGCGGTCACCGGCGCGTGCCTCGCCATGCGGGCGGACGTCTTCGCCGAGGTCGGCGGCTTCGACGCGGTCGACCTGAAGGTCGCCTTCAACGACGTGGATCTCTGCCTGAAGGTCCGCCGGGCCGGCTACCGGATCGTCTGGACGCCCTTCGCCCGGCTGATCCACCACGAGTCGAAGAGCCGCGGGGCCGAGGACACGCCCGAGAAGCAGAAGCGCTTCGAGGCCGAGGTGCTGACCATGCTGCACCGCTGGGGCCCGGAGCTGCGCGCCGACCCCTACTACAACATCAACCTGTCACGGAACGCGGCGCATTACCGGGTGTGAGCGGCGCGGAGGCGGCCGTCCGCGCCGCGCGTTGCCATGCATGCGTCAGTGGGTGAACTTGCGTCCAGGGCCGGTTGCGATACCTCTGGACATGCCGCATGAGGCGGTTCCGGCCAAGGCGCCTCGGCAGGCGCACGGCGAGGGCGACAACCAGCGATGAGTGCCAACACCCCGACGGCCACCGGCCTGGAGCGCGACGCCCAGCGGGCGACGGGGGACCACAAGGTCCACCCGAACGAGATCGCCATCGGTGTCGTGATCGGCCGCGCGTCCGAATACTTCGATTTCTTCGTCTTCGGCATCGCCTGCGTGCTGGTGTTCCCGAAGGTGTTCTTCCCCTTCGTCGACCCGCTCAAAGGGACGCTCTACGCCTTCGCGATCTTCGCCCTCGCCTTCATCGCCCGGCCGATCGGCACGGTGATCTTCATGGCGATCGACCGCCGCCACGGGCGCAGCGTCAAGCTCACCACCGCCCTGTTCCTCCTCGGGGCGTCCACCGCGGCCGTGAGCTTCCTGCCGCGCTACGACAGCATCGGCATCTCGGCCGTCTACATCCTGGCCGGCCTGCGGATCCTGCAGGGGCTCGCGCTCGGCGGCGCCTGGGACGGGCTCGCTTCGCTGCTCGCCATGAACGCCCCGCGGGAGCGGCGCGGCTGGTACGCGATGATCCCGCAGCTCGGCGCCCCCCTGGGCTTCATGGTGGCGAGCGCCCTGTTCGCGTTCTTCATCGTCAACCTCGACGCGGCCGACTTCATCGACTGGGGCTGGCGCTTCCCGTTCTACTGCGCCTTCACCATCAACGTGGTCGCGCTGTTCGCCCGGCTGCGCCTCGTCGCCACCGACGAGTTCGCCCGGATGATGGACCTCGACCGGCTGCGCCCGGTCCCGGCCCTGGAGCTGTTCCGCCACCACGCCGGCGACGTGATCCGCGGCGCCTTCGTGCCGCTCGCGGCCTTCGCG
>NZ_JAKSXX010000162.1 GCF_022829385.1 Methylobacterium sp. J-070 | reverse complement strand
CACACGGCTTCGCCGACGCGAAGCGCCGTCGTGGTGCGGGAGATGATGGACGGGCATCAGCCCGCGGTGTGGATCTCGGATCGCTACACGGCCCAGCAGAGCAATTCCGCCCAGCACCAGACATGCCTTGCGCATCTGGCGCGCGACGGTGCCTACGTCGTTGAGGTCACCCAGGAGACCTTGCTCAGCCGCCTGCAGCCCTGGCTAGGTAACGTCTTCGCCCGGGCCAAGCGCTGTACGCGTCTCGCCACCTGTTGGCTCTCTGCCAACCTCCCCACCCGTATACGCGTACTCGGCGACCTCCCTGCCTCGTTCAGGCC
>NZ_JAKSXX010000161.1 GCF_022829385.1 Methylobacterium sp. J-070 | reverse complement strand
TGGTGCTGTCCCTGCACCTCGGGCAGCGTGTAGCCCATGGCCGTCAGGAAGTTGGCGTTGGCGGTAAGGATGGTGCCGTCGGGGGCGAACTCGATGACCGCCTGCGAGCGATCTAGCACGTCGAGCTTGGCTGCCTGATCGACAGCGCTACGCGTTCCACCGAACATGGACGACCCTTCCCAGATTACAGGGCTGCTAGTCGGCAGATCGGGAGGCTGACGGAGCACCTCGCCAGGACATCACCCTTCGCATCTTAGCTTGCGCAACAATAGGCAATAGACGTTGCTTTTTATTTAATCTGGACCGATCGAACGCAATTTGCGTCAAAATCAACCTAGATTAGATCTCAAATTGAGTATTCACGGATCTGTGATTAGAGAAAGGACAACTTAGACGTGTTCAAAAATGCCGAGTTCGCGCAGGGTGCCGGTTAACGGATCGTTGCTTAGGCTGGCGGACTCGTAGCGTTCGGCCGCGCTCTCAACCGGTCGCCCAATCCTGCGGATCACCTCGCGCTCGAACGACACGAATTTCTCGATGCGTCCGTCGGCGGCACGCAGCGGTCGACAATCGATCTCGGCACGGTACTTGGTGCCGTCGGCGCGGTAGTTGGTCAGGTAGCCATGGAAGCGCTCGCCGGCATCGAGGGCGCATGGAAGGTATCGAGCGTCTCGCGCCGCGTCTCCCTGTCTTGCATGAAGCGTGGGCTGTGCCCGAGGATGTCGTGCATATCTCGCCGGACGAGCTGAACGAACGCCGCGTTGGCATAGACGATCGTCGGCCCAGGCGCTTCGACCACCGTGTCGGTGACGACGATCCCGATGGTGGCATCGTGAGCCAGAGCGCGGATGAGTTCGAGGGCTGTCATAGTATCAGAGGTGCTGACGTGTGAACGGTCATCACCAGCATCTACCACCTTATCCTGGCCCAGCGCCCGTGGGAAAAAGTGGTAGGCGCGATTGGCTGTCGGCCTCGTCACGCACGAAGAGCGTCACGCGAGACGTTATGTCGGACTTTTGCGAATTTATCGATCTGTTATCAGTAACATCAATCACGGATGAGATTGTAACAAAGAATAAGTCGATCCGGATACTTTAGCGATGGGCATCTTGGAAACGATAGAAATTTTCTCGTGAGCGCTAATTCGATCACAACTCTAGACGGATCAGGTTCAACGGCCATGCGGATCGCCGCGATGGCCGATCGTATCGTGAAAGAGAAACAGCAAGCCGCTCGCGCGACGAGCGCCTCGCCCCTGATGGCCTATACGGCTTGCCGTTCAAAACATCCCATTCCGCATCAGATCGATATTGTTATCTAAAATTATTGCCTTTATACTTGAATAATTGCATTCAGCTGATTTTAAGGAAAACTTATCTTATTGACTGCCATCGTCTGCCGTAGAAGTCGAGGTGTTGTGCCTCTGACGAGAAAAGCCGCGTTTATGCCCCTCGACCTGAGCATGCCGATCCTTGTCGTCGATGACTACCAGACGATGGTGCGCATCATCCGCAACCTGCTGAAGCAACTCGGTTTTCGAAAGATCGACGATGCGTCCGACGGCACGGCTGCTCTGGCTCGCCTGAAAGACCGCAAATACGGGCTCGTGATCTCCGATTGGAACATGCAGCCGATGACCGGCTACGAATTGCTGCAACATGTCCGCGCAGATGCGACACTGCGACCTGTCCCGTTCCTTATGGTTACCGCCGAGTCCAAGATCGAAAACGTCATCGCAGCCAAGAAAGCCGGCGTGAACAACTACATCGTCAAGCCATTCACTAGCCTGACGCTGAAGGCCAAGATCGAAGCTGTTTGCCTGGTCGATGATGGCACTGGTATCACCTTGGCTGTCGCATAACGACCAGCCAAGAAACTCACGGTCGCTGATCGAGGCAATGATCGCTTAAGACTTAGCATGCCAACGATCGACAATTGGGGGAAAACCGGTGAGGTACGTGATGCCCCCGCTTGTCCAGCTGGTTCGTCCGTTCCGCTCCGCCCGCACCTGGATCTCCCTCGGCGTTCTGGCACCTGTCGGGATGCTGGTTGTCTCCGGCCTGATGCTATTCGATCTGCGGCAGGACGCCTGGGACAAGGCCGAGCAGACCTCCAAGAACCTGCTGCAGGTCCTTGAACGCGACATCGCCCGCAACATCGAGATGTACGACCTGTCGCTGCGCGGCGTCGTCGACAATCTCAAGGCTCCTGGCCTCGCACAGGTCAGCCCAGAACTGCGTCAGCTCATCCTGTTCGACCGGGCCGCGACCGCACGCGACATGGGCGTGATGATCGTGACCGATGAGAACGGCGACAGCATCATCGACGCCAGCACCGTTCCGGCGCGCAAGGTCAATTACGCCGATCGGGCCTACTTCCAGGCGCAGAAGGCGCAGAACAACCTCGGCCTGTACATCAGTCAGCCGCTGTTCTCGCGTCTGCTCGGTAGCCGCATGATCGTGCTGAGCCGCCGCATCAACAAGTCCGACGGGTCATTCGGCGGCATAGTGCTGGGGACCCTGAACCTGTCCTACTTCACACGTCTCTTCGACCAGATCGGTCTTGGCCCGGACAGCGCGATCAACCTGTACCTGCGCGATGGCACGCGCATCATGCGCCACCCCTATGCCGAGGCCGATATCGGCGTGAACATCGCCAGCGCCGCGACCTTCAAGGGCTTCCTGCGTGAGGGCAGCGGCAGCTTCGTCGAGACGTCGGTGCGCGATGGCATCGAGCGCCATTACACCTTCACGCAGGTGGCGGATCTGCCGCTCATCCTCAACGTAGCCATCTCGGCACGAGAGATCGGCGCCGAATGGCACTCGAACGCCGTCGTCATCGGCAGCATCGTCGCGGTGCTGTGCGGCCTCACGATCGCTCTATCGCTCCTGTTCGGGCGCGCGTTGCGCCGGGGCGAAGCCATGCAGGCCGAACTCGCCAAGCTGTCCCTCACCGACGTCCTGACGGGACTGCCGAACCGCCGAGCTTTCGAGGGTGCCGGTGATCGCGCTTGGAAAGCGGCGCAGCGCAACGGCAAGCCGCTGTCCTTGCTGATCGTCGATGCCGACCACTTCAAGCGCTTCAACGACCGCTATGGCCATCAGGTCGGAGACGCGGTGCTTCAGGGCTTGGCGCGTTGCCTGTCGGCCAGCGTCCATCGCCCGCACGATCTTGTCAGTCGGGTCGGTGGCGAGGAGTTCGCCGTTCTCCTGCCGGATACCGATCAGGCCGGCGCTTGCCGTATCGCGGAGAAGATCCACGCCGAAGTTTCGACCCTGGTGGTGGGCTCTGCCGGCATTGGTGCGGGCGATGTTACAGTCAGCATCGGACTGGTAGCCGCCCTGCCGACAGACACGGAGATCGTCGCGCTGACAGACCTCTACCGCTTCGCAGATGCTGCGCTCTACGAAGCCAAGGTGGGCGGTCGGAACCAGACCCGTTGTGCAAGGCCGCAGGAGACCATGGCTGGCCTACACATGCGGCTTCTTCAGGTCGTGGGCGGCTCGTAGGCATTTTGGGTGCCCGGCCCCTGCTACGTCGAGCCGAATGTGATCATAGGCAAGGCGGTCACAGCTACGCTTTGTTCACGCCCGTTGGCCCAGTACGCCTCGATGCCGATCCGGCCCGAGCACCGCTACTTCTACCCCATCGACTGGGTGCAGCTCTCGGCCGTGATCCGGTTCGGCCGGGCAAGGGGCTGCTGCGAGGGCTGCGGACGGCCACACGGGCGGATGGTCTACCACCTTGGCGACGGGCGCTGGTGGGACGCCGAGGCTGGGCGCTGGCGAGATGGGTGGGGGCGCCGGATCCGGATCGGGTCGGCCACTGACATCCTCGGTCGCACTCGCCGGACTCTGGTCGTCCTAGCCGCCGCGCATCGGGATCACGACACCGCGAACAATGCGGCCGCCAACCT
>NZ_JAKSXX010000158.1 GCF_022829385.1 Methylobacterium sp. J-070 | reverse complement strand
GTCGGTCAAGATCCCGGTGCCCGGTGTCGCTACGGCTGAGCTGCAGGTCCACATTGGCCCCGGGCTGACGCAACCACACGGCGCGTTCGGTGCGTCGCAGCTCGACGAACCCCAGCTGCCCGACGAACATGTCCACGACGGTCTGGAAATGACCCGGGTTCACCCGGTTGGCGACATGGTTGAACCGCACGATCGAGCTCCGTCCCGTCCCCGAGGGCAACGGCATAAAGGACGGGTCCAAAGGCGTCGAGGAACTGATTGACGGGGTTGGGACCGAGGTTCAGCCGTCCCGAGCGCCTACCTCAGTGCCTTGCCACCGTCGAGCTTGGCCATATGCGTCACATCGATCATGATGAGACTTAAAGGCTGGCAGCCGCCAAAACCCGGATTGGCACGATCATCAGCCTGGTAGAGCCGTTCCGAGGCGGGTTTGAGGGCATCGGGGACTGATTGCCGGTTTGGGCAACTGCACCGGGGCGCCGACGCCTGAACCCCCTACCCACCCTGGAAAATGCCCGTGCATCGTGTGCATCCCGTGCAGGGCCTCATCGCTTTGGCCGGGGGACCATGACCGTCGAGCCGTGATGCCAGTTGCATGATTCCGCATCATTCACGCCGCGACAAGTTGGCTATCGGTAGCACCAGCAATCACGCCGAAGCCAAGGATCGTGAGAGTGGGAGGGTGGCCCATCGTCAGCCCTCCCCCTGGTCGCCATCGTGGGCGCAGCCTGACCAGTCGCCGTCGTCATCGGCCGGCCAGTCCTCGTCCCATTCAGTGTCCGCATCGAGTTCAGCCTCGCCGCGTGGCTGAGGCCGCATGACCTCGTCGCCCTGGGGCGGTTCAATCCGAGGCGGGCGCGGTGTCTCGTGGGAGCCAACCACGTCAGTACTCATCGGCGCGCATGATCGTGAGCACGCGGGTCGTGACGGCGGGGCCGGCCGGGTCCGGCGAGCCGCCGAGCAGCGCGCGATCGTAGGCGTCGATTTTCCAGAAGAAGCGCTCGCCTCCGACCTCGACCGCGCCGAAATCGTATTCGCCGTGAGGATCATTGTCGGGGTCGAAGGTGCTGAAGCGGCGCACAGCCAGCAGCAGGGTGATGCGGTCAGCTTCGGGCAGTTCGACCACGCCGGGCGTCTCGACTACCCGCCCGTCGGCGAAACTGCGGCGGAAGGCATCGTTCAGGGCGCGTATGCTGGCAGTGGGCTCAGTGATGGCGATCGACGAGGTGATCGGCCTGGACAATCTGCCGGGTAGCCCGGTGGGCCCGTTGAGGCTCGGGAGTTGAGCCTTGCTCATAGTCGACCTCGCAAAAAAGAAGGGGCCCCGTGTGGGACCCCTTGCTGGTGTTGGTCGGATGGTAAGGGCTTGGTCGCCTGGCCTGTGCTGCCGAGGCGGGTCGCGTTCGGTGGTTTGGTAATCGCGGCACGGCGGGCCTCAGCGACATCGAGCTATGAAAGCAACTATATAGGAATTTAAACATAATGTCAAAGTTGACGAACCGCCTTCGAGTGTGGGCGCATGTGCGCTAAGCTTTTCGGTGCCAATCGCTGAGAATCTGAAGAAGCCTGGTCGCACGCTATGACTGAGTTTGGCCGATAGCCGCCGGTCAGCTTTTTGGCGAGCGATGGCTCGGAGCAGACGTTGCATTTCGCGAGAGCGTTTTACCGACACCTGAAAAGCCGACACGCTTTCCCGACACAAAGGAGGTCATTCCGAGCGTTCTCCAATTCGCGTGGGATCACTGTCGGGAAAGCGTTCGTTTTTCGGACATAACAGTTGAGGCAGCTGGATGACCGCTCGGGGTGGATTTCCGCCGGTCCGCTTCGGGGATACAAACTAGCCGAAGCCGACATGATGTAATCACCATGGAGCGGCTGGATCTGGCGCATCCCCCATCGACGCACAGGTCGACCTTGGTGTGAAGGGAGATGTATTTGATTGCGGCCGATGAACTCACTTTGTCGAGTAAGCGGAGGACCACACGCTTAGAAGGGTACGAAATCGCCGACCATGTCGTTGCGGGCGAACCACGGCGTCTGGCGCCCCTGCGTGGCCTCGACGACGGTGCGCTTGACCCGCGCGTAGAGTTCCGAGGCCTCGATCACACCGTTGCGGTTGAGGTCCGTCCGCGGATCCGACAGCGCGCTCACGACCGCCCCGGTGAAGACGCCGCCGCTGTTGTCGGGCGCTTCCTCCGACTTCTCCCGCCCCTTGGAAGCCGAGAAGATCAACACGCCCGACGGCGCCCGGTCGATCAGCGCCCCGACCGCCGCGTCGTTGGTGGCGAAGAAGTCCGTGCCCGCGTTGCCGCTCTGGCAGGTGTCGAGGAACACCGCCACGCGCGTGCGCGCTCTGGCGAGGACGGCCGACACGTCGTTCCAGGGCAGCGCGGTATGGGAGAGATCGTCGGCCCGCGTGGCCGAGGTGGCGAGATAGTAAGCGGTCTCGCCCGGGAGCCGAACGCCGTGACCTGCGATGAACAGGATGATGCTGTCGCCCGGCTCTGCGACCGCGACGGCGGCTTCGAGCTTCGCCAGGATAGCCTCGCGGCTGGCTTCGGCGTCCAGGAGGACGGCCTGCGTGGCGATCTCGAATGCCGGCCCTGCCTTGTCCTGGAGCGTCAGAGCGAAGCGCCGCGCGTCCACTGTGGCGGTGAGATCCGGCAGGTGCTCGCGATCCTCGTAGTGGTCGATGCCGACGCTGATCAGGTGCAACCGGCGCTTGTGCGCCGTGTCCTGCCCGGCATCGTAGGTCGCCGGCTGGCTGTAGAGACCCGTGAGTCCCCGGGCGAGGAGCGCCATCCAGCGGGCCCCCGGCAGGCGCTTGGCCTGTAGATTGAAGGCGGCGCCACCGGGCGGCACGGGCAGCGTGTCGGTGATGAGCCCGTCCTGATAGAGCCGCACCTCCGTGACGGGATCGCCCTCCGCGAAGGTGATGCGCGCCGCCACCGCCTCGCCTGCCTCGACGCGTTCGAGCTGGACGAGGGGCGGGACGTCCCGGGTGACCGGCGGCGGCAGGGTCTCGCCGGCGACGACCCGCGTCAGTAGGCGGTCGACCTTGAAGAGGTGGCGGTACTGATCGAGCGTGTAGCTGCCGTCGCGGCCGGGAAAGCGCAGGCCGACATGCTCGGCGCCTTCGAGCGTGGCATCGAACAGGCCCGACGGCGTCCAGATCGCGACCTCGTCATCCACCAGCCGCCCCGACAGGAGGAGGTCGGAGCCCTTGGCGCCGAGTGCGAGGTGCCCTTCGGCATCGCGCGTGCCCGCGCGCAGGCCGAGGACCTGAAAGCCGCCGTCATCGTCGAGCTTGATCGCGGTCTTGAGATCCCGGCTCAGGGAGATACGGTTCACGACGTCGGCGTTCGGAAGCCCGGCGATGCGATGCATCAGCCGCCGGCGCTCGACGTCGTAGATGGCGAGCGCCGCGCTCTCCTTGGACCACAGGACGAGGTACCGCTCGAAGAACAGCGCGCCCTGAATATCGCAGCTGAAGAAGCTGTCGTCGCACGTGGTCCCGCCGTTCTCCGCGAACTCGGCGGTCAGGTCGAAGAGTTTGCCCTTCCGGGTGCTGTCGTGAAGATAGGCGCTTGGGTAATTGACGGCCATGCTCCCCTGCACGGCGGAGCTGTTGATCAGGGTCAGTTTCCTGCCGGGGGATGAAACCTGCTGGAGGGCGCCTTTCTGATCGCTGATGACGATGATCGTGCGTCCGCTCTCCACGCGCGCCTCCCCGTCGGAAGACGTACCCTCTCCGATCGACACGAAGCGGATGGATCCGTCATCAGCCAGCGCTCGCGCCTTCCGATCCACCTTCATAGTGGCCGCGTCGAAGTCCAGTTTGGTGATCGCAGTGCCGTGGTTGATCTCGATCCCGAATTCGGAGAGCCGACGTTCGGCTCTCTCCGTTTGCGCCATCTCCGGGAGCTTCAGGGCCCTTAACCCGCGCGTCGCGACCGTCCAGTTCTGCATAGGTCTGGGTAATGCGCTTAGCGCTGTCGTTTTGAGAAGCATGGGCTTGATGAGGAATGCGTTCAGGATCCCAGCCGACGGATCCTGATAGTCCTCGCTCGCCGGGGACGTGGCGAGATGGCTCAACTTCAGCCCGTCGAGCAGAGACCACCCTCTGAGCTTCGGGATCGACACAGCGGCGGCGGCGACGAGAGTCTTCGTCCGAGACGCCTCATCGGCCGAGGCTTCCCGCGGTACGGTCAGGCTGACGGCATTCAGGTCAAAACTATCAGAGTTGCACTTGACCAGGAGAAGGTTGTTCTCGAGCTGGATGGTGAAGTCCTGATCGAAGATCGCCGACGCCACGTGTGAGCACGCGCCGGGGTTATCGATGTTGCTGGTCTCGTTCAGCGTGTTGGCCAGCGGGATCGAACCCCAGCTCCCCGAGGTCAGCGGTATGATGAAACTGTCGCGATCGTCCCAGGCCAGATCCACGCCTTTGGCTTCCCTGACATTGCTGACATCGTACATGAACCGCCCGTCAACGGCGTCGCGGATCTCGATCTGGTTCGACGCGAGGGCGGCGACAAAACGCCCCGTCGGGGAGAACCGGGGCTTGTCCCCGATGCTCTCTGCGAGGATCGATCCGGTCAGCCGGTCAAGAATCCGGTAGCGAAGGCCGTAGACCTCGATCGCCCGGGTCTCATCCGGGGAACCGATCACTTGGTCGGGCTGCCTTAGGTCGAAGCGGTCGGCTATCACGATCTCTGGGGACCCCGGCTCTACGCGGAACGCGGAGGTGACCGGAGTTGGGTCCGGATTCTCGCCACATTGTGTGAAGCCGATGACGGCGATCGTCAGTTGCAGACGGCCGGAAACGAGGGGGCGGATCTGAAGCGATCCCTTGAGCATCGCCCCCTCGACATGGAGGGGGATGACAGCGCGGGTCTGCGTCGCGAGCTGCTTCAGCCGGAACGGGGCGGCGGCCGCGGGCATCAGCGCGTAGAAGCCGCCTCCCCTAAAGCGGACTGAGCTCTCGGTGCCGATCACGAGGTAGGTCGGTCCGCGGGGCCTCTGTGCAGGGACCGTCCAAGCGATCGCATGCTCGACGCCCGCGCGTAGCACCTGATCTTCAGTTCCCGTCACGGTGAGACCGCGCCTAAAGCGTTGCAAGTCCAGATCCGCCGTGGCGCAGGGCTGGTTCGCCCGCTGGATCAGGCGGCGGTCTGGGGGATCCTGAACTGTGCGGGCTACGCGCGCCCTCATGCGTGCGGCCTCGAGAGTGGACTGTAGGCTGCTCAGCCGGGCGGAGTAGGACCGGCTCAGGCAGTCGACGTTCTGCTGACATGCGTCCCGGGCTCGGTGCCAGGCGTCTTGCTTCCGGCGCTCGCTCTGGACGTCGATCCCGTCCGAAGACCGCAGCGCCTTGAAGGCGGCATCCAGTTCGACATCCAGTCGGCTCAAGCTGGCCGTTGCACATACCGTGCGTTCGGCCGTAGTGGCAGCCCGGATGCAGTCGAAGCTCGGCCTGTCGGCGGGCGCGGGGACGGAGGCCGAGCTCGGTCCGGGTGTTGTCCCGGGGGGCGGCGGGACCGCTTGGGCAGCCTGCCGGGTGATGATGCCAGACACGACGGCGTCACGGGCCGGCATCGTACCGGCGATTTGACTCTTCCGGAAGCAGACGGAGCGCGTGCTGTTGAAGGTGTAGCCGGTGCATTGCGGATCGGCGAGACACAAGGACTCACAGGCTTCCACCGTATCCACGTTCCGGTGCCAGCCGAGATCGTTGCCGGGCGCATCCAGGTTCGGGAGCCGCCGGATGGCGTAGGTCTGACCCGGCGGATGCGGCGGCCCGCCACGCGAGCCGGTGGGGGCCGGCCGTCGCACGATCCCGGTCAAGGCCGGCACGCTGGAAGGACGAACCGGTCCGACGGCGGATTTCGGGATGCAGACCTGATTGCCGAAGCTGTAGGTGTAGGCCGCGCAGCGGGGGTCGCCGACGCAGAACCGTTCGCAGGCGTCCGCGTCGAGGCCGCGCTGCCAAACGAGATCGTTGCCAGGTGCGTCCATTCCGGGCAGGCGCGTGACACCGGGCTCATTCGCGGGCGCCGCCCAGACATCGCGAAACATGTACGGACCGAGCAGAAATCCGACGAGAACAGCGCGCGCGAGGACTGACACGGCGCCTCGAAGCCTCGTGCGTCCCATTGCGGCCACCTCTAAAGCTATTCCGATGCCTCAATTCAGAAGGTGCTCGACCTAGCGAAGACAGTCAATCGCATCTGTTTGCGATGCGAAAATTGCTTAGCCAGCGAGATCTGTCCGAAACGGATTGTTCATCCGCCGAACGATGTCGGCTCGCTGATCCTGGTCGCGCTTGGTCTGGTCGTGTTCTGTGTAGCGAGCGCCAAAGGATTCGCTCGAAGTCCGGTTTGGGGCGACGCTTTCATTGCGCTTTTCGACCAAGTTGGGTCGGTAGGCGGCCGTCCGCTGTTCCAGCGGCCCCACTCCGAACCGGCCGTTCCGCTTTCGGCCACTTGCGGTCTTGCTGGCTGGCGTCACTGAACGGCTGGGTTGGGTGGATTTCTGCCGGTCCGCTTTCGGGCGGCAATGCTAGGATTCTGTTGAAAAACTCGGTGTTGCAGCGGTAGTCGTGAGGTGATTCACTCCTGTCGAGAGGCGGAGACCGAAGCAGATGATGGGACCTCGGCAAGTCGAGCAGGGCGCCCTGTTATACGAGTTCTCGCTCGGTACCCACGTCCCCGCCGAACATCTGCTGCGCGCCATCGACCGCTTCGTTGACCTGTCGGGCCTGCGCGCGCACCTGCAGCCGTTCTACAGCTCGACAGGCCGGCCCTCGGTCGACCCTGAGTTGATGATCCGCATGCTGCTCATCGGCTACTGCTTGGGCATCCGCTCCGAGCGCCGCCTGTGCGACGAGGTCCACCTCAACCTCGCTTATCGCTGGTTCTGCCGGCTCGGGCTCGACGGCCGGGTGCCGGACCATTCGACCTTCTCCAAGAACCGCCATGGCCGCTTCCGCGACAGCGACCTGCTGCGGCGCCTGTTCGAGACCGTGCTCGCCCGCTGCATCACCGAGGGGCTCGTGGGCGGCGAGGGCTTCGCGGTCGACGCCAGCCTGATCAAGGCCGAT
>NZ_JAKSXX010000153.1 GCF_022829385.1 Methylobacterium sp. J-070 | reverse complement strand
GCGGCTTGAACCACCTTCAGCGGCGAATGCTGGGCCGGCAAGGATGAGGACGGTTGCGATGGTCAGTGCAGTTCTCATCGGCGTAGCTCCCAATTGTCCGCCGGTCGGACACAGGAGCCCACCATGCGGTAACAAGGCAATCGCGCGTCTGTGAACCCGTTCCTTGCCTACGATTGAGCGTTCCTGTGTTCACAGCCTCGGCTACACGTAGGGGCTGGCGAACAGGTCGCCTATTGCCTTCCTGCGGAACAGTGTGCGCCAGCGTCGTCTCTGATGCTCAGGCCGGTCGTGGATCATGTGGCATATGTGGACGGCCCCCAGCTCGCAAGATGAAGTCAGCTTGGATGATCGGATCGCTTGCGTTCATATGTCCGGC
>NZ_JAKSXX010000152.1 GCF_022829385.1 Methylobacterium sp. J-070 | reverse complement strand
ACGAGGTGCCGCGCTTCTACGCGGCGTCGTGGAAATGACCGCGATGGCCGCCGCAACGCGCCGCGCCCCCTCCCCCCTCTGCGGGGGAGGGTGGCCCCCCAAGGGCTTCATCAGAGTGGAGCGACGCTGACGGCCGGGTCGCGTCCTGCCTCACATCCAGACTGGTCGCCCTGCCGCTCGCCCGATCCGTGTTGACGCCGGGGTTACCCTCCCCCGCGCCGGGGGGAGGGACAGCGCGCGCCTACGGCAGCGGCCTGACGACGGCCGGACCGATCGCCGGCCTTCACGCGCATGCGCATCCCGGTCGCCCGCGCGGGACC
>NZ_JAKSXX010000148.1 GCF_022829385.1 Methylobacterium sp. J-070 | reverse complement strand
TCATCGTAGCCCTGAGGCACGAAGATGAAACAGACGTCCGGGCCGGCGCGGAAGCCGGCAGAAGCCGGGATCAAGGACATCCGCCGCGCCACGCGCCGGCAGTTCTCGGCCGAGGAGCAGATCCGCATCGTGCTGGAAGGCCTGCGCGGTGAGGCCAGCATCGCCGCGCTGTGCCGGCGCGAGGGCATCGCCAGCTCGATGTATTATGGCTGGTCCAAGGAGTTCCTGGAGGCCGGCAAGAAGCGGCTGGCTGGCGACACGGCCCGTGCCGCGACCGCCGACGCGGTCCAGGACCTGCGTCGCGAGGCGGGTGCGCTGAAGGAGGTCGTGGCCGACCTCGTCCTGGAAAACCGCCTGCTGAAAAGTATGACCGCGGCTGGGGGCGACGAGGCATGAGGGACCCGGCCGCTGAGAAGCTGGAGATCATCCGGCTGGTCGAGCCATCCCACCTGCCGGTGCGCGCCACCCTGGACAAGCTCGGCATCCCGCGCGCCACTTTCTACCACTGGTACGACGCTTTCCAACGGGGCGGCCCCGAGGCATTGGCGGATCGCCCGTCCCGATCCAGCCGGGTCTGGAACCGGTTGCCCGCCGAGGTTCGCGATCAGAGCGTCGCCCTCGCGCTGGAGCCGCCAGAGCTCAGCCCCCGCGAGTTGGCGGTGCGCTTCACCGACGAGCGGCGCTACTTCGTCTCGGAGGCCACCGTCTACCGCCTGCTCAAGGCCCAGGACCGGATCACCAGCCCGGCCTACATCGTGGTCAAAGCCGCCGACGCGTTCCGCGACAAGACCACCGCACCCAACCAACTCCGGCAGACGGACTTCACCTACCTGAAGGTGATCGGCTGGGGCTGGTACTACCTCTCGACCGTGCTGGATGACTTCTCGCGCTACATCGTGGCGTGGAAGCTGTGCGCGACGATGCAGGCGAGCGATGTCACCGCCACGCTCGATCTGGCGCTGGCGGCTGCCGGGCTCGATCATGTGCAGGTGGCGCATCGGCCACGGCTGCTCTCCGACAACGGGCCGAGCTACGTCGCGGGTGATCTGGCCGACGGGCTCGGCAGCCGGGGCATGACCCACATCCGCGGCGCGCCCCGCCATCCTCGGACGCAGGGCAAGATCGAGCGCTGGCACCAGACGCTCAAGAACCGCATCCTGCCCGAGCCTGCCGACCTGCCCGGCGAGCTGGAGGCGCGGGTTGCCGCCCTTGTCGAGCCCTGCAACCATGTTCGGGCTCACGAGAGCCTGGGCAACCTCACCCCTGCCGACGTCTACTTCGGCCGCGGCGAGGCCATCCTCCGCGAGCGGGCGCGGATCAAACGCCAGACCCTCATGGATCGCCGCTTGCGCCATCACGCGCAGGCTGCCTAACCTCTCACCCAGGCGGACCAGAACCTCCGTGCCTGAGCATCGCAAACCGTCTCAAATCACCTGACGACGGACATGGTTGATCGATGCCGTCAGGTGGCATCCACACCGACGCATCAGGAAAGAGCTTTCGGCGCTTAGGGTGGCTGGCATGGATCGACAGGAGCATGTCCGATTTCCCGGCGGATGAGCTCAGATGCGGCCGTTCCGCTTACGGCCAGCTTCAGCCGCCGCAGACCGCCTGCGTGAGCGTCTCGGATGGGTCGATTTCTGTCAGTCCGCTTTTGGATGAGAAGTGGTGAGAGCTGACATCGAATGAGCAGCGGGAGTTCGGCGATTGGCCGTCACTGCGTCAGCGTCCGTAGCTCCCCACGAGCTAAGCCGATCAGGGTTCGGACGAGCAGCCAGCCGATGACCAGCGTGGCCAGCCCGAGCAGGACCAGGGCGAGGCCGTCGGTCGCCGGGGCCGGCTCCGCCGCCGCGACGCGCAGAGCCGCTACCGCAGCTGCGGCGAGCGGGAAGCTCACGCCCCACCAAGAGACGCGGAAAGGGCAGGCGTGGCCGAACCGGGCGAGCTTCGGCAGCAGCACGGCAAGCAGGAACAGTGCGACCGCGAAAAGCGACTCAGCGAAGAGATCGATTGCGCCCGTCGTGGCGACATAGGCTGAGAAGCCGACCGCGAAGGGCGCCACGAGGATCAGAAGCGATGGCTGCAAGGCTGCGGGCAATGGCGCCTCGAACAGCAGGCGGGACAGGATCAGCGTGAACAGGGGCATGGCGAAGAATAGCCCCACCGCCAGCCCGAAGATCATCACGCCTTGCATCGGCGGCAGGTCGAGCCCCGGAAGAGCCAGGGGCACATCGAGCAAGCCGACCACCGGCACGATCCAGGCCGGCGTCGCATGCGCCGCCTGCTGCCGGTCGCTTAGCCAGCGCGTCACAATCAGCCACGCGAACAGCGTCATGCCAAGGGCGCCGGCGATCCACAGCACGCGCGCCAGCGTGAGGCTGAAGGGCGCCAGGGGGATCGGCAGTAGGAGCAGGCTGATGAGCGGCGTGCCGAACAGGTTGCCGGCGATGGGATGGCGGAATTCCGCACGCACGGCCTCACGGGCGATGACGGCCTTGGCGGCATAGCCCGCCGCGATAGCAACGAAGGCCGCTGAGGCGATCAGCCCGACGGCTTCCCCGAGCCAGGGCGGCACGCCATACCGCACATGAGCGAGCCGCCACGCGACGCTCAGTCCCGTCAGGCCCATCACCGCCGCGAACAGGCCGACCGGCATCGCCTCGATCTGCCGCCAGCCTCTCGGCAAAGGGAGCTGGTCCGGGCCTCGATGGGCGGTCAGCGCGGCTTCGCTCGACTCGCCTTCGACGACCTGCAGCATGGACGAACTCCCACTCGACGAAGCATCGAATTCTTCGCGATCTCAGCCGAGACCATAGCGGGAGGCCGGCATGCTGCGGGAGAGGTTGGGACCAAGGCGGAACCGGGCGGCTTCGAGGGCCTGCCAGTCACCGAGATCAGGGAGAGAGGGAATCGTGACGGTCTCGCCCGCATCGAGGCCGGCCAGAGCCGCCGCCACAAGGTCGCTCGCATCCATGATCATCTCGGATGGAATCTGTCCGATATCCGCGCCCGTCCGGTCGAAGAAGTGGGTCCGGGTGGCGCCGGGCAGCACCGCCTGGAACCGCACGCCCTTGCCCGCGAGTTCGGCCCCGAGCCCCTGCGTCAGTGCCAGGACGAAGGCCTTGCTCGCCGCGTAGGGGGCGTTGAAGCGCTCAGGGATGATGGCGACGGCGGAGGAGATGTTGACAACCGTGCCCGCTCCTCTGTCGCCAAAAGCCGTCGCCGCCGCGAGGGACAGGGTCTGCAGCGCCCTGATGTTGAGTTCGAGCAGCCCGTCATAGAGGCTGGCAGGGCTGTCGAGAGCGGGGCCAAGCGGTCCGAGACCGGCGCAGTTCACGAGGACGCGCAGGGCGGCATCCGTGGCGACGCGGTCCCGGACCACGGCAAGATCCTCCGGTCGGGTCAGGTCGGCCGACATGACCTCGACAGTCACGCCGCCCTCTCGGCCGAGACGCTCCGCCGCCGCCCGCAGCCGGGCCTCGTCGCGGGCGACGAGGATGAGGTCATGGCCTCGAGCAGCCAACTGGTCGGCGTAAGCCGCGCCGATTCCCGAGGAGGCGCCCGTTACGCGCGCCGTGCCGGTGTGCTGGGTCATCGAGGTATCCTTGTCAGACGCCGGAGAGCTTGGTGTTGGCGACCGGTAGCGCGCGGATCCGCTGGCCGGTGAGCGCCGCGATGGCGTTGAGGACGGCGGGCGGCACGCCCGGTAGACCCGGCTCGCCGACCCCGCCCATCGGCGCGCCGCTCTCGACGATGCGGACGTGGACCTGCGGCATGTGTTCCCGGCGCAGGACCGGATAGGTGTCGTAGTTCTGCGATTGCCGGACGCCGTCGCGGTAGACGATCTGCTCGAACAGGACCGAGGACAGACCGAGCGCCGCCGCCGATTCCACCTGCGCCTTCACGATGGCCGGGTTGACGATGCTGCCGGGGTCGAATGCGATCCAGAGGTTGTGGACGCGAGCCTCTCCGCCCTTCACCGAGACCTCCGCGATGGTTGCCGTCTCCGAGCCGAAGGGCGAAGCCATGGCGAGGCCGCGGGCGCGCATCGCGCCCTCCGCTCGGTAGGGCCCGCGCTGCCAGCCGCCGGACATCTCGGCTACCGCCGCGAGCAGCGTGCGGTGGCGGGCGCTGCCCTGGAGGAGGGCCATGCGCAGCGCGAATGGATCCTGCCCGCCGGCCTGGGCGACCTCGTCGAGGAAGCTCTCGTAGAACGCGTCGTTCATCGAGTGCCCGACCGAGCGCCAGAAGGCGATGTTCACCGGATGGGCGACCTTCGTGAAGGTCATGCGCCGGTTGGGCACGGCGTAGGGCTTCTCGACGATGCCCTCGACCGCGGAAGGATCGACGGGCGTCTGCATCATCATGTTGAAGTAGCGGCCGATCGGGCCTTCCCCGACCGTCCGGACTTCAATCGTCGTCGGCTGCCCTGCCGGGTCGAGGGCCGCGCGGAAGCGGCTGAAGCTCAGGGGCCGCACGGCGTCGCGAGCGAACTCCTCCTCCCGCGACCACAGCACCTTCACGGGGCGGCCGGTGGCCTTGGCGAGCAGGATCGCCTGGGGGAACGGGTTGCCGGCCTCGTAGGTGAAGTGGCGGCCGAAGAAGCCGCCGAGCATCGGTGAGTGGATGCGGACCTGGGCCGGCTGCAACCCGGCGACCTTCGCCGAGACCGCCTGGAACACCTCCGGCATCTGGTTCGGAAGCCAGACGTCGAGGGTGCCGTCGCCGTCAAAGCGCGCGATGGCCGAGGGCGGTTCCAACTGCGCGTGGGCGAGGTAGGGCGCCTCGTAATCGGCCTCCACCACCTTGGCGGCCTTGACGAAGGCGGCGGCCACATCGCCCTCCTCCTCGGCCGCATGGCCGGGATCAGTCGAGGCCTTGAGGGCCGCGAGCATGCCGTCCGACGAGAAATCCGCTGCGACCGTATCGATGCCGCTGGGCTTGGGTGCCGACCACTCGACCTTCAGGGCCTCGACGGCTTTGCGCGCCCGCCACCAGCTGTCGGCGGCGACCGCCACGGCGCCCGGCAGAAGGTGCACCGAGTGGACGCCCGGCATCGCCTTCACGTCGGACTCGTTGGTGAGACCCTTGGGCTCAGTGCCAAGGCGCGGCGCGTGCTGCACGGCGGCGTAGAGCATCCTATCGACCTTCTGATCGATGGCGTAGACTGCCCGCCCCGTGGACTTGTCCCGCACGTCGAGGCGGGGGATCGGCTGGCGGATGTAGCGGAAGGTCGCCGGGTCGCGAAGCGGCACGGATTCGTTCGGCTTGAGCTTCAGGGCGTCGACGGCGAGGTCACCATAGGAGAGCGATCGGTTCGTGGCCGCGTGCAGCACCATCCCATCGCGGGTCGTGAGTTCGCCGTCCTGAACCTTAAGCCTGGCGGCTGCCGCACGGATCATCAGATCGCGGGCGGTCGCGCCGAGGCGGCGCATGGTCTCGTAGCTCGACCGGGTCGAGAAGCTGCCACCGGTCATGCGGATGCCGTTGACAACAGCGTAGTCGGGGCCGGGCGGCGCGCATTCCACGACGAAGCGGGAGGGCGGCACGTCGAGTTCCTCACCGACGATCTGCGCCATGCCGGTGGCGATGCCCTGGCCACCCTCCACGAAGGGGCTTAGCAGCTTGATGGTGCCGTCCGGGTGGATCTCCAGGAAGGCGGCCACCCGCGTCCCGGGCTTCGGCGCGAGGGCGCCTGCACCCTCGGCGGGGCCCTGCGCCTCGGCACGGGCCATCCGCGCGGGCAGGAGCGCACTGAGGACGAGGGCGCGGCCGGCCCCCGCGAGGAAGCGACGGCGGGAGGGAGCAGCGGAGCGAGGGAGCGGGTGCATGGCAAGCTCCTCAAGCGGCCGCCTGCCGCACGGCGGCGGCGATGGCGTTGTAGGTCCCGCAGCGGCAGAGATTCGTCATCGCCTCGGCAATGTCGCCGTCGGTCGGGCGCGGCGTCTGCTTCAGCAGGGCGGTGGCGGCCATGACCTGACCGGACTGGCAGTAGCCGCATTGCGGCACCTGCAGTGCGACCCAGGCCTCGACGACCTTCCGGCCGACCGCGTCCTGCTCGATCGCCTCGATGGTGGTGATGGCCTGAGTGCCGACGCTCTCCAGTGGCACTTGGCAGGAGCGCGTCGCCTGCCCGTCGAGATGCACCGTGCAGGCCCCGCACTGGGCGATGCCGCAACCATACTTCGTGCCGGTCAGGCCGAGCGTGTCGCGCAGGACGAAGAGCAGCGGAGTATCGGGCTCGGCATTGACTGAATAATGGCGACCGTTGATCGTCAGGTTCACCATGTCCGCGAACTCCCGCCAGTAAGCAGCCCCCGAGGCCATGCTTAAGCAGAGGTCTCGGAACGACCTACGTCATAATTGCCACGTTTCCGGCCATGCTGGTGGGTTAGACGACGGCAAGAGGCCCGGCCGCCCGGCGGATCGTCCGCGGGACCTCTCCCTGGACGCGGAGGAACGCCCGACGCATCCGTTCGCGGTTGGCGAAGCCGGCGGCAGCGGCGATCTCCTCAATGGGCAGGCGGCTCTGCTCCAGCATGTGCTTGGCGGTCTCGACGCGCATCGCCTCGACCGCCTTGGCGGGCGAGACGCCGGTCTCTGCCCGGAAGGCCCGGGTGAACTGCCGCGGGCTGAGGCAGGCAATCGCTGCAAGATCCTCGGTGGTCAGTGGAAGCCGTAGGTGTTGCCGCACATAGGCAAGGACGCTCTGGATGCGATCTGTCGGCGCGTCGAAATCGAGCAGGGCCGAGTGCTGGGCTTGGCCCCCGGCGCGGCGGCGTTCCATCACCAGCCCGCGCGCCACGGTTTGGGCCAACTCCCGGCCGTGATCGCGCTCGACCATGCCAACGGCGAGATCGATGCCTGCCGACATGCCGGCGGAGGTCCAGAGATTGCCATCCGCGACGTAGATTTTGTCGATGTCGAGGTTGCAGTCGGGATAGCGCGCGCGGAACTGGGGCGCGTAGTGCCAGTGGGTCGTGGCGCGCCGTCCGCTCAGCAGGCCGGCGTCCGCTAGGATGAAAGCCCCAAGGCACAGGCCCGCCAGACGGCGCGCCGAACGGGACGCCTCCTGCAGGTAGGCGAGAAGGTCTCGACTCGGCTCCGGTACGCCGATCCCGGCCGCGACCAGGATCGTGTCGAAGGAAGATGGGTCGCCGAGCCGTTCGGTGCCGACATCGGGTCCCAGGCCAGAGCGAACGAGGCCGCCGGTTTCGGACAGGAGGTGCACGTCGTAGGCCGAGCCGCCGGCGTATTTGTTGGCGACGGCGAAGGGTGATGTCACCGCCAATCCCATGAAATCGAAATCCGGGCAGATCACGAGGCCGATGCGACGGACGCCAGCCATCACCGATCACTCCACTTCAACCTGCTCAAGTCCGAATCCTACATCAAACATCAGTCGAGCTGGGGCAAGCGGAGCGGCCGACAATGAGGCATAATTATCCGCGCCTGACTTCGACGAATATGCCCCAACCGCCGGCTGAACGACTGCTTTTGGGCGCGCGGTACGGTGCTAAAAGTGGCTGGTTTGGGTCGATAGAAGGCCGTCCGCTTTTCCTACGTGCCTTCTCAGAAGCAGCCATTCCGCTTTCGGCCAGACTGCGTCATGCCAAATGGCCAATGGGCGCCAAACCGGCTGTTCGGCGCGGCGCCCAATTCGGCCTCCATTGCGGTCGCTAGTGCAGTGACGCGGACAGAGGAATCACGCGTACGACGAGAGGTGCGGGTCTGAGCCATGGCCCAGACGGTCCGTGTGCTTCTCGATGCGAGTGGCGCGGCACGGCTGGCTGCGATCGCCAGTGACCGCGCCCGCCCGCTCAAACAGACCCAGCGCGCCCGCATCGTCCTGCTTTCGGGCGAGCGCTTGCGTGTCCAAGACGTCGCCCGGCGGGCGGGGTCAGCCGCGCGGCCGTGTGGCGCTGGCAGCGGCGCGACGCCGAGGCTGGCGTCGAAGGTCGGCTGCGCGACAAGAGGCGTCCGCGCGGCTGCCGTCGGCGAGCGCAGAGCGCTGCTCCGGCGCGCAATTGGAGGCAGGTTGAGCTTGAAAAGACATCAGGTCGCCTGCAAGAAACGACCTCGATACAGCCCTCGATAATTGTCGACTCTATTTTGGGAAGCGTGGCAAAAATTCAGAAGTATTTGATGGCAGACGTTGATGTCTGTAGGCTGCCCGTTCGAGGAATAACGCCAGCGAACTTGCCTCTCATAGTCGAAGACTGGCATCGCAGCGCTCTGAGGTAATCAGCTCGTTCCATCAGGCTCTCGGCGACGACACTCGCGGGCCGCCGCTTGGCGAGGGCACGTCCGATGGCTTCCATGTTGTCAGGATCCGTTCCCCACTGAAGCTGATCTTCTGCCGCCGAAAGTAGGGTCCAAAAGGGCATAAATTCGTCTGACATCAAGATTGACCCCGGCACGCGACCGCTCTGCTCCGCTCAATGCAATTGCCGAGCCTCGATTAGTATAGTCAGCTGCTATGGTTAATCGGACCTTAAGGCGCCGTTCGGCCTGGTGCGCCTGCGAAGGCTCAAGCCAAGCCGCGTTCGTCGGCGAGGTCTGTCCCTTGCATGGGCCTGACGCTCAGTGGGAGGCGGTCATGAAGCACGCCTACATAATCCACGCGGCGCGCGGCCGCGAGACCAAGCAGCTACCCTGTGCATCAACGTGGGTAGCCGTGGAGCGACGCAACCTCCTGAACCGACAAGGCTGGAAGGTTCGCATAGTCAACCACGCCGGGGCGGCGGTCAGCGATAGTCTGCTGGAAGCCACAGCTCAGGCCGAGGTCGAGGCTGCGGTCGCAAGGAAGCCGGAAGCCCTGTGATCGGCGTCAGCGGCCCGCTGTTGCGTTTCTTGCCTATTCTGGCAGGCGTGCCAGCACGCGCGAAACCTGCGTCGTGGTCCAGGGGCCTCTACCGCGGCTGGTCGGGATGCCCGTCTCGGGGATAGCCTTGGCGATGGCGGTGGACGACGGGATGCCGGCCTCGCGCAGGCTCCTGACGGTCGGGGCGAACCGACTCACCAGCGATATGAAAGCGCTGCTGCGCTTCGATGACGCGCAGTCGGCGGAACTTCGCCCGATGTCCAGAAAGAGGCGCTCCGCGACGTGCCCCTGTTCGTTCTTTGCGAGGCAGGAGGATCGAAGCGGCGCGGACGCTTCACGCGTCCGCGCCGCTTCGATCCTCTTCGCTGAGAACGGACCTTCTGATCACGATCGATCTGGAGGCGTTTGGAGACCAAGTCAGACCGGCGTTTCGGCAACATGGCAATATAAAGTCGTTCTCGAATCGGTCCTTTGCCCTTGACACCGGCGCATCCGGGCGAGCCGTGAAGGCGGCCAAGCAAGACATAGATCCGAAGCTTACCGATCCCCGAGCCCACGCTCGGTCGCAGGCGGCCTGTCAGGGAAGTCACCTCCGATCTGATCTCATTCTGCTGCCTCTCGCGCGAGGGTTGGCTCCGGCCGTAGCCAGATCTGGCCTTCGCTGACCCGGGCCGGATAGGTGGCGAGACCGAGCTGCTCGTGGCTCGTGCCGCAGCCGGACTTCAGGTCGAAGGTCCGATCGTGGAGGGGACACATCAGAACGGTCCCTCCGAGCAGCCCGTCTGCCAAAGGGCCTCGTCTGTGGGGGCAGAAGGCTTGGGTGGCGTAGACCTCGCCTTCTGCCGTGAGGAACACCGCAATCTCACGATCGGCGACCCGGAAGGTGCGTCCCTCGCCCTTGGGGATCTGGTCGACGGAACCAAGCAGCACTTCGACGGACGCCATCAAACTTCCTCCTTGGTGGGAATGACGGACGTGAATTGGTTGGCGGTCTTCGGGGCGACCGCCTCAAGCCACGGATCAACCGTGGCAGCGATCGACGCTTCCATCGCTGCATCCAAGTCGGCACAGATCCCCTCGCTGTCCTCGACCACCACGGCGCGGACCCGCTCCAGGCCGACACGCTCCATGAAGGTGTAGGTCCGCTCCTTCCACTTCGCGTTCTCGCGATAGAACTGCATGAAGCGCGAGCCGATCAACATCGCCTCGGTCTCGTCCTGGGCAGTGGTCAGCAAGTCACCCTTGCGGATGTGGGCTCCAGCGGCCCCGCCAACGTATATCTCCCACTTGCCGTCGCCGACGGCGACGAAACCGACGTCCTTGACGTAAGCCTCGGAACAATTGCGCGGACACCCAGCAGTGGCAAGCTTGAGCTTGGCCGGACTGTCGATACCGCGGTAGCGCCGTTCGATGCGCTGAGCGAAGCCCATGGAGTCGCCCAGGCCGAAGCGGCAGAAATCGGTGCCGATGCAGCTCTTGCAGGTTCGATAGCTCTTGCCCCAGGCGTATCCGGCCTTGAAGCCGAGATCGCTCCAGATCTTAGGCAGGTCATCCTTCTTGAGGCCGACGAGGTCGACCCGCTGGCCGCCGGTGAGCTTGACCAGCGGAACGTTGTACTTCTGCGCGACCTGACCGATGCGCACCAGCTCGTCCGGCGTGCAGACGCCCCCGGGCATTTCCGGCACGACCGAGAACGTGCCATCCTTCTGGATGTTGGCGTGGACGCGGTCGTTGATGAAGCGCGCATCGCGCTCGTCATCGTACTCGCCTTTCCAGACGGTGATCAGCAGAGAGGCAAGCGCCGGCTTGGCGCCGGGATCGACTTCACCATTCCCGAGTTCGCGGAACACCGCCGAGACCGACTTCAGTCCGCGGGCCACCACCTCCTTCATCAGCTCCGGCTTTCGCAGCGGGATGGTCGGCACGTAGTAGTGGACGGACGGATCCTCTTCGACTTCCCCGCCCAGCAGCCAGGAGACCAGCTCGGTCACCTCGCCCTTGCAGGCGCCGCAGCCCATGCCGGCCCGGGTCTGGGTCATCACGGCCTTGGACGTGGTGGCGCCGGCTGCCACGCAAGCGGCGATGCCGGCTTTGGTCACGCCGTTGCAGTTGCAAACCTGACTCTCCGCCGGCATCTCGTCATAGGTGACCTTGGCGGACGGCGTGCCGAGGTCGAACATCAGCGACAACCGCTCTTCGGGGAGCGGTGCGTCCTGGGCGAAGGCCTGCATCAGGAACGGCGCCTTGGCGATGTCGCCCATCAGGATGCCGCCGACGAGCCGGCCGTCGCGCACGATCAGCTTTTTGTAGGTGCCGCGCTTCGGCTCGGTGAACTGTACGACCTCGTCGTTGTCGTCCGCGGGATCGGTGATGCCCATCGAGGCCAGCTCGACGCCCATCACCTTCAGCTTCGTGGCCAGCTTCGAACCGTGGTAGGCGGCATCGACCTTGGTCCGCGTGATGTGCTCAGCAAACACCTTGGCCTGCTCGTACAGCGGTGCCACAAGCCCGTAGAGCCGGCCGCGGTGCTGCGCGCATTCCCCAACCACGTAGATGTCGCGGTCGTCCACTGACTGCATGTGGTCGTTGACGACGATCGCCCGCTCGACCGTGAGGCCCGAGAACTGACCAATCTCGGAGTTCGGCCGGATCCCAGCCGCGACGATGACGAGGTCGCACGGCAGTTCCGTGCCGTCCTTGAAGCGAAGCCCCTCGACCTTGTCGATACCCAGCACCTCGGTGGTCAGTTTGGACGTGTGGACACGGATGTTCATGCCCTCGATGGTCTTCTTCAAGATGCCGCCCGCGGTCACGTCGAGCTGCATCTCCATGAGATGGCCGGCGAGGTGGACCACGTGCGACTCGCAGCCCAGAACGGTCATGCTGCGGGCGGCCTCAAGACCCAGAAGGCCGCCGCCGATCGTGACCGCGACCTTGCTGCGCCGGGCGTAGTCGACGATCTGCTGGCAATCCGCGATGGTGCGATAGCCGAAGACGCCGGGCTTGAGGCTGCCGTCCTCCATCCGCGCGCCCTGCATGGGCGGGATGAAGGCCCGGCTACCGGTGGCGATCATCAGCTTGTCGTAGCGCTCGCGCGCGCCCCTGTTCGAGACCACCACCTTGGCGGCGCGGTCGATCTTCTCGACGCGGTGACCAGCGTGGAGGGTAATGCCGTTCTCCGCGTACCAAGAAAGCGGGTTCATGGTGATCCCGTCTGCGTCCTGGGTCCCGTTCAGTATCTCGGAGAGCAGGATGCGGTTGTAATTGCCGTAGGGTTCGTCGCCGAACATGACGATGTCGAACATCTCCGCGCCCCCGCGGGCGAGGACTTCCTCCACGGCGCGCGCGCCGGCCATGCCGTTTCCGACGACGACAAGTCTCTGCTTGCTCATGAAGCCTCTCCTGCTCAGCCGTTCAGGTGACGGGATCAGTCAGATCTCGAGAAGCCCGACATCGACCACGATCTGGCCTGTCGCCCCCTCGGGAGCGGAGAGGTGGACCTCGACCGTCGTGTCCGGCGGCAGGTCCTCGACGATGGTCAAAGGTACGTTCATGCCGGCCTTCGCGCCGACCGGGAGGTAGCGGGCGGCCTTGCCGGCGATGACGAGCGAGAGGCAGACCAATTCCGGCCCGGAATTGCCGGCGCGCAGGTAGACGAACTGCGCGCGTTTGCTGCTCGGAACCGTGTAGATCAGCGTCGAGGCCAAGAGGGCCGACCGGTCGAGCCCGGCACCGCTGTATCCAAACACGCCCTGGAGGAATTTCGGGACAGATTCCATGGTGCTGCTCCTTGGCTGGGGCTCCGGGGCGGCAATCCCGGATCGTTCGTGAGCTGGAGGGACGTCAGGCCGAAGGGCCGAGGCCGCTCGCGGACGCGCAGTGGCGGGTGCCGACGCGGCGATCGCGTCGGAGTACCGGCTCCGCGGGCATTTCGCCGATGACGTTCAGGAGGACCTTCGTCCGAGGCAGCCCGGAGTCGCCGGATAGAGTTCTCATCTGGAGACTGGCCATGCGACACGCGCCACATCCGTCGTTGCGCACCGTCAGGGGCTCGTCCGTAGAGCTCGCGTGGGCTAACCACGCCTGAACCCTCCCCGGACCGGGAATCGTTACGAGACGACCACGAAGCGTCGGCAGCCAGGCAGAACCTGGCTATTCAATGCGTCTGTTCGGCGCTGTTCTAAAGTGAAACGCTAACCGATACTGACCAATGGTCGAGCAGGAATTTTAGGCTTATTGCCTATTACACATTCTATCTGCCTATTGTATGGGCATTCGCGACATGGAAGCGCAGACTGTCGCTGAGAGACAATCGGTCAATTACGGCGAGCTTGCAACGGCACACTTCTACACTCGATCGTAGGCGTTACAGCGAGTAATGCTGTCGCTTCGGCGCGGTCGAGCGGGGTCGGGCGTGCCTTGTCGCCCAGCGACGATCGCAGCCTCAGCGTCCACCCGGCTTTAGTCCGCTCGTCCTCACTCTTGCCGCGTCGTCAGCGAACCGTCGTCCGGTTCGACAGCCTCGACGCGTGGGCCGCGTATACCGACTTCTGCCACGATCACGATGTGGCGATTGCAATCTTCAACAAGTGTACCTTTGTCTTCTGCCAGCAATCCGGGCAACAGCTCTCGCATGAAGTCAGCAACGATTATCTTCCGATCGCCTGCATAGAACGGTTTGCCCTTCCAGGAACGCTCAACGGCCGAAGCGACATTCTCGGCAATGATCCGTGCGGCTTGCACAGGATCGGGGCCCAACCTGGCTTCTCCCACGATGAAATGCTTGGCTAAAACGAGCACGCGGCTTCGTCCCGCAACAAAGGTCTTTCGCGAAAAAAGGCCCCGACGCCGTACAAGAGCCGGCGCCGGATCGTCCGACGGTTGAGGTATCGATGCTTCAGTTTCGGTCGGCTGACTAGGCGAGAATGGCCGCTCTACCGGCATTCCAGGGCTGCGGATCTGCTGCAGGGCCGGTTCGATGACCTTGCCGCGCGGCCCGACCCAAGTCCTGACCCACTGGCGCTGCCGGAGGGCGAGGAAGCCGAGCACGAAACGCGGAGCTGCCGAAATCCCTCTGATCTGTCGTCGGAAGACGGCACGTTGAGGTATTCGAAATTATTTGCCCCGCGCCCACGTGGGACGAAGCCCAGGCAAGGGATGGGTGCGAGCGAGCCGAGCGCCGCAGTGTCCTCAGCGACCCATGTGTCGCGGTCGAGACTGCGAGTGTCCGCTTCCTGCCAGGCATTCGATGTCAGCTTTCGGCGCTTAAGGACCGATCGACGCATCAAGTTTCGGAGCGGTGAGATTTTCTGCCGCGACGGCACCCCGCAGCCACGCCTCAAACGGGCCTACCAGTGACCCGCGCTTCACCCCGCGCGGTTTGACAAGGAAGTACGACGTCGTCTCCACCTCGAATACATGATCCTCGAAAGGAGCGATCAGCCGGCCGTCACGGAGTTCGTCCGCCGCCAGGACCTCGCTCTCCAGAACGACGCCGAGCCCAGCGACCGCGGCTTCCACCGCCATCACCGAACGGTCCAGCCACATCTCGTTGCGCGGGCGCAGATCCCCTTCTCCGACACGTCGCAGGTAGTGCGCCCAGGTCAACGCGTTGACGGAATGGATCAGGGTCGTGGTCGCCAGGTCTCTCGGTGTGTACAGCCCAACCGAAGCGGCGAGAGAGGGACTGCACAGCGGGCGCAGCCGCTCGATCAGGAGCGGCTCGACGCGCAGGGTCGTCTGCGGCGGTCGGCCGTAGGTGATGGCGAGATCGAACCGCTCCGTCGCGATGTCGTCGCGATCCGACAACGTCGACAGCCGGATCCGCGCCTCGGGGTGGGAACGGAGAAAATCCGCCAGCCTGGGCTGCAACCATTTCGCCGCGAAGCTCGGTCCAGACGCGATGACGAGGGGCGCGCGCTGGGATTGTGGGGCGACCCGTTCCGTCGCACCTGCGATGATGCCAAAGGCGTGTTCGATCTCGGCGGCGTAGGTTCTGCCCGCCTCCGTCAGGAAGGCACGGCCCGCCCGCCGCCGGAACAGCGGCATGCCGAGAAAATCCTCCAGTTGCTGGACCTGATGGCTGATCGCCGAAGGCGTGACGCCCAGCTCCTCGGCACCCTTCGCGAAGCTGCCGTGCCGGGCGGCGGCGTCGAACGCCGCGAGCGCCCGCAGCGGCGGCGTCCTGCGTCGACCGGGGTCTGCCGGTGAGCCAGCCTCAGCGGCCGGTGAGTTTTTTGCGTTGGCGCGCATCGGCACCTCGGACCTAACCGTGCTTCCGACACCACGCAACGCCGGTGCCGGAACCGAGGCTGCAACGCGCGGCGCTTCGGAGCAGGCCCGATCCCGGCCCCTGCCGATGGAGCGGACGATGAGCGGATCCCTTGAGGCGGCGGCGAAGGACCATCTGGTCCGCTACGGCGGCGACGCCTTCCCGAATCTTTTCACGAAAGCCAGGGGCACCGTCGTCACCGACAGCCAGGGACGCGAGTACCTGGACTTCACCTCCGGCCAGATGTGCGCCACGATCGGTCACAACCATCCCGCCATCGTCGAGGCGGTCCACCGGGCTGGCGAGAAGGCGTTCCACTTCTTCAGCGGGATGATCCCGGAAGTGGTGGCCGAGCTCGCCCAGGTGCTGGCCCGCGACTGGCTGCCCGGCGACCTCACGAAGACCATCTTCGTCAACACCGGCTCCGAGGCGACCGAGGTCGCCCTGCGCATGGCCAAGATGTACACCGGTGGGTACGAGGTCTTGGCCCTCGGCGGTTCGTGGCACGGCATCACCGGCGGGGCGAGTTCCGTCTCGATGGCCAGCGACCGCAAGGGCTACGGCGTGCCCGCGCCCGGCGTGTTCGTCATCCCCGAGCCCAACGCTTACCGCCCCTACTTTTCGGGGATGGACGAGGAGTCGGCGGCGCTCGCCAACCTCGATCTCGCGCTGAAGCTCTACGACATGCAGTCGGCGGGCAAGGGCGCCGCGATCATCGTCGAGCCGGTGATCAGTGCCGGCGGCGTGCTGGTGCCGCCGCGTTCGTTCCTGGTCGCCCTGCGCGAGGCGGCCGATGCCCGCGGCATGCTGCTCATCTTCGACGAGGCGCAGACTGCCTTCGGCCGGATCGGCACGCGCACCGGCGCCGAGCACTTCGACGTCGTGCCGGACATCATGACGATGTCGAAGACGCTGGGCGGCGGCCTGCCGCTGGCCGCCGTCGCGACCACCGCCGCGATCGAGGCGGACATCCACGAGAAGCACTTCACGTACTACACCAGCCACGTCTCCGACCCGCTCACCGCCGAGGTCGGCCTCGCGGTCCTGAAGGTGATCGAGCGGGAAAAGCTCGTCGCCCGGGCCAACGAGATGGGCGCCTATCTGCGCGGCCGGTTCGAGGACCTGCAGCAGCGCTACGAGGTAATCGGCGACGTGCGCGGTCTCGGCCTGCTCGTCGGGGTCGAACTGGTGACGGATCGGGAATCGCGCAGCCCGGCGCATGCCCTCGGCGCTCTCACCACGCGCAAGTGCTTCGAGAAAGGCCTGAGCATGAACATCCGTCGCCGGCCCGAGCGCGGCTCGGTCTGGCGGATCGCCCCCCCGCTCACTGTCTCCACCGATGAGATCGACCGGGCCGTCGAGATCCTCGAGGCGGCGCTGCGCGAGAGCCTCGACGAGACCGCGGCCGGCGGCACCGCCTGAAGGCGATCGCCGGCAGATCCGATGTCCTGGCGCCTGGAGACACCCTCATGACGCCCAAGCTCGCGTGTGCTCTCCGTCCGGCCCTGTCAGCCCTGGCGATCGTCTCCGGCCTCGGGGCGGCGCTCGCCGCAAGCCCGACGCTCGAGAAGATCCGGTCCTCGGGCACGCTGACATTGGGCTACCGCGAGGCGTCGATCCCGTTTTCCTATCTCGGTCCGGATCAGAAGCCTGTCGGGATGTCGCTCGATCTCTGCGCGGCGGTGGCGCAGCGGGTCCGAACAGAGCTCAAGCTGCCGGAGCTGAAGACCGCCTTCGTCGCGGTGAACGCCTCGAACCGGATCCCGCTTCTCCAGAACGGCACGGTGGACATCGAGTGCGGCAGCACGACGAACACCGCCGAGCGGCAGAAGCAGGTCGCCTTCTCCGTCGCGACCTTCGTCAGCCAGCCGCGCTGGCTCACCCTGCGGGCGTCCGGGATCGCAGATGTGAACGGCTTGCGGGGCCGCACCGTGGTGATCACGCAGGGCTCGCTCAACATGCTTCTGGCGCAGAAGCTGAACGCCGCGGACGGTCTCGACCTGACGATTCTCCAGGCGCGCGACCACGCCGAGTCGCTGCTGATGCTGCGCACCGGCCGAGCGGCGGCGTGGTACGAGGACGATGTCCTGCTCGCTGGGGCGCGGGCGACGGCCTTGGATCCGGCAGCGTTGGCGTTCCTGCCGGCATCGTCCGGCGCCGACTACTACTACGGCCTCATGCTCCCGCGCGACGATCCCGAGTTCAAGGCGCTCGTCGATGGCGCTGTGAAAGCGCAGATGGCCTCCGGCACGTTCGCGAAGGTGTACGAGCGGTGGTTCCTCACGCCGATCCCGCCGGCCGGACAGATCCTAGACCTGCCGATGAGCGACGCGCTGCAGTCCCGCGTCAGGAACCCGAGTGACGCGCTGAAGCCTTGAGCGCGAGATCCGACCTGACCCGGGAGGCGAAGGGCCGGTTTCGAGCGGGCAGCCAAGGTCCGGTTGCGGTGCTCAGTTGCGGCACGGGCAGATCGCTGGCCACGCGGGACGGTGACGGCTCCTCAAGTGGATGCTGCTCACCATGTAGCGGATCATGATCCGACTGATCCCCAGCCTACCAGCCGTTTATGTCATCGCACGCGTGGTGTGGCCCAGCCCGTGGCCGCTCGCGCTCAAGCTCGGCCTGGCTGCCCTCCTGCTCATTGCATCCCAGTATCATCTGTGGAGCCGCTTATCCTCCGGGTCGGTTTTCGCGCCGGAATTCCCCCGCCCGGTCGTCATCCTGTTCAACTGGGCGTTCGGCGCGCTCGCGCTGGCAGCGCCTGTGCTCATCGCTCTCGATTCTATGGCGCTGATTTGCTGGGTCCTGCCGGGGAGCGGGTGGGGGATCCTCATGGCTTGGCGTTACGCGGCGGTCCTCGCGGCCGCGGTGCTGGCGGCGGTGGCCGTGTCCCAGGCCATGCGCGTGCCGCCGCTGAAAGACGTTACGGTGGCGATACCGGGCCTGCCCCTCGGCTTCGATGGCTACACGCTTGTGCATCTCACCGACCTGCACATCAGTCGGCTGTTCCCGACGGAGTGGACGCTGGCCGTCGTCGCGCGCGCCAATGACCTCGGCAGCGACCTGATCGTGGTGACAGGCGACTTCATCGACGGTTCGCTCGAGGCCCGACGAGCCGCCGTCGAGCCGCTGCGCGCTTTGACGGCGCGGGACGGCATCTGGGCCGTGCCGGGCAATCACGAGTACTTCTTCGACTACGACACCTGGATGCGCCACCTCGCCGGGCTGGGGATCCGCGTGCTGGCCAACGCCCACATGGTCCTCAGGCGCGATGGCGGCGCGCTCGTGGTTGCGGGCGTGACCGACCGCTCGGCGCCCGCCGCGGGCCATCCGGGACCCGACCTCGCCGCCGCGCTGGCGGGATCGCCCGTACAAGCGCCGGTCGTGCTGCTGGATCATCAGCCGGCGAACGCCGCGCGGGCCGCCGCACATGGGGTGAAGCTGCAGCTGTCCGGGCACACCCACGGCGGCATGATCCGCGGCCTGGACCGGCTGGTGGCACGAGGCAACGCCGGCTTCGTCTCCGGGGCTTACCGGGTCGGGGACATGCTGCTCTACGTCAGCAACGGCACCGCGCTGTGGCCGGGCTTCGCGCTTCGGCTCGGCCGCCCGTCGGAGTTGACGCGGATTACCTTGCGCACCGCGTCGTAGCCCGAAGTTGACTCTTGAGCTCCGCCTGACGGGGATCCGACGAACGGCAGCGATCGGACGGAGCGTGAGGCACCGTTGACCTCTCCGTGTTCGGACATCGGCAGGCAAACCCCGCTCCTGCGGGAGTTGTCGTGCACGCTTGGCCATGGGCAGAGAGAAAGCCGACAGACCCCTTCAGACGGCCTTGTTCCCGTCACGCATCTCGCCTGTCGGCTCCTGAACGTGCGCTTCGAGAAACCACAGGTGCTTGTCGACCGCCCGCGAGACCTCCGTGAACAGGTCGGCCGTGTCAGGATCACCCGCCTCGTCGGTCTGGTCGATGTTCTCGCGCACCGCGTTGGCGTAGGCCGCATAGCTGTCGATCAGCGCGGCGAGATGATCGGCGATCGCGTAGATGCCTGTTGGATAAGGCGGAAGCTTCGTGCTCTTCGCCACAACCTGCGTCGAGCCGAGCGCGGTAGCACCGAGCTGCACCGCGCGCTCGGCGACCTTATCGTTGAGGTCGCTCAGTTCATCGCGAAAGCCATCGAGCATCAGGTGGATGCCGATGAACGACGGGCCCTTGAGGTTCCAGTGAGCCTGCTTGATCGCCAGGGCAAGGTCGATACCGTCGGCCAGCCGGGCGTTCAACGCTTCGATCGACACCCTTTTCGCGTTTGAGTCGGTGTCGTTGCGGGTGTGATGGGGCCGCGGGGTGCTTTTGGTCGCCATGCTATCGCTCCGATATGGTCGGTTGCCAAAACCGATCGAGCCTCAGCCGGTTCCTGCCGGCCGATCGCCGCAACGTCGACGTCACCGTGCCGCCCGGCCGACATGGGCTGCCCCGGGTGGCGTACCTTGCGACAGAGCGGGCGCCTCACGACAGCAGCGCCTTCGCGCCCTCCCAGCAGCGTCGCACGACCGCCCCCGCTGGGTCGGCGGATGCGAGACGGGCTGACTGGCCTGCCCAGGCTTGCATGCGCTGTACATCGCCCGCTGTTTGCGCCGTAGCACGCATGGCGGCGGTCAGTGCACGCTGAACCGGATAGGGCGCAGGAGCCGGGGCATCGGCCGCGGCCGCAGCCCTTACGTAGCCGTTCGCGAGGCTCCGGCCCGTCCGGCCGCTGAAGGCGCGGGTCACGGCGGTATCCTCTGGAGCGGCGAGCGCAATGGCGTCGGCCCAGGCCGGGTGAATGCCAGCTTCCGGACAGCGAAGGAAGCCAGTGCCGATCTGCACTCCGCTCGCGCCCAGGATCAGGGCTGCCGCGACGCCGCGCGCGTCAGCGACGCCGCCTGCAGCAATGACCGGGACCGAGACAGCATCCGCTACCGCGGGCAGGAGGGCGAACAATCCAACCTGCTGACGCTCGGCGTCACCGGCATCGAAACTACCGCGGTGCCCGCCTGCCTCCGAACCTTGAGCGACGACCGCATCAGCCCCCGCGCGTTCTGCCGCCCGTGCCTCGGAAACCGTCGTCACGGTCGCAAACCACGCGATGCCGTGTTGCTTCAACTCGGCGACGAACGGTGCCGGATAGAGCCCCATGATCGAAGAGACGATGGGTGGTCCCGCCTCCAAGATCGCCCGGCACTGCGCATCAAAGGCGGGTGGCACGACATCCGCAGCTTCAGGGGGGACCTCAGGGCCCCATCGTCCCAAGAAGTCGCGCACCTGTGCCTCGTGGGCTGGATCGCGGGCCGGCGCGGGATCGGGGATCCACGTGTTGATCTGGAACGCACCGTTCGAGCCGGCGCGGACTGCGCCGGCCCAAGCCAGGATCTCGTCCGGCCCCATCAGGAGGGCGCCGCAGGCGCCGAGGCCGCCGGCCTTTGCCACGGCTACAGAGAGTGCTGGCGGGCAGGCGCCTGCCATCGGCGCCAATAGGATCGGCACCTGCAGTCCGAACCGAGAGCAGAAAATTTCAGTGCGGTGAAGGGCGGCGCTCATGGCCTGATCCGAGGTTGCGTGCTGCTGGAAAGCTTACGCCGACCGGATCCTAGATGTCAGGTTGGGTCGAGCGCACTCACGTTGACTTGGAAAGGCTTGCCTGGACCCAAGCCGCGGCCCGTGAGGGACCGGGATCGATGACTTACGCCGACGAGATCCGCCGACGGGCGGAAGCGGACCCGCGCGCGGCGCTGCCGGCTGTCACGGCTGCGTTGTGGAAGGCCTTCGGAGAAGGAAGGATCACGGAGGTCGAGGCCGAGGCGCTGTCCGTGTTGATTGACGGTCGCCGCTCGTCTGATGCTGGACAGAATTCCGGACAGAGCCCGAACCCAACGGCAACAGCCGCCGCTGGCTTGACGCCTTCACCGCAGGATCGCCCAGGCAGGCCCGGCGTCGGCTCCCGGCCAGCCCGCGGACGCCTCGATGGAGCACCGCCGCCGGTTGGCAGCCTCTGGCCGCTTACCGCCCGGTCTGGCCGCCCGGTCTGGCCGCCCGGTTCACGCTGGCCGAACAGTCGGTGCTCGCCCTGGTGGCGGCCGAGGTAGCCCGCCGGAAGGACTGCCGCTTGTCGATCGAGAACGTGGCTGCGGGCGCGGGGCTTGTCGCGAACGCGACCGGGCCCGTGTTCACGGGTCGCTATATGCTGCGGCGCACCCCATATCTTCTGCAGCGCACACCGAGTTCAGCCCGGTGCCAGAAGGAGCCACTCGCCCATGTCCACCCTGAAAGACCGCGCCGCGGCGCGCGTTCTGCTCGTACCTGAGGCCGTTGCACCCGGCTACACGGAGGCGATGGCGCGGCTGCCGCGGGTGCAGATCACCAAGCGCCCCCCGATAGCAGATCGTGACCTGCCAGCGGTGGGTACGTTCGGCTGAGGCAGACGGCCTGCCCATCAACGGTCCGGCCTCACACCGCCTTGAACTTCGCGATCCGCAGGCCGGCCTTGCGCCTGCAGATCCGCAGGCCCAGGACCGCCAGTTTCGGCCCAATGCCGGCCAGGGCCTCCCATAGGGCCTCCTCGTCCCGCCACCCGCCAGCGGCCACTAGCGCTGCCGCTGCGTGCCTGCCGCGGGCAGCCAGCGGGGCCAAGGTCCGCACCATCCGCTCAGTGGTACCCATCCCGCCATTTGGTCCGCACAACACCAGCCCGGCCGCGTCCGTGGCGAACAATCGGCCCGGGGGCGGCCGCAAGCCCCGCTGGACCTGGGCGGCGAGGACACGAGCGGCCGCGGTGTTTCTAGCCTCCGCCTCCGCCCTCTCCCGCAGGCGGGCGATCGTCCTTGAGCTGAGCGGCCGCTCCATCGGCGGCGCATTCGGATCCGGCGGTCGGATGATGGCTGTGACAATCCACGGGCTGTTTTCAATGTCTGTGGTGGCCATCAGGAAGTCTCCAATGAAGGAATATAAGAATGCCGGCGTTTATTTACGAGCCCCAACATGGATTGATTGAGGAAACGCCTATGCGCATTAAGATTTACGGCCTTGTGGCCGCTCTTGCTGTTGCTCCGACCGGCACCGCCTACGCCCAAACGGCAGCCGGCGGCGGTCGCACTGAGGGCAACATGAATAATCCCGGCTCCGTGAAGAGCTCTGGCGAGAAGATGAACGAGCGGACCACCGGCTCGACCACCGGTTCGACGACGGGTGCAGTTGGCGCCGGCACCGTTCCGGGCACCGGTACCTCGCGCCGAGCGTCGGCATGGGCGCCAACACCACGGCGCCTGCCCGATAGGCGGCCTGTAGGAACCGAGGCTTGAGGCCTCGGTTCTTGGCGCATGGCACGCTGGCTCTTCCCGATCGCACTCGCCCTGATCCTCGCGGGGGTCGCCTTCGTCCACTGGGAAAACGCGGGGCCCGACCTTGGGACCGCGCCTGGCTCGACGCGGACGCCAGCCACACAGGCCAGCCCGAGCCCTGGCGGCGATGCCGCCGCACCGACCGCGCCGGTGCCGCAGACCAGCGGCGGCAGCGGGCAGTAGGACCTAAATGCCGCCGTTCTGCTGTGACGCGAAGGCAAAGACATTTCCGATGAGCGCGCTCGGCGCGCACGGCTTGTTCATGAAGCGCGCGCCTTCTGGTAGATCGAGAGCCTTGGGCCGGCTCTGACCAGACACGATCAGCAGGCCAATTTCGGGCCACCGAACCGAGACCGCCTTGGCAAGCTCATAGCCATTGAGATCGCCGCGGCGCATATCGACGTCGCTAATCATGACGCGCACGTCTGTGCGAACCTTGAGCACGCCGAGCGCCTCGCCGGCGCTGGACGCTTCGAACACGGCCATGCCGGCATCGGCCAGCGTTTGGGCCATGTCCATCAGCTGCACGGCATCGTCATCGACAATCAGGACGCCGAGTCGGTGCGAAGCCGAGGGCACCCGCTGGCTTAGCGCGGTGTCGGCCATCATGATCCGGACGGCCCACGAAGGTGGCTCGTCAAGGTGGTGATCCGGGAACCGACCATCCTCACCGCCTTGCGCACTTGTTCGTCCGTCAAGCCGTAGCGTTCGGCCCAAGCGGCTCGGACGCTGCGATCAGAACTGTCCATGTGGGTGACGGCGCGGCTTCGTACGACCTTAGGGCTGAAAGGCATGCGCGAGTGTTTCGCGACTTCTCACGAAGACCGCGCCTCAGAATATTTGTTGAATGGATACTCGCCAACGTGTTCGGGGGCATTAAGTTGCATGACATCGGATCGACGCTGTGGATGAAGAATTATCCCCAACGACCGCGATCGATGTCATTCAGATCTGGACCGATTGGGTTTGATAATCTCCCTCGCCCAATATCGTCGGTTAGGATCTGTATGCTGCCCTCAAGGTTGATGCGGCCTTCCCGGCCTTATCCGCCGTCCGCCTGCTTAGGGCCGGGGACACGAAGGTAGGTTCCCGTTGTCCGGCGGGCCGCGGCGCCGGCATGGAGCCGCCCCTGCATGGTTGGTCGGGCGCAGCTACGCGCCCGGCAAATTCTCGGTCGTCAAGCTCCTGGCGTGAGCCCGCATCTCGGCCCGGATGGCCTGCATCGTCTCGATGCAGCGATCGAGCTGCCGCGCGCATCCGGTCGCGCACGGTCGTGCGAAGCCACGTGCGTGCGGTTGTGCAGGTGAAGGCAGAGCCCGGGCCTACGCCCGCGCCGGACGCAGCGTGCTCGCACGGCGTGGCCCCACGCGGGAAATGACCTGCATCCCGCTGCACCGCGACCCGATGTGGCTCGCCACCATCGACCCGACCAAGATCCCCAACCCGGCCGTGCGGCAGCGGGTCCAGGGCCGTGCCGCGAACCTTTTCCAAGGGGGCGGCCGTGATGCCATCTCCGCGCTCCGCGTTGCGCTGGACGGCACGCTCAGAGCGGCCAGTGGTGACGCCGGTTTCGGCCGTAAAGTGTTCGGCGGGTGCAGCTTCGCCAGCTTGGCGAGCCTTTGCCCGGCCCGCACCCGTAGCTCCGCTGCGGGTTTCCAGGTGAAGCTCAAGATAGATCGCCTTGCGCCGGGCGGTGCTCGTGCCCGATCGGCCGGCGAAAGCTCGGCGATGGATGGTGGAACTCTTGCAAGCTCGATCGGTTAGCCCGGCAACTGTATCGAGCAACACCGCCCCCCTATTGCTCGATACGGAAGCGCCCGACCAAGGATCATCTCCCCTTGGTCGGGCTTTTTTGTCTATCAGCAACACGCCGATACAAATCTGCGACGCCTTTTGCTTCCCAGAATGGGATCCGGTGTGCAGAGAAGCGAGTTTTCGGATCACGCTTGTAGATAGGAGATGATCCCGATGAAACGTCTCTCGCTTGCCTCGACAGCGCTGCTGGCCGCACTGGCATTTGTTCCGACCGGTGCTGATGCACGCGGCTTCGGTGGCGGTGGCTTCCATGGCGGTGGCTTCCATGGCGGCGGCTTCGGTGGTGGCTTCCGTGGCGCTGGCTTCCGCGGTGGCTACGGTGGCTTCCGCGGCGGTTATGGCCGCTACGGGTATGGCTACGGCCGCGGTTACGGTTACGGTGGCCTTGGGCTGGGCCTAGGCTTGGCCACGGGCGCTGCCCTCGGGTACGGCCTCGCTGGCGGCTATTACGGGTACGGCTACCCCTATGGGTACGGCTACGCCCCGGTGGGCTACTACGGCGGGCCCTACGGCTACTACCGCCGGCCCTACGGCTATGGGTACTACGGCTACTGAATCCGGCATACGGACGCCGTACACGCGTCCGTAACCGCGCCCTGGCCCCAAGGTGTCGGGCCGCGTTGCGGATCGGCCTACCGCCGATGAGATCGGACGCCGCCGCCCCGTGAAGCAGATCGGGGCGGGGCCGAGCGGCCGACGCCCCGCATGGGGTGAGGCCCATGCCGATCCGATCGGACAAGAGGCTGTCCGACGCCGAGCTGGACCGGCTGGCGCGTGAGCTGTTCGCCGAAGTGCGGACAGAGCATCCTGACAAGCCACCGGGCAACGCGGCCGGGGATGGTGGCGTAGATCCGACCGACTGGCTGCCGGACGGCGGCTGCGACGTCGGCGGGGATGGCGACGGCGGGGACTGAGCCGCCGCGCACGGCACGTGCGGAACCCACAACCTCACCATGCCTTGGCCTTCCACAACACCCGGGGAGACCGGCATGGGTTCGGATGTAGACGCAGCGCGCGAAGCCTTCGGAACGGTGCCGCCGGGCCGGCCGGCTGGGGAAGCGAAGAAGCCCGACCCGGCAGCCGATGGCAGCGGCCCGCACTCACCGGGCAGCCCGGAGCCTGATGCCGGCGAGGGTCCGGAGAGTGGCGGGTATGACAACCGGCCGGACCCGCCCATGCCCGACAACGCCAAGGGCGGCCACGGCGCGGGGTGACGTCCGGGCGGCCTGCCCACCTGCATGGAAGCCGGTCCAGGATCCACGCATCGCTTGATCGCCACGACGTGCAGACGCCCCCGCGCGCATCAGCAGCGCGGGGACGCATCCCACGGCACCGGCCGGTGCGGCCGCGGATGAGCGGGAGAGCATAACTGGATCATGCGCCCTCGCGACGCGTATCGCGCCGTTGACCAGATTGTAGCTGCCAGCGCGCCGTGAACGCCCGAAGCTCGGACGGGTTGGGTGCCGCCAAGGCGACGTATCCGTCCGGCCGGATCAGATAGGCGGCATCACGCCGGTAACCCGCCTTCTCGGCCTCGGAACTCCACGCGAACTGCCGGACCGGCAGGCCGAGGCCGTCGGCCGCCTCAACCAGCGGCGCATCAATGTTGCCGAACCCGTGCAACTGCCATTCGAGCCGGGCGAGGGGCGCGAAGTTGTCGGCGCCGTCCACCCAGGGCAACCGGTCGCCGCCGGCCACCGCGCCGGCCCTGCCCGCGCTCAGCGGACTGTCGGGATAGGCGACGCGGATCTGCGAGAGCAGCCGGAACATGGCGTGGCGGCCGGCATCGAAGTGCGTCACCGCTGGCAGTAGGCGGGGCATGATCAGGGTGCGGAACACCCGGCCGCGCAGCCCCTGGTCGCTGATCACCTGAAACGCCCGGTCGGTGGTCGCCACGAGGCTCCGCGCGAAGGTGATCCGCTCCGGCTCGTAGCTGTCGAGCAGGTCCGGCGGGGCTTGTCCCGAGACGACCGCCGCCAGCTTCCAGGCAAGGTTCACCGCATCCCCGATGCCGGTGTTCATGCCCTGCCCGCCGACGGGACTGTGCAGGTGGCCGGCATCGCCGAGCAGGAAGCAGCGCCCGTCCCGGAAGCGCGCGGCGACCCGGTGGTGGACCTGGTACGTCGAGAACCAGTTTACCTCGGCGACCGCGACCCCGAGCAGCCGCTCGGCATCCGCCCGGACATCCTCGAAGCGCGGGTCGGTCTCGCGGTCGGATGGCACGTAGCCGATCAGGCGCTCGTTCTCGCCGCGGCGGGACGGCAATCGCAGGGCGAAGTCGCCTCGGTCGAGGGCGACGACGAGGTCGGGATCGAGGGCGCGCCGGGGCTTCACGTCGGCGACGTAGTAGAGCCGGTCGTAGGTCCCGCCCCCAAAATGGGCGCCGATGGCCGCCCGGACCCGGCTGTGAGCGCCGTCGCATCCGGCGACGTAGGCGAAGGCGGCCCGCTCCTCGCGGTCGCCGCGCACGAGGCTCACGCGGACCGCGTCCCCCGCGGGCTCGATCCCGTCGAGGCGTGTGCCCCATTCGACGTTCACGCCCTCGGCGGCCAGCGCATCGACGAGGATTTCCTCGTGCTCGTCCTGGGGCAGGCAGAGCGCGAAGGGGAAGGGGCTGAGGCCAAGGCCCATGTCGCGCAGCCGGATGGTGCCGACCTCCGCGCCAGCCTCGCGCAGACGCACCGCCTCGACCTTCGTGCCGCCCTCGATCAGGCGCTCGCTCAGGCCGAGCTGATCGTAGAACTCCAGGGTGCGGGCATGGATCACGAGGGCACGGGAAGCCCGGCCAGGCCCGTCGTGCTGATCAATGATGCGAAACGACACGCCGTGCCGGCGGAGCCGGAGTGCGAGGACGAGTCCTGTCGGCCCGGCACCGACGATCAGGATGGCTTGGGACATGGCAATCTCCGCATCTGACCAGCGAGTCAGATAAAGATTGATGACTCCTGGGTCAATTGCGTTCATGGACGGGCACAATTTGGCGGGTGGGAGATGCAAGGAGATCGATGGAAAGAGCACGATGGCGGCGACGCAGCGCCGAACGCCCGGCGGAGATCGTCGATGCGGCCCTGTCGGAATTTGCGCGGCGCGGCTTCGCGGCGGCGCGGATGGCCGACATCGCAGCGCAAGCCGGTCTCTCGAAGGCGGCTCTCTACGTCTATTTTCCGACCAAGGCCGAGTTGTTTCGCGCCGTGCTGGTCCAGCACGCCGCACCGCAGGTGGGCCAAGCATGGCTGGACGGTGCCAGGCCGCGTCCGTTCAGGGTGACGCTGGCTGCCATCCTGGACGGGATGACCACCCTCATGCAGCAGCCGGAGTTCCGGCGCCTGGCCCGGATGGTGATCGCCGAGTCCGCGAACTTTCCCGAGCTCGCCACGCTCTGGCGCGAGAACGTGGTCGATCCGGCAATCGGCACGGTCTCCGGTGCCCTGAGCGAAGCCCAGGCAGCCCGCGAGGTGCGGGCCGGCGATGCACGCTTGATGGCTTTCGCCGTCGTCGGCCCGCTGCTCACGGGCATGCTCTGGGGCGAGGTGATGGAGCCATCTGGCGGTGAGCCTATCGACCTTCAGGCCCTCGCACGGCAGCATGGCGAGCTGTTGCGGCGCGGATTGCTATCGGCAGCCGATTAGCTTGGAGCGTCATGCCTTTCCGGGCACAGGGCGATGGAATCCGGGACCTCCTCACTTCGGCGCGTTTAAGTTAGTGGGCCGGAACGCTCATGACCGTTCTTTGATGTCTTCGATCGTGCGAGCCCGGGGCTGAGATCAACATCAGACCATTCCAAAGCAAGCAACTCTCCGCGTCGCATCCCTGTTTCGAGGGCAAGGATGATGAGTGGACGCAAGTACCGCACCCGCGTCTGCGCCAAGGCGGCCATCAGATAGGCTTCGGCCCCCTTTGGAAGCCGTCGACCTCTGACCTTCGAGGGGGGAGGGGAGGGTGATCTGACGTACAGGGTTGCCAACTCGATGCAGTGCCGGAGGACCGTCAGTTCCCGGCGGACGGTTTCCCCCTTCACATTCTTCAGACGTTCGTCTCGGTAAGCCGCGACCATAGAGGCCGTCACCCGATGCACCGCTACTTGTGCGAGAGGGGAGCCCTGGAAGGTCCGCATGCGGGATGCCGCAAGCCTTTGCCCCCGCTTACCGCTCGTGAACTCCGTCTCATAGCGTTGCGGCAGCGGGCCGATTGTCAGCCGACTCACGGCCTCGCCACGCCCAAGCATGACCTCCCGGTGCGCATCCGCGCCGGCGCCCTAGCCGAAGGCATGCCCGCCGGCGACCTGCTCGTCTTGCCCGACCACGCCCTGATGGTCGACGGCCTGTTCGTCGCCGCCGGCCACTTGGTGAACGGCACGTCGATCACGCGCGGCGAGGCGGCGGTCGACCTGACCTACTGGCACATCGAGCTGGACAGCCACGACCTTCTCATGGCCGAGAACACCCCGGCGGAGAGCTTCCTGGCCGCCCCGGGCGTGCGCTGTGGCTTCGGTGGTGTCCAGGCGCTGAACGCGGGCACCCGCCCCGTACCCTACGCCTCGCGGGCCGAACTCGGCCCCGAACTGGCCGCGCTGCGGGGGCGCTTGGCCCGACGCGCCGTCTCGTCGGGTGAGGCCGTCGGCCTGGGCCCGGTGCGGGCGTGGCTGGACCGCTGTGTGGTCGGCGCGAACGGCGTTTTGCACGTGGCCGGATGGGCGCAGGACGCCGTCCAGCCCGACGCCCCGGTATGCCTGGACGTGACGGTGGACGGGGCTGTGGTGGCGTTCGCCGTAGCAGGCGAGTACCGCGCGGACCTCGCCGCGGCCGGCGTGGGAGACGGCCGGGTGGGCTTCGACCTCGGGCTGGATGTGCCTCTGGCCTCAGGCGTGCCGCACGTCGTCGAGGTTCGCCGCTCGGCCGATGGGGCCGTGGTGTGTGCCAAGCAGGTCGACACGGCGGGCGTGTGGACCGCGTTGCTGGCGGCGTGAGCGACACGGTCAGTCGGCATGCGGACGATAATCCGCTCAGTTAAAGCTCTCTTGCGGCGTCCTGGGCTGAATGAGGCCCGGGCCGACGCGGCGCGCGCCTTACTCGACACTCCACCCGCGCCGGTGGAGGAGATCCGTCCGCCGCAGGCCTCGAACGATGACCCGCTGAACGTCCTCCGTGAGGGCTTGGAGCGCGAACTGCGGGCGGCGGGGTCGATCCGGTGAACTGTCACGAGGCGATGGGCACCTTGCCGCAGGTCGAGGAACCGAGGTCATCCCGCGTCCGAGGCGATTGGCTCGTGGCCTTCCGCGTCTCGAAGCACATTGGTACCATCGTGTAGGTCGATGCCCGCGGGCGCCGACGAATTATTCCGGCATGCCCTCACGGCACCCGGATCCACTGACGTCGGAGCGACAGGCTCCGTTGGCCGATCTGCTCGGGATCCCCGAGCCGCCGCACGTCGCACAGGTGCGGGCGATGCTGCGGCAGCCGCATCCAATCAGTTTGAGCAGGAACCGCTATCGCTAGATCCGAGATCACAATTTGATCCTGAGCCATCTGCGGTCCCGGGATGAGAGCCAGAGTGGTCCTGCATATCGGTGGTGTCGCTGTTCCACCGGTGCTTTCGACCCTCGAACCACTCGCCGGCCAGCCACCTCTCGATCAGTGTCCAGCCGCCCGTGATGGATACGAACGCGAACAGCAGCGCGAACAGGCGCGAGGCGTCGATGTGTTGGTCTGCCCAGAACAACCAGGTCCAGAGCGCGCCGCCCCCGACGTAGGCACCCAGCGCCATCATAATGGCCCCGACGACCGCGTGCCGGACTTCTACAGGACAGGGTTCGCTCTCCATGGTCCTCCCTTGCCAGCCAGCCGCCTTCTCAACGAAGCTGAGCGCGCTTCCGATCCGGGCGGAGCTGATGCGGCGGTGGCTGACGCTGCACGAGGCCTCCTGCGCCTCAGTGATGGCCGAGGAGCTGGAGGCCTTCCTGCGAGCCTGAACGCCGCGCATTACTCCCGCGCGGGCTTCGGCTCCGGCTTGGCGGCTCGCGTCAGGCTCTGGATCGCCCGCGCCGGCCGACCGGCTTTCTGGGCGATCTCGGCCTCATGCTGCTCGATGAGTTCGCGGGCCGGCTGATCGCCGTCCAAGCCGCCCAGGATCTCCATAGGCACGCGTCGGTTCGAGGCGCGACTGCCGTCCTCGAAGACGACGTCGAACAGGACGGTGCCCCGCTCCTGCGGAAGCAGCTTGATGCGCTTGGCCATGCCGGGCTCATAGGCTGGTAAGCTCGACAGCGCCAGGCAGTGGTCACGTTCGTCATCTGGGGTGGCCGCCCCTCAAGTCGGCAGAGAAAGACAAGATACATCGGACAGTCAGAACCGCGGTTCTGCTGGACCTGCCGGCCAGCAGCCAGCGCCGTTGCCATATGCTGCACCCACGCTTCAGCGCGGTCCCCGTGCGACCTCTTGCCCTCGCCATGTGCGTCGTCACTGCTCAGGCTGCACAGGAGCGACCGGTGGAATGGAGCAAGTACGAGCGGACACCCAGGGCCGACGGTACGACCTCCATGTGTCTGGAGCACAGGCGGGGCATCCGCGGAACGGCGAATGAGCGGACCTACGTGTTCCAGGTCTTCAACGACTGCAACCGATCCGCGCAGGTAGCCTGCGACGTCAACTATGCCCCGACCTGCTCCTATGGCGAGGACGTCGAGCGCGTCGGTCATCTGGATACGAAGATCGAGCCTTACGGCGAAGGGCCGGTGTTCGGGCGCTTCGCCCTACCCGCAGCCGGTCAGGTTCAGGGCTGCTTCTACGCCCGCTGCAGCGAAGCGGACCCAGCCCTGTCCATACCGCTGCGCGGTTCGAGCGCCCCGTGAAGACTGGCCACGGTCGGCAGGTCCCCGGCTGCGAGGCCCCCCGCACCGTTGACTTGACCGTGTCGCCCGGCCGACATGGACCGTTCCGGCTGCAACTGCCTTGGCGAGCCCTGACTCGGCGACGCGCACTGGCCGCGATCCGGCTCGCGGAGGGCGACGGCCTACTGACTATCTAGGAGCGACGCCACCAAGGCCGGACGAATGACCCGAACGTGCTTCGGATCATCAGCCGGGAATGGCTGCAGTGGCTCCGCAGGGGGGAGGGCGATCCGTGGCCCCGGCGCTCTTGATCAGCCTAGGGTTCAGAACGGCTCACCCCACGGATAGTGGAGATCCACAGAGGCAGGTTGTGGATACGGAACCGAAGAAGGGCTGCCGGAGGGCAGCGGGCGACTTCGACCGATCAGACCGATCGAGAATTCGTGCGGGTGGTGGCGCGGGCTGAGCTATGCAGTGGCGCCATGAGCCCGGACGGTATGACGAACGGAGGATGCGGAATGACGAATTTGGTTCAGGTGCTGAAGGCGGCCGACGCGGTCGCGCGCTGGCACGTCCACCAGCGGCGCAAGGGCGCGGCGCAAGAGCCCTACGTGAACCACCTGCTTGAGGTTGCCGCTCTTGTCGCAGAGGCGACGGACGGGACCGACGTCGATCTGATCCTCGCCGCGCTGCTGCACGACGCGATCGAAGATCAGGAGGTGCCGCGGGATCTGATCGCGCAGACCTGGGGCGAGGTAGTGGCCCGCACCGTCGAGGAACTGACCGACGACAAGAGCTTGCCGAAGGCCGAGCGGAAGCGGCGGCAGGTCGAGAGCGCGGCCGGTAAGTCGGACCGGGCTAAGCTGATCAAGCTGGCCGACAAGACGAGCAACCTAAGAGCGGTCGCCGCGAGCGCCGCGCCAGACTGGTCAGTCAGCCGGCGTCTCGCCTACGTGGCCTGGGCGCGTGAGGTCGTTGCTGGCTTGCGCGGCGTGAGCCCATGGCTGGAAGCGAAGTTCGACGAGGCAGCCACACGGGCCGAGTCGTCGATCCAGCCCTGAGGCCCACGCTGGCTACCGGGCCCTCTCCTGCTCAGAGGAGGGGCAGCGAGCGACCTCAGCCGATCCGACCGAACGAGAATTCTCGCGGGCGGTAGAGGCGGCCTGTCCGCCGTCGGCACTCCTGAGACAGATCGAGGGTCTTCACGAACGGAGGATGGCTGGTTCATCGTAGCCCTGAGGCACGAAGATGAAACAGACGTCCGGGCCGGCGCGGAAGCCGGCAGAAGCCGGGATCAAGGACATCCGCCGCGCCACGCGCCGGCAGTTCTCGGCCGAGGAGCAGATCCGCATCGTGCTGGAAGGC
>NZ_JAKSXX010000141.1 GCF_022829385.1 Methylobacterium sp. J-070 | reverse complement strand
GCAGGAAGCCGTCGATGTCCTGCTTGACGGTGAGCGACTGCGTGGCGAGCGCGGCGGCGGCGTCGAGCAGCTGGGCGGCGGCGCTGCCGGTCTCCCCCGCCGCCGCCCGCACCCGGGCCACCGTGGCCGAGACGTCCTGCGTGCCCCGCGCCGCCTCGCCGGCATTGCGCGAGATCTCGCCCGTGGCCGCGGTCTGCTCCACCACCGTCGAGGCGATCGCGCCGCTGATCTCGCTCACGCTGGCGATCGTGCGGGCGATCTGCCCCATCGCCTCCGAGGCCCGGCCCGTGGCCGCCTGGATCGCCGCGATCTGGCCGCCGATCTCGTCGGTCGCC
>NZ_JAKSXX010000140.1 GCF_022829385.1 Methylobacterium sp. J-070 | reverse complement strand
CGATCAGGTGGTACCGGTCGGCGAGCAGCGGCAGCAGCGCGTCCCACTGCCGCGACGATGACGGATAGCCATGCAGCAGCAGGATCGTGGGCGCGTCGCGCGGGCCGGCCTCGCGGTAGAAGACGCCTACGCCATTCACCTCGGCCCGATGGTAGCTCGTCGTGGCTGAGACGGAGGGAAGCGGCTGCGGCAAACCGTGTGCGAGCGCCAGCGCGGCGGCGGCAAGGACGGTCTGAGTCGGCATGGCCCATCTCCTTCGCACGCGAGATAGGGCGCTCCGGCTGGACGGTCATTGGTTGAGGGAAGGATTACGACAAACCTATTTCGGACCTCGTGAGGGGTATCAAGCGTCAGCTTCCGGCCGCCAGTTCGCCAAGCCTGGGGCCGAGACCATGGCTGGGGTGCTCGATGCATTTGGGTCGACATCTTCTCTCCAAAGGGAAAATGGCGGCGCCCTCTCGTGCAGAGGTGATGACACCGCGTGATTGCCAAGGCGAAGCAGGCGGCGCAGTCCGAGGTCAGTTCGAAACGCGAGACATCCCCTCCGAATGTCTGTCACGACCCTGAAGCCGACCGCGATAGCTCACGACGGGCTGCCGGCGGGCCAACGCGGCCGGGCGATGGCCGCAGTGCTCACCGGGGTGGCGCTCGCCACGCTCGACACCGCCATCGCCAACACGGCGCTGCCTACCATCGCCGCCGACCTCAGGGTCGATCCTGGTGCCTCGGTCTGGATCGTGAACGCCTACCAGCTCGCGGTCGTGGCGACGCTACTGCCGATCGCGGCCCTTGGTGAGATCGTCGGGCAGCAGCGGATCTACGTCGCCGGCCTCATCCTGTTCATCGGCGCCTCGCTCATCTGCGCCCTGGCCTGGTCCCTGCCGACGCTGGTCGCCGCGCGTGTGCTCCAGGGGATCGGGGCCAGCGCCTTGATGGCCGTCAACATCGCGCTGATCCGTTTCAT
>NZ_JAKSXX010000139.1 GCF_022829385.1 Methylobacterium sp. J-070 | reverse complement strand
TGTAGTTTTATGGACACATCACCGGCCGGTCGTGCGATCCGGTATAGTAAACCATCCATGAATATGCGTTAGATTGTCGGAATACATCGCGATACACACGACCGAGCGACACAACATCTCGGTTGCGGTTTGGTTGCAGCGTCCCGTCACGTCGGCTCGCCACTGTGGCGGAGATGGTACAGAACGGCCCTTTCAGCCAGCCGTAGAGTGGGTCGGTCCCTCGCTCTCAGCGCCCCATGCCGATCCGGCCCGAGCACCGCTTCTTCTACCCCATCGACTGGCCGCAGCTCTCGGCCGTGATCCGGTTCGGGCGGGCTGGTGGCGCTGCGAGGGGGTTGGGCGACCACGTGGGCAGAAGGTCTACTGCCTCTCGGATGGCCGCTGGTGGGACCGGGAGCTGGGCACGGGGCGCGACGAGAGGGGGAAGCCGGTCTCCAACCCTCCGAGCCTTGACGATCTCGGGGCTGGGGTCAGGGTGACGAAAGTCGTGCTGGCCACGGCCCATCGGGACCACGACACCGCCAACAACGCGGACGCCAACCTCGCCGCCTTCTGCCAGAGGTGCCACATCATCCACGACCGGCCGGAGCATCAGAGGCGACGCTGGCGCACACTGTTCTGCCGGAAGGCGCTCGGCGACCTGTTCAGCGGTCCCTACGGATAGGTTCGCGTAGGCAGTAGAGAATTGGGTTGTCAGCTGTTCTGATCGAGGTCCAAGTTGCGGATCAGATCGCCAATAGGGTCGCCCTCTGCGGCGTTCCCATGCGAGGCTGGTGGCACCAGCCTGCCCGATAATGTCGGCAACATTCGCACTCCCGACTGCAGAGCCACCGTCGGACGATGCGCCAGCAACGCTTGGCTATCTGCCATCAGCATGGCGGGCTCGCTGCTGTGCAGTTTCCTCGGTGGGTTGCTCCAGATCGTAGGAGGCGACGGAGCCTCGATGGCCACTGTAACGACCCGCGACCTACGATCCGATTGCTCGTAGTTGCCCGGGTGTAGGGCATGGGCGGCGACAAGCAGTCCGATGACTGCGATCGCCGTGCTCGCAAGGGTGGATCGATAGTGTTCCATGTCGGCAGAACGAATGGTCAAGCTCGCCGTTCCGACCGATTTTCTGTGATAGCTAACCGCGACTTTACAGCCACAGCATCTGCTGAGCGGCTTCATCTACGCGATTGCCCAGGTCCGCTCGGATCGCCGGGAGTAGGCTCGGTCGGCGGTAGATCGCGGAGAGTGGTAGATTGGGGCCCGTCGGATCAGATATGCGGGAATTGGCCATCACTCGATCACCTCCACGATGCGCCGGCTCCCTGGCTCGACGAGCACCGGGTGGCCATTGACGATTGTGTAACTGTA
>NZ_JAKSXX010000138.1 GCF_022829385.1 Methylobacterium sp. J-070 | reverse complement strand
GATCGACCTCGACCACGCGGTCATCGTGGACGTCGAGCCGACCACCGCGATCCGGCAGGCCGAGGTCACAGCCGCCAAGCGCATGATCGTGCGCTCGCGCGAGCGCTTCGACCTCTACCCGGCACGGCTCGCCGGCGACAGCGGTTACGGATCGGCCGCGATGCTGGGCTGGCTCGTCCATGAGCAGGGCATCGAGCCGCACATTCCCGTCTTCGACAAGTCTGAGCGCCGGGACGGCACCTTCAGCCGATCAGCCTTCACCTACGACCCTGGCTCTGACGCCTACACCTGCCCGGCCGGCAAGCACCTGCGGCAACGTCAGAAGGTCTACAGGTCACCGCCTCCGCTCGTCGACGCAGACGGGATGCTACGCAACCGCGCGAGCAAGCACGACTGCGATGCCTGCGCGCTGAAGCCACGGTGCTGCCCCAACGCATCCGCCCGCAAGATCCCACGCTCAATCCACGAGGGCGCCCGGCAGATGGCGTGCGACATCTGCGCCTCGGAGGCGGGCCGTACCTCGCGGCGGGAGCGCAAGAAGGTCGAGATGCTGTTTGCCCACCTCAAGCGGATCCTGAAGCTGGATCGGCTTCGGTTGCGGGGGCCGGATGGAGCCCGGGACGAATTCCACCTCGCGGCCGCCGCCCAGAACCTACGGAAGCTGGCCAAGTTGATCCCGCTGGGGCAGCCGAGCCTAGTCTGATTGGCTGGGGGAGACCCTCAGCCGAGCCCCCATCAAACATCGATCCAGGCCGACAGCGAGTTTTTCAACGAAATCCTAGGGAAGCGGACATTGTCTCCGCTCTCGCGCACGATCTGCCCCGGGCGACTGCAGCACCCACACGGCCTATATCGGTGATACTGCCAGCCGACACCGATGAGGTGATGCAGTGAAGCGACGAGGTTTTGTTCTCGGGCTCACCTTGTCGGGGCTTGCGGCCGCTGAGCCTCGCGCGCAGCGAAGGCTACCGCGTCTAGCACTTCTCCTCACAGATGGTGCCGCGTCCCTGGCTAACGGTTCTTGGCCGACGGCGCTGCGCGCTGCCCTCGACGAGTATGGATGGACCGAAGGCCGGACGATCGAGATTGTTACGCGGCATGCCGACGGTGACTTTGATCGCTTGCCGGCCCTTGCGTCCGAGCTTGTCGCGCTTAAGCCGGACCTGCTGCTGACCCATTCGAGCTCGGGTGCACTGGCAGCCTCGGCGGCCACACAAACGATCCCTATCGTGGTCGGAGCCGCGAGCGAGCCGGTGCTTGCCGGGCTAGCTGGCGATCTGGCGAGACCCAAAGGCAACGTCACCGCGCTCACGGTGGCGTCGGTTGAGCAGCACGTCAAATGTGCGGAGATCTTCTCAGAGGTCCGTCCCGGACGTGCTCACCTCGCGGTGCTCGTCAACCCAACGAACCACAGCTACGATGCTCTCGGAGGGGCGCTCGCGGAGCACGGATACCCGTCCACCAACATCGTGGTTGCAAAGGCTCGGGCTGCGCCGTTGCGCGATGCATTGCAGGCAGCCCAAGCCGACGCACTCCTCGTGACGGCGGATCCGAACTTCAATCGCGGCGATGCTGACAAGGCGATTGATGAAGCGGCCAAGAGCCTGCGCGTGCCCCACTTCGGCACCTTCGAGCCTGCGACGAGAGCGGGTGCCCTATTCTCCTTCGGAGCGGATTACGGTCGCCTGATCCGACGTTCCGCGTTCTACATCGACCGCATCCTGCGTGGAGCTAAGCCGGCCGACCTGCCGATCGAGCGCCCGAGCGTGTTCAAGCTTGTCATCAACCTGAAAGCCGCAGACGCGCTTGGCTTGAGCGTCCCGCAACCCGTGTTGGCTCGCGCCGACGAGGTGATCGATTAACGTGACGCCGGGAGCCACGCTGCTCGCAACCTCGGCCTGCCACCCCAGAAACTTGGATTGCTCTGGTACTCGTAAGGCCGCCTTCGGTACGCCGCGGCCACCGGCAGGGTCCAGGCCCGCGCCAGCAGCGCAGGATCATGGAAGTCCGGCCGCGTCTCGATCGATGGGACGGACGCGTAGGTGTTCGGCCCGAGAAGGCGCGGCCCGATGCTGGCCGCGCCGGCCAATCCCGCCAGGAGTACGGCCAGTCCGAGGACGGCTGCCGGATGGCGCCTCCAGAACCGGCCTCGACGTCCCTGTTCAGCACTCATGCGGATGAATCGCGATCCATCGGAGATGGCGCCCGGCCGCTAGGGGCCAAAGCGAGAGCGAACAGGCGCAGGACGGCACGCGCGCCGCGCACGGGCTGAACGGCGACGACCCGCGCCTCCCCGTACGTCGCAGCCCGCACCACGGCTTCCGAGGCGATGCAGTCGCAGGCCGTCGTGCGGGTCATCTGCTCCAGACGGCGGGCGACGTTGACGGTATCGCCCACCACGGTGAACTCGACGCGCTCCACCCCGATGGCGCCGACGAAGACCGAACCTCGGTGGAGGCCGATCCCGATCTGGACCGGCGGCAGACCGGGCCGCCCCCGTTCGCGACTCCAGGCCAGCATGGCGGCGGCCAGAGAGCGGGCCGCCGCGACGGCGCGATCCGTATCGTCGGACGCCGCGTGCGGCACGCCAAATACGGCCATGACCTCGTCGCCGACGAACTTGTCGACGAGGCCGCCCGCCGCCTCGATCGCCCCCGCGGCGCGGCGCCGGAATTCGGCGAGGAAGGCCGCAACATCGCCCGGAGGCATGGTCTCACAGAGTCTGGTGAAATCGCGGATGTCGGCGAACAACACCGTCGCTTCTTGCTCCCAGCCGGCGCGCAAGGTGACGGTGTCGGTTTCGGCAACCAATCGAGCCACCGCCGGTGCCGCCAAACGCGCGAGGTTGTCGCGATGTCGCGTCACGACCCGGGCGGCGGAGCGCAGGCGCCGCACCTGCAGCGCGAGCGATGTCAGGGCCAGCCCGGCGAGGCCCAGGGTGATGGACTCCGACCCGGTCGCGGATGCGAGGCCTAGGAGCAGCGGCGCTGGTGCCGCGGCGAGGAGCGCGCCGCCCCAGGCCGCAGCGGCGCGGTGGCGGCGGACAGCCAGAGCCGCCCCGGCCCCGCGGCGCGGCCGGCCGAACCAGGGAGCCGTGGCCGCCGCGGCGCTGGATTGCGGAAGGACCATCGCCGACATCAGCAGCCCGAGCAGATGCGGTTGATGATGCGCTGCGCCCGGATGTGCTCACGCTCGATCGTGGGTGAGCGGACGTCCCGGCTCGTCCCGTGCAGAAGCGGACGTGACCGTGCGGTAGGGCTCGGCACGTCGGGCTGCGCGAAGCGCGGGACCGTCTGCGACAGCGCGGCGGCCGGGACAGCAAGCGACAGGAGAAGGGCTCCCGCCGCTGCGCCGGGAAGAGATTTTTTCCGCTTGAAGATCATGATCATATGCTCCGATGTGTGGAGCTTCATATTTACTTTCTTTAGATTGCGCAGCGATTTCGAGAAATCGATAATTCATGACAGCAGAAACAGAGATCGATTGTCTTATATTCGCGGAAGTGTTCAGAAATCAGATTTTTCGAGGGCGATCGGCAGATGCTCGCGCGACATCAGGCCCAGCGGGCCGGATGTCGTTCGGCGCGCCGACGAAACGGCGGCCCCGGGTCGGATTTGGGCCCGATCAGGCCGCGACCCGCATTGGACCGATGCGCCGGATGCCAGCGTGGCCGTGGATGACCGGCATCGCGCCCGTCAGGCGTAGGCCCGGAGCGAGGCGTATCAGGGCGCCCAGACCCTCCTCCAGCTCGATCCGGGCCAAGGCCTCGCCGATGCACCGGTGCGCGCCGCCGCCGAAGATCGGATGCAGGCGCGGAAGGTCGGCGCGACCGATGTCGAACGCGTCGGGGTGCGTGTAGACTGCCTCGTCCCGCAGGGCCGACAAGGTCGAGAGCATGATCATGCTTCCGGCCGGCACGACGTACCCGTCGAGGTCGATCGCCTCGCGGGCGACCCGCCCCGCGGAGCCGACGCTCGGCTCGTAGCGGAGGGATTCCGCCACGGCGGCCGGGATCAGGCCCGGATCGCGGCTCACCGCCGCCCATTGCTCCGGATGCTGTTGCAGCAGCGCCGCCTGCATGGCGCCGGCGACCCGGGTCGTGTCGGTGCCGCCGATGATCATCTGCACGAGCTGGACGACCACCTCCTCAGGGGTGAGATCGCCCGCCGCCTCGGCCTCCGCGAGGAAGCGTGACAGGACATCGTCCTGCGGCGCCGACCGGCGCGCCTCGAGGATCGCGCGCACGTAATCCTGCAGCGCGACCGCCGCCGCTTCGAGGTTCGGGACGTCCTCTGGTCCGAAGGTGAAGCTCAGGACCCGGGAGACCTCGTAGGCGAGGTGCGTGAAGCGGGGGATGTCCCCCTGCGGCAGACCGAGGATGTCGGCGATGGTCTGGGCCGGGATCAGCGCGGTATAGCGCTCGACGAGATCGATCTCGCCGTCCGGCAGCCAGTCCCGGACGAGGCTCTCCGCGGCCGCGCGGATTCGGGGGCGTAGGCCTTCGATCATCCGGGCCGCGAAGGTTCGGGTGAAGGGCGAGCGGCGCCGGCGATGGACCGCCCCGTTGGCGGTGAGCATCCCGTGCGCGAAGATGTCGAAGAGCCTGCCCTCTGGGATCCCGCGCGTCTTGGGGTAGAGCGTCTCCGTCGCCTGGACGCGCGGATCGCGCATCAGCCGATCGACGTCCGCGGCCCGGAGGACGACGAATCCTGCCACCTCGTGGCCGATGACGGGCAGCCGGGGCCGCCAGGTGCGGAACGCGCCGTGCGGATCGGCCTCCAGTTCGGCCACCATCAGCGTCGGGATACCCTCGGGAGGCTCGCGCGAGCCGGCCTGTCGCATCCGATCTTCGTTTCCATTCATCGACACATCCTCGTCGCTACTTTGCGAGAGAAGCCTCGAAGGCCGAAGCTACACGATCATGTCCAATGCTGAGCCGATGGTTACCGTCATAACACACGGCGTGCCTGGTTGTCCGAGCGTTCGATCCGTGCGGAAGAACACGTCTCGTGCGCCGCATCGTGCGTGTCAGGAATCCTGAAATCGTGCCGTAACCTGCCCCGCCGAGAACGAGTCCGCTTCACGGGAGAAATCCTCATGCGGACAGAGCAGGCGGACCACGACATCTTCGAGACTTTGTTGAGGCGCAAGATCACCGAGTCCGTGATCAAGGGCCTCGATCACGGGATCTTCGGCGCAATGGACCTCGTCACGCGCTTGCGTCGCTACGCGTGGCGGGCGCGCCAGGAGCAGCTGAGCCCCCAGACCCTCCAGGTCATCGCGTCGGCGCGGCGCCTCCTGGGCGACCGGCCGGGGACGCGGCTCGACTCGTGATACGGACTCGCGGAACCGGGCGGCATCCGTCCTGGATGCCGCCCCGGGCACACGCGCCGTGCGGCCTCCTGCGGGTGGGAAGGAGTGTGCGTCCTATCGGCCGCGGCTCTTGAGGCCCACGGCCAGGAACCGCTCGATCATCGCGTTGACCTGATCCGCGACTTCGATCGTGTTGAAATGCCCTGCGAGCAGCGTCTTGGCCGTCACGAGCTGCGGACAGAGCTCGCGCAGCCTGTCCAGATTCCGCGCCGTCTCAACCAAGGGTACATCTGCCGAGATGTAGGCCATGGGGATCCGGCAGGCGCGTGCGGCCGGGACGGGGTCGTGGTGCAGCACCATGCTGCGCAGCGCCGCGTAGGCCACGTGCTGCGGCGTCCGCTGGGCCGGGCCGAGGATGAACGTGTCGAAGAGCGCCTGCCGCCGCGCCGGATGGTCGTAGTCGCACCCGATCGCCCAGGCCATGTCGCGCACGACGGTCCGATAGTCCGGGCCGCCAACGCCCGCCAGCAGGCCTTCGATCTCGGCGCTGCCAGCCGCGTCGGGCGACGGCAGGACGATCGTGTCGACCATGACGAGGCCGGCGGCGAGGTCGGGATGGCGGCCGCACAGCTCCAGAGCCACCGCGCCGCCTAGGCTGTGACCGATGACGACCGGTTTCGCCAGGTCCAGGGTCCGGCACTGCCACGCGATGTCGTCGGCGAAGCCCTCCATCGTGTAGTTCCCCTCGGGCGCGTCGCTGGCGCCGTGGCCGCGCAGGTTGACCGCCACTACGCGGTGCGTACGGGAGAAGTGCGCGATCTGTGGCGTGAAGACGCCGTGATCGCCGGTCCAGCCGTTGATCAGGAGCAGGGGATTCCCCTGGGGCGTCAGCGGTCCGGCCTCGATATGGGCGAGCCGAAAGCCGTCGCGGGTCAGGTGGACCGGCTGCCACGGGGGCGGGTCGAAGATCATGCGGGTTCTCCGTGTCGCTGGGAGGGGGAGCGGGACGAGGACGGAAGGACGGCCGGGCGCGCGAGGCCGGCATAGGCGGCTATCGCCGCGAAGCAGCCGCCGAGCATCGCGGCAGCCATCGACAGGGCGGAGCATTCGTCGAAGAACCGGGCGACGAGATCGCTGGCGACGGCCGCCCCGACCATCTGCAGGCAGAGCGCGACGGCGCCGGCGGTGCCGGCGGCCTCAGGAGCCGCCGCCGTCGCGCCGTGGATGGCGTTCGGCGAGACGAGGCCGAAGGCCAGACCCATGCCGACCATCGCGGCGATCACCGGCGCTGCCGCAGGCGGGCAGGCCAGGGCATCGACGAGGAGCATCGCTGCCAAGAGGGTCGCTCCGGCGAGACCGGCACCGATCACCCGGTGGGGGCCGATGCCCCGGGCGGCGAGGCGGCCGTTCAGGGCGGCGCTCGCCATCACCGAAAGGGAGCTCGCCCCAAAGACGAGCCCGTAGGCCGACGGGCTGAACCCGAGGGCGCCGATGAACACCAGCGCGGAGCCCGTGATGTAAGCGAAGACTGCGCCCGCCGCCGCGGCGTTGCAGAGTGCATGGCCGAGGAAGACGCGGCCCGCCAGGATCCCGCGATAGGAGCGCAGGATCCCGGCCGGAGCGGGACAGGGGGAGCGGGGAAGGGTTTCTGCGACCTGCGGGATCACCGCCAGGACCGCCAGGGCGGCGGCGGTCGGCGCGGCGTGGATCAGGCGCCAGCCGCCGACATCCATCAGGCCGGCCCCCAGCGTCGGGGCGACCATCGGCACGACGTTGACGGTCAGGACGACGAACGACATCCGGGCGCGCGCCGCCTCGCCGGCGAACAGGTCGCGCACCATCGCGAAGACCGCCATGCCGGGACCGGCCGCGCCGATCCCCTGGACGGCCCGGAACAGCAGGAAATGCGGCAGCGTCCGTGAAGCGGCGCAGCCGATGCTGCCTCCGATCAGCAGGAGGCAGCCGCAGACGATCGCCGGCCGGCGTCCGAGTCGGTCCGAGACCGGCCCGTAGACCAGGAGCGCGGCTCCGAGGCCGAGCAGGTAGACTGCCATGGCCGCGCCCATCGCGGCGGCCGGGACGTGCAGCGCTGCCGCCGTCTCCGACAGGCTCGGAAGGATCATGTCGATCCCGAAGGTCGGGAGCGCCGCGAGCAGCCCGAGCAGCGCCGAGAAGGCCCGCGAGTCGGGATGGATGCGGGCCCGTGCCGGCACGGCGGCAATCCCCCCTCAGGCCCAAAGCCGGCCCTCGTCCCGGGACGCGGCATCCCGGTGCGCGGCGACCATCGCGCCGATCTCACGGGCGAGCCCACCCGCGTCGAGATCAGCCCGCACGGCGGCGCCGAGAATCCCGGCGGCTGTACGGAATCCCGGTTCCGCCAGGAGCCGGTGGACCGCTGCCGCGATCTCGCCCGCGCTGGCCGCCGCGGGCAGGCGCAGGCCGGCGCCGCGCAGCGCGATCCGGGCTGCGTTGTCGGCTTGGTCTCGGGCGAGCGGGATCACCAGCAGCGGCACGCCGTGCAGCAGCGCGCGGCTGACGGTGCCGTGGCCGCCCTGGCAGATGACCAGGTCGGCCTCGGTCATGAGGTCTTCGTGGGAGGCGGTCGCCACGACGCGGAGGGTGTCGGGGGCGTCTAAGTCACCGGCCTCAACGTTCGGGCCGGTGGTCACAATGGTCTCGGCTTCGACTGTCCCGACGGCGCGCACGATCTGCCGGAGGAGGTCGGTCTGGTTCTGGGCACCGGTGCTGCCGGCGACGAGGATGCGCGGCCGGCCCATCCCGGACCACGCGGTCCGGGCGCCCCGCGACCAGATCGGCGCGTCAAGCAGCGGGCCGATGTAGCGGTAATTGGCGGGGAGCATCGCCGCGTCGAAGTCGAACGCCCGGCTAATCGCCAGGAGGACGCGCTCGGACCGCTCGAAATGTGCGAACGCGCTGGCTACCGGCGGCAGCCCGAAGGAGCGCCGTGCGGCGTTGAGCGCCGGCCGGCCGCTCTCCATCGCCGAGACGATCGCGTCGGTCGCCGCGTTCACCGCGACCCGCTCCGCCTCGGTCCGCGGCGGCGCCAGGCCGCTCGCAGCTGGGGGCATACCGGGCAGCGGACGGATGCTGATATGCGGCGACAGGACGGCGTGCGGGATGCCGGCCACCTCGGCGGCCAGGGCGCAGCCGACCAGCAGGTCTATGCTAAGGACCGCGTCGGTCGGGAGCCGCCGGATCTCGTCGAGCGTGTCCGCGGCGTAGGCGCCCGCCGGGGCGAACATGGCTTGGCGCAGCCAGTCGGCGAGATCCGAGAAGTCGGCTGGATCGGCAGCGGTCCCGGTCGGAGCCCGGCGCCACCCGACGAAGGGGAAGCCGGCGGCCTCGACCTCGCCGCCCATGGCGGGATCGGCCATGACCCGCGGACGGTGCCCCGCCCGGCGTAGCTGCCGGGCCGCCGTGAGCACGGGACTGAGATTGCCCGTGGTTCCCCACGAGATGCATAAGACGTTGAGCGACATGATCGTGTGTCCCAATCTGGTCGCGCGGGCGATGCTGGGACGTCAGCCCCGACGTGCCGCCGCGGATGGAAGGATTTTTTCGGACAATGATTGCGTCGCGCTGCATCGAAAGAAGGCGCGAACTCAATAGAAAGCGTTCTAGCGCGAGTTTATTCGGTCGATATCGCGCAGAAAATCAACGTAATCTGGGTGAATATTGTGAATGCAGCCGCCGTAGGCGAAGCTGATCACCAGGGCATCGAGCAGCCATAGCAGAAGACCGCCGCGCGCCGATCGGCGTGCCGCGTCCGGCGATGAGGCCGGGCCGCCCTGAGCCGGAGACCGGCTCGATCTGTGCCCGATCGGGTTGTCATCGCCCCCGGCGCTCGGCCAGTGTCTCGACACGCGCTCGTGCGCCGAACGGGTGTCCGCAGCGGCAGAGCACGCTCGGAGCGGCAGCCCTGCACAATCAGCGATAGAGTCCCTGTGATCAGATCCAGACGTGCGGCAATGTCTTCGCCTCAACAAGCGGATCTCTGAAATCACGGCGTCCGTCATGATCACCTCTCTGATGCGAGAGATTGATCGTGTTATTTGATAGTTACATCGCCATGTCGACTCAGGACCGATTTTATTACAGTTGTAACGAGTAGGTTTTTGTTCGAATGATGCAGCTATGTCCCGCGCGAATGCTCGCGTTGTGCTGGCGCGCACATTATGAAGGGCGCAATCTTTTTGGGCCCGTGATATCAACCCAGCCGTGCAAGACCCGATATCCGGACGCGCTCTGATAGGCCGCCGGAATGGGTTGGCCACGGACGCGACGGTCTCCCGATCTGGGCGGCACTCTCGATCCCCGAGCCGGCCTGTCGAGATCGTGCCATCGCGGCAGGCTGTCGCGGGATGGAGTTGGCGATGTTCGAACCCAGTCTGGGCCGGGGCCAAAGTCGAGGCGCGCGGGCCGGTACGACGCGCATCCTGCTCATCGAGGACGATGCGGGCATGCAGCGCATCGTGTCTGACCATTTCGCCGACCACGACGTCGACGTCACCCCGGCGACCGACCGGAGCGAGGCGGAGAGACGGCTCGCTGAGGAGGCGTTCGACCTCGTGGTGCTCGACCTGCGCCTGGGGTCGGAGAACGGCCTCGACCTGTTGCGCGACCTGCGCGCCAAAAGCGATTTGCCGGTAATCATCACCACCGGCCATCGCCGGGACGAGATCGACCGGGTGATCGGCCTGGAACTTGGTGCGGACGACTACATCGTCAAACCCTACGGCCTGCGCGAGCTGCTGGCGCGGGTCCGGGTCATCCTGCGGCGGGCCGAGGTCGCGCCTGCTCCGGCGCGGGTTCAGGACTCCCATCGCAGCGGCTTCGTCGGTTGGGTGCTCGACCGGCGCCGCCGGCGCCTGACCGATCCCGCCGGCGCGGATGTCGCCCTCAGCAAGGGCGAGTACGCGCTGCTGGTCGCGTTCCTCGATGCCCCCCAGCGCCCACTGAGCCGCGAGCAGCTCCTGCAGGCCACACGCGTCCACGAGGACGTGTTCGACCGCAGCATCGACGTCCAGATCCTGCGGCTGCGCCGCAAGCTGGAGACGGATCCGAGCGCGCCGCGCCTGATCGTGACCGAGCGCGGCATCGGCTACGTCTTCGCCGCGCCCGTCGAGAAGCTGTGACCGTGGCGCTGCCGCGCTTGGTCCGTTCCCCGGGAGCGGCCACCGCCGCTGCCGTCATCGGCAGCGCCCTCGCCATCCTGCCGCCGACCGCCGGGGAAGGCCCCCCCGGGCGGCCCCTGCCGGCCGAGGCCGTGGACGCCCAGGACGTCATCACCCCGATCCCGGCCAGCCTCGGGGCGGATCCGGACCGGGTCGCCCTGGGCCGAATGCTGTTTTCCGACACGAGGCTGTCGCGCGGGGGCGACCGGGCCTGTATCACCTGCCACGACATCCGCACGAATGGCGCGAGCGCGGTCGCCCGGAACCTCACCGCCGACGGCACACCGGTGCCGCGCAACACGCCCACGGCCTTCAACGCGGCGCTGAGCTTCCGTCTGGGCTGGGCGGGCGACATCCCGAGCCTGCCGGACCAGGCCGAGATCGCCCTGACGCAGCCGGAATTTTTGGGCGGATCCTGGCCCGGCATCCTCGCGGTCGTCCAAGGCGATCCGGCGCTCGCCGGCCCGTTCCAGGCAGCCTATGGGCGGGAGGCCGACCGGGCGGCGGTGATCGACGCGATCAACAGCTTCGAGCGCAGCCTGCTCACCCCGGACAGCCGCTTCGACCGGTGGCTGCGCGGCGACGCCCACGCGCTCACCGAGGCGGAGCGGGCGGGCTACGCCCTGTTCCAGGGCATCGGCTGCGCGGCCTGCCATCAGGGCGTCAATGTCGGTGGCAACCTGTTCGAGAAGGTCGGGATCTTCGTCACGATCCCCAACAAGGCCGCCGAGGTGCTGCGGGTGCCGAGCCTGCGCAACGTTGCGGTCACGGCGCCGTACTTCGACGATGGCGGCGTCGCGATGCTCCCCGCGGCGGTGCGCCTCATGGCCCGGGCGCAGCTCGGCCGGGAGCTGACCGACGCGCAGACCGCCTCGATCGTGGCGTTTCTCGGCACGCTCACCGGCTACTACGAGGGGCGGCCCCTCACGGCCCCGCGGGCGCCCGGCGCCCCGCCGCAGCCCCCACCACAGCCATGAGATTGACTGCACAGGCCGCCGTGCTCGGCGCGCTGCTGGCCGCGCTGCTCACGTGGCTGATGATCAATGGAAAGGGCGAGATGAACGCCGCCTACGCGCAGACCCAGCGCACGGTGGATGCCATCGCCCTCGCCGAATCCCGGATGCAGCACGACGTGCTCCGGACGCGGACCGGGCTCCTGCGCAACTACGATCCGATCGTGGCCCACCTCCGCGCGATGCAGGCGGCGCTGTCCGGGTTGCGGGCGGCGAGCGGGCCGGACGACGGCGCGATGCGCACCCTGGCTGAGGCGATCGCCCGGGAGGCGCAGATGGTCGAGCGCTTCAAGACCGGCAATGCCCTCGTGCAGAACTCAATCGCCTATTTCGACTCGCTCAGCGATCGCCTGTCCGAGCCGGATATCGATCCCGACCTCACCCGCGCGGTCGCGGCCCTGCAGATCCGGGTCTCTGAACTCGCCCGCGACGCGAGCCCCAAGCGCCTCGACGACATCCGCGCCCGGCTCAATGTCCTGGCGGCGGGCGCGCCATCGGCCCGGGGCGCGGACATCGCCGCCATCGTCCTGCACGGGCGCCAGCTCCTGGAGCTGCTGCCGCAGGTCGATACCGTCACCCGGTCCCTGCCGGACGCATCGAGCAAAGCGGCGCGCCAAGCCCTCCTAGAGTCCCGTCGTGCCCTTCTGGACCAGCGGCAGGCCCGGGCGGACGGATTCCGTCTGGCCCTCTACGCGGCCGCCTTGTGCTTGGTGGCCCTAGTGGTGCGGGTGGGCCTGCTGATGCGCGCAGGGACGCTCGTCCTGCGCCGGACGATTGCGTTCCAATCGGTCGTGGCCCAGGCCGCCAACCACTTCTCAGCCAGCCAGCCCGACGAGATTGCATCGCGCATCGTCGATGTCATGGCGATGGTGGGCACGGGTGCCTGCACCGACCATTGCTACATCATGATGCTTGACGGTTCCGAGGCGGTGCATTTGTGGAACCGGTCGGGGCTGGCGGAGCCCCGCGGATGGCCGCTAGCGCAACGGGCCCTGGTGCCCGACATCATCGCTGCGGCGGAAGACTACATCTTCGTCGAGACAGCGGACGGGATCGGCCCCCCGGCCCTCGTTCGCCCCCTGGCAGAGCAGGGGGTCGCGACGTTCACGTGCGCGCGCCTGCGGCGGGGGGGACGCATCGTCGGCGTGCTGTGCTTCGAGCGCACGATCAGCGTCCTGCCGCCCTGGATGCGGCACTCGCGCGGGCTGCTGCACGTCGTCGCCGAAAGCTTCAGCGCAGCGCTGGAGCGCCAGCACGTCTGGGAGGAGCGCCGCGAGATCGAGGCGACCCTCCGGCGCGCGCAGCGGCTCGAAGCGATCGGGATCTTCGCCAGCGGCGTGGCGCACAACATCAATAACGTGCTTAACGTCATGCTCGGCCATGCCGAGATCGCCGTGGATGCCATGCCGGTCGATCCGGGACGGGCGGTGGAGCATATCGGGTTGCTGGTCCAGGCGGGTGGCCGGGCCCACGAGATCGCGGGACAGATCCTCGATTACGGGCGGCGGGGCAGTTCATCTCAGGGCACGAGCGCCGTTGACGCGATCGTGGCCGAGACGGTGGACCTGATCCGCACATCGACCGCCGACCCGACCGCGATCCGCCTGACCGGGACCGCCGAGGGCGTGATCGTCGATGGCGAGCCGGCGCAGCTCCAGCAGGTGGTCCACAACCTGATCCGCAACGCCATCCAGGCCTCCGAGCCGGGCGCAGCGGTAGACGTGCAGCTCGAACGCATCCGATTACCGGAGCGGCGGACCCTGTCTCACGGCGAGCTGCCGTCCGGCGCCTACGCCCGCATCCGCGTGTGCGACACGGGCCGCGGGATGGATGAGGCCACGCGCGCACGGATCTTCGAGCCGTTCTTCACCACCCGCCCGGCCGGGACCGGTCTCGGGCTCGCCACGGCCTTCGAGTTCGTCCAGGAGCAGGCCGGGGCCTTCGATGTCCGGAGCGCGTCGGGCGTCGGCAGCGCGTTCGAGGTGTGGCTGCCCGCACGCCCGGAAGCCGAGCCCGGCATCTCTCCCGCCGGCGGCACCGTGATGATCGTCGGAGCCGCCCACTCTGCGCTGCAAGACGATGAGGAAACCCTCGCGGCCCTTGGTTACGAGCCGATCGGCTACACGGACCCGGACGCGGCGCTGACCGCGTTACGGGCGGAGCCGGGGCGCTTCGACCTGCTGATCGTCGAGAACTGGCCGTCGGGCTCCCTCGGCCTCGCCTTCGCCCGCCGCGCCGCGCGGATGGTGGATCGTCCCATCGTGCTCTCGCTCTCGACTACTGACACGGTGCGACCGGAGGTTCTCTCGGCGATCCCGATCGTCGACGTCGTGCACCGGCCCTGGCGTTCGAACGCGCTCGCGCTCACGCTGCGACGCCACCTGGGATCGGAAGTGCGGAGTGCGCCGCCCCGGCGCAAGGCCGCCGCGGAACGGGCGGTGGCGCGGTAGTAGGTCGTCACCACGGCGCCCCGACGCGGAGCGGTCGCGTCGGACCCTGCCCGAAACCGCGGCAGAGCGGTATCAATGTGGCGAGCGACGCACGGCCGCCACCGCCTTCGATCAGGACTGTCCGATAGATTCCATCACCGAGGCACCCGACACGTGCGGGCAAGCCTGTTTCACGCCGCCCATGCCGCCGCTGGCGCGGGACAAAGTTGGCGCGCTTGGTGTCCTGGCCGGCCTGCGCCGCAACGCCTACTCGGCCTTCCGCCCCGGTGCCGCGAGCAGGCGGTGGTCGTGCTGCCCATGCTCGGCCGCGACGTCGTCATAGCTGCCGGCCCGCGGGCGATGTGCGACGTGCTGGCCACGCGACCGGAGCTCTACCGGCGCATCGCGGCCGGCGACCGCACCTTCGGTGCCCTCATCGGGCGTGGCGTGGCCGCCAGCGAGGGTCAGGCCTAGCGCCGGCAGCGCCAGATCCTGGCACCGGCCTTCACGCCCCGCACCGTGATCCTGCTGGCCGCGCACATGGCCGCGTGTACCGGATCGGCCTCGGCCCCCTGGAGGCGTCCCGTGGGGCGCCCGTGGACCTGCTCGGGGTCATGCAGGACCTCAGCCTCGCGGTCGCCGGCAAGAGCATGTTCTCCCTGGAGATCGACTCCTTCGGGCCACAGCTGCGCGGCCTGCTCCTCATCTTTGCTGCCGGCATCGGGCGGTCGCGGGCGAGCGACTTCATCCTGCCCCGCTGGGTGCCGACAGTGACGACCGTCCCCCGCGCGCGATTCCGCCAGCACTGGCGGACGCTCATCCAGGCGATCATCGCCCGACGCCGGGCCTCACATTCCCCGGGTGCGCAGCGCGACCTCTTCGATCTGCTGTCCGAGTCCTACGAGGACCGGGAGGAGGATCTCCTAGCCGACGAGGTCTCGACGATGATCTTTGCTGGGCACGAGACGACGGGCTTGACGCTGTTCTGGGCCTGCTAACTGCTGGCCAACGCGCCCGACTGGCGCGACGCCATCCGGCGGGAAGCGCTGCAGGTGGACCTGTCCCCGAGCGGGGCCGGGTCGGCCCTTGCCGCGCTGCCGCTCACGCGCGCCGTGGTGGACGAGGCGCTTCGGCTCTACCCGCCGGCCTACATGACGGCGCGCCAGGGGGTGGCGGACCACGTGCTGTGCGGCGTGCCCGTCAAGCGTGGGGCCATCGTGCTTATGCCGTTCACCCTGCTGCACACCGACCCGAGCCTGTGGGCTTCGCCCGAGCGTTTCGACCCCGGGCGCGTCCTCGGACCCGAGAAGCCGGATCGCCACGCCTTCCTGCCATTCGGCGCGGCCCGCGCGCGTGCATCGGGGCGCAGCTGGCCACGTCGGAGGCCGTGCTGGTCCTGGCGCGATTGCTGCGGGACAACAACCTCGTCCTCGACGAAGACGGGCCGGTGCTGCCGGTCGGCGCGTTCGCCGCCCGCCCGGCCGAACCGATCTCCGACCTTCCGCCTGCTGCCCTGTGCCTGAGATCCGGCGCCGGTCGAGGGGCCATGCCGTTTCTGGGCGGTGACGTCTGCGCTCCTCAAGAGCGGCCGTCCGAGTTCCGCCCCGCTCCGGGAGCCGAGCATCGATCGCTGGTTTCGGACCCTCACAGGTCCGGAAACGCTTTCGCCAGTTGGTCGATCACGGCGCGGACGGCGGGCGGCAGGCCGCGGCGTGTCGTGAACACGAGATGGACGATGCCGTCCCTGCTTCGCCAGTCCCGGAAGACACGGACAAGCCTTCCGGAATCGATGTGCGCCGCACAGGCGTGATCAGGCAGGAAGGCGACGTCCAGCCCGTCCGCAGCCGCCTCGCATAGAACCGTGCAATCGGCGCAGGTCAGCCGCGGTTCGTGGCGCAACCATGCGCCGTCCCGTCCTCACGCTCCAGCAACTCCGTAATTACCCGGCTCTTCGAGGTTTCCGAGAAAGTGGTTTCCGACAGCTAAAGAAGTTTCTAGGTGGGTGCTGACATCCCGCAGCCAGCGTCCGCTTTGAAGAGATCGCAATAGTCGACTGAACGGCTGCCATGGGCGCATTGCGGAATGTCTGCTTGCGGGCGGCCCTCAATTTCTACAGCTCACCCGCAATCAGCGTTGTCGGCGCCCAGTACACGACGGCTTTGAGGAAGCTACGGCGATCGTCCACACACCCAACATGTGTGCCTTCCGATCGTAGACACTTACGCCTCGTCGAGGCTCGTCGGCCGGCAAGGCTTGAGCGCCCTGCCGACCAGTTTGCACATTTCGGTTGAGTTCAGGCTTCAGCCGCCGCGGCAGCGTTCGGGTGTAGCAGCGCCATTTCATCGCGCCGGCGCGTCAGCATCGGCAGATCTGGCCAGTCACGCCACTGCAGCGTGAACTCGCCGCCCGGCTTAGAGGCGACCACCACCGCCTCATACCAACCGTCCTCTTCGCCCTCGGTGATCAGCACCAAGCTTCCGATTGCGATGCCGGCCCAGCTGCGTGGGTAGCGGGGATCCGCCGGACCTGACCCGCCGAAGCAGCCGTCGCCGCCATCAGCGGGCTTCTTAGCGCCTTATAGCCAATGTAATGCTAGTGGTGCCTGACACTGCAGAGCCGTCGGCGAAGGCTTGCAGGCGCTCGTAGACCTCCTTGGCCACGAACGGCACGTAGGCGCGCCCCGAGTTGAACACCCGGCCCTGCGGCAGCTCAGCGGCAGCCGAGCGTTGATCGTCGTCACACAGCATGAGGGCGCGGAAGCCGATGGTCTCGGCGGCCTTCGTGGTCAAGCTCACGTCCGGGGCGGGAAACCAGGCCGCGTGGGGCCTGCCGCCTTTGTCGGCGCCGAACACGACGAGGGCTGGCGTCGGCTTCGCGAGCGGGCTTTCGGCCGGGGTGAGTGCGCCCTTGGTCTTCAAGATAGCGGCTGCGGTCATAGTATGCTCCAGAAATGCGAAGGGGGCCTCGGATGAGACCCCCTTGGGTTGGTGATGGCTGAGGCCGGTTTCGACGGCCGGGCTGTCGGGCGCGGCGGTCCGGCATCAGCGTGGGTGGTAGGTGCCTCATGCGGCCCTCAGTGAAGGCCACGATGCGGCGGCCCAACGTGTAAATACCAGATTATATTCCTATTTGTCAAGGTGAGTTCAACCCTGGCGCGGTGCCCTGCGCGGCTTGCCGACGCCGCAACGGTGAGTTCCCGACGTTGCCTTGCGCGATTGTGTCAGTGTGGTTTTGGGCCTGCTCACCGCTCGTGACACGCGGAGCGAAGGGTGCGACACTGCTTCTAACAAGAACAGACAACGGCAACGCCGATCAACGAGGGGGCGCGGAGGAAACCCGTGCCGCACTACTTCTTCGACGTTCAATCCCCGCGAGGGGTGGTGTGCCTAGACTATCAAGGGCTCGATTGCTCCGACGACACCGCTGCGCTGGCGCTCGCGCGCCATGGCGCAGGCTTTACCTCTGCAGGCGACTGCGAGCGCAACCCGCAGCTGAAGAGCTACCGTTTCGCCGTAGCGGATGCGGACCACCACCTGCTCTTTACCGTACCATTTACGGAGCTGCTTCCGGATGGCGAGCCTGCTCCGGCAGCGCGGAAGCGCCGCCCTCGCGCTTCGCCAAGGCGGCCTGGCGCGCCAGTGCACGCCTAAGGGACGGTGGCCTGTCGGCGTCGTCGGTGGCTGGACAGAAGGCCCAGCTCACCACCGACTGCGGCAGCGCCAAACGCAGGATGTCCAGCCCGCAGCGAGGCTTCTGCGTCTCGCCCGCGACCAGAGCGGTCAAAGCGGCGCTGGCGGTATCGTAGCAGCCGAGCAGATCCTGCTCGAAGGTGACGGCGAAACAGCCTCGCGCACCCATCCGGGTCCACTCGATGCGGAAGACCCCCTGAGGGGTTTCGTAGAGCCAGCAGCCACTCAGCATCGGCATTTCCTCCGGTATTTTCGAGGGAAACGACGACCGAATTGTCTGGATCCGTGCTCGCCCGATGGAGCGCGGGTCAGTGAGCCGGTGGGAACATGGGTGTCAAACCCGATGTTCTGCAGATTGGGGCGCACCCGGAGGCGCAGGCATGAAACCCTTGAAGCTCCTATCGCTCTGCGGACTCCTGGCGCTGAGCCTCGCGGCCTGCAATGACAACGATAAGAAGGCCGAGAACAGCCCGGCGACCACGACAGGCTCGACCGATACGGCGCCGTCGAATCAGCCGTCCAACCTCACGAGGCCGAACACGCCTGCGGCGGCCCCTGCGACTGGCGTCGATCCTACGATCACACCGTCTGGTCAGAACCCCCGGCCCTGAAAGCAGTGCGGGACGACCGACGAACGGATCGCTTGGTCCACGGCTATCCGGCACCGGACACGCCGAGAGTGCTGCTGGCAGCATTCGATCCTGCCCTACACAGTCTGCGGCGCCACTGAGGCATTGTCGGAAACCTGCCGTGAGCAGGGTCGCATCGTCTCTCATGCCTATTTCGTAGGCCGCGTGACGATCGACGTTGAAGCGGGCTCTCGGCTAGAACTCGTATAAAGCATTGTTGCGATGGGTAAAATTAAGAAATGAGTGGGACCCCCAGTTGGGTCCGACCGGAACCTCGCCTCAAAATGAAACTGTTTGATTGTTGAGGACGTCATCATCCTCCGCGGAGAGATTTCGGTTCGGCGCTTGTCTACACACGCCCTCGTCCGCAACGATGTGGTCGGCTTAGCGAGCTCGCGAGGCGTGGGCGGCCCTTCCGCAACACGCTCGATGTACACCGCAGCCGCGACGCGGGACCGCTATAGCCATCGTAGGTCGATGGAGGGCCGATGAGTTTCCAAGTAGATTATTACGTCTCGTTGAATTCGCCCTGGACTCACCTCGGGGGTACGCGCCTGATGGACATCGCCGCGCGATGCGGTGCGAGCGTGCGGATCTATCCCATCGACACGGCCGAAGTTTTCCCGGCTTCAGGAGGGCTGCCGCTGCCCAAGCGCTCGCCCCAGCGGCAAGCCTATCGCATTCAGGAGCTGGCGCGCTGGCGCGATGTCCTCGCCATTCCGATCAACCTCAAGCCAAAGCATTTCCCAGCCAAAGAGGCGGTCGCCGCTCAATCCGTCCTCGCGGTGCGCGAGACGATCGGCGATGCGCCAGCCATCGATCTGGCGCATCGCATCCTGAAGGCGCTTTGGGAAGAAGAAGCTGACACGGGCGACCGGGAAACACTCGTGCGCCTCATCGGCGAGATCGGCCTGGACGGGACCTCGATCCTGGAGCTTGCGGGTGACGGACGGTGGGCAGCACTGCGCTCGCAGGAGACGCGGGCCGCAATTAACCGCGGGGTATTCGGCGTCCCCACCTATGCGGTGGGCGAGAGCATCTTCTGGGGTCAGGACCGGCTGGACTTCCTTGAGCGCCAGTTAAGGGCCGGCCGTTGATATCGATCGGTGTGGAGGGTCGCCCGTTGATGCGGGTAATGGAGAATGACGGGTCCCGCGCCCCACTGCCGATGACGCTCGTCCACCGGCATAGCTGTCACCCACTGCGGCCGCTTTCGACCCCTTGCGGAAGCTGGGAAAGTCCGCTTACGGGCTAATCGTTGAGCCCGGGACTACGACCGGGACGAAGGCGAGCAGGTCCACCAATTATTGTGGCGCTGGTGCTTTAGCGGCAAGTCATTGTATGATGATAGTGTAGACCGATCGAAGGTGGCCGATGAACCCTGATCTTCTGCACACGGTCACTCGCCGAACAATCAATTTCAGCCTGCTGCTCAGCTCTGCGCTGGTTTCGGCGCCGTCAAAATCTCAAGAGAGAAGAATTCCGCGCGTTGGAATTTTGTGGCACGCCGCCAGTGCTGAGGAAGAGAACTTCCCGCTCTCCAATTTCAGGCAAGGACTAAAAGACATTGGCTACACAGAAGGACAAGGCATCATCTTGGAGATGCGATTTCCCGCGGAAAAGCCGGACCTGTTCGTAAGATACGCCGCCGATCTGGCGGCCCTCAGAGTTGATCTCATCGTGGCTGTCGGGCGCCTTGCCGCCCTTGCGGCACAGCGGGCGACAACGACGATCCCTATCGTCTTTCTGACGGTTGCCGACCCGATCGGCAGTAAGCTGGTGGAAACGCTCTCACGTCCAGGCCAGAACATCACTGGACTCTCCACCATGGCGCTCGAGCTCACTCCCAAGCGGATCGAGCTTCTGAAGGAATCGGCCGGCCTGACGAAAGTGGGACTGCTGGTGAATGCGGGCGATCCAGAAGGAGAGCGCCGCTTTTTAGAATTGAGCGAGACGGCGGTTAGACCGCTCGGAATCCATGTAGAGGGAATTGAGGTCCGGACGGGCAAGGACTTCGAAGGCGCTTTCGAGCGCATCAAAGAGACTGGCCTGCAAGGTGTTGTCCTCACGCAAGACGGCCTGATCTACGCGGAGCAGAGCCAGATTTTTCAGTTAGCTTCGGTCCACCGTTTGCCGGTTATCGGCTACACGCGTGAGATGGCTACGAACGGAGCGCTGATGACGTACGGCCCGAACAATGGTCGGATGTTCCGCAGGGGGGCGAGCTTCGTGGATAAAATTTTGAAAGGAACGAAGTCCGTAGCCGATCTCCCGGTGGAAGAGTCAGACCTCATTGAATTTGTCATCAACACGTCTGTCGCTCAGAAACTTGGTATCGACATCCCGTTTATGATGATCTCACGAGCGACCGACCTCGTGCCTTGAGGACTGGCCGCTTCGAGTTGGCCTCAGTTGGCGATCGGCGAACACTCTCGGCTCGACGCGGATGCAACCCTGGCAGACAGAAGAACGGTCATGGCAGAGTGCGGACGCATCTTCCTTGGAGGAGGCACCGACGTGGTGACGCGGCGGAGGCAGGTTCTAGGTCTGCTCGGAGCGGCGTTTGCGTGGCCCGTCGTGGCGCGGGCACAGCCTGCCGGTCCGACTTACCGTGTTGGCTACTTGGCCCTCCTTCCCGGCGAAGAGATCACGCTCGCGAAGCCGCTCCTCGAACGCCTTCGGGAACTCGGGTTCGTCGAGGGCCGCGACCTGATCTGGACCTATCGCTCCGCCGAGGGCGCGCCAGAGCGCCTACCGGCCCTCGCCGCGGAACTGCTTCAAGCCGGGGCGCAGGTTCTGGTCGCGGGCTTCGGCACGCTCGCGGCCAAAGCGGCGAAGGCGGCCACGGCTACGACGCCGATCGTGTTCACCAGCGTCGGTGACCCGGTTGGCGCGGGCCTCGTCTCAACCCTGAACCGGCCGGGAGGCAATGTCACCGGCGTCACCAGCCAAGCTGGCGACATCGCGGCAAAACGGCTGCAGATCCTCATGGACCTTTTGCCGGAGCGGCGGACCATCGCGGTGCTGCTGAACCCGGACACACCGTTCACCGCCCTGGCGATGCGCGAGGTCTCAGCGGCGGCCGAGGCGCGCCAGCGGTCGCTCACGATGCTGGAGGCGACGAGCGCGGATCAGGTTGCGAGCTGTCTTGCGACGGCGATCGCGACAGGGGTGGGTAGCCTGCTGACGCTCGACGATCCCCTACTCGTCAGCCTCCGACGCCGTATCATCGAAGCTACCGCCGCGGCGAAGCTGCCCGCGATCTACGGCAGCCGGAGCTTTGTGGAAGCCGGTGGGCTGATGTCTTACGGCGTGGACAGGCGCCAGATGAGCCGCCATGCCGCGGAGTACGTTGCGAAGATCCTGAAGGGCGCGCGTGCCGCGGAGCTGCCGGTGGAGCAGCCAACCGCCTTCGAGCTCATCGTCAATCTCAGGGCGGCCGAGGCTATCGGCCTCACCATTCCACCCGCGCTCCTCGCCCGAGCCGACGAGATCATCGAATGAACAGGCGGGACTTGCTGGCCTCCTTCGGAGCTATCGCGATGCGCAGCGCGAGTGCGCATGCGCAGGACGCGATGCGTCGGATTGGCGTGATGATGGCGTTGGACGAGGATCAGGCGGAAGAGAAGGTCCGCCTTCAAGCCCTACTAAGACGGCTGGAGCAACTCGGCTGGGTCGATGGTCGGAACGTGCGCATCCAGGTTCGCTCAGCCCGCGGCAGCATGGCGCGGAGCCGTGAGATCGCGGCTGAGTTCGCGGCTCTCGCGCCGGATGTGATCATTAGCACAGGGTCGACCGCAACTGCGGCGATCAAGCGCGCGACGCCCTCGATCCCCGTCGTGTTCGCTCTGGTCAACGAGCCCGTCGCACAAGGGTTCGTTCAGTCTCTTCAACGGCCGGGTGGAAACATCACTGGCTTCACCCTTATCGACTTCACCCTGATCCTGAAGCTTGTCGAATTGTTGAAGTCTATAGATCCCGGCATGAGCCGTGTCGGTTTGATGTTCAATCCGGAGAATTATTCAGCTTACAATGATTACGTTGATAGGTTGCAAGCAGAGCCGCGCCTCGGGGTCGATGTCGTTCAGTCGACGGCCCGATCGCCTGCCGAAATTTTTGCCGCAATCGCGGCCCTTGCCGCCCAACCGAGGGCCGGCTTGGCGATCCTCCCCGACGGCGGCTTCACCCTTACCAATCAGGCGCCGATCCGAGCTGCGCTGGAGCGACATCCCATGCCTGCCATCGCGTTCTGGCGGCAGTTCGTCGCCGATGGCGGGCTCATGTCCTATGGGCCGGACACCATCGATGTGTTTCGACGGTCAGCCGATTACGCAGACCGCATCCTGAAAGGTGCGAAGCCCGCCGAACTACCCGTCCAGCAACCGGTCAAATTCGACCTCGTGATCAGCGCGAAAGCGGCGGCGGTGCTCGGTCTGGCTATCCCGCCCACTCTTCTGGCTCAAGCCGATGAGGTGACGGACTAGGGGCTATGTCGACGGCCCCGCTGGCGCTCATCTTCATCGCAGGACACCCACCAAGAAGCAGGGTCGCGCATGGGCGCGGAGCCGAGGGTCCGCTTGCGGGCGACGAACCAACTCCCGCAAACCACCCTTCTCGGACGTTCGATCAGGCCGTTTCCGTATTATCTCGGCGCTGACGATGGAGCTTTCGATGCCTCGACACACCGGGCAAGGAAGTCGCGTGTCAGCCGGGCGATCTCGTCCGTCGCCTCGTCCAGCGCGAAGTGACCAGCATCGAGGAGGTGCAACTCCGCCTCCCGCAGGTCGCGCAGATAGGCTTCCGCCCCAGGCACGATGAAGGACGGGTCGTAGCGGCCCCACAGCACAAGAGTGGGCAGCGGATGAGCGCGCATCCACGCCTGCCAAGCCGGGTACGACGCCACGTTCGTGCGGTAGTCGTAGAGGAGGGCCGCTTGGATGTCCCGCTCACCGGGCCGGGACAGGATAGCGTACTCGTCCGCCCAGGTGTCCGGGTTGTACCGCTCGGGGTTCGGGCTGGTGCCGAGATGGCGCTGCTTGGCCGCTTCCAGGGACGTGAAGGCGTCGACCTGCTCGGGATGAGCCGCGGGGTCGGCCCAGTACTGGGCGATGCCCTGCCACTTGGCCCCAAGTCCCTCCGCATAGGCGTTGGCG
>NZ_JAKSXX010000132.1 GCF_022829385.1 Methylobacterium sp. J-070 | reverse complement strand
CGCGAGGGCGGATGGCAGCGTCCAGGACGTGGACGGTGCGGAAGCGGGCGGGGAGACGGCCGGGCGATTGGCGCGCCCCCGGTGGATGGAGGCATGCGCGACCGCGCCGGCATCGATCCGCCCCCGCGCCGAGGTCGGCTGACTGATGATGCTTGCCGTCTGCTCGGTATCGCGGTCGGGCATCCGCGCCCGGGAGACCGGGGTCACCGCACGTGATCGCCGGAGCGATCGCGCATGCCGTGCCGGTCCAGGGTTCAGGATCAGCGCCGTCGTACCACCGACGCTGGGGAGCGTCGTGACGGAGTTCGCCCGATCCACTACAGAGGGCGCAGGATCAGGGCCAAGCGTCGCCACGCGACTTGGCTGGCTCGAAACGGCGACCGACTGCGCTGAACGAACGGTTATTTCGGCTGTCGCTGGGATCTTTGCTGAGTGGGGTGGTAGGACCATCGTAGGCACCGGATCGGCCGGAAGAGCCCGCGTCGCCTCCGCCGCAACTCGATCTCGCGGGGGTTGCAGCCCGTCCGGCCCGAGCGTCACCACGACCGATGGTGGAGCCGCTATCGCGATGTCCTGGCGCTCGGTGCGCTCATTCCAGACGGGCGGCCGCTCGTGCGTCAGGCGCGCTTCGTCGACGGGCGCGCGTCCGATCAAGGGCAGGCGCGGGTTGGCGCGGGGCGGCAGGAAGAGTGGCTGCTCGGCCGTATCTGCAGAGTTCGGATCCAGGAAGGTGCGTGGTCCGTCCGAAGGCGGTGAGACATCCGGGTCATCTTTGGTCAATAACGGCCCTGTCAGGTGCGGGACCTCGGCCCACGACGGAAAGACCGCGGGAGGCGGAGCTTCGGCGGGCACGACAGATCCCGTGCGACGCGGAGAGGTCAGCGAAATCCAGCTACTGCCGGGAGCAAGCCATGCTGCGCCCGTGGCAAAGAGCGCAAGGGTAGAAAAGCAGGAAATCGAGATCGTGACCCATGATGATAGGGGATCACCGCGCCGAGCGACCGTGAGGGGCCGGGCCACGCCGATGGGCTGCAGGTCACCCACTGCAATCGGGCCACGCCGTATCATTCTCTGAGAACTGGTCTGGACGAGTAATAGTTCAAGGTCGCAGTAAATTAGATTCTTCGATAGTCGATCACGGTTAAAATCGCGCTTGTGGTGACTGAAGGATCGGGGTCTTCGAATGGTTCGGCGCGACGCGTTGGGCGACAGCCGACGAAGCCCTCTGGCATCGTTCGCGTACGTCGTACCGTCCAGCCGCAGACCCTCACCGCATGGCTTGGTCGCCTCTACCGCCCGCGAGAATTCTCGTTCGGTCTGATCGGTCGAGTTTGCTCCCTGCAGCTCGGCAGCTCGTTGAAAGATGCGTCCCGCGGTAGGGCAGGCGATGGCGAGAGCTGAGGACACGTGACGTCACTCAGAACGGGTCGCAGATGCGGAATGCGGATTGAGGCTCGGAACCGCCTGCGCGCTGGCGCGTCTACCAGATACGCATAGGATACCTTCAGCCCGCCCGGCCCAGCGCCGCGGCGGGCTTCTTTTCGATGGCCATCGTGCTAGGACGACTCAGGATGCTCGTGCCTTGGCGGGTCCGGGCATCCACACAACCTTGGCCCGCCCGGTTCGCCGGCGCGGGCTTCTTCTTGCGCCGCGCTCGGCTCCTGCAGCGACATCGTGCAAAACCGCGGGCGGCAGATGGCGAAGGCGGATGGAGGATGAGTGCCGCTCCTTCGCTGTAGCTGCCTACTTTGGGCAAGCGTGAGAGCGGGCCGAATTTACAGCCCGTTCGAAAGTTTCAGCTCTGGAAATCGAACAGTAGGGCTGAGGCATTGGTGCTGTTACCGTTCGTGGTGCCGCTTACCCCGTAGCCCATGCCGCTCGAATGGCTGCTCTGAAGCTGCTGGATGAAGGTGGCAAGTAGGTCGTTTGTCGAGGTCGTGCCAGATGCGGAGCCCGACGCACTGGACGTTGATTGGCTCGAACTGCCATCGGAGCTGGAAACTCCCGGCGGCGGACCAGGCGGGGGACCCGGAGGCGGCCCGCCGGCTCCAGAGATGCCGTCGGCTTCCGATGTGGCGTCAGAACTCTGTGTGCTATGTCCGTGACTAGCGAACAAGTTCTTCAGCTCGTTGGCCTGGTCGCTCGTTAGGGTGCCGTTGCTGACCTGGTCGGTAATCAGGCTGTCGATCCGGCTCTTCATTGAAGAGGGGTCGAGCTTGGAATTCGTTGTGCTGGAATTGCTGAATGTTGTTGACATGCTATCCGACGAAAGGCCCGATTGGATCGAGCTCAGGGCACTGGTCAGCGCGGTGGCGTCAGTACTGCTAATCGCGCCGGACGAAAGCTCGCTGCTTATCGTCGAGGTCATACGGTCTTGACCGGAGCCTTGGCGCGGCGGAGGCGGCGGGCGCTGTACATAGAGCTGTGATGTCGTGGTGGATGAGACGGTCGACATAATCGCACTCAGAGTACGGCACTGCCGGAGGCGCCCGGCCGCGGGCCCGTGTGCAATTTACCCACGCGATTCTTAAAACAGAGTTTCGTTGTCGTGACCTGACCGGCTGGCTTTGGACCGGGCTGATTGAGAGGATCAGCCAGGACCGAAGGTGACGGACATGCGGCAAGGTCAGAAGACGAGTGCGGAGCAGGTCGTGCTGAACCTGCTTCAGATCGAGGTACACACGGCGCCAGGTAAAAACATCGCCGTCGCTTGTAAGGAAGCGGATATCTTGGAGCAGAGCTACTACCGCTGGCGCAAGGAGTACGGCGGTCTGAAGCTCGATCAGGCCGAGAGGATGAAGGGTCTGAGCGCGGCCATAGCAGCCCTGACCGCCTTCCTCGGCGGCGGCGTCATCCTCAGCGTCCTGAAGGATGAAGTGCCGAGCGAGCGACAGAGCCGGTTCTGGGCCTTCGCGCTTGGAGCGGCGGCGTATTCCGCCCTGGTCCTGTCGCTCTGAGCCATCCCCTCGGGGAGAGGGCACGGCTCATGCAGAGTTCGATGGTCGCCGACCAGCATGACCGGACGACGGGACTTGACCCACGGGGATGACCATGAGGATCAAGACGGGGTACACCATCGGCTACGATACGTTCAAGCCGATGCCGATCATCTACCAACTCGACGTCCATCCGTCGCGGGCCCACGACCTGCTGAGCTCGGATGCGATGCAAGTCGATCCACCGGTTCCGATGCGGAAGTACACCGACGGGTTCGGTAACACCTGCGTGAGGCTGCTTTCGCCCGGCGGTCGGGTCACCGTTTCGGCCGACTTCCTGATCCACGACAGCGGCGAGCCCGACGCCTACGCGCCTGATGCCCGGCAGATCGCCGTCCAGGACTTGCCGGACGACGTGCTCGTTTATCTGCTGGGCTCGCGCTACTGCGACACCGACAAGCTCGCCGGTACCGCGTGGTCGTTGTTCGGCGGGGCGCCCGAAGGCTGGGCTCGGGTCGCGGCCATCGTGGAATGGGCACACGAGCGCATACGGTTCGACTACCAGCTCGCCGATGCGACACGGTCCGCGTTCGACGGCTACACCCAACGCGTTGGCGTCTGCCGCGACTTCGCCCACCTCGCGGTGACGCTGTGCCGGTGCATGAACATCCCGGCGCGGTACTGCACCGGCTACCTCGGCGACATCGGGGTGCCCGTGGACCCCAACCCGATGGATTTCTCGGCGTGGTTCGAAGTTTATCTCGAAGGCCCCGAAGGTCGGCGCTGTTATACCTTCGACGCCCGCCACGACGCTAGACGGATCGGCCGCATCGTCATAGCCCGCGGGCGCGACGCGACGGACGTCGCCATCTCGACCAGCTTCGGTACGGCCCTGCTGGCGCGGTTCGACGTGCACACCGTCGAAGTCGCCGACGACTTCGTTCTGCCGCCGCACGACTGACGGCAGGCGTTCCGGCCGTCAGTCGTCCATACCTCGAAGTGGTTGTCTATTACGGACGGCCACCCCGTTTCCGTGCCTCGGACGCTGCCGTTCGGAGGGGTGATCCATGGCCGACATGAACGCATATAGAGCGGTTGACCCCACCGCGGTCATCGCAACTCGTCAACCCTTGCTGACAACGACGATGAGCGGAAGTGTGTTCGCAGCGCGGCCTTTGCCGCGGTCCTTGGCCTACCTGCCTCGACGGCCGCCGTCGTGGCCCGTCTCCGCTTCCTATCCTGACCGGTCCCCTTCGGGCGGACCTTGGACGAAGGCCAGGAAGGAAGCCCAGACCCGTAGGTCCGGGCTTGCGCCCTGCGGTGGTTGGGCGATGACCTCGACGATGCGGCCGCTGCCGCGCTCGACCAGGACGGTATGCCCGTTCACGACGGTGTAGCGTGTTCCGCAGGCACCATACTCCTCCGGGACGTCGTAGTAGCTCACGCCCGCCGACGGCAAAACGGTACCGACACGGATGTCGCCGTCTTAGGCGTAGGGAGTCCGGCGTTCGCCGCGGACGTAGTTGCGGAAGCGCGGGCGGTCGTCGATGCCGAGGATACCATTGACGGTGCCTGTGGCTGCGCCGATGGCGCCGCCGACGATGGCGCCGATGGGTCCACGGGCCGCACGGCCATCATCGGTACCCTCCTGCGCGCCGCGCACCAAGCCCTGCAACTGGGGGGGCGATGGGCATGGCCAACACCAGGGAGGCGGCGATGAGGGTATTCGTCTGCATGGTGGCGATCCCGTCCCCGCCGTCGGCGACCGTCCTTCGGGAGGGCCGTGGATGCGATGTCACGCCGTAAGCGCTTTCCGGTCGGACCAACCAATGGGGAGGGGATGCAGTCGGACTTAGGTCCGAAACGACCGACCGAGGCATGGATCACGATCTCGGCAGCCGCACGCATCCCCTCCTGACGAATACGAGGCCTGAGGACCCTATTGCCCCAAGTCCGCTCGGTTTCCGGTGCATGAAGCGATCGGCATCCACTGGAACTCCCATGGTTCATACCGGCTACGACCCCGCCCTCGTGGCACTCTCCGTCGCCATCGCGGTGTTCGCCTCGTATACGGCGCTCGACCTCGGCGCCCGTGTTCGCGGGGCTTCGACCGGCCTGCGCTGGGCCTGGGTCGCCGCGGCCTCCGTGGCGATGGGGGGCGGGATCTGGGCGATGCACTTCGTCGGCATGCTCGCCTTCGAGATGGGCATGCCCGTCGCCTACGACCTGGGCATCACGGTCGTCTCGCTCCTGGTCGCCGTCGTCGCCACGGGTGGGGCCTTCGCCTGGGTTAGCCGCAAGGGGGCCGGCCCTCGCGACGTCCTCGTCAGCGGCCCGCTGATGGGCGCCGGGGTCGCCGGAATGCACTATGCCGGGATGGCGGCGATGCGGGTGCCGGGAAACCTCGCCTACAGCCTGCCCGTCGTCGCCGCCTCTGTCGCCATCGCGGTCGTCGCGGCGACCGCCGCGCTGTGGCTGACCTTCCGGCAAAACGACGTCTGGCAGAAGCTGGTCGCCGCGGGCGTGATGGGCCTGGCCGTCGCAGGGATGCACTATACCGGCATGGCCGCGGCGACCTTCACCGCGGAGGATGCCAGGGCGCACTCCGCCCACGCCGGCGGCGTCGGCCTGGGCCAGCAGCACCTTGCCCTCTACGTCGCGGGCGCGACCTTCATGATCCTGTTCATGGCTATCGTCGCATCTTCGTTCGACCAGCAGCGGGTGCAACGCCACCTGCATGCCAGCGAGGGCCGCTTCCGGGCCGCCGCCGAGGCGGTCGGCGACATCATCTGGACGGCCGACGCGCGGGGCGCCATGACGGGCCCCCAGCCATACTGGCAGGCCTACACCGGCCAGTCCGAGGCCGAGTGCCAGGGCGTGGGCTGGGCCGAGGCCGTACACCCCGACGATGTCGAGCCGACCAAGGCGGCGTGGCGTGAGGCCGTCGCCGCGGACCGAGGCTACGAGCTCCGCCACCGCGTGCGGAACCAGGACGGGGAATACCGCCTATTCGCGGTCAAGGGACGGCCGGTGCGCAACCCTGACGGGGCGATCCGCGAGTGGGTCGGCGTCCACGCCGACATCACTGAGCGCGAGGCGTACGAGACGGCGCTGAAAGAAGCCCGCGACGCCGCGGAGGAGCACAGCCGGGCTAAGAGCCGGTTCCTGGCAAACATGAGTCACGAGCTCCGGACGCCGCTGTCGGCCGTGATCGGCTACTCCGAGATGCTGGAGGAGGAGGCCGAGGAGCTCGGCCAGGACAGCCTCCTCAAGGACCTCGGGAAGATCAAGTCGAACGCCCAGCACCTCCTCGGCCTGATCAACGACGTGCTCGACTTGTCGAAGGTCGAGGCCGAGAAGATGGAACTCTTCCCAGAAGACATCGACGTCGCCGCCTTCGTCGCGGACGCTGCGGGCACCGTCGATGCGCTGGTCGCCAAGAAGGGTAACCTTCTCGTCTTGGACGTAGCCGATGACGTCGGCCGGGCCCGCACTGACGCGATTAAGCTGCGGCAGTGCGTTTTCAACCTGCTGTCGAACGCGGCCAAGTTCACCGAGGGCGGCACCATCACGCTGAGAGCCACCCGCAAGGTCGACGCGGTCGGCGACTGGCTCAGATTCACGGTGCAGGACACCGGCATCGGCATGAATCCCGAGCAGGTCGGGCGGCTGTTCGAGCGGTTCACCCAAGCCGACGAGAGCACCACGCGCAACTATGGCGGTACCGGCCTCGGTCTGGCGCTGAGCCGCGCCTTCGCCCAGTTGCTCGGCGGCGACATCACGGTCGACAGCGTCGAGGGCAGGGGAACGAGCTTCACCCTGCGCGTCCCGGCCCTGGCGCCGGAGCAGGCCGTCGAGGCGGCACCGGCGGTTCCCGAGAACCAGGTTACGGTGGGCGACCTCGTGCTGGTCATCGACGACGAGGCCAACCAACGCGAGCTGATGACCCGGTTCCTCGAACGCCAACGTTTTGCCGTGCGCACGGCCGGCGACGGAAGAGCAGGCCTCGACCTCGCTAAATCGCTCAAGCCACGTGCGATCCTACTCGACGTGATGATGCCGGAGATGGACGGCTGGTCGGTGCTGGCCGCCCTGAAGGTCAATCCGGAGACCGCCGCCATCCCCGTGGTCATGGTAAGCTTCGTCGCCGACGCGGCCCTCAGCGCCTCCCTAGGGGCGGTCGAGGCGGTACCCAAGCCGGTGGACTGGACGCGGCTCCGCACGATCCTGGACCATTTCCGGGCGGCCGACGGCGACGTGCTCGTGGTCGACGACGACGCCGACATGCGCCATCGCCTCCGGACGGTGCTGGAGCGCAACGGCTGGAGCGTGCGCGAGGCCGGGAACGGCTGCGAGGCGCTCGACCAGGTCCGGCACGGCGTGCCACGCCTCGTGCTGCTCGATCTGACCATGCCGGTCATGGACGGGTTCTCGTTTCTCGACCGGCTCCGGGACCTGCCCGGCTGCGCCGAGGTCCCAGTGGTGGTGCTGAGTGCTCGGGACATCACGGCGGTGGAACGCGAGCGCCTGTCCGAGGCCGACCAAATCCTGCGCAAGGGCGACACCAGCCTGCAAGACATCGCCACCCAGCTGCGCAAGCTCGACAACCGTCAGACGGACGCCGGGGATGCTACCCCGACGGGGGCCTTGGCGGGAATCCCATAAGCTCCAACCCGTAGTAGGGCATGTGATCCGACCCGCACGACGGCGGAGGTGCCGATCCCTCGGCCGGTGAAGCGTCGGACGGTCGCGACGACAGGTTTGCCCGGAGGGGGATGGATGGAACATGGTTTGGCGACGGCCGTCCTCTGCATCGTGGGCGGTGGCATCGCCGCCCAGGTACTCGCCGCGCGCCTGCGCATCCCCGCCATCGTGCTGCTGCTCGCGCTCGGGTTCCTTGTCGGACCCGTGCTCGGCTTGCTGCACCCGTCCCGCGACTTCGGGGAGAACTTGCGCCCCTTGATCGGCTTGGCGGTGGCCATCGTGGTGTTCGAGGGTGGCCTCGCGCTCGACTTCCGCGAACTCAGGGCCTCTGGAGAAGGTGTTCTCCGGCTCACCGCCTTCGCGCTGCCCATCAACTTCGTCCTCGGCACCCTCGCGGCGCACCTCATCGGCGGGATGATGTGGGGCCCCGCGTCGGTGTTCGGCGCCATCCTCGTCGTCACCGGGCCGACCGTAATCCTGCCGCTGCTGCGCCACGCCTGCCTGGAGCGCCGGTCCGCCGCCTTCCTGAAGTGGGAGGCCATCGTCAACGACCCGGTCGGGGCCATCCTCACGGCGGTCGTCATCGAGATCCTGGTGGGCGTGCCGCACGGTGCCGGCGAGACCCCGGCGGTCGCACTGGCGCTCCACCTCGCCGAGGGCGTGCTCGTGGCGGGTGGCCTCGGCGTTGGCTTCGCCCTCTTGGTGGCCTGGGCGTTCCGGCGGGATCTCGTCCCGGAGACGCTCAAGACGCCGGTGCTGCTCGCGCTCGCGCTCGTCGCCTATGTCGTCCCGAACCTTCTCATGCACGAGGCCGGGCTGATCGGGGCGACCGTGTTCGGGATCGCGCTGGCGAACCGCCACGTGCCGGGCCTGGGCGAGTTGCGCCGGTTCAAAGAGGCGCTTGTCGTGCTTCTGGTGTCATGCCTGTTCGTCGTGTTGACCGCCGACCTCGACCTCGGCGTCCTCGGCAAGTTGTCCCTGCCCATCCTCGCTCTCACGGCCGCCGTCCTGTTCACGGTCCGCCCGGCCGCCATCTGGCTCGCGACGCTTGGCAGCGACCTGTCGCGGCGGGAGCGGCTGTTCGTGGGCTGGATCGGCCCACGCGGCATCGTCGCGGCCGCCGTCGCCGGTTTGGCCGGTCCCCGTCTGAGCGAGGCGGGCTACGCCGGCGGCGACCTCATCCAGCCCACCGTATTCGCGGTCATTGTGGCCACGGTCATCCTTCATGGCTTCTCGCTGGGACCGCTGGCCCGGCGACTGGGCCTGTCCACCGCGGCCGAAACCCAACGGCTCGCCGTCGTCGGCGCGTCCCCATGGGCGAGCGACATGGTCATCGCTCTGCATCGCGCGGGCGTGCCGGTGGTGCTGATCGACACCTATCCCGGCGCGCTCCAGGCCGCCCGTGACGCGGGTGTGCCAACGCTGCAGGCCGAGCTCCTGTCGCGGCATGCCGAGGAAGGCTTGGCCGACCACCCCCCGGACCATATGCTCGCCGCGACCCGGGACGAGCTCTACAACGCGCTGGTGTGCACTCGGTTGGCCCCCGAGATCGGCCGCGAGCGCGTCTACCAACTCGCGCCGTCGGCGGACCACTTCCTGCACGAGGACACGGGCGTTAGCCGGGATACCCGCGGCAAGGTTCTCGGCGACGGCAAGTTCGACTTCGATGCCCTGGCCGGGCGGCACGAGGCCGGCTGGCGATTCGAAGTCGTCCCCGCGAACACGGGGTCGCAGACCGACGCGGTCGCCCTGCTGATCATCAAGACGGATGGTGCGGTCGAACTCCTCTCGGTCGACAACGAGCGTGCGTCCCCCGACGAGGGTGACCGCATGCTTGCCTTCGCCGCGCCGAATATTCCTCGCCTCGACATCGCGGAAGAAGAGTCTCCGGTGCACGCCTGACGAGCGCTATCCGAATAGCGTTCAGGCTAAACGGGTTCACTCTCGGGTCGGAGGGCCATTGCCGAGGTTCTGCATGTAGCCGAACCTCGCTCAGTAGGTCAGGGTCGCCCGCAAGCCGACGACCGTGGCGTTCTTAATCCGTCGCCCGAGCGCGTCGCGCGGGTCGGGGATGTTGCCCCCCGGATGGAAAACGTACTGCAGGTTCGGCTGCACTGTCACGCCCGGGCCAAGGACCGCCTGGTACGTAGCCTCGACCAGCGCCTCGAACCGCCGCCGGGGCATCGCGGTGCCCGTCTCCAGGATAGTGTCGCGGTCTGCGCCCCGGGTCGACTGCGAGATGCGTGCGTACGACACCGCCACGCCCGCCGTGTCGTTCGACCGACCCGGCAGCAGCCCGCGGTAGCCGATGCCCGCGTCGAGGTAGAGGTCAATCAGGTTGCGGTCGCCCGGCGACGTCACTGCCCGTACGAACGCGCTGGCGCCCTGCCCGGTGTCGTCCGGCTCGCGGTACACGGTCTGGTCGATGATCCCGTACAGGCCGTCGTTGCCGCGGAAGCGCCGGGCGACGCCGGTCGTCGAAGGGTCGGCGAGCGAGCGACCCGTGCTGTCGATCCGCAGCGAATCGAACCGGCCGAAATGATGCCAGCCCCCGACCGTGACCGTCCCGGGCTCGTCCAGGATCTGGCCGGACCCAGCCCGCTCCTCGATGTTGTACGCGTAGGCAGCCTCCGCAATCAGGAACGGCGGGTCCGACAGCCGGAAGTTCGTCCCCGTCCGATCGCGGCGTTGCGGGTCCGGGTCGTTCCACGCCTGCGCCGGCCCCGCCGGGTCGCCGTCGAACAATCCCACTTGGAACGAGAGGTTGGGGGTCGGGAGATATTTCGCCCGAACGGCCGGCGCGCCGAACGGGTAGGCGGGGCCGCCGCTCGGAAGGTTCGTGCCCGCGATGGTCGGCCAGCCGAAGGTCGAGTTGATGAACAAGGTCGCGGTCTGGCTGACGAGGAACTCGGTGTCGGCCGCGATCTGCCCGAGCTTGACCGACAATCGGCTGTCGAGGAGCTGCTGCTCGACCCACAACTCGTACAAGCGGGTGGACGGCAGCGCCTCCAGTTCGCTGACTACGGCGAGGTCGTTGACGGCGGCCCCGGACAATCCGGCGCCATTGATCTGGTAGGCCTCGACCCGGAACGCGACGCCGTGCCAGCCAGCGAGGCGGTCGAGGTCGGCGTCGAGCTGCATGTCGAGCCGCCCTAGGACCGTCGCGGTCCGGCGCGTGCCGCCGCTGGTGTCGCCGAGGATGTCGGTGATGGCATTGAAGCTGAGGACGACCCCGCGATCGGACAGGAAGCGACGCAGGCCGGTCGGGTCCGCCGCGTCGCCCAGCGTCGCCTGGATCGAGGTCGTGGCCACCGCCGACGGCTTGCCGGATACCTCGGGCTGGGCGACCGAGGTGCGCGGGTCGCCGCCCGCGCCGGTGTTCGCGGACTGAGCGACCGCTACGATGGGTACGAAGCCCAGGGACAGGGCGACGGCGAAGGCGACACGGGACGCTCGCGCGTTCCTGGCGTGCCCCCGCCGCGCGAGTTCGGCCGAGGGGCTGGACATCTTGCCCACCGTTCGGAAGCGCCGTGTCGCTTCGATGTCCACTGGGGCGCCCATGCCGCTCGTCGGTCGCCCTCGATTCAGGTACGGGGGTCACCATACGGGCGGAGCGCCACCGCTCAAAGTTTCCAGGGTCACGTCGGCCTCCTCTCACCGGGCTGATCATCGAATGGATCACCCATGAAGCCGTTGGACCCACCGGTGGACGCCAGCGCCGCGCTCTCGACCACGACGGGCATGGCGGGACCAACCTGGTCGGGCGAGCCCCTATGGGCCATGGCGTTCGACGCGGATGGGCGGGGGCGGTCCGTCGCGGCGGCGGAGGCGGCGAGGGACATCGACGCGTTCGGCGGCGGGTTCCTATGGCCGCACTACGACCTGGAAGCGGTGGATCTCGCGGGGCCGGCGGGCAGAGGCAGGTTCGGTCCCACCCGCCTCGCCACGGCAGTGTTCGCGCCCGACGAGCACCAGCGTGTCACGGTCGAGGCTGACCACGTAGGGGGCGTCGTCGCCGACCTCGCGCACCCAGGCGCGAAACCTGCCCCAGCGGGCAGGCTTCACTTCGTCATGGGACCGCGCAGCCTCGTCAGCGGCCGCCGCGGACCGGCGGAGAGCCCGGACGCCACCCGCGCCGCGGTCGAGAGCGGAGACACCGTCTCCTCGCCGACATTGCTCCTTGAGACTCTCGTCGGTCACGTCGTTGCGGCGATGGCCACCACCGGGCAAAGACTCTCCGACGCGCTCGACGGCATCGAGGATCACATCCTCGACGGACGGACTCGCAACGACCGCCGAAGGCTCGGGCCGGTCCGCCGCAACGCGGTGCGCCTGCATCGGCAGATCACCGGCCTTGCCGCCGTCTTCCACCGGCTGGAGGCGGACGGGGCCACGGACGACGTGCACGGGCCGGCGGTCGCGGCGGCGGCCCGCTTGGCTCAACGCCTAGACGCCCTCGACCGCGACATGACCCTGCAGGCGGAGCGCGCACGGCTGTTGCAAGAGGAGGTGTCCGAACGCATCGCCGAGGCGACCAACCGGCAGCTCTACGTCCTGTCAGTGCTGTCGGCGCTGTTCCTGCCCCCGACCTTCGTAACTGGCCTGTTCGGGATGAACGTGAAGGGGCTGCCCTTGGGCGACGATCCGCACGGTTTCCTCGCCGTGTGCGGCCTCAGCCTGGCATCAGCCGTCCTGGCCTTCGTGGTAATCCGCCTGCTCGGCATCCGACCGCCGCGGGCTTGAGGGCTGCGGCGTTCACCAGCCCGGATGGCGTTGCCGGTCACACGGGTTATCTCAGATTCGATTTCTGGTTTCCCCGCGGACAGGTGTTTTACTCGGCGAAGCGTCCAATCGGACCAACATCAGTTCTCGAAGCGGCGCTGATGTGAATGGCCTGACATGACAGCTGTCTCGATGAATGTCCGCTATAGAGGAGCTGCCGAGGCAATTGAATGACCGGAATGGGCGGATTTTGTTGAAAAACTTGCTGTCGGCCTGGATCGAGGTTTGATGGGGGCTTGGCTGAGGGCCTCCCCCAGCCGATCAGGCTAGGCTCGGCTGCCCCAGCGGGATCAGCTTGGCCAGCTTGCGTAGGTTCTGAGCGGCGGCTGCGAGGTGGAATTCGTCCCGGGCTCCATCCGGCCCCCGCAACCGAAGCCGATCCAGCTTCAGGATCCGCTTGAGGTGGGCAAACAGCATCTCGACCTTCTTGCGCTCCCGCCGCGCGGTACGGCCCGCCTCCGAGGCGCAGATGTCGCGCGCCCTCTGCCGGGCGCCCTCGTGGATCGAGCGTGGGATCTTGCGGGCGGATGCGTTGGGGCAGCATCGTGGCTTCAGCGCGCAGGCATCGCAGTCGTGCTTGCTCGCGCGATAGCGCAGCATCCCGTCTGCGTCGACGAGCGGGGGCGGTGACCTGTAGACCTTCTGACGTTGCCGCAGGTGCTTGCCGGCCGGGCAGGTGTAGGCGTCAGAGCCAGGGTCGTAGGTGAAGGCTGATCGGCTGAAGGTGCCGTCGCGGCGCTCAGACTTGTCGAAGACGAGGATGTGCGGCTCGATGCCTTGCTCGTGGACGAGCCAGCCCAGCATCGCGGCCGATCCGTAACCCCTGTCGCCGGCGAGCCGTGCCGGGTAGAGGTCGAAGCGCTCGCGCGAGCGCACGATCATGCGCTTGGCGGCTGTGACCTCGGCCTGCCGGATCGCGGTGGTCGGCTCGACGTCCACGATGACCGCGTGGTCGAGGTCGATC
>NZ_JAKSXX010000130.1 GCF_022829385.1 Methylobacterium sp. J-070 | reverse complement strand
CTCGTACTCCACGTGCGCCGTCGAGATCGTGATCCCGCGCGCCTTCTCCTCCGGTGCCTTGTCGATCTGGTCGTAGGCCGTGAACGTCGCGCCCCCCGTCTCCGCCAGCACCTTCGTGATCGCCGCCGTCAGCGACGTCTTGCCGTGGTCGACGTGCCCGATCGTGCCGATGTTGCAGTGCGGCTTGGTGCGGGAGAACTTTTCCTTGCCCATGATTCCCGTTCCTGCGGCGGGGACCGGATCGGTGCCCCGGATTTGCTCGGCCGCCCCGAAGTCGGAACGGGGCGAAAAACGCGGTCCGCTTAGAGGCTCGGCCGCCGGGGATCAAGCTCCGAGCGTGGCGGGGCTCGCCGCGCGGCGTCGCTGTCAAGCCACACCGCCCGGTCTTGAACTGCCGAGATGACAGTACCCGCCAATATCCGGGCGCTTTCAAGTCACAGTGTGGCACAGAGGGCATAGCGAGGGGACGGCGGTCGAGCTTAACTGTGCTCAACAATGCCCAACCCCGGACCCGCCCCCATGATGAAGACGCTCCTCCTCGCCAGCGCGGCCACCGCCCTGGTCACGACGGCCGCCTCCGCCGCCGACCTGCCGCGCCGCGCCGCCCCGCCGCCGATCTTCACGCCGGTGCCGGTCTTCACTTGGACGGGCTTCTACGGCGGTCTCGAGACGTCCTACACCTTCACCGACAAGCAGCGGATCACCACCGTCGGCATCTCGCCGATCAACGCCGCCAACGTCGCGTCCGGCGCCCGCCCGGCGTCGACCCGGATCTCCGACGACGGCTTCGCCAACATCGGCGGCACCGCCGGCTACAACTATCAGTTCACCCCGGGCTCCGGCATCGTCGTCGGTATCGCCAACAGCATCGACTGGACCGACCTCGCCAAGAACCGCTACTACCTCGGCAGCACCAACGCGCTGAGCGGCTTCCGCCAGAGCACCGACTGGATCGGCACCCTGGTCGGCCGCGTCGGCTACGCCTTCGACCGCGTCATGGTGTACGGCCTCGGCGGTCTCGCCTACGGCAACGTGTCCTACACGGCGAACTTCCTCTCGCCGGCCGGAAACCTCGCCTTCGCGGGCCGCTACGACGACTTCGACACCGGCTTCGCCTACGGCGGCGGCATCGAGTTCGCCCTGCCGACCGACAGCTTCCTGAACACCTTCGCGGTCGGCCGGTACCTGGGCATCAAGTACGACGCCCTGACGGTGAAGGCCGAGTACGTCCACTACGATCTCGGCAGCCGGAACGTCCTCGTCGGCGCCATCCCCGGCGTCGGCCTCGGCAACGGCTACATCTCGCGCTTCCGGAGCGAGGGCAACATCGTCCGCGCCGGCTTCAACTACAAGTTCGGCGGCTTCTAGTCTCGGCAGCATCGTCCGGGACGCCTGTCCCGGACCAGCGATGGGCGCGTGCCGGACCCGGCCCGCGCCCTTTTTCGTGGCCCAACGTCGCGCCGGTCCTGCACCGGCCATTTCCCGGGCGCATGCGGCGCCAGCGGAATGCGACCCGGAAGCCACGCGTCCGCCTGGATCAACCTGTGCCGGATCCCGGACGGGTTCCGCCGGCGCTCCACCTGTCCGGGACAGGACGCGCGTGTCGCGAGACCGCACCGGCGGATCGAGCGGGCGCTCGGCTCAGCAGGCGCGCAGATGCGCCACCAGGCGCGCGGCGCCGGCCTCCGGCGCGCCGGTGTTGAGGATCCTCAGATCCGCCTCGACGGGCACCGCACGGGCGAGCCGCGCGGCGAGGTCGCCATCCTCGGCCCGCCCTCGGGCGGCGAGGCGCTGCATCAGCATTTCGGGCGGTGCCGTGACTTCGACGACGCTCACCCGCGGGCAGGCGCCCCGGGCCTCCGCGACGACCCGGCGCGAGACGTTGCAGACCACCACATGGCCTGCCTCCGCCAGCCGGCCGGCCTCCGCCGGGAGGGCGTAGCCGAGGCCGTGGGCGCGCCAGCTCAGGGTGAAGCGACCCGCCGCATGGCCCTGCGCGAAGTCGGCCTCGTCGATCGGCTCGTTGTCCTCGTCCGCCGAGGGCGGCCGGGTGACGAGGCGGCGGGGAAAGACGTAGCGCGGATCCCGGTCCAGAGCCGACCGGGCCAGCCGGATCAGCGTGTCCTTGCCGGCCCCGCTGGGTCCGACCACGAGGACGAGGCAGCCCGCCATCAGGCGACCCGCCGGCCGACGCGCCAGACCTCGCGGACCACCGGGACGCCCTCGGCGAGCTGCACCCGCACGAGGTCGGCCCGCAGGCCGGGTGCCAGGGCGCCGCGATCCGTCAGGCCGGTGGCCCGGGCGGGGTTGGCCGTGACGGTGGCCAGCGCCTCCGGCAGCCCGATCGCCGGCGCCCGCTCGGGCAGCAGGAAGGCCGCCATCAGCAGGCTCGCCGGCACGTAATCGGACGACAGGATGTCGAGATGGCCGGCCTCGGCCAGGGCCAGCGCGGCGACGTTGCCCGAATGCGAGCCGCCCCGGATCAGGTTCGGCGCGCCCATCATCACGGTGAGCCCCCGACCGTGCGCGGCCTCGGCCGCCTCCAGGGTGGTGGGGAACTCGGCGAGCCGCACGCCCTCGCCGACAGCGAGATCGACATCCGCCAGGGTGGTGTCGTCGTGGCTCGCGAGCGGGATGCCCATCTCGCGGGCGAACTGGACGAGGGCCGGGCGATTCTCGGCGTTGAGCGCCCGGCCGTCGCGGATCTTGCGCTCGGTGTTGGCGCGGATCTCGTCCATGGGCCGGCCGCCGCGGGTGGCGTAGGTGTAGTACTTCTCCATGTCGCGGAACTGCCGCTGGCCCGGCGTGTGGTCCATCAGCGAGATCAGGCCGACGGGAAAGCGGGCCGTGAACGCCGCCACCGTGTCGAGCACGTCCGTAGAGGGCAACTCGCAGCGCAGATGCGTGAAGTGCTCGGCCCGGAACAGGTCCTGGGCGCGGGCGGCGGCGATCGCCCCGGCGAGCTGCTCGAGCTCGGAGCCGAGACCGCTGCCGTCCGGATCGCTGCCGGCGCGGAGCGAATCGAACACCGTGGTGATGCCCGAGGCGGTGATCTGCGCGTCGTAGGCCAGCACGGCGCCCAGGGGATGCCAGCGCACCTTCGGCCGCGGCGCGTAATGGCTTTCCAGGTGGTCGGTGTGCAGTTCGATCAGGCCGGGGATCAGGTGGTCGCCGCCGAAGTCGAGTCCGCGGGCGGGGGGGCGGCCCTCGCCGATCTCCGCGATGGCCCCGTCCGACACCGCGAGCCAGCCGCGCTGCACCCGGTCCGGCAGGACCAGGGTGGCGTTCTCGATGATGAAGTCGTCCATCGTGTATCCTCAGGCTGCGCGGGCTTGCGGCGCGAAGCGGGTGACATCGACCACCCGGCTCGCCACAGCATCGCGCATCTCGCTGTCGTGGAAGATGCCGAGCACGCCGGCCCCGGCCGCGAGCTTCTCGCGCACCAGCTCGGCCACCACGGCGCGGTTCTGCGCGTCGAGGGAGGCGGTGGGCTCGTCGAGGAGCAGCAGCGGCCGGTCGGCGATCAGGCCCCGGGCGATGTTGACCCGCTGCTGCTCGCCGCCCGAGAAGGTCGCGGGCGGCAGGCTCCAGAGCCGCTCGGGCAGGTTGAGCCGGGCGAGCAGATCCCGTGCGCGCCCGCGTGCCGTCTCGGCCTCGAGGCCGCCCGCGCGGCCGGCGGCCTCGACCACGTCGAGGGCCGAGACCCGGGGGATCACCCGCAGGAACTGCGACACGTAGGCGATCACCCGGGCCCGCAGGGCCAGGACCACCCGCGGATCGGCCCGGACGACATCGACCACGCTGTCGCCATCGCGGACCAGGATGGCGCCGCCGTCGCAGCGGTAATTGCCGTAGGCCATCTTGAGGAGCGAGGATTTTCCCGCGCCGGACGGGCCGCCCAGCACCACGCACTCGCCGGGCTCCACCGCGAGGCTGACATCGCCCACCACCGGCAGCACGATCCCGCCGCGCAGGTGCAGGGTGAAGCTCTTGGCGACGTCCTGGAAGGTCAGAAGCGCGGTCATGCGGCGAGCACCGAGGCGACGAGGAGCTGGGTGTAGGCGTGCTCGGGATCGTCGAGCACCCGGTCGGTCAGGCCGGTCTCGATGACGCGGCCGGCGCGCATCACGGCGATGCGGTGGGAGAGCAGCCGCGCCACCGCGAGGTCGTGGGTGACGATGATCACGGCGAGCCCGAGCTCGGCCGAGAGCCGGCGGATCAGGTCGAGGAGCCGGGCCTGGACCGAGACGTCGAGCCCCGAGGTCGGCTCGTCCATCAGCACGAGGCGCGGCCCGGTGACGAGGTTGCGGGCGATCTGGAGGCGCTGGCGCATGCCGCCGGAGAACTGGCTCGGCGGGTCGTCCACCCGGCCCGAATCGATCTCGACGCGGCCGAGCCAGTCGAGGGCCTGGCCGCGGATCCGGCCGTAATGGCGCTCGCCCATCCCCATCAGCCGCTCGCCGACGTTGCCGCCGGCCGAGACCGCCATGCGCAGGCCCTGCCGGGCGTCCTGCCGGACGAAGCCCCAGTCGGTGCGCATCAGGCGGCGCAGCGCCGCGGGGCCGAGTTCGGCGAGGTCGCGGGTCTGCCCGTCGCGCATCCGGTAGCGGACCGCGCCCGAATCGGGCGCCAGCTCGCCGGCCAGCAGCGACAGGAGCGTGGACTTGCCCGAGCCCGATTCGCCCACGATGGCCAGAACCTCGCCCTCGGTGACGTCGAGGTCGATGCCCGCGCAGGCGGGGCGGTTGCCGTAGGCCTTGGTCAGGCCGTGGGCGGAGAGGAGCGGCGTGGTCATCGGCCGGCCTCCTCGACCCGGGTCTCGCAGATGTCGGTGTCCGAGCAGACGTACATCCGGCCCCCGGCATCGTCGGTCACCACCTCGTCGAGGTAGTGGCCGCTCGCGCCGCAGAGCGCGCAGGGTTGCGTGAATTCCTGCACGCGGAACGGGTGGTCCTCGAAGTCGAGGCTGCGGACCCGGGTGTAGGGCGGCACCGCGTAGATCCGCCGCTCGCGCCCCGCCCCGAACAGCTGGAGGGCCGGACAGTCGTCCATCTTGGGGTTGTCGAACTTCGGCGTCGGCGACGGGTCCATCACGTAGCGGCCGGCGACCTCCACCGGGTAGGCGTAGGTGGTGGCGATGTGCCCGTGGCGGCTGATGTCCTCGTAGAGCTTCACGTGCATGGCGCCGTACTCGGCCAGCGCGTGGAGCTGGCGGGTCTCGGTCTCGCGCGGTTCGAGGAAGCGCAGGGGCTCGGGGATCGGCACTTGGTAGACCAGGGTCTGGCCCTCCGCGAGCGGCGTCTCGGGGATGCGGTGGCGGGTCTGGATGATCGTCGCCTCCCGGGTGCGCGTGGTCGTGGCGACCCCGGAGGTGCGGGCGAAGAAGCGGCGGATCGAGACCGCGTTGGTGGTGTCGTCGGCGCCCTGGTCGATGACCTTGAGCACGTCCGACCGCCCGAGGATCGCCGCGGTGACCTGCACGCCGCCGGTGCCCCAGCCGTAGGGCATCGGCATCTCCCGCGACGCGAACGGCACTTGGTAGCCCGGCACCGCGATCGCCTTGAGGATCGCCCGGCGGATCATCCGCTTCGTACCCTCGTCGAGATAGGCGAAGTTGTAGCCGGAGTCGGAAGCCTCCGACGCGACCAGTCCCTTCTCCCATTCGGGAAACGAGGCCGGCGCCGCGCAGCTCCCTCCCCCCTCTGCGGGGGAGGCAGGCCCCCGAAGGGGGTCGGGAGAGGGGCAGCGCGAAGGTGAAGAACCACGCTCCGGCCCGCCCCCCCGCTCCGCTCCATCCTGAATCGTCGCTCCCCTCTCCCGACCCCTGCTGACGCAGGGGCCACCCTCCCCCGCAGAGGGGGGAGGAAGGGTGCGTGCCATATCCGAAGCGCTAGTGCCGTCGAACCGCTCTGGAGGAGAACCGATCCCGGACCTCCCTTGGAGCGGTGGCATCCCCGTCGCGCTCATTCGGCCGCCTCCTGCACGCTGTCCAAGTCCCGAGAAAACTCGGCCCGCAGGCGCCGGACCAGCTCCAGCTCCGCCTGGAAGTCGACGTAGTGGGGCAGCTTCAGGTGCTCGACGAAGCCGGTCGCCTGAAGGCTGTCGCAATGGGCCAGCACGAATTCCTGGTCCTGGGCCGGGCTCGCCACCGCCTCGCCGAGTTCTTCCGCGCGGAGCGCCCGGTCAACCAGCGCCATCGCCATGGCCTTGCGCTCGCTCTGCCCGAAGGCGAGCCCGTAGCCCCGGGTGAATTGCGGCGGCACCGCCCCCGAGCCCTTGAACTGGTTGACCATCTGGCACTCGGTGAGCGTCACGCGGCCGAGCGGCACCGCGAAGCCCAGCTCCTCGGGCACGAACTCGACCGCCACGTCTCCGACCCGGATCTCGCCCACGAACGGATGGGTCCGGCCGTAGCCACGCTGGGTCGAGTAGGCGAGCCCGAGCACGAAGCCCTCGTCGCCCCGGGCCAGCGCCTGGAGGCGCAGGGCCCGGTCGGCCGGGTAATCCACCGGCTCCCGGGTGAGGTCGCCCACGGGGGCGCCGTCGTCCGGGGGCGAGGGCTCGATCAGGCCGTCCCGGGCGAGCAGGTCGGTGACCCGCGGGCAGGTCGCGGCATCGGCGCGGGGCTCGGCCTCGGCGGCGGGTGCGATCTCGCCTTCCGCAGCCAACGCGAAATCGATCAGCCGGTGGGTATAGTCGAAGGTCGGCCCGAGCACCTGGCCGCCGGGCAGGTCCTTGAAGGTCGCCGAGACCCGGCGGTCCACCGCCATGGCGCCGGTCTCGACCGGCACCGAGCCGCCGAAGCGCGGCAGTGTCGTCCGGTAGGCGCGGACCAGGAACACGGCCTCGACCACGTCGCCGCGGGCCTGCTTGAGCGCCAGCGCCGCGAGGTCGGGATCGTAGAGCGACCCCTCGGTCATCACCCGGTCGACCAGCAGCGCCATCTGCTCGCGGATCTGGGCGACCGAGAGTTCCGGCACGGCGGGGTCGCCGCGGCGGGCCTCGGCCAGCAGGCGGTGCGCGTTGTCGATGGCGGCTTCGCCACCCTTCACGGCCACGTACATGGATCAGCCCTCGGACACGGCGGTGGAGCGCGGGAGACCGGCGACGCGACCGGGGGCGGTGAGGATCAGGTCGACGCCGAGGGGGAAGTCCGCGCGGTTCGCCGCGAGCTGGGTGACGAAGCCCTCCGGCAGCGGCGCCGCAGCGAGCCGGACGGTACCGGCGATGCCCGGCCCGGCGAGGTGCAGCCCCTCCCCTTCGGTGATCGCCTCGCAGGCCAGCACCAGGGTGGTCGACGTGTCGGGATAGGCCGGCGTGCCCGGGGCGAAGCGGCCGAGCGGTGGGCAGCGCCCGGGGTCGCGGATCAGCGCGAAGGCGGCCTGGGCCGGATCGTCGGTGAGCGGCGCCCCGGTGTGGAAGCGCAGGTAGGCGGCGACGTCGGGCGCGGCCGCCAGCGCGGCATCGAGCCAGACCGGCGTGTCGGCGTCGGTCAGTGCCAGCGCGACCGCGGCGAGTTCGGGCGTCAGCGGCGCGGGCGGGGTCAGGCCGGGGGCGAGGGGCCGGGGCTGCCCGGGCCGGGCGAGCGCGTCCATGACGGCGCGGAAGGTGCCCTGCGCGTCGTGGACCGGGTCGGCGAAGCCGGGGGCCAGCATGCTCAATCCTCCCCGCGGGCGACGGTCAGGAACTCGACGCGGGTGGCGGCGGTGCGCCGCGCCGCCTGCCGCCGGGCCTCGTCGGCCCGCCGGGCGGCGCACGCCAGCGCCGCCTCGACCCGCGGGCGCCGGGCCGGATCCTGCCAGAGCGCGTCCAGGATCGCGGCGAGCCGCGCCTTCGGGCGATCGCGGCCGAGGTGGTAGGCGAAGCCGGTGGCGCCGTCCGCCAGGCGGATCGCCGCCCGGGTCACGCTGACCTCGCCGACATGGAACGGCCGGCCGTCCCCGCCGATCCGGCCGGTGGCCATCACCAGCCCGGTCTCCGGGAGCCGCAGGTCTTCCGCGACCGGCGCATCGAGGGCCGACACGGCGGCCTCCAGTTCGGGCCGGCTGGCGTCGGCGCAGAGCGCCATTACGGCCTGTCGGGCCGCGATCCCCGGACCGGGCGCCGGCCGCATCGGGTTCGGAACCATCGCGAATCCCTCCGTCGCGTCGTTGTATAGGTGTATAGACAACTGGCGTACCGGGGACAAATGAAGTTTGGATGACAGGATGGATGCGCAGGCGCAGGCACCCGGTCTCGTCCGGGGCGAAGGGCTGACGGCGTGGCGGCAGATCGCCGACGCGCTGACGGCCGAGATCGCCGCGGGGCTTTTCACGCCCGGCCAGCAATTGCCCACCGAGGCGGCGCTCGCGGCCCGCTTCGCGGTGAACCGGCACACGGTCCGGCGGGCGCTGGCCGCCCTGGCGGAGGGCGGCCTGGTCCGCGCCAGCCAGGGCCGCGGCACCTTCGTCGAAGAGGCACCGCTCGCCTACCCGATCGGGCCGCGCACCCGCTTCTCCGAGATCGTCACCGGGGCAGGCCGCGAGGCCTGGGGGGACCTGGTCGCCTCGGCCGCCATCCCGGCCGGCCCCGAGCAGGCGGCGGCGCTGGCGCTCGCCCCCGGCGCGCCGGTGCTGGAACTGCTGACGGTCCACCGGGCGGACGGCGCCCCGCTCTCGACGGCGCAGACTTGGCTGCCGCTGCCGCGCTTCTCCGGCTTCGCCGAGGCCTATGCCGAACGGGGCTCGATCACCCGGGCGCTCGCGGCCTGCGGGATCCACGACTATACCCGGCTGTCGACGCGGGTCCGCGCCCGGCCGGCCGACGCCGAGGAGGCCGGCCGCCTCGACATGGCGCCCGGACGCGTGGTCCTGGTGGTGTCGAGCATCAACGTCGATCCCGCGGGGGTGCCGATCCAGGCGAACCGCACCCTGTTCGCCGCCGACCGGGTGGAGCTGGTGATCGGCGGGTAGGGCGAGGATCCGCCTCAGCGCGCCGCCGGCCCGATGATCGCCCGGCGCAGGCGGGTCGAGATCCAGTCGATCGCCGCCACCGTCACGAGGATCATCAGCACCAGGAAGGCGACCTGCTTCAGCTCCAGCACCCGGATCAGCTCCGTGAGGTACTGGCCGATGCCGCCCGCGCCGACGATCCCGATGATCGTGGCCGAGCGGGTGTTCGACTCGAAGAAGTACAGCACCTGGCTCGCCAGAACCGGCAGCACCCCGGGGATCAGCCCGAAGCGGATGCGGTGCAGCGCCGAGCCGCCGGACGCGACGACGCCCTCGCCCGGCCGCCGGTCGCAGGTCTCGATCGCCTCGGAGAACAGCTTGCCGAAGGCGCCGAGATCCGAGCACGCGATGGCCAGCGCCCCCGCGAAGGGGCCGAGGCCGACGACGTTGATCCAGATCAGCGCCCAGATCAGCACGTCCACCGAGCGCATCACGTCGAGCCCCCGCCGGACGGCGAAATGCGCGAAGGGGTTGGGCACCACGTTCCGGGCCGCCAGGAACGCCACCGGGAAGGCCAGGACCGCCGCCGTCAGCGTGCCCAGGAAGGCGATGCCCAGCGTCTCGGCGAGGGCGTGGAGGAAGATCCAGAGATGCCCCTCCGGCGACGGCGGCAGCATCAGCACCGCGAAGGAGCCGAGCCGCCCGAGCCCGTGGAGGATCCGCGCCGGCGACACGTCGAACTGCCAGATCCCGAAGCCGGCGAGCCCGGCCAGGAGGGCGAGGGTCGCCAGCCTCCGCAGGCGGCCGGCCCAGTCCGTCCGGAACTGCGCCGGGTAGCGCGCGCGCAGCCGCGCGAGGTCCGCCCGGGCCGCGGCCCCCAGGGCTTCGGGACGGGCGGCTCTCATCGGTCATGCTCCGGGCCGGCGAGCCGGTGGCGGACCTGCTCGGTGGCGAGATCGATGCCGATCACCGTGAGGATGATCATCACCAGGATCGCGCCGACGTCGCCGTAGTAGAAGCTGCGGATCGCGGCCAGGAATTCCTGGCCGATCCCGCCGGCGCCGACGAAGCCCAGCACCGCCGCGCCGCGGACGTTGATCTCGAAGCGCAGCAGCGCGTAGGAGGCGAAGTTCGCCAGCACCTGCGGCAGCACGGCGAAGCGCACGGTCTCGACCCAGGAGGCGCCCGAAGCCGAGAGGCCGTCCACCGGGCGCATGTCGATGTTCTCCACCACCTCGGCGAACAGCTTGCCGAGCGCCCCGGTGGTGTGGATCGCGATGGCCAGCACGCCCACCATCGGGCCGAGGCCGAAGGCGATCACGAAGAGCAGCGCGAACACCACGTCCGGGATGGTGCGGCACACCTCCAGGAAGCGCTTGGCGAGGAACCGCAGGGCGGGCGAGCGCACCAGGTTGGCGGCCGCCACGAAGCTGAAGGCGAAGCCCGCGACGGCCCCGAGCAGGGTGCCGAGATAGGCCATCAGGATCGTCTCGCCGAGCAGGCCGAGCCAGCCCGGCAGGCCCCAGTACCAGGCGCGGAGATCCGCCAGCGGGTGCTCAAGGCCGACCGGAGGCCAGATCTGCTCGAGATAGGCGGTGAACTTGCCGATGTTCTCGAGGAAGACCAGCGGCCGCACCTCGGCGGCGAACGCCGCCAGCAGCGCCAGCGCCGCCAGGGCGGCGAAGCCCGCCAGCGTGCGGCGGCGCGCGCGCCCGGTCGCCGCCGCGTAGAGGCCCGAGAGCGCGGCGGCCCGCTCCGGCGGCAGGGGGGTTGGCCCGCGCAGGGCCGGATCGGTCGGTCGCGCCATTTGCCCGAGTTCCTGGCCCGAACCCCGCGCTCGGATCAGGACTTCTTGCGCTCCTCGTCGTTGGCCTTCAGCATGTCGATGATCGGCTGGTAGTCCTTGAGCGTCACCGGGGTGAGGTCGAGATCCTTGCCGTCGGACAGGCGGTCGAACGCCGCCTTGTCGGCCTTGGGCAGGTCGATGAACGCCTGTCGGATCTTGGCCTTCAGGTCGGCGGGCAGGCTCGCCAGCGCGGCCCAGGGCCCCTCGGGCAGGAAGTCGGACTTGAACACGACCCGGAAATCCGACTGCTTCATCGGCCTGCCGTCGGCCGACTTGACGATGCCCTTGGTGAGCATGCGCGTGAGGTTGCTGTCGGTCTCGGAGTTCCAGAAATTCGCCGCCGCGTCGGCGGTGCCCTGGGTGAGTGCCAGCACGGCGTTCTCGTGGCTGCCGGCGTAGACGGCCTTGCCGAAGAACTTGTCGACGTCGTAGCCGGCGCGCTTCAGGAAGAACCGCGGCGCCTGGTTGCCGGAGGTGGAGTTGGGGTCGACCAGCGCGAGGGTCTTGCCCTTGAGGTCCGCCACCGACTTGTACGGGCTGGAGGCCAGCACGTAGATCACCGAGTAGTAGCCCGCGACGCCGGTCTCGTGCTTCGGGTTCACGATCGGCTCGACCTTCACGCCGGTCATCACCGCGCGGGCGAACGAGGCCGGCCCGTAGAAGGCGATCTGGATGTTGCCGGCCCGCTGGCCCTCGATCACCGCGGCGTAGTCGCTCGCCACCCGCAGCTTCACCGGCACGCCGACCGTCTTGGTCAGGTAGGCCGCCAGGGGCGCATACCGGTCGGTGGTGCCGCTGGCATTCTCCATCGGGATCACCGCCAGGGTCAGCTCGGGATACTGGGCCTTCCAGTCCTGGGCGGCGGCCGGCAGGGCCAGGAACGCGAGCGCTGCGGCGGCGGCGAGGGTGCGGCGGGTGAGCATGGTTTCATCCTTCGTCAGCGTGGGGGGCGTTGAGATCGGCCGGCGCCGCCCGCGTGGTCGCCGGGGCGGGCACGGCGCGAGGCCGCTCTGTCGTCAGGCTCGTCGGGGGCTCGGGCCTGCGTGTCTGGGCTCGGGATATCCGGCCCTCCACGCCTGCGCGGCGGCCGGCACGCCGGGGGCCAGAAGTGCCGCGGCGGCGAAGATGCGTCGGGTCAGCAACGGAGCCTCCTGGGAGCGCCTCGGTTGGATGCTCGGCCAGCCGGGTGTCCCCGGCGCGCCGTGGATGGATCGCGACGTCCGCCTCAGGCGCCGAGGGCGGCCTCGCGGACCGGGCGCGCCGGCGCGGCGCCGGGCAGGCCCGGCATCGCCGCCCGCTGCTCCGCCTCCCGCTGCGGGGCATCGTCGAGCACCTCGCCGGCCTCCAGGCCGTAGAGCCGGCGCGCCACGTCCTCGGTGAGGTCGAAGGGGCCGCCCTCGAACACCACCCGACCGGCCGCGAGGCCCACGAGGCGGTCGCAATAGGCGCGGGCGAGATCGAGGGAGTGCAGGTTGCACAGGACCGTGATGCCGTAGCGCCGGTTCACCTCGGCCAGCGCGTCCATCACCAGGCGGGTGTTGCGCGGGTCGAGGGAGGCCACCGGCTCGTCGGCGAGCAGGATTTCGGGTTCCTGGACGAGGGCGCGGGCGATGGCCACGCGCTGCTGCTGCCCGCCCGACAGGCCGTCGGCCCGCTGGCCGGCGAACTCGCCCATGTCGAAGCTCTCCAGGGCGGCCAGCGCCATGGCGCGGTCCTCCTCGGACCACAGGCGCAACAGGGACCGGTGGCTCGGCACGTGGCTGAGGCGCCCCATCAGGACGTTCGTCATCACGTCGAGGCGGCCGACGAGGTTGAACTGCTGGAAGATCATCGCGCAGCGCGTGCGCCACTCCCGCAGGTGCCGGCCCTTCAGGGTCGTCACGTCACGGCCGTCGTGGAGGATGCGCCCGGAACTCGGGTCGGCCAGCCGGTTGATCAAGCGCAGCAGCGTCGACTTGCCGGCACCGGACCGGCCGATCACCCCGACGAAGCTGCCGGGCTCGATCTCCAGCGACACGCCGTCCACGGCCCGCCGGTCGCCGTACTGGCACGTAAGATCCTCGATGACGAGCATGAGTCCATCCGCCGGGGAATGCTCGCACCTAGACGCCGGTTACACGACGATTGAATGACGCGTACGGATCGACAAGATGTGCCGGCGCAACTCCACCTTCTACATAGACGGCTAATCACACCGGCCGCGTCGTCCCGGAGGGGATCCGGACCGAGACGCTCGGTTGTCCGCGGCCGCCGTCTCAATCCGAAGGCCGGCGACCGTCCTGGGGAACGACGCCGGGCTCTTCGTGGCGGTCGAGGAAGGCCTCCACCGGCAGCGCGCGGAAATCCGGCAGGGCCCGGCGCAGGCGTTCGTGGTCCCAATCCCACCAGGCGAGGCGCTCCAGCCGCTCGGCGACCGGTTCGGGGAAGCGGCGGCGCACCGGACGGGCTGGGTTGCCCACCACGATCGTGTAGGGCGGCACGTCCCGGGTGACGATGGCCCCGGCCCCGACCACCGCGCCGGTCCCGATCGTGCGGCCGGGCAGGATGACCGCGCCGTGGCCGATCCAGACATCGTGGCCGATCGCGATCGGACTGGCGCGGCGCCGGTCGAAGAAGGCCGGCTCGTCCGCCTCCTCGGGCCAGTAGGCGCGCGCCCGATAGGTGAAGTGCGCCTGCGCGGCCCGCTCCATCGGATGGTTGCCCGGGTTGATGCGCACGCCGGCGGCGATCGAGCAGAACTTGCCGACCGCGGTGTAGATCACCTCGCCGTCCTGGGCGATGTAGGAATAGTCGCCCAGGATGGTCTCGGTCAGGCGGGTCCGGGCGCCGATCTCGGTGTAGCGGCCGAGGCGGCAGTCGACGACCCGGGCACTGGGATCCAGGGCGGGTTCGAGGCCGAGAGGCTGTTCAGCCATGGGCGTCTCCGAAGGGCAGGCGCGCCAGGAGCCGGAACGGTCCGGACCCGTCCTGGGTCAGGAGGGACACGGACTCGATCGTGAGTCCCTCCGGGCCGGTGGCGGCGTAGGCCTCCGCGAGGCGGGCGTGCCAGGCCGCGCGGTCGGCCTCCGGCAGGGCGTCGGTCAGGGTCAGGTGGAAACGGAAGGCCTCGAACACGTACGGGTAGCCCCAGCGGTCGAGGAGTGCGCGGCCCCGCGGGTCGAGCCGGTCGGGCCGGCGCTTGGCGCGCTCGGCCGCCGTCGGCGGGGCCCGGAACGGGTCGAGGGCGGCGACGCACTCGGCGGCCAGCAGGCCCAGCTCCGGCGGCGGGGCCACCGGCACGAGGGCGAGGAAGGGTCCCAGCGCCGCCACCGCGAGGCCACCGACCGGCACCGGCGGATGCGCGGCCGCGAGGTCGCGGGCGGCCGCGACGAGGTCGGCCTCGGCGGCGTCCGGCGCCAGCCGCAGCGGCGCCTTGAGCGTCGCGTGGAAGCCGTAGACCCGGGCGCCCGCCGTCACGGCGGCGAGGTCCTGGAGGGTGTCCGGGTACGGGACCGGATGTCCGGAGACGTTGTCGTAGCCGAGGACCGACCTGCCGAAGGCCTCGAGGCCCGAGCCCGGGGCGGGCAGCCAATACAGGGCGTAGCGGCGAATCACGTCTCGATCTCCCCGGCTGGCAGGCGCCCGATCAGGCCGTCGGCGCGTAGGTGCGGTCGACCGTGGCCCGGCGCGGGCGCACATCCATGGCGTTGCCGCGCCATACGATCGCGCTCTGCACCCAGGCCCCGAACCAGATCGCCGGGATCATGGCATCGCGCACCAGGAAGGCCATCAGCATGCGGGGCCCGCAGTGCCAGCCGGCCCCGGCCGCGAGCCTGTGCTCCGCGCCATAGCACAGGGCGGCGAGGCAAGCGGCCCCGATGAGACCGGCGAGGCTGCCGGCCCAGAGGGCGACCAGCAGCGCCGGCAACAGCACGCCGCTCCCGATCTCGGGGACGAAGAACAGCGGGAAGGTCACGCGGCGCAGCCGGGCCCAGCGGAGCTGGCGCGCCCAGACCTCGCGGAACCCGCGCGGCCCGAGGGGCTGCTCGAAGGGAGCCGCCACCAGGTGGACGCGCCTGCCGGCCGCCCGCACGAGCTTGGTGGCGGCCGCGTCCTCGGCGATCTCGGCCGCCAGAGCCTGAAGGCCGCCCTGGGCATCCAGGAAGGGCTTGTGCCAGAGCATGCTCTTCCCCTGGGCGAAGCCCAGCCCGAAGGCCTCGGCGGCGTATTGCCAGCGCGCCTGCAGGGTGTTGAGGAAGGCGCACTCCACCTCGGCCATGAAGCTGCCGGGGCGGGCGCCGGCCGGGGTCGAGCAGACGAGGCCGGTGTCCTCCCGCCACGGCGCCTGAAGCCGCTGGAGGTAGTCCGGCGGCATCGCCACGTTGGAATCGGCCAGCACGACCCAGTCGTGGGCGGCGGCGCGCCAGCCGCGCAGGCAGTTGTTCAGCTTGGGGTTGCCGCTGATGCGCTCGTCGCCGAGGATCAGGCGGGCGGGCACGCCCGGATGCCCGGCGATCAGGCGCTTCACCAGCGGGACGATCGGATCGGCCGAATCGGCCACGCAGAAGATCAGTTCGTAGGCCGGGTAGTCGAGCGTGAAGCTCCGGGCCAGCATCTCCTCGCTGAACGCCTCGACGCCGCGGAGCGGACGGATCAACGAGATCGCGGCGCCGGCCGGGAAGCGCGACCGGCCGTGCGTCCGGCCGAGGCGCCGGGCCGCGACGGCGATGCTGCCGATCTGAACCAGGGCCAGAGCCGCACCGAGGGTCAGGGCCAGCACCGTGGCGTCAATCATCCGGATTCCTCGTTCGACCCGTCTCGGTCCGGCCGCGAGAGCCGCCCCCGATCGCGTCGCGCACGGAGACGGCCCTAACGCTCTGTATTGGCACGCTGTCTTTCGCCGAACCGGCATCCGGTTCGGCGAAGGAGCGCTCTAGCGGCCGGACCGCGTCAGTCGTGTGACAACGGGGACGCCCTCGGGGCGCCCTCAGAACCGGAGCGTGACGCTGCCCTTGACGGCCTGATCCTGCGCCCGCGCGCCGGTCTGACCGGTATAGGCGACGCCCAGGCTTGCGTTCGGCGCCACCGCCAGGTCCAGTCCGACCTGCGCCACCAGCGCGTCCCGGTCGATCGGAACGCCCGCGCTCAGGAAGGCCGGCCCGGTGCCGAAGCGCAGCAGCGCCGCCGGCACCACGTCCCCGAACGCCCGCCGGTAGCCGACAGAACCCCGCAGCGTCACCGGAAGCCCCAGCCCCAGATCCAGGCTCGTCTGCGCCCGCAGCCCCACCGTCGCCGCGCCGAGATCGTAGTCCCGGGCGAAGCTCGTCAGAGCCGCCGCGCCCCCGGTCTCGCCGAACCCGTCCCGCCGGATCCCGACATAGGCCCCGCCCACGAACGGCTCGACGTAAATGGCCGCCGGCTGAACCGCCAAAGCCGCCCCGTCCTTCGACACCAGCGCCGCAACCGCGGGCGTGCCCAGTGCGATCTTCCAACCGATCTCGCCGAAACCCTGGAGGGTGTGGCCGCCGCCATGCCCGCTCAGCGTGTCCGACAGCCCGTACAGCACCGCCCGGCGGGTGCGCGTGTCGGTGTCGGCGTAGGTCACGCCCAGCCGCAGCGACAGCGGCCCCAACTCGTAGCCGCCGTAGACGCCGCCGAAGCCGCTCTTGAGCGTGGCGCTCTCCGCCCGGCTCGCGCCGCCGATCCGGCCGGCGCTGTCGAGGGACGCCTCGGTGTAGCCGCCGACCACGCCGAGGCGCAGGCCGCCCAGCCGCACGTCCGCCCCCGCGGCGAAGCCCGCGATCTGCCGGTCGAGGTCGAAGGCGTTGCCGCCGCCGTCGGCCGTGCCGAAGGATCCGAAGCCCTGGCTCCAGAGCCCGAACGCCTGCGGGTCCAGCGTCCGCACCGGCACGCTCGCCACCACCGGAGCCCGGCCCGGCAGGTCGGCCGCGTAGGCGGAGGGCAGGCTGCCGTAATCGAGCCCGGTGCCGGGGCCGCCCCAGCGCAGCCGGTCGAGCACGGCCTCGCGCACGAAGAACGCGGTCTCGTAGGCCGCCGATACGGTGCCGGCGTGGATGTCGCCGGCAAGCGCCCGGAAGCCGCTGCCGGCCTCGGCCGTCGTGAACGCCACCGCGGCGTCGTAGAGCCGTCCCGGTCCGGCCCCCTGGAGGGCGTTGGCGGCGGCCGCGCCGTTGCGGCCCGTGGCGCTGGCGGCGAAGGGCACGTCGTTGCGGGTGAGCGTCAGGTCGACTTCGTTGGGCAGGTAGCGCAGGCCCGGGCTGAGGAAGGCGAGGTTGGCGGTCACCCCGGCGAACTGGCCGGAGACGCCGCCGCCGGCCGTGAGGATCGCGTAGGTGGTGCGCGGGTTGTAGGCGCCCGATGCGGCGAGCACCTGGACGGTGCCGCCGGAGAGCGTGGCGCTGCCACCGGCGGCGATCCGGTCGGCCTGGCCGGCGGCGTTGGCCTCGACCTGGTAGATGGAGCCGGGCGCGAAGGCGACGGGACCCGTGACGGAGAGCGTGCCGATCGAGTTGCCCGGCGCCACCGTGCCCCCGGAGAGCGCGCCGATCCCACCGACCGTGCCGGTGCCGCCGAGCAGGCCGCCGGATCCGACGATCACGGTCCCCGCAATGGTGCCGTTGGCGTAGAGCGCGCCACCCTGGGCGATGCCGACATCGATGCCGAGGCGGTCGGTGGCGTCCATCCGCAGGGTGCCGGTGACGGCCCCGAAATAGCCGGCGGCCGAGTACAGGTCGATGCGGCTCCAGTAGCTCAGCGGGGTCCCGTAGAACGCCGCCAGCGCGTTGGTCTCGGTGTTGACCAGGATCTGGTTGATGGTCCCGGTGGAGAGCTGGCCGTAGAGGCCGCCGTTCGGCGCCAGGGTGCGGGCGGCACCGGTCGAGCCGCCGTAGAGGGGCGCGAGCAGGATGGAGGCGTCGGGCCCGCCCGCCGGGGCCTGCTCGCGGGGGGCCTGCGCGAAGGTCAGGGTCGGCAAACCGTAGGTGAGGCGCTGTTGATAGGCGGTCTGGTTGGCCGTCGACGGCACGTAGGGGTTGTTGGCCGCGTTGGCGGCGCTGCCCGCGCAGGCCGCGACCGTGTTGCCGCATTCCGCCGCGAGGTAGCCCTGCAGTTCGGCCTGGGCTCTGACGAACTGGGCCGGCAGGTTGATCGCCGTGCCGGTCACGGCGGCGTTGTTGATGTAGGCCGGGTTGGTGAAGGCCTGGGCGAGGTCGTAGGTCGCCAGCGCCCGGCTGCCGATGATGTCGAGCGGGTAGTGCACGCCCAGCACGATGCGGTTGTTGGCGTAGTCGGCCGCCCGCGCCATCATGCTCTGGTACTGCTGCGGCACCAGCATGGCGAGCAGGATGCCGTCGGTGAACGCGTAGGTGGTGTGGCCGCTCGGGAACGACGGGTTGGTGGCGATGCCGGTGAGCGCGGTCGGATCGAAGGCGTTGAACCGGCCCGGTGCCACCTGGATCGGCCGCGACGAGCCGTAGACGTCCTGTCCCGGCTGGTTGTTGGAGACCCCGTAGGCGAGGTCGTAGACGCTGTTGGTGGTGTTGGGCAGGCCATTATAGCTGGGCAGGCCGTAGCCGGGCGGCGCGACGGCCGGCGCGGCCACGTAGCCGGCCGGCGTCACGCTCGGGTTGCTGGCCGCGCCGTTGGCGAAGAAGTTCTTGGCGACGCCGAGGTTATTGCCGGTGTAATTGTAGGCGCCGACCAGCAGGTTGACCACGTTGCCGAGCGGGCCTCCGGCCCCCTGCGCGACGCCGCGCTGGTAGATCGGGCCGAGCTGGGAACCCAGGCCGCCGACGAGCTGCTGCGGGACGATGCCGTTGACCGTCGTCTGCCCCGGCAGGCCGCCCGCGAGGTTGGCGGCGACGCCGTAATTGCCGAGCCCCGACGAGGACAGATCGTTCCTGGCCGAGCCGAGGATGATCTTGTCGCTGATCGCGCGCTGCTGCTGCGCCAGCCCGGCGCCGTTGTTGATCGCCGCCGACTGCGACAGGTTGAGCTGGAGCGTCTGCTGGCCGGCCGCGCTCGTGTTGAGCGTCAGGTACGGTCCTAGCAGGTTGAGGACGTTGACGTCGGAGGGCGTCGTGTTGACGGACTGCGCCTGCGCGCCCGATCCAAGGGCCGCGACCGTCAAGGCCGCGATCGAGACTCCGTATCGTAACGTCATGCTTGGCCCCCAAAGCCCGCGGCCATTCGGCCTGCGGCGGGAGGCTTAGCGATTATTTACAGACGAACATCGTCATAATCCAGTCATAATCTACAAAACCGGCGGATGTTTCCTGCAATCAACACCGATATCATTTAGCCGACACAAATCATGACTTTCCCTGGACGGAAAAGATTCGTCAACCACTTTCCCGAGTCGCGGCTTTGACTTGCCGGCCTTCGGCCGCCTGCGCGAGCTGCCACGGTCGAAAGGCGTGACCCGGCGTCTGAACTGTTTCCCGATCCGGATGCCGTCTTCTCATGTATGATAAGTCGCGTTTGCAGTGGATTTAAAACTTCAATGATCATATATTCAGCGCAAAACAATTTATCCCGCGCATGAATGCTGTTTTCAAATACCGTCAATGGCTGCCGCTCGTGGCGGCGATCCGGCCGGGCGCCTTCAACGTCCTCGGCGTGATGCTCTCGTCGGGGGCGGTTGCCTACGCCATCGTGACGCTGCGGCCCGTCGAACGGATCCGTCAGGTCGGCTGGGGGGCCGGATACGCGATGATCTTCGCGCTGATGCTGGCGGCGATCGTCGGGAACCTCGGGACCAGGGCCTTCGGCCTGCCGAACTCGTCATCGCACGCGCTGATCGGCGCGGTGCTCGGCGTCGGCCTCGCCAAGCAGCCGATGAGCAGCGGCGACGGCACCGCGGGCGTCGCCGGGACCCTGGCGGCCAACGGCTCCGGCCTCCAGGCGTCCGCCGGGCGCAACATGGCGCTGGCCCGGATCATGACGCGCCCGGCCGCCATCCGGATCGCCGTCACGCTGTTCTTCATCTTCCGCCGCGTGTTCTCATGCGGCCGGGCCGGATGCCGCGCCCCCCCCCGCTTGAGTGGAACGCGCGGCCGCCGGCCCGACCTCCTGAGGCGCCCCCCGACGCCTCAGTAACTCGCCATTGCCCGCACGAAGGCCAGGCAGGTGCGCCGCGCCGCCGGGCTCGCGATCGCCGCGAAGGCGGTGACGAGCTCGGCCGCCTGGACGAGGGCCGAATCGGGTAGGCTCGCGTCAGGGAAAAAGGCCGCGACCGGAACGCCGAGCGACGTGGCGAGGCGTTCCAGGACCTCCAGGCGCGCCGGCTCCGGGCACGGTTCCGGGCACGGTTCCGATCTTGGAGCCGGCGCGCTCGACCGACCGGGCGCCACGCTCAGCCGGCCTTGTGGCCGAGCTGGATCGCCTTGGCGATCTGCGAGCGCTTGGCGGCATAGCCGGGGGCGACCATCGGGTAGTCGGCCGGCAGGCCGTACTTGGCCCGGTAGCGCTCGGGGGTGAGGCCGTGCGCCGTGAGGTGGCGCTTCAGGGTCTTGTACGACCGGCCGTCGATGAAGCTGATCAGACCGTCCTGCTGGATCGAGGCCTTCACCTCCGGTGTGGCCAGATCGACGTCCTGCGAACCGCAGGTGCGTCCCTGCAGGACCGAGATGGCGGCGTGCACCTGATCGATCAGGACCGGCAAGTCGGCGACACCCACCGCGTTGCGGGAGACGTAAGCCGCCACGATCGCGCCGACCTGTTCCAACGTCGAAGATGTGGGAGTTTCGCTGAAGTTGTTCATCGTCGCATTCGCTGTCTGATGTTGCACAATCGGAACGCCGGCTGTTACCGATCTGTCCGCCCGAGCGCCGGCCTGGTTTCGGGCGGTCGCGGAGCCCGACGGGACCGCGACGCACGTCTCGTCTCAAGGCGCCGTTCCGGCCGTTCTTGAGAATGCAGATCTTATACAATATGCGTGGATCGGCATTTGTCCCGCGGCGCGGGGTTTTTTGCCCTCCGGCGCGAATGCGACCGCGAAAGCAAAAATTTACTAATTGATCCGCGGTTTTCGGCACCCGCATCCCGCCGCAGACCAGTTTCCAGTTTAGGTGAGAACTGCCTTACGGGCGCATGGTATGGACCATGCTCAGCCGCCGCGACGCGCGGATGTTCATTATCGAAGTCGCGGCCGCTCGTTTCCCCGAGCGCCCCCGCGTCCGGCCCTCCATTGGGCGATGCACGCCGCGGCGACGCCCGAAACGACCCGGCACATCAACGGGCACGACCGGCCCGGCACGGTGGCCATGAACCGGAGGCCACCAAGAGCCGCGCCGCCGCGGCCGCCGGACCGGTCGGGCGTGTCGTCGATCGGCGCGAGGACGCTGCGACGGGGTCGGCGACACGGCGAGCCGGCAGGGCCCGGAACCTGCGGACGACGCGGCGACACCGACGCCCGGCCGTGCCGGAGCGTAGGTCGGCGGCACGGCGGCTCTGTCGTACAGGTTGGCGTCGCGGACGCGGAAGGCCGCCGTCCGGGTCGTCGCGGGCGTGTCTTGCGCCCGGCCTCGGATGGACGGCCCGCCGACGGCGCGGTCAGACGGCCTGGATGGCGGGGGCCGGATGGAGGTCGCAGGGCCGTCCGGCCTTGGCGACCTGGCCCGGCACGTCGTGGCCGACGAGGCGCGGCAGGTCCCGCGACAGGCCGATCAGGGCCGGGAGGTCGAGCCCCGTCGGCACGCTCATCTCGTGGGCCATGCTGACCAGGTCCTCGGTGCAGATGTTGCCGGTGGCACCGGGGGCGAACGGGCAGCCGCCGAGGCCGCCGAGCGCCGCATCGAAGCGGCGGGCGCCCGCGTCGAAAGCCGCCAGAACGTTGGCGAGGCCGAGGCCGCGCGTGTTGTGGAAGTGGAGCGTCAGGCGCCCCGGGCCGACCAGGGGCAGGACCCGCGCCACGAGCCGGGCCACCTGCCGGGGGTTGGCCATGCCGGTGGTGTCGGCGAGCGTCACCCCGTCGACGCCGAGCGACAGGTAACGCTCCACCTGCGCCAGCACCGTGTCGGCCGGCTGGTCGCCCTCGAAGGGGCAGCCGAAGGCGGTCGCCACCGTGGCGTTGGTGCTGACGGGCGCGCCCTGCACGGCATCCATGATCCGCGCGAAGCCCGCGATCGAATCGGCCGGGCTCATGCCCATGTTGGCCCGGTTGTGCGTCTCGCTCACAGAGGCGACGAGGTTGATCTCGTCGACCTTGGCGGCCAGCGCCCGCTCGGCGCCCTTCGGGTTCGGCACCAGGGCGACGTAGACCGTCCCGGGCCGCCGCCGGATCCCGGCGAAGACCTCGGCCGCGTCGGCGAGCGCCGGCACGGCCTTCGGCGAGACGAACGACGAGACCTCGATCCGGCTGAAGCCCGCCGCCGCGAGGGCGTCGATCAGGCGGACCTTGTCGGCCGTCGGCACGAAGACGGGCTCGATCTGGAAACCGTCGCGGGTGGCGACCTCCTGGACGATCAGGCGTTCGCTCATGCCACCGCTCCCTTCGCGCGCAGGGCCGCAATGCGCGCGGGGTCGAGACCCAGTTCGGACAGCACCGAGTCGGTGTGGGCGCCGAGCGCCGGGCCCTGCCAGCGCACTTCGCCCGGCGTGTCGGAGAGCTTCGGCACGATGCCGGGCATCTTGACCCGGGTCCCGCCGGGCAGTTCCGCCTGCAGGATCATGGCGCGGGCCTGGTAATGCGGGTCGGCCACGATGTCGGCCACCGAGTAGATCCGGCCGGCCGGCACGTCCGCGGCGTCGAGGATCGAGAGCGCCTCCTCGACGGTCTTGGTCTGCGACCAAGCCGCGATGGTGGCGTCCAGCATGGCGGATTGCCTGGAACGGCCGTCGTTGTTGCGCAGGGCCGGATCCTCCGCGAGATCGGGCCGGCCGATCGCCGTCATCAGCCGGCGGAAGATCGGGTCGCTGTTGCCGGCGATGACCACGTAGCCGCCGTCGCGGGTCGGATACGTGTTCGACGGGGTGATCCCCGGCAGCGCCCCGCCGGTGCGGGTGCGGACCTCGCCCAGAAGGTCGTATTCCGGGACGAGACTCTCCATCACGTTGAACACGCTCTCCACCAGGGAGACGTCGACCACCTGCCCGGGGCCCTGCCCGGTCTTGACCCGCAGCAGGGCCATCAGCGCGCCGATCACACCGTGGAGCGAGGCCAGCGTGTCGCCGATGCTGACGCCGACGCGGGCGGGCGGGCTGTCGGGACTGCCGGTGGTGAAGCGGATGCCGCCCATCGACTCGCCGATGGCGCCGAAGCCCGGCCGGTCGCGGTAGGGGCCGGTCTGGCCGTAGCCCGAGATCCGCACCATCACCAGGTTCGGGTTGAGGGCCGAGAGCACGTCCCAGCCGAGGCCGAGCTTCTCCAGTCCCCCGGGGCGGAAGTTCTCCACCACCACGTCGGCGCTCCGGGCAAGGTCCTTCACCACCGCGAGACCGTCCGGCGACTTCAGATTGATGGCGATCGACTTCTTGTTGCGCGATTGCAGATACCACCAGAGGGAGGTGCCCTCGTGCATCTTGCGCCACTTGCGCAGCGGGTCGCCCTCGCCGGGGGCCTCGACCTTGATCACCTCGGCACCGAACTCGGCCATCAGCCGCGTCGCGAACGGCGCGGCAATCAGCTGGCCAAGTTCAAGAACACGGATACCGCTGAGCGGGCCGGACATTCTCATCTCCCTGTTTGATCCTCTGTTTGGTGACCGCCGTTCCGCAGGGCAAGCCCAAACGCCCTGCACCCGCCCGGGTCCGCCGACGGAGAACCGGGACCCCCGGGGTCGCAGCGGCCGGTCGTTCCGAAGGCATCCGCCCCCGCCGCGGCCGGGAATCGCCAAGGCTCAGTCCCGCGAGCCCACCGGCTGGCCGTGGGTGCCGTGGCCGAGCTTCGCGCCCTGACGGTTGACGAGGCCGAAGCGCATCACCGCCCGCTCCAGGCCGTCGATCGCGGCGACGAGATGGGTGCGCGCCGCCGCGACGGTGTCCTCGCCCTCCTCGACCGGGGTCTCGGCGAGCTTCACCGCGGCGATCAGCACCCGATCGCGCTCTTCCTCGATCCGCGGGTCGCGCTCGACATGGCCGCGGATCCAGGCGTCGTACGCCTCGATGACCGACCAGGGCAGCGCGTCCTTGCCGGTGGGCGCCCGAAAGGCCAGGGCGCAGCGCCGGGCCGTCGCGGCGGCGGCCCTGACGTGGTCGGCGAGTTCTGCATCCATCCCCGGTCTCCGCGCGGCTCTGCCCGCCGTCCTGGCCTGCCATCCTGCCCGATATCCCGAACGTCCTGCGGCGCTGTCCGTTGCCGCCGGCCTCACCGGCGCGCATCACAAACCTCGGAGACGGGACGGGGCGGGGGCTGACCTTGGCGGTTCGCGCCCTTATCTCTCGGTTCTGTGATCAACCGGCCGGGCACGATCCGGCGAACGGGGGACGGAATGGGAACGACGCTGAAGGCCGGCGCCCTGCGCCAGACATCCGCGGCGGCGCGCCTCCTGGGCGTGCTCACGCTGATCCTGGCGGCCACGGGCCTGTCGGGCTGCGGAGCGATCAATCGCGTGCCGACTCTGCAGGAGCAGGCGAAATCCGCCTGGAGCGAGGTGCAGAACCAGTACCAGCGCCGCGCCGACCTGATCCCCAACCTCGTGGAGACCGTGAAGGGCTACGCCCAGCAGGAGAAGGACGTGCTGATCGGCGTCACCGAGGCGCGCGCCAAGGCCTCGAGCGTGAAGGTCGACGCCTCCACGGTGAGCGACCCGCAGAAGTTCAAGGAATACCAGGACGCGCAGAACCAGCTCTCCGGGGCGCTGGGACGGCTGCTGGTGACGGTGGAGAAGTACCCCGACCTCAAGTCGAATCAGAACTTCCTCGTGCTGCAATCCCAGCTCGAGGGTACCGAGAACCGGATCGCGGTGGCACGCCGCGACTACATCGGGGCGGTCCAGGCCTACAACACCGAGGTGCGCACGATTCCGGGCCGTTGGATCGCCGCGTTCCTCTATCCCGACGCCAAGCCCATGGAGACCTTCACGGCGACGCCGAATGCCGACCGGCCGCCGAACGTGAAGTTCTAGGGACCGGCCATGGGTCAGAGCATCCCGGTACGGGTGAGGCTCGCCCTGGCCCTCGCGGTCATCGCCACCTGCCTGGCCATCTACGCGGTCGGGGCGCTGGCGGACGCGCTGACTTTCCCGCCGCTCACCGGCCGCGTGGTCGACGCGGCCGGCATCCTCACGCCCGACCAGCGCGCCGGGATCGACGCCAAGCTGAAGGCGCACGAGGACAAGACCTCGGATCAGGTGGTGGTGGCCACCGTCCCGGACCTCCAGGGCACGACGATCGAGGATTTCGCCAACCGCCTGTTCCGCACCTGGAAGCTCGGGCAGGCCAAGACCAACAACGGCGTCCTCCTCTTGGTGGCGCCCCGGGAGCGCAAGGTCCGGATCGAGGTCGGCTACGGGCTTGAGGGCGCGCTCACTGACGCGCTCTCCCGGGTGATCATCGCGAGCGCCATCACGCCGCGCTTCAAGGCCGGCGACTATGCCGGCGGCCTCGACGCAGGCGTCGACGGCATCCTGTCGATCCTGGCCGGCGACGCGCAGGAGTGGCAGCGCAAGCCGCAGGTCCGCGCCGACGAGGTCGATCCCGCGCAGGTCGCGGTGTTCATCGGCCTGTTCCTGATCGTGCTGTTCGTCGCCTGGCGCATGAACCGAGCAGGCGGCCGCGGTGGCGCGGGGCGCCGGGGCGGCATCGTGATCCTGCCCGGTCCCGGATCGGGCGGCTGGGGTGGCGGCTTCTCGGATGGGGGATCGTCGGGGGGGTTCGGGGGCGGCTTCTCCGGCGGGGGCGGATCGTCGGGCGGCGGGGGAGCCTCGGGTGACTGGTAGAGTCACGGATGTGCTGACCCCCGAGGCGCGGATGCGTCTCGCCCGGGCCGTCGCGCGCGCCGAGGCCGGCACGTCGGGCGAGATCGTCGTGATGGTGAGCGCGCAGGCCGGGGCCTACCGGTCAACGATGCTGCTGGCGACGCTCGTGGCCGCGCTGATCCTCCCCTGGCCGTTGCTCGCGTGGACCGCCTGGAGCGCGACCGCGATCCTGCTCGCGCAGGCCGGCCTCGTGGCCGCGCTCCTGTTGGCGAGCCAGCAGGCGCGGCTGCGCACCGCCCTGGTGCCGCGCGGCCTGCGCCGGGCCCGAGCCCGGGAGGCGGCCCAGCGGGCCTTCTGGTCCCGGGGCCTGAGCCTGACCCGATCCCGCACCGGCGTGCTGCTTTACCTGTCGCTCGCCGAGCGGCACGCGGAGATCGTCACCGACCTCGGCGTGCTGGGACGCATCCCGCCGGAGGCCTGGGACGAGATCCTCGCCGATCTCGTCCGGAGCCTGGGACGCGGCGCGATCGAGGCCGGCTTGACGGCGGCGGTGGAGCGGGTCGGCGCCCGCTTGGCCGAGCATCTCCCGGCCGGGGCCGACGATCCGGACGAACTGCCGAACCGGGTGATCGTGGTCGATTGAGCGGCGCGGCCGGGAACCGGACCCGCCCGCCGTGATGACGCGGACGGTCCGCCGCGACCTCGACGGCGATGGGTCGGCACGTTGCTTGTTTTCACCCCTGAAATCTGATGACATCAACCAGTCTCCGGGCGCGGATTTTGTGCGCTGCCGCACGAGGAGCTCTCCTGGCGGGTAACGCGGCTGGTCACGCGACGATTTTACCTGACGGAACCGACGTACCGAGGGCCCCGGAGGCCCCCGGGTCGACGGTGCCGAGCCCCGGCAGGGGGCGATGCCGGCGCCGCCGGTCTCGCGCAAGGAGGCCGTGATGAAGATCCTGATCGCCGCGACGCCGCTCACCGGCCACGTGAACCCGCTGCTCGCCATCGGCCGCGCCGCCGCCGCGCGCGGCGACGAGGTCCTCGTGCTGACCGACGCGGCGTTCCGCCCACGGGTCGAGGCGGCGGGCCTGCGCTTTACGGCCTATCCGGACGATCACGCGGCCGAATACCGGGAGACCGCGCTGCCCGCCGGGCCGGAGCGCTACCGGCGCGAGTTCGAGCGGCGCTTCATCGATCCGATGCCGGTGCAGGCCGCCACGCTCCGGCGCCTGATCGCCGAGGAGGGGCCGGACGTGATCGTGGCCGGCAGCATGTTCCTCGGCGTCCTGCCCCTGCTCCTCGACACCGCGCCGCGGCCGCCGATCGTCACGGTCAACGTCAGCTTCCTGTTCCTGGAGCGGCCGGACCACGCCCCGGTCGGCCTCGGCCTTCCGCCCGCGCGGGATCAGGCCGAGCGGGTCCGCTACGCGGCTCTGAAGGCCGGCATGGACGCGGCCTTCGCCAATCCGGTGCGCGCCTACGCCGACGGCAAGCTCGCCGCGCTCGGCCTGCCGCCGCTGCCGGCCTCGCTGCCGCACTCCATCGTCGTGCTGCCGGACCTGTTCCTCCAGCCGACCGTACCGGGCTTCGAGTACGATTACGGCGCGCTGCCACCCGGATTGCGCTTCATCGGGCTGCTCCAGCCGCCGGCCCCGCCGGCTCCGCTGCCCGACTGGTGGCCTGAGCTGGAGGCGGCCAACGCGGCGGGCAAGCCCGTGGTGCTGGTGACGCAGGGGACCCTGGCCAATGACGATTTCGGCGAACTCGTCGAGCCGACGCTCGCCGCCCTGGCCGACCGGGACGACCTCCTCGTCCTGGCCACCACCGGGGGGCGGCCCGTCTCGGCGCTGCAGGCGATCCCGGCCAACACGCGGGTCTCGTGCTTCCTGCCGTTCCGCGAATTGCTGCCCCGGGTGAGCGTGCTCGTGACCAACGGCGGCTACGGCAGCGTCTCCCAGGCGCTCGCTTCCGGCGTGCCGATCGTCTCGGCCGGGCTCACCGAGGACAAGGCGGAGGTCAACGCGCGCATCGGCTGGTCCGGCGTCGGCCTCAACCTCGCCACCAACACGCCCAGCGTCGAGGCGCTCGGTGCGGCGGTGACCCGCGTCCTCGACGAACCCGCCTTTCGACGGCGCGCCGAGGCGATGCGGGCGGCGTTCGAGGCCCGGGACGCCATGACCGGCATCCTGACGGCTCTGGACGACCGCGCCAACGCCGGGCCGGTGCGCGGCGCCGGCCCCGGCATGGCGGTCCCGTCGGCGAGGTCGGCGTGAAACCCATCGGCGGGCCGGGCGCGCTGCGCGTCGTCGTCGACCTCAACCGGTGCCAGGGCTACGCGCAGTGCTGCTACGCGGCCCCCGACGCCTTCGTGCTCCGCGGCCACGAGATCCTGTTCTACGATCCCACGCCGCCGGCCGGGCAGCGCGGAGCGATCGAGCGGGCGGTTCAGGCCTGTCCGGTCCGCGCCATCAGGCTGCAGGCCGGCGCGGACGACGGAGACGCCCCGTGAGCCCGGAACCCGCCGGCATCGTCGTGGTCGGCGCGTCGCTGGCGGGCCTGCGCGGCGCGGAAGCCCTGCGGCGGGGCGGCTACGCGGGTCCGCTGACCCTCGTCGGCGCCGAGCCGCACCGGCCCTACGACCGGCCACCGCTCTCGAAGCACGTGCTGGCCGGGGCTCTGGAGGCAGGCGCAACCCGCCTGCCGGAACTGGCGGCCCTGGGTGCCGTCTGGCGGCTGGGCCATGCGGCGATCGCCCTCGACCGGGTAGCCCGGGCGATCCGCCTCGCCGACGGGACGACGCTGGCCTACGACAAGCTGCTCGTCACCACCGGCGCCGAGGCCCGGCCCTGGCCGGCCGAGACCGGCGGCGGCCTGTCCGGGATCCACACCCTGCGCGGCCGCGACGACGCGGCTTCCCTGCGGTCCGCCCTGGTCGCCGGCCCGCGCCGGGTGCTGATCGTCGGCGGCGGGCTCATCGGGTGCGAGGCCGCGTCATGCCTGCGCGACCTCGGCCTCTCCGTGACCCTGGTCGACCCGAACCCGACACCCCTCGCCAAGAGCCTCGGAACCCATGTCGGCGCGGTGATCGCCGCCTGCCTGCGCGAGTCCGGCGCCGCATTCCGCCCCGGCACGTCGGTGCAGACCTTCGAGGGCGATGATGCGGGCCGCGTGGTCCGCGCCCGGCTGGCGGACGGCAGCGCCATCGAGACCGACCTCGTCATCGCGGCGCTCGGCGCGACCCGTGCCACCGGCTGGCTCGCGGGGGCCGGCCTGATGGCGGATGCCGGCGGGGTGACCTGCGACGCGGCCTGCCGGGCCCGCGCGGCGGATGGCACGGCTTGCCCGGACATCTACGTGGCCGGCGACGTCGCCCGCTGGCCGATCCGGCTCTACGGCGGACGGCTGGTCTCGGTGGAACATTGGGGCAATGCCGTCGAGCAGGCCGCCCACGCCGCCCGCAACATGCTGGCCGGGCCGGACGATCAGCGCGCCTACGAGCACCTGCCGGCCTTCTGGTCGAACCAGTTCGGCATCAACATCAAACTGGTCGGCCTGACGGCGGGTGCGGAGTCGGTCGCGGTGGTGCAGGGCTCGCGGGCATCGCGGCGCTTCCTCGCCGTCTACGGACGCGCCGGGCGCAGCATCGCGGCGCTGTCCTTCGACGAGGCGCGGTGGCTGCCGGCCTACACGGAGGCGATCCTCAGCGGCGGCGCCTTCCCGCCGATCACCGACGCCACCGACCAGCCCCGCATCGAGACGGCGTCCCCGGGCTTCCCGCCGCCGCGCGCGGGCGCCCCGGCAGCCCGCCGCCCAGAGGTCGCGCATGTCTGACGGCACGCCCTCCCCGCACGACTCGCTCTTCGCCGCCGTGATGGATCCGGCCAACCGGACCGATCCGTATCCGCTCTATGCCCGGCTGCGGGAGCGGCCGGTCTCGCGCCAGCGCGACGGCAGCTACGTGGTGAGCACCCATGCGGCGATCCGGGCCCTGATCTTCGATCCGCGGCTCAGCTCGGAGGACCTGCCGCCGTTCAAGCGGCCGGCCACCGGCAATCCGATCCGCGACTGGATCGTCAACCCGATCCGCAGCCGCATCGCCACGGCCCACAGGCCGCTGATCTTCCGCGACCCGCCCGACCACGACACACTGCGCAGCGCCGTGATGCGCGAATTCACCATCCCGCGCGTCTTGGGCCTGCGCGATCGCGTGGCCCGGGAGGTCGACGCCCTCCTCGACGCGTGCCGCGGGCGCCGCGAGATCTGCCTCGTCGACGACCTGTCCTATCCGCTGCCCGTCTCGGTGATCTGCCAGCTGCTCGGTGTGCCGGCATCCGACGAGCCGCGGTTCCAGGCCTGGGCGACGCAGCTCGCCACCGCCCTCGAGCCCGACGCGCGCCACGATATCGAGACCCGTCGGCACACCGTGTCGGCCTTCGACGCGATTTCCGACTACATGCGCGATCTCATCCGCGAGAAACGCCGTCGCCCGGCGGACGACATGCTCAGCGGCCTGGCCGCGCCCGGACCGGACGGCAAGAAGCGGATGAGCGATTTCGACCTGATCTCGACGGCGATCCTGCTCCTGGTCGCGGGTCACGAGACCACGGTGAACCTCATCACCAATGCGATGCTGACGCTCCTGCGCCATCCGGAGGAACTGGAGCGCCTGCGCGCCGATCCCGCCCGCGCGCCGCGACTGATCGAGGAGGTCCTGCGCTACGAGCCGCCGGTGCACTTCCGGACCCGGAAGGCGCTCGGCACGATTGCGCTGCGCGGCGAGACCATCCCGAAGGGTGCGCCCGTCATCCTGCTCTTCGCCGCCGCGAACCGCGACCGCGACCGGTTCGAAGGACCCGACCGCTTCGATCCCGACCGCGCGGATATCGAGCATTTCGGGTTCGGCGGCGGCCTGCACTATTGCGTGGGCGCACCGCTGGCCCGGATCGAGGCCGAGGTCGCGCTGGTGGCACTGAGCCGTCGCCTCGTCGCCCCACGGCTGCTGCGCGATCCGCCGCCCTATCGGCCGGGCGCATCGCTCCGGGGTCCGGAGCAGCTCCATATCGGTGTGGACGCCGTCGCCTGAACGGATACGCGTTTGGGCGCGGGGACTGCCGGGATCCGCCGGTAAACAAGACCTGAATGCCGACGTTTCACGTGAAACATTTGTAAACCTGGCGCATCGGCTGCTCCCATGCGGCCGCGCCCGTCGCTCCACTCCGGACCGGGCGTGCGGCGACGGGACCGCGCGGCCACGACCCCACCGCCCCGCGCGCGGCAGCCGCGACGGCGGGAGGCAGATCCTGGACGGAACTTGGCCGTACCGGCGCGGGCTTATCCCGGAGACGGCTGGTTCCCGGCCTTTCCCCGACACGATCTGGAGATCATCGCCATGAAGGCATTGTGCTGGCACGGACGAAACGACATCCGCTGCGACACGGTCCCGGACCCGGTCATCGAGGATGCCCGCGACGTGATCATCAAGGTGACGAGCTGCGCGATCTGCGGCTCGGACCTGCACCTGATGGACGGGCTGATGCCCACCATGGAATCGGGCGACGTCCTCGGCCACGAGTTCATGGGCGAGGTCGTCGAGGTCGGCCAGGGCTTCACCAAGTTCCGGAAGGGCGACCGGATCATCGTTCCGTTCAACATCAATTGCGGCGCCTGCCGGCAGTGCAAGCTCGGGAACTATTCGGTGTGCGAGCGCTCGAACCGCAACGCCGAGATGGCGGCCGCGCAGTTCGGCTACACGACGGCCGGCCTGTTCGGCTACTCGCACCTCACCGGCGGCTACGCGGGGGGCCAGGCCGAGTACGTGCGGGTGCCGATGGCCGACGTGGCGCCCATGAAGGTGCCGGACGGCATGGACGACGAGTCGGTCCTGTTCCTCACCGACATCCTGCCCACGGGCTGGCAGGCGGCCGAGCATTGCGAGATCCAGGGCGGCGAGACCGTCGCGATCTGGGGTGCCGGGCCGGTCGGCATCTTCACCATCCAGTCGGCCAAGATCATGGGCGCCGAGCGCATCATCGCGATCGAGACCGTGCCGGAGCGCATCGCGCTGGCCGAGAAGGCCGGCGCCACGGACATCATCGACTTCGTGAACGAGGACGTGTTCGAGCGGATCAAGGAGATCACCAAGGGCCAGGGCGCCGACGCGGTGATCGACTGCGTCGGCATGGAGGCGAGCGCCGGCCACGGCGGCCTCACCGGCATGCTCTCCACCGTCCAGGAGAAGCTGACCGCCACCGAGCGGCCCTACGCGCTGGCCGAGGCGATCAAGGCGGTGCGCCCCTGCGGCATCGTCTCGGTGCCCGGCGTCTATGGCGGGCCGCTGCCGGTCAACATGGGCTCGATCGTCCAGAAGGGCCTCACCCTCAAGAGCGGCCAGACCCACGTGAAGCGCTACCTCGAGACGCTGACCAAGCTGATCCAGGAGGGCAAGATCGACATGACCTCCCTGATCACCCACCGCTCGCACGACCTCGCGGATGGGCCGGACCTCTACAAGGCCTTCCGGGACAAGAAGGACGGCTGCGTGAAGGTGGTGTTCCACCTGTGAACCGCCTGGACCAGGGATCTGCGTCACCCGCCTCGGCAGGTCGGGTCCCGGATCGCCTGGACCCCGGAGGCCGCTTGGGAGACCGTGGAGGCGATCGGCTCGATCCAGGCCAGGACCGTGCGGCCGGACGCAGTGGCGAGCGCGATCTCGACGGCGGCGCGCGGGGGAACGGCTCCCCGCGCGCCGCGTCTTCCCGCTGCGCGTCGCCCATCGGGAGGCGCACGGTGCCCCGGGCGACCCGTCGGCACGGGAGACGCTGGAACGGGCCGGAGCCGCCATGTGCAACCTCTACAGCCTGCGCACCGGCCCCGCGGACCTGCGCCGGGCCTTCGGGATCGCGCAGGACCGGACCGGCAACCTGCCGCCGTTGCCGGCGATCTTCCCCGACCAGCTGGCGCCGGTGGTGCTGAACGGGGCGTCCGGCCGCGATCTCGCCATGATGCGCTGGGGCATGCCGGGGCCGAAGGCGTTCGGCGAGCATCCCATCACCAACGTGCGCAACGTCGCGAGCCCGCACTGGCGGCCCTGGCTCGGGGTCACCCATCGCTGCCTCGTGCCGGTCACCGCCTTCAGCGAATACGCCGATGCCAAGCCCCGCAAGATCCCGGTCTGGTTCGCCCTGGACGCAGACCGGCCGCTCTTCGCCTTCGCGGGGATCTGGCGGCCCTGGACGGGCGTGCGGGGGACGAAGCGCGAGAACCCCGACCGGGTCGCGGAGGAGCACCGGCTGTTCTCTTTCCTGACCACGGAGGCGAACGGCGTCGTCGGCCCGGTCCATCCCAAGGCGATGCCGGTCCTGCTCACGAAGCCGGAGGAATGGGCGACGTGGCTCGAAGCGCCCACGGCCGAGGCCCTCCGGCTGCAGCGGCCGCTGCCGGACTCGGAGATGCGGGAGGTGGCCCGGGGGGCCCGGTCGGACGACCCGGAATCGGACGCCGCGGGTTGAGCCGAGCCGGGCTCCCGCGCGGTCAGTCGCTCACGGAATCCGAGGGCCCGCGGGTTCGTGCCCCGATCACCGTCACTGGACCGGGCCGCCGTCCCGGGCCTGCAGCAGCCGCAGGGCTTCCCCGAGCACGGCATGCAGGTCCGCGACACCATGCGGACTGAGGGGCAGGCCGACGCGCTGGCCGTGGATCGTGTCCAGGACGACGACCGCCAGATCCTCGCCGACCAGCAGGTTGGGCTGAGGCAGGCAGAGCGGCAGGACGAAGTCCCCCTCGATCTCGCCGAGGACATCCACGGCCTCCGCGGGGCGGAACGGCGGTTTCGGATCGGTCATCGCCACATGTCCTCCTACGTCTCCCCGACGCCTCAGGGGGCGGCTTCGCCGAAAGGGGTCGGCCCGAGCCGGCATCAGGGCGCGGCCCCCGGACCATCCCGCCGCGCGCGCACCGTGAGCGTGTCGATGTCCAGCGATCCGACCGCCAGGGAATCGACCTGAAGCGCGCCAACCTGCAGGGATCCGACCCGGGCACGGCCCACCGAGAGCCGGCCGATGGCGAAGGCGCCCAGCGCCACCGCGCCGAGGGCCGCGACCCCGATCGCGAGCGCACCCACCGCCGAGGCACCCACGGCGCCGGCGCCGACGGCCCCGGCCCCGAGCGCCGCCGTATCGCGCGACGCAGGCGGACCCGGCCGCGCGCGATCGGCCGCCGATCCCGAAATCCTCGACACGCTCATGCGGGATCCCCTCGCGATCCGACCTTCGGGACGCACCCTATACCCGACGTTAACCGCGTTTTCACGCCGTCCGGGGACGATACCGGCCGGTCCGAAGCGACCGTCCGCGACGCGCCGACCGGCGGGGCAAGCCGCCCCCCCCGTCCGCCGCGATCGCGGGTTCTTGCCGCAAGCCCGGCGGCCCCTTCCGCGAATCCCGTTTCGAAAGGACGCAGCGCGTGCAGCACCTGCTCCCGGCCTTCACGATCTTCGCCTTCGGCTGCCTGCTGATCCAGGCCGGCCGCGCCTATGCCCGGGCGACCACGGTGCTGCTCTCGGCCACCGCGCTGATGCTGAGCCTGACCCTCGGCACCGTGCTCTGCCAGCGGATCGGCCTGCCCACCGGCACGGCCGAGGCCGGGGCCCCGTACGGACCTCCGGTCATCGAGGCCGGTCGCCGGGCCGCTCAGTAGAGCCGCGTCCGGTAGGCGTCGGCGATCATGGCCTCCGCGTCCGGGACGGTCGCGGCCGCGGTCTGGTCGGCGAGGATGCGGCCGAGGCTCGGAAAGGCGCTGCGCCCGACGTGCCGTTCCGGATCCCAGAGTCCCGAGCGGATCATCGCCTTGCCGCAATGGAAGAACGCCTCCCGCACCCGCACGACGAGACCGGCGGCCGGCACCTTGCCCTGTGCGCTCATGCTGTCGAGCAGGTCGGCGTCCTGGGTCATCGCAGCGGTGCCGTTCACCCGCAGGGTCTCGTTGATCCCCGGCACCATGAAGATCAGCCCGACTCCTGGACTCTCCAGCAGGTTGAGGAAGGTGTCGATGCGGTTGTTGCCGCGGCGATCCGGGATCACCAGGGTTCGGGCGTCGGGCACGGCGACGAAGCCCGGGGCGTCGCCCCGCGGGCTCGCATCGACGTTGCCCGACGCGTCCGCGCTCGCCAGCACCAGGAACGGCGACAGCGCGATGAACCGGCGGCCGTAATCGTCGATGTGGTCGAGCACCTTGTGGGCGGCCAGCGGCCCCACGGTGCCGAACTGCGCCCGAAGCTCCGCCGCGTCGCGGATCGTCGATGGCTCGGGGGACTGGCCGTTCATGCGAACCTCCTGGCAGCCCGGCCCGACTGGCGGGCGCGGCCACCCGCCTCAAGCCAGATCAGGGCCAGACGCGGATCGCCACCGGGCGGCGGATCAGATCCCGGTCGGAGGTGATGGCGCAACCCTCGACGCGCAGGCTCGCGTAGGTCAGCAGCGCCGTGTCGCCGACATCGTCGAAATTGCGCCCCCTGGCGTCCGGGTCGAGCAGCGACGGGTAGGCGATGAGCGGGGCGGTCGCCCCGCAGGGATCGTCGTAGAGGGTCGCGCCGTCGACCAGCAGGCGCGGGCTGTCCCAGGTGATGAGGTCGCGGGAGGTCGTCCAGTAGAAGCCCGATCGGGCGAAACCTTCGCCCGCCTTGGCCATGAACACCGCGATCCAGGCGCCCGAGCCGCGGTGCCGGACCACGGCTCCGACCGGCCCCGGGAAGGGGCCCACCGGACGGCAGGTCGCGGGACTCGGGCGCGCCGCCCGGTAGGGATCCGGGAAGGCAGCGGTGAAGCCGGTGCCGGTCCAGGCGCGCCAGCGGGTCGGATCGGCGGGATCGTCGCTGCGGAACAGGCAGACCCCCGCCTCCTGATCGCTGCCGGGCCGGGTCCAGCCCGTGGTCGAGGCGAGAAAGTAGCGCCAGCGCCCGTCCGCCACGATGTTCGACGGGTTGAAGAAGCCCCGGTGCCGGCCCTGGTCGACCTCCTGCCGGAACGGGGCGCCGGCCACCACCACAGGCGGAGTCTGCCGCCTGAAGCTGCGCCCGCCATCCGTCGAGGCGGCGGCCGTGATGGTGTTGTACCAGCAGGCCATGTAGTCGCCCGCCGGGCAGCGGCCGGGATGCTCGTTCGCCTGATACTCGTGGTGCAGGAGGGCGGCGACGCGGCTGCCGTCCTCGGTCCAGGTGGCGGTGATCCAGGAGCGGTCGTCATAGGCCGCCGGATCCGACTTCTCGCCCGAGTCGAGCACCACGGTGCAGTCGAGCTTGAGGTGGTCGAGATCCGGCCCGCGCAGCGCCCGGTTGCGGTAATGCATGCCGAACACCGCCACCGCGCCCGACGCGTCGCGGAAGGCGCGGGCCGGCGCGTCCGGAACGTCGGCGCCGTCGCAGGCGTCGCGGCCCGCCTTGAAGACCAGCGTGGGCGGCCCGACCAGGGTCAGGGCAGACAGGGGCGGCTCGGCGGCGGCCCGGGCCGGGAGGGGTGTCAGGGTTAAGACCGGAAGCACTACCGCGGCAGTGAAGCGCGACGCCCTCCCTCCCCCTTTTGCGGGGGAGGGAAAGCGTGGCGCCATTCCTCGACGACCCGATCCGCCAAACCCATGGTGGTCATCCGGCTGCGTCCCGGCCGCGCCTGGACAAACAGGGCGAGATTCGCTTGAGAACCGTTACAGAGTGCTTGCGTCCCGCGAGCCCCTCCAAGAGTCCCCCATGCTGCTCCTGATCCTCGGGCTGGTGCTGTTCCTCGGCACGCACGCCTTCTCGATGGCCCGCGCCCGGCGCGCCGCGATCGTGGGCCGGATCGGCGAGGGCCGGTTCAAGCTCGGCTACACCGCCCTGTCGCTGCTGGGACTGGTGCTGATCGGGGTCGGCTTCCACGATTACCGGCTCGCCGGCTACATCCCGGTCTGGGATCCGCCGGTCTGGACGCGCCACCTCGCCCTGACCCTGGTCTGGCTCGCCTTCATCTGCCTGGCCGCCGCCTATCTGCCGGGCCATATCCGGGCCAAGGCCAAGCACCCGATGCTGCTTGCCGTGAAGATCTGGGCGACGGCCCATCTCCTGGCCAACGGCGATCTCGGCTCGATGCTGCTGTTCGGCGGCTTCCTCGCCTGGGCGGTGGCGGCCCGGATCAGCGCCAAGCGCCGGGCGCTGCCCCCCGGCGCGGTGGTCGCCCAGCACGGCGGCCCGGCGGCGGCCCCGCAGGGCTGGCGCAACGACATCCTGGCTGTGGCGATCGGCACGGCGGCCTGGTTCGTGTTCGCCCGCTACCTGCACTACCCGGTGATCGGCGTGCCGGTCTGGCCTGGCATGAGCTGACCGGCATGCGCTGATGCGACTCCTGTCGCCAACCCCGCGCCCGTGTGTTAGGCGCGGGGCTCGATTGGGGTACGAGGCGGTCCGCCGGCAGTGGCGGACCTGGGGACGATGGCCGAGAACAACGAGTTCCTCCGCGAGGTCGACGAGGATTACCGCCGCGACCGGATCCTCCAGATCTGGAAGCGCTACAGCGGCATGATCATCGCGCTCGCCGTGCTCCTCGTGGCGGGCGTCGCGGGCTGGCGCTACTGGCAGAACCAGCAGCGCGTGGCCGCCGAGACAGCCTCGGTGCAGTTCGACGACGCCAACCGGCTCGCCCGCGACGGCAAGGTCGCGGAGGCCGACAAGGCCTTCGATGCCCTGGAGGCCCAGGGCCCGGCGGGCTACCGTCTGCTCGCGCGGTTCCGCGCGGCCGCCGAGGCCAGCAAGCGCGACCCGGCCGCGGGTGCGGCGGCGTTCGACACGCTCGCCGGCGACACCAGCCTCGGCGACGGCCTGCGCGACCTCGCGCGCCTGCGCGCCGCGCTGCTGCGCCTCGACGGACCGAACCCGGACCCGGCGCTCGCCAACCTGCAGGGCCTGGCCGCCGGCACGCCGTTCCGTCACACCGCCCGCGAGATGCTGGGGCTCGCCGCCCTGAAGAAGGGCGATTACGAGGAGGCCGGGCGCTGGTTCGACCAGATCGTGGCCGATCCCGACACCCCGCGGAACCTGCGCGAGCGCATCGAGGTCTACGCGGCGATCGTCGCGGGGGGCCCCGTCACGGTGACCGAGGCCAAGCCGGAGCCCGCGGCTCCACCTCCGCCGATCACGCGTTGATCCCTGTACGAACCGTTTAGAGAACGACCATGGACATGCCGACCGTCGCGATCGTCGGACGGCCGAACGTCGGCAAGTCGACCCTGTTCAACCGCCTCGTGGGCAAGAAGCTCGCGCTCGTGGACGATCGCCCGGGCGTCACCCGCGACCGGCGCGAGGGCGACGTCGCGTTCGGCGGCCTCCAGTTCCGGGTGATCGACACCGCCGGCCTCGAAGAGGCGGACGCCGCGACCCTCACCGGCCGGATGCGGATGCAGACCGAGGCGGCGATCCTCGCCGCCGACGTGGTGCTGTTCGTGATCGACGCCCGGGCCGGCGTGCTGCCGGCCGACCAGCCCTTCGCCGAACTGGTGCGCCGGTCCGGCTGCCCGGTGATCCTGATTGCCAACAAGGCCGAGGGCGGCACGGGCCTCGCGGGCGCCTACGAGGCCTTCACCCTCGGGCTCGGCGACCCGATCCCGTTCTCGGCCGAGCACGGCGAGGGCCTGGGCGAGCTGCACGAGGCGCTCAAGGGCGCCCTGCCCCCGCGCGACGACGACGCGGAGGAGGACGAGGACGCCCCCGGCACCCGCCCCCTGAAGGTCGCCATCGTGGGTCGCCCGAATGCCGGCAAGTCGACCCTGATCAACCGCATGCTCGGCGAGGATCGGCTGCTCGTCGGCCCCGAGGCCGGCATCACCCGCGATTCGATCTCCCTGGACTGGGAATGGCGCGGGCGGCGGATCAAGCTGCACGACACCGCCGGGATGCGCCGGCGCGCCCGGATCGACGACAAGCTCGAGAAGCTCGCGGTCTCGGACGGCCTGCGCGCCGTGCGCTTCGCCGAGGTGGTGGTGGTGCTCCTCGATGCGACGATCCCGTTCGAGAAGCAGGACCTCACCATCGTCGACCTCGTGGAGAGCGAGGGCCGTTCCCTGGTGATCGGCCTCAACAAATGGGACTTGGTCGCCGACCAGCCCGGCCTGCTCAAGCAGCTGCGCGAGGATTGCACCCGGCTGCTGCCGCAGGTGCGCGGCGTCGCGGTGGTGCCGCTCTCGGGACTGGCCGGCGACGGCGTCGACAAGCTGATGCAGGCGGTGGTGCAGGCGGCGGAGGTCTGGGACACGCGGATCTCGACCTCGCGCATCAACGACTGGCTGAACGAGGCGACCTCGCGCAACCCGCCCCCGGCGGTGTCGGGCCGGCGGATCAAGATCCGCTACGCCACGCAGGTGAAGAGCCGGCCGCCGCATTTCGCGCTGTTCGGCAACCAGCTCAACGCCCTGCCGAAATCCTACACCCGCTACCTCGTGAACGGCCTGCGCGAGGCGTTCGAGCTGCCGGGCACGCCGATCCGCCTGTCGCTCCGGACCTCGCAGAACCCGTTCGACAAGGGCTGAGGCGGCTCACCGGCGCAGGCCGCGCGGCGGCCTCTCTCCGTCAGCGGGCCGCCGCGGCGATCCAGTCCACGGCCGCCGCCAGGGCGGCGCGCTCGTCCTTTCCTTCGGTGAGCGCCGCCTCGTAGGCCCCGACCTGCCCGTCCGCGCTGGTGCCGTCCGCGACGATCGCCCGGGCGCGGGCGACCTCGACGGTGCAGCCGAGCGCCGCCGCGTCCTCCTCCACCAGGGCGAGCACCGCCTCCAGCACCTCGGGCAGCGGAACCGCCTCGGCCCTGGCCTCGTCGATCAGGGTCGCGCGCACGCCGCCGTGCTGGGCCCGCCACAGATTCTCGGAGGCCAGCGCCCGCGACACGCTGGTGAGCCCGGCATGGAGATCCGGCCGGCGCACGCACAGGCGCACGAGGCAGCGGTACAGGGCGGCGATGCAGAGGGTGTCGTCGAGCCGGGTGCAGGCATCGGCGATGCGCAGCTCCAGGGTCGGGAACTTGATCGACGGGCGCAGGGACCACCACAGGAAGCTCGCATCCGCGATGGCGCCCGAGCGGGTCATGATGTCGACGAACCGCGCGTGCGCGGCGGCATCGGCGAAGAGCTCCGGCAGGCCGGTCCGGGGCAATTCCCCAAAGACGCTGAGCCGGTAGGCCCGCAAGCCCGTCGCCTCGCCCTGCCAGAACGGCGAGGAGGCGGAGAGCGCCAGCAGCAGCGGCTGGAACGGCAGCAGCCGGTTCATCAGGTCGACCCGCGCGTCGGGCTCCGGCACCTCGACATGGACGTGCATGCCGCAGATCAGCGCCCGCCGGGCCGCGATGCCGACATCGGACAGGATGCCCTGATAGCGCGCGCCGTCGGTGGCGGTCTGGCGCGACCAGCGGGCGAGCGGGTGGGTGCCGCAGGCGAGCAGGCTCAGGCCGTTCTCGGCCGCGATGCCGGCGAGTTTCGCCCTCTGGCCGCCGAGATTGTCCCGGGCGGCCTGCGCGTCGGCGAGCGGGGGCGTGCAGACTTCGACCTGCGCGGCCACCAGCTCGCGCCCGGTCTCGGGCAGTTCCGCCTTCACCCGGGCGTGGAAGCCGGCCAAGTCGCCCCGGGGCGTGCCGCGGGTCTCGGCATCGGCGAGGAAGTACTCCTCCTCGATGCCGAAGCGGTAGCTATGGGCGCTCATCTGCGTCTCCGACGGGGCAAGACCTAGAGATAGACGTGGCGCGAGCTGTTTCGACGGCGGCGCTTCGACCTACCCGGATAGGACCGGAACACCGAGAGTGCGCGCGACAGCCGCCATCTTGTCGTCGAAGGGTGCCACTGTCGCCGAAACCCGCCGGCAGAGGGCAATATTGATGGCGTCGGGCGTTCGGAGCGCGATGTCGAGCCGACGCAGGAAGCCGGCAGAGTCGGCGACATCCGACGATCCGAGATCGACACGCTCGGCGACCGCTTCGGTCCGGCGGTCGCGATCGCTGAAGGCTTGCTTCGCGCGTTCGGCAGCGATCTCCTTGGTCCGCACCCGCCGCCCGAGGGCCGAGGCGAATTCCGCCCGGGCGAAGTCGCTGACGATCGGGATCGGCGCCGAGCCCGGAAGAGCGCGTCGGCGCGCGCCGTCAACGGGTCGTCCGTCAACAGGGCGACCAGGACGCTGGCGTCGCGGTAGGTCCTCACCACTCGTCGCGAAGGGTGCTGACCAGTTGCCCGGCATGCTGCGCTGGCGCCCGCACCGGCACGCGCCACAGGGCGAGCCAGTCCAGATCCGCGGCCGTGACCGGGCGTCCGGACCTGCGGATCGGGTTCAGCGTCGCTACCGGTTGCCCGTCGCGCGTGATCACGACACCCTCGCCCGCGAGCGCGCGGTCGATCAGGCCGGTGAGGTTTCGCTCCGCGTCCTGGACGCTGTGCTCGCTCATACCGGATGATAGGAAGCGCACCGGCGCTCTGTCCAGCCGCTCAGCCCGCCCGCAGCGCCCCGCCCACCAGCCACGCCGGGTCGAACCAGCGGTCGGCCTCGCCGTCGTAGGGCAGGCGGGTGATGTCCCAGTTCTGGATGTACCGGGCGTAGACGTTCCACACCGCGATGCCGCCGCCCACGAAGATCCGCCGGCCCGGGTAGCGCTTGAGCACCGCTTCCGGATCCTCGTGGCTGCGGATCACGTCGATGGTGCGGTCCTTGAAGGCGAATTCGGGGACCGAGGCCACGGTCTTCGGCCCGGCGATCAGCACGTGGCCCATGGTCAGCGCGAAGAACCGCGTCACGTCCTCGACGAACAGCGGGTCGGTGTTGCCCTCCCAGGGCAGATGGCCGTTCAGGCCGAGCTGGCCGCGCAGGCCGATCGCGCAGATGCAGCGGACGTCGATCATCGTGAACCCTAAAACCCTGCGGGCTCCGCCCGCGACCCGCCGGGGCCGCAGGCCCCGGACCCCTTCACTCAGGCGTGCGGAAGCTCAGCACCCGGTCGGTGGGGAAATCGTAGAGCTTGCCGGTCTCGGTCCAGTCCGGGGCGGCGAGCCGCACGAAGTGGGGGGCGAGATCCTCGGGCGTCCTGAGGGTCTCGGGGTCCTCGCCCGGCATGGCCGAGCGGCGCATGCCGGTCCGCAGCGGGCCGGGGTTGAGCAGCATCGCCCGGATGGCGGTGGTCTCGTTCTCGGCCGCGTAGGTGCGCACCAGCGCTTCGAGGGCCGCCTTCGAGACCGCGTAGGGTCCCCAATAGGCCCGGCATTTCGAGGCCGCCCCCGAGGAGACGAAGATCGCCCGGCCGGCATCGGACATGCGCAGAAGGGGATCCAGCGAGCGGATCAGCCGCCAGTTGGCGGTGACGTTCACGTCCATCACCTGCCCCCAGACCTTCGGGGTGATGTGGCCGATCGGCATGAGCGCGCCGAGGATGCCGGCATTGCCGACCAGGATGTCGAGGCGTTTCCAGCGCGCGTTGATCGCGGCGCCGAGCCGGTCGATCGCGTCGTAATCCGCGAGATCGAAGGGCACCAGGGTGGCGCTGGAGCCGGCCGCCCGGACGGCGTCGTCCAGCTCCTCCAGGGCCCCGACCGTGCGGGCCACCGCGATCACGTGGGCGCCGGCCCCGGCGAGCGCCAGGGCGGCGGCGCGCCCGATGCCGCGGGATGCGCCGGTGACGACCGCGACGCGGCCTTCCAGGGGTCTCTGAGACTCAGCCATGGACGGGGACCTAGCGCATTTTCACGCGAAGGGTCGAGAAATCCCGGTTTCAAAAGGTCCGTGACCTTTTGCGGGTGCAGGGTGGAACCCTGCGCGGACCGAAGGGCTCCGCCCCAAGACCCGGCCAAAGGGCACAAGCCCTTTGGAAACCCAGGCCGCGTCAGTCCGCCTCGGCCAGCATGGCGAAGCGCTTCGGGCCGGCGATCGAGAGATCGGTCAGGCCGGTCGGGTAGTCGCCCGTGAAGCAATGGTCGGTGTATTGCGGACAGGCGGCGTCCCGGGCCTCCTCGCCCATCGCCCGGTACAGGCCGGGGATCGACAGGAAGGCCAGCGAATCCGCGCCGATATACTTGCGCATGCCTTCGAGGTCATGGGTCGCGGCGAGCAGCTTCTCCCGCTCGGGCGTGTCGATGCCGTAGAAGTCCGGGTAGGTGATCGGCGGCGAGGCAATGCGGAAATGCACCTCGGCGGCGCCGGCCTCGCGCATCATCCGGACGATCTTCACCGAGGTCGTGCCGCGCACGAGGCTGTCGTCCACGAGCACGATGCTCTTGCCCTCGATCGCCGCGCGGTTGGCGGAGTGCTTCATCCGCACGCCGAGTTCCCGCACCGACTGGGTCGGCTGGATGAAGGTCCGGCCGACATAGTGGTTGCGGATGATCCCCATCTCGAACGGGATGCCGGTCTCCTGGGCGAAGCCGAGGGCCGCGGGGACGCCGGAGTCGGGCACCGGCACGACGATGTCGGCGGGGGCGGCGGCCTCCCGGGCGAGTTCCCGGCCGATGGCCTTGCGCACCGCGTAGACGCTCTTGCCGTTCACCACCGAATCCGGCCGGGCGAAATAGATGTACTCGAAGATGCAGGGCCGCATCGGCACGGCGTCGGCGAAGCGGATCGATTCGATCCCCTCCTCGGAGATCACCACGATCTCGCCGTTCTCGATGTCGCGCACGAAGCGGGCGCCGATGATGTCGAGGGCGCAGGTCTCGGAGGCCAGCATGTAGCGGCCGTCGAGTTCGCCGAGCACGAGCGGGCGGATGCCCAGCGGGTCGCGGGCGCCGATCAGCTTCTTGTTGGTCAGCGCCACGATCGCGTAGGCGCCCTGGATCGCCTGCAGGGCGTCGATGAAGCGCTCGATGATCCGCGGCTTCCGGGAGCGGGCCGCGAGGTGGAGGATCACCTCGGTGTCGGAGGTCGACTGGGTGATGGCGCCGTCGCGCACGAGGTCGCGGCGGATCGACAGGGCGTTGGTCAGGTTGCCGTTATGGGCGACCGCCAGGCCGCCGCTGGCGAGCTCGGCGAAGAGGGGCTGGACGTTGCGCAGGATCGTCCCGCCCGTGGTCGAGTAGCGCACGTGGCCGATGGCGGCGCGGCCCTTGAGGCGGGCGATGGTCTCGCCGTCCGAGAAGGAATCGCCGACGAGGCCGGGGCGACGCTCGGAATGGAACACCGACCCGTCGAAGGAGACGATTCCGGCCGCCTCCTGGCCCCGGTGCTGCAGGGCGTGCAGGCCGAGCGCCACGATGGCGGCGGCCTCCGGATGGCCGAAGATGCCGAAGACGCCGCATTCCTCCCGGAGCGTGTCGCCGTCGAGATCGAAATCGGCCTGCGGGTTGGCGACGTGTGACATACTGCGGTCGATCCCTCACGGGTCCCGGCGGCGACGGGCCGGCGCGCCGGTCGTCGCGGATGCAATCCGTTCGTCACCGGAACCGCTATCTAGGCGTTCCGCTCGAACCGGCCTACGGCGAATACCGCAGATCAGCGTCGCGTCGGGGCCGGTGCGGTCTCGGTCCGGCGCTGAGGTGCCGGGTCGGTCTCGGCGGGGGCGTCCGCGGCCTCGTTGGGCGGCGAGACGGCCTTGGGCTTCTTGAACTGCTTCAGGAAGCCTTCCGGGTTCTCGGGGAGCTGGGCCACCAGGGCATCGCCGGACTTCTCCAGCATCGGGCGCGAGCGCGCCTGCGCGGCCCAGTCCGGCACCTTGCCCTGCACCAGCCAGGACAGGAACACCCAGCCGATGACGCAGATCAGGAAGCCGCGGGCCGCCCCGAACAGGAAGCCGAGCGAACGGTCGACCGCGCCGATACGCGAGTCGAGGACGACGTCCGAGATCTTCACCGTGATGATCGACACCACGATCAAGGTACCCAGGAAGATCGCCGCGATGGAGGCGACGAGCGCCACCGTGTCGCTGCTCACGTGCTGCTTCACCGTGGGAAGCAGCATCGGGTAGAGCGTCCAGGCGACGGCGGCGGCCGCCACCCAGGCGACGATCGCCAGCACCTCGCGGGTGACGCCACGCACGGCCGCGAGCAGCGCGGAGACCGCGACGATGCCGAGCACGACGAGATCCAGGACGGTAAACGGCATCGTTGAGCTTTTGAATACCCGAGAGGATCCCGCGATGGCGGTGCGGCTCCTCCGGACCGCGGTGGATTTATACCAAGCCGGACCTCGGCCGTCACCCTGGCGTACGCGCCTGCACCCAGGCCTGTGCCGTCCATGCATCAGCCCCGGGTGGAGACCGGGCCGGACGGGCCTGTCGGCGCAGCATCCGGGACCGCTTTAGCCGAAGCGGGCCACCGAGAACGGGGCGAGGTCCGGCGCCGGTGCCTCGCGGCAGGCGAGCGCGGCCACGATCTCTCCGGTCACCGGACCGAGGGTGAGGCCGAGATGCTGATGGCCGAAGGCGTAGAGGACCCGCGGGTCGGCGGCGCTGCGGCCGATGGCCGGCAGGTAGTCGGGCAAGGTCGGCCGGGACCCGACCCAGGTCTCGAGCGGCCCATCGAACGGCAGGCCGAGGGCCGCGGCATGGGCCGCGAGCCGCGCCCAGGCCCTGGGGTCGGGCGGCGCGTCGGGATGGGTGAATTCGAGGATGCTCGTCGCCCGCAGGCCCGAGAGGAACCGCGTCGCCACCACGGCGCGCTCCGCGAAGACGACCGAGGGCAGGCTCGGGGGCCAGCGGCTGCGGGCCGACTGGATGTGGTAGCCGCGCTCCGCGATGAGCGGCGCGCGATGGCCGAGTTCGCGCAGGAGCGGCGCCGAGCGGACCCCGGCCGCCACCACGATCACGTCGGCCCCGGAACGCCGCGCCTGCGCCACCGTGCAGGCGCGGCGGTCGAGCGTCCCGCCGCCGGCGCGGAGCGCCGCGCGCAGGGCCTCCAGCACGGCGCCGGGATCGGCGACGCTGGCCGATCCCGCAATGCAGACGGCGTCGACCGGGCGCAGGCGGACGACCCCGTCGAGCAGTTCGGCCTCGGCGGCGGTGAGGTCGCGCCACTGCGCCAGCGGGCTCGCGTCCTCGCGCAGGGCCGCGCGGCCGCGCCGGGCCCCCGCCGGGCTCTCCCACGCGACGATGTTGCCCTGCGGACGCAGGAGATCGGGCGCCCCGACCGCGTCGAGGAGACGGCGCCAGGCCGGGAGCGCCTCGGCCAGCAGCGCCCCGAGCGCCTGCCGCCCGCGGGCGAACCGGGCCGGGGCGGCGGCGCGCAGCAGGCGCAGACCGAACGGCAGCCAGTGGCCGATGGCCGCGGGCGGGAAGCTCACCGGGCCGCCCAGGCGCATCAACCGGCCCGGGAGGGTGCGGAGATTCGCCAGGGAGGCGAGCGGCGCGTGCTGCTCCACGGCGATGTGCCCGGCATTGCCGGCCGAGGCCGGCGCCCGCGCCTCCGGCGCATCGTATACGGCCACCCCCAGGCCGCGGGCCTGCAGCGCCAGGGCGACGCTCAGGCCGACGATGCCGCCGCCGATCACCGCGGCGCTGCGCGGGGCGGGCGCGGTCACGCCGCGCCGCCGATGCCGTTCGGGAACGGGTCGGCGGGATCGCGCAGCAGCCGCGCCTCCGCGGTCACCCAGGCGCGGCCGGTGACGCTGGGGAGGATGGTCCCGTCGGGGCCGGCGGCGTAGCGGGCCGTGAAGCGCGTGCCGATCACGCTCTCCTGCACCCAGGGCGCGCCCGGCGCGAGGGCGCCCTCCGCGGCCAGGCAGGCGAGCTTGGCGCTCGTGCCGGTGCCGCAGGGCGAGCGGTCGTAGGCGCCTCCGGGGCAGAGCACGAAGCCGCGCGCGTCCGCGCCGGGCGGGGCCGGACCGCAGATCTCGACGTGGTCGATCTCGCCGCCGTCGCGGCCGGTCACGCCGTCGCGCGCCAGCGCCGCCCGGATCCGCTGCGCCGCCTCCGTGAGGCGGGGGATGTTGGCGGCCGTGATCGCGCAGGGCGCGGACTCCGTCAGGAAGAACCAGTTGCCGCCCCAGGCGACGTCGCCGGTCACCGGGCCGAGGCCCTCGACGGCCACGCGCACAGCCGCACGGTGCCGGTAGCTCGGCACGTTGCCGACCGTCGCCGTGTTGCGGTCGCGCAGATCCACGCCGACGATTCCGACCGGCGTCTCGAATCGATGCGTCCCCGGCGCGAGGCGGCCCAGATGGGCGAGGGTCACGGCGGCCCCGATCGTGCCGTGTCCGCACATGCCGAGGAAGCCGGCATTGTTGAAGAAGATCAGCCCCGCCGCACAATCGGGCGCCGTCGGCTCGCACAGCAGGGCGCCGACCATGGCGTCGTAGCCGCGCGGCTCGTTCAGCACGAAGGTGCGGACGCCGTCGTGTCGCGCGGCGAAGAGGCGCCGCCGCGCGTCGAGCGGTCCGGATCCGAGGTCGGGGCCGCCCGACACGATGAGCCGGGTCGGCTCGCCCTCGGTGTGGGAATCGATGACACGCACCGCCGGTCAGGCCGCCCGGCCCAGGGCCGGCGTCCGGCCCCCCCGCGACCGCGCCGTCGACCCGGCCGGCTTGTCGCCGGGCCGACGGGGAGTCATCAGTGCCGGCACCGTTCCGGCGAAGGGGTTCGCGCCCATGGATGTCCCGCTCGTCGCGGCCGGCCCGGGTCGGCCGATTCGCGCCGGCATGATCGGCCCGGGCGGGCGGCGCGTCTTGGCCGAACCCGCGCCCGGGACCGCGCATTCGGCATGCCCGGGGAGGCCCGAGCGGTGAGACCGCTCGCGGACTTCCTCGCGCGCCTGGATCGGCCGCTCCTCTGCGAAGACCTGTTCGACGGGGTCCCCGACACGGTGTTCTTCGTCAAGGATGCCGGCGGCCGCTACGTGGCGGCCAACCAGGTCCTGGCCGAGCGCGCGGGATTGCGCCGCAAGGAGGCCCTGATCGGCCGCACCGCGGACGAGGTCTTCCCGGGCGAGCTCGGCCGCCGCATCGCCGCGCAGGACCGGGCGATTCTCGGGAGCGCCCGCGCGCTCAAGGGCGAGCTCGAGCTGCACATCTACGCCGACGGCCGGGAAGGCTGGTGCCTCACCTGGAAGGAGCCGCTGTTCGATCGCGACGGGGAGGTCGCGGGCCTGATCGGCCTGTCGCGGGACCTGCGCTCCGCCAACGCGGCGCCGGACGAGACCGCCTGCCTGTCGCGGGCCCTGCAAGCCGTGCAGAGCCGCCCGGACGTCTGCCCCACGGTGGGCGCCCTGGCGAAGCTGGCCGGGCTGACCCCCTTCCGCCTGGACCAGCGCCTCCGCGCGATGTTCGGGATCTCGGCCGGCCAGTACCTGACGCGGCTGCGCATCGACCGGGCCAGCGCGCGTCTCCGGCACGGCGACGAACCGATCAGCCAGATCGCCCTCGACAGCGGCTACGGCGATCAGACGGCGTTCGCGCGGCAGTTCCGGAAGCGCGTCGGCCTGTCGCCGGGCGCATACCGGAGGCTGCATGCCCGGCCCCCGCCGGAGACGCGGCCTTGATCGCGCCGGAGCGGTTGGCCATGAGTTGGGCCCGCGAGAACGGGTCGGTGGCGCGCCCCCGCGCCGCGCACGCACGGACTCCACCACGTATGCCCTCTGTCGCACCCGCACCGCCATCGCCGACGCGTTCCGAGCCGGAGACCGGCGCCCACGGCGCCCGGCTGACGGTCGACCTTGGGGCGATCGCGGCGAACTGGCGGTCGCTGGCCGCACACGGGGCGGGGGCCGAATGCGCCGCGGTGGTGAAGGCGGACGCCTATGGCTGCGGAATCGGCCGGGTCGGGCCGGCTTTGTGGGACGCCGGGTGCCGGACCTTCTTCGTCGCCCACCTGTCGGAAGGCGTCGCCGCCCGGGCCGCCCTGCCGGAGGCGGCGATCTATGTCCTGAACGGCCTGCTTCCGGGCACCCGGGAGGCCTTCGCGGCGCACGGGCTGCGCCCCGTGCTCGGCAGCGTCGAGGAACTGGCGGACTGGGCCGCGTTCTCGGGCGGACGCCTGCCCGCGGCGCTCCACGTCGATACCGGCATGAACCGGCTCGGCCTGCCGGTGCCGGAGGCGCTGGACCGCGCGGGCGACCCGCGGATCGCGGCGGCCGGGATCGACCTGATCCTCAGCCACTTCGTCAGCGCCGAGAAGCCGGAGGATCCGGTCAACGCCCGGCAGATCGCCGACTTCGCCCGGGTGCGGGCGGCCTATCCGGGTCTGCGGGGCTCGCTGGCGAACTCGTCCGGCGTGTTCCTCGACGGCGCCGGCCACGATCTGCTCCGGCCGGGCTACGCCCTGTTCGGCGGCAACCCGAAGCCGGGATCGGCCAACCCGATGCGCCCGGTGGTGCGGCTGGAGGCGCTGATCGCCCAGGTGCGCGCGGTCGAGGCCGGCGCCACCGCGGGCTATAACGGCCGCTGGACCGCCTCCGCCCCGAGCCGGCTGGCGACGCTGTCGCTCGGCTACGCCGACGGGTTCCCGCGGGCGATCAGCGGGCGGGGTCAGGCGCTCGTCGACGGCGTCCCCTGCCCGATCCTGGGCCTCGTCTCCATGGACCTGATCATCCTCGACGTCACCGCGGCGCCCGCGGCCCGGCGCGGCGCCACCGCCGTGCTGATCGGCGACGGGCTCGACATCGACACGGTCGGCCGCGCCGCCGGCACGATCGGCTACGAGATCCTCACCGGGCTGGGTTCGCGTTATGTTCGAACCTATGTAGAGTCCCGCTGACCCGTCTGTCGCGCGCGGAGGACGATCCGGCCGTCCGGGGCGACGGCCTGTCCTTAAAGCACGCGGCGCCCGTACCCGGACCTGACCGTTCCATGGCCAAGATCCAACAGACCTTCGTTTGCCAGTCCTGCGGGGCGGTCTACAACCGCTGGCGCGGCCGCTGCGAGGCGTGCAACGGCTGGAACACGATCGTCGAGGAGGCGCCCTCCGCCCCCGGCCAGTCCGGTCCGGCGGCGACCCGGCCGTCCCGCGCCCGCGGCCGGGTTTTTCCCCTGGAGGGACTGACCGGGGAGACCAAGGAGGCGCCCCGCATCCCCTCGGGGATCGGCGAGCTCGACCGGGTCACCGGCGGCGGCTTCGTGCGCGGCTCGGTGATCCTGCTCGGCGGTGATCCCGGCATCGGCAAGTCGACCCTTCTGATGCAGGCCTCCGCCGCCATGGCGGGCACGGGCGAGCGGGTCGCCTACATCTCCGGCGAGGAGGCGGTGGGGCAGGTGCGCCTGCGGGCCGACCGGCTGGGCCTGAGCGACCGCCCGGTGGACCTCGCGGCCGAGACCAACGTCGAGGACATCGTCGAGACCCTGAGCCAGGGCCGGCCGCCGGCGCTGGCGATCATCGACTCGATCCAGACGATGTGGACCGAGACGGTGGAATCGGCCCCCGGCACGGTCACGCAGGTGCGCTCCTCGGCGCAGGCGCTGATCCGCTTCGCCAAGACCACCGGCACGGCGGTGATCCTGGTCGGCCACGTCACCAAGGACGGGCAGATCGCCGGCCCCCGGGTGGTGGAGCACATGGTCGACGCGGTCGCGTCGTTCGAGGGCGACCAGGGCCACCATTTCCGCATCCTGCGTGCCGTGAAGAACCGCTTCGGCCCCACCGACGAGATCGGCGTGTTCGAGATGACCGATGCCGGCTTGGCCGAGGTGCCCAACCCCTCGGCCCTGTTCCTGGCCGGCCGCGACCACCAGGCCGCCGGCACCGCGGTCTTCGCCGGGATGGAGGGGACGCGGCCCCTTCTGGTGGAGATCCAGGCCCTGGTGGCGCCGTCCTCCCTGGGCATGCCGCGCCGGGCGGTGGTCGGCTGGGATCCGAACCGGCTGTCGATGGTGCTGGCCGTGCTGGAGGCCCATGGCGGGATCCGGCTCGGCACCCACGACGTCTATCTGAACGTGGCCGGGGGCCTGCGCATCACCGAGCCGGCGGCGGATCTGGCGGTGGCGGCGGCGCTGGTGTCGTCCCTGTCGGGGGCGGTGCTGCCGCCCGAGACGGTGTATTTCGGCGAGATCGGCCTGTCGGGGGCGATCCGGCCGGTGGCCCAGGCGGGATCCCGGCTCAAGGAGGCCCAGAAGCTCGGCTTCGCCAAGGCGCTGATCCCCCAGGGCCGCGGCGAGGGCGACAAGGCGCTGTCGGTGGAGACCCTGCGCCACATCGCCGACCTGGTGGCGGGGATCAGCGCGGGGGCGCCGCGGAAGGGCTCCGGGTCGCGCGGGCGGGCGCCGGCGCGCTACGCCGACGAGGAGGTGTGAGCTGTCCCGACTTCGCGGACGGCGCGACCGCGTCGAACGCGGCCCACCGGGATTGCACCGCCCCGCTCGCAAGGGCGGTGAAGCCTCATCGCCCGACGGGGTCCGGTCGGCGGCATCCCGGCGGGCCGGCCGGCCCCGCGTGAGAATCGATCCGGTCGCGCACGATGAGGCGGACGCGCAGGAAGCAGGTCAGGGTGCCGCCCGCCGGTTCGGCGATGAACGCGACCACGAGGCGATGCTCCGCCTTCGGCAGCCGCGCGAGCGCGGCATCGAGGAGCGCCCTGTCGTCGTCCGCGACCTGGCCCGTGACCGGCCCGAGGCTGACGTCCGCGAAAGAGGCTTCCTCATGCGGTGCGTTGCAAAAGCGGAGGAACGCCGCCCGCACGGTCTCGGCCGGCGGCCCGCAGACGGACTGCCTGCGGCTCGCCTGCGGCCCGGCCCGGCGCGCCGTCTCACCCCTCCATGAACCGCTTGAACGCCTCGGCATAATCCGGATGCCAGCGCGACAGGGCCGGGCGGTTCTCGATGATGTCCCCGGCCGCCCAGGCGATCCGCTTCTCGTCCTGCGCCCGGGTGGTCTCGTTGTCGGGGCAGAGGATGTAGAAGTCGCCCGCCGCCAGCCGCTCCAGCATGAAGGCGACGGTCTCCTCCGGCGTCCAGGCACCGGCCGGCTTCTCGGCGACGCCGCGGGCCTTGGTGAGGCCGGTATAGACGAAGCCCGGGATCAGCAGGTGGGCGGTGGTCCGGCAGCCCTCCCGGGTGCGCAGCTCGTGGGCGAGCGCCTCGGTGACCGCCTTCACCCCCGCCTTCGAGACGTTGTAGGGCGCGTTGCCGGGCGGCGTGGTGATGCCCTGCTTCGAGCCCGTCACGATGATCGCGCCGGGCTTGCCCCCGTCGATCATGCCGGGCGCGAAGGCGTGGATGCCGTTGACCACGCCGCCGAGGTTGGTGCCGAGGATCCGCGCCCAGGTGTCGGCGTCGGAAAAGAGCTTGCCGCCGGCCTCGATCCCGGCATTCAGCATCACCACGGCCGGAGGGCCGGCCTTGGCGACATGGGCTGCCAGAGCCTCAACGGCCTCCCGGTCCGAGACGTCGGTGGGCACCGCGCGGACCTCGACGGCGGCGAGTTCGGCGACCGCGGCGCGGGCCCCTTCCAGGGCGGGGCCGGGCCGGTCGGCGAGCCAGACGTTCATGCCGGCCCGCGCGAAGGCCTGCGCGGCGGCGAGACCGATGCCGCTCGCGCCCCCGGTGACGACCGCGCTGCGGCCGGGGCTGATGGCGGGGTGCTGACTCATGACGCGGTCCTCGGCTGGATGGCGCCCTTCAGATGGGGCAACCCCGAAGGAAGGCGAGTTCGCCCCGGAGCCGCGACCCGGCAGAACCAGCGGATCGCCGCCGCGGCCGCGTCTGCTAGGGTAAAGCCACGCCCTCAGGACGCCAGGACCCGGATGCCCCCTCCCCCGAGCCGCCGGTCGATCCTCGCCGGCGCAGCCTCCCTCGGCCTCGCCCCGGCGGCGCGGGCGGCCGGTCCGGCGGGATTCGGGCCCCTCGGCCGTCCGTCCTGGGCGAGCGACAGCCTCCAGGCCGCCGCCTCGGCCAAGGGCCTGATGTACGGCTGCGAGGTGCCGTTCCACCGGTTCGACGGCACGGTCGCCTACCGGCAGGCGGTGGCGCGGGAATGCGGGATCCTGGTCTGCGGCACCGAGATGAAGATGGAGGAGGTCCTGCCCGCCCCCGGCCGGTCCGAATTTTCCCGGGGCGACGCGATCCTGCGCTTCGCCAGGGCCAACGGCCAGCGGATGCGCGGCCATACGCTCGTCTGGCACGCGGCGCTGCCGCCCTGGGTCGCGCCGCTGCTCGGCCGGGCGAGCCCGGTCCAGGCCGAGGACTTCATGCGGCGCTGGATCGAGACCGTGGCCGGCCATTACCGCGGGCAGATCGTCGCCTGGGACGTGGTCAACGAGATCCTGGGCAACGAGACCGATCCCGATCGCGGCGGGGGCCTGCGCGACTCGCCCTGGCTCGCCTCGATCGGCCCCGGCTACGTCGATCTCGCCTTCCGCATCCTGCACGAGACCGACCCCGCCGCCGCCGGCACCTGGAACGAGGACGCGGTGGAACAGGGGGTGCCCTGGATGGAGGCGAAGCGCACCAAGGTGCTGCGCCGGCTGGAGGCGATGCGCGCCCGCGGCGTGCCGATCCGGCGGTTCGGGCTGCAATCGCACCTTACCAGCACGATCCCGATCGACCAGGGGCAGCTGCGGCGCTTCCTGCGGGAGATCGGCCAGATGGGGCTCGGCATCGCGATCACCGAACTCGACATCGACGACCGGGCCTTCCCGTCCGACGTGGCGACCCGCGACCGGAAGGTGGCGGATTTCGCCCGGCGCTACCTCGACGTCGCGCTGGACGAGCCCGCCCTGCTGGATGTCGTCACCTGGGACATCTACGATCCGGACACGTGGCTGAACGACCACCCCTACCGCAAGCGGCCGGACGGGTTGGCCCAGCGGGCCCTGCCGCTGGACGCGCAGTACCGGCGCAAGCCCCTGTGGCACGCGATGAAGGCGGCCTTCCAGGCGGCGCCGGATCACACGGCCGCCCGGGAGAGGCTCAGGCGGGGGTGATCCCGGCGCGGCGGGTCCCCTCCGCCAGGGCCGGCTCGGGCGGCCGGTCCGCCAGGAGCCGGCGGCGCAGGCGCGCGCAGGGGCGCTCGACGAGCCCGTAGAGGCCCCAGCACCACAGCAGCGTCACCGGGAAGGCCGCGCCCATCAGCCCGATTCCGTGCAGGCCGGGCCGCAGGTGCAGCACCAGGGCCACCACCGCCATGTGGGCGAGGTAGAAGCCGTAGGACCAGAGCCCGAGCTGGCGCATCGGCCGGCTGGCGAGCAGCCGCACCCCCGGCCCCTCCCCGTGCAGGAGGTAGGCGAAGGGCACGAACAGGGCCGCGCTCTGCAGGCTGTAGCGCAGGGTCTCGCGGAACGCGGGCTCGCGCACCGCCAGCGTGCCGAGGATCACCGCGAGGCTCGCGGCCACGTGCCACGCCTTCGGCCGCCACGCCCGGTCGGCCGGGATCACGGGGTTGTTCCAGAGGCCGAGGCAGCATCCGAACAGGATCGCGTCGATCCGTGTGTGGGTCCAGGAGTAGTTCAGGCTGTAGTCCGGCAGCCGCCAGACGTTGAGGCACCGGATCGCCAGGACCGCCCCGCAGAGGGCCAGGCAGGCCAGCGCCGCCCGGCGCGGGCGCAGGCGCCCGAGCCACAGGACGTAGGCCAGGGGGAACACCAGGTAGAAATGCTCCTCGATGGCGAGGCTCCACAGCGGCACGGGCAGCACCGCCTCGGTGCCGAACAGGCCGGGATAGTTCGTCAGGAACGTCGCCTGCCCGATGACCGCCGCCGGCTCGACCGGCATCCACTCGAGCAGTCCGACGGCGTACAGCGCCCCGGCGGCCAGCAGCGTCAGGTACATCGGCGGCAGGATGCGCAGGCTGCGCCGCAGGTAGAAGGCGGGGAGCGAGATTGCGCCGGTGCGCGCCCGCTCGATCCGCAGCAGCGTGGTGATCAGGTAGCCGCTGAGGAAGAAGAAGACCGTGACGCCGAAGCCCCCGGGGACGACGTGGCTGTAGCCGCAATGGGCCGCGAACACGATCAGGATGGCGAGCGCCCGCACCCCGTCGAGCTGCGGCAGGTAGGGCATCACCGGGGGCACGGGGTGTCCGGGTTCCGGCATGGGGGAAGCCGACCTCCTGTCGCGGCCTGGGCCATCGTGGCGGAGCAGTAAGCGCCATTTTCGCGCCCGCCGACATCCGCACGGATCCTCGTGCGTCGAAACCTGTCGCAGGATGGTGAATCCGCGCCGTCATCCGCCCGCGCGACCGGAGGAGATTGGTAACCGCGCCGGCCCATCATGCCGCCCGACCGCGCCCCTCCGGGCGCCGTCGGGAGTGTCGTGCATGGTCCCGGTCCAGCCCCGCCGTCGCACCCGCCCGCGCGTCGCGTTCGGTGCGAGCCTGTCGCTGCTGGCGCTGCTCGGTGCCCCCATGGCCGCGCGGGCGGAGGGCGCCCCCGTCCCCGCGGGCGGACCGAACCCCGCGCCGGCCGCGCCCGTGGCGGCGAGCGTTGCCGCACCGCCCGCGGTCGTGCCGGACGCCCCGGTCGCGACGGGCCAGGAGGTCAAGGCGCCCGAGACGAAGCGGCCCGAAGCGAGACCGGCCGAACCCAGATCCGCAGACGGCGCGACCCCCGACGCCAAGCCGGCGCAGGGCGGACCCCAGGAGGCCGCCAGGAAGCCCCGCGAGCCGGCGCCGCTCGTCTATGCCAAGGTCTCGGCCGATCCCAGTCCGACCCTGACCCCGCACACCTTCCTGGACACCCTCCGGGCGGCCGAGCGCTACGCGGCCTTCGCGGAGGCCGGCGGCTGGGAGCGGCTGCCCGAGGACCTCGCGCGCCTGAAGCCCGGCGAGCGCAGCCCGGCCATCCCGGCCCTGCGCCACCACCTGACCCTCACGGGCGACCTGCCGGCGGACGCACCCCCCAGCGACCGGCTCGACCCGCCCCTTGTGGCGGCCGTCTCTGCCTTCCAGGCCCGGCACGGCCTGCCCGACAGCGGCATCCTCGGCCGGCTCACGATCAACGCGCTCAACGTGCCGGCCGAGATCCGCCAGCGCCAGCTCGCCGCCTCCGCGGCGCGGCTGATGGGCTCGAAGTTCCCGTTCGGGACCCGCTACGTCGTGGTCAACATCCCCTCGGCCGCCGTCGAGGCGGTGGAGAACGGCGCGGTGGCGCGCCGCTACGTGGCGGTGGTCGGATCCCCCGACAAGGCGACGCCGACCGTGGAGACCCGGATCACCGACATCAATTTCAACCCGACCTGGACGGTCCCGGCCTCGGTGGTGAAGAACGAGATCATCCCGCAGATGCGCCGGAACCCGGGCTACCTCGCGCGGAACCACATCCGCATCCTGGGGCCGACCGGCGAGGTGGACCCGACGCGGGTCGACTGGGCCGGCGACAAGGCGGTCAACTTCATGCTGCGCCAGGATTCCGGCTTCGACAATTCGCTGGGTCAGGTGCGGATCGACATGCCGAACCGCTTTGCCGTCTACATGCACGACACGCCAGCGAAGTCCCTGTTCGCCGCGAGCGTGCGCTTCCACAGCCACGGCTGCGTCCGGGTCGGCCAGGTCAAGGAGCTGGTCGGCTGGCTGCTGCAGGGGACGGACGGGCCGAACGGGCCGGGCACGACCTGGGGGCCGATCGAGATCGAGACCGGCATCGCCGACGGGGAGCGGCGCGACATCAAGCTGGTCAAGCCGGTGCCGGTGGCCTTCGTGTATCTCACCGGCTACGCGACGCCGGACGGGAAGGCGCATTTCCGCGACGACGTCTACAAGCTCGACGTCCCGGCCTCCGAGCCCGCCGCGACGGGCGCGATCCCGCCCGCCGCGTCCATGCCCGACCCGCCGGCCCCCAAGCCGGCGACCCCCAAGCCGGCGGCCGCCGTGGTCAAGCCGGCCGCCGGGCCGGCGGCCGCCAAGGCGATGGCCAGGACCGCCGCGGCCAAGCCGGCGCCCGAGCACCCCGCCGCGGGATCGGCTGAGACGATCCGCTGAGGCCCGGTCTTCGGGGCGACCGCTCGGCGCGGAGCGGTCTTCCGGCCGGGCGCGAGATCATTGTCGCGGTCGTGCGTCCGCCGTTCGATCCCGCGGCCCGGATCAGACCCGATCGGGTCCATGCGGTCCGGCCGCCAGGTCCAGCCGCACCTTCACCAGCCCCGGATCCTCCGGGTCGCGCTCCTGGGCGAACCCGAGCCGCCGGCAGACCGCCAGCATCGGCCGGTTCTCGGCCAGCACCGTGCCCTCGACCCGGCCGATCCCCTCGGAGCGCGCCCAGTCGATCATCAGGCGCATGAGGGCGAAGGCCAGACCGGTTCCCCGGACGTCGCGGCCCACCGCGATGGCGTATTCGCCGCTCTCGTGGTTGGCATCGGCGTGGAGCCGCACCGCCCCGAGCATCCGCTCGCCGCCCTCCGGCTCGACCTCGGTGGCCACGAACGCGATGGCGCGGGCGTAGTCGAGCTGCGTCAGGCGGGCCAGGAAGGCGTGGCTGAACGCGCGCACCGGCCCGAAGAACCGCAGGCGCAGATCCTCCGGGTCGAGCCCCTGGAAGAAGCTCAGGAACAGCCCCTCGTCCTCCGGCCGCACGGGCCGGACGCGGATGGTCCGGTCCTTGAGGTTGAGAATCCGCACCCATTCCGCCGGGTAGGGCCTGATGGCGAAGCGCGGATGGCCGCGCCCGTGCCGGCCCCTCTCGGAGCGCCCGATCCGCACCCGGGCGTCGAGGGCCAGGACGCCGGTCTCGTCGGCCAGCAGCGGGTTGATGTCGAGTTCGCGCACCTGCGGCAGGTCCGCGGCGAGCTGGGCGAGCTTCACCAGCGTCAGCGCGACCGCCGAGACGTCGGCGGCGGGCACGTCGCGGTAGGCTTCGAGGCGCCGGGCGACCCGGGTGCGGCCGATGAGGTCGCGGGCGAGGATCGGGTCGAGCGGCGGCAGGCCGAGCGCCCGGTCGTCGATCACCTCCACGGCGGTGCCGCCGCGGCCGAACACCACCACGGGGCCGAAGACCTGATCCTCCGCCAGCCCGGCGATGAGCTCCCGGCGCCGGCCCCGGCGAACCATGGGCTGCACCGCGAAGCCGGTCACCCGGGCGTCCGGCCGCTCCCGGCGGACCCGGGCCAGGATGCTCCGCGCGGCCTCCCGGACGTCGGCCTCGCTGGTCAGGTCGAGGTGCACCCCGCCGATATCGGATTTGTGCACCACGTCGGGGGAGACGACCTTGAGCGCCACCGCGCCGCCCGCCGCGATGATCGGCCAGGCGGCCGCGGCGGCGGCTTCCTTGTCGGGGGCGAGGGTGATCGGCACGGTCGGGATCCCGTAGGCCTCCAGCAGGCCGTTCACCGCGACCGGGTCGAGCCACGCCGCGCCCTGGCGCAGGGCGCCGGCGATGATCGACCGGGCGCGCGCCATGTCGGGGGAGAAGTCCCGCGGCAGCGAATCCGGCGTGCGCATCAGGTCGTCCTGCGCTTCGCGGTAGCGCACGAGGTGCAGGAACCCCTCGATCGCCTCGGAATCGGTGGTGAAATGCGGGATCCCGGCGCCCGCGAAGGCGTCGCGCGCCGCCTCGGCATCGCCGAGGCAGACCGCGAAGACCGGCTTCTTGCGGGTCTGTCCGGCGCGGGCGGACGTGACCGTCTCGGCGATGGCCCCGGCCACGGCCCCCGCCTCCGAGCGGGCGGTGGGGACGTGGATCGCCAGCACCGCGTCGCTGATCCGGTCCGTCAGCAGGGGCGCCAGTGCCGCCGCGAAGGCCGGCCCCGCCGCGTCGATGCCGAGGTCGAGGGGATTGCCCGCCGGCCGGCCTTCGGCCGCGGCGCTCCCGGCGAGGGTGCCGGCCCGCTCGATCAGCCGGTCGGCGGCGAGCAGGCCGATGCCGCGGCCGTTCGACACGATCGCCAGCCGGTCGCCCGGAAACGGGCGCTGCCGACCCAGGGTCTCGACCGCCGAGAACATCTCGTCGAGATCCTGCACGGCCAGCAGTCCGGCCCGCCGGAAGGCCGCGGCGTAGACCGCGTCCGGCCGCGCCAGCGCGCCGGTATGCGTGGCGGCCGCCCGCAGGTCCGGCCGGTGGCGGCCGGCCCGCAGGACCACCACGGGCTTGGCGCGGGCGGCCGCCCGGGCGGCCGACATGAACCGGCGGGCGTCCGAGACCCGGTCGAGGCAGAGCAGGATCGCGCGGGTGCGATAATCGGCGGCGAAATGATCCAGGCAATCGGCCACGCCGATATCGAGCACGCTGCCGAGCGACAGGACGGCGGAGAAGCCGGTCCCGTGCCGCGCGCCCCACTCGACGATCGCCGCCGCCACCGTGCCGGATTGCGAGACCAGCGCGAGATCGCCCGCCTTGGGGGCGTGGGCGAACAGGCTGGCGTTGAGTTTCGCCCCCGGCACCGCCAGGCCGGCGCTGTCGGGACCGAGGAGGCGCAGGCCGTGCGCGCGGGCGATGCGATGGGCGGTCGGCCCGGGGTCGTCCGGCCCTGAGCCGAGCCGGGCCGTGAGGATGACGGCCGCGCCGGCGCCGGCCGCGGCGGCCTGCGCGACGACCTCGGGGACGCGGGGCGGCGGCACCGCGATCAGCACGAGGTCGGGGACGACGGGCAGATCCGCGATCTGCGGCACGCAGGCGAGCCCGTCGACCCACGCATGGTCGGGCTGGACCGGCATGATCGCGCCGGGAAACTCCGCCGCGCGCAGGGAGTCCAGCACGCTGCGGGCCGCCGAGCCCTCGCGCGCCACCGCCCCGACCAGCGCGATCGAGCGGGGGGCCAGCAGCTTGTCGAACCGGTAGGTGCTCACGGCCGGCCGCTCACGGAGCCGCCGTCACGGGGTCGGTTCCCGCGGGCCATCGGTTCCGGCGCGCATGTGCTGCCCCTCGCTCGCAACGGGACCCGGCGGGATCCCTCGGACGCTCACCGCCGTACCAGATGGCGTGCGCCGCCGCGCGTGCAAAGGCCGCTCGGCCAGGTTCTGCGCCGACGCGGCCCCGGGTCCATCGCCGGTCCGGCGGCACCCAATATGGTCAATATCCAGCGGCCCTTTATCCTCGGCAAAACGGACCTTGTGGGCATATGTAATTTGGTCTTGCCATCAAATTCACATGACCATAGTAACTGCTCATTAACTGCCCTGTAACGGGCTGACCAGAAACAGATTCCAGATCCTCGCCATGTCGGCGGCGGCGAGGGTGGGGTCGCAAGGAGGATCGAGGATGGACGCCACGGTTGAAGGGCAGCCGGACTATCTCACGTTGTCCGTCGACATCGTGTCGGCTTTCGTGAGCAACAATCCGGTGCCCGCGCCGGAGTTGCCGGGATTGATCGCGGCGGTTCACGCGACCCTGCACGGGCTCAGCCAGCCTGCGCCTGCGCCGACGGAGGATCTGCGGCCCGCGGTCTCGGTCCGGCGCTCGGTCCAGCCCGACTTCATCGTCTGCCTGGAGGACGGAAAGAAGTTCAAGTCGCTGAAGCGCCACCTGCGGACGCACTACAACATGACCCCCGACGAGTACCGGCAGAAATGGGGGCTCGCGCCCGACTATCCGATGGTCGCGCCCAACTACGCCGCCGCCCGGTCCAGCCTCGCCAAGAGCATGGGGCTCGGCCACCAGCGCCGGAAGGGCTGAGGTCCCCCACCTGCGTCCACAGCTTTCCGGCCACGGTTAGGCATCGGGCAAGCGGCGCTTGCGAGGGTCGGGGAACCGTCCGCGCCCGAGACCGCACCGCGCCCCATGCCCGGCAAGCCCAACCCCGTCGCCCGCCTGTTCTGGACGGCCGTGATCGGCAGCCCGTTCGGCCTCTGGTACGGTCCGCCCGCCCTGGCGGCGACCGGGCTCGCCCTCGCCGTGGTGATCCTGCGCCACCTCGGGCGCCCGCGCCGCTTCCGGGCGCGAGTGCGCCGGATCGCGCGGGCGCATGGCGAGACGCTGGCGCTGCGTCGGCGTCAGGAGAGCTTCCGCGACGCCTACGGCAACTGGATCGAGGACGGCTGGCTGCGCGAGCGGGACTATTTCCTCGACCGCACGGTCCTGCCCCAGATCGGCCCCCGCTATGCCGATCTCGCCCTGGCGGAGCGCGCGCGGATGCTGGCGATCGTCGAGGCCGAGGCGGAAGCCGTCCCGCTGCCCGAGGCGGAGGATGCGCCGGAGGACGGCCTCGACTACGAGCGCTTCTGCGCCGCGCGCCTCGTCCAGGCCGGCTGGCGGGCCCACAGGACGCCGGCCAGCGGCGATCAGGGCGCCGACATCGTGGCGGTGCGCGACGGCCTGCGCCTCGTGGTCCAGTGCAAGCGGTTGAGCAAGCCCGTCGGCAACGCCGCCGTGCAGGAGGCGGCCGCCGCCCAGCGCTACTGGTCGGGCGACCGGGCCGCGGTGGTGTCGAATGCCGGCTTCACGCCCGCCGCACGCCGGCTCGCGGCGGCGACCGGCGTGCTCCTCCTCCATCACGACGCCCTGGACGCGATCGACCTCGCGGCGGCGTGAGGGGGTTCAGGCCAGGGGGCCCGGGATCGCGAGTTCCGCCTCGCTGAGCAGGCGCGCCTCGTGCCGGCGCACGAACAGCCACAGGGCCAGGCCGCCGAACACCACCAGCGCCAGCAGCGTCAGCCCGACCGGGCCGACGATGTGCTCGATCGACCGGCCGCAGTAATACGAGCCGATGCCCATGCTGGCGGCCCAGATGATGCCGCCGAGCGCATTGAAGGCGAAGAAGCGGCGCACGTCCAGGCGGTTGACCCCGGCGAGCAGGGCCGCGTAGGCGCGCAGCATCGCGGTGAACCGGCCGAAGAACACGATCTTCCCGCCATGCCGGCGGAACAGGTACTGGCCGAGCTTGAGCCGCCCGTGGTCGAGGGCGATGATGTGGCCGTAGCGCAGGAGCAGGTGCATGCCCCAGCGCCGCCCGGCCCAGTAGCCGACATTGTCGCCCAGGATGGCGGCGGCGGCGGCCGCCGCGATCACGAGGCCGATGTTCAGGTTGCCGGTGCTGCCGGCATAGACGGCGGCCGAGATCAGCACCGTCTCGCCCGGGCACGGCACCCCGGCGCTCTCCAGGGTGATGATCACGAAGATGGCGATGTAGCCGTAATTCGCGATCAGGTCGGCGATGGGCAGGTCGTGCAGGAAGGCCATGCGGTCCTCGGGGCCGGTCTTCGGGCGAAACGCGGCGACAGAAGCCGGCGGAACATGGCCTTTAGAGGGCCGACCCGCGGCGGCGGATCCGTGCCCGATCGCGGTGCGACCGGGGGCGGATCTCAAGCATCGTTAGGGCGCGCTGGCGACCGGATCAGAGGACCTTCAGCAGGGCCTCGGCCCCCGAGGCCTCCGCCTTCGAGGGGGTCTCCTCGACGTTGAGGATCCGCACCACCCCGTCCTCGACCAGCATCGAGTAGCGCTTCGACCGGATGCCGAGCCCGAAGCCGGTGCCGTCCATCTCCAGGCCGACGGCCTTGGCGAAGTCGGCGTTGCCGTCCGCCAGGAACTCCAGCCCCTCGGCGCCGCTCGCCTTCGACCACGCGTCGAGGACGAACACGTCGTTGACGCTGGTCACCGCGATGGCGTCGACGCCGCGCCCGAGGATCTCGTCCTTGTGGGTGACGAAGCCCGGAAGGTGGTTGCGGTGGCAGCTCGGGGTGAAGGCGCCGGGCACGCCGATCAGCACCACGCGCCGCCCCTTGAACACGTCGTCGGTGGTGCGGGCGATCGGGCCCTCCGGGCCGATCACCCGGAAGGTGGCCTGGGGCAGGTGGTCGCCGACCTGGATCATTGCGTGTCCCTCGTTGCCGCGTGCCGGGATCGCCCGCGGGAGAAGCGCGCCTGACCTAGCGTGGCGGATGGGGCCTGTCGAGCAACCGGCCGTTCGACGATCCCGCAGTCACGGTCGGCCGACGACCCGCGCCACAGCCGACTTCGGCCGGGCCCCGTCACGCGTGGCGATCACCGGCTCTGGGTTCGTCTCCCGGGCCCGCGCCGGTCCTGTCCTCGGCCGCCTGAATCGTGACGCGCACAAGCTTGAGCGGCGCTTGCCGCGTCCCTTTTGCCCGCTGGACAACCGGAGGACGGGGCGTAGCATAGTGCCATGGCGCTTCCTCCGCATCGCAAACCGGATTCCTCCCCTCCGGCACCCGCCGGAAAAGGGGTTGCGCCGCAGCGGACATCCCTCTCCGGACCGGACTACCTCGACGGGCAGTTCCTCGTGGCCATGCCCGGGATGGCCGACGAGCGCTTCGCCCGCTCGCTGATCTACGTCTGCGCCCACTCCGCCGACGGCGCGATGGGCATCATCGTGAACAAGGCGGCCACCGACATCAGCATGCCGGACCTCCTGGTCCAGCTCGACGTGGCGCCCGAGGCGGACGCGATTCGCCTGCGCGAGCGGGTCGGCCACATGCCGGTCCTGATGGGCGGGCCCGTCGAGGGGCGGCGGGGCTTCGTGCTCCACACCGACGATTTTCACATCCAGCAATCGACGCTGATCATCGACGACGGCATCTGCCTGACCGCGACCGTGGAGATCCTCCGCGCCATCGCCAGCGGCGAAGGGCCGGCGAGCGCCGTGCTGGCGCTGGGCTATGCCGGCTGGCAGGCGGGCCAGCTCGAGAGCGAGATCATGGCCAACGGCTGGCTCAACTGTCCCGCCGACCCGGCGCTGATCTTCAACGCCGACCTCGACGCCAAGTACGAGCTGGTCCTGCGCGCCAACGGCATCGACCCCGCCATGCTGTCGATGACCGCCGGCCGGGCCTGAGGGTTCGGCCGCAGCCTCACTCCGGAAGGGCGTCGCCCCCGCCCGCCGCATCCGGGTTCATGCCCTCGACGGCGGGTTTCGGCCGCGGCCGGCGCGGGGCGACCGCGGCGGTGGGCACCGTCGTGTTGGCGCCGAGACGGGTCGCCAGGGCGAGCGCCCGGTTCTCGGTGACCCGGAGATGGCAGAACCCGTGCGTGCCTTCGCGCGCATAGGTCCGGCAGAGCTGCTCCCGGTCCGCCGAGAAGGCCGCCTGCTCGCTCACGATCGGCCGCACGTCCTCGCGCCGGGCGCGCTGGGTCATGAGCTTGTAATTGTCCCGCACCGCCTTGTCGGCGACGCCGCGGGCCGCGTCGAACTCGCCGGCCCGCGGGATCAGGGTGGCGGCGGCCGGTCCCCAGAGGCCCGCAGGGGTGGTGGCGCAATCCGCGGCGGAGAACGTGCAGACCGGACCGGAGCCGAGCGTCGAGACCAGGACCCCGCCCTCGGCCACATCGAACCGCAGCGGGCATTCCGCCCCCGCCGCCTCGAAGCGCGGCACGCCCTCGGGCTTGCCTTCGGTGCTCAGGGTGATCGGGTTGCCCCCGGCGAGCGGCACCGTGCAGGACTCGGCCGGCTGCGAGATCTTGGTGCCGGGCAGCTTGACCCGCGCCGTGACGGCGGTGCCGGACCGCTCCAGCTTCAGGCTGCCGGACAGGCCGTTCAACTGGAGGTCTTGCCCGAGGACGCCCTCCTCCGAGGGGGTCTTGAGCACCACCGGGCGGGCGGGCTGCGGCGCGGGGCGCGACGCCTCGGGCGGCGCCGGCTGGCCCGGTTCGCCGGGCGCCCCCGGGGCGGTCGGCGGCGGCGCCGCTTCGGGCACGCCGCGGGGCGGCACCGGGGGCCGCTCGGGCTTGATGCCGAACAGGCGCTCGAAGAAGTTCTGCGCGCGGGCCGGAGGCGCCGCGAGCATCGCGGGAGCCGCGACGGCGATCGCCAGAACGGGGAGCAGGAGACTGCGGGTCGGGCGCATCAGGCTCTACGACGGGAAGACGAAGTGGCGGGGCCGCGCGCAACCCCTTGTCGAACCGTTAACACGCCGTCGATGGCGCGGACGTGGCAGCGAAGCAACAAAATGCAGCCACGCCATCGGGCGCGGCGAGGCCCGGAGGCGGGATTATGCCGGACCCAGAGGCGGATAGCGCGACGGCGCCCCGCGGATCCGGCGGACAGGCTTCGCCTTGCGGGCCCGGAACGGGCTTCTTATATCGCCCTCGACGCGGGATTGCGCGCTGGGTTTCAGCCGTTCACGGCCCTTGATCCGGCCCGGGTCCCATACTCACATCACCCCCGACACCGCCATGGGCCGAGCTGCTTCGGGGCTCGGCGGTCTGCTTGAACGCGACGAAAAGAGGGATCCCACCATGGGTAAAGTTATCGGCATCGACCTGGGCACGACCAATTCCTGCGTGGCCGTGATGGAAGGCACGCAGCCCAAGGTCATCGAGAATTCGGAAGGCGCCCGCACCACGCCGTCCATCGTCGCCTTCACGGACGACGGCGAGCGGCTCGTCGGCCAGCCGGCCAAGCGCCAGGCGGTCACGAACCCCGAGCGCACGTTCTTCGCCATCAAGCGTCTCGTGGGCCGGACCTACGACGACCCGATGACCCAGAAGGACAAGGGTCTCGTCCCCTACAAGATCGTCCGCGGCGACAACGGCGACGCCTGGGTCGAGGCCGACGGCAAGAAGTATTCGCCCTCGCAGATCTCCGCCTTCACGCTGCAGAAGATGAAGGAGACCGCGGAGTCGCATCTCGGCCAGCCGGTCACGCAGGCGGTCATCACGGTCCCGGCCTACTTCAACGACGCCCAGCGCCAGGCCACCAAGGACGCCGGCAAGATCGCCGGGCTCGAGGTGCTGCGTATCATCAACGAGCCGACGGCGGCGGCGCTGGCCTACGGCCTCGACAAGAAGAAGGCCGGCACGATCGCGGTCTACGACCTCGGCGGCGGCACCTTCGACGTCTCGATCCTCGAGATCGGCGACGGCGTGTTCGAGGTGAAGTCGACGAACGGCGACACCTTCCTGGGCGGCGAGGACTTCGACAACCGGATCGTCGAATACCTGACGGCCGAGTTCAAGAAGGAGCAGGGCATCGACCTGACCAAGGACAAGCTCGCCCTCCAGCGCCTCAAGGAGGCCGCCGAGAAGGCCAAGATCGAGCTGTCCTCGGCCACCCAGACCGAGATCAACCTGCCCTACATCACCGCCGACCAGACCGGCCCGAAGCACCTCGCGCTGAAGCTCAGCCGGGCGAAGTTCGAGTCGCTGGTGGACGACCTGGTGCAGCGGACCATCGAGCCGTGCCGCAAGGCGCTCAAGGATGCCGGTGTCTCGGCCTCCGAGATCGACGAGGTGGTGCTGGTCGGCGGCATGATCCGCATGCCGAAGATCCAGGAGGTGGTGAAGTCCTTCTTCGGGAAGGAGCCCCACAAGGGCGTCAACCCGGATGAGGTCGTGGCCATCGGCGCCGCGGTGCAGGCCGGCGTGCTCCAGGGCGACGTCAAGGACGTGCTGCTCCTCGACGTGACCCCGCTGTCGCTGGGCATCGAGACCCTGGGCGGCGTGTTCACCCGGCTCATCGACCGCAACACCACGATCCCGACCAAGAAGTCCCAGACCTTCTCCACCGCCGAGGACAACCAGAACGCGGTGACGATCCGGGTCTTCCAGGGCGAGCGCGAGATGGCGGCCGACAACAAGCTGCTCGGCCAGTTCGACCTCGTCGGCATCCCGCCGGCGCCCCGCGGCATGCCGCAGATCGAGGTGACCTTCGACATCGACGCCAACGGCATCGTCAACGTGACCGCCAAGGACAAGGCGACCAACAAGGAGCACCAGATCCGCATCCAGGCCTCGGGCGGCCTCTCGGACGCGGATATCGAGCGCATGGTCAAGGACGCCGAGGCCAACGCCGAGGCGGACAAGAAGCGGCGCGAGCTCGTCGAGGTGAAGAACCAGGGTGAGAGCCTGATCCACGCCACCGAGAAGTCCGTGGCCGAGTACGGCGACAAGGTCCCGGCCGCCGACAAGGGCGCGATCGAGACCGCGATGACCGCGCTCAAGACCGCGCTGGAGGGCGAGGACGTCGAGGCCATCAAGGCCCGCACCACGGACCTGATGCAGGCCTCGATGAAGCTCGGCGAGGCGATGTACGCCGCCAACCAGGCGGCGGGCCCCGAGGCCGGTGCCGAGGCGGCCGCCGAGAAGAAGGACGACGTCATCGACGCCGACTTCCAGGAGGTCGACGAGAAGGACCAGAAGAAGCGCGCCTGAGGCGCGTTTCTGATACGACCGCGCAGGGCCGGAGCGATCCGGCCCTGCCTTTGCGTGGGCGGCTTGGCGCGCGCCTCCGTCAGTCCGGGGTGCCGCAGGCGAGGCCGGACTCCAGAAACTCCGACGGCGCACGCCTCGATCTGTCGGCGGTTCTGGAGTCCGGTCTCCGCTTCGCGGCCCCGGACTGGCGACTCGATGGTAGAAGCGTCGCGATCCGGATTGCGGGCCGACGGGAAGGCACCTGAGGGCGGGGATGTCGAAGCGGGACTATTACGAGATCCTGGGGGTCACCAAGACCGCCACGGAAAGCGAGATGAAGGTCGCCTTCCGCAAGCTCGCGATGACCTATCATCCCGACCGCAATCCCGGCGACAAGGACGCCGAGATCAAGTTCAAGGAAATCAACGAGGCCTATCAGTGCCTCTCCGACGGCCAGAAGCGCGCCGCCTACGACCGGTTCGGCCACGCGGCCTTCAGCCAGGGCGGGGGCGGCCCCGGATTCGGCAACGAGTTCGGCGACTTCATGTCGGACATCTTCGACAATTTCTTCGGTGACGGCCGCGGCGGCGGCGGCGCGGCGCGCGGACGGGGCGGCGCGCCGGCGCGCGAGCGCGGATCCGACCTACGATACAACTTGGAGATCACGCTGGAGGAGGCCTTCGTCGGCAAGGCCGAGACCATCAAGATCCCGACCTCGGTGACCTGCGAGGCCTGCGACGGTTCCGGCGCCAAGCCCGGTTCCAAGCCGCGCACCTGCCAGACCTGCGCGGGCTACGGCCGGGTCCGGGCGGCGCAGGGCTTCTTCGCCATCGAGCGCACCTGCCCGAACTGTCACGGCCGCGGCGAGATCGTCGACGACCCCTGCACGGCCTGCCAGGGCGCGGGCCGGGTCAACCGCGAGCGCACCCTCTCGATCAACGTGCCGGCCGGCGTCGACGACGGCCTGCGCATCCGGCTCGCCGGCGAGGGCGAGAGCGGGCTGCGCGGCGGCCCGGCGGGGGACCTCTACGTCTTCCTGTCGATCAAGCAGCACGAGTTCTTCCAGCGCGACGGCGCCGACCTGTTCTGCCGGGTGCCGATCTCGATGGTCACCGCCGCCCTGTCGGGCGAGATCACCGTGCCGGTGATCGACGGCTCGCAGACGCAGGTGCGGATTCCCGCCGGGACGCAGACCGCCAAGCAGTTCCGCATCAAGGGCAAGGGCATGCCGGTGCTGCGCGCGCGGGAGGTCGGCGACCTCTACATCCAGGTCTTCGTCGAGACTCCGCAGAACCTGACCAAGCGCCAGCGCGAGCTGCTTCAGGAGTTCGATCAGTCGGCCTCCCCGGAGAACCATCCGGAATCGGCGGGCTTCTTCTCGAAGGTGCGGGACTTCTTCGGGGGCGCCGTCCGTCCGTGAGGCCGGATCCGAAACCCCGGCGGCCCGTTATGCATGCGGCCGGCGTGGCTTGCGTACCCTAGTCGCTGACTCGGCTTGACTGTAAGACAGCGTCCTCTCTAGCCTTTCATTCTCATCCGGCCTCGAGGAATCCAGGACTTGCCGCCGCTCCGCCGTCCCAACGCGAAGGCCCCTGCCGTCAGGAGCGCGATTTTCGGGCCGCGGCGCGACCCCCTGGAGGACGAGGCCCGCTTCCTGCGCTCCTGGTTCGAGCGGCCCCTGGTCACGGGGGCGGTGACGCCGTCGGGCAAGATGCTCGCCCGCACCATGGCGTCCTACGTGGACCCGCGGCTGGAGGGACCGGTGGTCGAGCTCGGACCCGGCACCGGCCCGGTGACCGAGGCGCTGATCCGGCGCGGCATCGCGCCGGAGCGGCTGATCCTGGTCGAGTTCAACCCCGATTTCTGCCGCCTCCTGACCCATCGCTTCCCGGGCGTGACCGTGATCCGCGGCGACGCCTACGACATGCGCAGCACCCTCCGCAGCGTGCTGACGCAGCCGGCCGCCGCGACGATCTCCAGCCTGCCGCTGTTCACCAAGCCCCTGGAGCTGCGCCTGGACCTGCTCAACGCCGCCCACGACCTGATGCGGCCGGGCGCGCCCTTCGTGCAGTTCACCTACGCGGTGGTGCCGCCGATCCCGGCCCGGTGCGAGGCCGGCAGCTACACCGCCGACCGCTCGAACCGGGTCTGGCTGAATCTGCCGCCGGCCCGGGTCTGGGTCTATCGCCGGCCCTGACCTGAACACGTCCTGAGCGACGAAGTCACGTTTGCGTCAACTTACAACGGTCAACCTGGGACCTTGCCGGACGCGGCTCCGCGGCCGGCTCGGACCAGGAGGACGCCGATGTTCACCAAGACCGCACGCTCCCGCACGATGGCCGCCCTGGCCTGCGCGGGCCTCGCCTTCGGAGGTCTCGCCTTTGCGGCACCCGCCATGGCGGCCCCCCTCGGCCTGGATGCCGGCCTGCGGCAGGAGACCGGCGACGTGGTCACCGTCCAGTACGGCTACGGCCATCGCCACGGCGGCTGGGGCCACCACGGCTTCGGCCCGCGCCCTCATCACCATGGCTGGGGCCGCGGACACCATGAGGGCTGGGGGCGCGGCCATCATCACGGCTGGGGCCACCGCGGGTTCGGCCATCACGGCGGCTGGGGCCACCGGCACGGCCACGGCCGCTGGTAGGCCGACGGGGGCGGCCGGAGCCGGCCCTATCCGGCTCCGACCCGCTCCAGGACCGGCGCCCGCGACTCGGGCGCCGCGCCCATCCGATAGGCGGCGCGCAGGGCGGCCTCCGCCCGGTCGGCGGCGGCCTCGTCGGCCGCGTGGACGATCCCCAGCAGCCCGTCGCATGCCCCCGGGCCGGCCAGCTGCGTAAAGCCGACCCGCGGGTCGATGACATCCTCGGGCCGGGTGCGGCCGCCGCCGAGTTCGATGACCGCCAGCCCGATCTCCCGGGTGGCGATGCCGGCGACCGTCCCGGTCTGACGGACCGGCCGCCGCACCGGGGCGGCGGGCAGGTGTCGTTCGGGTTCGTCCAGGAGATCGGCGGGTCCGCCGAGCGTCGCGACCATCTGGGCGAAGGCCTCCGCGGCGCGTCCCGAGGCCAGGACCGCCTCCAGCCGCTCCACGGCGCCGGCGGCGTGGCGCGCCAAGCCCCCGGCCACCAGCATCTCGGCGCCCAGCGCCAGGGTGACCGCATGGAAGCGCGGCTCCCGAGTCACACCCTTGAGATAGTCGATCGCGTAGGCGACCTCGACGGCGTTGCCGGCGGCACTGGCCAGCGGTGCGTCCATGTCGGTGATCAGCGCGGCGGTGCGCAGGCCCGCCCCCTCCGCCACCGTGACGATGCTCTCGGCGAGGGCCTGCGCCTCCGGCAGGGTCGCCATGAAGGCGCCGGAGCCATGCTTGACGTCCATCACCAGCCCGTCGAGCCCGGCGGCGAGCTTCTTGGACAGGATCGAGGCGGTGATCAGGTCGAGGGATTCCACCGTGCCGGTCACGTCCCGGATCGCGTAGAGGCGCCGGTCGGCGGGGGCGAGCTCCGCGGTCTGGCCGATGATGGCGCAGCCGACGTGCCGGACGGTCCTGCGGAACGCATCGAGCCCCGGCATCGCGTCGTAGCCCGGGATGCTGCCGAGCTTGTCCAGGGTGCCGCCGGTATGGCCGAGGCCGCGGCCCGAGATCATCGGCACGTAGCCGCCGCAGGCCGCCACCATCGGGGCGAGCGCCAGGCTGACCGTGTCGCCGATGCCCCCCGTGGAGTGCTTGTCCAGCACCGGGCCGGGGAGGTCCCAGGTCAGCACGCGGCCGGATTCCGCCATCGCCCGGGTCAGCGCCACCCGCTCGGGCAGGGCGAGCCCGCGGAAGAACACCGCCATGGCGAAGGCCGCCGCGTGCCCCTCCCCCACGGTGCCGTCGGTCAGCCCCGCCACGAAGGCGCGGATCTCCTCCGGGGCGAGGGGCAGGCCGTCGCGCTTGGTCCGGATCGTCTCCTGGGGCAGCCGCATCGTCAGAACTCCCGCGCCTGCATCAGGGCGCCGAACAGGCTGCTGGCCCCGAGCCTGAAGGTCTTCGGGCCCACCCAGCCCGCCCCCATGATCCGGTCGGCCAGGTCCAGGTAGGTCCCGGCATCGGCGACGCTGCGCACCCCCCCGGAGATCTTGAGGCCGGCGGGGCGTCGGCAGGCGCGGATCTCGGCCAGCATCGCCTCGGCGGCCTCCGGCGTCGCCGAGACCGGGCTCTTGCCCGTGGACGTCTTGAGGAAGTCGGCGCCCGCCTCCAGGGCGAGCCGGCCGGCCTCCCGGATCCTGGCGGGGTCGGCGAGTTCGCCCGTCTCCAGGATCACCTTGAGGATCGCGGCCCCGCAGGTGTCGCGCACGGCCTCGACCATGTCGCGCGCGGTGGCGGCGTCGCCCCGCAGCAGGGCGCGATAGGGCAGGACGAGGTCGATCTCGTCCGCCCCGTCGCGCAGGGCCTCGGCGGTATCGTCGGTGGCGCGGGCGCAATCCTCGCCACCGTCCGGGAAGTTGATCACCGTGGCGATCCGGATGCCGGTGCCCCGCAGCGCCCGCGCGCCCTGCGTGACGAAGCGCGGCCAGACGCAGATCGCCGCGACGCCGCCGCTCCTGGCATCCCGGCAGAGGGCGTCGATCTTGGTCTCGGTGCAGGTCTCGCCGAGATCGGTGAGGTCGAGGAGCGGGAGCGCCCGACGGGCGACGGCACCGGCTTCGGGATCAGTCATCGGGGCCCTCCTGCTCGGGCAGGCCGGCCAGGAAGGCCTCGACCAAGCGGCCGAGATCCGCCGCGGCCCGGGCCGCCACCGCCTTGGTTTCCGCGTGATGGGGCGCGCCGCCCGCGATCCCGGCCGCGTGGTTGGTCACCACGGAGAGCGCCGCCACCGGCAGGCCGAGGAAGCGGGCGAGGATGACCTCGGGCACGGTGGACATGCCCACGAGGTCGGCGCCCAGGATTCCGGCCATCCGGACCTCCGCGGGCGTCTCGAAGCTCGGGCCGGAGAACCACGCGTAGACGCCCTCCCCGAGCGGCACGCCACAGGCGCCGGCGGCGGTCCGGAGCCGCGCCCGCAGGGCCGGATCGTAGGCCCCGGTCATCGGCACGAAGCGCGCGTCGCTGGCCTCGCCGATCAGCGGATTCAGGCCCGACAGGTTGATGTGGTCGGCCAGCAGCACGAGGCTGCCGGGACCCGCTTCGGGCCGCAGCGAGCCGGAGGCGTTGGTGAGCAGCAGGCGCCGCGCCCCGAGGTCCCGGGCGCAGGTGAGCGGCACCCGCATCGCCGCGGGATCGCCCCGCTCGTAGGCGTGGGCCCGGCCCTCGAAGACCAGGACGGGCCGGCCGGCGAGGCGGCCCCGGTGCAGCCGGCCGCCATGGCCGCTGACGCCCGGACCCGGGAATCCCGGGATCGCCGCGTAGTCGAGGGAGACCGGATCGGCGAGGGCGGCGGCGATCCCCCCGAGGCCGGTGCCGGTGACGAGGGCGCAGGCGTAAGGGCCCGCGAAGCCGGCGGCGCGCAGCGCGTCGAGGGCGGCCGCCTCACTCACCGAGCGTCTCCGGGCCGAAGGATTCCGGCAGCAGCTCGGCCAGCGTGAACGTCCTGGCGGGGCCGTCCGGCCCGGCGGCGTGGATCGGCGTGTCCGGCCCGGCGAATTCCCGGATGCGCTGGCGGCAGGCGCCGCAGGGCGTCACAAGGCCGGCGCCGTCGCCGCAGACCAGGACCGCGGTGATCCGCCGCCCGCCGGCCGCGATCATCGCGGCGATCGCCCCGGCCTCCGCGCAGGTGCCTACCGGGTAGGCGGCGTTCTCGACGTTGCAGCCGGCATGGAGCGCGCCGCGCTCGTCGCGGAGGGCGGCGCCGACCCGGAAGCGGGAATACGGCGCGTGCGCCCGTTCGCGGACCGCCCGGGCGGCCTCGAACAGGGCGGTGAGCCCGTCATCTGCCTGTCCCGAATCCGCGGCCTGCATGGCCGATCATTGGCACCCGCCGGGCCACCCTGTCGAGGGCCGTCGCGGGTTCGACGACCCGGCGCCGGGGGTTATCGGGCGGCGCGCGAAAGGCCGTCAGCGCAGCGCGGAACCGGCGCCGAGGAGCGTCGCCGCCTGACGCAGGGCGTCGTCGTCGGCGGGACCGCTCAGCGCGTAGGCGGTGTCGCCCGCGTTCCAGGACAGGACGTCGCCGTCCTCCGACCCGCTCAGCGTCGCCGGGCCGCCGCGGATGCCGCGGGTCGCGAACAGCGACGCCTCGCCGAACCGTCCGGCGTCCAGGGCGATCTCGATGCCGGTGCCGTGCCGGGCGGGGAAGATCTGGATGTCCCGCACCCGCCAGCCCTCCGGGAGCGCCGGCAGGTCGATGCCGGTCACGGCCTGGAGCCGGGCCCGGTCGTAGACGGGGTCGCCCTGGGCCACGATGGACTTGCGCAGCTGCGCCACGGCGCGGGCCTGGCGGGCGTCGGCGATGAGGGCCGGATCGGGTGTCGCCGCCAGGGTGTCGGGAACGCCGAAGCGGCCGATCTCGTCGTGGGCGAGCCAGCCCGCCCCCACGAGCACCGCGATGGCGGCGGCCCGTTTGAGCCGCGAGGCGACCCGGCGCCAGCGCAGGTTCCGGTCGAAGCGGCGCGCCAGCACGACGTTGCGGTCGGGCCCGGGACCCGGGACCCGGTCGAAGCAGGCCCGCAGGGCATCGCGGTCGTGCATCTCGGCCATCACCCGGGCCGCAGCCTCGGGGTTGTTCGCCAGATGGGCCTCGACGTCGAGGCGGCGCATCGGCTCGATCTGCCCGTCGACGAAGGCGATGAGATCGGCGTCCGTGATCGGATCCATCATGGTGAATTCCTCGAATCCAGCGCGCCGTGGAGGCGATCCGCCGGCTCCCCTCGTCATGCCCTGCCGGCGCCGTCCGGCGCCGGTCCGTCCTCAGGCCTCGCCGGCAGCGCGGCGGAGCGGCCAGCCGCGCCGGCTCGGCGGCGCATCGGACACGACGAGCCTCAACGCGGTGGGCGGCCCGCGCCGGGTCTCGGGTGGCCTGCCGCCGGGCTCGGCGTGCCCCGTCGGCCGGTCCGCCCGCCCGCCCTCCTCGAACGCCCGCAGCGCCGCCCGGCCGCGGCCGAGGCGGGACATCAGCGTGCCGATCGGGATGCCGAGTACGGCGGCGGCGTCCGCGTAGGCCATGCCTTCGAGGGTGACGAGGTGGAGCGCGGCCCGCTGCTCCTCGGGCAGGGTGAGGAAGGCTTGCCGGATCTGGGCGAGGCGCACCTGGCCCTCCTGGGCGGGCGGCGCCGTGTCGTCGGCCATCCGCACCAGCGTGTCGGCGTGGCGCGCCTCGACCTGACGGCGGCGCTGCTCGTCGATGAAGGCGTTGTGCAGCACCGTCATCATCCAGGTGCGCAGGTTGGTGTTCGGGCGCAGCGTGTGCTGCATCTCGAGCGCCCGCACCAGGGTGTCGTGCACGAGGTCGTCCGCCCGCAGCGCGTCACGGGTGAGCGACCGCGCGTAGCGCCGCAGGGGCACCAGGAGGTCGACGATGTCGGCGCGCTTCTGCTTGTCCGAGGTCATAGGGTGTCAACGCGGGCGCGCCGTCGTTTAATCCCGCGTCGGGGCCCGGCGTCGTTCAGACCGCCTCGAGGGCGGCGGCGATGCCCGAGATCATCCGCGGATCCGTGGGCTCGACCTGCGTGGCGAAGGCCGCCGCCAGGGTCCCGTCGCGGGCGATCAGATACTTGTGGAAATTCCAGCGCGGCGTCTCGCCGGGACGCTCCGCCGCGGCCCAGCGGTAGAACGGGTGGGCGCCCGGCATCTTCACCCGGGTCTTGGCGGTGAGCGGGAAGGTGACGCCGTGGTTCTTCCGGGCGGCCTCCGCGATGGCCGGCCCGTCCAGCGGCTCCTGGTTGCCGAAATCGGGCGAGGGCACGCCGATCACCGCGAGGCCCCGGTCGCCGAACCGGGTCCAGAGCGTCTGGAGCCCGGCGAGCTGCCCGGCATAGCCGCAGGCGGTGGCGGTGTTGACCACCAGGATGGGCTTGCCCGCGTGGGCGGCGAGCGGCATCGGCGCGCCCTCCGGCGTCTCGAAGGCGAAATCGGTGGCGCGCGGGGTCTCGGCGGCGCGGGCACCGCCGGCGAGGCCGGCGCCGATCAGGATCAGGGCCTCGCGGCGCAGAATCGTCATGGCGGCAGCCTCCCTCGTGCCGGTGTCCGTCGCGCCCACTGTCGCGGCGGGGCGCCGACCCCACAACGCGCGATGCCGTCCCGCGTTTCGCCCGCCGGGACGGCGGTTTCGTCGCAGGCGCGGGGGCCGCCCGGCGCTCCGGAAGACCGTTCAGGCCGCCCGGACCGTGCCGAGGAAGCGGTGCACCTCCGCGTCGAGCCGCTGCGCCTGCTCCGAGAGGTCGGAGGCCGAGCCGAGTACCTGCGCGGCGGCCTCCCCCGCCCCCTTGGCAGCGTGGGCGACGTCCGCGATGGTTTGGGTCACCGCGCCGGTGCCGATCGCCGCCTGTCCGACGTTCCGGACGATCTCCTGGGTGGCCGATCCCTGCTGCTCGATCGCGACGGCGATCCCGCCGGCCGCTCCGCTGATCTCGTTGATGCGCGCGACGACCACGGTGATGGCCTCGGAGGCGTCCCCGGTCCAGGACCGGATCTCCGCGATCTGCCGGGCAACCTCCTCGGTGGCCTTGGCGGTCTGGCCCGCCAGTTCCTTGACCTCGGTCGCCACCACGGCGAAGCCGCGGCCGGCCTCGCCGGCCCGGGCCGCCTCGATGGTGGCGTTGAGCGCCAGCAGGTTGGTTTGGGCGGCGATGCCCGAGATGAGGCCGACGACGTCGCCGATCCGCGCCGCGCTCCCCCGCAGGCTGTCCATCAGGTCCGCGGATCTGCCGGCCTCCGCGACGGCCGCGCTGGCGACGCCGTTCGACGCCTGCACCTGACGGCCGATCTCCGCGACCGTCGCGCCGAATTCCTCGGCGGCCGCCGCCACCGTGCTGACATTCGCGGCCGCCTGCTGGGCAGCCGAGGCCACTGTGGTCGATTGGCTCGCCGTCTCAGCTGCGGCCTTGCTCATGATCGCGGCGGTGGCTTGCAGCTCCGCCGCCGCCGCGGTGACGGCGCGCACCACGCCCCCGACCGCCACCTCGAAGCTGTCGGCCATCTCGCACATCGCGGCCCTGCGCTGCGCCTCCATCGCGGCGCGCGCCTGGGCGGCCTCGCCCTCCAGGGCCTTGGTGCGCATCAAGCCATCCCGGAAGACCTGCACGGCATCCGCCATGGCGCCGACCTCGTCGCCCCGGCCCACACCGGGCACCTCGGCCAACAGGTCGTCCGCGGCGAGCCGGGCCATCGTCGTCGTTATGGCGCGGATCGGTTTGGCGATGCCGAGCTGGAGGAGAACCAGCCCGATCAAGGCGATCGCCGCCATCAGGCCGAGACCGACCAGATTGGCCAAGCGCGAGGCGGCCACAGCCGCCGCCGAGGCGGCGGCCCGTTCCTGCATCAAGGACCGCTCGGTCTGCTCGATCTCCGCCGCCTTCGCGCGGATGCCGTCCATCATCGCCTTGCCGGTGCCGGCGCTGGCGATCCGCCGGGCCTCCTCGCGGGTCGCGGCATCGCCCGCGAGCGCGATCTCGCGATCGGCCACGTCACGGCTCCAGGCTTCGGCCAGGTCCTTCAGCTCCGCGAGCCGCGCCTGCTGCCGGGGATTGTCGGCGGTCAGCCGCCGCACCGCCGCCCAGGCGTTCGCGAAGGTCTCTCGACCGGCCTTCTCGGGTTCAAGGAAGCGCGGATCCGCGGAGATCAGGTAGCCGCGCAGACCGGTCTCACGATCGATCATCGCGGCCCTCATGCGCCCGACCTCGATCAGCAGCGTCTGCGTGTGCTCGTTCCAGTCCTCAGCTTCTCGGATGCGTTCGATCTTCGTCAGCGAGATGGCGGACACCACGAGCATCACGGCCAGCATCGCGCTCACCACCAGCGCGATCTTGAGACTGATGCTCATCTTCAGCAAACGAAACGGCATGTCACGTCCCTCCAAGGCGAATCGAAGCGGATCATTCCGACTTCCGCATCAGACGACGACGCATAGATCCAGCACGTGAAGGACTTATTTATTGATTATCGATCAATTACTTTCGATATTCGAAGTATGTATAAGCCCGTCATCGCCATATCAGGCACATAATTATTGATGTTTTGGCCCGATCATCGTCATCTTACACGGAGGCGATCTGTTTGATGAGGCATCTCGCCGGGCCGATCACTGATAGGCCTGCCGCAGGTCGATGGTGCAGTCCCGCCCGATCGACTCGTAGGTCTCGGCGAGCCAAGCCTGCGCGGCGGCGCGGCCCTTGTCGCGCAGGCGCTTGAACACGGTCCAGCGGGCGTCCAGCTTGGAGGCCGCGTTGTAATCCTCCAGCGCGTCGGTGCCGTCGATCCGGTGGACCAGGACCCGGCGGTATTCGCCCTGGCCGAGGGTGCCCTCCTCGATCAGCCCGTCGAGGAAGTCGATCGCCCGCAATTCCCGCATCAGGTTGGCGTTGAAGGTGATCTCGTTGAGCCGGTCGCGGATCTCGCTCTCCGTGCGCGGGGTCTCGCGCCGCTCCACGGGATTGATCTGCACGAGCACAATGTCTCGGGTCTGGGCGGCGCGGTGCAGCGGGTAGAGCGGCGGATTGCCGAGGTAGCCGCCGTCCCAGTAGGGCACGCCGTCGATCTCCACGGCCTGGAACACGGTGGGCAGGCAGGCCGAGGCCATCAGGTGGTCGACGGTCAGGCGCTCGCGCTCGAACACCGCGAGCTTGCCGGTCCAGACATTGGTGGCCGAGACGAACAGGCCCGCGGTGTCGGCCGCCCGCAGGCGGTCGAAATCGACCTGCTCGGCGAGCGCCTTGCGCAGCGGGTTGATGTTGAGCGGGTTCGACACGTAGGGGCTCGGCGAGATCATCTTGGCCCAGAACTCGGCGACCGGATTGCCCTTCCACAGGCTGAACAGGCCGCTGACCATGTTGCGCTGGGCCGGCCCGAGATCGCCGTCGAGGCTAACCTCCCGCCAGAACCGCTCCAGGCCCTCGCGGGCACCGTCCGGCCCGCCCTTGAGCCAGCCGTCGACCATCACGACGGCGTTCATCGCCCCGGCGCTCGCCCCCGTGACCGCCTCAAACCCGAGACGCCCATCCTCGATCAGCGCGTCGAGCACGCCCCAGGTGAAGGCGCCATGCGCGCCGCCGCCCTGGAGCGCCAGGGCCACCGGCTTGTCGGCGCGGGGGCCGGCCAGCAGGTGCCCCGCCGACCGCGCGGACCGCGCCTCGATCGCGTCCGAAACGGGCAGCTCGGGCACGGCCGTGGCGGGATTGTGCGGCGCGGCGCCGCCGGATTGCTCGTTCATGTCGGCCTCCTGACTCGGCCCGTAAAATGGGATGCTGCAATGCAGCATCAACCTGTTGCCAGGGTTGCGCGGCGCGGGGCTCCTCCGCGCGGAACCGAGCGAATCGGCAACAGACGCGGACGAATCCCCGGCCGTGCGGGCGGCGAACTCGACATCTGGACCGGGATACGACATGACAGCCGCGATGCTGCCTTGCGCGACGCTGTCCTGCGCGGCGCCGGCTTGACGCGGCGCCGGGTCGTCCGCAGCTAACCCGCGGCAGCCCCGAAGTTCCGGCGAGGCGTGTCCCCGGAACCGGCCCGGCAGCCGTCTCGGCTCCGGCACCCCGCGAGGCGCGCACGCGAAGGTCCACGATGGAAGTCATGGAAGCCACCCGTTCCGAGATCCCCGCCGCCGAGGCGCCGCTGGCCTATGGCGGCCCGGAGATCGCCGGCCCCGCCCCGCGCCACCGCACGGTCGGCGTCACGGTCGGCGAGGGCGAAGGCGCGGTCACGGTCGGCGGCGGCGCGCCGATCGTCGTCCAGTCGATGACCAACACCGACACGGCCGACATCGACGCCACGGTGGCCCAGGTCGCCCAGCTCGCCCGGGTCGGCTCGGAGCTGGTGCGCATCACCGTCGACCGGGACGAGGCCGCCGCCGCGGTGCCGAAGATCCGCGAGCGCCTCGACCGCATCGGCGTCCACGTGCCGCTGGTGGGCGACTTCCACTATATCGGCCACAAGCTGCTCGCCGACCATCCGGCCTGCGCCGAGGCGCTCGCCAAGTACCGGATCAACCCCGGCAACGTCGGCTTCAAGGACAAGAAGGACACCCAGTTCTCGTCGATCATCGAGCAGGCGATCAAGCACGGCAAGACCGTGCGAATCGGCGCCAACTGGGGCTCGCTCGACGGCGAGCTGCTCACCCACCTGATGGACGAGAACGCCAAGCTGCCGCGTCCGATCGATGCCCGCGCGGTGATGCGCGAGGCGATGGTGCGCTCGGCGATCGGCTCGGCCGACCGGGCGGTGGAACTCGGCCTGCCGCAGAACCGGATCATCCTGTCGGCCAAGGTCTCGGCGGTGCAGGACCTGATCGCCGTCTACCGCGAGGTCGCGCGCCGTTCGGACTACGCGATCCATCTCGGCCTCACCGAGGCCGGCATGGGCTCCAAGGGCCTGGTGGCCGCCTCGGCCGCCATCGGCGTGCTCCTGCAGGAGGGCATCGGCGACACGATCCGCTACTCGCTCACCCCCGAGCCGGGCGGCGACCGCAGCGTCGAGGTCAAGGCCAGCCAGGAACTCCTGCAGACGATGGGGTTCCGCACCTTCGTGCCGATGGTGGCGGCCTGCCCGGGCTGCGGCCGCACGACCTCGACCACCTTCCAGGAGCTGGCCCGCGACATCCAGAACTGGATCGTCACCTCCATGCCGGAGTGGAAGAAGACCTATCCGGGCGTCGAGGGGCTGAACGTCGCCGTGATGGGCTGCATCGTCAACGGCCCGGGCGAATCGAAGCACGCCGATATCGGCATCTCGCTGCCCGGCACCGGCGAGACGCCGACCGCGCCGGTCTTCATCGACGGCAAGAAGGCGATGACGCTCCGCGGCCCGACGCTGGCCAAGGATTTCGAGACGGTGGTGATCAATTACATCGAGCGCCGATTCGGCCAGCAGGGCGGCGGCACGCGCAGCGCGGCGGAGTGACGCCCGCGCATCCCCTCCCGCCTCTGCGGGGGGAGGATGCCCCCTGCTGACGCAGGGGTCGGGAGAGGGGCAGCGCGACGGTTCAGGATTTGAAACCCGTCGCGATCGGTCCCCTCCCCGTGACGGCGGCCGCAGACCCTACCGCACGGTCCGGACCTTCGATTCCGTCCGCCCCGCATCCCGCGTCGATCGACCTCGCCAAGCTGGGACCCAGCTCCGCGCCCTTCGCACTGCAACACGGTTCCCGCCCGCCCGTGCCCGTGATAGCAAGGCCGCACGATCCCGTGGGCGGTCGGCCCGGTGGCCGGCCCGCGCGGTTCGGCGGAGTCTTCGCGTTTTCTGCCCGGCCCCGACTGGCCCCTGAGCCGAACCGCAAAGCGCCGGCCACGCCCGAGCTTCCGACATCCGCATGAGCCACACCTTCGCACCCGGCGTAGCAACCCAGCCCGCGCCCGCAGAACCCGATGCCGCGCGCGATTCCGCGTCGGCGCCGGACGTGAGCGGTGGCCAGGGCCCCGCGCACGGGCCGGCCACCTCCGGCACCCTCGACGCGCCCGAGAAGGCCGAGACCCGGCACGGCCATGCCGGCTTCTGGACGCTGCTGGTGGGCTCCGTCGGCGTCGTCTACGGCGACATCGGCACGAGCCCGCTCTACGCCTTCCGCGAGGCGCTGGTCCCGGCCCGCACCGACGGCATCCTGCTGCCCGAGGAGGTGATCGGCACCGTCTCGCTGATCCTCTGGGCGCTGTTCCTGATCGTGACCGTGAAATACGTGTCGATCCTGCTGCGCATGGACAACAACGGCGAGGGCGGCATCCTCTCGCTGATGGCGCTGGCCCGGAAGGCACTCGGCGGCTCGCGCATCGTGTTCATGCTCGGCCTGCTCGGCGCCTCGCTGTTCTACGGCGACGCGGTGATCACCCCGGCGATCTCGGTGCTGTCGGCCGTGGAGGGGCTCAAGCTCGTCACCCCGGCGCTCGACGATTACGTGCTGCCGATCACGGTGGCGATCATCGTCGCGCTGTTCCTGGTGCAGAACCGCGGCACCGCCAAGGTGGCGGCCTTCTTCGGGCCGATGACCATCGTGTGGTTCGTCGCGATGGCGCTGGCGGCGCTGCCGCATATCGGCCTGCACCCGGAGGTGTTCCGCGCGGTCAACCCCTGGCACGCGGTCCATTACCTGCTGGGCCACGGCACCGGGGCGCTGGTGGCGCTCGGCGCGGTATTCCTGGCGGTGACCGGCGCCGAGGCGCTGTTCGCCGATCTCGGGCATTTCGGCCGCAAGCCGATCCAGGTGGCGTGGATCGGCCTCGTCTTCCCGGCGCTGGCGCTCAACTATCTCGGCCAGGCGGCCCTGGTGCTGGAGAAGCCCGACACCGCCGACCCGTTCTTCCAGCTCGTCCCGGCCTGGGGCCTGTTGCCGATGGTGGTGCTGGCCACGCTCGCCACCGTGGTGGCGAGCCAGGCGGTGATCACCGGGGCGTTCTCCCTGTCCCGGCAGGCGATCCAGCTCGGCCTGCTGCCGCGGCTGGAGATCCGCCACACCTCCGAATCGCATGCCGGCCAGATCTACCTGCCGCAGATCAACGGGCTCCTGATGATCGGCGTCGTCCTGCTGGCGGTGCTGTTCAAGACCTCGTCGTCGCTGGCCTCCGCCTACGGCATCGCGGTGACCGGCACGATGCTGCTCACCGCCTCGATGACCTTCCTGGTGATCTGGCGGATGTGGGGCTGGTCTCCGGTGGCCGCCGCCCTGGTGATGCTGCCGTTCATCGTGGTCGAGTTCCTGTTCCTGCTCTCCAACCTGATCAAGGTGGTGGAAGGCGGCTACGTGCCGCTGATCCTGGCGGGGGGCCTCGTCATCCTGATGTGGACCTGGGTGCGGGGGGTCACGATCCTGTTCAACAAGACCCGCAAGACCGACGTGCCCCTCGGCGAGCTCGTCGGCATGCTGGAGAAGAGCCCGCCCCACCACGTGCGCGGCACCGCGGTGTTCCTCACGAGCGACCCCGAGATCGCCCCGGCGGCGCTGCTGCACAACCTCAAGCACAACAAGGTGCTGCACGAGAAGAACGTGATCCTCACCGTCGAGACCGTGGACACCCCGCGCTCGAACGAGGCCGACAAGGTCCGGATCGAGCCGGTGGGGCCGCACTTCTTCCGGGTGGTGATGAAGTTCGGCTACATGGAGACGCCCAACATCCCCAAGACCCTGGTGCTGCTGCGCCGCCAGGGCTTCAAGTTCGACATCATGGCAACGTCGTTCTTCCTGTCCCGCCGCTCGATCCGGCCGGCGACCCATTCCGGCATGCCGCTCTGGCAGGACCGGATCTTCATCACGCTGGCCAAGAACGCCAACGACGCCACGGACTTCTTCCAGATCCCGACGGGGCGGGTGGTGGAGGTCGGGACGCAGGTGACGGTGTGACGGGGCGCGCTGGTGTAGATCTGCGTGAGCGTCTATCTACATCGTGCGTCGGGGGTGAATTCGCATGCCGATCAACGTCAACAATCCCGAAGCCGACGCGCTGACGCGCCGGTTCGCCGCCATGGCGGGCGTCGGCATCACCGAGGCGATCGTCATCGCCATGCGAGAGGCGATCGAGCGCCGGAACCAGAGGGAGACGCCGCAGGAGACTGCGGCCCGGTTGCGCGAGCGACATGGCATCCGGCTCAGCGAAGCCGTTCGGACGCCCCTCTCGCGGGACGTCTATGACGCGATGTGGGAAAGCCGTTGATGTTCGTGGATGCGTCCGCGATCGTCGCTCTGCTGGCGGATGAGCCGGAGGCTGACCGGATTTCTGCCGCGCTCGCTTCGGCAAGCCCGTGCATAACCTCGCCCGTCGCGGTTCTGGAAACGGTACTGGCCCTCGCGCGGCCCGACAAGTTCGGCGTGACGGTCGAGGCCGTCGGGCCGATCGTCCTCGAGTTCCTCGAAGCCCGAGGCATCGAGATCCGCGATCTCCCGCCCGCCGACGCGACGACGGCACTGGCCCTGTCGGCCGCGCATCGAGACCGGGCCGGCCGTCACGGCCTCAACCTCGGTGATTGTCTCCACTATGCGGCGGCGCGCTACTTCCAAGTGCCGATCCTCGCCACGGCCGACGAGTTTCGCAGAACGGATCTTCAAACCATTCCCTGACGGTTCGCCGACGCATCGATCCACCTTTGGCGCCTCACTGGTCGGGTGTTCGAGGTGGAAACGCGGGTGATGCCCCGTCCTCGCAGGCGCAGTCCAGCGGCGACGGCTTGATCGTCAGAGCCACGGCTCGACGGCCCGGCCTATCGACCGCCCACCCCGAACAAGGGATGCAGCCGAAGGATGCGCATGTGCGCCGTCGCACGCGGTATGTCGCCGGCGCGGGCCTTCGGCGGTCAGCCGTATCCCCATTGCGTTGCGCAAGTCTCCCGGGGTGGATTAGAATCCTTCCTATTCTGAACCCAGAGGCCTGTTCGTCGGGTTAGCCCGTACAGACCGACGCGTGGACCAGAGAATCGGTCGGCGCCCGGCTCGGCCCGCACCCGACTGAACGCCGCTCAGGCGCTGCCAGACAGGACGCATCGATGATCAAACTCACCGTGAACGGGGCTGCGCGCAGCTTCGACGGCGACCCCGACATGCCGCTGCTGTGGTACCTGCGCGACGAACTCGGGCTCACCGGCACCAAGTTCGGCTGCGGCGTCTCGCTCTGCGGGGCCTGCACGATCCATCTCGGCGGCGCGGCGACCCGCGCCTGCATCACCCCGGTCTCGGCGGCGGCCGATCAGGAGGTCGTGACCATCGAGGGGCTGTCGCCGGACGGCAACCACCCGGTGCAGGCGGCGTGGCGCGACCTGAACGTCGCCCAGTGCGGCTTCTGCCAGTGCGGCCAGATCATGCAGGCCGCAGCCCTCCTGAAGGACACGCCCAAGCCCTCCGACCAGGACATCGACGACACGATGAGCGGCAACATCTGCCGCTGCGGCACCTATCCGCGCATCCGCGCCGCGATCCACCAGGCCGCCGGCCAGACGGCCCCCGCCAGCAAGGGAGAGCGCCTGTGATCCACGACGCCAAGCTGAGCGCAGAGCTCGCGGCCGGCCCCAAGCCGACCCTCGACAACGTCAGCCGCCGCGGCATCCTCGGCGGCGCCGGCGCCCTCGTGCTGGCCCTCTCGCTGCGCCCGGCCCGGGCCGACGAGACCCAGACCGAGGAGCAGAAGCAGCAGAAATTCGGCGCCGACGGCATGCCGCATGGCTGGCGCGACGATCCGAAGGTGTTCGTCGCCATCGCGCCGGACGGCACCGTCACGGTGACCAACCACCGCTCCGACATGGGCCAGGGCATCCGCACCTCGGTGGCCTTCACGGTCGCCGACGAGCTGGAGGCCGACTGGTCGAAGGTGAAGGTGGTCCAGGCCTGGGGCGACGAGACCCGCTTCGGCAACCAGGATACGGACGGCTCGCGCTCGACCCGCCACTTCTTCCAGCATTTCCGCCACGCGGGCGCCGCCGCGCGGATGATGCTGATCCAGGCCGCCGCCAAGCAATGGGGCGTGCCGGCCTCCGAGGTGACGGCGGTCAACCACACGTTGACCCACGCCAGGTCGGGCCGCACCCTCGGCTACGGCGCGGTGGCCCAGGCCGCCGCCGAGCTGCCGGTGCCCGCCGACGTCAAGCTGAAGGACCCGAAGGACTTCCGCTACATCGGCACCGGCAAGGTCGGGCTGATCGACAATGTCGACATCACCACCGGCAAGGCCGTCTACGGCCTCGACACCAAGCTCGACGGGATGCTCTACGCGGTCGTCGCCCGCCCGGCGGTCTACGGCGGCAAGGTGAAGTCCTTCGACGACAGCGAGGCCAAGAAGGTCGCGGGCGTCGTGAATATCTTCAAGATCGACGGCGGCGAGATCCCCTCTGAGTTCATGCCGCTCGGCGGCGTCGCCGTGGTCGCCAAGAACACCTGGGCGGCCCTGAAGGCGCGCGACGCCCTCAAGATCACCTGGGACGACGGCCCGAACGCCGGCTACGACACCGACGTGTTCCGCAAGGAGCTGGAGGCCGCCGCCCGCAAGCCCGGCAAGGTCGTGCGGACCCAGGGCGACGTCGACGGTGCCATGGCCAAGGCCAAGACCAAGGTCCAGGCCGAGTACTTCGTGCCCCACCTCGCCCAGGCGCCGATGGAGCCTCCGGCCGCCGTGGCCCGGGTCAAGGACGGATTCTGCGAGGCCTGGGCCTGCGTGCAGGGTCCGCAGGCGGCCAACGACCGCCTGATGAAGGCGCTCAAGCTGCCCGACGACAAGGTCAAGGTGAACGTCACGCTGCTCGGCGGCGGCTTCGGCCGCAAGTCCAAGCCCGACTACGTGGTCGAGGCGGCGCTCTGCTCGCAGGCCGTCGGCGGCGCGCCGGTGAAGCTCGCCTGGACCCGCGAGGACGACATCCACCACGGCTTCTACCACACGATCTCGGTGGAGCATCTGGAGGCGGGCCTCGACGAGAAGGGCCTGCCGGTGGCGTGGCTGCACCGCTCGGTGGCGCCGACGATCGGCTCGATCTTCGCGCCCGATCCGAAGCACGAGCTGCCGTTCGAGCTCGGGATGGGGCTGGTCAACACGCCCCTCAACATCCCGAACATGCGCCTGGAGAATCCCGAGGCCGCCGCCCATGTCCGGGTCGGCTGGTTCCGTTCGGTGTCGAACATCCCGCACGCCTTCGCGATCCAGTCCTTCGTGTCGGAGCTGGCGCACGCCGCCGGCCGCGAGCCGAAGGAATACCTGCTGGAGCTGATCGGCCCCGACCGGAAGATCGACCCCACCGAGATCGGCGACGTCTGGAACTACGGCGAGGATCCGAAGCGCTACCCGATCGAGACCGGCCGCCTGCGCGGCGTGATCGAGGCGGCCGCCAAGGGCGCGGGCTGGGGCCGGGAGATGCCGAAGGGCCGCGGCCTCGGCATTGCCGGCCACTACAGCTTCGTCACCTACACGGCGGTGGCGGCCGAGGTTGAGGTCGACGACAAGGGTCAGGTGAAGGTGCACGCCATCGACATCGCGGTCGATTGCGGGCCGCAGGTCAACCCGGAGCGCATCCGCTCGCAGATGGAGGGCGCCGTGGTCATGGGGATGGGGCTCGCCCTCACCTCCGAGATCACCTTCAAGCAGGGCCGGGCGGTGCAGAACAACTTCGACGGCTACGAGATCATCCGGATCGACGCCGCCCCGAAGGTGATCCGCGTGCACCTCGTGCCGACCGGCAGCTTTGACGGGCCCCTCGGCGGCGTCGGCGAACCCGGCGTGCCGCCGGTGGCGCCGGCGATCGCCAACGCGATCTTCGCGGCCACGGGCCGGCGGGTCCGGCAATTGCCGATCCGCGATCAGCTGAGCGCCTGAACCGGCACCAGCCGCGACGCGTTGGGGCCGTGGGGAAACCCGCGGCCCCGTTTTTTGGAAAGTACCCGACCCGATGATGCGTCCCGCCCTGACCGCCTGCCTGACCCTGATCCTGACGGTCCCCGCCCTGGCCTCGCCCTGCGGCGACCGGATCGAGGGCGTCTCCAAGCGGGTCCAGTCCGAGCTGACGCAGTCGATCTCCGCGTCGACCAGCGGCCAGGGCAATGCCGCCAAGCGCGGCGGCGAGGGCATGACCGGCACGGAGGGCCAGAGGGCGAACGAGTCGCCGCAGGCGCCCCCGGAGAAGTCGGCCCAGGCCGGCCAGGGGGCGGATGCCGCCCAGCAGGCCAAGGTCGCCGTCGAGGAGGCCCGCACGGCCGATTCGAAGGGCGACGCCACGGGCTGCGAAGCCGCCCTGTCCCGCGCAGAGCAGCAGCTGAAGAAGGCGCCTTAAGGCGCCTCGCGGCCGGACCGAACCCGCCGGGACCTGCGGAGCGGCCCGGGCCGCTCCGCTCTGTTGCCTCAGGCCGCGGCAGCCGCCAGGGCGTGGCGATGGCCGTTCAGGCCGGCGCAGAGATCGTCGATCTCCGTGAGGTCCAGGGCCTCGCCGGTGTGGCCGGCGATCGTGTCGATCAGGTGGTCCTGGCGCGGGTCGTAGGGATGTCCCTGCATCCGGTAGAACTGGTAGTAGCGCAACGCCGCCAAGACAGTATCGCGCTCGCGGTCGGTTACGGTGAAGTGCTGCATGGGTGGTTGCTTCCCCTGTGGCTTCAACGAACGCCCGGGCGGGCCGCGACGCCGAACCCGAGCTTGGCCGTTGTAACCGGTGGGCAACTGCCCGACCAGTTCTTGACAGCTCGCGCGGACGTGATTCGCTGCAATTGAGATTCCGGTCCTGCTGCAGGATGGCCGGGCGCGAGCCGGAAAACCGAGCGCCGCCAGATCCTTGCCGCCCTTTTGTCCGGGCCCTCCCGCGGGGCCGCTACAACCCGAGATCCGCGAGGTAGCGCGGCAGCGCCGCGCTCGCGGGGCCGTAGCGGGCGTCATCGAAGGCGTCGGCGTTGTCCGACGGCTCCAGGTTGATCTCGCAGGTCGGGATGCCGCGGCGTCGGGCCTGCCGCACGTAGCCGGCTGCCGGGTAGACCGCCCCCGACGTGCCCACGGCCACGAACAGGTCGGCCTCCGCCAGAGCCGCCTCGATCGCGTCGCGGTGCATCGGCATCTCGCCGAACCAGACCACGTCCGGCCGCATCCGGCCGGCTGCCCCACAGGCCGGGCAGGACGACGCCCGGTTCAGGTCGTTCCGCCACGGCGTGACCGCATCGCAGGCTGTGCAGCGCGCCTTGAGCAGTTCGCCGTGCATGTGGACGACGGCCCGCGACCCGGCCCGCTCGTGCAGGTCGTCGACGTTCTGCGTGCACAGGAAGAGCCGGCCGCCCCGGTCGGCGAGCCGGGCCTCAGCCCGGGCCAGCGCGACGTGCGCGGCGTTGGGCGCGGCCGCCACCACGCCCCGGCGGCGGTGATCGTAGAAGTCGAGCACCTCGTCGGGATCGGCCGCGTAGGCCTCCGGGGTGGCGAGCTTCATCGGATCGAACCGGGCCCAGATCCCGCCGCGGTCCCGGAACGTGCCGAGCCCGCTCTCGGCCGAGACACCGGCCCCGGTCAGCACGAAGAGTCTTTCGGGATCGCCCATGCCGTAATCTCGCGCTGCCGTTCGAATGGCCGAAGATGTCCGCTGGTTGGCGGCGCGATTTCTTTCGCGCATTTCTTACGGAAGCGATCCTGCCGTTCGCTTCACCGAGCGGGAGACACGAAATGTCCGACGTTGCGCTGCTGGTCATCGATGTCCAGGATTCCTTCCGGCACCGTCCGTTCTGGAGCGAGGCCGACGTCCCGCTCTTCACCGAGCGCCTGCAGGCCCTCATCGACGGCGCCACGGCGCGCGGGATTCCGGTCCTGCAGGTGTTCGGTCAACCGCGCCCGGATCGCGCTCGCCCGGGACCTCGTCACCCGGACCGATCTCGGCCTGGAGCAGGTCGCCGCGCGCGCGGGCTTCGGCTCGGCCCGGCACATGCGGCGGGTGTGGGGGCGGTTCCACACGACGGCTCCGTCGAGCCTCCGGACCAAAATCACGGATCCGGAAGGTCCGGGACCTTGTGCGGGGGCAGGGCAAAGCCCGGCAACTCTTTAGGGCCACGGTCCGAATTCCCGCCCCCGGACCTTGCCAAAGGGCTGGAGCCCTTTGGACCCCCCTGACGGCCCTGGACCCCGCCGGGCGGCTGTGCCCTGCTCGCGCCGTCCGAATCGGCGCGGACGATGCATCGGCCCGTCCCGACAGGCGCCCGCGGGCGCGCAGGAGTGAGCGGCATGCCCGAATTCGATCTCGCCATCCGCGGCGGCACGGTCATCACCGCGAGCGACACGGTGCGGGCGGATGTCGGCGTCCGCGGCGGGCGGATCGTGGCGGTGGCCGAGGGCATCGCGGATGCAGCCCGGGTGATCGACGCCTCCGGGCTGCTGGTCCTGCCCGGCGGCATCGACAGCCACGTCCACATCGCCCAAGATCCCGGCCCCGGCATCGTCATGGCGGACGATTTCGCCAGCGCCACCCGGGCGGCGGCGGCCGGCGGCAACACCTGCGTGATGCCCTTCGCGGTCCAGCCCCGGGGCAGCTCCCTGCGGAGCGCCGTCGACGCCTACCGGGCCAAGGCCGAGGGCCAGTGCCACGTGGACGTGGCGATCCACATGATCATCTCGGACCCGAGCGAGGCGGTGCTCGGCCAGGAGCTGCCGGCCCTGGTCGCCGACGGCTACACCTCGTTCAAGGTCTTCATGACCTACGACAACTTGGTGCTGAACGACCGTCAGCTCCTCGACGTGTTCCACGTCGCCCGGCGCGAGGGCGCCCGGGTGATGGTCCACGCCGAGGGCTACGACGCGATCCGCTATCTCAGCGACCGGCTGGAGCGGGCCGGCGAGACCAAGCCCTACGGTCACGCCCTGTCGCGCCCCGAGGTGGTCGAGCGCGAGGCGGCCCACCGGGCGATCAGTCACGCCGAGCTGATCGACCTGCCCATCGTCATCGTTCACGTCTCGGGCCGCGAGGCCACCGAGCAGATCGCCTGGGCGCAGGCGCGCGGCCTGAAGATCCGGGCAGAGACCTGCCCGCAATACCTCACCCTCACGGCCGAGCACATGAAGGGGCTCGGGCTGGAGGATCCGATGGCCGGGGCGAAGTACGTCTGCTCGCCGCCGCCCCGGGACGTCGAGAGCCAGGAGGCGGTCTGGTCCGGCATCCGGCGGGGGATCTTCGACGTGGTGTCCTCCGACCACTCGCCGTTCCGCTACGACGACCCGCAGGGCAAGCTGAACCCGCGGGGGAAGACCTCGTTCCGCTGGATCCCGAACGGCATCCCGGGGATCGAGACCCGGCTGCCGGTGTTCTTCTCCGAGGGCGTCTCGAAGGGGCGGATCAGCCTCAACCAGTTCGCCGCGCTCACCGCCACGAACCACGCCAGGATGTACGGGCTGTACCCGCGCAAAGGCTCGATCGCCCCGGGTTTCGACGCCGACCTGACCCTGTGGGACCCCAACAGGCGCGAGACGATCCGCCAGGAGATCCTCCATCACGGCTCCGACTACACCCCCTGGGAGGGGTTCGACGTCACGGGCTGGCCGGTGATGACCATCGCGGGCGGCCAGGTGATCGCCGAGGACGGGAAGGTCCTGTCCGAGCCGGGACGCGGCCGGGTGCTCGACCGGGCGGTCGATCCGGCCGAGCGGCGGCAGGCCTAGCCTTGGCCCGCCACTTGCCTCACCGGAAATGAGCTTCACGGATTGGCAGTCCGGGCCTCCCACGCGCCCTCCCTCCCCCCTCTGCGGGGGAGGGTGGCCCCTGCGTCAGCAGGGGTCGGGAGAGGGGACCCGGCTTCAGGAAGGGGCGCCAGCTTCATGAAGGCCAGTTTTCCATCCTGCACCGTCGCACCCCTCTCCCGACCCCCTTCGGGGGCCACCCTCCCCCGCAGAGGGGGGAGGGAGACGCGCGGAAACGCTCATCGCCTCTCCGAAAGAAGACGTGTGAGCGTCGCGGCGCATGGGAAAGGCGGCGCGTCCCGGTCTCCGGACATGACGAGGCCTCGAAGGGGCATCGCGCTCAGTCCGAATCGAGAGAGCACCGCATGGATGTCGAGCTGATCGGCCTGACCAAGCGCTACGGCGCGGCCATTGCGGTCGATGCCATCGACCTGAAGGTGCCCTCGGGCGCCTATTGCTGCCTGCTCGGCCCCTCCGGCTGCGGCAAGACCACGACGCTGCGGATGATCGGCGGCCACGAGCGCGCCACCGCGGGCGACGTGGTGATCGGCCCGAGGGCGGTGGGCGACGCCGCGCCGGCCGCGCGCGGCACCGCGATGATGTTCCAGAGCTACGCCCTGTTCCCGCATCTCGACGCGCGCGACAACGTCGCCTTCAGCCTCAGGATGCGCGGCGTCGGCAAGGCCGAGCGCCGGGCCAAGGCGATGGCGATGCTCGACCTCGTGCAGATGGGTCACCTCGCCGGGCGCCTGCCGGCCCAGCTCTCGGGCGGCCAGCAGCAGCGCGTGGCCCTGGCGCGCGCCCTCGTCACCGGCCCGAAGGTGCTGCTGCTCGACGAGCCGCTCTCGGCCCTCGACCCGTTCCTGCGGGTGCGGATGCGGGTGGAGCTGAAGCGGATCCAAACCGAACTCGGGCTGACCTTCATCCACGTCACCCACAGCCAGGAGGAGGCGATGGCGCTCTCCGACCTCGTCGTGGTGATGAATGCCGGCCGGATCGAGCAGGCCGCCGACCCGCGCACGGTGTTCGAGCGGCCGGCCACCGCCTTCGTGGCCCAGTTCATCGGCGGCCACAACGTCATCCGCTTGGCCCAGGGGCTCATCGCCGTGCGGGCGGACCGGATGCGGCTCGGCGAAGAGGCCGGCCCGGAGGCGAGGCCGGCCCGGGTGGTCGCCGTCGAGTACCAGGGCACCAGCGTCCATGTCGGCCTCGATGCCGACGGGCTGGAGCGCGCGCCCGACAGCCCGGCCGCGCTGACCGCCGTGCTCAGCGACGCCGCCTTCGCCGCCCGGCCGCTGCGCCCGGGCGACACGGTTCCGGTCGGCTGGGACGCCGCCGCCGCCCACCGCCTCGACGCGTAAGGACACGGAGACGATCATGGACCTGTTCTCGAAGCCGAGCCGGCGCACGCTGCTGAAGGGTGCCGCGGCCCTCGCGACCACGCCGGTGACCGGCTTCCCGGCGGTGCACGCGGCTGAGCCCGTGACGCTCCGCTACCTCGGCACGGCGGTGAACCAGTCCGCCGACATCGCCCGGAAGGTGAAGGAGGATCTGGGCCTCGTCATCGAGTACATCCCGGTGGTGACCGACGAGGTGACCAAGCGCGTCGTCACCCAGCCGAACTCCTTCGACCTCGTCGACACCGAGTATTTCAGCCTCAAGAAGATCCTGCCCTCGGGCAACCTGCAGGGCATGGACGCCAAGCGGATCACCCTCGCCGACAAGATCTCCTCCGTGTTCACCAAGGGCCAGGTCGCCGGCAGGACGATCGGCGATCAGGGCACGGCGCCCAAGAAGGTGTTCTACCTCGAAGCCCAGGACTCCAAAAAGTTTGCCGGCGAACCGACCGGCTGGATCTCGCTGATCCCCACCGTCTACAACGCCGACACGCTGGGGATCCGGCCGGACCTCGTGAAGGTGCCGGTGACGAGCTGGAAGGAGCTCCTGAACCCGGCCTTCAAGGGCCGCGCCGCGATCCTCAACATCCCGTCCATCGGCATCATGGATGCCGCCATGGTGGTGGAGGCCACCGGCGACTACACCTACGGCGACAAGGGCAACATGACGAAGCCCGAGATCGACCGCACCATCAAGCTGCTGATCGAGGCCAAGCGCGCCGGCCAGTTCCGGGCCTTCTGGCAGGACTTCAACGAATCCGTGAACCTGATGGCGTCCGGCGAGACGGTGATCCAGTCGATGTGGTCGCCCGCCGTCACCAAGGTGCGCGCGCAGGGGGTGCCCTGCACCTACCAGCCCCTGAAGGAGGGCTACCGGGCCTGGGCCTCGGGCTTCGGCATCCCCAAGACCCTGAGCGGGAAGAAGCTCGACGCCGCCTACGACTTCATCAACTGGTTCCTGTCCGGCTGGGCCGGGGCCTACCTCAACCGCCAGGGCTACTACTCCGCGGTGCTGGAGACCGCGCAGGCGAACATGCAGCCCTACGAGTGGGCCTTCTGGATGGAGGGCAAGCCCGCCGAGAAGGACATCCTGGGCCCCGACGGCACCCTGATCGAGAAGGCGGGCGCCACCCGGGACGGCGGCTCCTTCGACCAGCGCATGGGGTCGGTCGCCTGCTGGAACGCCGTGATGGACGAGAACACCTACATGGTGCGCAAGTGGAACGAGTTCATCGCGGCGTGAGCGGGATGCGCGCCGCTCCGACCGATCTCGGGCAAGCCCGAGATCGGTCTCCCTCCCCCCTCTGCGGGGGAGGGTGGCCCCTGCGTCGGCAGGGGTCGGGAGAGGGGCAGCGCGACGGTGGTGCATGTGTCGCCCGGCGCAGCCTTTCCGGAAGCGGCGCTCCCCTCTCCCGACCCGCTTCGCGGGCCACCCTCCCTCGCAGAGGGGGGAGGCAGACCGCGGCACCGTCGAGGGCGATCCGGTGAACGACCTCGCCCTCCCCCGGCCCGCCGAGACCGTCGCATCGCCGGTCGCGGCCGCTCCCCCACGCCGCCGCAGCCTCGCCTACCTCCAGGCCG
>NZ_JAKSXX010000101.1 GCF_022829385.1 Methylobacterium sp. J-070 | reverse complement strand
GACATCGGCACGAGCCCGCTCTACGCGTTCAAGGAGGCGGTGAAGGCGGCGACCGCCGGCGGCGCCTCGGTCCCGGCGGCGGCCACGGGGGCGGTGTCGCTGATCCTGTGGTCGTTGATCCTGATCGTGTCGTTGAAATATGCGGTGCTGATCCTGCGCGCCGACAACCGCGGGGAGGGCGGCATCGTCGCCATGCTGGCGCTCCTCGGTGCGCGGCAGGCGCGGCCGGGGACGTGGAAGGCGCTGCTGCTGGTGGTCGGGCTGGTGGGGGCGGCCCTGCTCTACGGCGACGGGGCGATCACGCCGGCGATCTCGGTGCTGTCGGCGATCGAGGGCCTGAAGGTCGACGCGCCGTCGCTCGGACCGTTCGTGGTGCCGATCACGATCGTGATCCTGGTCGGGCTGTTCCTGGTCCAGCACAAGGGCGTGGCCGCCATCGGCCGGGTGTTCGGGCCGGTCATGCTGGTCTGGTTCGCCGTGCTCGTCCTCCTCGCGGTTCCCAGCATCCTGCGCGCGCCCGAGATCCTGGCGGCGGCCAATCCCTGGCGGGCGGTGGACTTCCTGCTCCACGCCGGCTGGCACGTCAGCTTCCTGATGCTGGGCGCGGCGTTCCTGGCGGTGACCGGGGGCGAGGCCATGTATGCCGACCTCGGCCATTTCGGCGCCCCGGCAATCCGCGCGTCCTGGTTCGGCCTCGTGCTGCCCGCGCTGCTGATCCATTATTGCGGCCAGGGTGCGCTGATCATCGCCGACCCCGGGACGATCGAGAACCCGTTCTACCTGCTGGCCCCGGACTGGGCGCACTACCCGCTGGTGGCGCTCGCCACGATGGCGACCGTGATCGCCTCGCAGGCGGTGATCTCGGGCGTCTACTCGCTGACCCAGCAATCGATCCAGCTCGGCTTCATGCCGATGATGCGGGTCGTCCACACCGACCAGGACGAGCGCGGCCAGATCTACGTGCCCGGCGTGAACTGGCTGCTCGCCGCCGCGACGCTCACCGCCGTCATCGTGTTCGGCTCGTCCGACGCCCTGGCCGGCGCCTACGGCATCGCGGTCTCGGCGCTCATGGGGATCACGACGCTGCTCGCCGCGCTGATCGCCCTGCGCTGGGGCTACAACCCGATCCTGGTCGTCGCGGTGAACGGGTTCTTCCTCGCCATCGACGCCGTGTTCTTCGCCGCCAACAGCGTGAAGCTGTTCGAGGGCGGATGGTTTCCGCTGTTGCTCGCCGCCGCGGTCGCCTTCCTGATGCTGACCTGGATGAAGGGCAACCACGTCCTCGAATCCGTGCGCGAGACCATGCGCATGCCCGAGGCGACCTTCCTCGCCCGTCTCGCCTCGCATCCGCCGGTGACGCTGCCGGGCACCGCGGCCTTCCTCACCGCCGCCACCGAGGGCATCCCGATGGCGCTGGGCCGGCTGGTCGAGCGCAGCCGCTGCCTCCACGAGCGGATCCTGCTGATCACCGTGCTCTACGAGGAGGAGCCGGTGATCCCGGCCAGCGAGCGGGCGCACGTGACCCTCGTGGCCCAGGGCATCCGCAAGGCGATCTCGAAATACACGCCCGGCATGGAGCGCGTCGTCCTGCGCTACGGCTTCATGCAGACGGCCTCGATCCCCGAGGGGCTGCAATGCGCGGTGGCGAGCGGCCTCCTGCCACCGGAATACCTGGAGGACATGACCTATTTCGTCGGCCACGAGGTGGTGATCCCGTCGCCCACCCATCCCGGCATGGCGCCCTGGCGCGAGGGCCTCTTCGCCTTCATGAAGCGCAACGCCGAGCGGACCGGCGCCCATTTCGGCCTGCCGACCCGGCAGATCGTTGAGGTGGGGACCGAGATCGAGATCTGACCTTCCGTGGCTCACGGGATCGGAGCCGCTTGCGCGGCGCGTCCGCGTAAGGTCCCGGGGGCGCATTCCGTATGCGCAGCGTGCGCCCAGGAAAGGGCGTGGCGTTTCATCCTGCCTCACCGCCCTCTCCCGGACCGGGGATCGTCAGCCCAACCGGATCCCGGGATCCGGTACAGGAAGGCGCCGCGACGGCTCCTATCGTATGCCGAAGCCGCCCACCCGGCGCATTGAAAACGGCCGCGTTCGCAAGCATATCGCCACCGCGTTTTCCCCGACTGTGGAGGCATCATCCGTGAGCGAGACGATCGAGCGGCACGAGTTCGGAGCGGAGGTAGGCCGGCTCCTCGACCTCGTCGTGCACGCGCTCTATTCCGATCGCGAGATCTTCCTGCGCGAACTCGTCGCCAACGCCGCCGACGCCATGGACCGGCGCCGGTTCGAGGCGCTGACCTCGGCGGCGAGCGCCCTGCCGCCGGACGCGAAGATCCGCATCGTGCCCGACAAGGAGGCGCGGACCCTGACGGTCTCGGATGCCGGCATCGGCATGACCAAGGACGATCTGGCGGCCAACCTCGGCACCATCGCGCGGTCCGGGACCCGGGCCTTCTCGCAGACGCTCGAATCCGCCAAGGCCGAAGACCGGCCGAGCCTGATCGGCCAGTTCGGCGTCGGTTTCTACTCGGCCTTCATGGTGGCCGACCGGGTCACCGTCACGTCGCGCCGGGCCGGCAGCGAGGACGCCTGGACCTGGGCGTCGGAAGGGCAGGGGAGCTACACGCTGGAGCCCGCCACGCGGCCGGAGCCCGGCACCGACATCGTCCTCCACCTCAAGGCCGATGCCGACGAGTATCTGGAGCCCTACCGCCTCGACCATCTCGTGCGGAAATGGGCCGACTTCATCACCGTGCCGATCGCCGTGGTGCGCGACGGCAAGGACGAATCGGCCAATCAGGGCACGGCGCTCTGGCGAAAGCCGAAATCGGAGGTCACCGAGGAGCAGTACGAGACCTTCTACCACTCCATCGGCATGAACTTCGACAAGCCCTGGGCGACGCTGCACTGGCGCGCCGAAGGGCAGCTCGAATTCTCCGCGCTGCTGTTCGTGCCCGGTTCGAAGCCCTTCCAGGCCTTGGACAACGACCGGCAGAGCAAGGTCCGTCTGCACGTGCGGCGGATGTTCATCACCGACGAGGCCGAGCTGCTCCCGCCCTGGCTGCGCTTCGTCCAGGGCGTCGTCGACACCGAGGACCTGCCGCTCAACGTCTCGCGCGAGATGCTGCAATCGACGCCGGCGCTGGCGCGGATCCGCCGCGCGGTCACCGGCCGCGTCGTGTCCGAGCTCGCCACCCGGGCCAAGGACGCGGACGGCTATCGGGCGTTCTGGGAGAATTTCGGCTCCGTCCTCAAGGAGGGCATCTACGAGGATTTCGAGCGGCGAGGCGAGATCGCGCCGCTCCTGCGCTTCCGCTCGTCGGCGGTGGAGGGATGGACCTCGCTCCCCGACTACGTGTCGCGGATGAAGGACGGGCAGGAGGCGATCTTTTATCTTGTCGCGGACGATGCCGAAGCGCTGAAATCGTCGCCCCAGCTCGAAGGCTTCAAGGCCCGCGGCCTGGAGGTCCTGCTCCTTTCCGACCACGTCGACGCCTTCTGGCCGGAACAGCTCGGCACCTTCGAGGAGAAGCCGCTCCGCTCGATCACCAAGGGTGGTCTCGACCTGTCGAAGTTCACCCCGGAGGACGCGCAGCCGGACGCGCCGGAGGGCCTCGACGGCTTCGTGGCCGCCGTGAAGGCGGCGCTCGGCGCGGAGGTCTCGGACGTGCGCACCACGGACCGCCTGGTCGATTCGGCGGTGGTGCTGTCGGCCGGCACCGGCGGGCCCGACCTGCAGATGCAGCGGCTGATGCGCCGGGCCGGCCGGGCCGCGGTCGGTCAGCCGGTTCTGGAGATCAACCCGCGCCATCCGCTGATTCGCGCGCTGGCCGCGGCGCCCGAATCGGAGGTGCCGATGGCCGCCGGAACACTGCTCGATCTCGCCCGCATCCAGGACGGCGACAGCCCGCGCGACCCGGCAGCCTTCGCCCGGACGGTGGCGGCGGCCCTGGCGGCGGCGCGCGGTGCAGCGTAGGGACCGTGAATCACGGCGCCGAATTGCATCGTGCGGCGTGTGTCTCCACACATTGCGGCCGAACGATTGCAAGTTCGGTTGATCATTCGGAAATGGTCAAGCCATAACTTCGCCACCGGTCGGGATCATTCCCGGCCGATGGCGCGGGCGCGGTGGGGGCCGCAGGCGTCTGGGTCGATCCCTCTCGCGCGCGCTCGGCGCGCCTCACGGACGCTGCATGAACCCGGTCGAGGCTCAAGCCGGCAACGGACAGGCGGTCGCGGCGGCGCGGACCCGGGCGCATGCCCAGGCCTACCGCCACAGCGGCCGTGTCCGTGCCATGCGCCGCCTGATCCCGGTGGCGGCCGGCGGCGCGGTGGCGCTGCTCCTCGGCGCCCTGTTCAATCCCTTCGCGGCGCGCCTTCCCGGCGTCTCGGTCGGCCCGGTGACGCTGGCGGGCTCGAAGGTCCGCATGGAGAACCCGCGGCTCTCGGGATTCCGCCAGGGCACGCGCGGCTACGAGGTGACGGCGGACGCCGCCCTCCAGGACGTGCGCAAGCCCAGCCAGATCGAGCTGCAGCAGATGCGCGGCCATATCGCCACCGACGACCAGGGCGGCGTCGCCCGGCTCTCGGCGGCCTCGGGCCTGTTCGACACCACCCGCGAGGCCCTCGACCTCAAGACCGACATCCGGATCTGGACCGACAAGGGCGAGGAGGCGCGCCTGCGCTCGGCCGCCGTGGCGCTCAAGACCGGTGCCATCAGCTCGCAGGAGCCCGTCACGGTGTCGAGCCCGCGGGCCCAGGTGGATGCCGACAGTCTCGATGTGGTCGAGAGCGGCAAGCGGATCTCCTTCGTGGGCAACGTCCACGTGGTCATCGTCAATGAGGATCAGGCCGAGAAGCCGGCTTTGCGCGTCCAGACCTCGGATGCCCGGCCGGCGGACGCGGCCCGATGAGCGCCGCCCGCATCCTCTGCGCTGTTTGGGCGGTCGGGCTGCTTCTCGGCGGCCCGGCCCTGGCCGAGAAGCCGGCGCGCAAGGATTCGCCCTTCGGCAACATCGGCGGCGGCGGCAAGGACCCGATCAAGATCGACGCCGACCGGCTCGACGTGTTCGATCGGGAGAACCGGGCGGTCTTCGCCGGCAACGTCGTGGCCGTGCAGGGCGACAGCACGATCCGATGCTCGACCATGACGGTCTACTACAAGCGCGGCAAGGACGGGTCGGCCAGGGACGGGTCGGGCAAGGACGCTAAGGGCGAGGCGAAGGCCGGCGAGGCCGCCGAGGCGGCCCCGGCCCGGAACCCCGCCGAGAACGGCATCCAGAAGGTGGACTGCGCCGGTCCGGTGACGGTGGTGCAGAAGGATCAGGTCGCCACCGGCGACCACGCGGTGTTCGACCAGGACGCCAAGCGGATCGTCCTCACCGGCAACGTCGTGCTGAGCCAGTGCCAGAACGTCACCCGCGGGCAGCGGCTGGTCTACGACATGAATACCGGCCGGGCCAACATGGACCCGGTGGCGGGCGGCCGCGTCTCGGCCCTGTTCGTGCCGGGCGAGAAGGCCGAGGCGAAGGACGGCAAGGCGAAGGGCTGCGCGCAGCCGCCGGCCAACCTGCCGACCAAGCCCCGGGCGCAGGCCAATTGAGCGGCGCCATGGCGTTCCAGGCGGGCCCGCAGGAACCGGCGGGCCGTTCGGGCTGGCTCGGCCGCCTGTTCGGCCGGCGCGGGCGGCCGCCGGCCGGCGCTGAGGCCGAGGCCGATGCATGGCCGCGGACCGACGAGGGCGGACCGGGCATCCTCAGCGTGCGCGGCCTGCGCAAGAGCTACGGCGCCCGCACGGTGGTCCACGAGGCCGGTCTGACGGTGCGCACCGGCGAGGCCGTGGGGCTGCTCGGGCCGAACGGCGCCGGCAAGACCACGATCTTCTACATGATCACCGGCCTGGTGGCGGCCGACCGCGGCGACATCAGCCTGGACGGGCTGCCGATCACACACCTGCCGATGTATCAGCGGGCGCGGCTCGGCATCGGCTACCTGCCGCAGGAGGCCTCGATCTTCCGCGGGCTCACCGTCGAGGACAACATCCGCGCGGTGCTGGAGGTGACGGAGCCCGACCGCAAGGAACGCGCGCGCCGGCTCGACGCGCTGCTCGAGGAGTTCGACATCGCCCGCCTGCGCAAGGCCCCGTCGATCGCGCTCTCGGGCGGCGAGCGCCGGCGCTGCGAGATCGCCCGGGCGCTCGCCTCCTCGCCGACCTTCATGCTGCTCGACGAGCCCTTCGCGGGCATCGACCCGATCGCGGTGGGCGACATCCAGGATCTGGTGAAGCACCTGAAGCAGCGCGGCATCGGCGTGCTGATCACCGACCACAACGTCCGCGAGACGCTGGGCCTGATCGACCGCGCCTACATCGCCCATTCCGGCCGCATCCTCACCGAGGGTACGCCGGATGAGATCGTGGCGAACCCGGAGGCGCGCCGGCTGTATCTCGGCGAGGATTTCAAACTCTGAGGGGTGCCGGCGTCTCCGCTTTGGGCCGGCGCCGCGTCAGGGCCAGGAACGTCGCCGTCGCCGTCAGGACGCATCCGGCGGTGAGAAGCAAGACAGCCTCCCGGCCCAACGTCGTCAGGATCGTCGCCAGGATCGGCGGGGCGGCCGCCGTCACGAGGTTGAGGGGGAGCGCGATGCGGGAGGCGGCGCGCGCATAGGCGGCCTTGTCGTAGAACGCCATCGGCAGGGTCGCGCGAACCACCGCCAGGACGCCGCTCCCAAGGCCGTAGATCAGGATGAAGAGCATCACGGCGCCCGGGGTCCCGCCGCCCGCGGCGAGCAGGATCAGCGCCGTGACCACGAGGGCTCCGGCGAACAGGCCGCTGGTCAACCCGTCCCACCGGCCGCCGCCGAGGAAGTCAATGCCCCGCGCGCTCACTTGGACGATGCCGAGCATCGAGGCGTAGCCGACGGCCTCCGGCCGGCTCAGTCCCTCGGCCACCAGCAATTCGATCAGGGTGGCGCTGAGGCCGAACGTGACGAAGGCGTTGAGGGTGATCCCGCAGGCAATCAGCCAGAACGTACTCGTCTGAGGCAGCGCGCTCACCTCGGGTCCCGGCTCCGCCCCGGTGGGGGGCCGCACGCGCGGCGGCAGGCCCCAGCGGTACAGGGGCAGGCAGAGGAACCACATCGCCCCGGCATAGACGAGGCAGGTCGCCCGCCAGCCGCCGAGACCGGTCAGGAACGCCGTGGTCGGCCAGAACAGGCTGCTCGACAGGCCGGTGGCCAGCATCAGCGCCGCGATGGCCCGGCGGGCGCCGTGCCCGGCAATCTCGTTCAGGAGAATGCTGGCCGCATTGGTGAGCGTCGCACATCCGGCCACGCCGAGGATCGTCCAGGCCGCTAAATAGGCGACCGGACCGTGCGCCGCCGCCAAGAGGACGAAACCCGGACCGGCGAGCGCGCTCCCGGCGATCATCACGGTCCGCGCGCCATACCGGACGAAGGCGCGCCCGAGGATCGGCGCGGCCACACCCATGGTGGCGTAGCGCACCGAGTTCCCGGCGAACACCGCGGCCAGGTCCATCCCGAGATCGGCCGCGACCAGGGGGGCGACCACCGCCGTGAGACCGACGCTGCCCCAACCGATGATCTGGGCGGCCGCGAGGACGATCAGGACGCGCAGGCTCGCGTGTTCGGGGCGCATCGGCGATGGGAATTTCGAGGCGGCATCGGGTGCCAAACGTCCATGATCAGTCCGCTTGGTGACAGAAGAATGTCGTGACTGCGCAGCGTGCAGTCGCTGCCGCCGGTCAATCGTTCGCAAATTCTGCTTGATGCAACTTGAAATTATTGATGGCGTGGCGCGAAAACTCGGTGCGGCGCGATCAGTCTTCTCTGCGCGGCGAGCCTCACCCCTTCCAATTCTTCAGCGCCGCGAACGGGCTGTCCGAGCCTGCGGGCTTCTCAGGGTTCAGCACCGGTTCCACCTGCGCGATCGCGTCGGCCATCGAGAAGGCCGAGCCGCTCTGGAGACGGCCCCCGGCGGCGTCCCGGTGGCCGCCGCCGCGGAACAGGCGGGCGCCGTCGAGCGCCGTGCCGTCGTTGGAGCGGAACGACAGGTTGCCCATCCGCTGGACGTTGACCACGCGCTTGGCCCGGCCCGCATCCATGATCAGGTCGGACACCCGCTGGAAGGTCCCGGAATCGAGGGCGAAGGACAGGAGCGTGCCGTCCTTGAGCGGGCGGAACAGGGTGTCCGAGCGGGCGAGCGCCCGGGCGAGCCGCATCCGCGTGGTCAGCGCCGGGTCGTCGTCCGGGGCCTCGCGCAGCAGGGCGTCGACCACGCCGGTGCGGATCGCCGTGGCGCGGCGCTCGAGGTCGGCCGGGCTCGCGCCCTCCCGCAGGGCCGCGGCTGCCGCCAGCAGGATGTCGGAGACGAACCGGTCGTGCCAGGGATGCCCGACCGGTACGAAGCTCGACACCACGTCCCAGAACAGCTCGTCGAGCGCGAGGCCGCCCCGGAAGGCCGGGCTCTCCTTGCGCCAGAGGTCGAGGGCATCGACCGCCGTCAGCAGGCTCGACAGGTCGGCCTCGGGCTCGCGGGTGGCGAACAGGGCCCGGTGCTCGAAGGTCATCCGGGTGGCGCAGATGTCCTCCTCGATCAGCACCGCACTCTCCGGATCGCCCAGGTCGACCCGGTGCAGGCCCGGCCGCTCCGGGTCGACGGCGATCTCGAAGCCGAGGCGGCGCAGCTGGTCCAGGGACGAGGCGTGGTGGTCGAGCACGACGAGCCGGTGCGTCCGGCCCGCCTCGCGGCGCCGGTTCATCGCGGCGAACTTCTTCAGGCCCGCGATGGTCTGCTCCTCCAGCCCGAGGTCCGTCATCAGCAGGATCTCGCTCTCGGCCGCGCGGCCGAGGCGCTTGATCTCGTCCTCGAAGACCGGGCCGACATCGCTGTAGCGGGGCACGTGCACGACGCGCTCGACCGTCGCGCAGGCGGCGGCGACCGTGGAGGCGCCGTAGCCGTCGAGGTCGTGGTGGGTGATCTGGGTCAGGCGCAACGGGGTTGTCTCGGACGGTGACGGTGACGGGCGGTCTACGACGCCCGGGGCCGGGAGGCGAGGGGCGGCGGGGCCTTTCGCCGGGCGGCGTTCGGTGCAGAATGCGGGCGGGCCGTCGCGAGTCGCGAACGATCGGTGGGCCCCGGAGACCCCGAAGGGGCCCGCCATATCGGGAGGACACCATGGCCTTGGCCGCAACGCCGCGCGTGAGGCGCATCCAGACGATCTCGCTGGCGCTCCTGGTGACGGCGGGCGTCGTCAACTACGTCGACCGCGCCACCCTGGCGGTGGCCAACCCGCTGATCCGGGCGGATCTCGGCCTCTCGATCCCCGACATGGGGCTGCTGCTCTCGGCGTTCCTCTGGGCCTACGCCTTCGCGCAGCTGCCGGCCGGGGCGCTGGCCGACCGGCTGGGCCCGCGGCTGACGCTGACGCTGGGCCTGACCTGCTGGTCGCTCGGCCAGATGCTCGGCGGCGCCGTGACGTCGTTCTGGCAGTTCGTGAGCGCGCGCATCGTTCTGGGGATCGGCGAGGCGCCGCATTTCCCGACCTGCGCCCGGGTGTCCCGCGACTGGTTCAACATCCGCCAGCGCGGCACCGCCACGGGGATCTGGAACTGCGCCTCCTCGCTCGGCACCTTCCTGGCCCTGCCGCTGCTCACCTTCCTCATGGTGAGCTTCGGCTGGCGGGCGATGTTCGTGATCATGGGCGCGGCCGGGCTCGTCCTGGCCTCGATCGTCTACCTGGTGTTCCGCAACCCGCGCGAGTCGGCGCTGACGCCCGGGGAACGCGCCTTCCTGGAGGAGGGCGACGCGCCGAACGCGAGCCGGCCGGTCACCTGGAGCGCGTGGCGGCGCCTGTTCGGTTTCCGGACCAGCTGGGGCATGATCGTCGGCTATTTCGGCTGCATCTACATGACGTGGCTCTACACCGCGTGGCTGCCGAGCTACCTGGAGATCGAGCGGCACTTCACCCTGCAGAAGACCGGCCTCGTCGGCTCGATCCCCTTCGCCTTCGGGGTCATGGGCGGCATCCTCGGCGGCCGGGTCGTGGACATGCTGGTCCGCCGCGGCGTCGATCCGATCCGCAGCCGCAAGATCCCCATGGCCGCCTCCCTGGTGGCGACGGCGGCCTTCACGGTCGTCGCGGCCCTGACCCCGAGCGACACCCTGGCGATCGCCTGCATCTCGGCCTCGCTGTTCCTGGTCTACATGAGCTCCTCGGCCGCCTGGGCGATGGCCTCCGTGGCGGCGCCGGCCAGCTGCACGGCGTCGCTGGGCGCGATGCAGAATTTCGGCGGTTACATCGGCGGCGCCCTCGCGCCGACGGTGACGGGCTTCATCGTCGGCGGAACGGGCCATTTCTCCCTGGCCTTCATCACCGGCGCGGTGATCGCCCTGGTGGCGGCGCTGGGCTACTGGACGCTGATCCAGGATCCGATCGCCGACGAGATGCCGGCGGAGCCGCTCCCGGGCGGCCTGCGCGCCGCCGAGTAGGGGAACGGGCACCGGGTGCGGTTCGCGGCGCGCCTGCGGCGGGAACCGGGCTCGCGCGTCGTCGCGCGACACGGCACGATGAGCCTGGCCGGTTTCGCACCGCCGCCCTGAGGCTTCCCGCAGAATGGGCGCCGCGCCTCACGCCGCCGCGGCTGGAGCGCTCCCGGCCTATGGCGATGCCGCCTCGGCACGCGCAGGCGCGTCGAGGCGTGGCCCGGCGGCTCTGCTCCGCGGCGAGGCGGTAGGGCACCGCTGCCGTTGGATGCGCCGCGCCGGCCGGCGGAGGGCGGCCCGTGACGACGCGCATCTCAGGTTGCGACAAAAACGATCCCGATCCCGCCGCAATAATCGAACTTGGGTTAAATTCTATACATTTCCGTCAAAACTGTGTAGTTTGCGCATGGATTGCGCAGTTTATACGACTCAATATATATTCGCGCATCTTGATGTCGCGAGCCTTGAATGAAGTCTGAACCTCACCTCGCCGATCGGAAGTACCCGGCCGGCCGGCCCTGGCTTCGATGGCTGGGCTGATCCGCAACCACGTCCCGCGCCTGCGCGAGGACTTGGTGGACGGCTTCCGGCAGGATCTCGAGGAGACGGTCATCGATGCGGCGCGCTGGCCGGATCTGATCGAACGGGCGTCCCGCGCCGCCGGCAGCGAGGGGGCCCTGCTGCTCCGCTCCGAACGGATCGGTCTGGACGCGCTCTACACGCCGTCGCTCGCGGGCGCCGCGCGCCGGTATTTCGACGAGGGCTGGTATCGCGACGATTACCGCCTGCGCGGGATGCCGATGCTGCGCGCCCGGGGCATCGCGGTCGACCAGGACTTCACCTCGCCGGAGGAGATCGCGCGCCTGCCCTACTATCAGGACCTGCTCGCCTCGCATGGCCTGCGCTGGTTTGCGGGGATCGGCTTCGAGGTTGAGGGGCGGCTCTGGTGCCTGTCGCTGCAGCGGACCGTGGCGCAGGGTCCCTTCGAGCCGCACGAGCAGACGCGGCTGGCGATGCTGTCGCCGCTGCTCCGGCGCGCGGGCCTGCTCACCGCGATCGTCGAAAAGTCGCGGCTGGCCGGGCTGACCCAGGCCTTCGACGTCATCGAACGCGCCGCCCTGGTCCTCGACCACGCGGGCCGCGCCCTGAGCTGGAACGAGGCGTTCGGTGCCCTGTTCGGGCGCGCTCTGAAACTCGTCGGCGGGCGTCTCACCGCGGAGGATCCGGAGGCGGCACGACACCTGGAGGCGGTGGCGCGTCCCTTCGGCCGGCCGCCGGTCTCCGTCGTGGTTGTGGCCCGCCGGGATGCGCAGCCGATCGTGCTCCATGTCGTCCCGCTGGTCGGCCCGAGCCGCGGCCTGTTCGCTGGCGGATGCACGCTGATCCTGGCCAGCGTGCCCGGAATCGCCCCCGTGCCGGCGGCCAGCCTTCTCCAGGTCGTCTACCGGCTCACGCCCGCGGAGGCCCGCCTGGCTCAGGCGCTATTCGGCGGCATCTCCCTCGCCGAGGCGGCATCCCGCTTCGCCGTCACCGCCGCGACGGCCCGCTCGCAGCTCAAGGCGATCTTCGCCAAGACCGGAGCCACCCGCCAGTCGGATCTCGTCCGCCTCGTGACCGGCCTCGCGCGCTGACCGGCCCCCGGCTCCGCCTCGCCCCGAGGGGCGGTTTCGAACCGGACACCGGGCGGATCAGCGGTGACCATGACGGCGCCGCGGCGGATCGTGCCGACGGCCGTCTCCGAGCCGACAGGAAGGCCGAGCAGGGTCGGGCGGACCGGCCGGCATGGTGTCCGCACGTTGCGGAACGTCAGGATCTTCGGATACCCTTCCCCGGTGACCGATACCATACGCGAAGCCACCGAGGCCGATCTCCCGGCCATCACGGCGATCTACGGCGAGGCCGTCGGCACCAGCACGGCGAGCTTCGAGACCGAGCCGCCGACGCTCGACGAGATGATCCGGCGCTTCTCGGTCCTGCGCAATGGCGGCTTCCCCTATCTCGTCCAGATCCGGGACGGGACGGTTGCGGGCTACGCCTATGCCGGCCCCTACCATCAGCGCGCGGCCTACCGTTCGACGGTCGAGGATTCGATCTACGTCGCCCGGGCATTCCGCGGCTGCGGGGTCGGCCGCGCCCTGCTGGCGGCCCTGATCGCGGAGAGCGAGCGGATCGACTGCCGGACGATGGTCGCCGTCATCGCCGAAAGCGGATCGGCCGCCTCCGTCCGGCTTCACGCGAGGCTCGGCTTCACGCCGGTCGGTATTCTGGCGGCGGTCGGGTACAAGCACGGGCGCTGGCTCGACGTGACGCTGATGCAGCGCGCCCTCGGACCGGCCCGCAGCGCTCCGCCGACCCGGGTCTGACATCCCGCGCAGCCTGCGCTGGAAACCCGCGCGCCTCTTCAGCCTCAGGCTGCGTTGTCATGATGCGGACAACTTCGCGCGGGACAGGGCGGGCATGAAGCGCGCGCCGCCCGGCGGTCCGTCCGGCGCAACGCGATGACGCGGGATGGGGCACCCGCCACACGCGCAATTGACGCGTGGGCGGGCGGTCTGGTCTCCATCGCGGCGCGCGAGGCAAGGAGTTCGGGAATGACGTTCACTTCGATCGGCCGCCGGGTCGCGCCGCTGGCGATCTTGGCGCTCGCGGCGCTGGCGGCTCCGGCTCATGCCGCGACACCCACGGATCCCAGCGGCACCTACCTCACCGAGGACGGCCGCGCCCGTGTCCGCCTCGAGAAGTGCGGGAGCGCCGCGGATCGGCTCTGCGGCTACGTGGTCTGGCTGAAGGTCCCGCTCAACGAGAAGGGCGAGCCGCGCATCGACTTCAAGAATCCCGATCCCAAGAAGCAGGCCCGCCCGTCGCTCGGCCACCAGCTGGTCATGGGCCTGAAGCCGAATGCCGACGCCCATTACGAGGGCAAGATCTACAATTCCGAGGACGGCAAGTCGTACGACGTCACCATCTGGACCGAGAAGCCCGGCGAACTGACGGTCCGCGGCTGCCTGATCGCCTTCCTGTGCAAGTCGCAGACCTGGAACAAGGTGAGCGATCTGGCGCCCGGTCAGCTCGCCGGCCCGACCAACGGCCCGAACGGCCCGCACAGCGATCCGGAATTCGCCGGCGCGGCGAAGCCCACCGCCAAGGCCGGCGCGAAACCGGCAAAGGCCGGTCCCGCCGCAGACGCCCCGCCGCAGGAATGAGCGCGGCCGCGCCTTAGGCCTCCAGCGCCGCGTAGGTGAGGACGCGCAGCTCCCGCCGGATCGGCAGCGCCGAGGACGGAACGAGCTGCGTCATGAGCACCACCGAGAGGTCCTCGGCCGGGTCGATCCAGAACGCCGTCGAGGCGAGGCCGCCCCAGGCGACCTCGCCCGGTGTGCCGAGGATCTGGGCCCGGGCCGGGTCGAGCATCACCGAGAAGCCGAGGCCGAAGCCGATCCCCGTGTAGGAGGTCTCGGCGAACCGGGGCGTGCCCATGGCGGCGAGGTCGCCGGGCAGGTGGTTGGCGAGCATCAGCGCGACGGTCTTCCGGCCCAGCAGCCGCGTGCCGTCCAGCGCGCCGCCCCCGAGGATCATCCGGCAGAAGCGCTGGTAATCGGCTGCCGTCGAGACCAGCCCGCCCCCGCCCGACGCGATGGCCGGAGGCTGCGCGAACGCGGTCTCGACCGAATCGTCGAACAGGCTGAGACGCCGCTCGCGGTCGTACGCGTAGGTCGCGCAGAAGCGCGGCATCAAAGCGGGGCTGACTTGGAAATCCGTATCGACCATGCCGAGCGGGTCGATCACGTTCTCGCGAAGGTAATCCGCGAAGGGCCGGCCGCTGAGCACCGCCACGTAGTGGCCGAGCACGTCGGTGGCGACGCTGTAGTTCCACGCGCTGCCCGGCTGCGCGAGCAGCGGCATCCGGGCGACGCGCTCCGTCATCTCGGCGAGCGTGCCCTCCCGCGCCAGGAAGTCGATGCCCTGCGCGCGATACTGCGCGTCGACGAGGGTCGCCTCCATGAAGCCGTAGGTCAGGCCCGCCGTATGGGTGAGCAGGTCGCGGACCGTGATCGGCCGGCGCGCCGGCTCGGTCTCGAGCTTGGCCCGGTTGCCGCCGACCGCGACGCGCATGTCGGTGAACTCGGGCAGGATCCGCGACACCGGATCGTCGAGCTGGAACAGGCCCTGCTCGTAGAGCTGCATCACCGCCACCGAGGTCAGCGGCTTGGTCATCGAGTAGATCCGCGTGACCGTGTCGAGGGTGAACGGCGTCCCGCGGGAGAGGTCGGCCTGACCGCAGGCACGCGCGAAGGCGATGCGGCCCCTTCGCGCCACCGTGACCGACAGTCCGGCGAGCCGCCCCTGCGCGACCAGCCGGTCCATCCACGGTCCGATCCGGGCGAGCCGATCCGGGCTGAATCCGGCGCCGCTCGGATCGGTCTCGCTCAACGCGCTCATGCCCTCTCCCTCGCTTCAACTTCGCCGCGCCGCCGCGGCACGTCCGCGGCCGTCACCAGCCCATCGAGCCCGGGCCGCCCTTGAACGGCCCGACGATGCCCGGCGTGATCCAGCCACCGTAGAAGGTCCCGGGCTGCGGCGTCACCCGCATCGCGCCGACGAAGCAGCCGTCCATCGGCGCGGCGTAGAACGCCACGTAGCCGGCGATCCGGCGGAACTCCGGCGTCGGGTCGGGATAGGACCACGCTCCGCCGGGCACGAGCCGCCCCCCGCCGTGCACGTCGAACAGCCGCGCCTGGCCTTTCCACTCGCAGATGCCGCCGCGCCGCGGATTCGCCAGCGCGCCGGCGACGATGTCGTCTGGCGGCAGGTAGTAGGTGGGCGGGTGCGAGGTTTCGAGCACCCGGAAGCCGGCCTCCGTCTCGGCGATCACGGAGCCGCCGAGCACCACCCGCAGCCGCTCGGTCACCGGCTCCAGCCGGGGCGGCCTCGGATAGGCCCAGACGCTCTCCTCGCCGGGCTTCACCGGATCCGGAACCGGCCATGTCATGGAAAACCTCGTGTCAATCGCGCCCGCGGGGAGATAGGGCGCCGCGCCGCCGTTTGTCGGCGGGCCGGCCCGTGCTAGCCCCTCGCCGACGCTCGCGACCGGGATCACCCGTGATGGATATCGCCCTCTTCCTCGACTTCGACGGCACCCTGGCCGAGATCGCGCCCCGACCGGACGCCGTTCAGGTGGAGCCCGGCCTCGTGGACACCCTCGAGGCGCTGCGCGGTCGCCTCGGCGGCGCGCTGGCGGTCGTGACCGGGCGTCCGGTCTCGGTGATCGACCGCTTCCTGGCGCCGTCCCGGCTCGATGCGGCGGGCCTGCACGGCGTCGAGCGCCGCGTCGGCGGAGCGACCACGGGCGCTGCGGCCGCGGATCATCCGGAGCTGCGCCGTCAGGTCGCCCGGCTCCAGGCGGAGAGTGCCCCCCTGTCCAACGTGCTGATCGAGGACAAGGGCGCCTCCGTGGCGGTGCACTGGCGGCTCGCGAACCCCGAGGATGCCGGCCGGGCCGAGGCGCTGGTCAGGGCATCGGCGGACGCTCTCGGCGGCGCCTACCGGCTGCAGCTCGGCAAGGCGGTGGGCGAGATCGTTCCCGCGCAGGCCACCAAGGCCCACGCGATCCGGGCGTTCATGGAGTCGCCGCCCTATGTCGGGCGGACGCCCGTCTTCTTCGGGGACGACCGCACGGACGAGATCGCCTTCGCGTCGGTCCGCCAGGATGGCGGCATCGCCGTCCGGGTCGGCGACGGCGACACCGTGGCGACCCGCCGCCTGCCCGACCCGGCCGCGGTCCGGGCGCTGCTGCGGGACTGGGCCGCGGGGGGCGCCATCGATCCCGGGGCGCTGCCGCAGGCCTGAGCGCGCCCTGTCCGGCTGCCCGGGCCCGGGGTCTTGGAACGGCAGCGCCTCCGGGTATCGATGACGCGTGCGGTCGGTGCGGGCTCGCCACCGATCCGCGCGAAAGATCGGGCCGTCGGCCAAGGCGTCGGCTTGCTTTCGCCGATCCGCGTTCCGGGGCTCGGGCCAACGGGGGTTGCGATGCCGGATGGCGCTGTCATTGGCGGGCCGCGGGTTCTGCTCCGCCTGGAGGGCGTCTGCCTCCTCCTCGCCGCCGCATGGGCCTATGCCTGGCTCGGGCAGTCGTGGTGGATCTTCGCCGCCCTCCTGCTCGTCCCCGACCTCAGCATGCTCGCATACGCCGCGACACCCGCGATCGGTGCCGCGCTCTACAATCTGACCCACACGCTGTCGCCGCCGCTGATCGGCCTGTGTCTGACGTTGGCCTACGGCCGGACCGACCTCGCCGGGTTGGCCCTGATCTGGCTCAGCCATATCGGCCTGGACCGCGCACTCGGCTACGGACTTAAATACAGGCGCGGTTTCGGCCATACGCATCTCGGCGCCATCGGCCGGAGGCAGGCAGTCGATGAGCCGCCGGGAACGCCCTCAGGCACGCATCCTGCCCGGGACGGTTCCCGGAGCCCTTGATCCCACGGGCCCACCACCGGACCGGTATCCGGTCCGGGGGGCGCTCCAGCAGAGGCACGTTGCGATGTTCGAGTTCCCGGTCCTGGTCGGCGACATCGGCGGCACGAACGCGCGGTTCGGCCTCATCGAGAAGTCCGGCGACCAGCCGCGGCTCCTCTCCCACGAGGCCACCGCCGACCATCCCGATCCGTCGCGCGCCATCGCGGCGTCGCTGGCCAAGAGCGGGGAGCGGATGCCCCCGCCGCGTTCGGCCATCCTGGCGATTGCCGGCCGGGTCGACGGACCGGAGATCCAGCTGACCAACGCGCATTGGAAGATCGCCGGCCAGCGCATCGCCGAGGATTTCGGCCTGTCCTCGGCGGTGGTGGTGAACGACTACGTGCCGGTAGCGGCGGGCGCCGCCGACATCGCGCCGCACGACCTCACGCCGGTCGGACCCTGCCCGCCTGTGCCCGGGGGCGCCCGCGTGGTGCTGGGTCCGGGCACCGGGTTCGGCGCGGCGGCCCTTGTGCCCTACGCGGCCCATCTGGCGATCGTGTCCACGGAGGCCGGACACACCGATCTCGGACCCGCCGACGCCTTCGAGGAAAAGGTCTGGCATGCCCTGGAGCGGGTCGAGGACCGGATCACCGTGGAGGCGGTGCTGTCCGGCCCCGGGCTCTCGCGGCTGCACGCGGCGGTGGCGCATGTCCGCACCGGACAGCCGCACGCGCGGATCGACCCCGCGGCGGTGACCGAGGCCGGGCTCAAAGCCTCCGATCCCCACGCCGCCGAGACGCTGGAGCTGTTCGGCCGGTTGCTCGGCCGCGTCTGCGGCGACCTGGCGCTCACCTTCCTGGCGACCAGCGGCGTCTATATCGGCGGCGGCATCGCGCCCCGGATCCTGAAGGTGCTGGAGGCGTGCGGCTTCCGCGACGCCTTCGAGCGGAAGGCGCCCTTCGCCGCGATGATGCGCCAGATCCCGACCAGCGTCATCACCGTCCACGACCCGGCCTTCCGGGGCCTCGCGGCGCTGGCCAACGAGGGGGCGAAGTTCGTCTACCACGGACAGGTGTGGCGGAGGGGGGGCTGACGACCGCCCCTCCGCCGGCGTTCCCCGCGGCGGTCGATCCCGAAGCGCCCGGCGCGCCCCGGGATCGACGACGTCGCCGGAGCGACGCCGTGGGGAGGGGGCTCACGCGGCCGCCAGCGGCTTCGAGACCTCCTCCAGCGACTTGCCCTCCGCGGCCGTGCCCCAGATCCCGCCGACCACCGCGGCGACCAGCATCAGCACCGCGCCGATGCCGTAGCCGAACAGCACCCAGTCGCGGGAGCCGGTCTCGACCAGGCTGCCGAACAGGAGCGGGCCCGACACGCCGCCGATGCCCGTGCCCACCGCGTAGAAGGCGGCGATCGCCAGCGCCCGGATCTCCAGGGGGAAGGTCTCGGATACGGTGAGGTAGGCCGAGCTCGCCGCCGCCGAGGCGAAGAAGAACACCACCATCCACGCCCCCGTCTGGCCGACCGGCCCGAGCAGGTCGAGGCGGAACAGCAGGCCGACGGCGGCGAGCAGCAGCGCCGAGATCCCGTACGTGAAGGCGATCATCGGGCGGCGGCCGATCGTGTCGAACAGCCGTCCGAGCAGCAGCGGCCCCAGGAACGAGCCGAGCGCGAAGGGCAGCAGATACCAGCCGACGCTGTTGCCCGGTACGTCGTAGAACCGCTCCAGGACCAGCGCGTAGGTGAAGAACAGGGCGTTGTAGAAGAACGCCTGCGCGACCATCAGGGCGAGGCCCACCATCGTCGCGAGCCGGTTCGTCACGAACAGGGCCCGGAACACCTCCGAGAGCGGTGTGTGGTCGCGGGTGCGCACCTTCATGCGCTTGGTCTCGTCCACGCGCGGGAGCCTCACGCCCTCGTCGGTGAAGCGCTTCTCGATGCCGGTGACGACCCGGTCGGCCTCCGCCGCGTAGCCGTGCGTCGCGAGCCAGCGCGGGCTCTCGGGGATCCAGGTGCGCAGCAGCAGGATCACGAGGCCGATGGCCCCGCCCGTGAAGAAGGCGACGCGCCAGCCCCAGGCCGGATCGATCACCTCGGGCTTCAGCAGCACGATCGACATGAACGAGCCGAGCGCGGCGCCGATCCAGAACGAGCCGTTGATCACCAGGTTGGTCCAGCCGCGGACCCGGGCCGGGACGAGTTCCTGGATGGTCGAGTTGATCGCCGTGTACTCGCCGCCGATCCCCGCGCCGGTGAAGAAGCGGAAGAGGCAAAAGCTCCAGACGTTCCACGACAGGCCGGTGGCCGCCGTGGCGACGAGGTAGAGCGCCAGGGTAATGAAGAACAGCTTCTTGCGCCCGATCCGGTCGGTCAGCCAGCCGAAGCCCAGCGCGCCGGTCACCGCGCCGACCAGGTAGCAAGAAGCGGCGAGCCCGACGTCGAACTCCGAGAACGACATCGGCGGCTTGCGCAGGGCGCCCACCAGGGAGCCGGCGAGCGTCACCTCGAGCCCGTCCAGAACCCAGGTGATGCCGAGCGCCACGATCACCAGGACGTGGAAGCGGCCCCAGGGCAGGCGATCGAGGCGTGCCGAGATGTCGGTGTCGATGACGCGGCCGATCTCCGCACGCTCCGGTGTCCCGGCCACTCCCTCGACCTTGCTCGCCATGTCCGCTGGTCCCCCTGTCTTGCCGTTTACCTTGCCCGGACAGCCAGCATTTACCGCGACTCCAGGCAGGTGTTGGCAACGACTTGGGAATCGGTTCGGTTCGATCCCGTCTTCACATGCGGAGCGCAGAACTGGGGCGTCCACGCGGTATCCCCCATGCCCTCTCGTCCTGCCCGTTCCCGCCTGCGTCCGCCGGCCCACCTCGCCCTGCTCACCGTGATGACGCTGGCGGGGCTCGCCACCGTCCCCACGCAGGGGGCCGACGGCCATCTCGAACGCCCGAAGCCCCGCGTCCAGGTGCCTGCGGCCGATCGCTGGCGCCTGAGGCCCACCGAGCCGGTGATGCCGAGCACGACCGGCAGCATCGGCGGCCGCGGCGAGACCGCGATCCCCGCGGACCGGCGCAACGTCCGCCTGGTCTACCCGGCGTTGATCGAGCGGCGCTGACCGCGGCGCCGGGCTTGGCGATCCGGACCGGCTCAGGCACAGCGCCTGCGTCGTCCGTGGCGGACGACGGGTTCGAGCCGATACGGAGCGTGCGGATGATGGAGGCCATCGCCCTGGTCGGGTGCAAGAGCCCGGCGGAGGAGGCCCAGTACCTGCGGATCCTGACCGCGGCGATGCCGGCGGAACGCGTGGTCCCGTTCCGCACCATGGGCGCGGCCGAGCGCGAGGCGGCGCGGGTCGCCATCGTGGCCAATCCGGATCCCGCGGATATCGCGGCCCTGCCGGGCCTCGTCTGGGTCCAGAGCCTGTGGGCCGGCGTCGAGCGGCTCGTCGGCGCCTTCGACCGGCCGATCCCGATCATCCGCCTCGTCGACCGGGAGATGGCCCGCACCATGGCCGAGGCGGTGCTCGCCTGGACCTACTACCTCCAGCGCGACATGCCGGCCTACGCGCGCCAGCAGCGCGACCGGGTCTGGCGCCCGCATCCCTATCGCAAGCCTGCGGACACGACCGTCGGCCTGCTCGGCCTGGGGGCGCTCGGGACCGCGGCGGCCGAGCGGCTCGTCACCGCCGGCTTCCGCGTCGCCGGCTGGAGCCGTACGCCGAAGGCTTTGCCCGGCCTCGACATGGCCCACGGAACGGACGGCCTCCCGGCGATGCTCGGCCGGTGCGACATCCTGGTCTGCCTGATCCCGCTGACGCCGGAGACCCGCGGTCTCGTCAATGCCGAGCGCCTGTCGGCGCTGAAGCCCGGGGCGGCGCTGATCAACTTCGCCCGCGGGCCGATCGTGGTCACCGACGACCTGATCGCGGCCCTCGATCGCGGCCACCTCGCCCACGCGGTCCTCGACGTCTTCGACGCGGAGCCGCTGGCCGCCGATTCGCCGCTCTGGTCCCATCCGGGCGTGACGGTGCTGCCCCACATCTCCGGCCCCACCGACCTGGACTCCGCGGCCGCCACCGTGGCGGCCAATCTGGAGGCGTATCGCAGGACGGGCGCGCCGCCCCGCGGCGTCGATGCGGCCCGCGGCTACTGACGCGAAACCCGCCCTCCGGCCGGGTGGTCGGGATGCCCCTCGGCCGCACGCCGTCCGAGAATCTGATTCGAGCACCGGCGTCGCCGCGGCCTTGGATACGGCGCGCCGCGTCCGCGTTGCCGGGAGTGGGCACGCCTTCTGGGCGGAGGCCGGTTCGGGCGTCTCCCGCGAGGATCGGGTGGCGGCGATCGCCGACCTGCCCTCGGTCGATCGCCCGACTCGACCGGCCGAGACGCCCTGACCACACCGCGAGGACGACGGACGCTCCATGACGCAGAACACCAAACCGGTCTGGTTCATCACCGGCTGCTCCACCGGCTTCGGGCGGGAACTCGCCAAGCTCGTGATCGCGCGGGGCTGGCGTGCGGTCGTCACCGCCCGAGACCGGGCCACGGTCGCCGATCTCGCGGAGGCGGCAGGGGACCGGGTCCTGGCGCTGGCCCTCGACGTGACCGACGCGAGCCAGGTCGAGGCCTCGGTACGCGCCGCATCCGAGACATTCGGCCGGATCGACGTGCTCGTGAACAATGCGGGCTACGGCTATCAGGCGTCGATCGAGGAGGGCGAGGACGACAAGATCCGCGCTCAGTTCGACGCCAACGTGTTCGGGCTGTTCGCGCTGACCCGGGCGGTGCTGCCGGTCATGCGGGCGCAGCGCTCCGGCCACATCCTCAACGTCACCTCCGTGGCGGGCTTCGTGGGCTTCCCGGCCTCGGGCTACTACGCCGCCACCAAGCACGCCGTAGAGGGCTTTTCCGACTCCCTCGCCGCGGAGGCCGGCCCGCTGGGCATCCGCGTGACCTGCATCGAGCCCGGGCCGTTCCGCACCGACTGGGCCGGCCGCTCCCTGGTCCAGACGCCCAGCGCCATCGCGGACTACGCCGAGACCGCGGGCGCGCGCCTCAAGGCCACGGCGGAGAAGAGCGGCACGCAGGCCGGCGATCCGGTTCGGGCCGGCGAGGCGATGATCCGGGTGACCGAGATCGCCAACCCGCCGCGCCACCTCGTGCTCGGCGCCTGGGGCTATGACGCGGTCACGGGCCGGTTGAAGCAGAGGCTCGCCGAGATCGAGGCATGGCGGGAGACCAGCCTGGGCGCCGATTATCCGGAGGGGTGAACACCCGTCGCCGCCGACGCTCCCACCCGCACCCTCGGCCTGAAGTGCCGGAGCGGAGTGAAGGCCTCACAGGAGCTTTCTCAGTCGGAGGCGCGATCCCTCGAGGCCTCGTGCGAAGGCCGCCGGCGGGGGCAAATCACGATCCGGGATAGGGTCGAGCAGCCGCGGACGCGGAGGGGCCGACCGGTCCCAGACCCGTCCCGGCGAGCGAAGCGATCCGGGTCGCCTCGCGTCGGCCCCTGTCGCGCTCTGCCCGCGATCACGGTCAGATCACCGCTTCGATCAGCCCCCGCTTTCGGGCTTCCTCGGCTTCCAGGTACCAATTCGACGGCGCCTTCTCCAAAACCTCCTCCAGGCTCACGTCCGAGCCCTGGATAAGGTTCGAAAAGCCCTCGTTCTGGATCACGATCGAACATTCGATCTCGTGGAGCGTCGCCTTCACGGCGGCAACGCAAGTGGTGAGCGGCCCCTGGACGTGGAGCTGCTTGTTCATCTTGCGCTCGTGGATCATGAGCCGAGCGCCGCGGGTCAGGTAGCGGTTCGGCCGGGCGAAGAAGCTCATGAAGGTCGTGCCGGCGGAGTAGATCGCGGCCTTGCCGAGGAAGACGAACCGCCGGTCGGGGTTCATCTCGGAGTGGTAGCGGATGTCCTCACCCATCATCCGGGCGACCTCGGGGTCGCCGCCGAGTGTCGAGAGCTCGATCACCACGATCTCGCGGTCGTCCGCCGCGCCGAACTGGCGGCGGAAGTCCTTGTACATGTCGTAGTCGACCGGGCCCGACAGCAGCACGGCGGGGCTGCGGAACGCGGTCGGGCCGAGGGGCGTGGTGTCCATGGGGATCCTGGGCGTTGCGCCGGCCCGGTCCGCCTCCCGGGACCGGGCCGGTCGTTGCGATGCTGTCAGCGGACCGGGTCGGGGGCACCCTGGCCCTTGCCGACGAACGGGATGCCCTCGATCGGGCATTCCTCGGTGCCGACGCCTTGCCGGGTAATGGCCCGGACGGCGTCGCGGGTTCCGTCGGGATCCTCGATCCAGCGCCGGTAGAACTCGTAGGGGCATTCCGACATCCCGTGCCGGTTCTCCTTCGAGTTGATCATGCCGGTGTAGCCCCGGTGCAGCAGCTTGAAGAGGTGGTTCTCCGACTGGCCGTGGGCGCGGAAGTCCCGGATCAGGAACTTCGACAGGGCCGCGTACTGGATGCCCATCTCCTCCTCGCCGCACTCGCCGAGCGTCCTTCCGTCGAAGCCGATGATCGCCGAGTGTCCGAAATACGTGTAGACGCCATCGAAGCCCGCCGCGTTCGACACCGCCACGTAGACGTTGTTGGCGAAGGCCATCGCCTTCGAGATGACGACCTGCTGCTCCTTCGCCGGGTACATGTAGCCCTGGCAACGGATGATCAGCTCGGCGCCGCGCATGGCGCAGTCGCGCCAGATCTCCGGGTAGTTGCCGTCGTCGCAGATGATCAGGCTGATCTTGAGGCCCTTCGGACCGTCCGACACGTAGGTGCGGTCGCCCGGATACCAGCCCTCGATCGGGGTCCATGGCATGATCTTGCGGTACTTCTGCACGATCTCGCCCTGGTCGTTCATCAGGATGAGGGTGTTGTAGGGCGCCTTGTTGGGGTGCTCCTCGTGGCGCTCGCCGGTGAGCGAGAACACGCCCCAGACCTTGGCCTCCCGACAGGCGGCGGCGAACACCTCGGTCTCGGCGCCGGGCACCGTCGAGGCGGTCTCGTACATCTCGGCGGCGTCGTACATGATGCCGTGGGTCGAGTATTCGGGGAAGATCACGAGGTCGAGACCGGGCAGGCCGGTCTTCATCCCGACGATCATCTTGCCGATCGCCTTGGCGTTCTCCAGCACCTCCGCGCTGGTGTGCAGGCGCGGCATCTTGTAGTTGACGACGGCGACGCCGACGCTGTCCTGGCTGGACGAGATGTCTCCGTGCATCATGGCGTGATGTCCTCCTGGTGTTCGGGCTCGCAGGGTGCCGTTTCCCTCCCCCCGCTGCGGGGGAGGGTGGCCCCCGAAGGGGGTCGGGAGAGGGAGCGCCGCGTCCGGACAGGGCGCGACCGGCGTGACATCCTGACCTGTCGCGCGGCCCCTCTCCCGCCCCGCATCCGCGGGGCACCCTCCCCCGCAGAGGGGGGAGGGTGGTTGGTGGTCTAGTGGCTGATCATCCAGGGCCGCGCGCTCGGAAAGCTCTTGGCCGCGGCGGGCGCCGCGGTCGCCTTCTTCGGTGAGCAGCAGCCGCAGCCCGCCCCGTGGCTCCCCGAGCGCCGCGGCGCGTGGCGGCTGCGCTCGTTGGTGGCGTGGGCGGCCTTCAGCCCGGCCTCCATCCCGGAAATGCGCGGCGCCGTGAGGAAGGCCCGCTTGCAGGCCTCCCCGCAATCCGGGCAGGCGTGCGGATCCTTGAACTCCGCCATCGGCCGCATGGCGGTGAACGGCCCGCAGGCCGCGCAGGCGTACTCATAGACGGGCATGATCACAGATCCGGCGAGAGCGGCATCTGGATCGAGCCGTCCAGGAACCTCGTCGGTCCGTCCGCGCCGGGGTTGATGTCGAACTCGAAGATCTTGGTCGGTATCCACAGCGTCGCGCAGGCATTCGGGATGTCGACCACGCCCGAGATATGCCCCTGGACCGGCGCCGTGCCGAGGATCGAGTAGGCCTGGGCCCCCGAGTAGCCGAACTTTTTGAGGTACTCGATCGCGTTGAGGCAGGCCTGCCGGTAGGCGATGTGCACGTCGAGGTAATGCTGGCCGCCGTGCTCGTCGACGGAAATGCCTTCGAAGATCAGGTGGTCGTCGAATTTCGGCGTGATCGGCGACGGCTTGAAGATCGGGTTCTTGATCCCGTACTTGGCCATGCCGTCCTTGATCAGCTCGACCTTGAGATGAACCCAGCCGGCCATCTCGATGGCGCCGCAGAAGGTGATCTCGCCGTCGCCCTGGCTGAAGTGCAGGTCGCCCATGGAAAGGCCGGCGCCTGGCACGTAGACCGGGAAGTAGATCTTCGAGCCGCGCGACAGATCCTTGATGTCGCAATTGCCGCCGTGCTCCCGAGGCGGGACCGTGCGGGCACCGGTGGCGGCGGCCGTGTCCTTCGCGTCCCCCGTCAGGCGGCCCATATGGGCGGTCGGCCCGAAGGGGAGGGTGGCCAGCGCCGGGACGCGCTCCGGGTTGGTGTCGTAGAGCGCCTTCTCGCGGGTGTTCCAGGTCTCCAGCATCTTCGGATCGGGCAGGCAGCCGATCAGGCCGGGATGGATCAGGCCGGGGAAGCGCACGCCGGGCACGTGGCGGGACTTGGTGAACATGCCCTCGAAGTCCCAGATCGACTTCTGGGCCTGCGGAAAGTGCTCGTCGAGAAAGCCGCCGCCGTTCTTCTTCGAGAAGAAGCCGTTGAAGCCCCACTGGCTCTCGGGCTTGGCGCCAATGTCGAGGAGGTCGACCACCAGCAGGTCGCCGGGCTCGGCGCCCTCGACGCCGATCGGGCCGGAGAGGAAGTGCACGATCGACAGGTCGATGTCGCGGACGTCGTCGGCGGAATCGTTGTTCTTGATGAAGCCGCCGGTCCAGTCGTAGGTCTCGACGATGAAGTCGGCCCCCGGCTTGACGTAGGCCACCATCGGGATGTCGGGGTGCCAGCGGTTGTGCACCATGTCGTTGTCGTAGGCCGATTGCGTCAGATCGACCTTGATCAGCGTCTCGGGCATGTTCTGTCTCCAGCTCCCTAGGATTTTGGGGCAGGCCCCGTCCGCGCGCCGTTGCGCGTCTCTCACCCGCTCGCGAGCAGCTCCTTGAGCGCGTCGTCGAGGACCTTGATGTCGTCCGGGCTGGTGCCGGGCCCGCCCGCGAAGTGGCCCCACCACGTGTCGATCACGCGCAGCTCCGCGTTCGGCATGGCGGCCGCCTCGATGGCGTTGTCCTCGGGCGGGAAATACAGGTCCGTGGAGGCGGGCATCAGGATCGCCCTGGCGCGGATCGCGCCGAGGGCGGCCTTGAAGTCGCCCTTGAAGGTGTCGTTGGCGCTGATGTCGCCGTGCTGCCACGTCCACAGCATGGCGAGCAGGTTGTTGGCGTCGCGCTCGTAGAACAGGCCTTCCCAGAACCCGATCAGGAAGTCCTCCAGAGAGGCGTAGCCCATGTGGGTGATGTCGGCCTCGAGCCGGTAGAAGGTCTGCGACAGGCCCCAGCCGGCGTAGACCCGGCCGAAGGCGCGCAGGCCCCGGGTCGGCGGGCTCGTGTACCAGCCCTCCGCCCAGGCGGCGTCGGCCTGAAGCGCCGCCTTGGCCCCCTCCAGGAAGACGTAGTTGTGGCGGGAGCACTTGGCCGACCCCTGAAACGGCAGGATCCTCGGCACCATGTCGGGGTACATCGACGCCCAGTGGTAGGTCTGGAGCGCGCCCATCGACCAGCCGGTGACGAGCACGAGTTTCTCGATGCCGAAATGCTCGGTGACCAGGCGGTGCTGGGCGCGGACGTTGTCGTAGGCGGTGACGTTGGGGAAGCGCGGCCCGTTCCAGGGCGCGGGCGTGTTGCTCGGCGAGGACGAGAGCCCGTTGCCGAACATGTTCGGGATGATGATGAAGTACTTGTCCGGGTCGAGCGCCTTGCCGGGGCCGATCAGCCACTCGTTCTCGGTGTGCTGGCCCGAATACCAAGTCGGGTAGACGATGGCGTTGTCCCGGGCGGCGCTCAGGGTCCCGAAGGTCTTGTAGGCGAGCTTGGCCGCGCGCAGCGTCTTGCCGCACTGGAGCACGAAGTCGCCGAGGTCGAAGATCGCGTGATCGGCCATGCAGGTGTCCCTAGACCGACAGGAACCGGGCGACGGCCGCCTCGTCGATGCCCGCGCGCGGGGCCTCGTGGACGATGGCGCCGTTCTCCAGCACGATCACCCGGTCGGCGACGTCCAGCGCGAAGCTCAGGACCTGCTCGGAGACAACGATCGAGAGGCCGCGCGCGTCGCGGATCTTCTTCAGCGTCCGGCCCATCTCGCGGATGATCGAGGGCTGGATGCCCTCCGTGGGCTCGTCGAGGAGCAGCACCTTCGGTTGGCTCGCCAGCGCCCGGGCGATGGCGAGCTGCTGCTGCTGCCCGCCCGACAGGTTGCCGCCCCGCCGTCCCTTCATCTCCAGCAGGACCGGGAACATGTCGTAGAGGTCCTGCGGCACCTTGCGGGTGCCGGTCACCGTCAGGCCGGTCTCGATGTTCTCCTGGACCGTCATGGTGGAAAAAATCATCCGGCCCTGCGGCACGTAGGCGAGGCCCCTGGCGACCCGGGCATGGCTCTTGAGCGCGGCGACGTCCGCGCCTTCGACCCGGATCGACCCGGCCTTGACGGGCACGAGGCCCATCAGGGTCTTCATCAGCGTGGTCTTGCCCATGCCGTTGCGGCCCATCACGGCGACGATCTCGCCGGGCGCCACCGAGAAGGTCAGCCCGTGCAGGACCTCGCTCTGGCCGTAGGCGGCGTGGAGATCGTCGACGGCGAGCGCCGGCGTTGCGGCCGCCATGGCGGCGATCGGAGGCGCCTGGACGAGGGGCGTGGAGGTCTGAAGCGACGCCATCGTCAATGTCCCAGATACACTTCGATGACCTTCGGGTCGTTCTTGACCCGGTCCATCGAACCCTCAGACAGCACCTTGCCCTGGTGCAGGACGGTGACCCGGTGGGCGATGTCCTCGACGAACTTCATGTCGTGCTCGATCACCAGCACCGAACGGCCCTTGATGATCTGGTTGAGCAGCTCGGCGGTCTTGATCCGCTCGCCGACGCTCATGCCGGCCACCGGCTCATCGAGCATCAGGAGCTCCGGGTCCTGGATCAGCAGCATGCCGATCTCCAGCCACTGCTTCTGGCCGTGGCTGAGGAACTCCGCCCGCTCCCGAAGCTGGTCTTTCAGGAAGATCGTCTCGGCGACGGCGTGGATGCGGTCGCGGACCTCGGCGTCCCGCTTGAAGGTGAGCGCCCCGAAGACCGAGCGACCCCGGGGGAACGAGATCTCCAGGTTCTCGAACACCGTCAGGTCGTCGTAGATCGACGGCGTCTGGAACTTGCGGCCGACCCCGGCCTGCACGATGGCGCTCTCGGAGAGCTTCGTCAGCTCCTGGCCCTTGTACTTGATCGAGCCGGCGCTGGCCTTCGTGCGCCCGCAGATCAGGTCGAGCACCGTGGTCTTGCCGGCGCCGTTGGGGCCGATGATCACCCGGATCTCGTCGGGTTCGACGTAGAACGACACGTCGTTGACCGCCTTGAACCCGTCGAACGAGACGGTCAGCGCCTCGACGGCGAGGAGATGGTCGGGCGGGGCCGCCTCGGCGCCGACCACGGGGGAGGACAGGATCGCGGCGTTCATGGAAGAACTCACTCGGCCGGGGCGCCGTGGGGCGGGACGATGGCGGGCGGCGGGGCGCGCAGACCCTTCACCCGGCGGGTGAGGCGCGGCTCGATCTGCTCGCGCCAGATGCCGGCGAGACCGTTCGGGAAGGCCAGCACCACCGCGATGAACAGGGCGCCGAGGCCGAACAGCCAGAGATCCGGAAAGCTCTCGGAGAAGCTGGTCTTGGCCCAGTTGACCAGCAGCGTGCCCCAGACCGCGCCGAACAGCGACAGGCGGCCGCCGACGGCGGCGTAGATCACCATCTCGATCGACGGGACGATGCCCACGAAGGAGGGCGACATGAACCCGACCTGCAGGGTGAACATCGCCCCGCCGATCGCCGCGAAGGCCGCCGCCAGGCAGAAGGCGAAGACCTTGAACCCTGCCACCGAGTAGCCCGAGAACCGGACCCGGTCCTCCTTGTCGCGCATGGCGACCAGGATCCGGCCGAGCTTGGACTTCTTCACGTACTGCGCCGCCAGGATGCAGGCGATCAGCAGGCCGCCGTTGACGAAGTACAGGATCACCTTGGCGTGGTCGGTGCGGATGTCCCAGCCGTGGAGGGTGCGCAGGTCGGTGATGCCGTTGATGCCGCCGGTATAGCCCTGCTGGCCGACGATCAGGATCGTCAGGATCGCGGCGATCGCCTGGGTGATGATGGCGAAGTAGGTGCCGCCGACCCGGCGCTTGAACATCGCGTAGGAGATCAGCATCGCGAACAGGACCGGGACCGCCACGACCAAGATCAGGGTCAGCGGCAGGCTCTTGAACGGCTGCCAGAACCACGGCAGCGCCGTGATCTGGTTCCAGTCCATGAAGTCCGGGATGCCCGGCGTCGACTGGATCTTCGTGTTTTCGATACTTGAAGCCTCCAGCTTCAAGTACATCGCCATACAGTAGCCGCCCAGTCCGAAAAAAACGCCCTGGCCGAGCGACAGGATGCCGGCATAGCCCCAGCAGATGACGAGCCCGAGGGCCACGAAGGCGTAGGTCAGGTACTTGCCGACGAGGTTCAGGCGGAACCCGTCGAGCGCCAGCGGCAGCACCACCAGGATCACCCCGGCAAGCAGCAGCAGGCTCAGCCACTCCACCGGCTTCATGAACGGGTTGTCGTTGACGGTGACCGACTTGGTCAGGGTCTGGACCGGGTTCGTCATCGGGTGAAAATCCTCAGCGCCGGACCTTGAGGGTGAAGAGGCCCTGCGGCCGCAGCATCAGGATGCCGACCACCGCGAGCAGGGTGATCACCTTGGCCATCGAGCCGGAGAGGAAGAATTCCAGGGTCGACTGGGTCTGCGAGATCGAGAAGGCCGACGCGATGGTGCCGAGCAGGCTCGCGGCCCCGCCGAACACGACGATGAGGAAGGTGTCGACGATGTAGAGCTGGCCCGAGGTCGGCCCGGTGGAGCCGATCATCGTGAAGGCCGAGCCGGCGATGCCCGCGATGCCGCAGCCGAGGCCGAAGGTGTAGCGGTCGACCTTCTCGGTATCGATGCCCACCGCCCCCGCCATGGCGCGGTTCGACATCACGGCCCGGACCTGCTGGCCGAAGCGCGAGCGGAAGATCAGCAGCGCCACGCACAGGGTGATCAGGATGGTGACGGCCATGACGAACAGGCCGTTGATCGGGATCTCGATCGTGTCGGTGACCTGCACCGAGCCGATCAGCCAGGACGGCAGTTCGACGCCGACCTCGCGGGCGCCGAAGATCGACCGGTAGGCCTGCTGCAGGATCAGCGACAGGCCCCAGGTGGCGAGCAGGGTGTCGAGCGGGCGCTTGTAGAGGAACCGGATCAGGCTCCATTCCACCAGCATGCCGAGCGCCCCGGAGGCCAGGAACGCCAGCCCCATCGCGACGAAGAAGTAGATGGGAAACAGCGCCGGCAGGTAGGACTGGCAGAGCGACGAGCAGAGATAGGTGACGTAGGCCCCGAGGATCATGAACTCCCCGTGGGCCATGTTGATCACGCCCATCTGGCCGAAGATGATCGCGAGCCCCAGCGCCATCAGAAGGTAGACGGAGAACAGGATCAGGCCGGCGAAGCCCTGCATGGCGAAGATCGCGCCGAGGTCGCCGAGGGAATAGTCGCCCAACATTATCTCGTGTCTCCGATCCGACATGCGTCTCGCCGCCGGCGAGCGCCCGTGATCCCATCCAACCACCTCATCCTGAGGTGCCGCAGCGCAGCGGAGGCCTCGAAGGGAGGTTCCAGAAGTCTCGGTGGGTGCTGGAGGGCTCCTTCGAGGCAGGGCGATCGATGATCGCCCTGCACCTCAGGATGAGGTTGCGTCTTGGAGGCGCCTGACCGACGGAGACTACTGGTACCCCTTCGGGAACGGATCCGGCTTGATCAGCTCGGGACTGGTGTAGACGATCTCGAACTGGCCGTCGGGCTTGGCCTTGCCGACCCGGGTCTTCGACCAGAGGTGGTGGTTCTCGTCGATCTTGACGTAGCCCTCGGGGGCGCCCTTGAACTCCAGCCCCGGCGAGGCCGCCACGACCTTGTCGACGTCGAAGGATCCCGCCTTCTCGCAGGCCATCTTCCAGAGATACGGGCCGAGATAGGCCGCCTGGGTCACGTCGCCGATGACGGTCTTCTCGCCCCACATCTTCTTGAACGCGGCGACGAAGGCCTTGTTGTTGTCGTTCTGGATCGACTCGAAGTACTTCATGCACGCGTAGGCCCCGGCGATGTTCTCGCCGCCGATGCCGTCGATCTCGTCCTCGGTGACCGAGATCGTCATCAGCACCTGCTTGGACAGGTCGATGCCGGCCGCCTTGAGCTGCTTGTAGAACGCCACGTTCGAGCCGCCGACCACGTCGGCGAAGATCACCTTCGGTTTCGTGAGCTTGATCTTGTTGATCACCGAGTTGAACTGGGTGTGGCCGAGCGGGAAGTACTCCTCGCCCACGACCTTGCCCTTGAGCACGTTCTCGACGTGCTTGCGGGCGATCTTGTTGGAGGTGCGCGGCCAGATGTAGTCCGAGCCGATGAAGTAGAAGCTGTCGCCGCCCTTCTCCTTGTGCACCCAGTCGAGGCCGGCGAGGATCTGCTGCGTCGCCTCCTGGCCGGTGTAGAAGACGTTTTTGGACTGCTCCAGACCCTCGTAGAAGGTCGGGTAGTACAGCAGGCCGTTGTACTGCTCGAACACCGGCAGCACCGCCTTGCGGGAGGCCGAGGTCCAGCAGCCCATCACGGCGGCGCAATGGTCGTTGACCAGGAGCTTCTTGGCCTTCTCGGCGAAGGTCGGCCAGTCCGAGGCCCCGTCCTCCTGGATGATCTTGATCTTGCGGCCGAGCACGCCGCCGGCCTCGTTGATCTGGGCGATCGCGAGCTTCTCGGCTTCCTGGGCGCCGGTCTCCGAGATCGCCATCGTGCCGGTGATCGAGTGCAGGATGCCGACCGTCACCTCGGTGTCGGTCACCGCGAGGCCGGTGGTGTTGACCGCCGAGGTCGGGGCGGCCCAGGCGCTGCGGGGCATCAGTGCCAGCGCCGGTGCGCCGGCGAGCCCCATGAGCAGCCGGCGCCGCAACGGGGAGCGCAAGCCGTGATCGGCGCCAATGTCCGTGTCGTCTGCCATGTGCCTGACCCTGTTCGCGTCCGGGGCCTTTGAGAGGCGGCCGCGGATCGACGGGCGCAGGCTAGGTCGTCGGTTGCGCTGCGGCCTATACGCGATTTTGCGTATGGCGGTGCTTTTGCATGCGGTGCACCATGCCGGCGGAATACTTTGAGGTCATGGTGCGTGTGAGTGCGAATAACGGGGGCGCCGCCCGGCTGCTCGGTATTTCGCGCGCGCGCGCGCCGGCGCGGGCCGCAGGTACACGTTCCAGGACCGGGGCCCGATGAGCGGCCCGCAGCGCATCATTCCCATCCGCCGGGACTACAACCGCTTCGTCGCCGACGAGACGCTGGAGGATTACGCCCTCCGCTTCACCGCCAAGAAAGCGCGGCGCTGGTCCGGGTTCGAGGTCGCGCAGACGGCTTTGGGCTCGGTCTCGTTCCTGGCGCTCGAGGCGATCGGCGGCACCCTGGCGCTCACCGCGGGCTTTCCCAACACCCTGGCGGCCGTTCTGGTCGTCGGCCTGATCATCTTCGCCACCGCGGCGCCCATCACCGTCTACGCCGCCCGCTACGGGGTCGACATGGACCTGCTGACCCGCGGGGCCGGGTTCGGCTACCTCGGCTCGACGATCACCTCGCTGATCTACGCGAGCTTCACGTTCCTGTTCTTCGCCATCGAGGCGGCGATCATGGCGCTCGGTCTGCAGCTCTGCTTCGGGCTGCCGCTCGGGATCGGCTACCTCGTCTGCGCCGGGGCGGTGATACCCCTTGTGGTCTACGGCATCCGGCTGATCAGCCGGTTCCAGATCTGGACGCAGCCGCTCTGGATCGCCCTGAGCCTGCTGCCGCTCGCCTTCGTGGCGGCGCAGGGGGCCGGGCCGCTGCAGGCGCTTACGGTCTTCCCGGGCCTCGACGGCGGCGGGGCCGGCTTCGACCTCGCCCGTTTCGGGCTCGCCACGGGCGTCCTGCTGGCGCTCCTCGCCCAGGTCGGCGAGCAGGTCGACTTCCTCCGGTTCGTGCCGGAGCCGACGGGGCCGCGCGACCGCGGCTGGTGGCTGGCCGTCCTCGCCGGCGGCGCCGGCTGGATCCTGCCTGGGATGCTCAAGATCCTGCTCGGCGCCGCCCTGGCGGTCCTGGCGCTCGGCCACGGCGTGCCCCCCGAGCACGCCGCCGAGCCGACGCGGATGTACGCGGTCGCCTTCGGCTACCTGACCGGGGAGGCGAGCCGGGCGGGTCTGCTGCTCACCGGATTGTTCGTCCTGGTCTCGCAGCTCAAGATCAACCTGACCAACGCCTATGCCGGCTCGATCGCGTGGTCGAACTTCTTCTCCCGGCTGACCCACAGCCATCCGGGCCGGGTGGTGTGGCTGGTGTTCAACGTGGCCATCGCGCTGCTGCTGATGGAACTCGGCATCGACAAGACCATCGCCAGCACCCTGCCGCTCTACGCCGCGGTGGTCTCGGCCTGGATCGGGGCGCTGGCCGCGGACCTCGCGGTCAACAAGCCCCTCGGGCTCTCGCCCCCGGGCATCGAGTTCAAGCGCGCCCATCTCTACGCGGTGAACCCGGTGGGGACGGGGGCCATGGTGCTGGCGCTCGCCTGCGGCGGCGGCGCCTATATCGGCTGGCTCGGGCCCGGGCTCCAGCCGTTCGCGCCGCTCCTGGCGCTCGCCACCGCGTTCTGCGCCGCGCCGGCGATCGCCTGGGCGACCGCGGGGCGCTGGTATCTCGCGCGGGCGCCGAAGCGCGACTGGGGCGCCGGCGAGGTCACCTGCCGGGTCTGCGAGCTGCCCTTCGAGGGCGAGGACATGGCGCATTGCCCGGCCTACGACGCCCCGATCTGCTCGCTCTGCTGCTCCCTGGACGCCCGGTGCGGCGACCTGTGCAAGCCGCACGGCCGCTTGGAGGTGCAGGCGCAAGCCGCCGTCGCCCGGATCCTCCCGGGCCGCACCGCCGCCTGGATCGGCGCGCCGCTCGGTCGCTACCTCGCGGTGATGCTGACGCTCTGCGCGGTGATCGGCCTGATCCTGGGCATCGTCCACGCCGGTGCGACCATCGCGCATCCCGAGCATCGCGAGTTCCTGCGCGGGGCGCTCACCAGCGTGTTCTTCACCCTGATGGTCATCCTCGGCGTCGTGGCGTGGCTGTTCGTGCTCGCCCAGGAGAGCCGGCGCGTCGCCCAGGCCGAGACCATGCGCCAGACCGCCCTCTACGAGGCCGAGATCGCCGCCCACAAGGTCACCGACGCCAAGCTGCAGGAGGCCAAGGAGCGGGCCGAGGCGGCGAACCTGGCCAAGAGCCGCTACGTGGTCGGGATCAGCCACGAGCTGCGCACCCCGCTCTCGACGGTGCTCGGCTACGCGCAGCTCCTCGAATCCGATCCCGCGATCCCGGCCCACCGCATCAACGGGCTCCGGGTCATCCGGCGCAGCGCCCAGCACCTGTCCGGCCTGATCGACGGCCTCCTCGACATCTCCCGCATGGAGGCCGGGCGCCTGCAGATCCACCGCGACGAGGTCCGGCTCCACGATTTCCTCGACCAGCTCGTCGACATGGTCCGCCTCCAGGCCCGGGAGGCGGGGCTGGAGTTCCGCTTCTCCCGGCCCGAGATCCTGCCGGCGGTGGTGGCCACCGACGAGAAGCGGCTGCGGCAGGTGCTGCTGAACCTGCTGTCGAACGCCATCAAGTTCACCGAGACCGGCACCGTCTCGCTGGACCTGAGCTACCGCAGCCAGATCGCGGTGTTCACGATCCGCGACACCGGGCCGGGCATCCCGGAGGCGGATCTGGCGCGGATCTTCGAGCCGTTCGAGCGTGGCTCCACCCCCGCCGCCCGCAGCACGCCGGGCACGGGGCTCGGGCTCACCATCGCCAACCTGCTCGCGCAGCTCCTGGGCGGGGAGATCACAGTGGCGGCGGCGCCGGGCGGCGGCACGCAGGCGCGGCTGCGGCTGATGCTGGCCTCCGTCGCGCAGCCCGCTCCGGTCATCGCGCCGCCGTCGGCGCCGGCGGTGGAGCGGGACTATGTTGGCGCGCGCCGGACCGTCCTGGTCGCCGACGACGACAGCGCCCACCGCGCCCTGATGCGGGCGATCCTCGAGCCGCAGGGCATCGCCGTCCTCGAGGCCGGATCGGGGCCCGAATGCCTGACGCGGGTTGCGGACGGCGGCATCGACCTGATCCTCCTCGACATCGCCATGCCGGGGATGAGCGGCTGGGCGGTCGCGGCGGCGCTGCGGGCGGCGGGACATCCCGGGCCGATCGCCATGATGTCGGCCAACGTCCACGAGATCAGCCCGCTGCGCGGCGACGATGCCCCCCACGACGCGATCTTCGCGAAACCCTTCGACCTGCGCGACGTCCTGGAGCGGATCGGCAAGCTCCTGCATCTCGAATGGACCGAGGTCGCGGCGCCCCCGCGCCGCGCGCCGGACCGCGCGCCGCAATCCGGGCCCGGGCCCGGGCCTATCGCGGAACTGCTCCGGCTCGGCCGGATCGGGCACATCCGCGCCATCGAGGCCAAGCTGACCCAGATGGAGGGCGACGCGACCGTGCCGCAAGCCTTCGTGGCTCAGATGCGCGGGCTCGTGGAGGGCTACGATCTGCGCCGCTACCTCTCGGTTCTCCAGGGTCTCGCCCGCGATGACTGAGCCGCCGCCGGTCCGGGCGCAGCGCGACGTCGTCCTGGTGGTCGACGATTCGCCCGACACGCTGAGCTTCCTCACCGAGGCGATCGAGCGGTCCGGCGCCACCGTCCTGGTGGCGGTGGGCGGCGACCTTGCGCTCGCCCTGGTGGACGAGATCACCCCCGACGTGATCCTGCTCGACGCGATGATGCCGGGCCTCGACGGGTTCGAGACCTGCCGGCGGCTGAAGGCCAAGCCGCAGCTCGCCGGCGTGCCGGTGATCTTCATGACCGGGCTCTCGGAGACCGAGCACATCGTGAAGGGCCTGAGCGCCGGCGGGATCGACTACGTCACCAAGCCCATCGCCCCCGACGAAATCCTCGCCCGGATCCGCGTGCATCTCGCCAGCGCCCGGGCGGCGCAGAGTGCCCGGGCGGCCCTCGACACCGCCGGGCGGACGCTGTTCGCGGTCTCGGAGGACGGGGCGGTGCTGTGGTCGACGCCGCAGGCGGGCCGGCTGCTCGCCGGGCTGGCCTCGGACCCCTCGGGCGCCCTCGCGCTGCCGGCCCGGGCCCGCGACTGGCTGCGCGGCCGCCTCACCGGGACCGCCAACCCCCTGACCCTCACCGATCCCGGCGGCGCGGCCTACGCGCTGAGCTTCATCGGCCGCACCCCGGACGAGATCCTGCTCCGCCTGTCCCCGGAGGAGCGGGCGGCGGGGGTCGAGCGGCTTCGGGCCCGCCTGCCCGTCACCGGCCGCGAGGCCGAGGTGCTGCTCTGGCTCTCCCGGGGCAAGTCCAGCCGCGACATCGGCGAGATTCTGGGCCTGAGCCACCGCACCGTGACGAAGCACCTCGAAGGCATCTACGCCAAGCTCGGTGTCGAGAACCGCACGGCCGCCTCGATCATCGCGGCGCGCCACCTTCAGGACTGAGCGCGGCCGCGGATCCCCGGTCTTGTCCACAGGCGGCGCGGCGCCGCGAAACGCCTTGGTAAGCGCCCGCGCCCCACGGTCTCGGCGCAGACCGAAATCCCGGCCCGGACGCGATGATGACCAGCCACCAGCTCGCCGATGAACTGAAGCGGATCGCCACCACGCAGGTCAGCGACATCACCCGCGCGGTCAAGGAGGGCCAGAAGTCGATCGCGCTGAACGAGGTGCGGGACATGGCGCGCCGCCTCGGCCTGCTGGCCGACGCCTTCGATCCCGAATCGGCCGCCGAGAAGGCCGAGACCGTCGACGGCGCGCAGGCGGCCTGACGCACGCCCCCCGGCCTTCCAGGAGCGCCTCCATGGTCCGCGCCCACTTCACCATCCGCCTCGGCGAGACCGCATTGCCGGCATCCGCCGCCCAGTGGATCGCCGATGCCGACGCCGCCCGCGTGGCGGCGCGCACCATCGTGCAGGGCCTGATGCGCCAGCACGGCGGCGACCCGCGCCTGCTCGACGCCTCCGTGGTGATGACCGATTCGGACGGAGCGACGCTTCTGGAGCTGTCCTTCTTCGACGCCCTCTACATGCCGGTCGAGCCGGTATCCGATCCGGACCGGCGGCCGCGTCCGCCGCGCGCGGTGCGGTCGGGACGCCTGGACGCCGCGCTGGGCCCGGTGCGGCGTCTCGCCGGCGCGCTGGGCGCCCGCATCCCGGTGCGTCCCGGGCTCTGAGCCCGGCGCGACTCACCCGAACAGGTCGCTGACTGAAAACCCGCGCTGCGCGAGGTGCTCTGCCAGGACGCGCCGGTGGCATTGCGCCGGGTCGCGCTCGAAGCAGAGCAGGCAGACCGGCGCGGCCTCGGCCATCGCGGCGAGCTCGTCGAGCGCGGCCTGGCCGGCGGCGGTGTCGAGCACCTCCTCGCAGTAGATGCGCCGCATCAGCGCCGCGTCCCCGGCCCTGGCCGCCTGCCGGCCGGATTTGGGCGTGCCCAGGCTCCGCAGATGGGCATAGCCCAGCCCCGCATCGTGAAGGGACGCCGCGAGTGCCCCCTTCGAGAAGCCGCGCTTGCGCGAGTTCGCCACGGCCCGGACGTCCGCCAGCACGGCGACGCCCGCGTCGCGCAGGACGCCCCCGAGGCGCTCCGAGTCGAGGCCTTCGTACCCTATGGTAAAGATTTGCTTGCTCACGGCGGTGTGACCGGACTCGCGTTTCAGGGCCGGCACTTAGCCGGGTGACATCCTGTGAAACAGCCGGGGACGCCCGGCGTATGTCGCGGCGCTGCAACGCATCTCGGAATTCCGCCGCAATGATCGCAAAGCTCCGTTAACCGCGCCGGGGCCATCGAATACGTCTGTCTGTGGCGCTCTTTCGGTGGCGGGCTGAGCACTGATGAAGCGGTTCACCAACCTTTCGCGGTCGTCGTCCGGCGATTTGGTCCGGGGCGTCGGCGGTCGTCTCGCGGCGGCCCGGCGGATCGCCGGGCGTGTCGCCGCCGCCGCGATCCTGGCGGGCCTCGCCGCCTGCGCGTCGAACAGCGACTTCTACCCGACCAAGGGCGACGCCAAGCCCCATCCGGGCGTGGCCAAGGCCAAGCAGCACCCGATCCAGGGCATCGACATCTCGAAGTGGCAGGGCAACGTCGACTGGGCCTCGGTCCGGGCGGCCGGCACCCAGTTCGCCTTCATCAAGGCGACCGAGGGCGGCGATCACGTGGACGAGCGCTTCCGGACCAACTGGGACGGCGCGGCGCGGGCCGGGGTGCCGCGGGGCGCCTACCACTTCGTGTTCTGGTGCCGCTCGGCCCGGGAACAGATGGAGTGGTTCAAGCGGAACGTGCCCAACGATCCGACCGCCCTCCCGCCGGTGCTCGACGTCGAGTGGAACGGCCACTCGCAGACCTGCCCGAAGAAGCTGCCCAAGGCCCAGGCCCTCGCGATGGTCACCGAGATGCTGGAGGAGATGGAGCGCTATACCGGCAAGCGCCCGATCATCTACACCGACATCACCTTCCACAAGGACGTCCTGGAAGGCGAACTGCCCGACTACCCGCATTGGCTGCGCTCGACCGCGGCGGAGCCCGAGCAGCGCTTCGTCAACCGCAAGTGGATGCTCTGGCAATTCACCTCCACAGGCCGGGTCCCCGGCGTGCAGGGCGATGTCGACCGGAACGCCTTCTACGGCACGCCGTCAGACTGGGCTTCGTTCCTGTCCACGGACTGCGATCCGCGGGAGCACAAGCGGCTCTCCGAGCAGGGGCTTTGCACGGACAAGTAGATGCCGGCTCGGGAAGCAAACAAAGGTTAGTTCCGGCGCGCGGCCCGCGGAGTATCGAGTTCCGGTCCGGGCGTCGGCGAGGCGGCCCGGTCAGGATCCCGTCGGGAGCCTCTTCTCCCGCACCGCACCGCGCACGATGCCCATCGACAGTGACGCCCGCACGGGCAACCTGCTCCTCGACGCGCTCTCCATCCCGGATCGCGCGCTGATCACACCCCACCTCGCAGCCGTCTCCTACGACAGGGGTGCGACCGTGTTCGAGGCGGGGGACGAGGTGACGCACATCACCTTTCCCCGCGCGCACGCCGTGGTCGCGCTGGTGGTGACCACGCGGGACGGGCGGTCCGCCGAGACCGCCACCATCGGCCACGAGGGTGCGGTCGGCGGGATCGTGAGTCAGGGGCGCGTCCCGGCCTCGGCCAACGCGCTGGTTCAGGTCGGTGGACCGATGCTGCGCCTCGAGATCGGCCGGCTTCAGGACGCCGTGGCCCGATCCGCCACGCTGCGCGAGCTGCTCGCGCGCTACGCCGATTGCTTTCTCGCGCAGCTCTTCCAGACGGCCGCATGCAATGCCGTGCATCCGATCGAGCAGCGGTGCCTGCGCTGGCTCCTCACCCACCAGGATCGGCTGACGGGCGACACGCTGCCGATCACCCACGAGGTGCTGGCGGCGATGCTCGGCGTCCAGCGCACGTACCTGACGCGCATCCTGCGGATGCTTCAGGACCAGGGCCTCGTCCGCGTCGCGCGCGGGCGCATCACCATCCTCGACCGCGCGGCGGTTTCCGCGGCGGCGTGCGAGTGCCATGCCCGCGTCCAGCTCCATTGCGAGGCGGTGCTGGGCGCGGTGTACGGCACCGACGACGACCACGACCGGATCGTGCCGCTGGCAGCGGGCGCCCGGTAGCGGACTATCTTCCGGACCGTTCGCCGTCCTCAGGACGGCGCGCGCTCCAAGATCTCGATCAGCGCCCCGTCCGGACCCTCCACGAAGGCGATTCGCAGTCCGGGTCCGCGCGCGGTGATGCCGGTCCGCACCGGCACGCCCCGGGCGGTGAGGTCGGCCATCGCCGCCTCGATGTCGGCGGTGCGCAGCCCGATATGCTCGATGCCCAGACAGGGCGTCGCCGCGGCGGCGTTGATCTCGGCCGGCGCCTGCTCGATGAAGAGCGCGAGACCGCCGAGATCCAGCACCACACGCTCGACCGGGTCGTCGCCGACGCGCTTGACCTCGCGCGCCCCGAAGGTCTCGATGTAGAAGCGCGCGGCCCTCACGGCGTCGCGGCTGCGCAGATGGACGTGATCGCAGGCATATTGCATCGGGTCTCGCATCTCCGGCGATTCGGCGGTCGCGGGCCGGTTCAGGACGCCCGCCCCGATCGCCCGGTCTAGTTAGGTTCGGGCCTGCCGGGGGCGAGATCCGCCGCTTGACGTCACGCGCGAACCCGCAGACTTTCGGCGCAGACAGCGTTGCAGAGATGCAACAACCTCCCCACATCCGGGGTCCGAACCCCACACCGCACAGCCAAGAGTTCCATGCGCAATCCCTACGACGTGCTGGGCGTGGCCAAGGGGGCGAGCGAGGCCGACATCAAGAAGGCCTATCGCAAGCTCGCCAAGGACTTCCACCCCGACCGCAACAAGAACGACGTGAAGGCCAAGGACCGGTTCGCCGAGGCGAACTCGGCCTACGAGATCCTGGGCGATTCCGAGAAGCGCAAGCAGTTCGACCGCGGCGAGATCGATGCCGACGGCAGGCCGCGCGCGACCGGCTTCGAAGGTTTCGGTGGCGGTGGCGGCTTCGGCGGCGGACGCGGCGGCGGATTCGACTTCGAGAACATGGCCCGCAACCGGCAGGGCGGCGTGGGCGGCATGGGCGAGGACATCTTCTCGCACATCTTCGGCGAGGCCTTCCGCGCGGGCGGGGCCGGCCCCGGCACCCAGCGCCCGGCCGCGAAGGGCGAGGATGTCGCCGCCGAGCTGTCGGTGACCCTCGAACAGGTCGCCAGCGAGGAGAAGCTGCGCCTGTACCTGCCGACCGGCCGGGAGGTCGACGTGGTCATCCCCCGGGGCGTGGTCGACGGCCAGACGATCCGGCTCCGGGGTCTTGGCCAGGGCGCGGGACCCCGCAGCGAGCCCGGCGACGCGCTGCTGACCATCCGGATCCGACCGCATCCCAGCTTCACGGTGGACGGATCGGACCTGCGCACCACCGTCGAGGTGCCGCTGGAGGACGCCGTGCTCGGCGGGACGATCCGCGTTCCGACGCTGACCGGCGCCGTCGAGATGAAGATGCCGGCGATGACGAGTTCCGGCCGCACCTTCCGCCTGCGCGGCAAGGGCCTGCCGCGGAAGGACGGGGTCCCGGGGGACCTGTTCGCCACCACGGCGATCGTCCTGCCGCAGGGCGACGACGCGGCGCTGACGGAGTTCGCCCGGGCCCGGCGCAGCGCCAAGGCCGCTTGAGCCCGGGCTTCCCGAGCGGCCGGCGACGGCGGCCCGAACCTGAAAGCGCCCGGGGGCACCCCGGACTTCCGTCCCCGGGCCGCCTCCGGTAAGGAGGCCCCCCGGTGCCGCGCGGTGCCGCGAGGCTTCGGGATCGATCATGGCGGAACACGGGCAGGGCCTTCTGGCGGGCAAGCGGGGCATCGTGCTCGGGGTCGCCAACAACCGCTCGATCGCCTGGGGCATCGCCCGCAGCGCCCGCGCCCACGGCGCGGAACTCGCCTTCACCTACCAGGGCGATGCCCTGCGCAAGCGGGTCGAGCCGCTCGCCAAGGAACTCGACGCCCACGTCATCGGCCATTGCGACGTCACCGAGGCCGCCACGATCGACGCGGTGTTCGCCGAGGCGTCCAAGGTCTTCCCCGAGGGGATCGACTTCGTGGTCCACTGCGTCGCGTTCTCCGACAAGGACGAGTTGACCGGCCGCTACATCGAGACCTCGGAGGACAACTTCACCAAATCGCTCCTGGTCTCGTGCTACTCGTTCACCGCGGTGGCGCAGCGCGCGGAAAAGATCATGCGCCCGGGCGGCTCGCTGGTGACGCTGACCTATTACGGCGCCGAGAAGTGGATGCCGCACTACAACGTGATGGGCGTCGCGAAGGCGGCTTTGGAAGCGTCGGTCCGTTACCTCGCCGCCGATCTCGGGCCCAAGAACATCCGGGTCAACGCGATCTCGGCCGGGCCGATCAAGACGCTGGCCGCCTCGGGGATCGGCGATTTCCGCTACATCCTGAAGTGGAATGAGTACAACGCCCCCCTGCGCCGGACCGTCACCATCGGCGAGGTCGGCGAGACGGCGGCCTACCTCGTCTCCGACATGGCCGCCGGCATGACCGGCGAGATCCTGCACGTGGATGCCGGATACCACGTCGTCGGCATGAAGAACCCCGACGCGCCGGACCTGACCCTCGACAAGGATTAGGCGCGGTCCGTCGTCGCGAGCGCCGGCGGCACTCCACGAGGAATGACCGGGCGGAGGCGCTTCGGTCTCGGTCCGCGCGCCTCATCGGAGCCGGGTGGTCAATCCGCGTCCGCATCCGCGAAGGTGCCCGAGAGCCTCAGGCCTTCGATCCAGGTCTCGCCGTCGCGCTTGAGCACCGTCCGCGGCCGGGCGACCCCGAGCGCAGCGATGTCGGCAGCGAGCCGCTCGGAATGCGTCACCAGCCAGACCTGCGTGCGTGCCGCCGCGCGGGCGATCAGCCCGGCCAGGGGTTCCATCAGGTCTGGATGCAGGCTGGTCTCCGGCTCGTTCAGCGCAATGAACGGCGGCAGGCGGTAGCCGAGCAGCGCGCCGGCGAGGGCGAGGTAGCGCAAGGTCCCGTCCGACAGTTCCGCGGCGGCGAAGACCCGGCCGCGGAAGTCGGGAAACGACACGCCGAACTGCGCCTCCCGTCCCGGTTCGGGCACCACGAGGCGCGCGCCCGGGAAGGCGTCGTCCACGGCGCCATCGAGTTCGGTCGTGTCCTGCCGGATATGCGCCAGGGTGGCGAACACCGCGGCGAGGTCCGAGCCGTCCGAGGCCAGGGTCGGGGTGGTCACCGCGAGGCACGGCCGCCGGAGGGGCGCGTCCGCGTCGGTCCGGAAGCCGTGGTGGAACCGCCACGCCGTCATCGCCTGCCGCACGAGGGCGATCTCCGGCTGGCTGGCCGCATCGAGCAGGCCGCCGAGCGCGGTCTCGGTGGCGAGCAGGTCCGTCCCGAGGGATTGCTTGCGCCCGGCCGCATCCCGGACGAAGCCGGTGCGGCGGTCGCGGTCGAGGATCACGGCCGCCCGTCCGCCGGTCAGGACGGTCAGGCGCTCGGCCTTCACCTGCGGCTCCTGCGGGAACGCCGCTCCGTAGGTCGCGCCACCGGCCTGCGGCACGAGCCCGATCTCCACCGCGTAGGTGAAGTCCTGGCCGGCGCGCGCGTTGCGCAGGGTCACCGACAGGGTGATCCGGGCCGGCTCGCCCTGCCGCCGCCGGCCGGCCCAGAGCACCGACTCCATGCCGCCCTCCGCGGCGAGGTCGCGGGTCAGCGTGCCGCGCGCGGCGGCCTGCAGGAGTTCGAGCGCCCGGTAGAGGTTGGTCTTGCCGGTGCCGTTGCCGCCCACGAAGACCGACAGGGCGTCCACCGGGAAGCCGATCCGCCGGAGGGAGCGGTAGCCCGAAACGGCGACCTCGCGGACCTCCAGCATGCACAGCTCTCCGCCTCAGTCCGGGACCTTGAGGTCGGCGATCCCCTTGGGGGCCTCGGGGAATCGCGGGTCCATCGCCTCCAGCGTATCCGCGACCGTCTTGGCGATCACGTAGTTGCGGAACCATTTGTGATTGGCCGGCACGACCAGCCACGGGGCGTGCGGCGTCGAGCAGCGTCCGAGCGCGTCCGCGAAGGCCTGCTGGTAGGAATCCCAGGATTTCCGCTCGACGAGGTCGCCGGGATCGAGCTTCCAATGCTTCTCCGGATCGGAGATCCGCGCCTCGAGACGCTTCTTCTGCTCGGCCTTCGAGATGTGCAGGAAGAACTTCAGGATCGTCGTGCCCGACTCGGTGAGCAGCCGCTCGAAGTCGTTGATCAGCCCGTAGCGGCTCCGCCAGACCGCGTCGGGGACGAGACCCTTCACGCGCACCACCAGGACGTCCTCGTAGTGGCTGCGGTTGAACACCCCGATCATGCCGCGCCCCGGCGTCCGGGCGTGGTAGCGCCAGAGGAAGTCGTGGTCGAGTTCCTCGCTCGACGGCACCTTGAACGACGCCACCGTGCAGCCCTGCGGATTCACGCCCTTGAGCACCGCCCGGATCGTCCCGTCCTTGCCGCCGGTGTCGATCGCCTGAAACACCAGGAGCAGGCTCCGGGCGCGCTCGGCGTAGAGTCGCTCCTGCAGCTCGACGATGCGCGCGCGCTCCGTCGCCAGCGCCTCCTTCGCCCAGGCCTTGTCGAGGCCGCCATCGGCGTCGGCGTCCACGGCGGCGAGGTCGAACGGCGCGCCTGGCGCGACCGACACGATGCCCCGGGCCGCCGGGATCGCGACCGGCCGGCCGGCATCGCCGGGACCATCGCCCCGCGTGCCCCCGTTCAGGTCGACCCCATCTGTCACCCCGCCGCCGGGCCTGTGGCCGGGATGATGCTTGCCGTGCTTCTTCGACATGGGCAGGACCTGTTTCCGGACGTTGCCGACCGACGGCGAGAACGGCCGTGCATCCTGGCCGTTCCAGACTCCCGCGCAGGACGGAGTTCGACAGGGTTGGCTACGATCTATTTCATCCGGCACGGCCAGACCGACTGGAACGCCGAGGGGCGTCTCCAGGGCGGCCGCGACACCGACCTGAACGCGCAGGGGGAGGCGCAGGCCGTCGCCGTCGCCGCGCGCCTCGCCGCCCAGGCGGGCGCGCTCCTCGCGGAGGCGGATTTCGTCGCCAGCCCGTTGAGGCGGACCCGGCGCACCATGGAGATCCTGCGGACGACCCTCGGCCTGCCCCCCGAGGCCTACCGCACGGACCCGCGCCTGCGGGAGATCGGCTTCGGCAGCTGGGAGGGGTCCACGTGGTCCGAGATCCGCCGCCGGGACCCGAGCGGCGCCGCGGGGCGTGAGCGCGACCGGTGGCGTCACCGTCCCCCCGGCACCGGCGGCGAGAGCTACGCGGCGCTCGTCGAGCGCGTCGGCCCGGCCCTCACCGGCCTGGAGCGCGACACCGTGGTCGTCGCCCATGGCGGCGTCGCCCGGGCGGCGCTGGTGGCGCTGGGTCACCTCGACCCCTACGCCGCGCCCCGCCTCGGCATTCGCCAGGGCGAAGTCCTGGTCCTGGAGCCCGGCGGCTGGCGCTGGGCTTGATCGCGTGCGCCGGGGCAGTGCAAAGCCGCCTCGATAACGGCACGATCGACGGGCTATAGGGCGACGGCCACGGTCAGTGCTGGCCCCGGCGGCCGGTCAGCGGAGCAGCGGATGAGTGACGTCGCCGAGAAGACCCGGCCCGGCCCGGCCGGGGAGCGCGAGCGTCCCGGCGACGGGGCTGCCGTGCTGCGCGGCGCGCACCGTCCGGAGCTGATCCGCGACGAGGTGCTGGGCGAGATCTTCCTGGACTCGGCCCGCGCCCGGCCGGACCATCCCTGCCTGATCGACGGCGCGCGCGTCGTGGCGGGTGGCCGCCACCCGCACCTGACCTACGCCGAGGTGGCCGCCCAGGCCGGGCGGATCGCCGCCGGCCTCGCCCATCGCGGCATCGGCCCCGGCGACGTGGTCGGTCTCTGGATGGCCCGGGGCCCGGATCTGCTGGTCGCGCAGATCGGCATCACCCTGTCGGGGGCGGCGTGGCTGCCCTTCGACGCCGAGGCCCCCGCCGACCGGGTGGGCGTCTGCCTCAGGGATTCGGCCGCGCGGGCGCTGCTGGTCTCGCCGGCGCTAAAACCCGCAGCGCCGGACGCGGCCCCGGCGCTGACCCCGGCGGATCTCGACGCCGCGACCCCCGCCGGGGCGCCGGTGCCGGACTCCCGTGCCGCCGGCCTCACCCCGGACCACCCCGCCTATCTGATCTACACCTCGGGCTCGACCGGCGTGCCGAAGGGCATCGTCATCAGCCACGCCAACATCTGCCATTTCCTGCGGTCCGGGAACGCCCTCTACGGGATGCGCGCCGACGACGTCGTCTTTCAGGGCGCCTCGGTGGCCTTCGATCTCTCGATGGAGGAGATCTGGGTTCCGTATCTCGTCGGCGCGAGCCTGTTCGTGGCGAGCCCGGCCATGATGGGCGACGTGGAGGCGCTGCCCGGCATCCTGGAGGCGGAGCGGATCACGGTGCTCGACACCGTGCCGACCCTCCTGGCAATGATCTCGGGCGATCTGCCGACGGTGCGCCTCGTCCTGCTCGGCGGCGAGGCCCTGCCCGAGCCGCTGGTCGCCCGCTGGGCCACCGGCGCGCGCCAGATGTTCAACACCTACGGCCCGACCGAGGCCACCGTGGTGGCGACGGCGGCCGAGATGCGGCCCGGCGAGCCGGTCACGATCGGCGGCCCGATCCCGAACTACTCGGTCTACGTGGCCGGGGAGGATCTCGGCCTGCTCGGCCGCGACCAGCAGGGCGAATTGCTGATCGGCGGTCCCGGCGTGGCCCGCGGCTACCTCGCGCGTCCCGAACTGACGGCGGAGAAATTCATCGCCAACCCCTTCGCGTCGGACGGGGCCGACCCGATCCTGTACCGCTCGGGGGATGCGGTCTCGCTCGACGCGGCCGGTCGGATCGTGTTCCACGGCCGCATCGACGATCAGGTCAAGATCCGCGGCTTCCGCGTGGAGCTCGGCGAGATCGAGGCGCGCATCCGCAGCGTGCCCGACATCAACCAGGCCGCCGTCGTGCTGCGGCAGGACGACGGCGTCGACCGGCTCGTCGCCTTCCTGATCCCGGAGCGCGGTCGGTCGGTGGACATCGCCGCCCTGCGGCGGATCCTCGCCGGCCAGATGCCGCCCTACATGGTGCCCGGCCACTTCGAGCTGGCCGAGACCCTGCCGCGGCTGACCTCCGGCAAGGTCGACCGCAAGGCCCTGAAGATCGCGCCGCTCACCGTGGTGGACGCCGACGGCGAGCAGGAGGCGCCGGCCAACGAGACCGAGGCGGCCCTGGTCGCGGCGGCCAAGCAGGTCTTCGGCAACCAGCCGATCCCGCTGGAGGGCGATTTCTTCGCCGACCTCGGCGGCCACTCGCTGCTGGCCGCCCGCTTCGTCTCGGCGGTCCGCGAGACGCCGGCGCTCGCCGGCATCACCCTGCCGGACGTCTACGCCCTGCGCACCATGCGCGGAATGGCCGACGCGCTGATCGCCCGCACCGGCGGCATGGGGGCGGCGGCCGCCATCCGGGACCTGAGCTTCGAGCCGCCACCGCTGCTGCGCCGGGCCCTGTGCGGGTTCGCGCAACTCGTGGCGCTGCCCTTCGTCATCGCGCTCGCCACGGTGCAGTGGCTCGGGATGTTCGTGACCTACCTGCTGCTCACCGGCGGCGGCCTCGGCTTCTTCGCCGAACTCGGCGTGCTGCTGCTGGTCTACGTCGCCATCAACGGCGTCACCGCGGTCATCGCGGTGGCGGGCAAGTGGCTGATCCTCGGCCGGACCAAGCCCGGTCGCTACCCGCTCTGGGGCGCGTACTACTATCGCTGGTGGCTCGCGCAGCGTCTCGCGCCGCTCGTCCACGTGAAATGGCTGCAGGGTTCGCCGGCGATCGCAGTCTACCTTCGGCTGATGGGTGCCCGGGTCGGCCGCGACACCCTGATCTCCGACGTCGAGATCGGCGCCCCCGACCTGCTGACCATCGGCGACGGCGCCTCCCTGGGCGGCCGCCTCGTCATCGCCAACGCCGAGATCGTCGGCAACGAGCTGGTCATCGGCACGGCGGAGATCGGTGCCGACGCGGCGATCGGCACCTCCTGCGTGATCAGCCACGACACGGTGATCGGTCCCCAGGCCGAGATCGGGGATCTCACCACCATCCCGGCCGGATCGCGCGTCGGGGCCGCCGAGCGCTGGGACGGGTCACCCGGCCGCAAGGTCGGGATGGCCGATCCGGCCGAACTGCCGGCCGCCGCCGAGGCCTCGTGGTCGCGCCGGGCCGCCTTCCTGGCGGCCTACGTGGTGCTGCTCGGCGCGATCCCCGCGGTGGGCCTGCTGCCGATCTTCCCGGCCTTCTTCATCTTCGACCAGATCTCGGACTCGCTGTCCGACATGACCGACGTCGACTACCACTTCTATCTGCCGATCCTCACATGGCCCACCGCCATGCTGATGACGGCCGGCACGGTGCTGCTGATCGCCGGCATCCGCTGGATCGTGCTGCCGCGGACGCGCTCCGGCACCTACTCGGTGCACTCGCTGTTCTACCTGCGGAAATGGTCGCTGGCGCTCGCCGTCGAGGTGACGCTGGAGACGCTCTCGTCGCTGTTCGCCACCGTCTACATGCGGGCCTGGTACCGGCTGATGGGGGCCAATATGGGCCACGGCGCCGAGATCTCGACCAACCTCGCCGGCCGCTACGACCTCGCCGAGGTCGGCGCGAAGAACTTCATCGCCGACGAGGTCGTGTACGGCGAGGAGGAGGTCCGCCGCGGCTGGATGCACCTGGAACCGACCCGAACGGGCGCGCGGGTCTTCGTCGGCAACGACGCCGTGGTGCCGCCCGGCGCGATCATCCCCGACGACGTGCTGATCGGCATCAAGTCGAAGCCGCCCGCGAACGACGCCATGAGTCCCGGCGAGACGTGGTTCGGCTCGCCGCCGATCCGGCTCCCCGCCCGGCAGAAGGTCGATCTCGGCTCGACCGCGCAGACCTACGAACCCGGCACGTGGCCGAAGGTGCGGCGCGGCGTGTTCGAGGCTTTCGCGACCTCGTTCTCGCCGATGCTCTACATCACCCTGGCGATCACGGTGATCGATTGGTACTTCTATCCGGCGATCCTCGAGAAGGACTGGTCGGGACTGGCCATCAGCTTCGTCACGGCGAGCGTCGCCATCGCGCTGATCCAGTCGAGCGCGGTGATCGCCATGAAGTGGCTGCTGATGGGTGTCTACAAGCCCGGCATGCAGCCGATGTGGTCCTGGTGGGCGATGCGCACCGAGGCCATCGCGGTGGCCTACTGGGGGCTCGCCGGCAAGGTGCTGCTGGAGCATCTCCAGGGCACGCCGTTCCTGCCCTGGGTGCTGCGTCTGTTCGGCGTGAAGGTCGGCCAGGGGGTGTGCATGCTGACCACCGACATCACCGAGTTCGATTGCGTCACGATCGGCGATTTCGCCACGATCAACCGTGTCTCGGCGCTCCAGACCCATCTCTACGAGGACCGGATCATGAAGATCGGCCGCGTGGTCGTGGGCAAGGGCGTGTCGGTGGGGGCGTTCTCGACGGTGCTGTACGACACCAAGGTCGGCGACTTCGCCCGGCTGCGGCCGCTGACCATCGTGATGAAGGGCGAATCGATCCCCGCCAATACCGAATGGGAAGGGGCACCGGCGGTTCCGGTGATCCACGCGGCCTGAGCCGGATTCCGCCAGGCGTCCCGAGGTGTCGGGCCTCCCGGTCTGACACCTCCGGAGCGTGGGGAGCCCTGCGCCTTCCTCGGCCCGGATAACCGACGTCGACCGAGGCGCGCTCGGGGTTCCGCACGCCGAGGGAAAGCATTCGCCGTTCAGGATGTCGCTGTTCGCGGAAACCCGGGCGCTCAGTGACCCCTCGGCGAAACGGGGCCGCCCGACTCGGTCGGGGATTCCATTCCAGTCCAATGGGTTATTGCATTGTAAACAAGTCTCTATCATCCTGTTATTATTGGTCGAATCGGCGCTCACCTCCGTGACGGCGAGTCGGGGATCGCCGGGGAACGGAGATCGATGGACGGTCGTGCAGCTTGATCCCGCCACCCTGCTGATCGTCAGTTCCGCCACGACCCTGCTGGTCGGCACGCTGTTCCTGGCAAGCTGGCGTCAGGCGCGCGACTGCCGCGCGCTCGCCCTGTGGGGGGCTTCGCATCTCGTCGGGTCGGTGGGCTCGGCCGGTCTGGCCCTGCGCGGCCAGATCCCCGACGTGGTGTCGATCGGCCTGGCCAACGCCGTGGTGCTGGCGGCCTACGGCCTGATCTGGAGCGGCGTCCGCTCGTTCGAGGGCCGGAGCGCCCGGTTGGATCTGGCGATGGCGGGCGCAGCCGTGTGGTGCGTCCTCTGCTGCGTCCCGGCGTTCTACGCCTCGATCAGCCTGCGCGTTCTGTACGCCTCGGCGGCGGCGACGGCCTATTGCGGCTGCGCCGCCGCGGAGATCTGGCAGGGCCGTGGGGAGCGCCTCGCATCCCGGATCAGCGCCGGAGCCGTATTGGGCCTGCACGGCCTCTTCTACTTCGTCCGGATCCCCGCGACGCTGCTGGGTCCGCCGATGCTCGGCCCGAACCCGCTGAACTCGCCCTGGGTGGCGATCCTGTGCTTCGCCGCCATGCTGTTTTCGATCGCCTCGGCGTTCACCTTCATGGCGCTCGTGAAGGAGCGGGCCGAGCGCGAGCAGCGCATCGCCGCCTCGACGGACGCGCTCACGGGCGTGCCCAACCGCCGGGCCTTCGCGGAGGCGGCCCTCGCGGCGATCGACGGACACCGGGACGGCGCGCTGCTGCTCATCGACCTCGATCGGTTCAAGGCCGTCAACGACGTCCACGGCCACGCGGTCGGCGATGCCGTGCTGGTCGGGTTCTGTACCATTGCGGCGTCCCTGTTGCCCCGGGGTGCGCTGCTGGGGCGCCTGGGCGGTGAGGAATTCGGCTGCCTGCTGCCGCACGTCTCGGCCGCCGAGGCCCTGGCCCGCGCCGAGGAGCTGCGCCGGACCTTCGCGCAGCTCGTGGTGCCCGAACTCCCCGGCCTGCGCGTCAGCGTCAGCATCGGGGTCGCGCAGCTGTACCGCGGGGTCGGCTACGAGGCGCTGATGCAGCAGGCCGACACTGCGCTCTACGCGGCCAAGAACGGTGGCCGCGACCGGGTGGCCCTGGCCGAGCCCGCGGCCCGGGCCGCCTGAAACGACCTACGGTCGACGGCTTCGGCGCCGCCGTCTCTGCGCGCGGCGATGTTATCGAGGCGGCGTCCCGGGTCCCGGCGTTCCGCCGACCGGGTCAGGCGCCAGCCGGTCCCAGAGCACCGCGCAGGCCCAGGCGGTCCGCTCCGTCTCCGGGACCAGCGGGCTGCGATGGCGCCTGTTACAGCTCCGTGCGCGGCGCGCCTCGCGCCCTTCTGCCGGACGTGTCGTTCCGGGTTGCGGCACAGGCGCGCTCTGATACGGTTTCGGGCCTCGGGACGGAGGAGGTCGCGCGCAGCCCTGCCGGTGTCCGAAGGGAAATCGGACATGGACGAGCCAAACCGGACCGATCGTCTCGAGATGCGTCTCACCGAGCAGGAGGCGACGATCGAGGACCTGAACCGGACCGTGACCGAGCAATGGCGGGTGATCGACCGCCTCGTCCGGCAGGTCGAGGGCCTGCGGGACCAGGTGGAGGAGGCGGCCGCCCGGGCCGCCCCGCGTGGGGTGGAGCCGCCGCCACCCCACTACTGATGCGTCGCGCGTCCGATCAGAAATTCGCCTGCGTGACGAACTTGGTCACCAGATAGGCGTCGAGCGCCTCCGGGCCGCCCTCGCTGCCGTAGCCCGAATCCTTGACGCCGCCGAACGGCGTCTCCGGGAGGGCGAGGCCGTGGTGGTTGATCGAGATCATCCCGCTCTCGACCGCGTTCGACACCCGGGCCGCCCGCTCGGCCGAGCGGGTATAGGCGTAGGCGGCGAGCCCGTAGGGCAGGCGGTTCGCCTCGGCGAGCGCCTCGTCGTCCTCGGAGAACCGGTTGATCATCGCCACCGGGCCGAACGGCTCCTCGTTCATCATCCGGGCGCTCAGGGGCACCTCGGTGAAGACGGTCGGCTCGAAGAAGTTGCCGCGATTGCCGATGCGCTTGCCGCCCGCCCGCAGCGACGCCCCGGCCGACTCGGCGTCCGCCGTCAGCGCCTCGATCGCCTCCAGGCGGCGCCCGTGGATCAGCGGGCCCATCTTGGTATCGGGATCGAGCCCGTCGCCGACCTTCGCGGCCTTGGCGTAGCCGGTGAAGCCCTCGACGAAGCGGTCGAACACCGAATCGTGCACCAGGAAGCGGGTCGGCGAGACGCAGACCTGGCCGGCGTTGCGGAACTTGGACGGGGCGAGGACGGCCACCGCCTTCTCCACGTCGGCGTCCCCGAACACGATGGCCGGGGCGTGGCCGCCCAGTTCCATGGTGGCGCGCTTCATGTGGGCGCCGGCCAGCGCGGCGAGCTGCTTGCCGACCACCGTGGACCCGGTGAACGAGATCTTCCGGATGACCGGGTGCGGGATCAGGTAGGCCGAGATGGTCGCCGGATCGCCGTAGACCAGCGAGAGCGCGTCGCCCGGGATGCCGGCATCCAGGAAGGCGCGGACCAGCGCGGCGCAGCTCGCTGGCGTGTCCTCCGGGCCCTTGAGGATCACCGTGCAGCCGGTGCAGAGCGCCGCCGAGATCTTGCGGACGGCCTGGTTGATCGGGAAGTTCCAGGGGGTGAAGCACGCCACCGGGCCGACCGGTTCGCGCACCACCGCCTGCAGCACGCCGTCGGCGCGGCCCGGGATGACGCGGCCATAGGCGCGCTTACCCTCCTCGGCGAACCAGTCGATGATGTCGGCGGCCGCCAGGGTCTCGACCCGCGACTCGGCCAGGGGCTTGCCCTGCTCGAGGGTCATGGTCCGGGCGATGTCGTCCACCCGGGCGCGCAGCAGGTCGGCGGCCTTGCGCATCACCTTGGCGCGCTCGAACGGCGCGACCTTCCGCCAGGCCGGGAAGGCCCGGGCCGCGGCCGCCAGGGCCTCGTCGAGATCCGCCGTGGTGGCGACGGCGCACTGGCCGATGGTCTCGCCGGTCGCCGGGTTCAGGACCCCCAGGGTTTCCCGGTCGGCGCCCGCGCGCCAGCGCCCGGCGATGTGAAGCTCGGTATCCGGATACATCGGTCGTTTCCCACCCGGCCGCACGACGGGCCGTGGTCGGAATGTGGCAGCGTGGCGCGCCGCGGCAATGCCCCCGGCGGCATGGCTGGGGGCAGCGTTCAGGCGGCGGCGCGGGCGCGGACGGCCTCCGGACCCTGTACGAGTGCGGGCGCCCCGCGGCGCGCCCGGAGCGTGCCGCCCTTCGGCACGACCTGCCAGCCCTCGCGGCAGCCGTCGATCGGCTCGGAGACGACCACGATGCCGCCGGGGCCATCGCGGAAATACAGGCTCGGCGGGCGGCCGTCGCAGGCCCAGCGGTAGGCGGTGAGCGTCTCGCCGTCGGTGAGCAGCGCGGTGAAGCGCAACGGCTCGCAGACGTTGGCGGCCTCCATCACCTCGCGGATGGATTTCAGCGTCCGCGCCATCGCGCCGACCGGATCCTCCTCGAGGCCGTTGGCGAGTGCGAGCAGGAAGATCGCTTCGGAATCGGTGCTGCCGCGGCGATGATCGTAGTACGCGTCCGGGATCAGGGCCTCGAGCCGGCGCTTGATCCGATGGTAGCCGCCGATCTGGCCGTTATGCATGAACAGGTGCCGGCCGTAGGCGAACGGGTGGCAATTGGCCCGGGCGGTCGCGGTACCCGTGGAGGCGCGGACATGCGCGAAGAACGTCCGCGCCCGAACCTGCCCGCAGAGGTTGACGAGATTCTCGTCCGACCAGGCCGGCGAGATGTCGCGATAGACGCCCGGTTCGGGGCGCTCGGCGTACCAGCCGATGCCGAACCCGTCGCCGTTGGTTTCAGTCTTCCCCTCATCGGCGTGCAACGACTGGTGCACCAGCGAGTGGGTCGGCGCGCAGACGAGGTCAGAGAGGAAGACCGGCTCACCGCTATAGGCGAGGAAACGGCACATGTGGGACGTCGATCCTTCAGCTCTGGTCCGCGTTGGATCCGATGGAGATGCACCGTCGGAATGGGTCGGCTCGCTCGCAGCAGGTTAACAGTCGGGCCGCTTCGGTGAACAGTTTCTTAACCGAGCGGTCCGTGCGCCAAATTCGGGCGTTCCGCACGGAAGTGACCCCATCTGACCGCATGGCAGGCAGACGGCCGCTGATTCGCTATGACTCTTGTGAGCCGGCTCGTGACAGGCCAGCATGGCCGAATCGGGGAATCAGAAGCCCATTGACGGGACCGTGACCCGAGGCGGGGCAACGCACCGAGAGCAGGAGACCTTCATGGATCGCGCACAGCCCGATAGTTCCGGCCCCGTGGCCCTCGTGGTGGAGGACGACGCGGCGGTGCGCGACCTCGCAACCGCGGTGCTGGAGGAGACGGATCTCGGCGTGATCGCCTGCGAGAGCGCCGAGGCCGCCCTGTCGGTGCTCGAACGCGCCGACGTCACCGTGGCGCTGCTCTTCGCCGACGTGCGCCTTCCGGGCGCCATGGACGGGATCTCCCTCGCCCAGGCAGTCGGCCGCCGCTGGCCAGACGTGCGCGTGGTCGTCACCTCCGGGGCGAGCCGGGACGCGCGCCTGCCCGATCAGGCGGTGTACATGCAGAAGCCGTGGCGGGCGCTCGATGTCCTGGTCCAGGCCGAGCGCGCCACGATCGCCGCCAAGGCGGCCTGAGCGGCGGACCGGCGGGCCCCTGCGTCGGCAGGGGTCGGAGGCGGGGAAACCCGCTTCCGAAGGCGGCAGAGCAGCGGCGCTTCCCCTGTGCGGGACGTCGTCCCGGCCCGATCCCTCCGCCGCAGAGCCGCGATGGTCGCCCATCCCGGGCGCGGAGCCGCCGACCCGCGCTCCCTCACGGGCTACGGGAGCCATACATCATCGGTAGCGACCCGGCAGCATGAGGCGCAGGCCACCTCTCCCGCCCGGGCGAGCGGCCTGTCGCGCCGCGCGGAAGCCGACATGCGACCATCGGAGGCCGCAGGCGCTTGGGGACCCGAGTGCCGTCCGGCGGCCGGATCACCCGTACGATCCGTGGCTTCAGCAACCCGCCGATCCGGAGGCGCGCGGAACAGCCGGCTTCAAGCGCCGGTCATGCCCGCGAAGACGCCCTGCGAACGGAAACCGCAGGTCCCACCGCAAAGAAAAAGCCCGGCCGCTCGCGCGGGCCGGGCTTTCTCGAAACCGAGATGGCGTCGCTCAGGCGACGGTCGCCGGGCTGACCGGGGTCTGGCCGGAGGCGTTGCCGCCCTGCGGTCCGGCCGCCGACGGCGACGGGAAACCGGGACGGCGGCTGCCGGCGGGGAAACGGGGCTTCGGCTTCGGCGCGGCGATCAGGCCCTCGCGGATCGCGGTCTTGCGGGCCTGCTTGCGGGCGCGGCGGACGGCCTCGGCCTTCTCGCGAGCCTTGCGCACGGACGGCTTCTCATAAGCCTTGCGCTGCTTCATCTCGCGGAAGATGCCCTCGCGCTGCATCTTCTTCTTGAGGACGCGGAGCGCTTGATCGACGTTGTTGTCGCGAACGAGTACCTGCAACGGACTTGATCCTCTGGACCTGAATTTTGGGCTCGCGCAGCCCGCCGCCGATCTGGAAACCGGCAACGTCCCTCGCCCGGGATGAACCCGGGAGGGACGGGAACGTCGGTTTCCGAATCGGCGTGGAGCCCACGCCTTGGCGCGCCTTCTACACCAAGCGCGAACCAGTTCCAACAGCTTCGCACGACCGATCTTCGCCGTCGCCGCGTCGATCGTTCATGCTCGGAGACTGCGACCGGTCCGATGCACGCCAGCCCTGTGTGCCCACGATTTGCAGCCCGGGCCGATTGCAACGCGCTCGGCGGCGGCTCTAGGCTGCGCCGATGCAGCACGACGACTCGCAGCAATTCGCCAGCGACAACTACTCCGGCATCTGCCCGGAGGCCTGGGCCGCCATGGAGGCGGCCAATCGCGGACACGCGCCGGCCTACGGCGAGGATGCCTGGACGGTCCGGGCCGCGGACGCGTTCCGCCGCCTGTTCGAGACCGGGTGCGAGGTGTTCTTCGCCTTCAACGGCACGGCGGCCAACGCCCTGGCCCTGGCCGCGCTCTGTCAATCCTACCACAGCGTGATCTGCGCCGACTCGGCCCATGTCGAGACCGACGAGTGCGGGGCGCCGGAATTCTTCTCCAACGGCTCCAAGCTGCTGACGGTCCGGACCGAGGGGGGCAAACTCACCCCGGAGGCGATCCGCGGCCTCGCCGCCAACCGCACCGACATCCATTTCCCGCGGCCCCGGGTGGTCACGATCACGCAGCCGACCGAGACCGGACAGGTCTATACATTGGCCGAACTGCGGGCCCTGTCGGAGACCTGTCGGGCTCTCGGCCTCGCGCTGCACATGGACGGCTCGCGCTTCGCCAACGCCTGCGCGAGCCTCGGCTGCAGCCCGGCGGACATGACCTGGCGGGCCGGCATCGACGTGCTGTGCTTCGGCGGCACCAAGAACGGCATGCATGCCGGCGAGGCGGTGGTGTTCTTCGATCCCAAGCTCGCGGAGGATTTCGGCTACCGGTGCAAGCAGGCCGGACAGCTCGCCTCGAAGATGCGCTTCCTGGCGGCGCCGTGGGTCGGCATGCTGGAGAGCGGCGCGTGGCTGGCCAACGCGACCCACGGAAATGCCTGCGCCCGCCGCTTCGCCGCATCCGTCGCCGGGCTGCCGGGGGTGCGGGCGCTGTTCCCCGTGGAGGCCAACGCCGTCTTCCTGACCATGCCCCCCGCCACCATGGAGGGCCTGCGGGCCCGGGGCTGGCGGTTCTACACCTTCATCGGCGGCGGAGCGCGGTTCATGTTCGCCTGGGATGCCCGGCCCGAGCGGGTGGACGAGCTGGTCGGCGACCTGCGCGCGCTGGCGGCCGCGGCGGCCTGACCGGGCGGACGCCAGGAAATCCGGTTCTTGGCCCTGCTTGCGTTCCAGCACCCGGACCTGGCCATTCAACCGTTCACGGCAGGCTCACGCATCCCGGGTTCTCGACATCGGCGTGGGATGGGGCGACCTCCTCAGAGAAGCGGCTCGGCGTCTCTCCCTCCCCCCCCTCTGCGGTGGAGGGTGGCCTGCGAAAGGGGGTGGGCGAGGGGAGCGACGACGCAGGATCAGGTTTTGCCCGCCGTGCCGGTCGCGGTCTTTCCTGAAGCCGCGCACCCCTCTCCCGACCCCTGCCGACGCAGGGGCCACCCTTCCCCGCAGAGGGGGAAGGGAGAGGGCGCCCGCGCTTTTTCCTGAGTCTTTAGCCCGCTCGCTTCGGCGCCGCCTCTCTACAAGAGCGCCAGCTCCGCCGGGTCGGCACTCGGAAAGATCCGGCGCAGGCTCGCCTGGTCGAGGCCGTAGAGCTTTCGGAACAGCCCGCCGAGCAAGGCCCGGTAGTCGGTGAGCACCGGGTAGTCCCGGTTCTGGAACAGGTGCGCCTCGTCGGCCCGCACCTGCGGCCCGGCGATGCGGCCGCCGCGGACGCCGCCGCCGAGGATCCAGTAGGCGCTGCCGTGGCCGTGGTCGGTGCCGCGGTTGCCGTTCTCCCGGAAGGTGCGGCCGAACTCCGACAGCACCACCACGACCGTGTCCGACCAGCCCGGCCCGATCTCCGCGACGAAGCCGGCGAGACCGCGCCCCAGCTCGCCCAGCCGGTCGGCGAGGTAGCCCGCGCCCGCGCCCTGGTTCACGTGGGTGTCCCAGCCGCCGACATCCACGAACCCGAGATTGAAGGTCTCGCGCATCAGGCGGCCGATGCGCCGGGCCGACAGCTCGAAGCCCTTGGGCGAGACCGCCCCGCGGTCGGCCTGGCCGGCATGGTCGGAGATCGACTGGTAGACCGCGTCGCGCACGCGGAACCCCTCGGACACCGCGGCCGCAAGCTTGGTGTCGCTGTACATGGCGGCGATGAGGCGCGCCTGCCGGTCGTCGATGCCGGGCTTGCCGACACCGTTGATGGCGACGTTCGGCACGGTCTCGCCGCCCCGGAAGATCAGCGGCATCTGGTCGGTGAAGGCGATCGGCCGGACCCGGGTCAGCTCCGCAGCCAGCCGCGCCATGAAGCCGGAATTGTAGTCGCGGGCGGCCCCCACCGTCTGCCCCATCTCGATCGTGTCCTGGGTCTCGAAATGGCTGCGCGTGAGGTCGTCGGTGCCGGCGAAGGGCACGAAGGCCGCCTGTCCCGACGCGTAGAGCGGCAGGATCGTCTCGCGCAGGGCCGGATGCAGGCTCCAGTCTGCGTCAAGGGTCGCCGCGGTCTTAAGGTCCGCGGCGTCGGGCCGGGCGATCGCGAGGTTCGGCCGCGACCGGTAATAGAAGTCGCTGCCGGTGGGGATCACCACGTTGGCGGCGTCGTAGGCGCCGCGCAGGAACACCACGAGGAGGCGCGCGTCGGCCTTCGGGGTCGCCCAGACGCGGCCGGCCACCGAGGACAGGCCGAGCGCCGCGGAGGCGCGGATCAGGTCGCGACGGTTCATCGCATGAATTCCGGCGAGGCGAGGTAGAGCGTGTTCCAGTCCTGGGGCGAGACCGCCTGGGCGAGCGCCGCCCGCGTCGAGGCCGAGAGGGTGGCCGACAGCGCGGAGAAGTAGAGCCCGTTGGCGATCACCGGGAAGCCCGGCTGCTCGGGCTGGTCGGGTCCTGCGGGCTTGAACAGGCCGGCCGGACCGGAGCCGATCTGCCGGGCGATCTCGAACCGCGTCGCGAGCTGGCCCGGCCCGCTCCAAGCCGCCGCATCGAGGGGGTAGCCGTCCGGCGTCGAGCGGTTGAACAGGCCCTCGCCGAGGCGGTTGAGCCAGCCGAGCACCGGGCCGGCATTGAGGATCACCCGGTCGTCGTAGGCCATGCGCAGGGCCGAGAGGACATAGCGCACCGGATCCTTGAACGCCTCGCTCCGGCCGGCCGCGAAGGTCGGCTCTCGCACCAGCGCTTCCATCACCGCGGCGATGTCGCCGTCCGTGCGCCCGAAGACGGCGGCCAGCCGCGCCACCAGCGCGTCGTCCGGCACCTGGCCGAGGAAGTAGGTGGCGAGCGCCCGGGAGACGTTCGCGGCGGTGGCGGGATGGCGGGCGATCAGGTCCACCGCCTCCTCGATCTCGGCCCAGCCGCGGCCTTGGATACGCGTCCCGAGAAGGATCTTGTCGCCGTAATCGTGCCGGTTCGGGTTGAACGCGAACAGGCCGTCGCGGCGGTATTCGGCGGCGTGCTCGGGGCGGAGTTTTGGATCCTCTGGCTTCAGGTCGATGCCGACCCCGCTCAGGATCCGGGCCAGCGCCTCCACGTCGCTCTGGCTGTAGCCGGAGCCGACGCCCATCGTGTGCAGCTCCATGATCTCGCGGGCGTAGTTCTCGTTCAGGTGGCCCGCCGCGTTGGCGTCGTTGTCGAGGTAGCGCAGCATGGCCGGGTGGCGCAGGCTCGCCATCAGCAGGTCGCGGAAATGCCCGAGCACGTGCGGGCGGATCGCCGTGTCGAGATAGTCGCCCACCGCGGCCCGCAGGGTCGACTTGCCCTGGTGGACGTTGAACCGGTTGAACCACAACCACGTCAGCCGCTCGCGCAGCTGGTCCGGGCTGTAGAGCGCCCGCAGCACCCAGGCGGAGGCGGCGTTCCGCGCAGCCGTGTTCAGCGCGGCCTGGAACGCCTGCTCGGCGGCCTTCCTGGCCTCGGGATCGGCCAGCTCCTTGGCGGCCTTGGCCTGCGCGTCCAGCGCCTGGGCGCGCGCGAACAGGCTGCCGGGCGGCGTCAGCGCGTCGACCTCGGCCTGCGCGGCCGGTGGCAGGCGCGTCTCGGCCGGCGGATGCAGCTGCGCGTGCAGCCAGCGCGTCCGGCCCTCGGCCTCGAGCCGCGCGAAGGCCGAGGGCGTGACGCCCCAGGTCAGCGCGTTCAGGAATGCGGCATCGGCCGCCACGCCGGGCGGCGGCGCATCGGCCGCACGGGGCCCGGGGCTCGCCGAGGCCAGGAGCAGGGCGGCGACCAGAGAACAGCGTGCTGCGGCCCGCGACATCGGAGCCTCGCGAAGCGTGGATCGGTCGGGGGAGCGTCGGGCCGCGCCCCTGTACCGGACCTGAAAGGCCGCCCCATGATGCCGGCGTCTTTGCCAATATCGGGCCTTGCCGCTACACGATCCCGAGATCCATCGTCCGAGACCGCGCGCGCCCCGCGCGCCGCCACGTCCCGCCGACCCAGAGCGTTCGCTCCATGCTGATGCAGACCAAGACCGAGGCGAAGCCGGCCGATCCGGTGTCGCGGCGGCGCACCTTCGCGATCATCTCGCACCCGGACGCGGGCAAGACCACGCTCACCGAGAAGCTGCTGCTGTTCGGCGGCGCGATCCAGCTCGCCGGCGAGGTCAAGGCCAAGCGCAACCGGGTCTCGACCCGCTCCGACTGGATGGGCATCGAGAAGGAGCGCGGCATCTCGGTCGTCACCTCGGTGATGACCTTCGAGTACGGCGACTGCGTCTTCAACCTGCTCGACACGCCCGGCCACGAGGACTTCTCCGAGGACACCTACCGGACGCTGACCGCGGTCGATTCGGCCGTGATGGTGATCGACGCCGCCAAGGGCATCGAGGCGCGCACGCGCAAGCTGTTCGAGGTCTGCCGCCTGCGGGACATCCCCATCGTCACCTTCGTCAACAAGCTCGACCGCGAGGCCCGCGACCCGTTCGAGCTGCTCGACGAGATCGAGAAGACGCTGGCGCTCGACGTCGCCCCGGTCACGTGGCCGATCGGCACCGGCCGCAACTTCTCCGGCACATACGAACTCGGCGGCAACCGCGTGCGCCGGCTCGACGCCGCCGAGGATGCCGGGATGGTCACGGTGTCGGGCCCGCAGGATCCGCTGTTCGACGAGCTCCTCACCGAGAACGGCGCGGCCGACGCGTGGCGCGAAGAGGTGGAGCTCGCCGAGGGCGGGCTGAAGCCATTCGACCTCGACGCGTTCCGCGAGGGCCACCTGACACCGGTGTTCTTCGGCTCGGCGCTGCGCAATTTCGGCGTGCGCGATCTCATCGACGGTCTCGCCAAGGTTGCGCCGCCGCCGCGCGGCCAGGACGCCGACAAGCGCCTGGTCGAGCCCACCGAGCCGCGCATGACCGGCTTCGTGTTCAAGATTCAGGCGAACATGGACCCGAACCACCGGGACCGGATCGCCTTCATGCGGGTCTGCTCGGGCAAGCTCAACCGGGGCATGAAGGCCCGGCTGGTGCGGACCGGCAAACCGATCTCGCTCTCGGCGCCGCAATTCTTCTTCGCGCAGGATCGGGCCATCGCCGACGAGGCCTATGCCGGCGACGTGGTCGGCATCCCGAACCACGGCACGCTGCGCATCGGCGATACGCTGACCGAGGGCGAGGATCTGCTGTTCCGCGGCGTCCCGAGCTTCGCCCCCGAACTCCTGCGCCGGATCAAGCTCACCGACGCCATGAAGGCCAAGAAGCTGCGCGAGGCGCTCCAGCAGATGGGCGAGGAGGGCGTCGTCCAGGTGTTCATCCCGCAGGACGGCAGCCAGGCGATCGTCGGCGTGGTCGGCGCGCTGCAGCTCGACGTGCTCAAGGAGCGCCTGCAGGCGGAGTACGGCCTGCCGGTGGACTACGAGACCTCGCGGTTCTCGGTCTGCCGTTGGGTGTCTTCGGACTCGGAGGCGGAGCTCGACAAGTTCATCGATTCGCACGGCTCGGCCATGGCCAAGGACCTCGACGGGGCCCCGGTCTTCATGGCGACCACGGCGTTCTCGCTCCGCTACGAGGAGGAGCGCTACCCGGCGGTGCGCTTCACCGACGTGAAGGATTACCAGAAGCGGGCGGCCTGAGGCGGTCCCGCGCCTGATGCCGCCGCCGCCCTTGTCTAAGGTGCCCGCATCCGCGGGCAACGCGGGTGCCCGTCGGGCAGCGCGGCGGTCGCGTCGGCATCTCGGGACGCGGTTGAGGGTGCTGGATGCCCGGTCTGACTTCTCTCAGAACTTCCCCAGCATCGGAAATTCCACGCTCAGGGATGATTCCGCCGCCATCGGCGCCTCGCGCCGGCGCGGCTTGCGGTTGAGCACCTGCTTCAGCTTCGCCTTCAGCACCGCCATGTCGAACGGCTTGAGGATGAAGGCGTCCGCCCCCGCCTGGTGGGCGAGGTTGATGTCCTCGAAGTCGAAGGACGATTCGGTGAGCATGAAGGGCGTGTTCATCAGCGCGTCGTCGGCGCGGATCTCGCGCAGGAGGCTGAGGCCGTCCATCGGCTCCATGTCGAGGTCGGAGATCACCAGGGCGTAGCGGCGCTGCCGAAGCCGCTCCAGCGCCTCGGGCCCGCTGGTGACGCCCTCGACATCCGGGAATCCGATCCGGGTCATCAGCATCACGATGAGGCGCAGGAGCTTCTCCTGGTCGTCGACGATGAGGATCGGGGGCGTATCGCTCTCGGACATCGCTCGGCTCAGACGAAGAGGTGGTCGATGCCCTGGCGGGTCATCGTGTCGGATTGCAACAACAGGCACAGACCGTGGATCGCCGAGGCCTTCGGCGTGCCGCGTTGGAGCATAGGCAGCAGATTGGCCTTGGCAAACAGCGTGTCGTTGGCCGCCGTGCGCTGGGCGCTCTTGAAGGAGTGGACGAATTCCCGCTTGGCGATCTCGCGCCACTCGCTGATCTGGACGTCCCGGTGGCGGGTGTCGGCGCTGATCCGGTCGAAGGTCTCGTGCACCGACGAGCGCTCGCCCTCGATCACCTGGCAGGCGAAGTTGCCCTCGATGACCAGGAAGCTGGTGATCACCGCGAACTCGTTCTTCTTCTGCGCCGTCCGCCCGATCTCGCCGATCTGCTCGGACCGCTTGGCCGGGTCCGACGACAGGTTCAGGCGCGAGAAGTAGATGATGTGGACGAGGCTCGTCCGTTTCGCCCGCATGATCCCGAGATCCGAAATCCGTCCCACGCGTACCGGACCGGACGCTCCGCACCCGATCCCGGTCCGCGCACGACCCTGTCCGCGCACGACCCTCGCACGCGCCGGATAACACGCTGTAAACGCCGGCCGCCCCGCGCGGACGCGCCGGACGGGCACCGCCCGGCAGGATCTGCCGGGCCAGCCCGCCGGGTGGGTCAAGCCTGCCGGGTCGAGGGCGGCCGACCTCTGATCCGTCAGTGACTTAGCGGTGGCACGGCGGTTGCCAACTCCACGGTCTGCGGGCCGTCGCGGCGCGCATCGGGATCGCTCGCCATGGACCTCTTCACCGCCCTGCAGACCTCGGTCTCAGGACTGCAGGCGCAGTCCTACGCCATCAGCAACATTTCCGGGAACATCGCGAACTCGCAGACGACTGGATACAAGCGCGTCGACACCAGCTTCGTCGACATGATGTCCGAAACGACACCGAAGCGCGAAGTCGCGGGCTCTGTGCTCGCCCAGTCGCAGCTGACCAACACGATCGCCGGCAATGTCGTGGCGTCGAGCGTGCCGACCAACATGTCGATCAGCGGCACGGGCTTCTTCACGGTGGTGCAGAAGACGGGTGACGCGAACGGGGCCGCCACGTTCGGCGGCACCAACGCCTACACGCGCAGGGGCGACTTCGCCCCGACGGCGGACGGTTACCTGATGAACGGCGCGGGCGGCTACCTGACCGGCAACAATCTCGACCCGCTCACCGGTCAGGTCACCAGTTCTGGGCCGGTCGTGATCGGCAACCCCGTCCTGCCGGCCCAGCCCACCACGACGGTCACCTACGCGGCCAATCTGCCGGCGACGCCGACCACGAGCGCGTCGACCACCCCGCCGAACAGCATCGCCGGCCCCTCGATCACCGCCTACACGCCCAGCGGCGCGCCCGTGGCGATCAACATGCGCTGGACGCAGCTCACCAGCACCGCGACGGGGTCGACGTGGAAGCTGTCCTACGACAGCGGCACCACGGGCAATCCGACCTGGACGGACGTGGCGACGCCGTTCGCTTTCGACGCGACCGGCAAGCTCACCTCCCCGAGCGCGAGCGCCGCAGCGCCCAACACCGTGACGGTCGATCTGAGCGGCGACACGTTCTCAGGTTACACGTTTCCGAACCTGACCTTGGACATCTCCGGGGGGCTGACCCAGTACGCCGATGCGAGCGGCGCCGTCACCACCGGCACGCTGAGCCAGAACGGCAACACCTCCGGCACGCTCACGAGCGTCGCGGTCGGCACCGACGGAAAGATCAGCGGCACGTTCTCCAACGGGTCGGTGAAAACGCTCGCCACCGTGGGGATCGCCCAGTTCGCCAACCCGGACGGTCTGAAGGCCGATTCCAAAGGCAACTACCTGCAGACCGCCGATTCCGGTCCGCCCCTCGCGGGCCTCGACGGCAGCACGATCACGGGCGCCAGCAACGAGCAATCCAATACCGACATTGCCACCGAGTTTTCTAAGATGATCGTAACGCAGCAGGCCTACTCTGCGAACACGCGCGTCATGTCGACGGCCCAGACGATGATGTCGGACCTGCTGAATGTGATTCGCTGAGTGAGGACGCGCACCCGAACGCGGAGGCCGTGACATGTCGCTGAACGCGCTTTCCACCGCGACCGCAGGGCTCGCCGCGACGCAGGCGGCGATCAACCTCGTCTCGCAGAACGTCGCGAATGCCGGCACCGCGGGCTACGTCAAGCGGACGATCACGTCGGTCGCCACCGGGCCCAACAATTCGGGTGTCGCCACCGGCACGATCACCCGTACCTTCGACGCGGCGGCGCTCAAGCAGCTCCGCCTCGAGACCTCGGGCGCCGCCTACACCAGCACGAAGGCGGGGATCATCTCCCAGCTCGATTCCCTGTACGGCACGCCGGGGAGTTCGACGTCGCTCGACGGCACGATGAACACCTTCACCGAGTCCCTTCAGGAACTCTCCGCCAATCCGACGTCCGCGGCGGCGCGCACGACCGTCCTGGGCAACGCGTCGGCGGTGGCCAGCCAGATCAACAGCGCAGCCAGCACGGTGCAGACCCTGCGCAGCGGGATCGAGTCTCAGCTCGGCACCGACACGACCACGGCGAGCACGCTCCTCTCCAGCATCGCGAGCCTCAACACCAAGATCCAGAACACCACCGACGACACGTCCCTGGCCGATTTCCAGGACCAGCGCGATCAGGCGATCAACAGCCTGTCGAGCTACATGGACGTCAAGACGGTCTCGCAGAGCGACGGAACCGTCTCCGTCATGACCCAGTCGGGCGCGACTCTGGTGGACCGCGGAAACGCTGCGAAGCTGACCTTCGACGGGCGGGGCAGCCTCGACCCCAATTCGACCTACTCCACCGATCCGAGCCAGCGTTCGGTCGGGACCATCACCGCCACGCTGGCGGGCGGCGGCAAGATCGACCTCGGCGAGCCCGGCGTGCTGCGCTCCGGAAGCCTGGCCGCCCAGTTCGAGCTGCGCGACCAGACGCTGCCGCAGGCCCAGCGCCAGCTCGACGACCTCGCGGCGGGCCTCGCCACCGCGCTCACCAACACCGGCACCACCGGCACGCTCAGCGGCGGCGCCAGCACCATCACCGTCGGAGTTATGCAGCCCGGCAACACGCTCACGGTTCCGGTCACCGACACCACCGGGACCGTGCGCAACGTGACCCTTGTGGCCTCGGCGACCGCGAGCGGAACGATCGTGCCGGCCGGGCAGACCAGCGACGCGAACGGCCTGACGCTGACCTTCAACGCCAGCGGCGGCCCGGCCAGCTACGCGACGGCGATCCAGGCGGCGTTCGACACCTTCGCGGCCAGTCCGGCCGCGGCCGCCTACAAGCTTCCGGCGCTGGGCGTGACCGGCGGGACGGCGACCAGCTCGAGCGTGCCCCTGACGCTGACCGCGGGCGGCAAGGTCGCTGCCGCCGCGACGTCCAGCGTCTCGGCGGTCTCGGTCTCCGACCTCAACACCGGCAACCCGTCGATCGCCCTGTTCGTCGACGGCAACGCCAACACGCTCTACACGGGCTCCTTCGACACCGGTTCGCAGCTCACCGGCTTCGCCCAGCGCATCACCGTCAACAGCAACGTGCTGGCCACGCCGTCGGCCCTCACCGCGACGAGCGCGACCGATACGAGCACCTCCGGCGCGCGCGCGCAGAAGCTGTTCACGGCGCTGACCTCCACGCCGCAGACCTTCTCGTCGTCGAGCGGCATCGGCGGCGTCTCCGCGCCGTACCACGCCAGCGTCATCGGATTCGCGCAGGACATCATCGCGTCGCAGGGGGCCGCCTCGGCCAACGCCTCGGCTCTGGACGACACCCAGCAGACCGCTCTGTCCACCGCCCAGGGCCGGTTCGCCGCGGGGGCGGGGGTCAACATCGATCAGGAAATGTCGAACCTGATCGCCCTGCAGAACGCCTACGGCGCCAACGCCCGGGTACTGAGCGCGGCCCGCGACATGCTCAACCAGCTGCTGCAGATCTGATCATGACGACGATCACCCCCTTCGCGGCCGGCTCCTACCTCACCAGCCGCAGCGCCTCGCAATTGCTGACGCTGAAGAATCAGCTCAACGACCTGTCGAACCAGGTCTCGAGCGGGCAGGTGTCGCAGACCTATGGCGGCCTCGGATCCGGCCGGTCCACGGCGCTCGGCGCCCAGGCGACGCTCAGCGCGCTCACCGGCTACGCGGCCGGCATCACCGCCGCCCAGACCCGGACGACCCTGGCGGTGACCAGCCTGACGCAGGTCGCCAGCCTCGGCACCGGCGCCCGCGCGGCGCTGAACAACGGATTGCAGAGCGTCTCGGCGGGGTCCGTCTCGGGGCGCGTGACCGCCCTGGGCGATCTGCAGACCGCGCTGGACGCCCTCAACCAGTCGGCAGGGGGCAACTACCTGTTCGGCGGAAGCGATACGACGACGCAGCCCGTGGTCGACGGGGATACGATCCTGAACGGAACGACCGATTCCAGCGGCAACACGCTCGACGGGCTCACGACGCTGATCAACCAGCGCGTCACCGCGGAACTCGGCGCCGGCAAGAACGGCCGCCTGACGCAGTCGCCGCCCCCGACTTCGCCCAACACCACCACGTCGGTCACGATCACGGACGAGACCAACAGCCAGACCCGGGGCAAGTTCGGCTTCACCCTGGCCGCGGCACCGACGGCGACCGGGGCAATCACCGCCACGTTCAGCACCCTGCCCAGCGGCGCCAACAGCTTCACCCTCGGCCTGTCGGGACAGCCCGCCGCCGGCGACAGCGTCACCTTCAAGCTCAACATGCCGGACGGCACCGCGACGACCCTCACGCTCACGGCGGCGGCGACCGCGGATTCCACCTCGACGACCAGCTTCGCCATCGGGTCGAGCGTCACCGACACGATGAACAACCTGTCCAAGACCCTGGACAACGCGCTCAAGGGCGCGGCCAGCGGCACGCTGGCGGTGAACGCCACCGCGGACGTGGCGTCGAACTTCTTCACCGGATCGGTGAAGGGCGGACCCTCGGGCACCGGCGTGATGCCCGAGCGCATCCAGTACGATGCCGGTGGCAACCCGATCGGCTACCAACCGGCGACCCCGCAGGACACGGTGCTCTGGTATCAGGGCGAGAACACCTACACGGCCACGACACCCCCGACCCAGACCCCGGCGATCGACACGCAGTCGGTCCAGGTCAGCGGGAGCGCCAGCATCGGCACGGGCGCCCGGGCCATCGACCCGGCGGTCCAGAATGTCCTCGCCGGCCTCGCCACCATGGCGTTCGCCCTGCCGACAACCAGCGACGCCAACACCCGCGCGACCTATCAGACGGTGCTCAACAAGGCCGGGACGCTGCTCGCGTCCGCCGACACGAGCCCCAGCGTCCAGGACACAGTCACCCAGCTCTCCCTCGCATCGTCGCACCTGTCCGGCGCCAGCACGACCAACAAGGCCACCCAGAACACCGTGCAGAACACCCTGGACGGGATCGAGCAGGCACCCACCGAGGAGGTGGTGGCCAAGCTGCTCGACGTGCAGAACCGGCTGCAGGCGAGCTACCAGGTCACCGCGACGCTCTCGAAGCTCTCGCTGGTCAACTACATCAGCTGAGGCGGGTCCCGGATGTCGACGGCGCCTGCGCTATGAACCGGCATCCCTTTGTCGTGATTTGAGTCTCGATCGGCCGCCGCGATCACAGTCTTGCCGTTTTCCCACGGTGAACCGCGGTGCGTGGACCTGTTTGCGCGCCGCCGTTGATCCGAGGGGAGGTTCGCATGACGCTCTCCGAACCCGTCGAACTCGTCCGTCGTCTCGGGGCCGCGCCGCGGGACGGGGCGATCGCCACGGTGGAGCAGGCGGTCGACGCGTACGGCGCCGGATATCACCGTCCCGACGACCGCTCCACCGCCCTGGACATCCTGCTCCGCGACCTCGCGCGGCTGCGCGTGCAGGAACCCGCCCTCGACCGGCTCATCGGCACGGTCGAGCGTTACATAGACCGGCTGCACCGGGATCTGGTTTGGCCGGACGGGATGCGCGCGCTTGCCTGAGATCCGTTTGCCGCAGATCCGCCTGCCGGGCGCCGTGATCGCCTGTGCCGTGCTGCTCTTGGCTGGCCAGGCTCTGGCGCTCGACCTCCGCCAGATCCCGACGGCGCCGAAGCCGCTGCCCTGCCCGTCGAAGGGCCCGGGTTTCGTTCGCATGCCGGGGACCGACAGCTGCATCCGCGTCTCCGGCCACGTCGCCGCCGGGCTGGATCTGCGCGCGGGACACGCCGCCGCCGCAGCCCCGACGGTCGCCGGCCGCCTCGCCATCGACAACCGCGCCGACACGGACCTCGGCGAAGTGCGGACCTACCTGCGGATCGGCAACGGCCGCCGCTGAAGCCGGGGCCGGTCGGCTACAGGTCCCGCGACAGGACCAGCGGCCCGCTGCGGACGCCGCGGCCGTAGGGAGACGGGGCCGGCGCCTGACGGCCGTAACCCGCCGGCATCTGCGCCCGCGCGATCTCCTCCGCCAGCGACTTGATCAGTCCCTCCGAGACCGTCCGGGCGCTGTCCAGCACCGACTGGTTCGCCTCCACGACCACCGTGAAGCGCTTATGCGCCGTCCGCAGGGTCTCGACCCCCTCCGGGTTGAAGCGCTTAAGCGCGACGGCGTTCGCCTTGGCGACCTCCAGGCCCTGCATGTAGGCGGCGGCGAGCGCCGCCTTGGGCTCGGCCGCCACGATCCCCTCGCGCAGCCGCCCGGCCCGGACGTGGCCGGCCTCCTCGGCCAGCACCGTCTCCAGGGCGGCCATGTTGCCGAGGACGCCCGCGACGAGCGCCTCCGCGCTGAGGCGGTCCGCGACGCGGAGCGGTTCAGCTCTTTGCACCGGTCGCTCCATCGGCGGTGGTCCCCTGCAGCTTCATGATCTCACGGAACACCGAGTCGGCGATGCCGACGCCGCCGCTCTTCACGATCTGTCCCGCGTATTCCTTGGTCAGCATCGAGCGGTAGATCCCGCCGCCCGTGCCGTTCTCGCCCAGCGGCCCGTCGGTGCCCTCCGACTGGGTCAGCCGGTCCAGGCTGGATTCCAGGAACATCGATTCGAATTCGGTCGCGGTCTTGTGCGCCTTGGCGGTCTTGGCGGCCTTGATGATGCCGTCGACGGCGCTCCCGGCCGCGCCGGTCCCGACGCTGGCGGCGGCCTTGGCGGCGATGGTGGCGAGCTGCAGCATGGTTCGGCCCTCCTGGTCCCTCGGGTTACATCAGCTCGATATCGGCCTGCAGCGCGCCGGCCGTCTTGATCGCCTGCAGGATCGAGATCAGGTCGCGGGGGCCGACGCCGAGGGCATTCAGCCCGTCCACGAGCTCGCGCAGGCTCACCCCTTCCTTGACCAGGGCGAGCTTGTTGCCGTCGCCGGTATCGACCTTAAGCCCGGTGCGTGGGACCACGGTGGTGCGGCCGTTCGACAGGGGGGCCGGCTGGCTCACCTGCGGCTGCTCGGTGATGGTCACGGTGAGGTTGCCCTGCGCGATCGCCACCGTGGAGACGCGCACGTCCCGGCCCATGACGATGATGCCGGAGCGTTCGTCGACCACCACCCGGGCGGTCTGGTCGGGTTCGACCTTCAACTGCTCGACCTCGGTGATCAGCCGGATCATGTTGCCGTTGTAGCGGGCCGGGATCTGGATCGTGATGGTCGCCGGATCGGTGGGCTCGGCGGTGTCGGCGCCCATGAAGTCGTTGATCGCCGCCGCGATGCGCTTCGAGGTGGTGAAGTCGGGATTGCGCAGGGACAGGCGCAGCGTGCGGGCGTCCGTCAGCTTGAACGCGACCTCGCGCTCGATGTTGGCGCCGTTGGAGATCCGGCCGTTGGTCGGAACGCCCCGGGTGATCTTGGCGGCGTCGCCCTCGGCGGAGAAGCCCGCGATCGCCACCGAGCCCTGCGCCAGGGCGTAGACTTCGCCGTCGGCGCCGAGCAGCGGCGTCACCAGCAGGGTGCCGCCCTGTAGCGACTTGGCGTCGCCGAGCGACGAGACGGTCACGTCGATGCGGGTGCCCTGCGCGGCGAAGGGGGGCAGGCTCGCGGTCACCATCACGGCGGCGAGGTTCTGGGTGCGCATCGTCGCGCCGCGGGTGTTGACGCCGAGGCGCTCCAGCATGGCCTGGAGCGACTGCTTGGTGAACGGGATGTTGTTGAGCGTGTCGCCGGTGCCGTTGAGGCCGACCACGATGCCGTAGCCGACGAGCTGGTTCTGGCGCACCCCCTCGATCGAGGCCAGGTCCTTCACCCGCGACAGGGCCGCAGCGGGGCCCGACGCGGCGGCGAGCAGCAGCATGCCCGCGAGGGCGCCGAGCAGGGCGCGGAGGAGGAACGCGGGACACGGACGCATGCCGGTATTTCGAGGGTGAACGGACATGCCGTCAGCCTGCGAACGGCGTGCCAGCCGGACCGGATCGGCAAGCCGTTGACAGGACTGAGTTTTCGCAATCGCATGACCGACCCGGCAGCGATCGGCGCCGGGACCGAAGCTGCCGACCCGGCAGCTTCTGCCGCCCCGTTTACCGGCGCTTAACCATAGGGACCGAGGGTCCGATCCTGCGCAGCGGCGCAAGATCGTTCGGGCGCATCGTCGTCTTCCGAAAGCCGGACGATCTTGCAAAACGATATGCGGGGAGCAACGCGGACCGGATCATGCGCGTCGACACTCGCCAGCCGATCCAGAACGCGGGCGGCGTCGCAGCCAGCCGGCGGCCCGAAGGCGGGGGCAGCTTCAGCCTCGGCGCGTCCCCGAGCGCCCCCGCGGGCGCCGGGGCCCCGGCAGCGGCAGCGACGCTGGCGGGCCTCGATGCGGTCCTGCTCCTTCAGGCGGAGAGCGAGACCCCGCAGGAACGGCGGCGCCGCTCGGCCAAGCGCGGCCACGACCTGCTCGACGGCCTCGACCGGCTCAAGGCGGCGATCCTGGGCGGCCGCGTCGCGACCGGGGAGCTGCGCGCCATCGCGGGCCGCCTTGCGGAGCGCGCGGGCTCATCGGGCGATCCGCATCTCGATGGGCTCATGGCCGAGATCGAGCTGCGGGCGGCGGTGGAACTCGCCAAGCTGGAAGCCCGGCGCGGCGCCTGACCGGCCATCCCGGCGCACTCCCATCCGCCCCGTCCGGATGAGGGAAGACAATCGGACATGCCGCAGGCTTGCGGCGTCCGGGCCACCGCGTCGCGGACCGTTACCCCGCCCGCCGCTTCGGCCCCGTCGGCATCAGCTGCGGCTCGCCCGGGCCGGTCTCGACGCCGAGATCCGGCACCGCGATGATCGGCGCGCCCCGCAGGTCCTTGCGGGTGACGATCGCTCCGCGCTCCTCCAAATAAGCCAGCATCCGCCGGGCCCGGCCGCCCGAGCTGGTTCCGTAGGCCTCGGCCAGCATGGTGTCGGTCGGGCAGGGCGCGCCTTCGATCGCCGCCCGAGCGACCACCAGGAACAGCCCGGCCAGATCGTCCGGCAGGCCGGCGGCGATGCCCTGCGCCCGTTCCCAGCCGGAATTGTCGGCGACCGCGCCGCCGGCCTCGGCCCGGGCCACGGCGAGCCGCCGCTTGAATTCGGGCAGGCCCATCGTGTCGCCGCGCAGGCGCCGGATCCGGCAGCGGACCGTGAAATCCTGGTAGAGCGTCGCGGGGGTGCAGGCGGCCGCGTCGGCATCCGCCAGCACTGAGGCCAGCACCTCGGACAAGGCCGGCTCGCGGGCCTCCGGGTCCATCGCCTCCTCTTCCGGCTCCTCCGCGGGGGCGGGCGGGCGATAATTCGCCAACTGGACCAGAACGTCCGGCGCGGCCGCCGGGCGCGGCTTCGGACGGGGCGGAAGCGGCGTGCCGGTCTCCCCCGCGCTCGCCGTCAGGATTAGGGCACGCGCATCCTCCAGCGGGCCGGGGAGGGGGACGAGCACCGGCGAGCCGCTCCGGCTCACGGTGCGGGTCGGCCCGACCGCGATGGTGAGCGGGCGGCGCGACAGAGCGGGCCCCAGCGCCACGAAATGCCCGCGCGGCAGGTCGCGAAACGTCTCGGCCTGCCGGCGCTCCAGGCCGAGGAGGTCGGCGGCGCGGGCCATGTCGATGTCGAGGAAGGTCCGGCCCATCAGGAAGTTCGAGGCCTCGGCGGCGACGTTCTTGGCGAGCTTCGCCAGCCGCTGGGTGGCGATGATGCCCGCCAGTCCGCGCTTGCGTCCGCGGCACATGAGGTTGGTCATGGCGCCGAGCGAGAGGCGCCGCGCCTCGTCCGAGACCTCGCCGGCGGCGGCCGGCGCGAAGAGCTGCGCCTCGTCCACCGCGACCAGCATCGGGTACCAATGGTCGCGGTCGGCGTCGAACAGGCCGCCCAGGAACGCCGCGGCGGCGCGCATCTGCCCGTCGGCGTCGAGGTTCTCCAGGGACAGCACCACCGAGACCCGGTGGGTGCGCACCCGGGCGGCGATCCGCTGCAGCGCGACGTCGTCGCCGTCGGCCTCCACGACCACGTGGCCGTAGAGGTCGGCGAGGCTGGCGAAATCGCCCTCCGGGTCGATGATCGCCTGCTGCACGAGCCCGGCGCTCTGCTCCAGCAGGCGCCGGAGCAGGTGCGACTTGCCGGAGCCGGAATTGCCCTGGACCAGGAGCCGCGTGGCGAGCAGTTCGGTGAGGTCGAGGAGCGCGGGGCGCTCGCCGGTCAGGCCGAGATCGATGTCGGAACGCATGGCGCCTCATAGCATGCCGCCGGCGGATCGGGACGCCCCGCCGGGACTCTGTCCACGCTTCGCATCACGCCGCGCCGTGGTGATGGACCCGTCTTTCCGGGGCCGCGCAGCAAGCCCGCAATCCGGAACGTCGACCTGGGCCAGGGCCGGCTCTGTCGGCGGTTACGGGTCCCGGGCTCCGCTGCGCGGCTCCGGGACGACCAAGAGGGTGTGGTGAACGGATGGGGCAAATGCCGGATCGCGGGTCGCCAGCACCCGTTCCGGACCGATCGGCTCCCCCCGGCCTGGACCCTGGCGCCGCGGCCCTGTAGGCCCACGGCCCTTCCCCGAAATGAATCCGGACACGCGACACGATGGCGGCCTGCGGCCTCGATTTCGGCACGTCGAACACCACCCTCGGGGCCGCCGGTCCGGATGGGCCGATCCTTCTGCCCCTCGAGGGTGCGCACCGGACGATTCCCAGCGCGATCTTCTTCGAACTCGGGCGCGAGCCGGTGATCGGCCGCGCCGCCACCGCCGCCTATGTCGAGGGCCATTCCGGCCGCCTGATGCGCGGCCTGAAATCCGTGCTCGGCACGCCGCTGATGGAGGAGGCGACCCCGGTAGGGCGCCAGCGCCTGCGCCTGCGCGACATCATCGCCCGCTACCTCGCGGCGGTGAAGGAGCGCGCCGAGGCCGCCTGCGGCCGGAGCCTCGACAGCGTGGTCCACGGCCGCCCGGTCCATTTCGTCGACGGCGACCCGGAGGCCGACCGCCGCGCCGAGGAGACGCTGCGCGCCATCGCCCGCGATGTCGGCTTCAAGGACGTCTCGTTCCAGTACGAGCCGATCGCCGCCGCCCTCGACTACGAGCGCCAGGTCCGCTCGGAGGAGATCGCGCTGGTCGCCGATATCGGCGGCGGCACCTCGGACTTCTCGATCGTGCGCCTGTCGCCGGAGCGCCGGGGCCGGACGGACCGGGGCGGCGACATCCTGGCCAATGACGGCGTCCGCATCGGCGGCACCGATTTCGACCGGCAGCTCAGCCTCGGCACGGTGATGCCGCTGCTCGGCCTCGGCAGCCCCATGCGCCGGGGCGACCTCGCCGTGCCGAACGCCTACTACCACGACCTCGCCACGTGGTCGGCGATCAACCGGCTCTACAACGCCAAGACCCTGCGCGAGATCGACGAGGTGATCCGCGACTGCGCCCGGCCCGACCTCGTCGCGCGGCTGCGCGCCGCCGTGGAGGGCGAGCGCGGGCACGCCCTGGCGGGCGCCGTGGAGGGCGCCAAGATCGCGGCCTCCGAGGACGGCGCCACGGACCTCGATCTCGGCCTGGTGGAGGGCGGGCTCACGGCGCGGATCGACCGCGCGACCCTGTCGGGGCAGACGGGCGACCTCGCCCGGGCGGTGGCGGCCCGGATCGGCCGCTGCCTGGCCCAAGCCGAGCTGGCGCCGGAGCGCATCGACGCCCTGTTCCTCACGGGCGGCTCGACGGGCCTGCCGCATCTGCGCGCCGCGCTGACGGCGGCGCTGCCTGCCGCCCGGGTGGTGGAGGGCGACACGTTCGGCTCCGTGGGCCTGGGGTTGACGATCGAGGCGGCGCGTCGCGGGGGGTGAGCGGTTCAGCCGCCCGGGGGCGGGCCTGCACCGTTCCAGGGTTCAGGATCCGTGCGGTGACGGTCACCACCGACCCTCCCGACAGCGACGAGGTTCGAACGTTTGAACGACGCGGTTCCGGGGACCGGACCCCGATTGACGCGTCCGCGCCGATCCCCGACAAGGCGGTCCCTCCCGCTCGGAGACACCGGCGGCCCTTCCGGGCTCCTCCCCGCCGCCCCGCCCGATGCTGTTCAACTCCTTCGTCTTCCTCCTGGCCTTCCTGCCGGCCGCCCTGATCCTGCACGCTCTGGTGGCGCGCGCGGCGCCGGCATGGCGGCTGCCGCTCCTCGTCGGCCTGTCCGTCGTGTTCTACGGCTGGTGGGACGTGCGCTTCGTGCCGCTGCTCGCCGGCTCGATCCTGGCGAACTGGGGCATCGCCCGGGCCTACCGACGGCGACCCGGACGCTGGCTGATCCCGGCCGCGATCGCCGGCAACCTCGCCCTGCTCGGGGTGTTCAAGTATCTCGACTTCTTCGCCGGCCTCGCCAGCCTGATCCCGGGTCTGGAGGCGCCGCGGCTCGGCCTCGCGCTGCCGCTCGGAATCTCGTTCTTCACCTTCCACCACATCATGTACCTGGCCGACCTGCGGGCCGGCCGGGCGCCGGCCTTCGGACTGGTGAAATACGCCCTCTACATCGCCTTCTTCCCGCAGGTTCTCGCCGGCCCGCTCGTGCGCTGGAGCGAGATCATGCACCAGTTCGACGCGCCGCCCTACGCGCGGCCGGACGCCGCCGAGCGCTTCGCCCGCGGGCTGATGCTGCTCACGGTGGGGCTCGCCAAGAAGGTGTTCCTCGGCGATCCCCTGGCCGATTACGTCAACCCGGTGTTCCAGGCCGCCGCCGCCGGCAAAGCCGTCACCGTCGCCGAGGCGTGGCAGGCGACGCTGGGCTTCACCTTCCAGATCTATTTCGACTTCTCCGGCTACACCGACATGGCGCTGGGCATCGCGCTGCTGTTCGGTCTGGTGCTGCCGCAGAACTTCGACGTGCCCTACCGTGCCACCTCGCTGCGCGACTTCTGGCGCCGCTGGCACATGACCCTGTCCCGGTTCCTGCGCGACTACCTCTACGTCCCGATGGGCGGGAACCGGCACGGCCTGCCGCGCCAGATCGGGGCGCTCGCCGCCACCATGACCCTCGGCGGTCTCTGGCACGGGGCCGGGCTGACCTTCCTGGCCTGGGGCGGGCTGCACGGGCTCGGGCTCGGGGCCGGTGTCCTGGCCCGCCGGGCCCGGGTGACGATCCCGGCGCCGCTGGGCTGGCTGCTCACCAGCCTGTTCGTGGTGCTGACCTGGGTGCTGTTCCGCGCGTCGAGCTTCGAGGCGGCCCTGGTGGTCTTCAAGGGCCTGTTCGGGCTCGCGCCCCGGGGCTCGGGCTTCAAGTGGCGCACCATCGCGGTCGCCGCCCTGATCGCCGCGGTCGGACCCACCGCCTGGACGGCGGTCCACCGTCTGCCGCCGCGGCGGCTCCTCGCCTTCGGCTTCGCATTCCTGTTCGTGCTCGTCCTCCTGAAGATCGGCGACGATGCGAACTACGAATTCATCTACTTCCAGTTCTGAGGATGGACGCCGCCCGCCCCAAGACGGATCGGACCTGGCGCGGCTTCGCCCGTACCCTGCTGCTGTCCGTGGCGGGCCTGTTCGTGGGCTACCTCGCCGTGGTGGTCCCGGTCGACCCCTACGACACCGGCCGCTCGACCCTCCTGTCGCGGGGCGCGGTCCGGCCGCAGGGGCCGCGGACCGCGTCGGCCGTGCGCGGGCGCGACCCGGCCTATACCGGTGCGGTGATCGGAAATTCGCATATTCAGCTCATCGAACCGGCGGCGCTGAGCCGGCTCACCGGCATCCCCTTCGTTCAGCTCTCGGTGCCGGCGACGGGACCGATGGAGCAGTTCGCGCTGCTCGGCTGGTTCCTGCAGCACCACGCCCGGCCCGACGCGATCGTGCTCTCGGCCGACGCGTTCTGGTGCGCGGACGACCCGGCCTTCCCGAGCGAGCACGGCTTCCCGTACTGGCTGATCGGCGACTGGCCCGGCTACCTGAGGGGCCTGATCCGGTTCTCCGCCGCCCAGGAGACGGTCAACCGCCTCGGCTGGCTCCTGAACCCGCACCGCAAGACCGCCGCCGTGGATGGCTGGTGGGACTACGAGCGCAACTACCTCGGCCAGGGCTTCGGCATCGACCCTGCCAAGAAGGCGGCGCTGGACAAGCCGGTCGGATCCGAGGCCGAGCCGCATCACGGCGGCCCGTTCCCCATCGCCGACCGCCTGCGGGCCGAACTGGGACGCATTCCCGCCCGGACGCCCGTGGTGCTGGTCTTCCCGCCCGTCTACGCTCGCGGCGAGCCGTCCCCCGGTACGCCCCGGGCGGCAGCCGAGACGGCGTGCCGGGCGCAGGTCCGGTCCGTGCTGGCGGCGCATCCCCTGAGCACGGTGGTCGACTGGCGCGACGGACGTCCCGAGGCGTCGGATCCGGAAGAATTCTTCGACCAGACCCACTACCGGCTGCCACTCGCCCGTTCGCTCACGATTGAAATCGCCGCTGCGATCGTTCGATTGCGGACACGGATGACAGAGTAAAAGGTCTGTACCGTGGCCGGTTTGCCGCATCGCGCCGTGCAATGATGCCCTGTTACAGGCCCCGCGCCGGTGCGCGTTGTAGCGTTGGGACACCTCGACTATACGGCAGCTCACGTTAGCGCCGCGCACCGGCCCTCCCATGGTGGGCGGCTCGAATCCAGCGAGGGTGACGCATGGCGAAGGTGACGCTGGAGGACGGCTACGTCCCGTCCGACGACGAGCCCTTCATGAACGACCGGCAGCGCGAATATTTCAGACGCAAGCTGCTGAGCTGGAAGAACGATATCCTGCGCGAGGCGCAGGACACCCTCGTGGCGCTCCAGAGCGAGAACGAGAACCACCCCGACCTCGCCGACCGGGCATCGTCCGAGACGGACCGGGCGATCGAGCTGCGGGCGCGGGACCGCCAGCGCAAGCTCACCGGCAAGATCGACGCGGCGCTGTCCCGCCTCGAGGACGGGTCCTACGGCTTCTGCGAGGAGACCGGCGAGCCGATCTCCCTGCGCCGGCTCGACGCGAGGCCGATCGCCACCCTGTCGCTTGAAGCACAGGAGCGGCATGAGCGGCGCGAGCGGGTCTATCGCGACGATTGAGCCCGATTCGGCCCGCGCCCGTCAGTGACGGGGGGCAGGTCCGGACAGCCGTTGCCCCGCAGCGCGGCCGCGCCGGCCCCTACTGCGTCAGCCGCAGCGCGCCGATGCTCGCCTGGATCTTCTGGAACGCTCCGATCAGGTCGTCGGCGGTATTGGCGAGGAAAAACTGGCCCGGTGACGAGGCGCAGTTCATGAGGAGCGACTGGCCCGCCGAATCGATCGGGTCTGAGGGGATGCTGAACCCGATCGTGTAGATCGAGATGTTGACGGCCTTGGCGTTGGTGCAGGCCTGCGCGGTGAGCGCGTCGAGCGCGCTCCGGGCGCTCGGGGAGTCGGAGACGTTCTGGTTCGTCGAGGGCATCCGCGCATTGGCGCTCGTGCCGTTGGCGTTCTGGAAATAGCCGGCGGCGAAGTAGAGGGACCCGGTAGGCGCGTTCGGGTTGGCCGTCCAGCTGTTCGTGCCGTCGGTCATCAGGATGATGATCTTGTTGATCGTGGTCGCATTCGTCGTGCTGGACGACGTCGTGTAGGCGGCGGGCGCGTTCAGGCTCGAATAGGTGCTCGAGAACACGCTCTTCGGGGACAGCGTCCGCCAACCCCACATGAAGCCCTCGTGGATGTTGGTCGAGCCCAGCGGCGCCATGTTGCCGATGAGCGTCTTGAGGGCGTTCTGATCGCTCGTCAGGGGCAGCAGCGGCTGGGTCGTGCACCCGAAGTTCGGGCCGTTCGGGATCCCGATGTAGCTGCTCGACGTGGCGTTGCGCGGGCTCACGTATTTGCAGTCCCGCTTCAGCGCCAGATTATATGTCAAGGTCTTGATCGGGCAGCTGCCCGTTGAGCTGCTGGTGTCGTCGTCGATATAGCTGTTGTACGAATAGGACGTGCCGTTGGAGTCGCTGAAACTCCGATAGGTCGAGCTGGCGTCACCGGGCTCGTCGGGGGCGAAGAGCGGGACGAAGTACGAATCCTTGTTCCCGGAGGTCGGCGCACCGTCCTGCACGTTCAGCGGGTAGGGGAGCGACTCGAGGCAGCCGCCCCAGCCCCAGTTGGCGTTGACGCCCTGGAGCTTCGCGAAGATGTCGAACCGGCTCGTGAAGTTGGAGGTGTTCGGGAAGGTCACGTTGGTCCAGTGCAGGCTGGACAGCCCGCTCTGGTCGATCCACGAGGCATAGCGATAGGTCGCCGGGTTCACCGCCACGGCGCCCGCGAAGGGCACGATCGAGACCCGGGTCGCGCTCGAGAAGGCCGAGTTGGTGTAGACATAATTGACGAAGTTCGTCGCCGCGGTCTGGACCGCCTGCAGCTTCGACTGACCGCCGCTCGACTCGGCCATCGATCCGGTGTTGTCGAGCACGAGCGCGATCTCGAAGGTCTTCGGCAGGGGCGTGGCGCATTGCGACTTCGCGCCGGGGTTGATGCGCGTGGTCCCGGTAAGCTTGCCGAAGAAGGTCGTCGACACCTTGTGGGCGGTCAGGGTGATCTGGCGCGGGTTGCTGGTGATGACCAAGGGGTCCACCGACAGATCGGTCGCCCCCATGGCGCCGACCATCGTCGTCTGCGCGAGGGTGTTGAGATCGGGCGTCGTCGTGGTCAGCGGCGTCTGGCACAGGAGGAGCGCGGTGGCGTCGGTCGCCGCCTGCAGCTTGGTCTCGAGCCGGGTCGCGAATCCGTAATCGACCGCGGCACCGGAGAGCATCAGCATCGGCATGCTGATGAAGGCGAACAGGATCGCGACGTTGCCGCGGCGGTCCCGCGTCAGGCTGCGCCGGGCGGGGGGGTCAGGGTGTCGAGCCATCACACGCCTTCGCACCGCTCATCGGCACCACCACCTCGGTGTAGGTGTTCGTTCCGTACGCCTTGCCGCCCCGGGTCGGCCACGGCACGCTGCTGGCGAACGTGATGGTGCTGGCGACGCCCTTGGCGAGCTTCACCAGCGCGCTGCCGATCATCGGCGTGTAGCTGACGCTCACCTCGGCCAGGACGTAGCGCATCCCGGCGGTCCGGTAGCCGGCCGGCACGGTGAGGTCGTTGGCCGCGCCCGTGACCCGGGCCGTGGCGTTGGCGTTGGCGGTGCTGGAACAGACCGTCGCAGTCGCAACGGTGCCGTTCAGGCTCACGCCGATGGCGCTCACGACGACCTTCACCTTCGAGGTGTCGAACGGGCGCATCACCAGCGTGGCCGACGCGATGATGTCGTTCATCACTGTCGTGCTGATCGGGTTCTGCGCGTCGCCCTGGGCGGTCAGGTCGGCCACCGTGCGGGTGAGCAGGGTGAGCTTGCGCCACTCGTCGATGGCGTGCGCCAACTCGGTCATGCCCGCCCAGATCGCCAGGAGGACCGGCAGGATGATGGCGAATTCGACGATGGCGGTGCCCCGGCGGTCGCCGCGAAACCCCCTCGACCTGCGGGCGAGGCGCCTCAGCACGGGCTCGCTCCGACGATCTGGTAAGGCTCGGTGCGGAACACCGCCGTCGAGGTGAGGAGGCTCGATCCGACCCCCGGCCCGCTGGTGAACTTCTTCGTGCTCAAGCTCATAAGGTTGAAGAAGGTCGGGAACTGCACGGCGGCGGTGACGACCACGATCGTGCCCGGCTTGGCGCAGGCGTAGTTGGTGCCGAAACTGGTGTTCCACGTCCCCGTGGCGGCGTTGATGGGCGTCGTCGGCGTGGCGCTCGAGAAGGTGCTCGACGTCGCCACGTCGATCTTGACGCTCTGACAGTTGAACACGTTGGCGATGGTGGCGCTGGCCGGGCCGCACATCACCGTCTTCAGGGCCGCGAGCAGTGTTGCGGGATCGGTCTGGCCCGCATTGGCCTGCTGGAACTGCCCGGTGAAGATCGTGCGGACGGCGTTCTGGAGCGCGCGATCGAAGTTCTGGGTGGCCCAGATCTGGAAGGCGATCTGGAACACCGCGCCGCACAGTGCGAGGAACGGGAGGGCCACGAGGGCGAACTCCACCGCGGCCGCGCCTTCGGAATTCCTCCGCAGGCCGGACAGCAGGCTACCGAACGTAATTCCCTTCAGTCGGTGGATGTCTGCTCGGCCATTCATGCGATTTGGCGGCTGCCGAAAATAAGCATCCAAGCAGATGTGGCGCTGAGCCTTTGCAAAAGTCTTAATATAAACGCTCGCTGTGACGCGTTCGGGCATTTCGGTGTTGACGCGCCCGGTTCCTGAGCGCCGCGTCCGGTGGACGCGGCTTGACGCGTCGGCTCCCCGCGCCACCTCGTCGTGACCAGGCTCGGCCGGAGACCCGTATGAGATCCACCCTGACGGCGCTCGTCGCGGCCGCGGCGCTCGCGCTCGGCGGCTGCGACGCCCCGAAGCCGGGCCCGTCCGGGCCGCCCGGACCGAAGGGAGATCAGGGACCCGCCGGGCCGCAGGGTCCGGCGGGCCTGAACGGCGCCACCGGGGACCGCGGGCCCGCGGGCGAGCGCGGTCCGGCCGGTCCACCCGGGGCTCCCGGACCGGCCATGAACACGCAGATCCGGCTCGACGTGGCCTGCCACCGGGACGAGGAACTGATCGGCGCCTATTGTCGGGGCATGGCGGTCCTGCCCTCCGTCACCGTCACGGACGGTGTCGCCACGGTCGGCTGCCTCGACATGAATGCCAAGACCGCACACGACGCCCAACCGGTGGCCGTCTGCATGAGGAAGCCATGACGCCCGCGATCCCCGCTGCGCCGATCGCCCTGCTGTTGGCCGCGCTGGTCTCTTCGGCGGCGGCCGCACAGACGGTCGTGCCGACGGAGCGCACGGCGATCGACCTCGTGCGGGACCGGCGCACGACCGGTTTCACCACGATCGCCCGGACCCTGGCGTATGCCGAGCGCGCGACGGGGGGCGCCTTCCGGCTCGGCGGCTACAAGGTCGATTACCGCCCGGCTGCGCCCTTCGCCCGGGTGCGGATCTGCTACCGCCTGGGGATCGATCCGCCGACCTGCGGCCTCGATTATCGCGTCGCGGTCAATCCGGCCCATGTCGAGCCCGCCGACCGCTACGACGGCCTGACCCGCGACCTCGAACACGGACCGCAGGCCTTCCTCCGGGCGCTCGCCCGGGAGGCCGACCTCCAGCGCCAGCCCGTCTTCCTCCGCAAGGTCGAGGCTGCGCTCGAGGCGTTCAACCCGTACGACTGGCGCTGAGGTTCGGGGCGGCGCAGCGTCCCCGAGATGTCTTGCGTCGTTCCGGTCCCGTCATCCGGCCCGCGCGAGGCGGCGCGGCCAGCCGAGCAGGCGCTCCGGCGCGAAGGCGGCGACCGGCACGGACGGCGCCCGGCCCGTTGCGAGGTCGGCCACGATCTCGCCGGTGATCGGGCCGGTGGACAATCCGATATGGCCGTGGCCGAAGGCGAAGATCAGGCCCGGGTGCCGGGGTGCCCGCCCGATCACCGGCATCCCGTCCGGCGTGGACGGCCGGGATCCGAGCCACGGCTCGTTGTCGAGCGGTCCCCCGAGGCGCAGCGTGCCCTGAGCCTCCCGCGCCGCCGCCTCGATCTGCGTGTGATCCGGGGCCGCGTCGCGGGCGTTGAGCTCCACGCCGGACAGCACCCGCACCCGGTTCTCGCCCATCGGCGACAGGATGGACCCGGCCCCGGTGTCGAGCACCGGCCGGGTCAGCGGCGGGCTGTCCGGGTGCAGCGCGTAGTGGCGGTGGTAGCCGCGCTCGGCCGCCACCGCGAACCGGTAGCCCAGCGTCCGGGCGATCGCCCCTGAGGCGGCGCCGGCCGCCAGCACGACCTGCCGGGTCCGGACCGCGCCGGCCTCGTGGTCGACCCGCCATCCGGCTGCCTCCGGCACCATCCGCGCGACGCTGCCGCGCAGCCGGCGGCCGCCGAGACCGGCGAACAGCGTCTCGCAGGCTTCCACCAGCCGGCCCGGCTCACGCAAAGATCCGGTCTCGGTGAGCAGCATCGCCCGGGCGTAGGGCCGGACCAGCGCGGGTTCGAGGTCGCGCAGTCCGGCCGTGTCGAGGATCTCGAAGGTCACGCCGTGGCCGGCGAGGATCTCGCGTTCGAGGGCGGCGGCCGCGAATGCGGCCTCGGTCCGGTAGGCCTTGAGCCACCCGGTCCGCTGCAGCCGATCGCCGGTGCCCGCCCGGGCGGCGAGGCGCTCATGGGCCGGATAGGCGGCGCTGGTCAGCGGCAGCAGGGCGTCGGCCGCCCGGCGCCAGCGCGACGCGCGGGCGCTCGCCAGGAAATGCGCGGTGTAGGGGAGGATCCGCGGCAGGTGCGCATAGCACAGGCGCAGACCGCAATCGGCGTTGCGCAGGTAGGCGGGGAGCTTGCCCCACAGGGCCGGGCTCGACATCGGCAGGATCGAGCCGCGGCTGATCACGCCGGCATTGCCGTAGGAGGTCCGGGCCCGCGCTTCGCCGGGATCGCACAGGACGACGTCGAGCCCGCGATCCTTGAGCGCGATGGCGCAGGCAAGCCCGACCATCCCGCCGCCGACCACCACGATGTCGGCCTTCTCGTCCGTTGCCATCCCGCCTCGTCCCGCGCCAAACGGCACCTTCTGGCGGGTTTTCGCGGCGCGGGATAGCGGGCCCGGATCGGGGAGGCATGATGGGTGCGCCCGCGCGAAGACCCGCGCACATCCTCGCGCAGATCGGCTAGAGAACGGGTCATGACCCTCGTTCGCTTCGCCCCGTCGCCGACCGGCTACCTCCATATCGGCAATGCCCGGCCTGCCCTGCTCAACGCCCTGTTCGCCCGCAGGACCGGGGGGCGCTTCCTGTTGCGCCTCGACGACACCGATGCCGAGCGCTCCACGGAGGTGTTCGCCGACGCCATCCGGGAGGATCTGGCGTGGCTCGGCATCGAGCCCGACCTGTTCGCCCGCCAGAGCGCCCGCAAGGCGCAGCACGACGCCGCCGCCGAGCGGCTCCGCGCGGCCGGCCGGCTCTATCCCTGCTATGAGACGCCGGAGGAGCTGGAGCGGCGCCGGCGACGCCAGCTCGGGCGCGGCCAGCCGCCCATCTACGACCGGGCGGCGCTTCAGCTCACCGCGGAGGACCGCGCCGCCCTGGAGGCCGAGGGGCGCCGGCCGCACTGGCGCTTCCTCCTGGAGGCGCGGACCGTGACTTGGGACGATCTCGTCCGCGGCCCGGCCCACGTCGACTGCGCGTCCCTGTCGGATCCGGTGCTGATCCGCGCCGACGGCAGCTACCTCTACACGCTGCCGTCGGTGGTGGACGATGCCGATCTCGGCATCACGCACGTGATCCGCGGCGAGGACCACGTCACCAACACCGGCGTGCAGGTGCAGATCTTCGAGGCTCTCGGTGCGGCGGTGCCGGTCTTCGGCCACCACAACCTCCTCACCACGGCGGACGGCGAGGGGCTGTCGAAGCGGCTCGGCCACCTGTCGCTGCGCGGCCTCCGCGAGGCCGGATACGAGCCCGCCGCCGTGCGCTCGCTGGCGGTCCTCACCGGCTCGGCCGAGTCGGTGCGGGCGGTCCCCGATCTCGACACGCTGGCGGGCCTGGTCGATCTCGGCGAGATCTCCCGGGCGCCGGCCCGGTTCGACCCGGCGGAACTCGACGGCCTCAACGCACGCCTGGTCCACGCCATGCCGTACGCGGAGGTCGCCCCGCGTCTGGCCGGTCTCGGCATCCCGCGGGAGAGCGCTGAGCCGTTCTGGCGGGCGGTGCAGCCCAATCTCGGTCGGGTCTCGGAGGCGCGCGATTGGTGGACCGTGGTGGCCGGCCCGGTCGACCCGGTGATCACCGACGCGGCGGTGATCGCGGCCGCCCGCGAGAGTCTGCCGCCGGAGCCCTACGGCCCGGAGACCTGGAAGGCGTGGACGACCGAGATCCGGAGCCGCACCGGCGCCAAGGGGAAGGGCTTGTTCATGCCGCTGCGCCTCGCGCTGACCGGGCTGGAGCACGGGCCGGACCTCGGCGGTCTGCTGCCGCTGATCGGCCGGGAGCGCGCCGCGCGGCGGCTGGCCGGCGCGACCGCCTGATCGGCGACCCGCGCGGCGCGCGGGTCAGCGCGGGCGGGCCTCGATCAGCGCGGAATCCAGAAGGAAGCTGCCGTCGGCCTCGATGCCGAAGTGGCTGGCGACTTCGGCGGGCGCCGCCGCCTGCAGGGCCCGGATCGCCGCCACATGGGTCGCAGGCGTGCGCATCCGGGCGATCCAGCTCGCGAACTCCATCCGCGGCCGGCTCGCGACCGCGACGCCGGGGCTGAAGCCGGCGGCGTCCAGCAGGGCGCGCCATTCCGACACTCTGTAGTCGCGCACATGCGAGGGGTCGCGCAGCAGTTCCACGGCCTGCAGATGCGTATCGAGCAGCGGATCCTCGGGCGCGACGATGTCGCTGACCACGAGAAGTCCGTCCGGCCGCAGCACCCGCCGCGCCTCCGCCAACGCCGCCGGCACGGCGCGCCAGTGATGGGCGCTGTACCGGGTCAGGACCGCGTCGAAGGCCGCGTCCGCGAAGGGCAGGGTCTCGGCGGCGCCCTGACGGGTGTCGATGCGATCGAGACCGCGTCGAGCCGCCTCGGCGGCGACCGCCGCCAGCATCGCCTCGGACAGGTCGTAGGCGGTGACCACGGCGCCCGCGGCGGCGGCCGTGAAGGCGACATGCCCGCCCCCGCAGCCGAGATCGAGCACCCGCGCGCCGGGCCGGGCCTGGATCACCGCGCCGATCCGATCGAGATCGGCGCCGGCCGCGTGCACGGCGCTGGTCACGTAGGCGGCGGCCTGCGAGCCGAACTGATCGACGACGTGTCGGGCGTGATTGCGCGCGCTCATGGGCGGATCTCCGGTTCAGTTCGTCAGCGGCGCGAGGCGGGACAGCCGCAGGGCGACGATCAGCGCCAGACCGTACAGGCCGCCCACGAACAGCACCACGCCGGTCCAGCCGGCATGGGCGAAGAACCAGCCGCCCGCGGTCCCGAGCACCGAGGAGCCGAGGTAGTAAAGGCACAGGTAGACCGAGGAGGCCTGCGCCCGGTCGCGCCGGGCGCGTCGCCCGACCCAGCTGCTCGCCACCGAATGCGCCCCGAAGAAGCCGACCGTCGCCACGACGACGCCGGCGACGATCAGCAGGAGGTTGTCGGCGAGGGTCATCAGGATACCGGCGAGCCCGACCCCGGTGGCGAGCCACAGCACCCGCCGCCGGCCGAAGCGGCTCGCCAGCTCGCCCGCGACCGGGCTGCTCACCATGCCGGCGAGGTAGACGGAGAAGATCAGGCCGATCACCGTCTGGCTCAGGGAGAACGGCGGATCGAGCAGGCGGAACCCGATGTAGTTGTAGATGCAGACGAAGCCGCCCATCAGCAGGAACGCCTCGGCAAACAGCCAGGGGAGGCCGGCATCGCGAAAATGTTGGGTGAAGCTGCCGGGCACGTCCCGCCAGGCCATCCGCCGCGGCACGAAGCTGCGCGAAGGCGGCAACCAGCGCCAGAACGCCAGGGCGGCGACCAGCGCCAGCCCTCCGATCGTTGCCAGCCCGACCCGCCAGTTCACATGGTCCGCCATCACGCCGCTGATCAGGCGTCCCGACATGCCCCCCAGCGCGTTGCCGCCGACCAGGAGCCCCATCGACAGGCCGATCGCCTGCGCGTCCATCTCCTCGGCGAGATACGCCATCGCCACCGCGGGCAGGCCGCTCGCGGTCAGCCCCGCGAGGGCCCGCAGGACCAGGAAGCCGTGCCAGCTCGGCACGAGGGCGGCCACGATGGTCAGGATCGCGGAGGCGAACAGGGAGGCCAGCATCACCGGTTTGCGGCCCCAGATCTCCGAGAGCGGACTCACCACCAGCAGGGCCAGGGCCAGCAAACCGCAGGGCAGCGACAGGGCGAGGCTGCTCTCGGCCGGCGACACGCCGAATGCGTCGGAAAAAATCGGCAGCAGCGGTTGCACCGCGTAGAGCACCGCGAAGGTCGAGAACCCGGCCGCCGCCAGTGCCAGCGCCGTGCGGCGGAAGACCGGCGTCCCCGACCGGATCAGCCGCCCGTTGCCTTCGCTCTCCATCATGGTCCCGCGCTGCCGGTGTCGCCGGGTGGTGGAACGCAGGGTGCCTCGCGTCAACCGCGGTAAACGCCCCGCCATCGCGCGGGTGATGCAGACCGGATCGAGCGCCGCGACAGGCCGTGGCCCGTCGCGGTCGGATTTGACGGCCCGCTCAGCGCGGCGGCGCAGCCTGTCCCGTTCCCTGCTGCAGAAGCGGCGTGATCCGCCGGACCGTGACGCGGCGGTTCTCCCGCGAGGCGTTCTGCGTGTTCACCTTCAGGTACTGCTCGCCGTAGCCCTGGGTGGTCAGGTTCTCGGGCGGGACCTGGAACTGCTGGGTCAGCACGGTCGCCACCGATTGCGCCCGGCGGTCCGACAGGGACAGGTTGTCGATGTCGGAGCCGACCGCGTCGGTGTACCCTTCGATCAGGAAGACCTCCTGCGGATTGGCGCGGATCGCCCGGTTGATCGCCCCGGCGATCACCGACAGCCGCGCCGCCTGGTCCGGCGTCACCGTGAACGATGCGGTGTCGAAGTTGATCGTGTCGATGTCCACCGAGCGCATCCGGGCGCGCAGGTCGGGGCTGTAGCGGACCTGATCCAGGGTGTAGCGTCGGTCGATCGCCACCACCGGCGGGGCCGTGAGCGCCTCGTAGACCGAGCCCTCGTCCGCCTGGTCGTACTCCACCACGTAGCGGTCGCGGGGGATGCGGATGTCGGGCGGCGGCAGCACCACGACGTCGTCGTAGATCGGCCGCGGCGGCCCGGCGTAGCTGTTGTCGATGATGACCACCTCGCGGCCGTCGCGGAACCGGCGATAGCGACGCAACATCCGTCCGTCGTCGTCCGTGACGGTGACGATCTGTTCGCCGCCGGGCCGGTCGATGAAGCTGTAGAAGTCGGCGCCCCGCCGTTCGGAGCGGAAGCCGCGCGGGTCGATGTCCCGGAACCGCTCGTTCTCATCGTGGCGGATCAGGTAGGTGTCGCGGTCGCGCACGATGATGCGGCCGGGTTCCCGGTAGAAGGTGCGGCCGCCCTCGCTGTACTCGCGGCGGTCGCGGCGGACCTGTTCGTAGTCGCGCACGTCGTCGTCCTGGCGGAAGCCGCCGGCGACGTAGCCCGGCTGACCGGGCGTGTTGAAGCCGCCGTTCTGCCGGGCGGAGCCGCCCGGACCCGGCTGTCCGGGCTGCGCGGCGCCCAACGGCGCTTGGCCGGGGACGGGCGCTTGACCGGGAGCGGGCGCTTGACCGGGAGCGGGCGCCTGGCCCGGTGGCTGGAACGGCCGACCGGGAAGCCCGGGCGCCATATTGGGAGGTGCCGGCCGGCCGGGATCGGCGCCGGGACCGGTGTTGGGTTGGGCACGGCCGTCCGGCCGCGGCTCGGGCTGAACATCCTGGCGCTGAACCGGGCGGCCCGGCACGCCGGGTGCCATGTTGGGCGGCAGCGGGCGGCCCGGTTCCCCGCCGGGACGCGTGTTCGGCTGAGGAGCATTGCCGGGCTGCGTGTCCTCACGCCGGCCCGGGCCGCCGGGGATAGGCGGTGCCGCGCCTGGCCCCGTCGGCCGCGCATTGGGGGCGGTCCCGCTTGAGCCGTCGGGACGCGGGCCTGGAGGCCCGCGATCGGGCGCGGCATCGCGCGGCCCGGGACGGTTCGGTGCCGCGTCCGCAGGAGCGCGATCCCGGTCCGGGGCCTGCCGCTGCTGCTGCTGGACCGGTGGGCGCTCCGCGTTCGGTCGTGAAGGTGGCGCCCGCCCGTCATCCCGGTCCGGGGCCTGCGGCCGATCGGGGCCGGGCCGCCCGGGCGGCGTCGCACGCTCCTGAACTCCCCTGTCCTGGGGTCCCCTGTCCTGGCCTCCCCGGTCCGGACGATCGGCTTGCGGGTCCGGGCGTTCCGGCCGTGCGCGCGGGCGCTCCTGCTGCCGCTCTTGCGGCCGCTCCGGCTGTCGCTCCTGGACCGGTGCCCGCTGCGGTGCGTCCGGCCTGCGGTCCGGCGCATGGTCGCGCCCTCCCGGCTCGGCCTGCGGCTGACGCGGGGCCGAAGGCTCGGGACGCTCGCGCGCGGCCGGGGCAGGCGCCGGCCGCTCGGGTCTTGGCTCGGGCCGCTCGCGACCGGCCGGCGGACCCGCCGGTCCGGGACGCTCCTGCGGCGGCCGCTCCGGGCGTGGTCCCCCATGCGGCGGCTCGCCGCCGCGCGGTCCGCGCTCGTCCGGTCCGCCCTGCGCCATCAGGATCCGGTCCGGCGATGCCGCGGCGAGCGGCGGGCCAACGAGGATCGGAAGCACGGTTCCGGTGAGGAGGACCAGTCTCAGCAGGCGCATCGCGACCCCGTGTCGGTTCAGGACGAGCCGAACACGGAGCGCAGCCTTTGGTTCCCCGCCGACGCGTGGGGACGGCGTCAGGGCATCAGGCGCTGGGGTACCGCGATCACGCCGGGGGCGATGATGCGCACGGCAATGTGATCCGGCTTGGCTTCGCCGGCCTTCGCCGCCTCCGCCTTTCCGGCCTCGTCGGCGGACAGGCCGTCCCCGACTCGGGTCTCGGCCGAGACCCGGCCGGCGGCGTCGGCGGCGATCTCAGCCGCGGTCCGGTCGGCCCGGCCCACCAGGGTCAAACGGACCTTCGGCCGCGAGAGGGCCTCGGCCTGCATCGGCGTGACGAAGATATCGCCCTTGTGCCGCACCAGCATGCTCTCGGCTTTCACCAGGGATTGCGCCCAGGTCTTGCCCTCCGGCTTGCAGGAGCAGTTCGGCACGAACTCCTTGCGGAACTTGAAGGCGTTCGCGAGGCTCGTGTAGGCGCGGCTGCCTTTGACCGAGGCTGCATGCTTCAGCGCGTCGTCCCCGTACGGCATCGAGTAGGCCTGGGCCTCGGCTCCGGGGCAGAGCGCCTGACACATCTCGTCGGCGCCGCCGCGCCCGTCGGGCAGGTTCCGCATCGGGAAGAAGCCGCCGTCGCAGGTCCGTACGCAGACCATCTGCGGACCGCCCCGGGCATAGCTCTCCCCGGTTCCGGCATAGGTTTCCCGGGCCGGGCAGGTGGAGGCGACGAGGCCCTGAAGCTCGCGCTTGCGGCTGACGCTGTCATCGATCGCCGCGCCGCCATACGTGGCCTTGAGAGCGCGGATCCGCTGCTCCACGGCGCCGCATTGCGGCGGGCGCGTATCGAAGAACAGGAATTTGCCGCCCTCGCAGTTCAGGCCCCGGAAATACGCCTCCAGCCGCCCGATCTCGTCGTTGAGGGCACGGGTCGTGCTCGCCCCGTTCTGGAGCGCGGCCAGCTCGGCCCGGTAGCGGCGGCACTGCGGCGACGGCAGCGGCGCGACCGGCTTCACCTCCGCGACGGGCGGATCGGCCGGCGCGTCCTGCGCCGCGGCGGGAGCCGTCAGACGCCCGGACAATCCGAGGGCGAGGAGTGCGATCAGGATAAATCGGCCGCGCGGACGGACGATCGGGCGGTGAGGCATCGGCTGCATCGCGTTGATCGGCTGCGCGCGACCCGGAGGGGACCGGGCTTGCACGCATCCGGCTTCGGGACCGAAGCAGCGCCACTCTACGCCCCCTCGAAAGGGGGCAACACCCCTCCTACATGGCGCCGGCAAGCTTCAGGGGGGATTGGCGCGTGATGTGGTTTCGGAGTCTCACCTATGTTGGGTTCCTGGCCCTGGCTTCGGCGGCGGCCGGACCTGCGGCAGCCCAGGAGCCGGATCGCATCTTCGACAAGTCGACCGTCTGGCGCCCGCTGACGCCCAACGACAAGCTCGTGGTCTACGGTATCGACGATCCGGCGGTGGCGGGGGTCGCCTGCTGGTACACGCAGCCCGAGAAGGGCGGGATCAAGGGTACGCTCGGCCTGGCCGAGGACGTCTCGGACATCTCGCTGGCGTGCCGTCAGACCGGTCCGGTGGCCTTCAAGGGCAAGCTTGCCCAGGGCGAGGTGGTGTTCAGCGAACGCCGCTCGCTGATCTTCAAGTCGATGCAGATCGTGCGCGGCTGCGATGCGCAGCGCAATACGCTGATCTACATGGTCTATTCGGACAAGGTCATCCAGGGCTCGCCGAAGAACTCGACATCCGCGGTCCCGATCGCGCCTTGGGGAACACAGCCGGCGCCACGATGCGCCGAGGCCATGAAGTAGCGAGCTCCGCGGGGGGGCGTCGCCGCCGCGATGCGGTCAGTCGCGACAGGTGATGCGGATCGGGCGCTCCGAGGGGCTGGCGATCGGCTGGCTGATGGCGCCGGTGTATTCATCGGCTGCGGCGACGCCGTACGCGTCGGCGGCCGCATAGCCCTGCGCCTCGCACCACGCGTTGGCGACCACCTGGCCGCAGGCGCTGTCCGGCGTCGTCAGGCACTCGCCGACGCCGTAGCCGTCGCTCGAGGGGATCAGGAAGGTCTTCTCGACATGGCCCGGCGCCTTCGCGGGCGTCTCTCCGTCGCTTCCGGCCAGGGCGGCGTGCGCCAGCCCGGCGGTGGCGAAGGTGAGAGCGAGGAAAACGGCGGCCGAGCGTCGCATGGAGGGTCCTTGGCAACAGGATCTGTGCTGAGAGGCGCGTGGTCCGGACGGTCCGACGACGCGGTTAAGGAAGCCTTACCCGCAGGACCGGGCGTGCTTCTCGAATTCCTCACGCTTTTGGGTTAGCCCCATCGGGCGGGCGACGCCGTCGCGGCGATGCAACAGGATGCTGTGGCGACGCCGGCGGGACCGCCACGTTTCGGCCGTTCTTCGCCGCGCGACCCTCGGCGGACGGAGCGGGTCGAGGCCGGGGCGGCGGCGCGATCCGGCCAAGATGCCGGCAGGGGAGGTGGGTTTCATGGCGCCGATGTTGCGGCTCTACAACACGCTCACCGGCGCCAAGGAGGACTTTGCGCCGATCGATCCCGGGCACGTCCGGTTCTACGCCTGCGGGCCGACGGTGTACGACGCGGCGCATATCGGCAACGCCCGGCCGATCATCGTCTTCGACCTGCTGTTCCGGCTGCTGCGCCACCTCTACGGGCCGGCGCACGTCACCTACGCGCGCAACGTCACGGACGTCGACGACAAGATCAACGCCCGCGCCGCCGAGCGCGGCATCTCGATCCGCGAGCTCACGGACGGGACGCTGGCGCAGTTCCACCGCGACGTGCGCGACCTCGGCGTGCTGATGCCGGAGGATGTGAACGTGGCCGGCGAGCGCCTCCGCTTCGTCGAGCCCCGGGCCACCGACCACATCGCCGAGATGGTGGCGATGATCGACGCGCTGGTCCGCTCCGGCCACGCCTACGTGGCGGAGGAGCATGTCCTGTTCGACGTCCCGTCGATGCCCGAGTACGGCCAGCTTTCCGGCCGCCCGCTCGACGAGATGGAAGCCGGGGCGCGGGTCGAGGTCGCGCCCTACAAGCGCTCGCCGCTCGACTTCGTGCTCTGGAAGCCCGCCAAGCCCGGAGAGCCGTCCTGGCCGTCGCCCGCCCGGATCGCGGCGCCCGGGCGCCCGGGCTGGCATATCGAGTGCTCGGCCATGTCGGCCAAGCACCTCGGGCGGACCTTCGACATCCATGCGGGCGGCATCGACCTGATTTTCCCGCATCACGAGAACGAGGTCGCGCAGTCGCGCTGCTGCTTCAGCACCAACGTCATGGCCAATGTCTGGCTGCACAACGGCTTCCTCCAGGTGGAGGGCGAGAAGATGTCGAAGTCGCTCGGCAACTTCATCACCATCCGCGACGTGCTGAACGACTGGCCGGGCGAGGTCGTGCGCCTCACCATGCTCAAGACCCATTACCGGCAGCCGATCGACTGGACGCTGCGCGGGCTGGAGGAGTCGCGCCGCGTCCTCGAGCGTTGGTACAACGCCGCCGGCGACGAGGCCCCGGCCCCCGGCGTTCCCGACGCGGTGGTCGAGGCGCTGTGTGACGATCTCAACACGCCGGCGGCGATCAACGAGCTTCATCGGCTCTCGGGTGGGCCGGAGGCCCGGCCGGCCGATCTGCGGGCCGGCGCGAACCTGTTCGGCTTCCTCGCCAGCACCCGGAGCGACCGCGCGCGCAAGCGCGTCGAATCCTCCGGCGTCGACGTGGCGGTGGTCGAAGCGCTGATGGCGGAGCGCAGGGCGGCCCGGGCCGCCAAGGACTGGGCCGCCTCCGACCGGGCCCGCGACGCGCTCGCCGCCCTGGGTGTCGCCGTGAAGGACAACAAGGACGGCACGACCACTTGGACGGTGGCCGGCTGACGGCGGCGCGAGCGCGGCGGCCGCGTCCTTGCGACCGCTTGCCCTGCCGCCTCCGGGCGGCATCTGTGGTCAGGGGCCAGTCGCCGCGAGAGACCAGCACGTGAGAAACTTCTGGACCAACGGCGTCTCCCGCGCGGCCGCCGGACCGGCTTTGGCCTGCGTGCTCGCTTTGTGCGGGCCGGCTTCGGCCATCGAGGGCGGTGCGCCTGCGGGTCGCGACGCCCTCGCGCAGGCCACGGTCGCCATCGGCACGATCACGCAGCCCGAGGAGGCCCTGCGTCTGACCCGCTGCACCGGCGTGCTGATCGCGCCCGACCTCGTGCTCACGGCGGCCCATTGCGTGAACGGGGATCCGCTCGGCGCGCTGGTGGTCTTCTTCCGCGGCACCGAACCGGCGCCGCCGGTCTACGGGGCGCGGGTCGCCGCCCGCTACAGCCCGGATCCGGGCGAGATGCTGCCCAACGCGGCACCCGACGTCAGCCTCTCGGATCTCTCCCTCGACCTCGCGGTGCTGCGCCTGACCGCCCCGGTGCGCGACCGGCGCCCGGTGCCGCTGGCGTCCGACCCCGGCCGGGTGCCGAAGAGCCTGCGGATCGCCGGAGCGGGCCTGTACGGACGCACGGTCGGGCGCCTGCGCACCGCGACGCTGACCCCGCTGGCGGCCAGCAGCACCGGCCTGACGATCGCCCGGGCGAAGGGCGCCCGGATCTGCTTCGGGGATTCCGGCGGCCCGGTCGTCGCGCAGGATCGGCGCGGCTTGTACATCTGGGGCGTCGCCAGCGCGGTGATCAGCCGGGCCGCCCCCTGCGGCGGCTACGTGGTGATCGCGCCCGCGGCCCAGGTCTTTTCCGCGACCGGGATGCGGTGAGGCCCCCGGACGTGCTTCGCCGGGGCGTGCGCCCCCTCGAAATGCGAAAACCCCGCGCGGCCTGACCGCACGGGGTTTTTCGAATACCGGTGAGCGGGCGGATCAGACCGCCATCCGCTCCTCGCCGTCCATCGGCTCGCGCAGGACGTAGCCGCGGCCCCAGACGGTCTCGATGTAGTTCTTTCCCTGGCTGGCGTTGGCGAGCTTCTTGCGCAGCTTGCAGATGAACACGTCGATGATCTTCAGCTCCGGCTCGTCCATGCCGCCGTAGAGATGGTTGAGGAACATCTCCTTGGTGAGCGTCGTGCCCTTCCGGAGCGAGAGGAGTTCCAGCATCTGGTACTCCTTGCCGGTGAGATGCACCCGGGCGCCGCCGACCTCGACGGTCTTCTGGTCGAGGTTCACCACCAGGTCGCCGGTGGTGATGACCGACTGCGCGTGGCCCTTCGACCGGCGCACGATGGCGTGGATGCGCGCCACCAGCTCGTCCTTGTGGAACGGCTTGGTCAGGTAGTCGTCGGCCCCGAAGCCAAGGCCCTTCACCTTGTCCTCGATGCCGGCCATGCCCGACAGGATCAGGATCGGCGTCTTGACCTTCGCCACGCGGAGCGAGCGCAGCACCTCGTAGCCCGACATGTCGGGCAGGTTCAGATCGAGGAGGATGATGTCGTAATCGTACAGCTTACCGAGATCGACACCCTCTTCCCCGAGGTCGGTGGTGTAGGTGTTGAAGTTCTCGGACTTGAGCATCAGCTCGATGCTCTGCGCGGTTGCGCTGTCGTCCTCGATCAAAAGTACCCGCATCGTCGGTCCCCAGCCCAGCCGGCCGCATCAGCGCGCAGACACGTCCTTATCGCTCGCCCGCCCACCGGCCTGTGGACGGGCGCCCCGTCGCCCTTGACGTGAACGCTATGGATTAATCGTTAACAAAACCTGATTCCTGCCCGCAAGCGTCTCGTTCGCAGTTCCGTCAGCTTGACAGGAGAAACTTTGCGTCTCCGGTCCCGCTCAGGGTCCTGATTCCAAACCGTCCGCGTCCAGATCGTCCGCCCATCGCGGCCTAAGTACTTCCCGCGTCACGCTTCGGTCGCCGCTGTGATCCGTGGGCCACAGCCGACCGCCTTCGTTGAGCTCGGCCGCGACCGATCCCGGATCGAGCCGCTACGTGCCCGTGGACCGCAGTGTTAAGGAGGCCGGTAAACGAAGCGTTGAGAGCCAGGCCGATGACACAGGATCCGGCAAGAACCGTTTCTTCCCTCGCAACGGCCCGTGCCGCCCTCGAGCGGGTGGGCGTGCTCGAAACCTTCGGCCGGGTGGTGGCGATCCGCGGCCTGCTGGTGGAGGTCGCCGGGCCGGTGGCCGCGATGCGGCTCGGCGGCCGGATCGACGTCGAGGGCGCCAACGGTCTCGGTCTCGTCCCCTGCGAGATCATCGGTTTCCAGGGCGACCGCGCGCTCGCGATGCCGTTCGGCTCCCTGGACGGGGTCCGGCGCGGCTGCCCGGCCTATGTGCGCGACGAGGCCGCCGGCGCCATCCGTCCGTCCGGGGGATGGCTGGGACGGGTGATCGATGCCCTCGGGCGTCCGGTCGACGGGCTGGGTCCGCTGGCGCAGGGACAGGACGTCTACCCGCTCCGGGCCGACCCGCCGCCGGCGCATGCCCGCACGCGGGTCGGCGGCCCGCTCGACCTCGGGATCCGCTGCATCAACACCTTCCTGACCATGTGCGCCGGCCAGCGCATGGGCATCTTCGCGGGATCCGGCGTCGGCAAGTCGGTCCTGCTGTCGATGCTCGCCCGGTACACCGCCGCCGACGTGGCGGTGATCGGTCTGGTGGGTGAGCGCGGTCGCGAGGTCCAGGAATTCCTCCAGGACGACCTCGGCGCAGCCGGCCTCGCCCGCTCGGTCGTGGTGGTGGCGACCTCCGACGAGCCGGCGCTGATGCGGCGCAACGCCGCCTACGTCACCCTCTCGGTGGCCGAGTACTTCCGCGATCAGGGCGCGAAGGTCCTGTGCATGATCGACTCGATCACGCGGTTCGCCATGGCCCAGCGCGACATCGGCCTCGCCGCCGGCGAGCCGCCCACCGCCAAGGGCTACACGCCGACGGTCTTTTCGGAATTGCCGCGCCTGCTGGAACGGGCCGGCCCGGGGGTCGGGCAGGGGACGATCTCGGCGCTCTTTACGGTTCTGGTCGAGGGCGACGACCACAACGAGCCGGTGGCCGACGCGGTGCGGGGCATCCTCGACGGCCACATCGTCATGGAGCGGGCGATCGCCGAGCGGGGCCGCTATCCGGCGATCAACGTGCTGCGCTCGGTCTCGCGGACCATGCCGCGCGCCTGCGATCCGGCCTGGCTGCCGGTGGTCCGGCGGGCGCGCCGGGTGCTGTCGACCTACGCCGACATGGAGGAGCTGATCCGCCTCGGCGCCTACCGCGCGGGCTCGTCGCAGGAGGTCGACGAGGCCGTTGCGCTCATGCCGGATCTTGAGGCTTTTCTGGGGCAGGGTAAGGAAGAAGCAACGTCCATCGGCGATGGTTACGAACGGCTCGGCCAGATCGTCGGCAGGGCCTAGGCATCCTGCGCCGAGGCGGAGCCACCGCGCCCTCGGATCGGATGCACGAGTGAGAACCCGAGCGGAGCTGCCTGGCGCAGGTCCGGTCAGGGGCACGGGTCGGGCAGGGTTCCCGGCTTGGCCTTGAGCGTTGCGTGGAGTGAGCGTCCTGATGAAATCGCGTGACACGCTGATCCGCCTGCGCCGCTTCCAGGTCGACGAGAAGCGCCGGCGCGTGACCCAGATCGAGATGATGATGGCCGATTTCCAGCGCATGGCGGTGGAACTCGACCGGGAGGTCGCCGTCGAAGAGGCGCGCGCCGGAATCACCGATGTCGGTCATTTCGCCTATCCGACCTATGCGCGCGCCGCCGCGACGCGCCGGGACAACATGCGCCAGTCCGCCCAGGCGCTGGAGAGTCAGCTCGACGAGGCGAAGGCCGAACTCGGCGAGGCCTTCGAGGAATTGAAGAAGGTCGAGATCCTCAACGACCGCGAGCGCACCGCCGAGCGCGCCGCCGATGCGGCCCGCGACCAGGCCGCGATGGACGGGATCGGGCTGAACCGCGCCCGGGGCTGACACCGGGCTCGACGGGCGACGGCAGTCTGGGGTGGCCGTAGGCCGAGCGGCGCGACGCGGCACGAAACCGTCATGATCGCCTGACAAGGGGGTCGCGGCGACCTTCAGGCCGCTTGCAGCGCGTCGCTCGCCGGCGCATCAGGGGCTCTCCCCGGGGCGTCGGTGTTTATGAAGAAGCTCAGCGAGTTCATCTGGCCCCTGATCGGCCTCGCGGCCGTGATCGTGTCGGGTTATTTTCTGTACCAGGAACTCAAGACGACGTCGCTCTCGGCGATCTGGGCGGCGATCCTGGCGATCCCGCCGCACCGTATCCTGCTCGCGGCCCTCTCGACCCTCGTCGCCTACGCGGCGCTGGCCTGGTACGATCGGATCGCCCTGCTGCATCTGGGCGTCCATCACATCTCGTTGCTGTTCGTCTCACTCTGCTCGTTCACGACCTACGCGCTGTCGCACAACATCGGCGCCTCGGTCTTCTCCGGCGCCCTCGTGCGCTACCGGGCCTACACCGCCAAGGGTTTGACGGCCGCCCAGGTGGCCGTGCTGGTGGCCCTCTGCTCGTTCACGTTCTTCCTCGGCACGGTCCTGCTCGGTGGGTTCACCCTGGTGGTCGACCCGACGCTGCTGACGCGGCTCGAAGGCAAGCTCCCCGGTTTCCTCACCGATCCCAAGACCGCGCTGGTGGTCGGGATCTGCATGCTGGGCTTTGTCGCCCTGTACGTGGTCGGCTCGATCCTGCGCCTGCGCCCGCTGCACATCCGGTCGTTCAAGCTTGAGTATCCCCGGCCCGGCATCATGGGTCGCCAGCTCCTGGCGGCGCCGCTGGAACTCCTCGGCGCGGCGGGCATCATCTATTTCTCGCTGCCGGAGGCGATGAATCCGGGCTTCATCCCGGTGCTTGCGATCTTCCTGGCCTCGTTCTCGGTGGCGCTCGCCTCGCACGCGCCGGGCGGCCTCGGCGTGTTCGAGATCGTGTTCATCACTGCCATGCACATCACCGACGAGGCGCAGAAGGATGCGATCATCGCGGCGGTGATCATCTTCCGGATCTTCTATTTCTGGATCCCCGCCCTGGTCTCCGTCATCGTGGTGATCGCCTTCGAGCGCTCGCGGCTCGCCGCCGCGATCGGCTCCGCCGCCCATGGGCCCAAGGCGACCGCGGTGCCCGAGCCGCCCGTGATCGTGCCCGGACTCGACGCGCACGCGATGGAGCGGGAGCTCAAGCAGAAGGCGATCTGAGGCGGATCGCAACGCCGGCGGCCGCGTCGTCGGGGCTCGTGTTATCGGGTCGCCGAACAAGGGTGACGACTGGTTTACACACGTCTCCCTCCCCCTCTGCGGGGGAGGGTAGCCCCCGAAGGGGGTCGGGAGAGGGGCAGCGCGACGCTGCGGGCTACGGCACTCAGTGTGCGACCTCTCCGAAAGCGGTTTTTCCTCTCCCGACCCCTGCTGACGCTGGGGCCACACTCCCCCTGCAAAGGGGGAGGGCGCGTGGCAGGTGCGGGGCGGGCCACGAACTCAGCCCGCTCAGCCCCGGAAACCGCGGCGCTCAGATCGAGTTCACCGTCCGCAACCGCGCCCGCGGGTGGATCTCGGCCTGACTCATCACCGGCGTCTCGCGGCGGAACCGCTCGATGATCGAGCGCACGAAGGGCCGCGTCTGCGCCGAGGTGACCAGGACCGGCATCTCGCCCTGGCGGGCGGCGGTCTCGAACCGATCGCGGACCGCGGTGACGAATTCGCTGAGCTTCGAGGGCTGCATCGCCAGGTAGCGCTCCTCGCGCTCGCCCACGATCGACTCCATGAAGGCCTGCTCCCAGGCCGGCGAGAGGGTGATGATCGGCAGGGTGCCGCCCTGGTCCTGGTACTGGGCGCAGATCTGCCGTCCGAGCCGCGCGCGGACGTGCTCGACCACGTCGCGGGGGTTCTTCACCCCGCCCGCCACCTCGGCGATCGCCTCCACGATCGCCCCGAGGTCGCGGATGGAGACGCGCTCGGCGAGGAGGAACTGCAGCACCCGCTGGATGCCGGTGGTCGAGATCTGCGAGGGCACGATCTCCTTGAGCAGCTCGGCATGCTCCTTGGACAGCTCGCGCAGCAGCTTCGAGACCTCCACATGGTTCAGCAGTTCGGAGACGTGCGCCTTGATCACCTCCGTGAGGTGGGTCGAGACCACGGTGGCCGCATCGACGACCGTGTAGCCCTTGAGCTGTGCCTGGTCGCGAAGCGCCGCGTCGATCCAGGTCGCCGGCAGGCCGAAGGTCGGCTCCAGCATGTGCTGGCCGGGCAGCTGCACCTGACCGCCCATCGGGTCCATCGCCATGAACTGGCCCGGGAAGATCCGGCCGGAGCCGGCCTCGATCTCCTTGACCCGGACCACGTAGGAATTGGCGTCGAGCTGGACGTTGTCGAGGATGCGGACGGACGGCATCACGAAGCCCAGTTCCGCCGCGAGCTGGCGGCGCAGGGCCTTGATCTGGTCGGTGAGCCGGTCCTGGCCCTCGCCGTTGACCAGGGCGAGGAGCGCGTAGCCCATCTCGAGCTTGAGGTCGTCGAGCTTCAGGAGGTCGGTGACCGTTTCCTCCTTGGGGGTTGCCGCGCCCGCGGTGCCGTCGGCCGGCGCGCCCTTCGCGTCGAGGAGCGGCGCCTGCTTGGCGGTCTTGTTGGCTCGCCAGGCCGCGTAGCCCGCTCCGCCGCCGAGCAGCAGGAACGGCAGCATCGGCATGCCGGGCAGCAGGGCGATGAGCAGCATCACGGCCGCCGACATGCCCAGCGCCTTCGGATACTTCGCGAGCTGCTTGCCGAGCGCCTTGTCGGCCGCGCCGCGCACGCCGGCCTTCGAGACCAGCAGGCCCGCGGCCGTCGAGACGATCAGCGCCGGCACCTGGCTCGCCAGGCCGTCGCCGATGGTCAGCAGCGTGTAGCTCTTGGCGGCGTCGCCGAAGCTCAGCCCCTGCTGGGCCACGCCGATGATGATGCCGCCGACCACGTTGATGAACGTGATCAGCAGGGCCGCCACCGCATCGCCGCGCACGAATTTCGAGGCGCCGTCCATGGCGCCGAAGAAGGCGGATTCCTCTTCCAGCGCCGCCCGACGGGCCTTGGCGGCCTTCTCGTCGATGAGCCCCGCCGAGAGATCGGCGTCGATGGCCATCTGCTTGCCCGGCATGGCGTCGAGGGTGAAGCGGGCCGCGACCTCGGCGATCCGGCCCGAGCCCTTCGTGATCACCACGAAGTTCACGATGATCAGGATCGCGAACACGATGATCCCGATGACGAAGTTGCCGCCCATGACGAAGTGGCCGAAGGCCTCGATGACGTGGCCGGCCGCCGCCGTGCCCTCGTGGCCGTGCCCGAGGATGAGGCGCGTCGAGGCGAGGTTCAGGGCGAGCCGCAGCATCGTGGCGATGAGCAGCAGCGTCGGGAAGACGGTGAATTCGAGCGGATTGTCGATCGACAGGCCGGTCATCATGATCAGCACCGACATGATGATCGAGACCGCGAGGAGCAGGTCGAGCAGGATCGCCGGCAGCGGAAAGATCAGGACCGCCAGGATCGCCATGACGCCGGTGGCGAACATGAGGTCCGAGCGCTTGGACAGCGCCTGGATGTCGCCGCGCGTCGGCAGCACGAGCTGGCCGAGTATCGCCGCGGCTCCCATTCGTGCCGGCGCGCTCGCCGTCTCCGCCATCGATCCCATCCGTGTCCGTCCACCGGCGGAGCATTTCCGCGGCAGACCCGGCAAGATCTGCCGGGCGGATGGTTAGCGGCGCGTTAAGGCGTGCGCCGATGCCTGCGGGAACCCGCGCTGGCATTGCCGCTTGAAGGTCGGCAACCGCTCGACTCTGGAACGATCGGGCCGGTCCCATTCCCTCGGGCTGGACCTGCCGTCGCGATCCGCTCGGGCGCAGATCCGAGGATGCCGGAGGTTTCCATGTCCGCACGCGCCCTGACCGCCCTGTTCGACGACTACGAAGCCGCCGCCGGCGCGGTGGACCGGCTCGAGGCCGCCGGCATTCCCCACACGGACATCAGCATCGTGTCGAACCGGAGCGAGACCGGGTCGGCCGTGGCGTCGCCGTCCGGCAAAGCCGCGCCCGCCCCGGCGGACGCCGCCGGCACCGGTGCGACGGTCGGCACGGTCCTGGGCGGGGGCGCCGGCCTGCTCGCCGGCCTCGGACTTCTCGCGATCCCGGGCCTCGGACCGGTCGTCGCCGCGGGCTGGTTGGTGGCCGCTCTGACGGGCGCCGGTGTCGGTGCCGCGGCCGGGGGTCTGATCGGCGGTTTGACGGGGGCGGGCCTCAGCGAGGGCGAAGCCGAGACCTACGCCGAGGGCGTGCGCCGGGGCGGCACCCTGGTGACCGTCCGGGCCGACGAGTCCCGTGCCGATCGCGCCCTGACCATCCTCGACCAGGCCGGCTCGATCGATCTCGACGAACGCGCCGAAGGCTGGCGGGCGCAGGGCTGGACCGGCGGCACCGTCGGCCCGCGCGCCGGCTGACCCTCGCCGGGAAGGCCGGGACCCGGAGGCCCCCCGGAAGGCCGCGTCAGGCCATCATCTTCCGGGCGAACATGGCGGCGCCGAAGAGCGCTGCGGATCCCGCGGTGATCAGGCCGATCATCAGCATCCGCCGCGGCTCGATGGCGGAACTCGCCCGCACCGGCTCGACAATCGGACTGAAGAACTCGATCTGACGGGCGGCCACGATGCGCGACCGCTCGTAGGCGGTCAGCACCTGCTGATAATACTTCTCGGCATTCTTGCGGTCGGTCTCGAGCGCCTCGAACCGCGTGAGGGCGTCGGAGAGCACGCGCTTCTGCTCCGGGTCCTGGCTGGCGGATTGCCGCTCGATCCGGGCGATGTTGTCGTCGAGATCCTTGATCTGCTGCTTGAAGTCCATGATCCGGCGGGAGTCCGGTCCGAGGTCGCGCTGGCCGATCGCGAGTTGGACCGCCAGGTTGATGCGGGCAGCGCGCATTTCCGCGATGAGCTTCAGATTGGTGTCATTTGACTTCTGCGCGTCGAGTATCCCCTCGCGATTGCGCAGATCGCGGGTCGCGAGGCGGATCTCGGTCATCCGCTCCTCGGCGCGCTTCAGCTCGCGCGTGCTTTCCGCGACGGCGTCCTGGCGGGACTTGACGCTGAGGTCGTTCACCATCCGCTCGGCCTCTTTCATCACGGCCTTGGCGAGGGCGAACGACTGATCGGGGTCGAAAGCCGCAACGGTCACCGACAGGATGCCCGAGCCCCCTTCGATCTCCACATCGACGCGCCGCTTCCAGTAGCGGAGAAACTTCTCGATCGGCTTCTCCGGGTCGAAGCGCGAGAAATAGTCGATGCTGTCGCTGCTGAACCACTGACGGATGGGCAGCTGCGCCTCGATCGTCTCCAGCATCGGCCGGCTGAGGATGTATTCGCGGGTGATCAGCGTGTCCTGCGCGGCCATCTGGCTCTGGCCGCTCGAGTTGTTCCCGCCCGTTTCGGACGATCCCTTCTCGGACGACCCGAGGGCCGGCCGAATCGCGAACCGCGCCTCGCTGACGTAGCGGTCCGACGCGATCAGCCCGTAATAGATCGCCCCGGCGAGCGTGGGCAGCACGAAGCAGATGACGAAGAGGATCGGGATCCAGGGATCGTTCTTGACGTGGGTCTGGTAGGACCGGATGCCCTTCCGCCGGTCGGCGAAGCGCGACATGCGCGCGATCTGCCGCAGTGACTCGGAGATCGCCTGCTGGCGGTCCGTCGTCGTGACCGGCTGCCCCTTGGCGTCCCGGATCTCCATGTTCATGGCTTGATTCCCGGCCTCGCCGGCCTCGATGGTCGATCCGCGCGGGTGCACCACGGCATCGCCGCGCCCGTGTCGGGCGGCTCTCGCATGACGACACGGCAAAAGCATGTCGTCGCGCTGTGCGCGGTCTTTCCGCTCACGAAAGTCCAGCAATCGCCACGGCGCCGACACCCACGCGGGCGCGTGGCCGCCTGCATCGGCGCCAGTCCCGAACCGTCGGAGCCGGCGACGGCGGGCATCACCCAGCAGGAAGGAAAATGCCTTTTGTCAGCCCCAGCGTTGACGGCATTCCAGATATGGCATACCAAATACCAGCGAGCGACGCCGTAGATGAGCGACCGCTGGCAGGAGTTGGAACTTTAGCTCCGCATTCGAGCAGAGGGGCGCATGGAAACCGTATCCAGCTGCGCTGCCAGGGGCGGGGACATCCGTGCCGCAGTCTGATCCTTTGGCATCCACACGCGCATCGGACCACGCCGCGGGCCTCGCCGAGGCCATCGGCGATGCCGTGGTGGTGTCCGATCCGGAGGGCGCCATCACGGTCTGGAACGCCGCGGCGGAGCGGATCTTCGGATTCACCGCCGCCGAGGCGTTGGGCCGAAGTCTCGATCTGATCACGCCCGAGCGCCATCGCCGCCGCCACTGGGACGGCTACGCGAAGACCATGCGCACCGGCGTCACCCACTACGGGGCGGAGACCCTGAGGGTGCCGGCGCTCCACAAGGACGGCCGCCAGCTCTCCATCGCCTTCACGGTGGGGATGGTGCGGGACGCTTCCGACCGAGTCACCGGGATCGTCGCGGTGATCCGCGACGAGACCGAGCGCTGGGCGGAGGAGAAGCGCCTGCGCCAGCGCGTGGCCGACCTCGAAGCCATCGCGGATCCGGCCCGCCGGGAGCCTTGAGCCCGACGGACGATCCGACGGTCCCGATCATCACACCGCACAGGGAGAACGCCCAATGAGCAAGCCGCTGGAAGGCATCAAGATCATCGACTTCACCCACGTCCAGGCCGGTCCCGCCTGCACGCAACTGCTCGCGTGGTTCGGCGCCGACGTGATCAAGGTCGAGCGTCCCGGCGCCGGCGATGTCACCCGCAGCCAGCTGCGCCATGTCGAGGACGCGGACGCGCTCTACTTCACGATGCTGAATTCCAACAAGCGCTCGCTCACCCTGGACACCAAGACCCAGGCCGGCAAGGAAGTCCTGGAGAAGCTGATCCAGGATTCCGACGTCATGGTCGAGAATTTCGGTCCGGGCGCGCTCGACCGGATGGGCTTCTCCTGGGCGCGCATCCAGGAGCTGAACCCGGGCATGATCCTCGCCTCGGTGAAGGGCTTCTCGGACGGCCACCACTACGAGGACCTCAAGGTCTACGAGAACGTCGCCCAGTGCGCCGGCGGCGCCGCATCGACCACCGGCTTCTGGGACGGTCCGCCCACCGTCAGCGCCGCCGCGCTCGGCGATTCCAACACCGGCATGCACCTCGCCATCGGCATCCTCACGGCGCTCCACCAGAAGAACAAGACCGGCAAGGGCCAGAAGGTCGCCGTCTCGATGCAGGACTCGGTGATCAACCTCTGCCGGGTGAAGCTGCGCGACCAGCAGCGCCTCGACGCGCTCGGCTACCTGGAGGAGTATCCCCAGTACCCGCACGGGGAGTTCTCCGACGTGGTGCCGCGCGGCGGCAACGCGGGCGGCGGCGGCCAGCCGGGCTGGGTGCTCAAGTGCAAGGGCTGGGAGACCGACCCGAACGCCTACATCTATTTCACGATCCAGGGCCATGCCTGGGCGCCGATCTGCAAGGTGCTCGGTAAGGAGGAGTGGATCTCCGACCCCGCCTACAACACGCCGCGCGCTCGGCAGGACAAGATCTTCGACATCTTCAAGACGATCGAGGAGTGGCTCGCCGACAAGACCAAGTTCGAGGCGGTGGACATCCTGCGCACCTACGACATCCCCTGCGCGCCGGTTCTGTCGATGAAGGAGATCGCCGAGGACAAGTCCCTGCGCGAGAGCGGCACCGTCGTCGAGGTGGCGCATCCGAAGCTCGGCAAGTACCTGACCGTCGGAAGCCCGATCAAGTTCTCCGACATGACGGTCGAGGTGAAGGCCTCGCCGCTGCTCGGCGAGCACACCGACGAGGTGCTGGAAGGACTCGGCTACACGCAGGAGCAGATCCGGGCCATGCACGAGGCCCGGGCGGTCTGATAGAGACCGAACGTTCTCCGCTCTACCGAGACAGGACGGCGCCCCCGCGGCGCCGTCCTTCTCATATGCGAGCCCCGGATCCGATGCGCGCAGTCCTCAGGCGTTTCCTCCCGGAGCTGACCCCGGTCAGCAAGCGCGAGCGCCTGCGCGCGGCGGCCGGGGCCCTGGTGGGCATCCTGGCGACGGGTCTGGTCTGCCGGGCCGCGGTCGGCACCGAGGCTCTGCCGGTCCTGATCGCCCCGATGGGTGCCTCCGCGGTCCTGCTCTTCGCCGTCCCGGCGAGCCCTCTGGCGCAGCCCTGGTCGATCCTCGGCGGTAATCTGGTCGCCGCGCTGGTGGGTGTCACGGCGGCGGCGTGGATGTCCGATCCGTTCGTGGCCGCCTCCTGCGCCATCGGCGTGGCGATCGCCTTGATGATGGCCCTGCGCTGCCTGCACCCGCCAAGCGGGGCCGTGGCGCTGACGGCGGTCCTCGGCGGCCCGGCGATCCGGGCACTGGGTTACGGCTTCGTCCTCTGGCCGGTCGCCGCCAATTCGCTGATCCTGCTCGCGACCGCCCTGCTGTTCAACAACCTGACGGGGCGCGCCTATCCGCACCTGCGCCCGGCCAGCCCGCGGACCTCCGACCCGCCCTCCGACGCCCGGGTCGGGTTCCAAGCCGCCGACCTCGACGCGGCGCTGGAGGAATTCGACCAGTTCCTCGACGTCGACCGCGGCGACCTGGAGCAGATCCTGCGGCGGGTGCAGATGCGCGTCTTCGGCCGCCGCTCCGGGTCGATCACCTGCGCGGCGATCATGTCGCGCGACGTGATCGCGGTGGCCCCCGACGCGCCGCTCGCCGAGGCGCTGGGGCTGCTGCGGCGGCATCGGATCAAGGCGCTGCCGGTCACCGACGAGGGCGCCCGGGTGCTGGGGATCGTCACCCAGACCGACCTCCTCGACAAGGCCGCCTGGGACCGGGCCGGTCCGCGACTGGGCCTCGGCCGCCGGCTGCTCCTGACGGTCGAGCGGGGGCGGGCCCCCCACGGCTGCGCCGCCGACATCATGAGCGCCGTGCAGCCGGTCGGCCCCGACACGCCGGTCGCGGCGCTCGTGTCGCGGATGTCGGAGGCGGGCCTGCACCACCTTCCGGTGGTCGATGCCGATGGACGGCTCGTAGGGATCGTCTCTCAGACGGATCTCGTCCCGGCCCTGCTGGCCGATGCCGACGGCCCCGAGGGGGCCGGACGCGCCCAAGCCGCCGCCGAGCCCGCGCTGGCCTGAGGGTCAGGTTGCCAGGGGGCGGTCGGCCAGGAAGAACGCCACGGCCTGCGCCACCGTGGGGGGCTGGTAGGCGTGCGGCCCGTCATACTCGACATAGGTTACCGGGTAGCCGGCCTCGCGCAGCTTCGGCACGTGGATGCGGGCGCTGCGCCCGATCGGGATCTGCGTGTCCCGGGTCCCGTGCGACAGGAAGATGCGCGGCGCGCCGACCTGAAGATGCACCGACAGGAAGCCTGCCGACGAGACGATCAGGTGGCTCGCCACGTCGCCGTTCGCGAGCCCCAGGGAGAGGGTGTAGCTCCCGCCGTCCGAGTGGCCGGCGAAGCCGATATGGCGGGGATCGAGCAGGAAGCGGTCGGCCACCGCATCGAGCGCCGCCGCGATCCGCTCCCGGTCCGGTCCGTGGCCGGCGATGACGATGTCCCAGGTCGGGAACAGGGATTGCGGGACGAGGAGCAGGAAGCGCTCGGTTCGGGCGTGGCCCTCCAGCATCGGCAGGATGCGCTCGGCGCTGCCGCCGCCGCCGTGGAACAGCACCACGAGGGGGCAGGGCCGGCGTGGATCGAGGCCGTCGGGGACCACCAGCACCGCATCGCGCTCGGCGAAGAGGCCGAGGTCGTGCCGGCCCGGGGGGAGGGCCTGCTTGGTCGGCAGGCGGTGGCGGAAGCGCAGGCGGCCGGCGAGGTCGAGATCGATCATGGCCGATCGCGTCGCCGTGTTGGTCGCGGCATGCGCTTTTCGCCTCCCCGCAAGGAGGAGAGGGCCCAGCGGCCAACGATGTGTGAACATCGCAGCCCTTGCGGGGGAGGGGCGCGTCCCGTCCGCATCAGGAGCGGCCGGACCGCTGAGCGATCCGGCCGGCATGACGACGGTCCGGGCATGCGCCCGGTAAGGCCGCCGCCCTCACTTCTTCTTCTTGATGCCGCTCTGCGGGTTGAGGCTGCCGATGTTGCCGCTCTCGCTGCCGGCGGCCGGATCGATCACGGCGTTGATCAGCGCCGGACGGCCCGAATTCATCGCCTCGTTGACCGCCCGGGTCAGTTCGTCCGGGTTGGTCACGTGATAGCCGGTGCCGCCGAAGGCCTCCATCATCCGGTCGTAGCGGGAATCCGGCACGAACACGGTCGTCGCCGGATCGCGGCCGGTCGGGTCGGTGTCGGTGCCGCGGTAGATGCCGTTGTTGTTGAACACCACGATGCAGACCGGCAGCCCGTACCGGCAGATCGTCTCGACCTCCATGCCCGAGAAGCCGAAGGCGCTGTCGCCCTCCACGCACAGGACCGGCTTGCCGGTCTCGACGGCCGCCGCGACGGCGAAGCCCATGCCGATGCCCATGATCCCCCAGGTGCCCACATCGAGCCGCTTGCGCGGCTGGTACATGTCGATGATGCCCCGGGCGAGGTCGAGGGTGTTGGCGCCCTCGTTGACCAAGATCGCGTCCGGCCGCTCCTTCACGATGGTGCGCAGCGCGCCGAGCGCCGCGTGGAAGGTCATGGGCGAGGCGTTGCTCATGAGCTTGGGCGCCATCTTGGCGATGTTGGCGTCGCGCTTGGCCTTCAGCGTCTCGATCCAGTCGGACGGGGCCTGCTGCCAGCCCTGGCCCATGCCGTCCAGCAGCGCCTGCACGCAGGAGCCGATATCGCCGACCACGGGGGCGACGATCTCGACATTCGAGTCCATCTCCCGGGGCTCGATGTCGATCTGGATGAACTTGGTCGAGCCCGGCTCGCCCCAGCTCTTGCCCTTGCCGTGCGACAGCAGCCAGTTGAGCCGGGCGCCGATCAGCAGCACCACGTCCGAGTCCTTCAGCGCCGTCGAGCGCGCCGCGCCGGCCGAGAGCGGGTGGGTGTCGGGCAGGAGGCCCTTGGCCATGCTCATCGGCACGTAGGGGATGCCGCTGGTCTCCACGAGGGCGCGGATCGCGTCGTCGGCCTGCGCGTAGGCGGCCCCCTTGCCGAGCACGATCAGAGGCCGGCGGGCGGACTTCAGGACCTCGAGGGCCCGGGCGATCGCCTCGGGGGCTGGGCGCTGGGCCGGGGCCGGATCGATCACTTTGACCAGCGAGTTGCGGCCGGCCTCGGCGTCCATCACCTGGGAAAACAGCTTGGCGGGCAGGTCGAGATAGACCCCGCCCGGCCGGCCGGAGCAGGCCGCGCGGATGGCGCGGGCGACCCCGATGCCGATATCGGCCGCGTGCAGCACCCGGAAGGCCGCCTTGCACAGGGGCTTGGCGATGGCGAGCTGGTCCATCTCCTCGTAGTCGCCCTGCTGCAGGTCGACGATCTCGCGCTCGGAGGAGCCCGAGATCAGGATCATCGGGAAGCAGTTTGTGGTGGCGTTTGCGAGCGCCGTCAGCCCGTTCAGGAAGCCCGGGGCCGAGACGGTGAGGCAGATGCCCGGCTTCTTGGTGAGGAAGCCCGCGATCGCCGCGGCGTTGCCGGCGTGCTGCTCGTGGCGGAAGGAGATCACGCGCATCCCCTCGGCCTGGGCCATGCGGCCGAGATCGGTGATCGGGATGCCCGGGACGCCGTAGATCGTCTCGATGCCGTTGAGCTTGAGCGCGTCGATGACGAGGTGGAAGCCGTCGGTCAAGTCGGGCTCCGCCTCGATCTCGGGATTGGTGTGGACGATCTTGGCCAGGGCGGTCATAGGGCGGTCTCTCCCGGAAGATTGATGCTCGGGCTCTCGGAGCCGGTGTGCTGGAGGAAATCCCATCCCCCGCCTCATCCTCAGGGGCTGTGCAGCAGCCTCGGAGGTGTTTTCCGGACGTCTCGGCGGTCCCCGGAGCCCTCCTTCGAGGCCTCCGCTTCGCTTCGACGCTTCAGGATGAGGGGGAGGATGGGAGGTCCGTCAGGGTTGCGTATCCTTCGCGTGGTCGTGGGATCGGCCGGTCACGCCGCCCGGATCGGCCGGGCCGCGAGGGCCGCATGGGGCTCCGTCTCGGCGAGGTAGCGGGCCCGCATCGGGCGAAGCAGGAACATGGCCAACGTCGCCGCCGTGACGTTGAGGACGATGATCAGCGTGAACACGGCCGACCAGCCGTAGGCCGCGGAGAGCAGGCTGGCGAAGGGGACCAGGAACGCCGCGGTGCCCTTGGCGGTGTAGAGCAGCCCGGCGTTGCTGGCGGCGTATTTCGAGCCGAACGTGTCGCCGCAGGTCGCGGGGAACAACGAATAGATCTCGCCGAAGACGCCGAAATACACCGCCGTAGCGAAGACGAACACCATCGGATTGTGCCCGTAGGTCAGGAGCACGATCACCGCGAGCGCCGCGGTCGAGAAGGCGATGAACATCGTGTTCTCGCGGCCGATATGGTCGGACACGAAGCCGAAGAACGGTCGGCCGAACCCGTCGAAGATCCGGTCCAGCGAGATCGCCAGCGTCAGCGCCGCCATCTGGAGGCCGAACAGGTTCACCGGGACGCCGGCCACCTGGAAGTCGTGGGCGATCGGGGCGATCTGCGCCGCCGCCATCAGGCCGCCGGAGGCGACCATCACGAACATCGCGTACATCACCCAGAAGACCGGGGTGCGCACCGCCTCGCGGGGGCTGCGGTCGACCTTGGTCTGCGGCAGGCGCAGGCTCTTGCGCTGGACCTGCATGATCGTCGACGGCTTGCGCAGCAGGAACGAGAGGGCGAAGACCACCGCACCCTGGCCGAGGCCGAAATACAGGAACGCATCCTGGTAGCCGCTCGTGGCGATCGTCCGGGCGATCGGCACCACCGTGAGGGCTGCGCCCGCGCCGAAGCCCGCCGCCGTGGCGCCGGCAGCGAGGCCGCGCCGGTGCGGAAACCATTTCAGCGCGTTGCCGACGCAGGTCCCGTAGACCGAGCCGGCGCCGATGCCGGCGATGACGGCTCCGAGATAGAGCAGGAACAGGCTGTCGGCGTAGGCGTCGATCGTCCAGGCCAGCGCGATCATCACGCCGCCGAAGGCCACGACGATCTTCGGGCCGTAGCGGTCCACGAACCACGCCTCGACCGGGACCAGCCAGGTCTCCGTGGCGACGAAGAGCGTGAAGGCGAGCTGGATCGCCGCCCGGCCCCAATGGAATCGCTGGTCGATCGGGTCGACGAACAGCGTCCAGCCGTATTGCAGGTTGGCGATCATGGCCATGCAGATCACGCCGAAGGCGAGCTGCCACCATTTCGCCGAGGGCGAATCCTGGCGTTCCATCCCTGAGCCTCTCTCCTGGGCGGCGCGGCCTTGCGGTGGCGGCGTCTCACGTAACCCCGCCGATCATGCACATCCTTTCCAGGTATGCAATATACCAGCGTGAAACGGCGGGCTGGATGTGTCAGGGCGGCGATATTATTCCGCCTGGGCCGCCCGAGAAACCGGGTCCCGCAGGAAGCTCGGCCCGCGCTAGGCCCCGGCGGCCAGACCGCCATCCCGGGCCGACCGGCGGAATCCGCGTTCCGCATACGGCGACCCGTCAGACCCTTGTACCGCCGGCCGTCGCCTCGACGTCGCCGGTCCCTGTGATCCGGGGCCGCCTGCGCGAAGGACCGGATGGGCGATCAGACCCGTCCGCGTCAATCCGCAATCCCGGTCCAGTCAGGGCCCCAGGCCCCCAGGGTCGGCTCTTCGGCCGGAACCAGGGTCTCGTCGAGAACGGGGATCGCCGCGGTATCGGCCGGGATGCCGATCAGCGCGCGCGCGGCGGCCCAGTCCGGCCCGTCGCCGACCGCCGCCAGGGCGTCGCGGTCCAGTCCGCTGATCCGGCCGCGGTCGAGCCGCAGAAACGCCCGGCCCGTCTCGGCTCGCACGAACCGGATGGCCGCCATCCGCCGGAGGCACTCGCGGAGGAAGGCGGTGTTCGCCGCTGCCGAGAGGTCGGCGCCATTGAAAACCGGTTCGGGCCGACGCGCGAAGATGTCGACCTTGCGGAAGCGGTCGATGTCGATCAGCCCCTTCACGTCGAGGATGTTGAGGATCCCGCCGGCCCAGAACGCGATGGTGCGCGGTCGCTCGCCGAGCGGCACGCTGTTGTCGAGGAATTCGCAGACCACCTGCTTGTCCCGGGCGAGCGCCCAGTTGAAGAACAGGCGCGGCATGCCGGTATAGGCCTCGACGTTGTGGGCGAGCAGATCCTCGACGGCCTTGAAGCGGCCGAACAATTCACCCCGCTTCCAGGCGCGCTCGACCGTGTCGGCCGGGGGCGTCACCATGAACTGCATGTAGACCCGGTCGCCGAAACGGGTGAGCAACTGCCCGCCGCCGTCGGATCCGGCCTCGGCCTGGAAGCTGTCGAACCGGAAGCGGTCGATCAGCAGGTTGGAGATCCGCCGCTCGGCCGCCTTCCGCGTGACGTAGCGGTCGAGCTTCATGTCGACGATCTCGACCTCGTAGCCGGTGAGCGTCCCGGCGTAGCGGGCGGCCTCGCCCAGGCTGCCGTAGTCGAGGAGATACTTGCGCCAGACGTCCGGGGTGATCACGGCGAAATCGGACCACGCCATGCCGAGGCGCCTGGCGAGGTCGAGCTGATAGGGGCGGATCGTGCTCTTGCCGGACGCCGAGGCGCCCTTGACGTTCATCACCACCGGATGGTCCTGCGGCGCGAGCCGGCGGTAGCCGTGGGCCTCCACCACCGCGGCGATCCACGGCTCGATCTGCTCGCCGATTCGGCGGCTGCCGTAGCCGTTCGACACCAGCGTCCCGGCGAGAGTCCGCAGCAGGTTTGCGTCACGGACCAGGGTGTTCTGCCGGGCGATGAGGCCCGACACCACGCAGCGCAGGGCCTCGCAGGCGGCGATCTCGAGCCCGTCGCCTGATTCGGCCGCGCGCCGCTGCCAGGTTTCGAGCTGGCGCAGGGCCCGGGTCGCCCGATCCTCGCGGGGAGGCTCGACGATCCGGGGACGGCGCCCGAGGAGCCGGTCGAGCCAGCCCGGTTCCGGCGGGGGGATCGCCGGCCGGTCGTCCAGGATGGCGGCGACCTCGCGGGCGAGCACCGCGTCGGCCTCGGCGCGGATCGACGCGAGGGCGGCCTCGACCTCGCCGAGGCGGGGCTCGACGCCCTCGCGCAGGATCGTCGCGACGATGGCCCGGAAGTTCACGCCGAGATCGGCGTAGACCGCGCCCACCGGCACGGACAGGTCGGACATGACCCGGATCAGCACCTCGTGGACGACGAGGCGGCCGGCCCGGAAGCGCGTGAGCTGTCGGGCCGGCAGGCCGCACAGGTCGCTCAATTCCAGCGCGTCGCGCAGCGGCGTCTCGACGTGCTCCGGGCGATAGACGGTGACCAGCGGCAGGAAGGCCGCCGGCAGGTCGGACCGGACGCCCGGATTCCACGGGCCGATCGGCGGTTCTCGGGTACGGGCTGTCGTGTGCGTCACCCGCGCGTCATCCTCCCCCGCCAAGGGGGAGGCGGGGCGCGCGATGTATCGGGATTGCGGGCGCGGCGGGGCCCACCCGCCTCCGCCGATGCGGAGCGCCGGAAAACCCTAGAACACCTTCTGGAACCAGCCATGGGCATCGTTCGTGTTGCCCCGCTGGATGTCGACCAGAAGGCTCCGCAGCCGCTGCGCCACCGGGCCCGCCTTGCCGGTCCCGATGGTGAAGCTCTCCTCCCGGCCCTTCACGGTGCCGATCGGCGTGATCACCGCGGCGGTGCCGCAGGCAAAGGCCTCGGTCAGGCGGCCCCCCCGGACGTCGGCCCGCCAGGCGTCGATCGTGTAGGGCTGCTCCTTGACGGTCAGGCCCGCTTCCCGGGCCAGCGTGATCACCGAGTCGCGGGTGATGCCGGGCAGGATGCTGTCCGAGAGCGGCGGCGTCACCAGCGTCCCGTCCGCGAACACGAAGAACACGTTCATGCCGCCGAGCTCCTCGATGTAGCGGCGCTCGGCCGCGTCGAGGAACACCACCTGCTCGCAACCCTGGGCCGACGCCTCCGCCTGCGCCGCGAGGCTCGCCGCGTAGTTGCCGCCGCACTTGGCGGCCCCCGTGCCGCCCGGTGCCGCACGGGTGAAATGCTCCGAGATCCACACCGTCACGGAGCCGGACGGGTCCTTGAAATACGAGCCCACCGCAGAGGCGATCGTCACGAAGAGGTATTCCGAGGCGGGCTTGACCCCGAGGAACGCCTCGCTGGCGATCATGAACGGCCGCAGATAGAGACTGCCGTCCTGCGTGGTGGGGATCCAGGCGCGGTCGATCTCGACGAGCTTGCGCATCGCCGCCACGAACGCGTCCTCTGGGAAGGGCGCCATCGCCATGCGCTCGGCGGAGCGGCGGAAGCGGCGCGCGTTGGCATCCGGCCGGAACAGGGCGGCGCCGCCATCGGCGGTGCGGTAGGCCTTCAGACCCTCGAAGATCTCCTGCGCATAGTGCAGCACCGCCGCCGCCGGATCGAGGGGGAGCGCTTCGCGGGCCTGGATCCGCGCATCGTACCAGCCGCGGCCGGCCGCGTAGCGCGCCACCACCATGTGGTCGGTGAACACCTTGCCGAAGCCGGGATTGTCCATCAGCGCGGCCCGCTCCTCGGCGGTCCGCGGGGCGGGATGACTGTGGATCTCGAACGTCAGGTCGCTCACGGTGTGGTCCTCATCGGCTGAGGCTCTTATGGCGCGCTCCGGCGCGCGAATCTACGGATCCGTCGCATGACGGCGCTGCCGCGCCTGTGCGTCACGCGACGGTCGTGGGCTCCGACAGCTGCAGCCGGTGCAGGCGCGCGTAGGCGCCCCCCGCGGCGATCAGATCGTCGTGCCGCCCGGTCTCGATGATGCGTCCGGATTCCATCACGGCGATCTGGTCGGCGTCGCGCACCGTCGAGAGGCGGTGGGCGATCACCAGGGTCGTGCGGCCGCGCATCAGCCGGGTCAGCGCCTCCTGGACGAGGCGTTCCGATTCGGAATCGAGGGCCGAGGTGGCCTCGTCGAGGAGCAGGATCGGCGCGTCCTTCAGGAAGGCGCGGGCCAGCGCCACCCGCTGCCGCTCGCCGCCCGAGAGCCGGCCGCCCGCCGGGCCGACCCGGAAGTCGTAGCCCTCCGGCAGGGCGGTGACGAAGTCGTGGGCCGCCGCCGCCCGCCCCGCGGCGGCGATCTCGGCGCGGGACGCCCCGGGCCGGCCGAAGGCGATGTTGGCCGCGACGGTGTCGTCGAACAGCACGACCTCCTGCGAGACCACCGCCACGGCCGCGCGCAGGGAGCCCAGGGTCACTGCGCGGACATCCTGGCCGTCGATGGTCACGTGGCCGTCGATCACGTCGTAGAGACGCGGCACCAGGTTCAGCAGCGAGGATTTTCCGGACCCCGACCGCCCGACCAGGGCCGTCACCGACCCGGCCGGGACCGCGAGGTCGATGCCCTCCAGCGCCGGGGCGTCCGGCCGGTAGCGGAAGCGGACGTCCGTGAAGCGGATCGCCCCGGCGGTCACCGCCAGGGGCCGGGCGCCGGGCGCTTCCCGGATGCCCGGAGCCTCGTCCATCACGTCGAAATAGCGCCGGAGCGCGGCCGACGCTTCCTGCAGGATGGCGTTGAGGTTGCCCAGCGCCCGGGCCGGCTGGGCGGCGAGCAGCAGCGCCGCCACGTAGCCGGTGAAGTCGCCGACGGTCTTCTCCCCCGCCAGCACCCGCTGCCCGACCAGCACCAGCACCCCCGCGACCGCGATTCCGCCGCCGATCTCCAGGAGCGGATCGAGGCGCCCGCGGGCATTGGCGGCCTTCATCTTGAGGCGGCGCACCTCGTCGAGGGCCTGGGCGGCGCGGCCCTTGAGGTAGGCCTCCATCGCGTAGGTCTTGGCCACCCGGGCGCCCTGCAGGCTCTCGGAGATCAGACTGGCGGTGGCGCCCATCTGCTCCTGCGTGGAGGTCGAGACCCGCCGGAGCTTCCGGCCGATCCGGCCGATCGGCCCCGCCACGAACGGGACCGCGACCGCGGCCACGAGTGTCAGCACCGGGTCCATCCAGACCAGCGCCGCCACGAGGCCGATCAGCATGGCGATGTCGCGCAGGAGCACCGTCGAGATGCGGGTCAGCGCCTCCTTGATGAAGGAAAAGTCGGTGGTGAAGCGCTGGGTCAGGGCGGCCGGGCTCTCGCGACCGAGCTGGGCGAGATCGGAGTCGATCAGGTGCCCGTAGAGCGCCGCCTGCATGTCGGCTTCGACCCGGGTGACCACCCGATTGGTCAGCACCGTCTGGCCGTAGAGCGCGAAGCCGCGTGTGGCCGTCACCACGATCACCACCAGCGGCCCGTAGGCGATCGCCGCCGCGTCCTTGCGGTCGAAGGCGTCGAAGGCGGCCTTGATCAGCGCCGGGTAGAGCCCCGTGGACGCGCCGACCAGCGCGATCAGCACCAGCACCACCGTGAGGGTGGCCCGGTGCGGGTACAGCCAGGTGCGCCAGAGCCGGATGAGGAGGGGAACCGTGTCGCCGGGAAGGCGCGCCATGAGACCTACCGGGTCGGATCAGAGCCGCCCTCGGGCAACATGCGCGGCGGCAGCGGTTTGCCGCCGCCGCCGCCGCGGATCAAGGCTTTTGCTCAGCGGTCGTCGCCGCCAGGCCCGCGGTCGTCGTCGTGGCCGTGGCGCCAGCCGCCGCCCATGCCGCCCATCCCGCCACCCATCGGCCGCATGGGCCGCGCGAGGATCATGGCGCGCCGCTTCTGGTCCGGGTCGAGGCTGGCATAGAGCGGCTGCGACGCGTCGGCGAGCTTGCGCAGGGCCTCGCCGCGGGCGGTCGCGGCATCCGCCATCGCCCGCAGGGCCGCCGGGGCGTCGTCGCCGAACTTGGGCCGGTCGCGCATCGCCTCGCGCCGCTGCTGGCGCATCTTGGCCATGTCGCGGATCGCCGATTCCACCGGCGGCCAGAGCTTCTCCTGGTCGGGATTGAGCTTCAGGCCCGCATGCAGGGCGGCGATGCGGGCATCCGCGAAGGCCGCCCGATCCTCGGGGCTGAGCGCGCTCCAGCGGCCGTGCCCGCGGAAGCCCTCGGGGCCGTGGTCGCGGGCGATGGCCGCGCCGGCCAGCCCCAGGCCGAGGGCACCGGTGACAAGGATCGCGGCTCTCAAACGTCGGGACATGGACATCTCCGTCTCACGCGCGGGGCGCCGCGGCGGCCCACGGCCCGCAACTGCGCCCCACGCCGCGCATTCGGCGCCGGGCGTGTATCCCGCTTGTGTATGTAACACTGTTACATTAGGGGCGGGTCCGTCAGAGCGAGCGGGAAGGCGGAACGGTGCGGCGCGCATTGAGAATGGTCGGGGCGGCGGCCCTCCCGATCCTGTCCCTGTGGCTCGGCTTCGCGGACCCGGTCCGGGCCGAGCCCGAACGTGCGCCGGTCCGGGTCACGGCCAGCTTCTCGATCCTGGCGGATCTGGTCCGGCAGGTCGGAGGCCCGCTGGTGGCGGTGACGGCCCTGGTCGGCCCGGATTCCGATGTCCACGGCTTCAGCCCGTCCCCGGCCGACGCGCGCAGGCTGGCAGAGGCCGACATCGTGGTCGTCAACGGCCTCGGGTTGGAGGGCTGGCTCGACCGGCTGATCCGCGCGTCCGGCACCCGCGCCCGGGTGGTGACCGCTTCGGCCGGCGTCCAGCCGATCGCCGCACCCGACGCGCATGCCCGGGGCAGCCAGGATCACGGCGAGGAAGATCACGGCGGCCCGGATCACCGGGATCACGCCGTCGATCCCCATGCCTGGCAGGACGTCGCCGACGCGCGGATCTACGTGGCCAACATCCGGGACGGCCTCGCGGCGGTCGACCCGCCCCATGCCGAAGCGTACCGGGCCGCGGCCGCCGACTACCTCGCGAAGCTCGACGCCCTGGACCGGGACGTGCGCGCGGCGATCGCCGCCATCCCCCCGGAGCGGCGGCGGATCATCACGACCCACGACGCCTTCGGCTATTTCGCGGCGGCCTACGGCCTGCGCTTCGTCGCGCCGCAGGGCCTCTCCACGGACAGCGAGGCGAGCCCTCGGGACGTGGCGGCGATCATCCGGCAGATCCGCCGCGACCGTATTCCCGCGGTGTTCCTGGAGACCATCAGCGACTCGCGCCAGATGGAGCAGATCGCCCGCGAGAGCGGGGCGCGCATCGGCGGCAGGGTCTATTCCGACGCCCTTTCGGGACCGGACGGACCCGCGTCGAGCTATCTCGCCATGATGCGGTCCAACCTGCGGGTGTTCTCGGCGGCGCTGGCCCCCGACTGAGGATCCGGACGCCGCCGAACCTTCGCCTTCACGGCGTCGGACATGACATAGCGTAAACCGGCGGTTAAGAGGCCACCTCTAGCCTTACGGAATGGGTGCCAGCCGACCTCGTGCGCGAGGGCTCAGGGCCGTGGGGCCTTGTCAGAACGCGTAGCTCGGAGATCGCGTGGCTTGGGGGCCTGACCGCTGGCGCTTCTATCGGCTCGTCGCGCGCGAGATCGCGCGCGCGGCCCGCGCGACCGGTGCCAGCCTCACCGCGTCGCCCGACATCCTGGCCCGGATGCGCGTCAGCGGGCTGGTGATCGCCCCGCACGACCTGCGCACCTCCGACGCGACCTTCGCGGACGACATCTATGCCGGGCTGTTCGTGTTCGCCGGCCGCTCCCTGGCGGCGAGCGGCGGCTCGCCCTTCGATTACGCCGCGCCGTCGCCGGAATGGGCCGACGAGCTCTACGGCTTCGGCTGGCTGCGCCATCTGCGGGCCGCCGACACGGCGCTGGCCCGGGCCAATGCCCGCGCCTTCGTGGCCGACTTCATCGCCGGGCGGGGCGACCCGGCGCTCGCCCGCCAGACCCCGGTGGCGGCCAGGCGGCTGATCTCGTTCCTGTGCCAGTCGCCCCTCGTCCTCGAGGGCGCCGACCACGCCTTCTACCAGAACTTCCTGAAGGCCATCGCGCGCAACGCGCAGCAGCTGGAGCGCGACATCCGGCGCGGCGTGCCGCCGCAATGGCGTCTGAACGCCGCCGTGGCACTCTGCTACGCGGGCCTGTGCTGCGAGGGGATCCAGCCGATCCTGCGGCGGGCGACCCGGGTCCTGTCGCGGGAGCTCGACCGTCAGATCCTCACGGACGGCGGCCACCGCTCCCGCGATCCGCGCTTCGCCATGGAGCTGCTGCTCGACCTGCTGCCGCTGCGCCAGAGCTATCTCAGCCGCAGCGTCGAGCCGCCGATGGCCTTGCTGCGGGCCATCGACCGAATGCTCCCGCTGCTGCGGCTCCTGCGCCATCCGGACGCCTCCCTGAGCCACTTCAACGGCATGGGCGCCACCGACGCCGACCACCTCGCGACCCTTCTGGTCTACGACGGCGCCCTGGCGCGACCGCTGATGCACGCGCCGAATTCCGGCTACGAGCGCCTGGAGGGCGGGCGGGTCGTGATCGTGGCGGATGTCGGCGCCAGTCCGCCGCTGCCGTACTCGGTGAACGCCGGGGCGGGCTGCCTCGCCTTCGAGATGTCGAGCGGCCCGCAACGCATCGTGGTCAATTGCGGCCTCCCGGCGAGCGGACCGGACCTGCGCCTCCTCGCCCGATCCACGCCGGCGCATTCCACCGCCTCCGTCGCCGATGCCTCGTCCTGCCGGTTCCTCACCCGCACCGGCTGGTGGGGCGAGCGCCAGCTCGCCGGGTGGCTGATCCGGCGGCGCGGCGCCGTCGTGCTCAGCGGCCCGTTGGCCGTCGCGGCCGAACGCGCCGAGGAGGCCGACAGCGTGACGCTGGCCGCCCGCCACGACGGCTACGCGCCGACTTTCGCCATCGTCCACGAGCGCCGCTGGCAGCTCTTCGCCGCGGCCGCGCGGCTGGAGGGGCGCGATGCGTTCCTGCGTCAGGGCAAGGGGCGGAACCGGGGACGCCAGCGCGCGCACGACGTGGCGATCCGCTTCCATCTCCATCCCGGCATCGCCGTGCGCGGCGTGCCGGAGGGGCTCGAACTCGCCTCGGCCCTCGGCGAGGTCTGGACCTTCCGTGCCGAGAACGCCGAGATCGCCCTGGAGGAGAGCGTCTACTTCTCGGGCCTCTCCGGGCCGCGCCGGACCGACCAGATCGTCCTCCATCTGCGCGTGTCCGAGGATGTCGAGGTGCGCTGGAGCTTCGAGCGCCTCGCGGCCGCGCCCCCGCGGCGGGGCACGTCGCCCTGACGCCGGGGTGACGAACGCCGCTTCACGGCCGCGCGCAGGCCCGGCGGAGATGGCGCGTCTCCTGGCGTCCGGCGCGGGGCGAGACTGAACCGGCCTTCGTCGCCTCGGCCCCCCGCATGCGGCTGGCCGGGTTCCCCGGTTTCATGCTACCGGCGCCGGACTTACGGATTTCGGCACGAAGCTATGGCGCACGATCTGGTGCGGGTCTCCCGCGCGCTCCTCTCGGTCTCGGACAAGACCGGCCTCGTCGACTTCGCCCGCGCGCTGCATGCGCGCGGCATCGCGCTGGTCTCGACGGGCGGGACGCACCGCACCCTGCAGGAGGCCGGGCTTCCGGTGACGGAGGTCGCCGACCTGACGGGCTTCCCCGAGATGATGGACGGCCGGGTGAAGACCCTGCATCCGGCGGTGCACGGCGGCCTGCTCGCCATCCGCGACAACCCCGAGCACCAGGCGGCGCTCGCCGCACACGGGATCGGCGCGATCGACCTTTTGGTGGTCAACCTCTACCCGTTCGAGGCGACCATCGCGGCCGACAGACCGGATGCCGATTGCATCGAGAACATCGATGTCGGCGGCCCGGCGATGATCCGCGCGGCGGCCAAGAACCACGCCGACGTCGCCGTCGTGACCGACGTGGCGGATTACGCGGCCGTTCTCACCGCGCTGGAAGCGGATCACGGTGCCACCGGGGGCGCGCTGCGCCGGCGACTGGCCCAGAAGGCGTTCGCGCGCACCGCGGCCTACGACGCGGCCATCGCGAACTGGATGGCCGGACGTTTCGGCGCCGATGAGCCGGCCCGGTTCCGCGCCTTCGGGGGCACGCTCGCCCAAGCGCTCCGCTACGGCGAGAACCCCCACCAGGCGGCCGCCTTCTATCGGGCACCCGGCCGGGCGCGCCCGGGCGTGGCCACCGCGCGCCAGCTTCAGGGCAAGGAGTTGTCCTACAACAACTTCAACGACACGGACGCCGCCTACGAGTGCGTGGCCGAATTCGACCCCGACCGGACGGCGGCCGTCGCCATCATCAAGCACGCGAACCCGTGCGGCGTCGCCGAGGGCGCGAGCCTGCTGGAGGCCTACGAGCGGGCGCTGGCTTGCGATCCGACCTCGGCCTTCGGCGGCATCGTGGCGCTGAACCGAACCCTGGATGCCGATGCCGCCCGCAAGATCGTCGAGATCCTGACCGAGGTGATCATCGCCCCGGATGCGACGCCGGAAGCGGCGGCGATCGTGGCGGCCAAGAAGAACCTGCGGCTCCTGCTGGCCGGGAGCCTGCCCGACCCGCGGGCACCCGGCGAGACCGTGCGCACACTATCGGGCGGCTTGCTGGTCCAGAGCCGGGACGCCGTGGTGGTCGACGAGATGCCGCTCAAGGTCGTCACCCGGCGCGCTCCGAGCGAGGCGGAACTCGTGGATCTCCGGTTCGCCTACCGGGTGGCCAAACACGTGAAGTCCAACGCCATCGTGTACGCCAAGGGCGGCGCCACGGTGGGCATCGGCGCCGGGCAGATGTCGCGGGTCGACTCGTCGCGCATCGCCGCCTGGAAGGCCGCCGAGGGCGCCAAGCGCCTCGGATTGTCCGAGAGCCTTGCGGTCGGGTCCGTCGTGGCGTCGGACGCGTTCTTCCCCTTCGCGGACGGCCTGATGGCCGCCGCCGAGGCGGGGGCCACGGCCGTCATCCAGCCCGGCGGCTCGCTGCGCGACGCCGACGTGATCGCCGCGGCCGACGAAGCCGGCCTCGCCATGGTGTTCACCGGCTATCGCCACTTTCGCCACTGACGGCGCCGTCCGGCGCGTCCGCCGATCTCCCGGCTGAACCGGTTTTCGAGCCTGCGCCGCGGCCGCGGGACCGCGCGCCCTCCTGATCCGTCCCTTTGAGGCCCGACGTGATGCCCGGACGGAACGGTCCAGGGTCGATGGCCGCCCCTGCTTACGGCCGCGCTCGGAACCGCGCGCGGGCGCCCGGCCGTTAACGATACATCGAGATCCACCGGCCGGATCGGTGCGGTGCGGCCCGGCCGCGAACGCCCCTGGATCGCCAGTCATCTGCTTATGAGCTGCGAAATCAATACCCGTATTAATTTCTGGTCTCTCAGCAAAAAGTCGAATAAGTCTTCGCGGCTCGATCGCACGAAGGGAGAAATCTCCGCCTCTTTTCGTAGAGTGCTTGATCTTTTCCAGTCAGACCGGCATATTTGCCCGCCAGATCCGCGACTGAGGCAGAATTTATATCAAAATAGGTACTTCAAGGTGGTGATATGCTTGTCGCTGCAATGTTGTTCGGGGTTGGATGGCTCATCGGACGTGTCTTCACGGTGATCATACTGGGAATGACGTCCTGCGTCATCATGTTCACCGCACTGACCATCTTTACGAGCGTCTATGGCATGGACGGTCTCCATGTCCTGATCACCTTAGGCTATCTAACGGCCCACCAGTCGGGATATCTGCTGGGGGCTTACTGGAGCGGCTATCAGCAGGATCACTGACGCTGCGGCCATCACCACAACCACACGAGCCGCCCCGCTGCGTTGTTGACGGCAACCCAGATCGCGATTGTCACGACGGTCCAGCCGATCACAAGCATAAGTGGTGGCTTGGCATTGGCTTTGCGCCGCAAGGTCATAAGGCGATCGTTCACGTTCCGGATCCGGCTATTTGCTCTAGGCCGCTCTATACGATCCAGAACCTCTTATGGTTCCGTGAAAGGCGATTTTCCCCGTCGAAAAGTGCTTATTTCTTTATAACTAGAAACGACAATATCTCTTCCGATTTTGAATAATGCGGGATTAAAATCGGAGCCACGTAAATCGAAAGCAGTTTTGCTTTTCGTAAACATCGTTATGACCGTCGCAACGAATTTCACATCTTAAGGAAAGACGCCGGGATTTGCCTCCATAAGCGGTGGCGTGAGGCTCGTTCCGTGACGCAGCGCACGCGACGCGACGACCCGCGGGCTCCGTCCCGGTCCGCGGGATACGGAACGGCGGCTCTGGTCCGCTGACGCGCGGCCCGGCAGTTCGACGCGGCCGGGTTGGGGCCCGACGCGCCGACACGCCGGACGCGCGGTGGTACAATCCGCGGCTCGATCATGCTCCGCCGACAGGGATGCCGGTGCAGTTCCGGCCTCCACAGCGAGCGTGTTCCGGAATCCGACGACCCCGGAAGGCGCTTCAGGCCGGGCCGCGGCGCTCCCGGCCTGGGTGTGCAATCCGGACGGTCGCCCTCAGGTGTCCGCGAAGATGTCGCGGTCCTTGGTCTCGGGCACGAAGATCAGACCGATGATCACGGTCGCGACCGCGATGACGATCGGGTACCAGAGCCCGAAGTAGATGTCGCCGGTCTGCGCCACCATGGCGAAGGCGGTCGCCGGAAGCAGGCCGCCGAACCAGCCGTTGCCGATGTGATAGGGCAGCGACATCGAGGTGTAGCGGATCCGCGTCGGGAACAGCTCCACCAGCATGGCGGCGATCGGGCCGTATACCATGGTGACGAACAGGACCAGGATGAACAGCAGGCCGATCACTCGGGCGACCTGCGGCCGGAAGACGTCGAACGGGTTCGACATCTTCACGATTCCCGGGTCGCCGGCCTTCGGGTAGCCCGCGGCCTGGAGCGCTACTGTGGCCGCCTTGTTGGCCTCGGCCGCGCCACCCTGGGGATAGGGGATCTCGGTGTCGTTGATCCGGATCGTCGTCGGCTGGCCGGCCGCTCCGGGGGCGGTGGCGTAGCGCACCGACGCCTTCGACAGGAAGTCGCGCGCGAGGTCGCAGGGCGCGGAGAACACGCGGGTCCCGACCGGGTTGAACAGGGTCCCGCAGGCGGCCGGATCGGCCGTCACCGTGACCTGCACGCTCTCGATCGCCGCCTCCAGCTTCGGGTTCGCCGCGGAGGTGATGCCCTTGAAGATCGGGAAGAAGGTCGCCGCCGCGATGGCGCAGCCCGCCAGGATGATGACCTTGCGGCCGATCTTGTCGGACAGCCAGCCGAACACCACGAAGAAGCCCGTCCCGAGGAGCAGCGACCACGCGATCAGCAGGTTGGCGGTGTAGCCGTCGACCTTGAGGATCGATTGCAGGAAGAACAGCGCGTAGAATTGGCCCGTGTACCAGACGACGCCCTGGCCGGCGACGAGGCCGAACAGGGCGATGATGGCGAACTTCGCGTTGCGCCACTGGCCGAACGCCTCCGTGAGCGGCGCCTTCGAGGTCGTGCCCTCTTCCTTCATCTTCTGGAAGGCCGGGGATTCCGAGAGCTGCAGGCGGATCCACACGGAAACTCCGAGGAGCAGCACCGAGACCAGGAACGGGATGCGCCAGCCCCATTCGGCGAAGGCCGCCTCGCCGGTGAAGCTCCGGGTCGCCAGGATCACGAGCAGCGACAGGAACAGGCCGAGCGTCGCGGTGGTCTGGATCCAGCTCGTGTAGAAGCCGCGCCGGCCGTTGGGGGCGTGCTCGGCCACGTAGGTCGCCGCCCCGCCGTATTCGCCGCCCAGCGCCAGGCCCTGCGCCAGCCGCAGGACGATCAGGATGACCGGTGCCGCGATGCCGATGGTGGCGGCGTTCGGCAGGACGCCGACGATGAACGTCGACAGGCCCATGATCAGGATCGTGACGAGGAAGGTGTACTTGCGCCCGACCAGATCGCCGAGGCGGCCGAAGACCAAGGCGCCGAAGGGCCGGACGATGAACCCGGCCGCGAAGGCCAGCAGGGCGAAGATGTCGCGCGTCGCGGGCGGATAGGCCGAGAAGAACTGCGCGCCGATGATCGCCGCCAGCGAGCCGTAGAGATAGAAATCGTACCACTCGAACACGGTGCCGAGGGAGGACGCGAAGATCACGCGCTTCTCGGCCGAACTCATCGGCCTCGGGGCTCCATCGGTCCGCGGGATCGCGGTTGCCACAGCCATGACTTGGTCCTCCCAGACGACTTGAGCCTTCCGGCGGTCGACAGAAGGCTGACCGATCCGCCGCGCTGCCTCGCCTTGCGCGACGCGCAGATCACCAATGCGTTACCGGAAGAGGCGTCGGGGTCAATTGGTAAAGCGTTCGTGATCGGAGCCATCAACACGGGCGGCTGCGGACGTGTGCGGCCCGACCCCGGAAACGACGAGGGGCGCGGCTCGCGCCGCGCCCCACCAGTTCGGAATCTTCGGCGGTGTCGTCAGTGCGCGTGCGCGCCGGACGCGCCGATCCCGGTCTCGGAGCGCACGAACTGCGCCTCGAAGGCCGCGCGCTCGCGCTGAGCGCGCCGGGACCGGTCCATCAGGGACACGACCCAGATCGTCGCGAAGGCGAGCGGCATCGAGAACAGGGCCGGGTTGTCGTAGGGGAACAGCGGGGCGGGGTTGCCCAGGGTCGTCACCCAGACGGCCTTCGACAGCACCACCATGATGACCGCCGCGAGGAGGCCGACGAGACCACCGGCGAGCGCACCCCAGGTTGTGGTGCCGCGCCAGAGGATCGACATGGCCAGCACCGGGAAGTTGCAGCTCGCCGCCACCGCGAAGGCCAGCCCGACCATGAACGCCACGTTCTGGTTCTCGAAGATGTAGCCGAGGAAGATCGCCACGATCCCGATCACCACGGCCGAGATCTTCGACAGGTTGACCTCGTGCTTCTCGGTGGTGCGCCCGCGGGCAATGACCTGGGCGTAGAGGTCGTGGCTGATCGCCGAGGCGCCGGCGAGCGTCAGACCGGCGACGACCGCGAGGATCGTCGCGAACGCCACCGCCGAGATGAAGCCGAGGAAGTACGGGCCGCCCACCGCGTTGGCGAGGTTCACCGCCACCATGTTGGTGCCGCCGATCATGTCCTTCAGCTTGTCGAAGGTCCCGGCCGCGCCGAGCTTGAAGTAGCTCGGATCCGACATCAGCAGGGCGATGCCGCCGAAGCCGATGATGAAGGTCAGGATGTAGAAGTAGCCGATCAGGCCGGTGGCGTAGAACACCGACTTGCGTGCCGCCTGGGCATCCGAGACCGTGAAGAACCGCATCAGGATGTGCGGCAGTCCGGCGGTGCCGAACATCAGGCCGACGCCGAGCGAGATCGCCTCCACCGGGTTCGACACGAGGCCGCCCGGCGCCATGATGGCGTCGCCCTTGGGATGGACCTGCACCGAGGCGGCGAACAGCGTCTCCGGGTTGAAGCCGTAGCGGTACAGCACCGCGCCGGCCATGAAGGTCGCGCCGCCGAGCAGCAGGCAGGCCTTGATCACCTGCACCCAGGTGGTCGCCTTCATGCCGCCGAAGGCGACGTAGACGATCATCAGCACGCCGACGATGATCACCGCGTAGAGGTAGGGCAGTCCGAACAGGAGCTGGATCAGCTTCCCGGCGCCGACCATCTGGGCGATCAGGTAGAAGGCCACCACCACCAGCGTACCCACCGCCGAGATGATGCGGATCGCGGTCTGGTCGAGGCGGAAGCTCGCCACGTCGGCGAAGGTGAACTTGCCGAGGTTGCGCAGGCGCTCGGCGATCAGGAACAGCACGATCGGCCAGCCGACCAGGAAGCCCGTGGAGTAGATCAGCCCGTCGAAACCCGAGGTGTAGACGAGACCGGAGATGCCGAGGAACGAGGCCGCCGACATGTAGTCGCCGGCGATCGCCAGGGAGTTGGTCCCGGCCGAGATGCCGCCGCCCGCCGCGTAGAAGTCCGCGGCCGACTTGGTGCCCATGGCCGCCTTGTAGGTGATGCCGAGGGTCATCAGCACGAAGAACAGGAACATGCCGATGGCCGGCCAGTTCGTGGCCGATTGCTGCACGGCGCCGAGATCCGGGCCGGCCGCATAGGCGGCGCCGGCCGCGATCGTGGCGAGCGCGACGCCGAGGAGGAGGCGGTTCATCGGGCGACGCTCCGCTTGAGGGCGGCGCTGAGCGCATCGAAGCGCGTGTTGGCCCGGGCCACGTAGACGCCGGTGAGCGCGAAGGCGAACAGGATCACGAACACGCCCATGAACAAGCCGAGGGACGCGGTGCCGCCGACCTTCACGGCGAGCAGCGACTTGTCGAAGGCGATCAGGCCGATGAAGCCGAAATAGACGACCAGCATGAGGATCGTGAGGGTCCAGCCGAATCGCGTGCGCTCGGCGACGAGCTGCTGGAATTCCGGCGTCCGGGCGATGCGCTCGACCTGCGGGTCGAGGTCCGTCCCCAGGTTGCCTGTCGCCGAGGCCGCCGTGCGCCCCCGGAGGTCGAGTGTCGTGCCGCTCATGGCGTTTTCCTCCCGCGAGGGCACTCCGAGGCCCTCCGGTTCGTCGTGTTGAAAATTCGTGGTTCTTGTTGGAGGCGGCCGCCGGACCGGCGGCCGCCCCGGTCGGTTCCGCGCCGCCGGTCCGGCGGCGCGGATGCGATCAGGCGCGGTTCTGCCGATTCTCGATCAGGTCGTCGACCACGGCGGGCTCGGCCAGGGTCGAGGTGTCGCCGAGCGACCCGAAATCGTCCTCGGCGATCTTGCGCAGGATGCGGCGCATGATCTTGCCCGAGCGGGTCTTGGGCAGGCCGGGGGCGAACTGGATCAGGTCCGGCGAGGCGATCGGACCGATATCCTTGCGGACCCAGGTCACGAGTTCCTTGCGCAGGGCGTCGTCACCCTCCTCGCCGTCGTTGAGGGTGACGTAGGCGTAGATGCCCTGACCCTTGACGTTGTGCGGGTAGCCGACGACCGCGGCCTCGGCGACCTTCGGGTGGGCGACCAGCGAGGATTCGACCTCGGCGGTGCCCATGCGATGGCCCGAGACGTTGATGACGTCGTCGACCCGCCCGGTGATCCAGTAGTAGCCGTCGGTGTCGCGGCGTGCGCCGTCCCCGGTAAAGTACTTGCCCGGATAGGTCGAGAAGTACGTCTGCTCGAAGCGCTCGTGGTCGCCGTAGACGGTGCGCATCTGGCCCGGCCAGGAATCGGCGATGCAGAGGTTGCCCTCGCAGGCGCCCTGCAGGACCTTGCCCTCGGCATCGACCATCTCGGGCTTGACCCCGAAGAACGGCCGCGTCGCCGAGCCCGGCTTCAGCGCGGTGGCACCCGGCAGCGGCGTGATGAGGATGCCGCCGGTCTCGGTCTGCCACCACGTGTCGACGATCGAGCAGCGCCTGTCGCCGACAACGTTGTAGTACCAGTCCCAGGCCTCCGGGTTGATCGGCTCGCCGACCGAGCCCAGCACGCGCAGGGACTGGCGGGAGGTCTTCTTCACCGGGCCTTCGCCGGCGCCCATGAGCGAACGGATCGCGGTGGGCGCGGTGTAGAAGATGTTGACCTTGTGCTTGTCGATCACCTCCCAGAACCGGGCGTTCGACGGGTAGGTCGGGATGCCCTCGAACATCAGCGTGGTCGCGCCGTTCGCCAGGGGGCCGTAGACGATGTAGCTGTGGCCGGTGACCCAGCCGACGTCGGCGGTGCACCAGTAGACCTCGCCCTCGCGGTAATCGAAGACGTACTCATGCGTCATCGAGGCGTAGACCAGATAGCCGCCCGTGGTGTGCACCACGCCCTTCGGCTGCCCGGTCGAGCCCGAGGTGTAGAGGATGAACAGCGGGTGCTCGGCCTCCACGGGCTCGGCGGGGCACGCGTCCGTCACCTGCTCGGCAGCCTCGTCGTAGTAGACGTCGCGGCCGGCCTCCATGGCGACGCCGCCGCCGGTGCGGCGCACGACGATCACGTGCTCGACCAGATCGGTGCCGATGCGCTTGATCGCCTCGTCGACATTGGCCTTCAGCGGCACCTTGCGGCCGCCGCGCAGGCCCTCGTCGGCGGTGATCACCACCTTCGAGGCGCAGCCCTGGATGCGGGAGGCGAGGGAATCCGGTGAGAAGCCGCCGAACACGATGGCGTGGATCGCGCCGAGGCGCGCGCAGGCCAGCATCGCGTAGGCCGCCTCCGGGATCATCGGCATGTAGAGCGTGACGCGGTCACCCTTGCCGACGCCGCGGTTGCGCAGGACGTTGGCCATCCGGCCGACCTGCGCGTGAAGCTCGCGATAGCTGATGTGCTTGGATTCGTCCGGGTTGTCGCCTTCCCAGATGATCGCGGTCTGCTCGCCGCGACGTTCCAAGTGGCGGTCGACGCAGTTGTAGGCGACGTTGGTCTTACCGTCCTCGAACCACTTGATCGAGATCTTGCCGGGCTCGAAGCTAGTGTTCTTGACCTTGGAGAACGGCGTCATCCAGTCGATGCGCTTGCCGTGCTCACCCCAGAAGGCGTCCGGACTGGAGATCGACGCCTCGTACATCTGTCGATACTTGGCATCATCGACGTGAGCGCCCTCGCGCCACGTCGGCTGAACCTCAATGACCTTGCCTTCCATGGCGTTTTATCCCTGCTTGGCGCCCGATCGTATCGCGGCCTTCGCCGCGCAGCCAGGACTTCCAAAGTAACGTAGCCTACATTCCACGATGACGATATCGCCGCCGATCCGCTCGCGCGAATTGCACCTTCACGAGATGAATTGGGCGCAATGTAAGGGGGTGAGGCTTCGGCTTCGCGCTGTCAACCCGAGCGCGGCGGCCGCCTCTCCGACCCGAAGCCCTGAGACTAGGTCGGCGGCACGGACACGCTCCATCCCGCCTCAGCCGTTCACCGCCCGCCGCGTCGGCATGATGATCTCCACCAGGGTGCCGTCCTCGGCCGGAGCCGACAGCCGGAGCCGCCCGCCATTGGCCTCCACGAGGGCGCGCGGCAGGGCGAGGCCATCCTCGCCATCCCCCGCGGGATTGGCCGCCCGGGGGCCCGCGCCGGCCCCCGTGTCGCGCACCCGCAGGGCGATGGCCGCCTGCTCGGTCGCGCCGGTGGAAACGATGACCTGGCCCCCGGCCGTCGAGCGCCGGATGGCGTGCTCGATCACCAGGGAGGCGGCTCGGCTGACGGAGCGCTCGTCGGCCTCAAGGTCCGCGAGGTCGGTGGAGAAGCTCGTCCGCACGACGATGCGTCCGCGCGCCGCCTCGGCCTGAAGTTGCGCGATGCACCCGGCCGCGACGTCGTTGAGGTCGAGCGGACGTGGCTCGAGCCGCAGGGAGCCCGCCTCGACGGCGGCGAGATCCAGAAGCGTCCCGACGCGCTCCAGCATCGTCTCGCCCGACGCCCTGATCTCGCCGAGGCAGCCGCGGTAGCGCGAGTCCCCCAGGGGGCCGAACGGCTCCTTCAGCATCGCGTCGGCCAGCTCGATCATGCCGGTCAGGGGCTCGCGGAACGCCCGGTCGAGGCGGCCGAGCGCTGCGCCGGGTGCCGTCGGAGCCTGGCCGTCGGGGTCGTTTCCGATCGGGTGCAGGATCCCCGGACGACGGGCCGGCTGGTCGAGCACGGCGACCCGCAGGCCGTCGGCGCGTGCCGCCGTCACGTCGAGGGCGACGGTCCGGCCGGCGAGCGATACGGCCCGCGGCCCCCGGACCGCACCGCGCAGGAGATCGGCGACGGCCAGCACGCTGTCCCGATCGAACAGCGCGATGAAGCTGCCGCCGACGATCTCCCGGGGATCGCAGGCGAGCAGACCCGCGGCGGCGCGGTTGATCGCGACGATGCGCGCGGTCCCGTCGATGGTCACGACCCCGGTTTCCAGGGCGTCGAGGGCGGCCTCGGCGCTGGCCGTGCGCTCGGCCTGGGCCGCGCGGGCCAGACGCTCGGCCGTGAGCGCGCCGGCTGTGTCGGCCTCGTCGAGCGGACGGACGATCAGGCATTCGGCGGGCTCGCCGGCCCATGTGCAGGGCCCCGGAAGGGCTTCCACCGGCCGGGCGCGCCCGTCGGCCGCCGCGAGGGTCGTCCGCCGCGCGGCGGATTCGGGAGCGTCCGCCTGCGGAAGGCCGGGGAACAGACCGGCGAGGCCCGCCGCCGTCAGGCTCGCGAGATCGTCGTGGCCGCTCAGTTCGAGGAGCTTGCCGTTCGCCGCGAGGATCGCCCCCGCCCGATGCACGAGGGCCGGCAGGGGCAGGCCGGCGAGCAGGCCCGATTCCGCACCCGCGGTGCCGGGACCATGCGGGTCCGGCGGAGCGGATTGCGGTCCCGGGAACGGCATGATCGCGCCGCCCTCCGGCCTCGACGCCGCGGTGTCGGGCCCGACCTCGTCGCCGGCGTAGCGCGCGCCGAGCGCCCGGGCGATCTCCCGGAAAGCGGCATGCTCGTCCGTGGACAGGGGCACCGAGACCGGACCGGGAGCCGTCGCGGCGGAGGGCTGAACTCCCGACGGCACCGGCGGTGTCTCGGGCGCGATCGGGCGCGTCGCATCCGAACCTGCCTCGGACCGGGCCGGCGGCGCGCTGCGGATCAGGCCGAAGCCGGCAAACCCCGAGTAGGCCGCCTCGCCGCGTCCGAGCGGCGCGCCCGACATCTCGACCTGAAACGAACCGGTGCCGACATCGAGGGTCGCCCGCTCGCCCCGGAAGGTGCGCCTCGCGGCCAGGGCCGCGAGGATCCCGTCCGCGCCGGCGATCCGGCCGGCTGCCGCCAAGTCCTGTACCGTCCGCCCTACGAGATCCGCCAGGACCTGCGGGCCGCTCAGGGTCGTCAGCGTTCCCGTCGCATCGATCCGCCAGAGGAAGCGGTCCTCCCGCTTCGCCGCCCCATCGGATGCCCCGGGGTCCGGCGGCGTCGACGGGTTCGGCGGATCATCCGCACGGGCGGATTTCCCCCGGGGCAGCGTCAGGGGCGTGGTCGGCACGATGAGGATCGCCGCCGCCCGGTCCTGGTCGAAGCGGGCGAGCCAGCACAGCATGGGCGGGGCGAGCCGGCGGGCATCGAGTCGCAGGCGGGCGAGCCGCGGCGGCGCATCGGCGGGAGCGATGGCGGCGATCCGCCGGCAGAGGTCCGCGAGGCCGGGACCCGCCAGGCCATCGGCCAGCGGACGCGCGTTCTGCGAGGCGTGCAGGATCTGCCCGGCGTCGGGATCGATCACCAGATGGGCGGATCCGGGCTTCGCGAGCGCATCTGCCAGCGTCGGCAGGCGCTGCCAGGCCGCGAAGGCGGCGGCGAGCGCCGGACCGGCTGCTCCGGCAGGCGGTGTCAGTGTCGTCTCCAAAAGCCGCGACCTCGAACCCACACCCGGTCGCGCATCCCCGGAACCGTCCGCCCGAGAAACGCGCGCGACCACGACGTCTTTGTAACTCCCTTACGCCGTGACGCTGGACTCTGGCACCAACCGTCACACGTTTACGTCATGTCAACCTTAACGCCATTGGCGCGGGTGGCATATGGTGCCGAATCGGTTATTTTGCACTGCACAAAGCGCCATCCACAGATCAAAATCGAGAGGAGACGACACATGAGCAACCCCCCGAACTACGAAGTCCCGGCCGAGATGCGCGACTTCGCCGAGAAGAGCGTCGAACAGGCCCGCAAGGCGTTCGACAGCTTCATCGGGGCCGCCCGCCGCACGGCCGATACCGTGCAGGGCTCCGCCGAAGTGGCGCGGTCCAACGCGCTCGACGTCTCCTCGCGCGGCTTCGAATACGCCGAGCAGAACGTGAACGCTGCCTTCGATCTGGCGCAGAAGCTGGTCCGCGCCAGAGACATGCAGGAGGCGATGCAGCACCAGGCCGAGTTCGTCCGCAGCCAGTTCGCCGCCATCCAGGCGCAGGCCAAGGAGTTCAGCGGCTTGGCGCAGAGCGCGATGCAGCAGGGCGCCGAGCGCGCCAAGTCGGCGATGCAACAGGGCGCCGACGAGGCCCGCAAGGCGATGGAGCAGGGCCAGGACGCCGCCAAGCAGGGCGTGCAGAACGTCCAGGACGCCGCTTCGCACTGACGCCGATGAGTCGGTGACAGGGCGGCGGCCCGCTCCCGGTCCCCGGGGGCGGGCCGTCTCGTTTTCGCCCGTATTGCCGCCGAGATCCCGCCCGGCGGACGGGATGGATCCGCGCCGAGCGAAGGATTCAGGCATGCGCCTCACTGTCTCCGGCCGGACCGGCCTGCGTCATCCGCTCCGCGTGGGCCTCGCGATGCTGGCGCTCGCCGCAACGCTGCCCGGCACGACGGCGCGGGCCCAGTACATCGAACGACCCGGCTACGGCGCGCCGCCGTCCGACGAGGTCGAGCCGGGCTACGAGCGCGGCTACCGCCGGGCGCCGCGCCGCTCGGAGCGCGCCCCGGTGGGATTCAATTGCGATGCCGTGCAGCAGGGCATCACCGGCCCGAAGCCGTATTCCTGCCCGCTGCCGGGCCCGCGCCCCCTCGGCGTGCGCTGCTTCTGCGACCTGCCGATCGCCTCGTTCAGCCCGCCGCAGACAGCGGTCGGACGCGTGGTGCCGTAGGGTCCGACGCAAAGACCGCGCTCACCCCTTGCGGGTGGCGCGGTCCTTGGCGTGGGTCCGAGCCGAAACCCCTTGGGGATCCGGCCGACCGATCAGTTCAGAACGACAACCTTGGCGCCGACCTTCACGCGCTCGTAGAGGTCGGTCACGTCGTCGTTGGTCATCCGGATGCATCCCGACGACACGGCCTGACCGATCGTGTCCGGCTCATTGGAGCCGTGGATGCGGTACTCGGTGTGGCCGATATACATGGCGCGGGCGCCCAGCGGGTTCTCGATGCCGCCGGCCATGTAGCGCGGCAGGTCGGGGCGGCGGGCGATCATGGCCTTGGGCGGCGTCCACGACGGCCACTCGCGCTTGGCCGTGATGGTGTTGGTCCCGCTCCAGCTGAAGCCCGGGCGACCGACGCCGACGCCGTAGCGGAGCGCCTGGCCGTTGCCGAGCACCAGGTACAGGCGCCGCTCCGCGGTGGAGACGACGATGGTGCCCGGCGCGTAGGCCGCGTCGAACGCCACGACCTCACGGGGGATCGGCTGGACCTGGGCCTGCGGGGCCGCCTGGACGCCCTGGCCGTAGCCCGGAGCGTAAGTGCCCTGGTAACCGTACTGGCCCTGATCGGAATAATAGTCGTCGGCGCCCTCGGTCCCGAAGGGATCGTACGACGAAGCTGCAAGCACCGGCGAGGCGGCAAGAACAGCGACGCCGAGGAGTGCGGCGAGTGCGGTGACCCTGGTCTTCATGAGTGGCCTACCTGTGCAATAACCTTTGCCATTACAAGCGTGAGCATAGGCAGGCAGTTCCACGCACATGCCAAGATTTTGTCGACCGGGGGAATACGCAGGGCCGCCCGACCGTGCGGGCCCTGTCAGGCGACCTCGTCGGTGTGGACGTCGAAGCGCGCGAGATGCGCGTAACCGAAATTCGTCGAGATCGCGCAGTCGGTGGCATCGCGGCCGCGGGCCATGACGATACGGCCGATGCGGGGCTTGTTGTGCCGGGCATCGAACGTGTACCAGCGCGGCCCCTCGGGGCCGGCGAGGTAGACCTCGAACCAGGCGGAGAAATCCATTGGTGCGGGGTCCTTCGGCACGCCGATGTCGCCGAGGTAGCCGGTGGCGTAGCGCGCCGGGATGTTCATGCACCGGCAGAACGCCACCGCCAGATGGGCGAAGTCCCGGCACACACCCTCGCGCTGCATGAACCCGTCATGCGCGCTGCGGGTGGCGTCGGCGCGCTGGTAATCGAACCGGATGCGCTCGTGGGTGTAGTCGACGATCGCCTGGACCCGCCCCCAGCCTTCCGGCGTCGTGCCGAACAGCGACCATGCGGTTTGCGACAGCTTGTCGGTGTCGCAGTAGCGGGAGCCGAGCAGGTAGATCATGACCTCGTCCGGCAGGTCCTGGACGGGGATCTGGCGGGCCTCCGGGACGACGACGTCGGGCAGGCCGGAATCCTGGACCGTCACGTCGGCCGAGACCGTGAGCTGCCCCGGCGGCGCGATGATGCGGTGGCAGATGTTGTCGAAGCCGTCCCGGTACTCCCGGGCCGGGATCGGCGGATCGAAGGTGAGCACGTGCGGTGTCAGCACGTCGGACATCCGGGAGGGATGGACGCTCAGCATCAGGATCATCGGGGTCGGCTGCGACAGCGTGAAGGCGATATCGAAACCGGTCTTGATCTTCATTGCGGCCACCTTGCTCTGTCGCCATTCGCGCGGGGTCGCCACGCACGCTCGTTCCGGGTCCGGGGGCTCAACGCGCCAGAGTCGGCGGTGCCCCGTGGGGGGCGCGGGTCGTGAGGGTGTCGTCGAGCCGTTCGATCACGTCGACCTCGACGCGCATGCCGAGATCGTCGCTGGCGAGGCCGAAGAACGATCCGTGCAGCGGCACCGCCTGCGCGGGGCTGCGGGCCACTGCCACGCGGATCAGGTCGCGGTTGCCCACGATGCCGTTGGTCGGGTCGAACTCGACCCAGCCGGCACCGGGCAGGTAGACCTGCAGCCAGGCATGGGTCGATCCGCCGCCCACGTGGCGGGCGCGGTCGTTGCGGGGATTGTAGAGGTATCCGGAGACGAAGCGGGCGGCCATGCCGAGGGCCCGCACGCCCTCCATCATCAGAACCGCGAAGTCGCGGCACGAGCCGATCCTGCCGCGCAGGGTCGTCAGCGGATCCTGGACGCCCTTCTCGGACCGGGCGAGATAGGTGAAGTTGGCGCGTACGCCGCGGGTCATCGCCGCCAGCAGATCCTGCGTGGGAATGCGCCCCTGCGCGGGCAGGAACCCGCGCGCCCAGGCGTCGACCTCGTGGCGCGGATCCGGCCATTGCCGCTCGATCGATCGGGCGAGGTCCGGCATGTCCTCGGCGCCGTAGCCGAAGGGATAGTGGGTGGCGTGAGGGGCCAGCGGGAAGACCGGCGCGTGCTCGGGCGTGTGTTCGAGGGTGATGCCGCAGTCGAACGTGAGCGTCTCGGCGCGGGTCTCGAAGGTCGTCACCGCCACGCAGTTACCGAAGACGTCGAACATCCAGCGCAGGCTGGCCGGCTCCGGCGTGACGTCGAGGGTCGCCTCGATCAGGCGCTGATCGTAGCTGTCGCGCGGGCGGAACATGATCCGGTGCTCGCCAAAGGAGACCGGTCGCCGATACCGATAGACCGTTCGGTGACGGACAGACAGGATCGGCAAAGTCGACAGCTCCGGGCTCGTGCCGAGTCGATCGCCGGCGATGCAAGGCTCGGGCCCGGCGCGGGCGACCCGCCATGCCGGGGCGACTCTCGGCAACTTGGACGGCCGGCGAACGGGGCCGCATTGCGGGCAGACCGCCGTCACAGCACCGGCGGTGGCGACTCCGCGGCGGCGCGCTCGGCCTCGACCAGGACGTCGAGGGCGCGCCAGGGCTTGGCAATGAAAACCGCTTCCGCCGGCAGGTCGGGCCGGGGCAGGTGGTGGCCGGAGGTGATCACCAGCCGCGCCCGGGGCCACAGCGTCGCCACGGCCCGGGCGAGCTGCAGGCCGTCCATCTTACCGGCCAGACGGATATCGGCGAAGACGAGCGCAACGTCGCCACCCCGGGCCTGCAGGACCGAGAGGGCGGCCTCGGCGCTGTCGCACCCGACCACGTCGAGTTCGGTCTCCTCCAAGAGCGTCTCCGCGAGGGCACGGATCTCGGGTTCGTCCTCGACCACGAGCGCAAGGCGCGGGTGCTCGTGGACCGTCGGCGCGGGGGCCGCCTCGCGCAGGGTGGGCGCCCGGTCGTCAGCCTGGCGGACGCGACGCACCAGAGCCGCGAGATGCTCCGGCACACCCTCGGACACGAGGTCGTCGTAAATCGACGCGAGTTTCAGACCGATCTGATCGAGCGGAAGACCCGGTGACAGCGTATCGGTGAGCGGAAGGGGCGCGCTCGTCTGGTGCTTTTTCAAGGACTTCCCCCGAAGTCGGACCACCGCGCCTATCGTGAAAGCGGCGCCTGGGGAGGAAAGTCGGCAATCCGTCGCTGGTTGCGCAAGATATCCCGAAACCCGCGGCGTCTCACCGACGCGTTACTGCGTGGCGGTGCTGGCTTCGGCATCCGCGTAGGCCATGACGCCGGAGACCGCGCGGACGTTCTGGTAGCGTGACCCGCGGGTGCTCATCATCGCCTCGAACTTCTCGTGGACCTGGGCCACCGACAGGCTCAGCGGCTTGCGGTGACGGCCACGGCCGACGAATCGACCGGCTGCGAAGAAGATCGAGCGGTTGGCCCGGGCCGGGCCGGGCAGCAGGGCGGCCGCGGCGGCGGCCGGCTTGTTGACGACGTTGGCGAGGAACTCCCCGGCATCGTCCGGCCCCAGGAAGTGGGCGAGGTAGACCTCGCCGAGGGTCAGTTCGCGCCCGATCCGCAGCGCGATGCGGGCGGCGTCGCGCTTCAGCATCTCGCCGGCCATCAGCGCCGACAGGTAGGGATCGCGGCGCAGTTCCAGGACGCGGGTGCGCTCGGCCGGGTCGGTGATCACCGGCCGGTCGTTGGCGTCGGCCGTGATCAGCGCGGCCTCCTTCTCCAACCCGTACTTGGCGCCGAAATCGCGCACCACACCGAGCCACGTGCGCTCGATGAACTGGTAGAGGCCGGTCGCCGAGGAGGTCTTGGCCTGGACCGCGGTGACGAAGCTCGATTCCTTGTCGGCGACCGCCATGAGCAGGACCGGATCGGTCTGGACCGCCTGGGCGGCGCGCACGATCTTCTGCACGAGGTGGCGGCGAATCTTCATCGGGCCGAATTCGAGGATGTCGTTCGGGTCGCCGCCCGCGCTCTCGGAGAGCAGGAAGTCGTACGACACCCGGTCGACCGTGTTGGAGCCGATCTCGGTGTCGAGATCGTGTACGGCGGCGAAGCTGGACGAGGCCCGCAGCGGCGTCTGCTCCAGCTCGGTGCTGAGCGCCACCATGTGGATCCGCGGGCGGGGCATCGGGATCTCGGTGGCGGCCTCCGCGGGGGAGACCGCCGGCGACAGTCCGACTCGGCCGAGGTCGACCCCCGATCCGATCAGGGCGGCGCTCAGTCCGCCCGCGATCAGCGACACCGTGAGCAGCGAGCGGAACAGGGCAGGGCGGCTCCCATGGGCACGGCCCAGCATGGGCTGGGCGGCGATCACATCGGCGCGGCCCGAGCCGAACTGGCCCTGCTTCCCGGTGATGGTCCTCGGCGATCCGACCGTGCGGCCCTGCATCGTTATCCCGACTCTCCACACGCCAACATGGCGCCACGGACCCACCATCGCTTGACAGTTGTGGCGACAACACGGCCGCGCTTGTGGCCGAGTTGCGACATCCTGCGGAGAATTCGCGGCGGGCCGCCCGTGACTCGCGCCGGATCCGCTCTTAAGAGGGCGCCAAGCGGGTGCCGCGCGACAATGGCGTGGCGCCCCGTCCCCGTGTGTCCTGCCAGAGTCAGCCCCCGATGAGCGGCGTCAACGAGATCCGGTCGACCTTCCTCGACTTCTTCGCCAAGGCGGGGCACGAGATCGTGCCGTCTTCGAGCCTCGTGCCGAAGAACGACCCGACGCTGATGTTCACCAACGCCGGCATGGTGCAGTTCAAGAACGTCTTCACCGGCGTGGAGAAGCGCGCCTACGACCGGGCGACGACGGCGCAGAAATGCGTGCGGGCCGGCGGCAAGCACAACGACCTCGACAACGTCGGCTACACCGCGCGCCACCACACGTTCTTCGAGATGCTCGGCAACTTCTCGTTCGGCGACTATTTCAAGGACCGCGCCATCGAGCTGGCCTGGACGCTGATCACCAAGGAGTTCGGGCTGAAGCCCGACCGGCTCCTCGTGACGGTCTACGCGGACGACGACGAGGCCGCCGGCCTGTGGAAGAAGATCGCCGGCTTCCCGGACTCCAGGATCATCCGGATCGGGACGTCGGACAATTTCTGGCAGATGGGCGATACCGGCCCCTGCGGCCCGTGCTCGGAGATCTTCATCGACCAGGGCCCGGCGCTGCAGGGCGGCCCGCCCGGCTCTCCGGACGAGGATGGCGACCGCTTCCTCGAGTTCTGGAACCTCGTGTTCATGCAATACGAGCAGGTCGAGCCCGGCACGCGCAATCCGCTGCCGCGGCCCTCGATCGACACCGGGATGGGCCTGGAGCGCATGGCGGCGATCCTCCAGGGCGTGCACTCGAACTACGAGACGGACCTGTTCAGGGCGCTGATCGACGCCGTGGCGCATGCGGTCGCGCGGGCGCCCGAGCCCGCCACCCAGGCCTCCTACCGGGTGATCGCCGACCACCTGCGGGCCGCCTCCTTCCTGGTCGCCGACGGCGTGCTGCCGGGCAACGAGGGCCGCGGCTACGTGCTGCGCCGGATCATGCGGCGCGCCATGCGCCACGCCGAGATCCTGGGCGCCCGGGAGCCCACCATGTACCGCCTCGTGCCGACGCTGGTTCGGGAGATGGGCCAAGCCTATCCCGAGCTGATGCGGGCCGAGAGCCTGATCGCCGAGACCCTGAAGCTCGAGGAGACCCGGTTCCGCCGCACCCTGGAGCGCGGTCTGACGATCCTCGATTCGGAGAGCCGCGAGCTCAAGGCCGGCGACAAGCTCTCCGGCGAGACCGCCTTCACGCTCTACGACACCTACGGCTTCCCCCTCGACCTCACCCAGGACGCCCTGAAGGCCCGGGGCATCGGCGTGGACACGGAGGCCTTCTCGGCGGCGATGCAGCGCCAGAAGCAGGCGGCGCGCGAAGCCTGGAAGGGATCGGGCGAGGCCGCCACCGAGACGGTCTGGTTCGGCCTGCGCGAGCGGGTCGGCGCCACGGAGTTTCTGGGCTACGAGACGGAGACGGCGGAGGGCATCGTGACCGCCCTGCTGCGCGACGGCGCCGAGGTGGCGAGCCTCGCGGCCGGGGAGAGCGGCCTGGTCCTGGTCAACCAGACGCCGTTCTACGCGGAATCCGGCGGCCAGGTCGGCGATACCGGTCTGATCGTCGGCCCGGGTCTGCGGGCGCGGGTCACCGACACCGAGAAGAAGCTGGGCGACCTGTTCGTGCACCATGTCAGCGTCGAGGAGGGCGCCCTCGGCCTGGAGCAGCCGGTGGAGCTGAAGGTCGATCATGCCCGCCGCCGGGCGATCCGCGCCAACCACTCGGCCACCCACCTCCTGCACGAGGCCCTGCGGCAGGTGCTGGGCGACCACGTCGCCCAGAAGGGCTCCCTGGTGAGCCCGGACCGCCTGCGCTTCGACATCAGCCACCCGAAGCCGATCGAGGCCGAGGAACTCGCCCGGGTCGAGGACCTCGCCAACGCGGTCCTGCTCCAGAACGTCCCGGTGGTGACCAAGCTGATGGCGGTGGACGACGCCATCGCGTCGGGGGCCCGGGCGCTGTTCGGCGAGAAGTACGGCGACGAGGTGCGGTTCGTCTCGATGGGGCTGCCGGTCGACGGCAAGGCCGCTTCGGGACGGCCGAAGACCTTCTCCGTCGAACTCTGCGGCGGCACCCATGCGGAACGCACCGGGGATATCGGCGCGATCACCGTGGTGGCCGAGAGCGCGGTGGGCGCGGGCGTGCGCCGGATCGAGGCGCTCACGGCCGACGCCGCGCGCCACCACCGGGCCGAGGAGGCCCGGACCCTGGCGGCTCTCGCGGGTCTCCTCAAGGCGCCTGTCTCGGAGGCGCCCGACCGCCTCGCGGCGCTGATGGAGGATCGGCGGCGCCTGGAGCGCGAGCTGAGCGAGACCCGCCGCAAGCTCGCCATGGGCGGGGAGGGCGGCCCGGGTTCCGGCGCGCGGCAGTCCGAGATCGCCGGCATCGCCTTCCGTCGCTCGGTGGTCGAGGGGCTCGACATGCGCGACCTCAAGCCGATCGTCGACGAGGAGAAGAAGCGGCTGGGCTCCGGCATCGTGGCGATCGTCGGCGTGGCGGCCGACGGCAAGGCGGGGCTGGTGGTCGGCGTCACCGACGACCTCACCGAACGCTACGACGCGGTCGGCCTCGTGCGCGCCGGCGCCGGCGCGCTGGGCGGCAAGGGCGGCGGCGGCCGCCGCGACATGGCGCAGGCCGGCGGCCCGAACGGGGCGGGGGCCGAGGCCGCCCTCGACGCCGTCCAACAGGCGCTCACCGAGGCCGCCTGAGGCGGCCTCGACGGGGCCGGCGTTCCCGCGATCGGGTCTCGGGACGGCGGGTGATCAGTTCACCCGCGTCCAGGTCTGCCGCTTGCAGAAGACGCTCATCACGCAGCCGGCGACTTCGAGGCTGTTGGGCCCGGTGAGGCGGAGCGAGCCGGAATAGGTCTTGCCGTCGTTCGGGTTGTAGAGCGACCCGGAGAAGCCGGCGCCGTCGGCCTGCGGCGCGTTGAGGATCTGGATGCCGACCACGCTGCGCCCGCGCAGGGCCGGGTCGGGGTTCTTCGCATCGAGCCCCTTGCCGGGCGCACTCACGATGCTCCCGCAGAAACCGCCGCCGCAGGGCGTGATCCGGACCCGCGAGGTACCGGTCTCCGTGAGCCATGTCCCGGACGGATCGGCGGCCCGAGCGGGACTGCAGGCGAAGCCGGCCGCGAGCGCCGCCAGGATCGCCGGACGTACCATGGAACGCATCCTTACACTCCCGTAACCGTCTCTCGTGTCCGCTCAGTGCTGAGCCTGAGGCAGGGCGCTGCCCAGGTAGGTCTCCACGACCTCGCAGAACGGCAGGCCGGCCCCCGTCGTCAGCACGGCATCGACCTCGAACAGCGGATCGGACGGACCATGCGCACCGGTCTGGTTCCCGGCGCGGACCGCGACCGTGCGGCGCACCGGGGCGAGCGTGCGGACCACCCGGCCGAAGGGCGTCCGGGTGCCGTCCAGCGTGGCGTTCATGTCGGCCGTCAGCCGGGCCGGGACGTACCAGTTGTCCGCCTCAGACAGGACGCGGTCGCCGCAGGCGAGGCGCACGCGCCGATAGCGCACCGGCTCGTCGGGACCGATGCCCAGCCGGACGCGCTGCGCGGCGGTCAGGGGCTTGTCCGGCCCTGCCAGGCGCTCCGCCACCAGACGGGGATCCGCGGCGAGCTTGTGGTCGGCGCACCAGCTCTCGAGGGCGAAGGTGGCGCTGTGGGCCGCCAGGATCCGGCTGCGCAGGGCCGCGGTCAGCACCTCCGCGCTCGCTCCGGCCGGGGCGTCGATGGTAGCCGGCGCCTCCGCCCGGGCGTTCCGTGCCGCGCTCACCGGCAGAATAGCCGTCATGACGAGGCCGACCGGCAAGCTTTTCCGGATCGCGAGGCGGATCCGGGCAAGTCCTGGCCCGATCGCGGTCGATCCTCGGAACAGTGGTTCAGCCCGCCACGGCATCGCGCCACGCATCCTCCCGATCGAAGCCTCGGTTTCAGCTGAGCGGCCTTCGCGAGGGCGCCCGGCAGAACGCTGCGGGCCGGCCGATCTCGGACCGACTCGACGCCGTCTACCGAGATCTAGCCAGGAAAGTCCGCAGGGTCGAGATGCGCCGTCTTGGGTCGCCGCGCCACGGGCGGCAGGTCGGTGCAGAGACCGAGCGCGGCCTCGGCCGCCAGGCCGATCGTCTCGCCCAGCGTCGGGTGCGGGTGGATCGTCCGGCCGATGTCGGTGGCGTCCGCCCCCATCTCGATGGCCAGCGCGACCTCGCCGATCATGTCGCCCGCGCTCGGGCCGACGATGGCGCCGCCGAGCACGCGCTTCGTCCGGGCGTCGAACAGCAGTTTGGTCAAGCCGTAATCCGCACCGTTGGCGATGGCGCGGCCCGAGGCGGCCCAGGGGAAGCGCGCCACCTCGACGGCTCGGCCAGCGGCCTTCGCGGCGGTCTCGGTGAGGCCGACCCAGGCGATCTCCGGGTCCGTATAGGCCACCGACGGGATCACGCCGGCGTCGAACCCGGCCCTGTGCCCGGCCGCCACCTCGGCGGCGACATGGCCCTGATGCACGGCCTTGTGGGCCAGCATCGGCTGGCCGACGAGGTCGCCGACGGCGTAGATGTGGGGCACGTTGGTGCGCATCTGCGCGTCGACGGGGATGAAGCCGCTCTCCACCGTCACGCCCGCCGCGCCGAGGCCCAGGGCCGCGCCGTTCGGACGCCGACCCGCCGCCTGGAGCACGAGGTCGTAGGTCTGCGGCTCCGCCCCGCCCGCCAGGGTCACGGCGACGCCGTCGGTCTCGGCCGTGACGGTCACGATCTCGGCGCCGGTCTGCACGCGGTCGAATCGGTGGGCGTTGCGCTTCGTCCAGACCGCCACGAGGTCCCGATCCACGCCCTCCATCAGGTTCGGCAGGCGCTCGACCAGGTCGATGCGCGCCCCCAGGGCGCTGTAGACCGTCGCCATCTCGAGGCCGATGATGCCGCCGCCGATCACCAGCATGCGCTTCGGCACGAAGGGCAGCGCCAGGGCGCCGGTGGAGTTCACGATGCGCGGATCCTCCGGCAGCATCGGCAGCGCCGTCGGCGTCGAGCCCGCCGCGACGATGGCGTTCGCGAAGGTGACGCAGCGTTCCCCGCCCGCATGGAGGGCCACCGAGACCGCGTGCGGTCCTGTGAACTGCGCGGTGCCGCGCACGACCTCGACCTTGCGCTGGCGCGCCATCTGGGTGAGCCCGTCGGTGAGCCGCCTCACGGTGGCGGCCTTGAACGTCCGCAGCTTGGCGAGGTCGATCGTGGGGGCGCCGAAGTGGATGCCGTGGTCGCCCAGGCGGGCGGCTTCCTCCGTGACGGCGGCCACGTGGAGCAGCGCCTTGGAGGGGATGCACCCGACGTTGAGGCAGACGCCGCCGAGGGTCGCGTCGCGCTCGACGAGAATCACCCGCCGGCCGAGGTCGGCGGCGCGAAAGGCCGCCGCATAGCCGCCGGGTCCGCCGCCGATCACCAGGACGTCGCAGGCGGCATCGGCGGGCGCCCCCGCCGACGGGACGGAGGGCGCCGCAACGGGCGGGGGGCCCGCCTCCGGCGTCCCGCTGCTCCGCTCGGCCTTCGCCTCCGCGGCCGTGTCCGCAGCGGCGATGCGGGCGACGAGCGTGCCGGCCGAGACGGTATCGCCGAGGCCCACCAGCATCTCCACGAGACGTCCGGCGATCGGGGACGGGATATCCAGGGCCGCCTTGTCGGATTCCACCACCAGCAGGGTCTGATCCTTGGCGACCGCTTGGCCGGGCGCCACCGGGATCTCGATGACGGGCACGTCGGCGTAGTCCCCGAGATCGGGGACGCGGATGTCGAGGGTCTCGGACATGGCGGATCCCGTCACAGGAGGGCGCGGCGCAGGTCCGACAGGACCGACGCGATGTGGCCGAGGAACCGGGCGGCGGCGACGCCGTCGACCACCCGGTGATCCCAGGACAGGCTCAGCGGCAGGATCAGGCGCGGCCGGAAGGAATCTCCGTCCCAGACCGCCTCCATGCGCGAGCGCGCCGCGCCCAGGATCGCGACCTCGGGGGCGTTGATGATCGGGGTGAAGCCGTCGCCGCCGATGCCGCCCAGCGACGACACCGAGAAGCATCCGCCCTGCATGTCGGCGCCCGCGAGGCTGCCGGCCCGGGCCTTGTCGGCGAGCGCCGCCATCTCGGTGGCGATCTCGATCAGGCCCTTGCGGTCGCAGTCCCGGACCACCGGCACCATCAGGCCTCTGGGCGTATCCACCGCGAAGCCGACATGGACGTAGTCCTTCAGGACGAGGTCCGAGCCGGCCAGGGAGGTGTTGAAGCGCGGATAGGCCCGCAGCGCCGAGGCCGCGGCCTTGATCAGGAACGCCACCATGGTGACCTTCGCGGGCGGCGTGCGCGTCTCCTTGTTGAGCGCGACCCGGAACGCTTCGATCTCGGTGACGTCGGCCCGGTCGAAATTGGTGACGTGCGGGATGGTGAGCCAGTTGCGGCTGAGGTTGGCCCCCGAGATCGTCTGGATCCGCGACAGGGGCTCGCGCCGGACCGGGCCGAAGTTTTCGTACTTCACCTCCGGCCAGGGCGGCAGGCCGGCGCCGATCCCGGAGGATGGGGCGGGCGCCTGAGCCGGGGCCTGAAGCGCCGCCTTGACGAAGGCGTGCAGATCCTCCCGCAGGATCCGCCCCTTCGGGCCGGTCGCGGCCACGCGGTCGAGGGGGACGCCGAGTTCGCGGGCGAGCTGGCGCACGGACGGGCTGGCGTGGACGTCGCCCTGCGCGACCGGCCGCCGATCGTCGTTCGACGGCGCGGCCGGGGGAAGGTCTGCTCCGGATATGCCACGCGCGCTCCCCCCCCCCTCTGCGGGGGAGGATGGCCCGGCCGTCAGGGCGGGTCGGGAGAGGGGAGGGCCGCCTCCGGACAGGTCATGTCCGGGGCCGAAACCCGCAGCGTCGCGCTGCCCCTCTCCCCCCCCGCTCCGCAGGGTACCCTCCCCCGCAGAGGGGGGAGGGGGAGGCGCGTCGGCCGCCTCGACCACCAGAATCGGCGTCCCCTCGGAGACCTTCGAACCCACCGCGACCAGCAATTCCCGCACGATGCCGGCGACCGGGGAGGGGACCTCCATGGTCGCCTTGTCGGACTCGATGCTGAGGATCAGATCGTCGACGGCGACGCGGTCGCCCGGCTTCACCAGCAGTTCGATCACCGGGACGTCCCGGTAATCGCCGATGTCCGGGAGGGCGATCTGTAGCGCGGCGCTCATGCGGGCGGTCTTCCGTGGCTGTGCCCGTCTGGGGCGGAAGGGTCTTCTGGTGGAGGGAGGGTCCGGGCGGGGACCTCGCACCGGGTCTGCGACGGCGGGCGGATCTCCCACCCGCACCGCTCATCCCGAGGCGCCCGCGTCGGCGGGCCCCCGAAGGAGCCCTCCAGCCGGCGGCGCGATCCCTGGAGGGCTTCCTCGCGGTTGCTGCGCAGCACCTCGGGATGAGGCTGCGGATCGGAGATCTCAGATCGTCCAGGGCGCCGGCGTGTCGGCGTCGATGCCGTATCGGCGGATCGCCTCGGCGACGGTCGCGCGCGGCACCGTGCCGGCCTCGGCGAGCGCGTGCAGGGCGGCCACCGCCACGTGCTGCCGGTCCACCTCGAAGAAGCGGCGCAGGGCGTTGCGGGTGTCGCTGCGCCCGAACCCGTCGGTGCCGAGCGTCACGAACCGGGCGCCGACATAGGACGCGATGAGCTGCGGATAGGCCCGGACGTAATCGGTCGCCGCCACGACCGGCGTCGAGCCCGGCAGCAGGGCGGCCACGTGGCTCGTGGGCGCCTCGGACTCCGGATGGAGCATCGCCTGCCGCTCGGCCTCGCGGGCGTCGCGGGCCAGCTCGCTGAAGCTCGTCACGCTGAACACCTCGGCGGCGACGCCCCAGTCCTGCGCGAGCAGGCCGGCCGCCGCGATCACCTCCGGCAGGATCGCCCCCGAGCCGAGGAGGCGGATCGCGGCCTGCCCGGCTTCCGGCCCGGAGAGGCGGTACATCCCCTTCAGGATCCCGGCCTCAGCGCCCTCCGGCATGGAGGGCTGGGCGTAGTTCTCGTTCATGGCGGTGAGGTAGTAGAACGCGTCCTCGCCCTCCTCCATCATCGCCCGCGTGCCGCGATCGACGATCACCGCCATCTCGTACGCGAAGGCCGGGTCGTAAGCCCGGCAGTTCGGGATCGCGGCGGCGGCGAGATGGCTCGATCCGTCCTGGTGCTGGAGACCTTCGCCGCCGAGGGTCGTGCGGCCCGCCGTGGCGCCGATCAGGAACCCGCGGGCCCGCTGGTCCGCCGCCGCCCAGATCAGGTCGCCGACCCTCTGGAAGCCGAACATCGAGTAGTAGATGTAGAACGGCAGCATCGACAGGCCGTGGACGCTGTAGGACGTGGCCGCCGCGGTCCAGGACGAGATCGCCCCGGCCTCGGTGATGCCCTCCTCCAGGAGCTGCCCGTCCTTCGCCTCCCGGTAGTAGAGCATCGAGCCGGCATCCTCCGGCTCATAGAGCTGCCCCTCGGGCGCGTAGATCCCGACCTGCCGGAACAGGTTGGCCATGCCGAAAGTGCGCGCCTCGTCGGCGACGATCGGGACGACCCGCGGCCCGAGCTCCTTGTGCTTCAGGAGGTTGCCGAACAGGCGCACCACCGCGGTGGTGGTCGACATCTCCTTGCCGGCCGCCTCCAGGGCAAAGCCCGCATAGGTCGAGAGCGGCGGCACCGTCAGGGTCGGCGCCGTCCGGCGGCGGGCGGGCAGCACGCCGCCCAGGGTCTCCCGACGCTCGCGGAGGTAGCGCATCTCGGCGCCGTCCTCGGCCGGCTTGTAGAAGGCCAGGCCCTCCACCTGCGCGTCGGTGAGCGGCAGGGCGAAGCGGTCGCGGAAGGCGCGGAGCGCGTCGACGTCGAGCTTCTTGGCCTGGTGGGCGGTCATGCGCGACTCGCCCGCGCCGCCCATGCCGTAGCCCTTCTTGGTCTTGGCCAGGATCACCGTGGGCCGGCCCTTGGTGGCCTTGGCGGCCGCGAAGGCGGCGTGGAGCTTGCGGAAATCGTGGCCGCCGCGCTTGAGCCGATCCACGTCGGCATCCGACATGTGGGCGACGAGTTCGCGCACCTCCGGGTCCTCACCGAAGAAGTGGGCGAGGTTGTAGGCACCGTCCTTGGCGCCGAGCGTCTGGTACTTGCCGTCGACCGTGTCGGCGAAGCGGCGCAGCAGGGCGTGGTTGGTGTCGCGGGCGAAGATCCCGTCCCACTCCGAGCCCCACAGCACCTTGACGACGTTCCAGCCCGCGCCGCGGAACAGGCTCTCCAGCTCCTGGATGATCTGGCCGTTGCCGCGCACCGGCCCGTCGAGCCGCTGCAGGTTGCAGTTGATGACGAAGGTCAGGTTGTCGAGTTTCTCCCGGGCCGCCAGCGCCAGGCCGCCGATGGATTCCGGCTCGTCCATCTCGCCGTCGCCGAACACGCCCCAGACGTGGCGCCCGGACGTGTCGGCGAGCCCGCGGTTGGCGAGGTAGCGCATGAACCGCGCCTGATAGACCGCGTGGATCGGCCCGATCCCCATCGACCCGGTGGGCACCTGCCAGAAATCCGGCATCAGCCAGGGATGCGGATAGGAGCACAGCCCGTCGCCGGCGATCTCCTGGCGGTAGTGCTTCAGCTGCTCCTCGGACAGGCGCCCTTCGAGGAAGGCCCTGGCGTAGACGCCCGGCGCCGAATGCGGCTGGAAGTAGACGAGGTCGCCGTCCGCGCCGCCCTTGAAGAAGTGGTTGAACCCGACCTCGAACAGCTCCGCCGCCGAGGCGTAGCTCGCCACGTGGCCGCCGAGCTCGCCGTAGGCCATGTTGGCGCGCACCACCATGGCGAGGGCGTTCCAGCGCATGATCGAGGTGAGCCGCTCCTCGATGTCGAGGTCGCCCGGATAGCGCGGCTGCTTTTCCAGCGGAACCGTGTTGCGGTAGGGCGAGTAGGGCAGCGCCTCGTCGAGGATGCCGATCTCCTTCGAGCGCCGCTCCAACCGATCGAGGATGAACCGCGCCCGGGCCGCGCCCTCGGTGCGGAACAGGGATTCCAGGGCGGCCAGCCAATCCTGGGTCTCGGCCGGATCGTGATCGACCTCCGCGGAGCGCGCGATGCTGGCTTTCGGCGGTATGGCGTTCATCGGCGCGGGCTCCGTGTTTCGATGGGAGCATACGGATTCAGCCGCGGGGCGACATGCCGAATTTTTGTCACGCGCACGCGATCATTGGCATATTTTGCCGGATTGACGGATCTTGACGGTCAATCGTGCCGTCGGTCGGCGGGTGGCGGCGCCAGCCTCGAAGGCGATGGCGCGGAGAGGCCCCCCGGGCGCCGAAAAATTCTCCTCCGATGCCGTGATGTGCGGCATGCTATGCCGATTAAAAACCGGAGAACGGAAAAGTGGTCTCCCAGTCGGTCCGTCTCGATGCCGCCAGCCTGCGCATCCTCGAACGCCTGCAGCAGGACAGCGAGATCAGCGTCGCGGAGCTGGCCGAGCAGGTCGGCCTGTCGACGTCACCCTGCTGGCGTCGGGTCAACGACCTGAAGGAGGCCGGCATCATCCGCGGCTGCGTCGCCGTGGTCGACCCGCTCAGCCTGGGGCTCGCGGTCAACGTGTTCGTGCACGTCTCGCTGGAGAAGCAGACCCAGGCGGCGCTGCAGGCCTTCGACGAGGCGGTGCGCAGCCGCCCGGAGGTGATGGAGTGCTATCTGATGAGCGGCGAGGCCGACTACATGCTGCGCGTGGTGGTGGAGGACCTCGGACAGTATCAGAAGCTCGTCCTGGATCACCTCACCCGCATTCCCGGCGTGGCGAACATCCGGTCGAGCTTCGCGCTGGGGCAGGTCAAATACACCACGGCGCTGCCGCTCGGGCACCTGACGCGCTGAACCGGAGGGCGAAGCGCCTCCGACGGGGTACGGGCGATTCAGAGCGTCTGTCTGTGGTAACGAGACCCCGGCGGGCATCGGCACTTGCCGTCGAACGCGAGGGGAGGATGGTGGAGCCTAACGGGATCGAACCGATGACCTCTTCCATGCCATGGAAGCGCTCTCCCAGCTGAGCTAAGGCCCCACTCTATCCGCCGCGGTTTGGGTCCCGCGGTGTCTCGCCGGTCCGGCTGGCGTCCGGCGAGGGCGGTTCTATAGGCGGCTCGCGCCGCGGACTCAACCCCTTTTTTCGCGATTGTTCGGGGTCTCGTCGATGCCGCGGCCTCAGCCCTCCTCGTCGTTCTCGATGTCGCCGTCGATCAGGTCGGCGACATCGTCATCGCCGCTATCCTCCTCTTCGAGGAAGGTGTCGTCGTCGGCCGTGTCGCCGTCTTCGGCCGTCTCGTCCTCCGGCGTCGGATCCGCCTCGTCCTCGGCGGCCTCGACCTCGTCGAGGGACACGAGCTCCGGACCCTTCTCGTCCGTCTCGTCCTCATCGTCGGTCGCCACCGGCGCGCGCGCCAGGACGGGCGCCGCGACGCGGCTGGTTGCGGCCGCCTGATAGATGGTGCCGCATTTCGGACAGACGGCGGGGTCGCGGGCGAGGTCGTAGAACTTCGCGCCGCAGCTCATGCACTGGCGCTTCAAGCCAAGTTCCGGTCGGGCCACGGGCGGACACCTCGTCGTCAATGCTGTCTCGGGGGGAAGCGGCCCCGTTAGTCGCGGGCGCCGCACCTGTCAATCGAGGCAGCGGGGGCGTTTCCGAGGTGTACCGGTCCCGGTCGAGGCCGTGGATGACGCCGGGCATCACGCGTGTTAACCGCGCGGCGCATTCACGGTCCGATTGCAGCGCCGCGGCGATGCCGCGCGACGCGCCGGATCCCGGACCACCCCAGAGCCCGAACGGACCTCCCGTGTCGCACGCTTCGATTCCCGAACCCCTCACGGCAGCGCCGGGCACGCCCCTGCGGGGGCGCCTGCGTCCGCCGGGCGACAAGTCGATTTCCCACCGTTCCCTGATCCTCGGCCTGCTCAGCGAGGGCGAGACCCGGGTCGAGGGGCTCCTGGAGGGGGACGACGTGCTGCGTACGGCCGCCGCCGCGACGGCGCTCGGTGCCGGCGTCGAGAGGCTGGGCGCGGGGCGCTGGCGGGTACGCGGCGTCGGCATCGGCGGCCTGAGCGACCCGGCCGACGTGCTCGATTTCGGCAATGCCGGCACCGGCTCCCGGCTGATGATGGGGGTGGTCGGCGGCCAGCCCGTCACCGCCACCTTCGACGGCGACGCCTCGCTGCGCTCGCGGCCGATGCGCCGGATCCTCGATCCGCTTGCCCGCATGGGCGCGCAGGTTTTGGCCGAAGCGCCGGGCGGTCGCGTGCCGCTGACGCTGCGCGGCCTGAAGGAGGCGATCCCGATCACCTACGAGACCCCGGCGGCCTCCGCGCAGATCAAGTCCGCGGTGCTGCTCGCCGGTCTCAACGCGCCCGGCACCACGACGGTGATCGAGGCGGCCGCCACCCGGGACCATACCGAGCGGATGCTGCGCCTGTTCGGCGCGCAGGTCAGCGTCGAACCCCACGGGCCCGGCGGCCACGGGCGGCGCGTGGCGCTCACCGGTCAGCCGACCCTGCGCGGCACCGACGTGGTGGTGCCGGCCGATCCGTCCTCGGCGGCGTTCCCGCTGGTGGCGGCGCTGATCGTCCCCGGCTCCGACGTGGTGATCGAGGGCGTGATGATGAACCCCCTGCGCACCGGGCTGATCACGACGCTGCTGGAGATGGGCGCCGCGATCGAGCGCGTCGCCGAGCGGGAGGAGGGCGGCGAGACCGTGGCCGACCTGCGGGTGCGGGCGAGCCGGCTCCGGGGCGTCGACGTCCCGGCCGAACGGGCGCCGGCGATGATCGACGAGTATCCCGTGCTGGCGGTGGCGGCCGGCTTCGCCGAGGGCCGGACGCGCATGAACGGCCTGCACGAACTGCGCGTGAAGGAATCCGACCGCCTCGCGGCCGTGGCGGCGGGGCTCGCGGCCAACGGGGTCCGCCACGCGGTGGAGGGCGACGACCTCGTGGTCGAGGGCGACGGCACGGCGGCCCCGGGCGGCGGCACGGTGGCGACCCATCTGGACCACCGCATCGCCATGGCGTTCCTGGTGATGGGGCTCGCCACGCGGGCCGCGGTGACGGTGGATGACGGGGCGATGATCGTGACGAGCTTCCCGAGCTTCCTGCCGAGCATGCAGGCCCTCGGCGGCCGGATCGGGGGGTGAGCCGCATGCCGCTCGTCATCGCGATCGACGGACCCGCCGCCTCCGGCAAGGGCACGCTCGCCAAGCGCCTGGCCGACCATTACGGGCTGCCGCACCTCGATACGGGGCTCCTCTACCGGGCCGTGGCGCTGGCGCTGATCGATGCCGGCCTCCCCCTCGAGGATCAAGCGGCCGCGGGCCAGGCGGCCCGCGACCTCGACGCGGGGAAGCTCGACGATCCGCGCCTGCGTGAGCGGGCGATGGGCGAGGCGGCCTCGCGCATCTCGGCGGTGCCGGCGGTCCGCGCGGGCCTGCTCGCGTGGCAGCGCCGCTTCGCCACCGATCCGCAGGGCGCCGTGCTCGACGGGCGCGACATCGGCACCGTGGTCTGTCCCGAGGCCGGGGTGAAGCTGTACATCACCGCCTCCTCGGAGGAGCGGGCCCGTCGACGCCACCGGGAACTGGCCGGCCGCGGCGAGGCCGCTTCCTTCGCGGCGATCCTCGCCGACATCGAGGCGCGCGACGCCCGCGACGCCTCCCGCGCCGCCGCACCCCTGCGCATGGCGGACGACGCGGTGCGGCTCGACACGACGGATCTCGACGCCGATGCCGCCTTCGACGAGGCGCGGGCGATCGTGGAGCGCGCCCGGGGCGACGCCGCCTGAGCGTGGCTCGGGACCCCGTGTTGACCCTCCGGTCCCGCTCACCTATTGCGGACCCGCTGTCCCCGACAGGCCGCTGCCGGCGGCCCGGGACGCGAGCGCGTAGCTCAGCTGGTAGAGCAACGGACTTTTAATCTGTAGGTCCTGGGTTCGAGTCCCAGCGCGCTCACCAACATCTACAAGCACTCAGTTGAGAGGACCCGCCTTAGCCGGCGGCGCTAGCTACCCTATAGCTACCGCTGCGAGTTGAGGCCGTGTCGGAGCCGATGGGCAAACGGGTCTCTCCGCTGCCTCAGCGCGAAGCCAATTCAAACCGACGAAGTGCCGCGCTTACCCGAAGCGTGGCCGTTTAATCGGGATGAATTGAGGTAATGCTCAACGACACAGTTCCAGCGTTTCGTTTCAACCGACTCAGCCCCCACGCACCGTTTCAGCCGCCGCGCCGCCGAGCTTCGCCAAAGGCGCCCGACGGGCCGACAGCTGCCAAGGCTGGAAGTGGGTCTGCCGAGTCAGGTAGTGTCAGCGCTGAGGCTGGCGGCCGGGACGCTGTGGCGGCCGAAGCCGAACGCTTATTGCATCAGGTCAACGGTGTCGGATCGCAGCCGCTCGACGGTGCAGGTTGGCTGCAGCGAGCCGGCTTGAACATCCGCAAGGCATCGGACGCTCAGGACCTCGAAGTCATAGCCTTGGCCCATGCGACCTACGTCCAAGTCAGCGCCAGCCCCCTTCGTGGCGCGATCATGGCCGAGCTTGAAACCCTGAGTGGGTGTAAGCGCTCGCGCACCACCCACGACCTCCACCTGATCGCCGAGCGGTTCGTCTCGTATGGCGGGGCGACCGCGGCCGAGCAGCTGGCGGCTCGCAAGCTGATCAGCCGAGACGTACGGGCGATTCAGCACCTCGAAACGGCAAAGGTGCTTCCGAGCCGGGTTCAGGCCCTTGCCGCGACGCCGGGCGAAGGGCTGCATGCCTGGGCACGTCAGCGCGCCGTGGCGGAGCGGGTGTGCTTATCCCCGCCGAGTGCCATAGCGGCCGCACGTCGGGCAAGGGCTGAGGCGCGCCAGCGTGCGCTGACCCGCGAAGTGACGATTACAACGCGCCGGCCGGACGGCTCCTGAAAGGCACGACGACGCTATGCCATCACCTGCGTACTGGGGGCCGAGATCGCGAGGCTGCGACGGCGCTTGAAGGGTCTTCAGATGATGGCCAAGCGCGAAGCTTCCCCTCGCTGACCGAGGTATTGGTTGAGCGGCATATGCTCAACCCCGGTGCTGGAATGCGCCAGGAGCGGAGATCGGCGTGACGCCTGTTAGCGGACGTATGAGAATGCTACACTCCGCCTAGACGCTCCTATGCCAGGGCGCCGCCCCGCCCCAAAATGTTCCGCCCTGTTCGGGGCAAGGGATCCATCACCGGGGATCCTCCGCTTGGGCGGGCGCACTCAGAAGCCGTAGAGCTTGGCCGGGTTGGCCACGAGGATCCGGTTCCGCACGGCCTCATCGGGGGCCCAGTTTGCCAGGAGGTCGAGGAGCACGGCATCGTCCGGCTTCGCGTCGGCCGGGGAGGTCGGATGCGGCCAGTCGCTGCCCCAGACGAGGCGCTCGGGGGCGAGTTGCACGTAGGCGCGGGCGAGGCGGCTCCGGTCCGCGTAGCTCGGCGGCCCGACCTTCGAGAGAATGTAGGCGCCGGTGAGCTTCACCCAGGCACCGTGCGTCTCGATCAGGTCGGCGATCACCTTGAAGCCCGGATGGTCGGGGCCGGCGGGTTCGGGCAGATGGCCCATATGGTCGAACACGACCGGGACCGGCATGCCCTTCAGGGTATCGGCCAGGTCCACGATCCTGTCGCCGTCAGAGACCAGCTGGATATGCCAGCCGAGATCGGCGATCTTCCGTGCGACCGTCACCATGTCGGTGATCGGCGCCCCGCCCGGCAGGCGCGTCCCAAACCGCACGCCCCGGATGCCGGCCCCGTCGAGGCGCTTCAGCTCCTCGGGCGTGACCGAGGCGTCGAGCATCGCGATGCCCCGGGCGGTGGGCCCGAACGCGTTGAGGGACTGGACGAGGAGGCTGTTGTCGACCCCGTAGGTCGAGGGCTGCACCACGACGTGCCGGGTGATGCCGAGCCGGCGCATCAGGAGCTTGTAATCCGCGACGCTCGCATCCGGCGGCCGCAGGGTCGCGCCGGGGGCGGCGGGGAAGCGCGCGTCGTAGATATGGTGGTGGCAATCGGTGGCGTCCGGCGGCACGGCAAAGGTCGGCCGATCCGTGCCCGAGGACCAGGGCACGGTCTGCGCCGCGGCGGGCCGCAGCCCGGCGGCGATGGTGCCGCCGGCCAAGAGGGCCGCGAGATGCGCGCGGCGGGTGATCGGGGTGGTCATCCGTCCGGTCCGTTCAGTGATGCGAGAAGAGCGTCTGGCCGGCGACCGGCATCCGCGCCGTCAGGATGCTGCCGGTCTGGGATTCGGTGATGAACAGGGTCGTTCCGTCCGGGCCGCCATAGGCGACGTTGGTGGTCGAGATCCCGGCGGGCGATTTCACCCGCAGCAGCGGCTCGGCGACCGGCGACAGGCGCCAGATCGATCCGAACCCGGTATGGGCGACGATCAGGCAGCCCTCGGCATCCAGCGCGATGCCGTCCGGTCCGCCGAGGCCGCCGTGCAGTTGCGCGAACACGCCGACCTTGGCGACGAGGCCGCTGGCGTTCAGGGGAATGCGCCAGATCTGCTGGGCGCGGGTCACGGCCACGAACAGGCTGCCCATGGCATCGTCGATGACGATGCCGTTCGGGCTCGGCACCGTATCGACCAGGCAGGTCAGCTCGCCGGAGGGGCGCAGGCGGTAGACCCGGCCGGTCGGGTCCTGCAGGCCGGTCTGGCCCTGGTCGGTGAAGTAGAGGTCGCCGTTCTTGGCGAAGGTCAGGTCGTTGACCCCGCGAAAGCCCTCCGAGCCCGCATTCTCCAGGAACGGCGTCACCGCCCCGGTGTCGGGATCGAGGAGCATCAGGCCGCGCTTGTAACAGGTGATGAAGATCCGGCCGTCCCGGTGGATCTTCATGCCGTTGGGCCAGCCATCGTATTCGGCGACGAGTTCCGAATCGCCTGCTTGGTCAATGCGGAAGATCCGGCCGAAGGGAATGTCCGTCACGTAGAGCCGCCCGGCCCGGTCGAAGACAGGGCCTTCGAGGAAGGAGTCGATCGCGTGACCGCCCCGGTTGGCGTTCGCCCAGGCGGTCGGCCGGGCGTTGCGGAAGTGGTCGGGCAGGCGCGTGAAGATCTCGGCCGTCACGGCCGGCGGGGGAGCGAAGAACGACATCGCAAGTCCTCGGTGATCGATCGTGGACGGTGGCTCAGGCAGGAAGCGCCGCCCCTTGCGCCTCGCGGGCATGAGCGCGGCTGATCAGGATCACGCTGATCGCGGCGGCGGCATCGAGCGCCGCCACGGGGAGCATGCCGAGGGGGAAGCTGCCGGTCGCGTCCTTCACGAGGCCGACCACGTTCACCATCAGGCCGCCGCCGATCAGGTTGGAAATCGCGTTGATTCCGGCGAGCCCGGCCGCCAGCGTCCCCGGGGAGAGCCACCCGGCCGAGAGCGCCCAGAACGGCCCCTTGAACGCGTAGGCGCCGACGAGGGCGAAGGTCACGGCCAGGACGGCGGTGGCGATGCTGCTGGTCAGGTTCAGGTACGACAGGCCAAAGGCGGCGATCAGCAGCGGGATTGCCGTGTGCCACCGCCGTTCACTGTGCCGGTCCGAATGGCGGCCCCAGAGCACCATCAGCACCGTGGCGATGCCGTAGGGGATCGCGTTGACGAAGCCGGTCTGCAGGTTGGTCAGCCCGAAGGACTTGATCATCTGCGGCTGCCACACCGACAGGACGCTGCCGGTCGCCGAGGCGCCGGAGCAGACCAGCGCCATGGTCAGGAAGTACTTGTTGCGGGCGAGCTGCCAGAGGGAGATGTGGCCGACTTGCTTCTTGCGCGTTGCTTCATCGTCGAGGCGCCCGACGAGCCAACTGCGCTCGGCATCCCCGAGCCAGCGTGCATCGCTGGGCCGATCCGTGAGCACGAACAGGCAGGCAATGCCGAGGAGGATTGTGGGGATGCCCTCCAGCACGAACAACCACTGCCAGCCCTTGAGGCCGAGGGTGCCGTCGAGTTCGAGCAGCGTCACCGAGAGCGGCGAGCCGAGGAAGGTCGCGAGTGGGATCGAGACCGTGAAGGTCGCCATGATCCGCGCCCGATACGTACTCGGCAGCCAGTAGGTCAGGTAGAGGATCGCGCCAGGGAAGAATCCGGCTTCCGCCGCGCCGAGAATGAAGCGCATCGCGTAGAGGGAATAAGGCCCGACCACGAAGGCCATGCACGCCGTGACCAGCCCCCAGGTGATCATGATCCGGGCGATCCAGCGTCGGGCGCCGAACTTCTGCAGCGCCAGATTGCTCGGCACTTCGACCAGGAAGTACGAGACGAAGAACAGGCTCGCCCCGAAGCCGAACATGGCCGGGGTGAGCCCGAGATCCTTGTTCATCTGCAGGGCGGCGAAGCCGACGTTCACCCGGTCGAGCAGGGCGCAGAAATAGCAGACCATCAGGAACGGAACGAGCCGCAGGATCACCCGGCGCATCGTCGCCTTCTCGAGCGCGTGCGTGTCTTGTTCGGAAATGCTCACGTTCCATCCTCCCATCGATATGAGATGCGGCCCGTCCGACGTTCGTCGTGCGTGAGCCTTTGACGATCCCGCGGCTCGGAGGTCAGATCCCCTCGCAGCCCGCCTCCGCGAGGGCGCGCTCGACCCAGGAGCGATCGACGGTGCCAGCCCTGATCGCCGCCATGGTCTTCGCCTCGCCCTGCTGCTTCTTGTCGGCGGCGGCGAAGACTTCCTCGGTGTGGTCGAAGGGCACGCAGACGAAGCCGTCGTCGTCGCCGACGATCAGGTCTCCCGGCTCGATGACCATGCCGTCGATGGCGATGGTGGCGTTCATCTCGCCCGGCCCATGCTTGTAGGGGCCGCGGTGGGTGACGCCGGCGGCGAAGACCGGGAACGAACCCGAACGGATCCAACCGCAGTCCCGCACAGCCCCGTTCACGATGACGCCTGCGACGCCTACGTGCTGCGCCTGCGAGAGCATGAGTTCGCCGATGATGGCGTTGGTCAGATCGCCGCCCGCATCGATGACGAGGACGTCGCCGGGCTTCGCGCGGTTGAGAGCGGCATGCACCATCAGGTTGTCGCCGGGCCGCGTCCGGACGGTGAGGGCGACCCCGCACAGTACGCCGCCGGCGTGGAGGGGCCGCAGTCGCGGGCCGCCGTGGCTCATGCGGTTCATGGAATCGCTGATGTTGGCGACCGCGATGCTCTTGAATTTCTCGACGGTGGCGGGGGCGACGGTGCGGAGGCGCGGATGGATCTTGAACCCGATGGGCATGGCTGTTCGTCCTTGATCAGGCGATGGGGGATCAGTTCCGGTCGACGGGCTTCAAGCCGGCCTTGAGCATCATGGCGTCGAGGGCCTCCTGGTAGGTCGCCGGCACGACGCCCTTGAAGTGGTCCTTGAGGCCGAGGCTCTCCTTCCAGCGCAGGCGCTGGGCGACGGCACGGGCCATGATCGGCTCGACCCCGGCGTCGGCGACCGCCTCGGCCGACATCTCCAGCTCCTCGGCGCGGCGCTTGGCGTGGATCACCCCCGACGGCGTCAGGCTCTGCACCGTGTCCATCCACGGACGGGCGAGGGTCTTCGACGCGGAGGCGAGGACGACCTCGTCGATCCCGTATTGCCGGCCGGCGAGCAGCATCTCGTCGGTGAGCGCCTCGATGCCCTTGATCAGCACAGAGCGGATGATCTTGATGCCCGATGCCGTGCCGAGCACCGGCCCCATGAACGCGATCTGCATGCCCCAGGGGTTCAGCATCTCGCATACCCGCTCGCCAGCAGGACCGCTCGACAGCATGCGCATCGCGTAGCCGTGTAGCGGCGTCCCTTCGATGGAGCAGTCACCGAGAAGTGCGCCGCAGGCCTCCAGCCTTGCGGCCACGCCCTGCTTGATCTTCGGCGTGGCGGAGGCGAAGTCGAGGAAGGTGTGGCGGTTCGTGAGCACGGGGGCGAAGGCGTCCGCGCTCTCCAGCGAGGCCACGCCCGGCGTCACGCTGACGATCAGGTCGGCCGCTTCGGCCAGCTCCCCGTTCGATCGCACGAGCGTGACACCGGCGTCCCGCGCCCGCTCCTGGATGAGGTCGGCGTAGGGACCGTCGAAGGCGTACTTGTCGTAGCAGGCGATGCTCTCCAGGCCGGCGCCGCGCAGGCCCGCCCCGAGAGTGCTGCCGATCTCGCCGTAGCCGACGAGGCCAAGCCTGAACTGTTCGCGATCTGCCATGGGGTTCTCCTTGGGGTGTTCCCGGTGAGGGTCAGGTCAGCGATGCGGACCGACGGGGTGCGGCGGCGGTGGCGCGCGCGTGGTCGAGAAGGACGGAGACGGGATGGGGCAGGTGGACTCCGTCCACGAGCTTGGCTTGTGATCGGCACGAGTAGCCGTCGGCCATCAGCCGGCCCGTGCGGCCCCACTCGGCCACGTGGTTCGCCCAGCTGAGTCGGTAGATGCGCTCGGACATCGCCCGGTGCTCGGCCTCGTGGCCGTAGGTGCCCGCCATGCCGCAGCAGCCGGACGGGAGGACCGTGAGGTCAAGGCCGTGGGCGTCGAAGATCGAAGCCCAAGCCGCCACCGCCGGCTGCGCCGTGGTGCGCTCGGTGCAGTGGGGCAGCAGCCAGAACGTCTCGCGCCCGCCCGCCCGCGGCACACCATCCAGCCGACCGGCGAGCCACTCCTGCACGAGCTGGACGCGCGGCACGTCTCGGCCCGGCAGCGCCTCGGCGTACTCCGACCGGTAGGTCAGGGTCATGGACGGGTCGAGGCCGATCAGGTCGACGCCGGTCGCGGCGAGGCGGTCGAGTTCGGTGGCGTTCCCGGCGGCGAGGCGCTCGAACCGGCCGAGGAAGCCGTGGACGTGCAGCGGCTTGCCGTTCGGCCGGTAGGGCGCGAGCCAGGGCCGGACACCGGCCGCGATCAGGAGATCGAGCAGGTCGAGCAGGACCGGCGTCTCGTAGTAGCTCGTGAAGGCGTCCTGCACCACGACGACGCTGGTCAGACGCTCGGGGGCAGACAAACCGGACAGCGCCTCCACGGTCGCGAGCCTGACGCCTCGCCGGGCGATCTCCCGCTCGAGGTTCAGGCGCGAGAGCTTGGGGGTTTTGACGAGACCGATCGCATCGGCGGCCTTGAGCGACGTGGCCAGATTGACGAGGACAGGCGCCTTGGCGAGCCAGGGCACCAGAGCTTCCAAAGAAGCGAGCGCGTGGTGGCGGAGCGGCCGCAGGTAGCGCCCGTAATACAGTTCCAGGAACTTGGCGCGAAAGGCCGGAACGTTCACCTTGATCGGGCACTGCCCGACGCAGGACTTGCAGGCGAGGCAGCCGTCCATCGCCTCCTTGACGAGGTGCGAGAAGTCGTCCTGGCCCCGGTGTCGGGCCAGCGTGTTGCGCACCCGGTTCGGCAGGATGCGCCAACCGGACGCCCCACGCTGACGCCGCGCCTGCGCGACCGGGTCGACGCTCACCGCGGTGAGGCGGCGCAACCACTCGCGCATGAGTTGGGCGCGACCCTTGGGCGAGTGACGGCGCTCGCGCGTGCCTTTCCAGGACGGGCACATGGCGTCGTCCGGGTCCCAATTGAAACAGGCGCCGTTGCCGTTGCAGTGGAGCGCGTTGTCGTAGCTCTGCCGTGTGTCGAGCGGGATGGCACGGTCTTGCGCGCCCTTGAGCGGTACCTCGTCGATGCGCAGCAGCCCGCCCGCGTCGGGCGCCGCGATCTTGCCGGGGTTGAGCTGGTGATGCGGGTCGAACGCCGCCTTGATCGCCTGGAGTTGAGGGTAGAGCGGGCCGAAGACGGTCGGGACGAACTCGGAGCGCACGCCCTTGCCGTGCTCGCCCCACAGCACGCCGCCGTATTTCCGGGTCAGGGCCACCACCTCCTCGGTCACGGAGCGGATGAGGGGCACCTGCTCGGGGTCCGTCAGGTCGATGGCCGGGCGCACGTGGAGCACGCCCGCGTCCACGTGGCCGAACATCCCGTAGGCGAGGCCGCGGCGGTCGAGGGCCGCCCGGAACTCGGCGATGTAGTCCGCGAGGTTCTCCGGCGGGACGGCGGTGTCCTCCACGAATGCGATCGGCCGGCGCCCGCCCTGCATCGCGCCGAGCAGGCCGACCGCCTTCTTGCGCATGCCCCAGATCCTCTCGACCGGATCCGACGCGCCGGGCCGCGGCCCCACGCCCGAGGCCGCGCCTTCGGCCTGATCGCCATCTTCCGCCGCCCGGGCGCCGCCATCGGCCGCGAGGGCATAAGCTCGCTCGTCCGGTGTCGGGCGCCCGGGCGCGGCCCGACCGTCGGAGTTGCGCGCGACCGTGAAGCCGCGCCGCCCGAACCGACGACCTTCCCGGCTTAGCCTGTCCGCCACGCGGGCGAGTTGAGCCTCTAGTTGATCTGCTTCGTCGGCCAGGAGCTCGACGAGGTTGACCCCGGCCGCCGGACCCTCGGGATCATCCGGGAAGTACGCGGCGACCTCGTGCCAGACGATGTCGGTACGGGCGAGGTCGAGCACCTTCGAGTCGACGGTCTCGATCGACGCCGCCTGGATCTCCACCAGGGCGTGGGCGTCTCGCAGGGCGGCGTCGAAGCTGTCGTAGCGGATGTTGACGAGCGCCGCGTGGCGCGGGATCGGCAAGACGTTCAGCTCGGCCTCCGCGACGAAGCCGAGCGTGCCTTCCGCCCCGCATAGGACCGAGTTCAGGTTGAAGCGACCGTCGGCTTCGCGGATGTGGGCCAGGTCGTAGCCGGTGAGCGAGCGGTTGAGTTTGGGGAAGCGCTCCGCGATGAGCGCACGGTTTTCCCGCTCGACGCTGTCGACCAGCCTGTGCACGGCCCCGACGCGGTCGGGACGGGCCGACACGGACGCCAGTTCCTCGTTGCCGAGGGGCCGCGATATCCAAACCGTGCCATCGAGCAGGACGGTCGTGAGCGCGAGCACGTGTTGGCGGGTCTTGCCGTAGAGACAGGAGCCCTGGCCGCACGCGTCCGTGTTGATCATTCCGCCGATGGTGGCGCGGTTGGAGGTCGAGAGCTCCGGCGCGAAGAACAGGCCGTGAGGCTTCAGGGCCGCGTTGAGCTGGTCCTTCACCACACCCGCCTCGACCCGTGCCGTGCGGCGCTCCGGGTCGATCTCCAGGATGCGGTTCATGTGCCGCGACAGGTCGACCACGAGGCCGTCCGTGAGCGACTGGCCGTTGGTCCCGGTGCCGCCGCCTCGGGGGGCGATCTTGACCGCGCGGAAGCGAGCCTCGTTGAGCAGCCGCGCGATGCGCACGAGGTCGTCTGTGCCCCGTGGGAAAGCGATGGCCTGTGGAATGAGCTGATAGATGGAGTTGTCGGTGGCGAGCACCGTCCGATCGGCGTCTCCGAGGGTCAGGTCCCCCGAGAAGCCCCGCGCCCGCAACTCGGCGCAGAAGTCCTGGTAGATCGTGGACGCGGCGGATTGGGATGGGAGGCGCGGGATCATGGGTTCACGCCAAGAGGGCGGCCGGGACGGCGTCCCGCCGCACGAGCCGGCCGAAGACGACCATCAGGGTCGCGCCGAACAGCAGGGTGCAGCCGATGGCCAGCAGCGGTGCCGTGAACCCGCCGGAGAGGTCACGGACGGACCCGATCATGTACGGGCCGGCAAAGCCGCCCAGGTTGCCGATCGATACGATCATCGCGATCCCGCCCGCGGCCGCGCGGCCGGTGAGGAAGCCCGAGGGCACGGCCCAGAAGGTCGCGACGCAGGCGTTGATCGATGCCACCGCCACGCAGAGCGCGGCGATCGTCAGGACCGGAGTCGGTGTGAAGGCGCTGGACACGAGGGCGGCCGAGCCGACGAACAGCGCGATCGCGGGGTAGATCGTCCGGTCGCTGCCGCGATCCGACATCCGGCCCCACGCGACCATCGCCACCGCGCCGCAGAGGTAGGGGATCGCCGTCACGAAGCCGAGCAGCGTTGTCGAGACGCCGAGCTGCTTGATGATCTGCGGCAGCCAGAGCCCGATGCCGAGCGAGCCGATGATGGTGCAGAAGTTCACGACGGCGAGGGTCAGGACGCGCCAGTTGCGCAGGGCCTGACCGAGCGTAAGGCTGTGCTTCTTCTCGATGGCGGCCTTCTCAGCGGCCAGCTGGCCGATCAGGAAGTCGCGCTCCGGAGCGGACAGCCAGTCTGCTTTCTCAGGCCTGTCGGTCAGCACGAACCAGCAGGCGACGCCGAGCAGCATCGCGGGCACGGCCTCAAGGATGAGCAGCCACTGCCAGCCCTTCAGACCATAGCCCTCGAACTGAACCAACGCTCCTGAGATCGGCGAGCCGAAGATGTTGGCGACAGGGATGCCGAGCAGGAACAGGGCAGTGGCGCGCGCCCGCACCGCCGAGGGGAACCACAGGCTCAGGTAGAGGAAGACGCCCGGCACGAAGCCCGCCTCCCCGAGACCGAGCAGGAAGCGTGCGATGCCGAACTGGATCGGTCCGGTCATGAACGCCGTCGCGGCGGAGACCATCCCCCAGGTGATCATGATCCGCGCGATCCAGCGCCGGGCGCCGACCCGAATCATGATCAGGTTACTGGGGATCTCGGCGGCGAAGTAGCCGAAGAAGAACAGTCCAGCGCCGATCCCGAAGGCGGTCGCGCTGAGCCCGATGTCGTTGTTCATCGTGAGTGCGGCGAAGCCGACGTTCACCCGGTCCAGATAGCTGACGACGTAGCAGAGGAAGAGAAACGGCAGGATCCGCCTCATCATCTTCCGGTAGAGGCTTCGCTCATCGACCCCGAAGGTCTGAGCACGGGCCGGCTCGGCCGGTTGCCCTGGCGCCATGACGTCGACTCCCGAATCACCATTTTGAAACGGTGTTTCGTTTTTATCGCTGTTGCGGACCGCGCTGTCAACGGCGGCGTTGGCAACCCGGCGTCATGGCTTGGTGGCCGGAAGGCCGATGGTTATGGATCGCGATCCCCGATCATCGCGGAGCCGGAGTAAGCACGAAGCCATGGCGAAGGAGGCTCGCACACGACCGAAGCTCGAAGGGGTGGCCTCGGCCGATAGAGTCCTGACGGTGCTGACGGCATTCCGACGCGGCGACGACGCCCTCGAACTCGCGGAGCTCACCCGCCGCACGTCACTCGTGAAGAGCACAATCATGCGACTGTGCATCTCGCTGGAGAAGTTCGACTTGATCGAGCGACTGGATGACGGGCGCTACCGCCTCGGCGTCGAGGCGGCCCGGATCGGCTCGGTCTACCAGCAGTCCTTCGCCTTGGAGGAGCGGATCGTCCCTGTGCTGGAGCGGCTCGCCGCCGAGTCGCTGGAGACGGCCTCGTTCTACATACGTCGCGGCAACCAGCGGATTTGCCTATTCCGGGCAGACTCGCCGTCGCCGCTACGGATGAACGTCCGCCCAGGCGATATGCGGCCGATGGACGAATCCGCTATCGCACAGGTCCTACGAACCTTCGGCGACCGGAGGGCTTCGGACAGGGCTACGATCGAGATCCCGCTCTACACATCGGGCATCACCGATCCCCATGTTGCGTCGATCGCGATGCCGGTCTTCGGCACCGAGCGGAGGCTGATCGGAGCTCTCGCCCTCTCAGGTCCCTCATCGCGCCTCACTGCAGACCGAGCGAAAGACCTGGAAACGCGGCTGCGGGAAGCTGGCGAGAGACTATCGTCGGAGCTTGGCGCCCAACTGTGATCGGTCGCGCCATAGCATCGAGCTGACGCCGCGAAGGCGCTCGGCACAAGGCGCACGTCGGCTTCGGCGTGATGCCGACCAGCAAGCGGAAGAGTTGCTTTCGGCCAGAGCCGGTCGCGCGCCTGGCGTCCCTGAATGGCTGGGTTGGGTGGATTGCTGCCAGCCCGCTTCAGAGCGGCAATACCGTCGAAGCAGACATCGAGGCGTTTCCAGTTACACCCTCGCATCTTTGCCAAGCTGAGCCGCCATCGGAGAGCGTGGCTGACCCAACTCCGAGTTCCGCTCCGGCTGCCCGGATAGCGAAGGTCGGCGGGTACTGAGCCGTCGACGTCCTCCCCGAATGCAGCACAACGGTTGTCTGGTCGACCAAAGCCGGCTTGGGCGGCTCGGATGTCCGCATCCGCGATGCGGTCGGGCGCCCAGGCTGTGCGAGTCGCTGACTCAAAGACGTGTGCCTCAAGCGGTGGATGTCCGCTTCGACACCGATGCGAGCGGCGGGGCATGCCGCAGGTCGGGCGGCGTCTTGAAGTCTCGGGCCGCGCCGCGAGATGCCTGAACGCCGCGCGGAAAGCCGCTGCGATCCCGATAGGAGCGCTTCCGGCCCACCGCGCGGCTGTGCCGGGCCGTGCTGGCCTGCGCGTCGAGCAGGTCGACCGCGGTGATCCCGACCAGCACGGCCAGGGCGACGGCGACGTTGCCGCGCTTCGGGTTGTCGGACCGCAGCGCCGTCAGCACGGTCGCGATGTCGAGGCCGTCGCCGGCGACCCGGCTCCAGAGACCGAGATTCTTGTCGACCGATAGCGAGAGGATGCCGCTGCCGATCTCCCGGGCGCCGTAGACACGCACCAGCGCCTCCTTGCCCTCCATGCCGAGCGGCCGGGTGATGCGCTGAGGCGCCAGGAGTTGCGTGAGGCCGAGGCCGAGGCTGAACCAACCGAGCCCCTTGGCGAGGCTGTCCGGCACGCCGCGCGAACTCGGCCCGGAACGCAGGACCTTCGGATCGCCCTGGGACCGCGTGATGTTCGAAAGGCTCGCGATGCTTGAGATGTTCGTCATGGTCTTCCTCGCGAAGGGTCAGGGCTTGAGTACGACCTTGATGCAGCTGTCCTGCTTGTCCCGGAACGTCCGGTACATCTCGGGTCCTTTGTCGAGCGGGACCTCGTGGGTGATGACGAAGGAGGGATCGATCTGCTCCTCCTCGATCCGGCGCAGGAGATCTCCGGTCCAGCGCTGGACGTGGGTCTGTCCCATGCGGATCGTCAGGCCTTTGTTCATGGCCGCGCCCATCGGGATCTTGTCGACGAACCCCCCGTAGACGCCCGGGATCGAGAGGAGGCCGCCCGGTCGGCACACGTAGATCATCTCCCGCAGCACGTGCGGCCGGTCGCTCTCGGCGAGGAGGATCTGCTTGGCCCGGTCGTAGACCGTATCGGGCATGGCGGCCGTGACGTGGCTCTCCATGCCGATGCAGTCGATGCACTTCTCGGGGCCCTCGCCCCCGGTCAGCTCGTTGAGCCGCTCGACAACCTTCTCGGTTTCGAAGTTGATGACGATGGCGCCGGCCGCCTCGGCCATCTCCAGCCGCTCCGGCAGACAGTCGATGGCGATAACCTGCTCGGCGCCGAGAAGGACGGCCGAACGGATCGTCATCTGGCCGACCGGCCCGCAGCCCCAGATCGCCACCGTGTCGGTGGGCTGGATGTCAGCCTGCACCGCCGCCTGCCAACCGGTCGGGAAGATGTCCGAGAGGAAGAGCAGCTTTTCGTCGGGGATGCCCTCGGGCACCTTCTGGACCGTGGTGTCGGCGAACGGCACGCGCAGGTACTCGGCCTGCCCACCCGGGTAGCCTCCGGTGAGATGCGTGTAGCCGAACAGGCCCGCCGTGGTGTGGCCGAAGACCTTATCGGCGAGGTGCTTCTTGCGGTTGCTCCGCTGACACACGGAAAAGTAGCCGCGCTTGCACTGGTCGCACTCGCCGCAGACGATGGTGAACGGCACCACCACACGGTCGCCCTTCTTCACCTTCCCGTTTAGACTGCGCCCGGTCTCGACGACCTCGCCCATGGTCTCATGGCCCATGACGTCGCCCGGCAGCATGGCGGGAATGAAGTTGTGGAACAGGTGAAGGTCGGAGCCGCAGATCGCGCAGCTCGTGACTTTGATGATCGCGTCACGCCCGTCCTCGATCTCCGGATCGCTGACAATGTCGCAGCAGATGTCTTCCTTCCCATGCCAAACCAAGGCTCGCATTGCCGTCTTCTCCCATCGGCTCAAGTGCGGGGCCAAGTCCGGGCGGCCGGCGCTTACGGACTTGGGTCGTCGCGGGGATGGTGTCGGGATTGCAAGGGGGCGAACCGGGCCCGGGCGGGCGCCGTTCCTGCGGACAATCCCCTAGGAAACCTCCGGCTTGAGCGGAGCCGCGAACCAGGGGAGGTCTGCCTGCGCAGGCGGCACCGGCTTGCGGCAGGCCGTCGACGGGACCGAGCGGCCCAGATAGGCGTGCGGAGCCCGGCACCGATCCGCCCGGGCGCAGCCGGCATCCAGTTGCACGCTGCCCTCGGGCGGGCGTATTCGCCAAGGGAGGCCGCGCACGAATCCCAGCGCCGCGTCGGCCGGGCCCCTCAGGCATCCAGCGGCGGATCGCATTTCCGGACGAAGGCCCGCATGGCGTGAATCGAGCGCAGGGTGCCGGGATCCGTACCGCGCTCCAGCGCCTCCTGCTCCAAGGCCTGGATCTGCTCCGACAGGAGCCGGCGCCCATGGGGCGCCGAATTCGGCAACCGCTCCTGCACCCGAGCGACCAGCTTGCGCATCATCGGTTCGTAAACAGGCTTGGACGGCCCCTGGATGCGGCCACCCTTCGCGGGGTTGTCGGCCGGTCAGAGACGGTCACACGGAGCCTGGCGCAGGCGATGCTACAAGGCGACGCGCTTGCGCGCCCGCCAGAACGCCCGCCCCGGCATGATCGCCGGGCGGGCTGCCGAAGCGGCAGGACGCGAACCTGCCGCGCGAGGCTCCCGTTGGCACGTGCCCGACGCCGCGTTGGTGTCGCCGCTGCCTTGGCCGGCGGCCGCATCGGACTTCGCGGAGCCGCGATCCGCAGGATCCGAATAAGCGAAGGACCCGTTCGTCTGCGGGTTCGGATTGCCCGGCGTATTCGCGGCCGCCGTCATGCCGCCCATGAACGCGCCCCGTTTTCAGCGCGACATGCCGACCGTTGCGAGCAGCAGCGTGGTCGGCGTGCTGGTGGGCTCGAGACCCGCCGCCTGCTGGAAGCGGCGCGCTGCCGTCGCGGTCTGCGGGTTCCAACGCCCGTCGACGGCGCCCTTGCTGTAGCCCTCTTGGGTCAAGGCCTGCCGGGTTTGCAGCCCGCCCGCCGAGCCGATCTAGATCTGTGTGCCCTGCCCATCCGCCTGGTCCCGGGTGACGCGCTGATTGCTGTCAGCCCATTGCTGCGCCTGCGCGGAACCGCCGGCCAAGGCCGCGATTCTCGTGCCGAGAAAGACCTGCTTCGATGCCCTGAAGACCTCCGGGTATGGAGTTTGGGACGAACCGGGGCCGCCCGGGCCTGCTTCCTCCGGACGAATCTGCAAGAGTTCTCCCGGGTCGGTGAGTTTCTGAAGCCGAGAAAAACTTATCTGAAAACCGGATCAAGTGCGCACCGACCCTACGGAAATGCCCGGATCGTTCCGGGAAAGGCCGATCGTTACTGTTGCACTTCGAGCGCGCCCTGGTCGGCCGCCGGTCCGGAGCGGTGCCATGACCGACTTCATGTCGGATGAAGACTGCGCAGCCTGTGCGCGCGAAGCCGCCGCGGCCATCGAGGTGGTCCTCGACCAGCGGTGCCCGGAACTGAAGCGCGCCTTCTGGAGCGCCGTGGAGAAGCGTTACCGGCCGGGCGCGGAACCCGGGGGCCGCCTCCGGCAGCACCGAAGCCGAGCCGGGAGATGCAGCCGCCTACCTGATCCCGATCGGGATTGTCCTAAGGATTGATCGCAGGAAACGAGGGCGGCAGCAGCCGGTTCGAACCGAGGGTGGCGCCTGTGGCGCACGGGGCCTTGCGACCGGCTGATCATGGTGTCCGTCCTCGAACGCGCGTCGGGCGTCCTCGTGATGGGCATCGTCCTCCTCGACGTCTTCCTCACCGTCCTCTATGCCCGCATCGGCACCGGCCTGCTCGCCGAGCGCGCCGCGCATCTCACCTGGATGGTCTTTCGCCGCGCGGCCGAGGCGGCCGGGACGCATCGGGGCGCGGTGCTGTCCTTCTGCGGACCGGTCATCCTCCTGCTCTACGTCGTGCTCTGGGCTCTCGGCCTGACGCTCGGCGCCGGGCTCATCATTCATCCCGGGCTCGGGACCGGCGTTCAGGCGAGCAATGGCCCGACCCCCACGGACCTCCTCGCCGCGCTGTATGCCGGCGGCGGCAGCATGGCGATCGTCGGAGCCAGCGACTTCAGGCCCGCGACCGACGCCTACCGGCTCGTCTACCTGGTGAATTCGCTGATCGGGATGTCGGTGACCTCGCTGGTGCTGACCTACGTCATGCAGGTCTACGGCGCCCTGCGGCAGCGCAACGCGCTCGGCCTTCAGCTCCATGTCCTCTCGGCGGAAACCGCCGACGCGGGCGCGCTGCTGGCTCGGCTCGGACCAAGCGGGCAGTTCAGCGGCGGCTACAGCCACCTCGTCTCGCTCGCCGACGCGATGACCGAGATGAAGGAGACCCACCACTTCTACCCGGTGCTGTTCTACTTCCGCTTCCAGAAACCCTACTATTCGGTCTCGGCGCAGGCCTACCTCGCCCTCGACACCGTGTCGCTGATCCGCAGCACGCTCGCGGACGAAGCCGCGGCATGGTTGAAGGATGCCGCGGCAGTCGAGGCGCTCTGGCGGGTGGCCCAGATGTTGGTCGTCACCCTCGAAACGACGTTCCTGCCGGGTGATCATCCGGTCGCGAAAGCCGTCGATCCGCGCAAGTGGCAGCGCTGGCGCGCCCATTGGGAGCGGGCCGCGTCCCGGCTCGCCGAGGCCGGCATCGCGGTCGCCCGCGACGATGCGGCGGCGCAGGCCTACATCGACCTGCGCGCCCAGTGGTGGCCACACATTGCCCGGCTCGCACCCGCGATGGCCTATCGGAGCGCGGAGATCGAAGCGGGCGGATCCGAGGAGTCCTGAGGAACGGGCCGGATGCACGCGCCGTGTCGGAACGGGTGAATAGACTTCCCATCTCGGAGCGAGCCCGATGGAGACAGTCGTCGCGATCACCATGACGAACACCGCCGGACCCGGACGCGTTCGTTCGCCGCGGCGGACGGCTCCGGAAGGCGTCGATGCCGTCTCTGCACGGATCCGCAAGCTCGACAGCTATGCCCCGCTCACGGAGCTGGAACGGGCGCCCCTCGTAAGCTTGGCCCGCAATGTCCGGACGGTCGAGCGGCACGCAATCCTCGTGGAGCAGGACGACGTGGCCGACCACGCTCTCATCGTCTTGTCCCGGTTCGCCGGGCGGTACAAGCGTCGCGCATCGGGCCGGCGCCAGATCCTGGCCTATCTCATTCCCGGGGATTTCTGTGACCGCGGCGCCCTCCAGGGGTACTCGCTCGACCACACGATCGAGACCCAGACCCGCTGCCGGATCGCCAGGGTCCCGCGCGCCGCCTACATGGCGCTGTTCGGCCAGCATCCCGGTATCGCGCTCGCGCTGCAGCGGGCGAAGCTCTTCTGAGAAGCGGGGTCGAAGCGGTGTCGCGCAGGTCGTGCCGTAGGATCATTACTTGCCGTCGCGGCAGTCGCCGCCTCAAGGACCAAGCCCAAGCGATTCAACTTTTGGGCGTGTCGCTGTTCGCTGACTTCGTTTCCCTGAAGCGATCAGTACCGGCCTGCTCTATCGACGACGGACACCCCAGGCTCTGCCCAATCCTGCCAGATCGAGTAGAGCGCCGCCATCACGACCGGCCCGACGAAAAGGCCGACAAGCCCGAAGCTCTCGAGACCGCCGAGGATGCCGATCATGGTCCATACGAGCGGCATTCGCGCGGACCCACCGATGAGGGCTGGTTGAACGAAGTTGTCGCCGGCCAGCATGACGGCGGCGCCCCAGCCGAAGACGCTGGCCGCCTCGAACCATGCTTCACGCTGGACCACCAGCAACAGCGCCGCGGCCGTGAACGCAATCCAGGCTCCGAAGGGCAACATCGCGAACGCGACGGTCAGGAGAGTGAAAAGCCCAGCCTGCGGCAGACCCGCGACCCAGTAGCCAAGACCAATCAGCAATCCCTCTCCGATGGCGACCAACACCGTTCCATTCACGACGCCTCGGATCGCAAAGGCCAATCGCTCGAACAGCCGCTCGCCCGGATTCCCAAACCACTCTTCGGAAACGCAGAGCACGCGCGTTCCGGCCTTCTCCCCGTCCCGGAGGAGCGCGAAAAGAGTTAGAAAGGTCACAAAAGCCAAGAGTGCGCGATAGGCGATCTCTCCTCCGAAGCCGCGCATCCAAGCCGCCCACGATTCGAAGTTCATTTCCGCGAAGAGCGCCTGTAAGCCTGCTGGTTCGCTGACGTGAGACCGCCACCAGCGATCCAGGTGCGCGCCGAGAATGGGAAGGCGCCCCATCCATTCCGGCATCTCAATGCCTCTCTGCTGGACGCGATCGATCCATCCGAGAACGGCCTGTCCTTCCCGGCCGAGCTCAGCGGCGGCCAGCAACAGAGGCGTCATCAGCACGGCCGCACTAAATAGGGTGACCAGAGCGGGAGCGAGCCAACCGCGGGACGTCCCGGCGCGTTGCGCCCGGCTATAGAGGGGCCAGATCGCCACGGCGATGATGACGGCCCAGACAACCGCGGCCAAATATGAGCGTGCCGTCCAGAGCGCGATCAGGAGCACGGCTGCCGCGAGGCCTGCCCTGCGCCTGCGGCGCGTAGGGTCTCCCGTCAGGGGAGATTCGGTCGGATGCATCGGTGCCAGGACGTCCAAGGGTTCTGTCCTCCGCCTTTTGCTACATCGGGGAGGACGGAACGGCGCCTATCCGGTTTCACCCTAGGGATTCACCCAGCTGCCTGACCGGTGGTGAGGGCGCTAAATGGTGGCCGTTCACGTTGGGGCGTGAATATGCTTGTTCGATCGCACAATCATATAGACCAAGCTCATCGCCTTAGCGTCGCGAATCGTTATTCCGGACTATTACGATCATCACGTGCGCGAACGCGTCCGATTTTCGATAGCAGATCGATCGTCCCGCGTGACCTGAAAGCGCCGAGCTCCGAACGATGATTACTCACGGTCACGTTCGGAGACCAAGAGCTGTGTTGCCTGACGGCGCACGGTTACGCTACCGCATGTTGCCTGATTGAGGGTATCGATTTGCCGGCCCGCACCAACAGCGTCGCCATCGAGGTCCTCAGGCAGACCTTCGAAAACGCGCCTGGCCTGGTGGCGGTGTTGACCGGGGTGGAACACAGGATCGAGTACCTCAACGCCGCCGCCGCCGCCTCTTCTCGGGCCGCAGCATCGTCGGGCTGCCCCTCGCCGCAGTTCCAGGTTTGGTCGGGCGAAACTTCGGCGGGATTCTCGATGAGGTCAACCGCACCGGCCGTCCGTTCCGCGAGGATGCCGTTCCCATACTTCTCGGCGACGAAGGCGCCCCCGCGATGCGGTATTTCGACGTCTTGTTTCAGCCCATCTTCACCCCGGGCGGTGAAGTCAGCGGCATCCTCAACCAATCCAACGAGGTCACCACGCGGGTCCTAGCGGAGGCGGCTCTGCGCCAGAGCGAGGCCCGGTTCGGCAACATCTTCAACCAAACGACCGTCGGGATCGCGCAGACCGATATGGATGGCTTTTTCGTCCTGGCGAACGAGAGATACTGCGAGATACTGGGCCGGACGCGCGAGGACCTTGGGCGCTTGCGGGTGCAGGATGTCACGCACCCGGACGACGTCCCACGAAACGTCCAGATGTTCCGCGCTCTCGCCGAGGGCGGTCCGCCTTTCGTCATCGAGAAGCGCTACGTTCGGCCGGACCGGACCACCCGCTGGGTCCGCAACAACGTATCCCTAGTCCACGACTCGCAGGGGCACCCTGAATTCATTACGGCCATCAGCGTCGACATAACAGCCGAAATGGGAGCGCAGCTGGAGCTGGCGCGGCAGGCGGAACGGCAAAGCCTGCTGGTGCACGAACTCAACCACCGGGTCAAAAACACGCTCACAACGGTCCAGGCACTCGCCGCGCGGATCGTGCGGGACCGATCTGACCCCGAGGGAGGCTATCAGACTTTCGTCGGGAGGTTGATGGCGCTCGCGCATGCACACGATGTCCTCACGCACGAACAGTGGATCGAAGCCGACCTTCTGGATGTGGTCGCCGGAGCTGTCTCACCCTTTCAGGGTGAGCAGGCGCGCATCGCCGCGAGGGGGCCGTCACTGATCGTTTCCCCGGGACAGGTCCTTGCCTTGTCCATGGCGCTGCACGAGCTCGGCACCAACGCAACGAAGTATGGCGCGCTGAGCTCTGCCGACGGGCGCGTATCAGTCACGTGGGCAACGGACGACGACCTGGTGATGACCTGGGAGGAGGCCGGAGGTCCGCCGGTGCCACGCCCCACTCGCCGAGGCTTCGGCTCACGCCTCCTGGAACGGGCGCTGACGAACGAGCTCGGCGGCAGCGTGAACCTTGCTTTCGAGCCAAGTGGGGTAAAATGCGTCATCCGCACACCGCTCAGGCGGCTGTTCTCGCTCGATCCGCGTGAGGCCACATGCCCGATCTGAAATCAGGCTCACGCGTGCCTTCCAGCGTACGCACGCGGTGGTGCTTGGGCTGTGGTCGAACCGTCGCGGAGAATAAGGCGTAGCCGAAGCTTTCGCCCTATCAACGCTCTGCTCTTTTAGCTGAGCTGATGCGCCGCCTCGAGCAGAATCGCCTTTCACCCCACAAGCAGATGTCGGATGTGTAGCTGCACAAGGACCGTTACCGCTGACTTTAGGCGCGGCTCTTAAAGTGTCAGCTTTCATTGCCGGCCTCGACGATCTTACATGAAGGGGTCAGCCGGTCGAGCCGCGCCATAGGAACGACGCAGTCGATGCCGAGGCGATCTACGAGACAACTTGTGGCCCTCTGGAATTATCCGCTTCCGACATCGAAGAGAATTGTCCTTTGGTCTCGCGATAGATTTGAGCCTTTTCCTTAGGAAAGCCCCTTAGTTGTCATCCGGATAGCGCAAGGTCGGACTGCACGCCACTTGCTCAGGCACTTCACTTGAGGTCGGGAAACGCCATGAAAGAAGTTTCCTATGCCCAACTGACCGATGTTGCGGAAAAAGACTTGTCCCATGCCCGTATCGTGAGGTCGACCGAACATAGCGTGTGCGCCTTCCAGCGGGGCATCACATGCGAACCCGCCTAATCGCCCAGATCGGCGCTGATCAGCGCGACTGCGACGACGTTGCGTTGCAGAAGACGATACTCGTCAGCATTGTGTTATCATCGGCCTTCGTAGCCGCGATATGGGGCAGCATTTATATTGCTGCCGGTGCACAGACCGCTGGCGCCATCCCCACAGCGTACAGCGCATTGTCGCTGTCTAACACGGCCCTGTTCGGGGCGTTTCGCTGCTACGGATTTTATCGATCTACCCAGCTTGCTCTAATATTGCTATTGCCATGGCTTATGACTATAGTACTTGGTAGTTTCAACAATTCTAGCGCAGTAATAGTTTGGTCGACGCTTTGCCCATTAGGAGCTCTTGTTGTCCACGATCATCGAGCCGCCATCGGTTGGTTGTTGGTCTTCCTTCTCCTGCTTGCTGCCAGCGCGCTCCTACAATCCCCTGGCGCCCCCTCTGCGCTGTCACCATTGATTATAATTCTTTTCTTTTCAATGAATATTGGTGGCGTTCTCATCATCGTATTTTGTATGCTTTATTATTTCATTGATCGAAAGAATAATTTCCAATTGAGATCTGAAATGCTATTACTAAATATCCTTCCCATCGAGATATCGAACATACTAAAGGGTGAACCTCGGACAATTGCCAATCAATACGACGAAGCAAGCATATTATTCGCTGACGTCGTTCGTTTTACTACTTTAGCTCAATCGATGTCGCCGATCGAGCTTGTAGAACTACTCGATGAAGTATTCATGTGTTTTGATTTTTTGGTTGATAAATATCATTTGGAAAAGATCAAAACTATTGGCGATTGTTATATGGTTGTTTCCGGCGTGCCGCGCCAACGTGCCGACCATGCTCACGCTTTGGCGCGCTTTGCGCTTGATATGCAAGCGTGCGTGGCTGCGCGTGAGTTCCACGGTAGGCGACTAACATTCCGCATCGGCATGAATTCAGGCCCAGTGGTCGCCGGTGTCATCGGTCGGAAAAAATTCATCTATGACCTTTGGGGCGATGCTGTAAACATGGCGAGCCGCATGGAGTCTCAGGGCCAGAGCGAAACTATTCAGATCACGCACGCAACTTATAATATAATCAAAGATGATTTTGTTTGCGAAGCGCGCGGGTCTATAAAAGTAAAGGGGTCCGGGGAGATGCAGATATGGCATGTATTGAGCGAAAAGACTAAAGTTATGGGACTCGACGGAACAATAATACTATAAGGTTCACGCACGCTGTTGTCGGTGTGGCGACACCTTACGCGACCTGGGACGAAGAGCAAGTGTCCGGCGGCCGACGTTTGCTGAGCCTGATTTGCCAAGCACAAGCGGACGGACCATTCCAGACACGGTGGTAGACATTTGACACGGGACCTTCCTAGAGTCGATCTCGGATCGTGAGTAGACCGTAAACTGTGCGACGGGGTTGGGTCGATAGCGGGCGGTCCGCTTTTCCGGCCGGCCTCTCCCGGAGCCGTCATTCCGCTTACGGCCAGACCACGTCGGGCCGCATCGCCAGCGAACAGGCGATGGCCACGCGCTGCTGCTGGCCGCCGGACAGCTCGCCGGGATAGGCGTTCTCCTTGCCGGCCAGCCGGACCTTGGCGAGCAGCGCCCGCACCCGGGCCTCGACCGCGCGCCTCTCCTGCCCGAGTACGTGGATGGGGGCCATCATCACGTTCTGCAGCGCGGTCTTGTGCGGGAACAGGTTGTACTGCTGGAACCCCATGCCCACCTTGCGCCGCAGCGCCAGCTTGTCGAGCCGGGGATCGGTCACCTCGATCCCCTCGACCTCGATCGAGCCCGCGCTGACCGGCACCAGGGCGTTGATGCAGCGGAT
>NZ_JAKSXX010000052.1 GCF_022829385.1 Methylobacterium sp. J-070 | reverse complement strand
GTCTGGGCGGAACGGCCCCCAGGCGTCGCGGGCGGGGATCACTGGCCGAACTCCCACCACGGCACCCCTTCAGGCTGGCCGGGCTTCTCGCGGTGGGTTAGGTGGCCGAACGAGATCTCCGTGGCCGTGATCGCGCGGACTGAGCCGTTTACCGGCAGGACCAGACCACCGCAGGCATCGACCCGGACTATCCCCGCCTCGCGGTGAACCCCGAAGAGACGCGAGGCCGTCCAGCCCAGCGCCTCCGCCTGCGCGCCGAACGTGTCGAGGAAGCGCAGGGCTCGTCTAAGAACGGCGACCCATTCGTCGTCTCGGTAGCCGGGGCAAGCCGGGCGCTCGGCCGAGAGCCGTGAAAGGCCGGTGCGCCACTCTCGCAGCCCGTCCCCCGAAACTCTAGCCACTTCGATTTCGGATTTTTCTGTTACGGCACAACCACTTGCAAAAACTCTAGCAGTTCTAGCCACTCTAGCCGGGGGGCACGGTGCGGATATGGGCGGCCCCGCCTCCGACCCCTCTCCCCTCGCGTAAGTATATGATTTTATTATATTTTCTTTTCTTTCTTCTTCTTCTTCGCGTGTACGCGCGGAGGGAACATGTGCGCGGGCCCGGCTGGGGTGGCTAGAGTTGCTAGAGTTGGAAAAATAGTCGCTAAGTATATGATTTTGTTCAATAATATCTCTCGCCGAGGGCGGCGAGACTTCTGGCGAGAGTTTTGGCGAGACCTCCGATTTGCCTTTGCGGCGGATCTCCTCCAGCGCCTTGAACGGGTCGAAGAGCGGCAGGTCGGACATGCTCAAGCCTCCCTCAGCACGCGGTAGGTTTGGCGGTATGTCTTGCCGTCGATCTCCTGCTTGCCCGCAAGCTCCAGCCAGCCGAACCGCACCAATGCCTCGACGCGCGCGTCCACGGTCTTCGCGTCGGTCCTGAGATGCCTGGGCGCCTTCTGCTGGATCAGGGTCGGCGATATTAGCTTGCCGACGCCCCAGCCCGCCGGGTCGGCCAACCACTTCGCGAGATCGTTTTGCGCGCGGGTCTCTGGGTCGAGGATCGCGTGCCCGGTCAGGCGCAACGCCTCCCGCAAGTAGAACATCCCGATCGCGCAGGCCGCGGCCATCGTCTCGGCCGAGATCAACGCATCGAGGTAGGAAGCGGCCCCAGTGATCCGGCTCGGGCGCGCCACGTCCGGCGCCTCGAACAGGGTCAGCACCCCTGCGATGCGCGCCACGTTCTCGGCGATCTTGCCCGCTGCCGACGACACCGGGCGCCACATCTTGCCCGGCCCGTTCTCGTCCTCGATCGACTGACCGAACTGTCGGAACAGGGTCCAGGCGTCCGGCGTCAGACCCAGCACGGGCGGAGCCAGCTCGTTCCGCGTGCCCTCGCGGATCGGCAAGCCTGCGTCGAGGCAGCGACGGCACTGATCCTGGAACGCGAGCAGCCTGCGGTCTTCGCTCGGGTTGGTAGCCCGAAACTGTCTGAGGCCGATCGTGCTCTCGGGCATCATCACCAAGAACCGACCGACGATGCCCTGATCGTTGGCCAATTCGTCGCCCATGAAGGTTGACGCCACTCGCGGCTGGGCAGCGAGGCTGATCCCGACCCGGCGGCCGACGAAGGTCTGAGCCTCGGCGGCGCGCACCCGCTGTGCCGAGCCGTTGTCCCAAATCCTCGACAGGCCCGTGACGGTGCGGGTGCGGGCATCGGGGCCCATCCCGTGCCCACCCAAGAACGACCCACCTTCTGACGTGAAGATGCCGACGCTGGCCCGGCCGACCCGTAGCAGGTTGATGAGCCCTTCGAGGTTCGGCTCCTCCGCGCGGATGATAGGCGTGACCGGCGCCACCGGCTCCCCGGCCAGCGGAGCCGCCTCGTCGGCCTCCTCCAACGCCAGGGGATGGTCGATGGCGAGGATCGGTGGGCGAGCTGCAGGATCTGTTCGCGGACCTGCGCGGGGCCGTGCGCCAGGAACGCGTGATCAGCGCCGCCGTGGTCGGCATGGAGCCGGGCGAGCGCGGCGATGCCTTCCTGATCCTCGGCGAGCGCCACGCGACCGCCGGTGAGCCGCTGCGGCTGAAGGCGCGGCTACGGGCCGGCGGGTCGGCCTCGGCGGAGACCCTGCTGAACCGTGAGGTGGTGGTCCAGATCCGGACCGGCCTGCGCTACGGCTTCGGTCGTGACCCCCGCGTCCGGGCCGAGATCGTCGAGGTCTTGGAGGTCGCTGCTGAGCCGATCGAGGCGATCCTCCGTCGCGATGAGACGCTCCGGCAGATCCGGGCCGACCGGCTGCCGCACGGGCCCTCGACCTGGCACGAACCGCAGGACCTGCGTCGCGTGGTGATGATCGCCTCCGAGCGCGGCGACGCCTTCGGTGACGTCCAACGCGTGCTCTCCCCCTTCGTGCAGGGTGGTGCGTTGGATATCATCTTCGTGCCCGCGATCTTCGAGGGTCCGTCTGCGGAGCGCTCCCTGACCGAGGCCTGCGTCAAGGC
>NZ_JAKSXX010000051.1 GCF_022829385.1 Methylobacterium sp. J-070 | reverse complement strand
CGACGTTCAACCGCCTCAAGGACTTCCGCCGCATAGCCACCCGCTACAACGAACTCGCCGGGAACTACGCCTCATACTAACCCTCGTTGAGCGGGACTCACCAGGGGTAGCGGCGGCGGACCGTTAGTGATTCTGTCCTTGTGGTCGGGGCCGGATGGCCCGGGCGATCGGGCTGTCCCTGCTGGCCGGAGCCGGCCTGTGGACCTGCGCGCTGCCGGCCGCGGCCGAGACCGCTCTCCTCAACGTCTCGTACGATCCGACCCGCGAGCTGTACCGCGAGATCAACGCCGCCTTCGCGGAGGATTTGAAGGCCAGCCGAGATCCGCAACGACGCCGTCACGCTTTCGGCGCTCGGGGGATCAGGCGAGGTCAGCGAGTGAGCCAAGACCCCCCTGCGGATGATCGGGCCGAACCCATACTGTCGATTGAGGAGATCCAGGAGCGCGCCTACGACCTCTGGGATCGAAACCACCGGCCCGAAGGCTACGAGCTGGAGTTCTGGCTCATGGCCGAGCGCGAGCTGATGGCGGAGCGGAAGTCAAAGCTGGAGCCCGGGGCCGCAACGGATGGCCGACTTATGCGGTGAGGGTCTGCGCGCGGACGGTATGGCGAACGGAGAGAGCTGTAAGCTCGCCCTCGACAAGGCAAGAATGGCGGCCGCAACATTGCGCCCGCTCATGCGCCTGTCCGAGCGCACCCGCGTCTCTCGTGTGAGCTGGTGAGGCCCCAATGATCTGGCTGACAGATGCGGAGGGGCGCACGACTTACATGTGCGCCGAGTGGTACGCCTTTACCGGCTTGGCGCCCCCGGCCGCTCTTGGCACCGGTTGGACCGCCTCGATCCACGTGGACGATCGCGACTTGGTGGAGGAGGCGTTCCAGCAGGCATGCGCATCACGATGCGAATTCACCTTGCAGTACCGCCTGCGGCGGCGCGACGGCACATACATCTGGGTCCACGAGTCCGCTGCCCCCTCTTGGCTGCCCAAAGGGAAGACGTTTCTCGGGTTTCTTGGCCAGATCAGCAGCGTCGAGCCTCAACGGCGAGGACTGATCGCTACGGCCGAACTTCAGACCTTCCAGGCTGCAAAGCCAGTCGGCGAGTTCGCGCCGATCACGGCGTTGGATGCGATGGCAGACCATCTCTTGATGGCTCGAGGGCTGGCCGCCACCACCACGGCAGCGCACCTTCTTGAGCAGATCGATGAGTTACTGTTCGGCTTGGGCTGCGAACTCGCTCGGCAAGGAACCCAAAGCGATACGACTGGTAACATCCACTGACGCTAGAAGTCTGGCCGGCGACAGAATTTCCGCGCGTCTATTACAGACTTGCGGCTTCCCACTAACTCGGCCCTCGCTGCTCGCGGGCAGCCCGGAGCCTTATTTCAGTTAGAGTAGCTGGGCTAAGATTGGTCGGCTTGGAAGGGTAAAAAGAGCTATCCGGACGCAGACCGAGCACATCCATGATCCGGCCCCGAGCCGACACGTTGGCGATCGGCGCGCCGTTCTCCAGCGCTTCGACTGCCTCGCGATCGACCTGGGCCAGCGCCGCCAACGTCTCAATCGAGTAGGCACTCTGGAGCCGCGCCGCCTGGATCTGCGCGGCCAACGCGGTAGTTGGGGAGGGCGGATTGTCGTGTCGCTCGCTCATGGGTGAGCGGTACGAGCGGGCTCCAGCTGAAGTTTCGCTCGGGGGAGTTTCCCGCAGAAGGACTACTCCCTGCTGGCGGGCTTCGGGCGAGGCACGCGAACTTCGTCAGGCCACAGAACAGGTTGACCATATTCACGAGGTCGTGATGGTGGTCAGTCTCCCTATGAAAACTCATAGTTGTGCATGACAATTAACAGTTGCGGCGCTGTGTCAGTAAGCCGCAACGCTGCTATTATCAGATAAAGTTTTGCTTGGTTTATCTGATAAGTAATATTTGATTAACCGAATTGACCAAGTCTGATATGTAGCTTGGCTCCGTCGTTCGGAAGCTAACTCAGTTTACAATCCTAATGCGGTGATCCGATTATGCGCCTGCACCTCTCCCTCAAGGCGGCACTCTCGGCCGCCTTCGGCCTACTCGCCCTCATCGCCGCCGGCCAGGGTGCACTCTCGATCGTCAAGCTCGCAGGGATCCGTCACTCCGTCACCGAGGTCGCGGCGAACTGGCTGCCATCGGTCGTCGCTGTCGGTCAGATGCGAGAGCTAGCCTCCGAGGTCCGGATCAAGCAGCTGCGCCTGCTCAGCTTGTCCGATACGCCAGCCCATCTGGCCGAGAACGAGGCCAAGCTCGCCACAACCCACGAGAAGCTTGCTCAGGCGCGAAGGACCTACGAGCCGCTGATCTCCTCAAAGGAAGAGCGTGCGCTCTATGATGCCTTCGCCTCTGCCTGGGGACGCTTCGAACAGGCAGATGCCGAGATGCGGCGCCTGATGGAGGTCGGTCAGCAGCCGGCTGCTCTCAAGCTGATGAGCGCACCCGAGACCGCAAACCTCTACGATGAAGCCCGCGCCGATCTCTCGCGTGACGTCACCCTGAACGAGCAAGGAGCGCGTCGCGATGCCGACGCGGCCATGTCCGAGGCTGATGCTGCCACGCTGGCCGCCTACATCGCCGTGGCATTGGCACTCGCCGCCGCTTGCGCCGCCGCTGCCTTTGGACTGCTGCGCGTGTCCCGCCCGATCCAGACCATGACCCAGGTGATGGGTACGCTCGCCGGCGGCAACGCAGAAGCCGAGGTACCGTACCGGAACCGCGGTGACGAGATCGGCGCGATGGCGTCCGCCGTGCAGGTGTTCAAGGACAACCTGATCCGCACCCAAGCGCTGGAAGCCGAGACCGCGCAGGCGCGGCTGGCGGCCGAAGAGCAGCGCAAGACCGGCATGCGCCAGATGGCCGATGGCTTCGAGCAGGCGGTCGGCGGGATC
>NZ_JAKSXX010000049.1 GCF_022829385.1 Methylobacterium sp. J-070 | reverse complement strand
GGTGACCCGGGAGATGTCGGGCAGCATGCACACGGCCGCCCATGGTGTCACGACGATCGCCGGCGGCATGGAGGCGATCGCCAGAGCCTCTGAGCAGGTCGACGCCGCCACACGTCAGGTCCGTGAAGCCGCACGGGCGGTTGGCTAAGCGTTCGACCGCTGGAACGACGGTTGCGCGAGATCTGCTACGGATCGTCGCGGCTGGTCTGTCTACGCCGATTTCTACTGTAGCTGCCTTCAAGAGATGAGGTGTTTGTTAGGGCGCCCAAGATACGGTCTCTTGCGGCCAAACCGTTCAATTGTTGCCGTGTCGATCCGGTGGGAATGATCGATGGCACAGGATACGTCGAACGAAGCCGCGCGGCTTGCCGCCCTGACTGATCTAGCGATCACCGACACGCCCGCAGAGGCCCACTTCGAAGCCGTCTGCCGTCTGGCACGCGATCTGTTCGGCGTGACGATCGCCCTCGTCTCCATCGTCGAGGAAGACCGGCAGTGGTTTCTGACCAAGTGCGGCACGGACCTGAGCGCGAGCCCACGCGACGCGTCGTTCTGCACCTACACGATCAGGTCCGACGAGGTCTTCGTCGTCGAGGACGCCGCTGCCGACGCGCGTTTCCCTGCAAGTCCGCTGGTCTCAGGCGGACCCGGCATCCGCTTCTACGCGGGGGCGCCGCTCGTGCTCCGGTCCGGCGTCCGCGTCGGTGCGCTGTGCGTCAAGGACACGGTCCCGCGCAACTTCTCGGGTAAGCAGACGCGCCAGCTTCGCGATCTCGCCGAGATTGTCGTGGCGCACCTGCGGCTGCACGAGAGCACGCGCGCAGGCGTGGCCGAGAGCCTCGCCTTACGCGCAGCCCAGGACGCGCAGCGCGTGGCTGAGACGCCCGCTTCGTTTGGCCACTGGCGGATCGACGTGGCGACACGGACGATGACGTGGTCCGATGGCGCTGCGGCGATCTTCGACCGTCCGCTGCCCGCCTCAGGACGGATCGACCTCGACGCGTACCTGCTGCTTCAACGCCCCGAGGAGCGGGAGGCAGTCCGCCGTTGCCTCAACGAGGTGATCGCAGGGACGGATCCTGAAACCATCGGTGGCTACCAGCGGCGCGGGCGCATCGTCCGCCCGAATGGCGAGGAGCGCGTCATTACAGTTCGCGGCGTGCCGGTTCGAGAGACGAACGGCATCGTGACGGCCGTCTACGGCGTGGTGCTGGACGCGACCGAGCACGCGCGCGTGGAAGCGCCCCTCCACGAGAGCAACGAACTCCTGCGCACCACCCTGGAGAGCATGGATCAGGGCCTGATCGTCTACAGCCCCGACCGGCGCGTGCGCCTGCACAACCGGCGTGCGCGCGACCTCCTCGACCTGCCCGAGACCGTCCTGCACGACGGGAGTCCCTACAGCGCCATCAACGCGTTCCAGGTTGCGCGTGTCGAGTTCCAGACCAGCCCAGCGCCCCTGGTCGCAGCACTGGACGCGGCCGATCTCGCCAGCCTGCCGGACGTGTACGAGCGTGAGCGCCCCGATGGCACGAGCCTGGAGGTACGTGTAGTGCGGTTGCCGGACGGCGGGTATGTACGCACATACACGGACATCACGCGCCGCTGCGCCAGCGAGGCCCGCCTGCGCCTAAGCGAGGAGCGGCTCGCCCTGGCGCTCGACAGCGGTGAGGACTGCCTGTTCGACTGGAACCTGATCGACGGGACCACCTGGGTGTCCGAGCGCTGGCGCGACAGGCTGGGGCTCGTGGGCGAGCGCGCTCAGCCCACCATGTCGGGCTGGATCGAGGTGGTGCATCCGGACGATCGCGCGCGCGTGATGACCGCCACGCGCGCGCACCTGCGGGGGCAGACCCCCACACTCGAATGCGAGTACCGCGTGGGTCAGGCGAAGGACGAGGCATTTTGGGTGCTCGCCCGCGCCCGTGTAGCCGCTCGTGCCCCGGACGGCCGGGCGCTTCGGTTGGTCGGCACTTTGATCGACATTTCACGCCGCAAGGAGGCGGAGGCCCGCATCGCCCACATGGCCTTGTACGACGCGCTCACCGGCCTGCCAAACCGCAACCTCTTCCGCGAGCGTCTGGATAATGCGCTCTGCCGGGCCGCCCTGGCGCCGAACCGCCACGCCGTCCTCGCGCTCGACCTCGACCACTTTAAGGTCGTCAACGACACCTACGGGCATCTCGCGGGAGACCGGCTGCTGCGTCTGGTGGCCGAGCGCCTCCGCTCGGCCGTGCGCGATGCGGACACGGTCGCCCGACTCGGCGGCGATGAGTTCGCGGTGATCCTGTCAGATATCGATGGCGAAGCGGCTGTCAGGGGAGCATGTGAACGCATCATAGCCGCAGTGGATGAACCGCTGCTGCTCGACGCGACCGTGATCGACATCGGTGTGAGCATCGGTGTCGCGCTTCTGTCTGACGACGGCACCGACGCCGAAGAAGTGTTCCAGCGCGCCGACATGGCGCTGTTCCGGGCGAAGGCCGCGAGCCGCAACACTTACCGGATGTACGAGGCCGAGGCGCATGCGCGCACCGCCACGCGCAGTCTGCTCGCGATCGACATGAAGGAGGCGATCCGGCGCGGCGACTTCTTCCTCGTCTACCAGCCGATCTTCAACGTGACGACCGGGGCGATCGTGAGTTTCGAGGCCCTGATGCGCTGGCAACACCCAGTGCACGGTCTGATCTCGCCCAGCGCGTCAGCGTCAATGTCTCGGCGGTGCAGTTCCGCGGCGGCTTGGAGGAGGCTGTCGTGGCTGCCCTATCGGCGACTGGTCTCCCGGCAAGGCGTCTGAAGCTTGAGGTGACCGAAAGCCTGCTGGTGCAGAACCCGGAGCAGGCTGTCGCGGTCTTACACCGGCTTCGCGCGCTGGGCGTGCGCTTGGCGCTCGACGATTTCGGCACGGGGTACTCGTCCTTGAGCTACCTGCGGCGGTTCCCCTTCGACAAAATCAAGATCGACCGATCTTTCATCCGAGACATCGCCGACCCGGATGCGGCTGCGATCGTGCGGGCGGTCGTGAGCATTGGCGAACGGCTGGGTATGGGCATCGTCGCCGAGGGTGTCGAAACGATCGAGCAGCTCGAACTGGTTCGCCGCGAGGGCTGTACCGAGGTGCAGGGTTATATCTTCAGCAAGCCACGATCAGCCGCGGACGCGCGGGCTCTCTGTTGTGATCAGCCTTCGTTTCCGGACGAGGAGCTGCCCAGCTCTGGAGAGCGCAACCTTGGCTTCGGCGAAAGCAGGCAGTCCGCCGAGATATCTGGTGAGCCCGGGTTTGGGGAACCGATTGTCGATCGCGTCCAAGAGACACTAGGGCCCCGACGCAAAGTGCATCGGCAGCGGTAGGGCTCAGCCCTCCGCCCGCTGTACCCGATCCGCATCCTCAGCCGCGACTGCCTCAACCGCTGCGATGACATTCTCCAGTTCGGCGACCTGCCGCAACGCACTGCCGGCCGGCAAACCATCATACTCGGCCATAGCCAGGATGAGCGTGCGCTGGTGCGCCTTCAGGCGTTCGAGGAGGGCGTTCAGCTTGTCGGCCATGGGCGGGCTGTAGCCGCGCGAGCAGAGTTCGACAATCCGACGGTATCGACACCTCGTCTGGCGAGCGCCATCGTTGCTCGATGTCGAGTCGACACATCCCAATCTGCATAGCTGCGCTTGGCCTGCTGCTATCTCCTGTCCTGAGTGTGTCCCGAGACGGTGTCTCTCCTGCGGTGAGGCACTGGCTTTCGGCTTTCATCACGAAGATCGATGAGACAGATCGAGCCCGACGTTCGAAGGCCGACGAGATGACGGGCATGGTGGTCGTGCGTGTCGAAGTTACGGCTGATGGATCCGTGAGGCGGCCCGAAATCGAACGCAGCTCGGGTTTGCGCCTAATCGATCAGCGTGCACTCGATGCTCTACGGGCTGTCGCTTCGTTCGATCCGCCGCCAACCGAGATGCTGACTCCAGCTGGCGTCACGGACCTTAGTTTTCAGTTGCGGCTCGGGCGCTGATCAGTCTCGGCACCCCGTCTCTGGCGACAGTTCCCAGCGCCTGCTACAGGGTCGCTCTTCCCGCCCGCATGCCCGAAGCGTTCGCGACGCCGCAAGGCGTGCGGTGGGTAAGCACGTGACGACAGGCGCGCCTCCGGCCAGTTCCCTGAGGCCAGCCCGTGAGGCCTAGGCCGGGCTGTCGCGTGAGGGTCGGCGCGGTGCGGCGGGACTGGAGACCGCAAGGCGTCGGCTCATGGCCCCAGCCATAGTGTGGAAACGCACATGTACGCCTGCCTGGGGGTCTCAGCGCGGTTGTCTGCTGCGCTGCTGTAGCTACGTTGCCAGTGCGGGATCACGACGGCGTCGTGGTCGCGTAGCCCCTAGTGGGCGTTTCCTCCCTAGACTTCGGGCCGCCTCCTCGGGGGTGGCCTTTTCTTTGTCCGGAGGGGCGCGGGTGCTGAAAACCTGAGGCCCGCCCCCGGGGGAATGAGAGCGGGCCTCAGCTACGACTGTGCCGACGAGGCTGCGCGCCAGACGGCCCAGTCTTTGGAGCCGGCGCGCTGCTCTGAAGGCAATCGGGCTGTGCCCGGTCGCTAAGGTCGAAGCTGAACGAGAGCGGCTAACGCCTCGTTACGACGGCGACGCAATCAGCGGTTTCCAGGAGTTCCGCTGGTGCCGCCCGGCTTTGATCCCGATCCCGCATCGTTGGCACCCGTGCTGTTCGTCGTGCCCGAGCGGCTCATGCCGCCGGTCGAGGGACCGCTCCCCGACGCACCGGGCGATGAGCCCGATCCGGCATCACTCGCACCCGTACTATTTGAGGTGCCAGAGCGGCTTGAACCACCTTCAGCGGCGAATGCTGGGCCGGCAAGGATGAGGACGGTTGCGATGGTCAGTGCAGTTCTCATCGGCGTAGCTCCCAATTGTCCGCCGGTCGGACACAGGAGCCCACCATGCGGTAACAAGGCAAT
>NZ_JAKSXX010000044.1 GCF_022829385.1 Methylobacterium sp. J-070 | reverse complement strand
GGACGAGCGGTGACGGAAGCGGAAGCTGAGTTCCTCGTTGGTATCGCGCTCGCGACGTTCGCGAACGCCGGCGGCCTGAATGAGCCGAGCCTCGGTCATCTAGCTCGGTTCTCGGGCAAGCTTGGGCCGAACGAGACCGTTGATAGCTTGACGAAGCATTGAGGTAGCCCCGCGGTTTCAGTGCCGCGGGGCGTTGAGGGACTACTTGCCGCTCGGCGCAGCACCGCTGCCAGTGGCGCCGTTGCCCGTACCGCTACCGGCAGGTGCACCGGGCGTGCTGACCGGTGGGCCACCGGTGGTGCCGGGCCCCGTGCCCGTGCTCATCGTCCCCGTGCCCATCGAGCTGCTGCCGCCTTCCATGGACTTCTCGGAGTTGCTCTTCACCGAGCCCGGGTTGTTCATATTGCCCTCGGAGCTGCCGCCGGAGCTGCCGCCGCCGGCAGCGGTCTGAGCCATCGCAGCACCTGATACAGCAAGGGTGAGTGCGGCGACGAGGGTAAGTGTCTTCACCTTCATGGCATCTTCCTCCCAACAGATCGGTTCGATCGGTCCAGGTCTGAACGTTGTCGCAATCGATATCGTTCAAGCAACCACCGGAAGGCTGCTGGTACGGATAGATGGCCCGACGTCAGCCTCTCTGCGCACGACGTCGTGCCGAGTTGGGCGCACAGGGTAAGGCACAAGTCTCGATCACGATGGAACGGATTGCTGGTTTTCCGGGCGGTAATGTCAGCCGCTGATAAGGAGTAAGGGGGAGTACGGGGGTCAGGTGTCAGCCGCTGATCGAGAACGGCGTTACCTTGGCCGCTCCCAAGGTCCGCGCGGATGAAGATCGCTCCCCCACCGTGTCGAACCAGCGGCCCGGCTCCGTCGGTCTGCAATCCTTGGTTAGGGTTATTCATGCCAGAAATTGAACTGGCGCGACCGCGCTCGCGTAAACCCGTCAATGGCTCCGCTACAATACCTCGCGCGCCGGCTCCGCTCTGCTCGTGCCTGGATCGTCCTCGGCGTCTTGGCACCCATCGGCATGCTCGCCGCATCCGGCCTGATGCTGCTCGACCTGCGCCAGGACGCCTGGGACAAGGCCGAACAGACCTCCAAAAACCTGGTGCAGGTTCTGGAGCGCGACATCGCTCGCAATGTCGAGATGTACGACCTCTCGATCCAGGCTGCGGTCGACAACCTCAGGACGCCCGGCCTTCCAGAGATGACCTCTGAGCTGCGTCAGCTCATCCTGTTCGACCGGGCCGCCACCGCCCGCGACATGGGCGTGATGATCGTCATCGACGAACACGGCGACATCATCGCGGATCTCGACGCGGTGCCACCGCGCGAAGGCAACTATGCCGACCGCGACTACTTCCTGACTCACAAGACGCGCGCGGGCGCTGGCCTGTTCGTAGGCCATCCCCTGGTCTCCCGTCTGACGGGCGAGCGCATGCTTCCCTTCAGCCGCCGCATCTCCAAGTTGGATAGCTCCTTCGGCGGCGTCGTGATGGGCAGCGTGAAGCTCTCGTACTTCACACGCCTGTTCAGCCAGCTCGACCTCGGCCGCGACGGCGCGATCAGCTTGTACCTGAGCGACGGCACGCGGGTCATGCGCCAGCCCTACGCGGAAGCCGATATCGGCGTGAACATCGCCGATGCTGCGACCTTCAAGGGCTTCGTGCGCGAGCGTAGCGGCAGCTTCGTTGAGACCTCGGTCCGAGATGGGATCGAGCGGTACTTCGCCTTCACGCGCGTTGGCGACCTGCCACTGATCCTGAACGTTGCCCTCTCGACCGCAGAGATCGAGGCCGAGTGGCGACCGAAGGCACTCGCCATAGGCGGCATCGTGCTGGTGCTGTGCGGCCTGACAATCGCGTTGTCGCTCCTGTTCGGTCGCGAGCTGCGGCGCCGCGAAGCTATGAAGGTGGAACTCGAACGGCTGTCGCTGACGGATGCTCTGACGCGTCTGCCAAACCGCCGAGCCTTTGAGGAAGCCGGTACCCCCGCCTGGAATGCGGCGCAGCGTAACGGTAAGCCGCTCGCCTTGCTCATCGTCGACGCCGACCACTTCAAGCAGTTCAACGATCGCTATGGCCATCAGGTTGGGGACGAGGTGCTGCAGGGCCTGGCGTGCTGCCTCTCGGCCAGCGTCCATCGTCCCCACGACCTCGTCTGCCGGGTCGGCGGTGAAGAATTTGCCATCCTCCTGCCCGACACCGATCAAGCAGGTGCCCTACGCATCGCGGAGAAGGTCCACGCTGAGGTATCGACGATGACGATTGGCTCGGTCGGAATTGGCGCTGGGGCCGTCACGGTGAGCATCGGGCTCGCAGCAGCTATCTCGAATGGCGTGGAGGCGACCGCGCTGACGGACCTCTACCGCTTTGCGGATGGGGCGCTCTACGAAGCCAAGGCAGGCGGTCGGAACCAGACCCGCTGTGCAAATCTGCAGGACCTGCCAGCTGGTTCACAGAAGCGGAGGCTTCAGATCGTCAACGGATCGTAGGCTCGCGGACGCTCATCCGACATCGGACGGTTTTGGCTATTGATCTCCGCTCAGCCCTAATCTCGCGCTCGACCATGCGCAAAAACTTACGAAAGCCTATCAATTTTGCCGCCAATTAACGGCAACATTCTCAAATCGGAACATCATTCTTGATCTATGTTTAGGCGTAGATGGGCAGCCAATAATGCCCTTTTAACAACCTCACGGATAAAGTCTGCGCAACCCGGTATTCAAATTGGCGAGCGATGCCATCCCTTGAAACTGAACTTCCGGAACGCAATCTGCCAGCTTTGCGGCGGAGCGATGAGCGGGATCCGACCCTCGACGCGATGTGTCGGACGGCCGCGGCACTATTCGGGGTGCGCTACGCCTTTGTGTCACACCTCGACACGGAATGTCAGCTGTTCCTCGGACGCGTGGGGCTCGACGTCCAAACCACATCCCGCTCGATCGCCTTCTGCGCTCTGACGGTCCTCGGTGCGCCTCATGAGCCGCTCGTCGTGCTCGACACGCACCGAGATCGACGATTTGCGCAGAACCCGCTCGTCACAGGGGCGCCATACCTGCGCTTCTATGCCGGCGTCCCGATCGTCCATGCCGATGGGAGTAACACCGCGACCTTCTGCATCGCCGACGATGCGCCCCGCAAAGCCTTCAGCGAGGCGGATCGGCATTGTCTGTTGGACCTCGCCAAGTTCATCGAAGCCACGCTGTACGGTCGTGCTGCCCAGATCGAGGCCGAGCGCGCACGGGAGCAAGCCGATGCTGCCTATGCCGCGTTGCGTGAGAGCGAGCATCGCTATCGGTTGCTCGCTGAGAACGCCAACGACGTGATCGTCCTGGGCGACCTCGACATGCGTCGCCTATACATCTCTCCCGCCGTTCGTACCGTGCTCGGCTACGAGCCAGAAGAACTCGTTGGGACGACGCCGGCTATGTTCGGCCACCCCGAGGAAGCGCACGCCTTTGCCGATCTCCGGGCAAAGTTGCTGATGGAGAATGACGGCCGCTTCGTCGCCTGCGTCCGCCACCGCCATAAGGCTGGGCACTACGTCTGGATCGAGGCTTCGGTGCGGTTGGCGCGCGATCCCCACACCGGGCACCCCGTGGGCTACGTCGCCGCCCTACGTGACGTCACCGCCCGCCGGGCAGCTGAAGAGCAGGTCCGGCACATGGCCCTCCACGATGCGCTCACCGGATTGCCCAATCGTACCCTGCTCCGTGACCGCCTCGATCAGGCGATTGCTCGTGCTGCCCACGCCGACAATCCCTTTGCGGTTCTGATTTGCGACCTCGATCGGTTCAAGGCCATCAACGACAGCTTCGGCCACCCGGCGGGCGATGTCCTGCTCCAAGCCGTGGCGGCGCGGATGAAGGTGGTGCTGCGTCCCTGCGATACCATCGCCCGACTCGGCGGCGACGAGTTCGCGATCATACTGACATATCTCGACGATCCGTGTGCGGCGGCCTGCCTCGCTGATAACCTGATCGCGACGGTGAGCAAGCCGATCGATCTCGACGGGCACGGGGTCGAGGTCGGCGTCAGCATCGGCTTCACCATCGCCTCAGCACAGGACGCCAGCGCGGACGATCTGTTCAACCGGGCCGACATTGCGTTGTACGAGGCCAAGGCGGCAGGCCGGAACACTTATCGTGAGTTTTGCCCGGACGCTGGCGCCCGCATCACCATACGTGGCCATCTCGGCCTCGACATGAAGGAGGCGATCCGGCGCGGCGAGTTCCGGCTGGTCTACCAGCCGGTGGTGGAGGCCGCGACCGGCGCGGTGATGAGCTTCGAGGCGCTGATGCGCTGGCGCCATCCCGAACGGGGCGAGATCTCGCCGGGCGAGTTCATCCCGGTGGCCGAAGAGACGGGACTGATCGTACCGCTTGGGACTTGGGCTTTGCAGGAAGCCTGCCGCGAGGCGATGAATTGGCCGACCCACATCCGCATCGGGGTCAATGTCTCTCCGATCCAGCTGAGGCAGGATGGCCTCGAAACTGCGGTGCTGGCAGCCCTTGCTGCGAGTGGCTTGCCGTCTGATCGGCTGAAGCTGGAGGTGACAGAGAGCGTGCTGATCCAGGACGCGGACGAGGTGCTAGAGCGCTTGCACCGGCTGCGTGCTCTCGGTGTACGCATCGCACTCGATGATTTCGGCACGGGCTACTCGTCGTTGAGCTACCTACGCCGGTTCCCATTCGACAAGATCAAGATCGACCGTGCTTTTATCAAGGACATAGCCGACGCAGACGCAGCAGCGATCGTGCGGGCTGTAGTAGGCATCGGCGAACGACTCGGCATGGGCATCGTGGCAGAAGGGGTTGAAACTGTCGAGCAACTCGAACTAGTCCGCAGCGAGGGTTGCGGTGAGGTTCAGGGGTTTCTGTTCAGCCGACCGCTACCGGCGCGCGAGGCGCTGCTCTATGCGAAAAAGGAATGTGTGCGGGCAGCATAGTCGAACACGTCCCACTCAACCCGAACCGCCTCGATCCGGGCATGCAGATGACCGGCATCGATGCTGTCTCCATCAGCATGTCTTGCGCAGTTGCCAGTTGCTCGCGCAGTTCGGTGTTCTCGGTTGCCAGCGCCAGGAGCGGGGCCGCCAGATCTTCGCTCACTCAGCCTCCTGCGCTCTCACGTCCGGGAGGAGGCGCATAGGGCCGCCACGGTTACCGCGCAGGCAAGGATAACGGGTTGAGGCGTGTCGTCGGCTCCTCTTCCACAACAGACCTTTCGGGCCTGAGCCGGCGCCTTGCGGTGTCCAGTTCCCCCGCCTCGCCGACCCCCCACGCGACTGCCTAGCTGAGGCATCAGGGGCGAGCTGCGGGGAACTGGTCCGGAGAGCGCCTGTCGTCACGTGCTTGTCCGCCGCGAGCTTTGCGGTGTCGCGAACGCCTCAGGCACGCGCAAGGGAAAGGCTAGGCCTGTGGTAGGCCTGAGCATGGCTATCGCCCCGTCAGCCTGCTGCCCCCCTCTTCAATCCAATTCAGCTCGACCAGCAATCCGCCCATCGCTGATCGGTCGAGGCGCATGTGCGCACCGGCGGCCTCAGAGATGTCGCGCACGATGGCGATGCCGAAGCCGGTGCCCGGGCGGCTCTCGTCCCAGCGCTGGCCGCGGCCGATGCCGGCGATCGCCGCCGCGCTCATGCCAGGGCCGTCGTCGTCCACGGCGAGGCTCTGGCGCCCCAAGGCCATCTCCCCGGTGATCCGGACCCGCCGGTGGGCCCATTTCCGCGCATTGTCGAGGAGGTTGCCCAGAACCTCCATCAGCTCGCCCTCCTCCCCCGGATAGGCGAGCGTTTCCGGAACCGACACCACCCAGTCGAGGGAGCCCCCCTCCGGCAGCCGGCGCATGGTCGCCACGAGGCGCTCCGTCACCGGGGCAACCCGGCAGGACCGCCGCCGCAGGTCGCCGGAGGCAACGATCCGCGCCCGGGCGAGCGCCCGCTCCACCTGCCCGCCCATCGCCCGGGCCTGCTCGGCGATCTCGGCCGAGAGGGTCGGATCGTCGGCCCCGGTCCGGCGCGCCAGGGCGTCGAGCACGGCCAGCGGCGTCTTGAGGCCGTGGGCCATGTCGGCGGCCGCGTCCCGGGCGCGGATCAGCGCCCGCTCCTGCGCATCGAGCAGCCGGTTGAGATCTGTGACCAGCGGCCGGACCTCGTCGGGGAAGTGCTCGGGCAATCGCGTCCGCGTCCCAGCATGGACCGCCAGCAGATCCGCCTGCAGCACCCGGAACGGCGCCAGCGCGCGACGGACGAACAAGGCCATCGCCAGCGTCAGCACGACGAACAGGGCCACGAGCGCCGGGACGAGCAGATGCAGGAAGGTTGACCGGCTCGCTGCGAGGTTACGCCGATCCTCCGCCACGATCACCCGCAGCTCCGCTTCGGCGCCCGGCGGCCCGATCGCCAGCGGCTGGACCACCGCGATGAGCCGACCCCCGTCCGGCCCGGTCGTGTCGACGGTGCCCGTCGTGTCCGACCTGCCGGGGCTCAGGTTTCCGAGATCCAGGCTCTTGTCCCAGAGCGAGCGCGACCGCAGGACGTGCGCACCCGCCTGCACCTGCCAGTACAGGCCGCCATAGGGCGTGGCGAAGCGCGGGTCCGGCGGCTCCCGGGAGAGGGTCGGGCTCCCATCCGGCGCGACGGTGACCCGACCTGCGATCAGCTTGGCGGTCCGGTCGAGGGCGTCGGCGGTGCGGGCATCGAGAACCCGGTCGAGGATCACGGTCAGCCCGATCCCGGCGAGCAGCAGCGCCAGGGCGATCAGTGCCGCCGCGGCGAGGCCGAGCCGGAGGCGCAGCGAATGCCGCCTCACGGTCCGTCCGGCGCCGGCACGCAGTAGCCCTGTCCGCGCCGTGTCTCGATCACCCCCGGCCCGAGCTTGCGCCGCAGGCGGGTCAGGAGCGCCTCCAGGGCGTTGGCCTCGCGCTCGGTGCCGACCCCGTGGAGGTGATCGAGCACGTCGCCTGCCGGCACGACCTGCCCCGGCCGGTGCAGCAGGAACGACAGGAGCCGGTATTCCAGGGCGGTCAATTCGGTCGGGCGGCCGTCGACGCTGACCGCCCGGGTGCGGGTGTCGAGTTCCACTGCGCCGGCGCGGAGGATCGGGGAGGCGTGGCCGGCGGTGCGCCGCAGAATCGCCCGGAGCCGCGCCACCAGCTCCTCCATGCGGAACGGCTTGACGAGGTAGTCGTCGGCTCCGGCATCGATGCCCTCGACGCGCTCGCGCCAGCCGTCCCGAGCGGTGAGGATCAGCACCGGAAGGGTCACGTCGGCGGCCCGCAGCCGGCGCAGCACGCCGAGCCCGTCGAGGCGCGGCAGGCCGAGATCGAGCACCATGGCGTCGTAGGGCTCGGTCTCGGCACGGAACCACGCGGCCTCGCCGTCCGCCACCACGTCGGCGACGTAGCCGGCCACCTCCAATCCGCGCCGGATGTCGGCGGCGATGCGCGGCTCATCCTCAACGATCAGGACGCGCATGGCTAACCCATGCCCTCAATCATCGTCGTTATCATCCAGGATCTTCACTGAGGCAGCATCGACCTTGACGGTTCGTCGCTTCCCGTCGGTGCCGAGGACGCGCAGCTTGTACAGCCAACCACCATCGTCGTGCTTGAGATCGACGGACACCACGTCGCCCGGAACGACTTGGTGGACGGTCCGCAGGATTTCGTCGAGGGGGCGAATCTCACCCTTCTCTAAAGCGCGACGGGCACGGTCAGCATCCTCCGAGGCGCGCAGGGGCGAATCGACGAAGGCGGGCACAGCGAGCAAGCCAAGGGTGATGGCGCGGCGCGACAGGATCGGGATCATGCGGCCCAGGCTAAGCCGCACCGCCTGACGGGACGCTGACAGGGGCCGTCAGGGTCGCGGGGCGGGACTTCGGCAAAAGGGATGCCGTACCCCTGCCGGAGACTTGAGACCATGTCATTGATCGTCGGTATCCTCCTCACCTGTGTGGCCGGCCTCGCCGGCACCCTCCTGTGCCCAGATGACAGAGGCGGGCGCGCGAAGCTTCCGCTCCTCGCCGCGCTCCTATCTGGCGGTCTCGCTTGGCACGCCCCCGCCCGGGCCGGCGAAGTCCTGCGCGGCCCCGCCCAGGTGATCGACGGGGAAACCCTCCGCGTCGGCGCGCACCAAATCAGCTTGTTCGGTATCGCTGCACCTGAGGCCGACGCGACCTGCTCGAACGCGCAGGATCAGCCCTACCCCTGCGGTCGGGCTGCGGCCCTGGCCCTCGCCGCACGGATCGGCAGCGCCCCCATCGCGTGCGAGCCGCACGGAGATGGGGCAGATGGCACAGGCTTGGCGCTCTGTCGGGTCGGCGACGCTGATCTCGGCGCCTGGATGGTGGCACAAGGCTTCGCGGTGCCGGACCGTGCAGCGACACTGGACTATACAAAGGCCGCAGAACGAGCCTGGGCGCGGCGTCAAGGTTTGTGGTCCGGAGTCTTTCAGGATCTGACCGAAAGGCGAACCCGGAAACCCACAGCTGTTCCCGACCGCACCGCCATACAGGCTTGGTCGGAATGAACGGATTCGAGCCTGGATATCGATCGTTCGTCATACCGTCCGCCCGTAGACCATCAGCGCATAGCTCGGCCCGTGCGACCACCCGCCCGGATTCGAGAACGTGTCGTTTGGTCGAGGTCGACCGCTGCCCCCCGGCAGCCTTTCTGGGCCTGTCGCAAACGGGAATGCGCTGAGGTTCACGGCTCGTTAGTCATAGCCGCCGAGCCTGCCGCTCCGATCCGGAGCCGGCCCATGATCCGCAACGTCCTCGCGCTCAAGCTGAAGCGAGACGCCAAAGGCGACTTCC
>NZ_JAKSXX010000038.1 GCF_022829385.1 Methylobacterium sp. J-070 | reverse complement strand
CGCCAACGCCTATGCGGAGGGACTTGGGGCCAAGTGGCAGGGCATCGCCCAGTACTGGGCCGACCCCGCGGCTCATCCCGAGCAGGTCGACGCCTTCACGTCCCTGGAAGCGGCCAAGCAGCGCCATCTCGGCACCAGCCCTAACCCCGAGCGGTACAACCCGGACACCTGGGCGGACGAGTACGCTATCCTGTCCCGGCCCGGTGAGCGGGACATCCAGGCGGCCCTCCTCTACGACTACCGCACGAACGTGGCGTCGTACCCGGCTTGGCAGGCGTGGATGCGCGCTCATCCGCTGCCGACGCTTGTGCTGTGGGGCCGCTTCGACCCGTCCTTCATCGTACCCGGGGCGGAAGCCTATCTGCGCGACCTGCCGGAGGCTGAGTTGCACATCCTCGATGCTGGTCACTTCGCGCTGGACGAGGCGACGGACGAGATCGCCTGGCTGACGCGCAACTTCCTCGCCCGGTATGTCGATGCATCGACAGCTCCATCGTCCGCGCCTAGATAGTACGGAAGCGGCCTGATCGAACGCCCGAGAAGGCTGGAGCGCGGACGTTAGATCTAGGTCCAACAGCGGACCTTCCGCCTGGCGCCCATCCCGGTCATTCGAGCAGCCTCGGGTGCTTTCCCAATAGCGGACCTTCATCGTGACGGCTACCATGCCGGACTATTCGCAGAAGGGCCGAGTTACGGAACGGTAAAATGACGAGCGCAGCTCGTGGGACCATTGGGTCCTTTCCTGCATTTAGCTGACCATCCCAGCAGGTTCGAGTCTGCGCGGTTCGTTATGAGAGCTCAGACTGAGGAAGTTCGATTTGGATCGAATGGTGATCTTTATCAGACCAGATTCTGACCGGTTCGATAAAGGCATACCTGAATCGAACCATTCCCAGCGTACTTTTTCGATCGCTCAGCTCTGACAACTCACCACTCTCTCAAGCATATTTAGAGCTTATTCTCGCGTTAAAGCATTCCCAAGCAACGCTATATCAATCAAATTGCAGCACAAAATCTTTGATATTTTTAATTTTAAAAGTCATCAGTCACCTAATTTGCTCCTCACCAGAAAGCCAAGACAGAAATTTTACAGCGATATGCCCTGTATTATTTCCAAACTGATAACCGATGTAGGGCATCCCTTCAAACCACAGATCCGGAAAAGGGCATGCGAGATCGCCGCGCTGCAACTGAGTTCCAAAAAGATTCTTCGGTGCGACGGTTATACCAAGACCGTCACGGACTGCTTGCATCGCGACGAACAGATGGTCGAAGCGGTGGCCGCCGCCCGGCATGGCGAAATCTAACCCCGCCAGCTTCAACCACCGAGACCAATCGTCCGGGCGCGTCGATGATCCGATCATTGGATATCCGCGGATATCCTTCGGATGCACGAGGCGATCGTCCCTCGGAAGATGTCCCGGAGCTATGAGAGTCATCTGCTCGACGAGGATGGTATGCGGGCTTCTGTCGCTCAGGTGTAGTGGCTGGTGCTCGCCACGAATGATCACGACATCGTGACGCGATGTGTCCGGCTTCTGTCCGGTCACGCGCGTGGATACCCAGACATCCACCTGCGGTTCCACGGCCTTGAACTTGTGCAAACGCGGCATCAACCAATGCATGGCGAATGTGGCCGGCGCCTCGACCGTTATGATGCGTCGCCCGCGATGGCGGTGGACCTGTTCGAACGCCTCCGACATCTCGCGCAGTGCCGGCCCGATCCTCGCGGACAGCAACTCCCCAAAGGGCGAGAGCGCGAGCCGTCGTCCGTTGCGTATGAACACCGCTTGGCCAAGTAGATCCTCCAGAACGCGGAGCTGTTTGCTGACCGCGCTATGAGTGACGCCCAGAACTTCCGCCGCGCGCGTCACCGTGCCCGCCTCCGCGACGATCGCGAACGTGCGCAGCGCGCCGAGAGGTAAGTCACGGTATCTCATGAACCAAAAGTCACATATCGCCGACAATTTTTCAATTTTTCCTCCGGCTTTGGCCGGCTACGGCTGCCCGTGCCGCAATTTCCCAATGTACGACGTAGCAAACCAGCAATCGCGGCTTAGGGAGAACAAAAAAGGCGCGGCAGGATCTCCGCCCCGGAGGAGGAAACATGCTGCAGGTATCAGAGCCACCTCAAAGCCGGATCGCGGCGCCGATCACGACGACGTATACTTATGCCAATCAGAAATGGGTCGTCCTGATCGGCGTTTCGTTCTGCTACCTGTTCTATTACCTGGGTCGGCAGACGTTCGGCTTCGCCGTGCCCGGCATACAGAGGGACTTAAATCTCTCGAAGGAGGCGCTCGGGTGGGTCAGCGCCTCGATGCTGTGGGCCTACGCGCTCGGGCAGTCCATCAACGGCAATCTCGGCGACAAATACGGCGGCCGCAAGCTGATGCTTGCAGGGGCCGTCCTGTCGTTCGCGGCCAACTGGGCGACGAGCTTCGCGACGGGATTCATCCCGCTCCTCGTAGCGTGGGCGCTCAACGGCTACTTCCAGTCGATGGGCTTCGCTCCAGGGAGCCGCCTGCTCTCCAACTGGTGGGGGCACAAGAACCGCGGGTTCGTCTACTCCTTCTATGTCGGTGCGTCCGGGTTCTCCTCGGTCCTGGCCTATCTCGTCCCCATCGTTGTCCTCGGGCACCTGCACCTCGAATGGCCGTGGGTCTTCCGCCTTTGCGTGCCGATGATGCTCGTCGGCGCGCTGGTGATGTACTTCGCGGTCAACGAGCGCCCGGAGGATGTTGGCCTCGAAGGACCGGCGGATGACAAGGCGCCGGCCGAGCGCGCCGAGGCCGAATCGTCCGCCGCGTCGACCAGCAGGGAGCGCTACTTGGCGGTCTTGCGGAACTGGAGGCTGTACGCGACCGGCGTCTCGATCGGTTGCCAGAACGCCGCCCGCTACGCGCTGATCGTCTGGGTGCCGGTGCACTTCCTCGGCCCAAACTGGAAGGCCGGTGCGGGCGGGATCGACCCAATCTGGATCACCCTCGCCTTGCCGATCGGCATGGCCTTCGGCGCCTCGACCAATAGCTGGGTCTCCGACATCGCGTTCCGCTCCCGCCGCTACCTTGCGATCATCACCTACATGCTCCTGGCGGCGGCCGTGGCCCTCGTGATGGAAGTTCTCCCCCAGGGGAGCGCGATCAGCGTTGCAGCGCTGCTGCTCTGCGGCTTCTTCGTCTTCGGGCCGGCGTCCTCGTTCTGGGCGCTCTGCCCCGACATCTTCGGCCGCCGGCTAGCCGGCACGGCGACCGGCCTGCTCAACTTCATGTCCTACGCGTGCGCCGGCGTCGGCGAGCCGATCATCGGCCACCTGATGGACAACACCGGCAACACCGCCGTCATCTTCCCAATCGTGGCTTGCCTCTGCCTCGGCAGCGCCGGCTCCGCCCTCATCATCCGGCGGTAAGGCATCGTAACGCCGATGCCTCGCCTGATGGCCATTCGTACCAAAGAAGGATCATAGACATGACTGACGGAATGATTGCCGACAAGCCGGTGCAGGTGAACGGCCGTCTCTATCGTCGTCCCGCGGCTCCGGTCGTTGTAATCTGCATCGACGGTTCAGAGCCGGGCTACATCGAGGCGGCGATCGCCAAGGGCTTATGCCCGAACCTTGACCGCATCATGAAGACCGGCGCCAGCACAACGGCGCTCTCGGTCATCCCGAGTTTCACCAACCCCAACAACCTCTCGATCATCACCGGACGCCCGCCCGCCTGGCACGGCATCGCCGGCAACTACTTCTACGACCGCGAAGCGGGCGTCGAGGTGATGATGAACGACGCTCGCTTCCTGCGCGCTCCGACCATCTTGGCAGAGTTCCAGGGGGCCGGCTGCAAGGTCGCGATGGTCACCGCCAAAGACAAGTTGCGCACGCTGCTTGGCAAGGGACTCGACTTCGCCACCGGCACTGCGGTCGCGTTCTCGTCCGAGAAGGCCGACAAGGCGAATAAGGCCGAGAACGGCATCGACGACGTGCTGGGCTTCGTCGGCCTGCCGCTGCCAGAGGTTTACTCCGCCGACTTGTCCGAGTTCGTCTTCGCCGCGGGCGTCAAGCTGTTGCGGACGTTCAAACCGGATGTGATGTACCTGTCGACTACCGACTACGTGCAGCACAAGGCCGGTCCGGGCTCAACGGTCGCCGACGCCTTCTACGCCATGTTCGACCGCTACGTCGGCGAACTCGACGCAGCGGGCTGCGCCCTGGTGATGACGGCCGATCACGGCATGAACGACAAGCACCTCCCGGACGGACAGCCAGACGTGATCTACCTGCAGGAGATTCTAGACGAGGCGCTCGGCGCTGGAACCACGCGCGTCCTCCTGCCGATCACCGATCCCTACGTCGCCCACCACGGCTCGCTCGGCTCCTTCGCCACCGTCTACGTCGAGCCCGAGCGGCGGCAGGCCGTGCTCGATCTGGTCAGGAAGCTCGATGGCATCACCCTCGTCTTGAGCAGCGAGGAGGCCTGCCACCTGTTTGAGCTGCCGGCCGACCGCATCGGCGACGTCGTGGTGCTGTCGGGTAAACACAACGTGATCGGCACCGCCGCGGCCAAGCATGATCTATCGGGCCTGACAGAACCGCTGCGCTCGCATGGCGGCCTGACCGAGCAGACCGTCCCGATGATCGCCAACCGCAGGATCGAAGTTCCGGTGGGACGAACGCTGCGCAACTTCGACGTGTTCGACGTTGCACTCAACCTCGTGCAATGATGCATTGTAACCGCTTGTACAATTGCAATAAAAATAAGACCGCAGTAGCAGATTATATTAATGAAAATATAGTAATATGTATCTGATCACAGAAAATTAAACAGATTTACTACGCTAATGTTGTAGTTTTTGCCGTTATAACTCCTTGAGACAATCTGAAGACGGCGCTACTAGACAATAATAGCATAACGTCCAACGGTATTCCTCGTCTTTTATGGCGCCAACATTTCGCGACTGGTGCGAATGTTGTTGCAACATGCATGAGCGAAGCAAAATTAGCAGTATTAGAGCTCAGTTTACGGAAGGATTTCAAAATGCTTTGGAATAAAGCTTGGGTTATCGTCGTCGCACTGGCGTGCGCGCCCAATAGTGGATCTGCTCAGAGCGACAATGGCCGGCCACAGAACGTTCGCCCGCCGCGGGGGCAGGAAGGGAGCGTGCCGATGTCTGACACGCGACAGAAATTTGTTGTCGTGACCGGCGCGTCGACAGGGGAAGGCATCTCATACCTGCCGTTCACGATCATGAAAGAGGAGAAGCTGCTGGAGAAGCATGCGGCCTCGCTCGGCGTCGGCGTCGCCACGCAGTGGCAACGCTTTCCCACCCCGGCGCCCATGCGCGAAGCGCTGGTGTCCGGCAAGATCGCTTTCGCTGCGGGTGGCGTTACCCAGTTGCTGACCACTTGGGACATGACGCGCACGAACGTCAAGGTCAGGGGCGTCGGCACACTGAACGCGATGCCGCTCTATCTTGTCACCTCGAATCCCAAGGTGAAGACGATCGCCGACTTCACGTCGAAAGACAGGATCGCGCTGCCTGCGGTGCGCACGTCGATTCAGGCCGTTATGTTGGCGATGGCGGCGGAGAGGGCGTTCGGAAACGGGCAGGCCGACAAGCTCAACCCGCTCACCGTGTCCCTCAGCCATCCGGACGCGTTGGCGGCGCTCCTCGGTGGCAAATCGGACGTCGACGCGCACGTCAGCTCGGCGCCGTTCGTGTACAAGGAGTTGGCAACGCCTGGAATCCACAAGGTCCTCGACAGCTACGAAGTGCTCGGCGGTCCCCATACGTACAATGCCGTATGGACGAGCACCGAGTTTCGCGACGCCAACCCGAAGATCGTCGAAGCTTTCGTCGACGCGCTTCGAGAAGCTCTCGATCAGATCAAGGCCGACCCCGCCGCTGCGGCAACCCTTTGGCTGAAAGCCGAAAACATCAAAGACATGTCGGTCGCGCAGGTCGAAGAGATCATCCGCACGCCGGAAAACGAGTGGACGATGACGCCCAAGAATTTCATGGCCTTCGCGAAATTCATGAACCAGATCGGCCTCATTTCGGCGAAGCCAACCGACCTGCATGAGCTCTTCTTCGACAACATTAATAGCCTGCACGGCAACTAAGGGACGGATATTACATGAACGATCCGGAAGTCGCTGGTTTGGCGGCCAGCCGTCGCGACCTGCTCTCGGCCTCGCTCCTCGGCGTTATCCCGATGACGCTGAGCCCGCTGCTCGCCGATCAGGCAGCAGCCAGCCCACTCAATCCCGAACAGACCGTCATCCGGCCGCCCGATGCGCTGCAATGGGTACCGGCGAAGGGCTATCCCGAGCGCAGCGTCGACCGGTGCGAACTCACCGGCAACCCCGAGGACACTGGTCTGTACTACACCTTGACTCGGTGGTGGCCGGGCTACATGAGCGCGCCGCATACCTACATAAGCGACGCCTACTGCTTGGTTCTGTCCGGTACGTGGTGGTGCAACAGCGGGCCAGACTTCGACCCCACTGCCTGCGTGCCAGTGAAGGCGGGCAGCTTCGTGCGCCGGGTCGCGGGCACGGCGCACTACGATGGCGTCGTCCGTGACGGGTCCGAGCCCGCCGTAATCGCCATTTGCGGGATCGCGCCGGTCAACCGCAAGCTCATCGACTCGTTGCAGCCGGGCTGGCGCCGGGTCTGACCCATTGGTCCAGGACTGTACGCCCTGGGATGTAGCCCCTGTCTGGAGAGGAAGTATGTTCACGCACGTCATGATCGGCAGCAACGATCTGGAACAGGCTAGTGCAGTGACGCGGACCGAAGATTCACGCTGACGGCGAGACGTGCGAGTCTGGGCGATGGCTCAGACGGTATGCGTGCTCCTCGATGCGAGCGACGCGGCACGGCTGGCTGCGATTGCCAGCGACCGCTCCCGCCGGGACTGTCAGGAATTTGGTGTGGGGGCGGCCATAGTGGATCCGAAGGAGGTTCCCGATGGCACGACGCAAAGCACCCCGTATCCCTGATACGATCCTGGATCAGCTGCTGGCTGGGGCTGATCCGAAGATGGCGTTCGAGGCCGACGGCCTGCTGGACGAGCTGAAGAAGGCCCTGGCCGAGCGGGCGTTCAACGCCGAGATGGACACCACCATCTGGCGGGCGAGGACGCCGTCAACACGCGCAATGGCTATGGCCGCAAGACGGTCACGACCGAGACAGGCCGGATCGAGCTGGCGATCCCGCGCGACCGACAAGGCGACGTTCGATCCGCAGCTGATCGCGCGCTATCAGCGCCGCTTCCCGGGTTTCGACGACAAGATCGTGTCGATATACGCCCGCGGCATGAGCACCCGGGAGATCGTCGGGCACCTGCGCGAGCTCTACGGCATCAAGGTCTCACCCGACCTGATCAGCGCGGTGACCGACGCGGTTCTGGAGGAGGTCGCCGCCTGGCAGGCCCGGCCGCTGGAGCCGGTCTATCCGATCGTGTTCTTCGAAGCCCTGCGGATCAAGGTGCGCGACGAGGGCGTGGTCCGCAACAAGGCCGTCCACATTGCGCTCAGCGTGCGCGCCGACGGCTCCAAGGAGATCCTCGGCCTGTGGCTGGAGCAGAACGAGGGCGCCAAGTTCTGGTTGCGGGTCATGAACGAGCTCAGGAACCGCGGCGTCGAGGACGTGCTGCTTGCCGTGGTCGACGGCCTGAAGGGCTTCCCCGAGGCGATCCGGGCGGTGTTCCCCGAGGCGCTGGTCCAAACCTGTATCGTCCACCTCCTGTGCCACAGCCTCGACTTCGTCTCCTACAAGGACCGCAAGCTCGTGGCAGCCGCGCTGAAGGACATCTACCGCGCGCTCGATGCCGCCGCCGGCGAGGCGGCCTTGGCGGCCTTCGAGGCGGGCGAGGGGGGTCGGCGCTACCCGGCCATCGCCCAGAGCTGGCGACGGGCCTGGGGCGAGGTGATCCCGTTCTACGCCTTCCCCGGCGAGGCTCGCCGGATCCTGTACACCACCAACGCCATCGAGGCCCTGAACGCAACGCTGCGCCGGGCTATGCGTGCCCGCGGTTACTTCCCGACCGACGAGGCCGCGCTGAAGCTGCTCTACCTGGTCTTGAACCGCTCCGAGAAGGCGTGGAAGATGGGACCGCGTGAGTGGGTCATGGCCAAGGCGCAGTTCGCCGTCATCTTCGGCGAGCGCTTCACAAGGGCCATGACGGCCTGATGTTCAATCCGCCGCCCCCAACACGGAATTGCTGACAGTCCCCAGGAAGCAGGATGACGCTCACACCACAGCTTACCTCGCCTCGGGCGGTTGCTTCGTCCCAGGATGCATCACGCACGCTGATAGCGACCGGCATCAACCATGCCCTGCACGACGGCTACACGGACCTGATCTATGTGCTCCTGCCGGTCCTGCAGGCTGAGTTCGGCCTGGGCTACGTCGCCCTCGGGCTGCTGCGCACCCTCTACAGCGGCACGATGGCCGCGCTGCAAATTCCGGCCAGCCATCTGGGGCAGGTGCTCGGTGCCCGTACCGTGCTGGTACTCGGCACCCTGCTCAGCGCGGTCGGCTATACAATCGCGGGAGCGTCGGGCGGCTTGCTCGGCTTGTGCGCCGGTCTCGCACTGGGTGGGGCGGGCAGCAGCACACAGCATCCTCTGGCCTCAGCGGTGGTCGCCCGGGCCTACGGGCGGAGCGCACGGGGGCCGCTCGGCACCTACAACTTCACCGGCGATCTCGGGAAAGCGTCGCTGCCGGCCCTCGTCGGCCTCCTGCTGACGCTCTTAAGCTGGCGCATGGCCCTCTGGATCGTCGCCGGAATGGGTGTGGTGGTCGCGCTCGGTGTGGGCCTGCTGCTCCCGCGTGATCCTGCCTCGCCAGCGGAGTCGCAGGGCGAAGCCCCGCCAGCGGGCAAGCCGCATCATGCAGGAACCGAACGGATCGGCTTCTGGCTGCTTGTCGCCATCGGCACGCTCGACAACGCGGCGCGCCCAGCCTTCCTGCTGTACCTCCCGTTCCTGCTGCAGGCGAAGGGGGCGGCATTGACCACGGTGGGCCTTGCGCTCTCGCTGACGTTCGTCGGTGGCGCGCTGGGCAAAGCCGTCTGCGGCCGGCTCGGAGAGCGCCTCGGCGTAACGACGACCGTGATCGTCACCGAAGCCGGTACCGCCCTGGCGATCCTGGCCGTGATCACGCTCCCGCTCGCGCCCGTCTTGATCCTGCTGCCGGTTCTGGGCGTGATGCTCAACGGCACCTCGTCGGTACTGTACGGCACGGTACCGGAACTGGCCCCGGGCGGCCGGGTCGAGCAGGCGTTCGCGACGTTCTACACCTGCACGCTCGGCGGCAGCGCACTGGCGATCCCTCTGCTTTACGGCCGGCTAGGCGACGCCGTCGGGCCGAGCTGGGCGGCAATTGCGGGGGCTGGGACCGCGCTGGCCGTAGTCCCGATCATGCTCGCCCTATCACCGCATCTTGCGAAGAGAGCGGTCGTTCAGCAGCCTCTACCTCGCTGATCAGGACCGGTTGGCGCCGCACTGACAATCCCGAGCCGCTCTCATGAGCCCGTTCGTCCTCGCTTGCGTGATATGCGCCGCGATCCTGCATGCCGGTTGGAACGCGGTTCTGCGCGGCGGCGGTGAACGGCTCTGGTCGATGGTGCTGATGGTGGTCGCGGTCACCTACGTCACCACAGTCGCAGCTTTGTTCGTACTTTGGCCGAACGCGGCGAGCTGGCCCTACGTGATCGCATCGGATCTGTCGCAAACGCGAAAATGCTGACTTTCACGGGTCGTTAAGCATCCCGGCGGAGCGTACCACTCCGATCCGGAGCCGGCCTAATACCAACCCTCATTGAGGGCGACTCACGGGGTTAGCGTTGGTGGCTGCGGGGTGATTCAATCCTTGGGTTTGGAGCCTAAGGAGGCTGGAATGGCTGCTCCGGTGCCGCTGCGCTCGGACTTCGACGCCGAGGGTCTGCGCGCCCTGGCCAAGGTGTTACGCGATCCCGCCCAAACCCGACGCATGCTGGCCCTGTCGGCGATCTACGCGGGCGGCTCGCGATCGGCCGCTGCCGCTCTCGGCGGGGTCGGGCTTCAGACGGTGCGAGACTGGGTCGTGGCATTTAACGCGCAGGGCCCGGACGGGCTGATCGGCGGCAAGGCCCCCGGCGCCCGCCCGCGCCTGGACGCCGAGAGGCGGGCGGCACTGCGTTCCCTGGTCGAGCAGGGCCCGTTGCCGGCCGCGCACGGGGTGGTGCGCTGGCGGCTGGTTGATCTGGCCCAGATCCTGTTCGAGGACCACGGCGTCTCGGTGTCCGAGCAGACGCGGAGCCGGGTCCTGCGGGCCATGGGCTACGCCAAGCTCTCGGCCCGCCCGCGCCACCACGCTCAGGACCCGGACGCCATCCCCGCTTTTAAAAAGCTTTCCCCGCCCGCTTGGCAGAGATCGCCCAGGCCACGGGCGGGAAGCCGATAGAGATCTGGTTTTCCGACGAGGCCCGCGTCGGCCAGAAGAACACCATCACCCGCCGCTGGGCCAAACGCGGCACCCGCCCATCAGCGCCCAAGGATCAGCGCACCGCCTCGGCCTACATCTTCGGCGCGATCTGCCCGGCCCGCGGCGCGGGAGCCGGGCTCGTCATGCCCCGCTGCACCACCGAAGCGATGAGCCTGCACCTCGAAGAGATCGCGAGCGCTGTCGCACCCGGCGCGCACGCCGTCCTGCTGCTCGATCAGGCCGGCTGGCACACGACCCGAAACCTCGTAGTGCCCGCCAATATCACCCTACTGCCGCTGCCGGCGCGCTCTCCCGAACTCAACCCGGTCGAGAACCTCTGGCAGTTCGTGCGCGACAACTGGCTCGGCAACCGCGTCTTCACAACCTACGCCGACATCCTCGATCATTGCCGCGACGCTTGGCGCAACCTCATCGACCAGCCCTGGCGCATCATGTCCATCGGCCTGCGCACGTGGGCGCATCGGTCCTGATCAATGAGGGTTGGTATAAGCTCGACTTTGGCCATTTCCGGCGTGTTGATTGAGCTGAGGTGACGAAGCGGGCGTGGTGAATAGGCTGGTGGCGTCCCCGCCAAGAGACACCGCCATGCCGTCCTTGCCTGCCGCTTCGCCGGGATCAACCTGGCGTTCGCGCCGCTGTTCGTCCATCGCTCCTGGCGCCATGCCCAGCTTCTGCTGATCGGCGCGATCCTGGTTCCGGGTCGGCGCACCGTGACGAACGTGCTGCGCATCACCGGCCAACCGCCTCAAGTTGCTGAAGCGCTTCATGTCCGGCCGGGCCAAGCTCGACCTTCTGCGTCGCCGCTTTTTCCTCGCAGCGCGATCCACCAAACTCAATGGAGAGCCACTCAAGACGGCAGATCGAATGGCGACTGCCCAATAGGACGAGCTATCATGCAAGCTTAAGCGGTGCTGTGCGTCCCGGCGTGAAAATCGATTGATAAAACATTTTCATAAAACAAGCGCAATCCTCGAACATTGATCAGAATTGCAATAGATCATCATATTTTCGATTTCTCTAGAGCTGAATCGATGAACGCTTTGATCAGTCGGGAATTACGACGGTCCCGCAGGCAAACAATGTTCGAATCGTTGTAAATCTCGACATCTAGGAACGGTAGACAGGCGATACGAGAATCAGGCACGTACTCGGCGCTTGAGACTACCCCAAACCCAACGCCGCTCGCGACGGCCTCCCGTACAGCCTCGCGACTGCCGATCTCCATGATGATCTTCGGCTTAACGCCGGCCTTCTTCATCGCCGCGTCGGTGGCCCGACGCGTATTCGACCCGAGCTCGCGCGCGACCATCGCAACACCGTGCAGTTCGGAAATTCGAACGCCCGTGCGCTCCGGCCGAAGCAGCGGGTGATCCGAACGCGCAAAAACGATGATGGCGTCCTTGCTATACTGTGACACCCACAAGCGCGGATCGTTCTCGACATAGGCTAGGACCGCGACATCGGTATGGAATTCTAGCAGGTCCTGCAGCACACGTTGCGAGTTGCCGACCGAGACCGATATCTCGATCTGGGGATAGCGAGCATGGAACGCGACCAGCATTTCAGTCGCATGGAAAGGACCGACGGCACCCATCTGGAGGTGGCCGGTCCGTAACCCCTGACTTTCCAGCAAGAAGTGCCGCGCCTCCGCCTCGTCTGCGAACAGGCGTTGTGCGATCTGCTGAAGTTGACGGCCGGCTTCGGTGAGGTGCAGGCGACCGCCGGTGCGCACGAAAAGCTCAACAGCGTAGTGTTCTTCCAAGGCACGAATCTGTGTCGTGAGCGTCGGCTGGCTCACGTGCAGCGCCTGTGCGGCCGCAGTGACGGTGCCGGCCTGGGCAACCGCATGGAAGGCGCGGAGCTGCGTGTACCTCATAGGTTTTTTCTATAGACAGGAGAAAAACAATCAATTCGACATCGAACGTAAATACGCGTCTCCTGACTGGCAAGAACAATTTTGGGAGGTGCGTGGCATGCCAATGTACTGGAAATACGTCAATCCCGTCAATATTACCTTTGGCGAAGGGGCTCTTGGGAGCCTAAAGGAAAAGCTGGCCGGACGGCGGTACTGCCTGGTCACCTACAGCGACAACCCGTACTTCGATGAACTTACCGAGGCGGTAGCGTGTTCCGCCAGCGCCCCCAGCGCGATTGTTCGGGACGTCGAGCCCAATCCAAGCTTCAACGGCTTGCGCGGGAACTGCGCGGAGTTCGGCCGGGCGAGCAGCACGCCCGAGGTCATCGTCGCATTGGGCGGCGGCTCGGTCATCGATACGGCCAAGGTGCTCGCTGCTTCCGGAAAGGATTTCTCGCGCGTCCAGGCCTTTCTCGAGGGCCGCGCCGGCCCGGAAACTCTCGGCCGGCTCCCGATTATCGCGATTCCGACCACCTCCGGCACGGGCAGCGAGGTCACGTCCTGGGCGACTGTCTGGGACACCGATGCGAAGAAAAAATACTCGCTGGCGCGTCCCGAACTCTATCCGGAGCACGCCATCCTGGACCCGTCGCTGACACTGCGCGTACCGCGCGGCCTCACGCTGAGCACGGGACTCGATGCCCTCTCTCACGCCCTGGAGAGCATCTGGAACGTTAACGCCAATCCGGTGTCCGCCAATCATGCGGTCTACGCGGCGACCGAGGTTCTTGAAGCTCTACCAGCGCTCGTCGATCACCTTGACGATCTGGGCCTTCGTACCCGGATCGCGCGGGCGAGTCTGTCCGCGGGTTTGGCTTTCTCCAACACCAAGACAGCGCTCGCCCACTCTCTTTCCTACTACCTGACCCTCCATCACGGCACGGTGCATGGGATCGCCTGCTCGTTCAGCCTGCCTGCCGTGATGCGCAGCGTCATCGGCCATGACCCGACCTGCGACGCGGTCCTCGAACGCATCTTCGGGCCCGATCTCCGAGCCGGGGCGGACAGACTCGAAGGCCTCCTCAAGAGCCTCGGTGTCTCGACCCGAGCCACCGATTACGGCGTCACAACCGAGGATTGGCGAGGGGCGATTGAGGATGCGTTGGTCGGCGAGCGCGGCCGCAACTTCATCGGCAGTCACGAAGCGGTCCTGACCGAAGCGGCTTGAGGGAGGTCACCATGAACATGCATGCCAATCCCGGAGCGGACGTGGTCGCCAACGGCCGGCCCTATCGCCGACCGACCCAGCCTGTCGTGGTCATGCTCATCGACGGTTCGGAGCCCGGCTACATCGAGGCCGCGATTGAGAAAGGGCTTGCCCCAAACCTCGACCGTTTGATGAGCACCGGCGCGAACACAACGGCTTCCGCGGTCATCCCGAGCTTCACCAACCCAAACAACCTCTCGGTCATTACCGGACGACCGCCGTCGGTCCACGGCATCGCCGGCAACTACTTCTACGACCGCGAAGCGGGCGTCGAGGTGATGATGAACGACGCACGCTTCCTGCGCGCGCCGACCATCCTGGCCGAGTTCCAGAAGGCGGGCATGAAGGTCGCGATGGTGACCGCCAAGGACAAGCTGCGCACTCTGCTCGGCAAGGGTCTCGACTTCACGAGCGGCACCGCGATCGCCTTCTCGTCCGAGAAGGCTGATAAGGCCAACAAGGCCGAGAACGGCATCGACGACGTGCTCGACTTTGTCGGCTTGCCGCTGCCGGAAGTTTACTCGGCAGATCTGTCGGAATTTGTCTTCGCCGCCGGCGTAAAGATACTGAAAAGCTTCCGCCCGGATGTGATGTACCTGTCGACCACCGACTACGTGCAACATAAGGCGGCACCGGGTTCAGAGCTGGCCAATAGCTTCTACGCCATGTTGGATCGCTATGTCGGCGAACTGGATGCCGCGGGTTGCACGCTCGTGATGACGGCCGATCACGGCATGAACGACAAGTATCTCCCGAACGGACGGCCGAACGTGATCTATCTGCAGGAGATCCTGGACGAGACGCTCGGTGCCGGAACCACGCGCGTCCTCCTGCCGATCACCGATCCCTACGTCGCCCACCACGGCTCGCTCGGCTCCTTCGCCACCGTCTACGTCGAGCATGACAAGCGCGACGCTGTGATCGACCTCGTCAAGAAAGTCGACGGGATCACGATGGTCATCTCCAATGAGGAAGCCTGTCATCTGTTCGAACTGCCAGCCGACCGGATCGGCGACGTCGTGGTGCTGTCGGGTAAACACAACGTGATCGGCACGACCGCTGCTCGGCACGATCTATCCGGCCTGACCGAGCCTCTACGCTCACACGGCGGCCTGACGGAACAGAAGGTGCCGATGATCGCCAATCGCAAGATCGAGGTTCCCGCGGGGCGGAAGCTGCGCAACTTCGATGTCTTCGACGTCGCCTTGAACCTCGTTCGGTGAACTCATGAACGTCAATGTCAAGCCGCCTGTTCGGCACGAGACCATGCGGGTCGCCGGCAAGCTGGTCGACACCACCGACCAGGTCGAGGTCCGCAACCCCTATGACGGCAGCCTCGTCGGCCTCGTGCCGGCCGCGCGCCCCGAGCACGTGCGCGAGGCCTTCGCCAAGGCACGCGCGTTCAAGCCGAAACTGACGCGGTACGAACGCCAACAGATCCTGCAGCGCACCGCCGAGTTGCTGCGCGATCGCAAGGAGACGTTCGCGGCGCTCATCACCGCCGAATCTGGCCTGTGCTGGAAGGACGCGCTCTACGAAGCGAGCCGCGCCTACGACGTCTGGTCTTTCGCCGCTCAGCTGACGATCAAGGACGATGGCGAGATCTACTCGTGCGACGTCTCGCCCAACGGCAAAGCGCGCAAGATCTACACGACGCGCCTGCCGCTGCTCGGGGTGATCTCCGCTATCACACCGTTCAACCACCCGCTCAACATGGTCAGTCACAAACTCGCGCCGGCCATCGCCACCAACAACCGCACGGTGCTCAAGCCGACGGAACTCACGCCGCTGACGGCGCTGGCGCTCGCCGACGTGCTGTACGAGGCTGGCCTGCCGCCGGAGATGCTCTCGGTAGTCACGGGCAACCCGTCCACAATGGGCGACGCGATGATCACCGATCCGGACGCGGATCTGGTGACCTTCACGGGCTCGGTGCGGGTGGGTAAGCACATCGCGAGCACGGCTGGCTATAAGCGCATCGTACTGGAGTTAGGCGGCAACGACCCGCTGATCGTCATGGAGGACGCTGACCTCGACCGGGCGGCCGAACTCGCGGTGATCGGAGCTACGAAAAACTCGGGACAACGCTGCACGGCGGTCAAGCGCATCCTCGTTGTGGACAGTGTCGCGGACGCCTTTTCGAAATTGGTCGTCGAGAAAGCGAAGCGTCTGAAGTGCGGCGACCCAGCCAATCCGGAGACGGATGTCGGCACGGTAATTAACGCGCGCTCGGCCGCGCTCTTCCAGGCGCGGGTGGACGATGCCGTGTCGAAGGGCGCGGAGGTCCTCCATGGGAAGCGCGCAGAGGGGGCGCTGTTCCACCCGACGGTCGTGGATCGGATCCCCGATGACTGCGAGTTGGTGCACCAGGAGACGTTCGGCCCGGTCATCCCGCTCGTCCGCTGCCCCGACGATATCGCCGAGGTGATCCGCATCTCGAACTCGACCGCTTATGGGCTGTCCTCAGGCGTGTGCACCAACCGCCTCGACTACGTCAGCCGCTTCGTCGCTGAGCTTGAGGTCGGCACCGTCAACATCTGGGAGGTTCCAGGCTATCGGATCGAGATGTCGCCGTTCGGCGGGATCAAGGATTCGGGGCTTGGCTACAAGGAGGGTGTCGTCGAGGCCATGAAAAGTTTCACCGATGTCAGAACATGGTCAATACCGTGGCATCAATGAACTGAGAATTATTTGGGTAAGCGAATAAACATAACATCCTCGCTGCCCAAAAACATTTTTATCACAGCTCCCTGGGAGGGAACTACGATGAGCACCGCGCAAGTGGGCGTGACTGGCTATGCCGAAAGCCGAGCCAAGACCTCATTCCGTCGCGCGCAATGGCGTATGCTGTTGGCGGCGATGTTTTGCTACTTCTTTTTCTATACGGGCCGGCAGACTTTTGGCTTCGCCATTCCAGGCATCCAAGCCGAATTCGGCGTCACCAAAGAGACCCTAGGCTGGGTCAGTGCAGGCTTGCTATGGGGTTATGCCGTAGGTCAAGCGATCAACGGCAACCTGGCCGACAAGTTCGGCGGCCGGCGAGTGATGAGTACCGGCGCGATCCTGTCCTGCGCCATGAACTGGATGGTCAGCTTCGCGACGGGAGTCTTCTCCCTGGGAGCGTTGTGGACGGTCAATGGCTACTTCCAGGCTATGGGCTGGGCTGCAGGCAGCCGGCTGCTGTCGAACTGGTGGGGGCGGCACGAACGCGGCACGGTCTTCGGCTGCTATACGTTCGCAGCCGGAATGGCCTCGGTACTCTCGTTCGTTACCTCGTTGATCGTCGTACAGTATCTACATCTAGATTGGCGCTGGATCTTCCGCATCCCGGTGCTCCTGCTCCTGGTCGGCGGCATAACATTCTACCTCGTCGCCCGTGAGCGTCCCGAGGATATGGGCTTCGCTTCACCGCACGATGACGCGGTAGATCAGGCAGAGGACTATGTCGCCGACGACGAAACATCTTTCCAGCGATACAAAGCCGTTCTTAAGAACTGGCGCCTGCTGATCGGCGGCTTGGCCATTGGCTTCCAGAACTCGGCGCGCTACGGCCTGATCGTCTGGGTACCCGTCCATTTCCTGGGCGCGAACTGGACCAAAGCGAGCACTCAAACAGCGGCCATCGATCCCAGATGGATCAGCGTCGCGCTGCCGGTCGGCATGGCCATCGGAGCGGCTACCAACGGATGGGTCTCGGACCGACTATTCAACTCGAAGCGCTACCTCGCCATCGCGCTTTACATGGGCCTCGCGGCCGTGTCGTCGCTTTACATGTACACGATACCGACGACTGAGGTCTATCTTGGCGTCGCGGTCCTCTTCCTCTGCGGGTTTTTTGTCTACGGCCCGCAGACTTCGTTCTGGGCGCTGTGCCCGGACTTGGTCGGCCGTAAGCGGGCCGGCACCGCAACCGGCGTGATGAATTTTTTCGCCTACCTGTTCGCGGGTTTGGGCGAGCCGCTGATCGGTGCCTTCATGGATACGCACCACGACACGTCGTTGGTGTTCCTCATCGTCGCCTCGGCGAGCGCGGCGAGCGCGGTGGTGGCCCTGTTCATACGGCGCTGAACAGGCCTGCCCGAACCGGGCGATCCAAAAGCTTACCGGTACGCTGCCGCTCGGGCGGCCGACGGCAATGCCTCGAACGTCAAGTCGCTATCAAGCCAGAAGGTCTAAACGATGAACACACCTCAACTCAACTTCAAACCGCGCGGCCTCTTCGTTGGCGGCCGATGGGTTGACCCGGCCGAGGGCAGGAGCTTCACTACGATCAATCCCTCCAACAAGGACAATCTCGGCGATGTGCCTTTCGCGACCGAGGCGGACGTCGACCGAACGGTCGCCGCAGCCAAGGATGGCTTCCGCGAATGGTCGCGCGTGACGCCGAAGGAGCGCGCGCGTTGCCTCGAACTCCTCGCCAAACGCATCGAGGAGCACGCAGATGAACTCGCCTTGATGGACGCAGTCGACTCCGGCAACGCCATCGTGGGCATGCGTGGCGACATGACGTGGACCTCGGACACGCTGCGATATTTCGCAGGTCTTATTACCGAGATCAAAGGAGATACTTCGACCCAAGGGCCACGCCACCTCAACCTCACGCGTCGCCAACCTTACGGGGTCGTGGCGAAGATCAACCCGTTCAACCATCCCTTCCGGTTCTGTGCGGAGAAGGCGGCGGCGCCGCTGGCTGCCGGCAACTGCGTAGTCATCAAGGGCTCGGAACAGGCGCCTCTCTCAAGCCTTCGCCTCGGCGAGTTGTGCGAGGGCATCTTCCCGGCTGGCGTCGTGAACGTCATCACGGGCGACGCTGTCACAGGGTCAGCCCTGGTGCGTCATCGCGACGTTCAGCGCATCGGCTTGGTCGGTTCGGTCGCGACGGGCCGCGCGATCGCGCGCGAGGCCGCTGCCGGTCTGAAGCGGGTGAGCCTGGAGCTCGGGGGCAAGAACCCGATCATCATCTTCCCCGACTCCGATCCCAAGAAGGCGGCAGCGGCGGCGATCAAGGGCATGAATATGAACCGGCAGGGTCAATCCTGCAGTTCGACCTCACGCGTGCTCGTGCATGCCTCGCTCCACGAAGCGGTCGCCGAAGAAATCGTGAAGCTCGCCGAGGCCCTCCCCATTGGCGCTCCGTGGCTGAGGGAGAACGACGTCGGCCCGATCGTATCCGAGCGGCAGTTCGACCGGATCATGGACTTCATCGAGTCGGCAAAGTCTGAGGGCGCGAAGCTCCTCACGGGCGGTGGCAGGCCGAGCAACCCGGACCTCCAGCGCGGCTTCTTCATCGCACCCACAGTTTTCGACAACGTCACGCCGAGCATGAGGATCGGCCGAGAGGAGATCTTCGGACCGGTCATGTCGATCATGCCGTGGGGCGATTACGAGGACATGCTCGCCACGGCAAACGGGCTCGAATACGGCTTGACCGCCGCGATCGTCACCAACGACCTCGCAAAGGCTATGGAGACCGCCGAGCGGATCGAAGCAGGCTACGTTTGGATCAACTCGACGGGTCGCTACCTGGGCTCGCCTTACGGAGGATGGAAGCAGAGCGGTCTTGGCGAGGAAGAATGCTTCGACGAGATGCTCAGCTACACCCAGACCAAGAACATCAACATGCGCTGGTGAACTCGATCTGGCGAGCCGGCGGGGAGCGAATCGACCCGAACGGCTGGCCTCCACATCGAAGGCCTAGTCAGCCGCTCGTCACGTCGACGCTCCCGGCTTTTCCGTCACGGAGGCAGGCGCCGGATTTCGCCGCCTTCGTGCCCGGTCGACATCCGCACAAGCCGAACGGGGAACCCGAGAGCCCGCGCAACGAACGTCGGCACCGCATTCGTCGGGAGGGCCGCCCCGCCGACGACGGCGCGGATGACGGCCGCGGTCCGCCCGTCCACGAGATTGAGCGAGCCGCGGTCGTACGTTGCCGCCCCACCAGGGAAACGAGACCATGCAACTGAGGATGTGCCGAACCGCGGAATTGGAGATCGCATACGAGGAGTCGGGACCGCCGCACGGTTTCCCCGTGGTTTTCCTTCATGGGTTCCCGGACGATCCGCGCACTTGGGACGGAATCGTCGAGCGGCTCGCGGGAACGGGCATCCGGACCATAGCGCCTTACCTGCGCGGCTACGGCCACACTCGTTTTCTCGAGGGTAATGCCGACCATAGCGGTCAACAGGCGGCCTTGGGCAAGGACTTGCTCGACCTCATCGACGCCCTCGGCATAGAGCAAGCAGGTCTGGTCGGATACGATTGGGGCGGGCGTGCCGCCTGCATCGCGGCCGCGCTGTGGCCGGAGCGCGTCCGTTGGCTAGTCTCCATCGGCGGATACCACATCCAAGACATCGCAAGCGCGCACCGGCCCGCCCATCCCAAGCAGGAATTCCGATTTTGGTATCAATGGTACTTCGGAACAGAGCGCGGCGCACAGGGATTGACCGAAAACCGGCATGAACTCTGTAAATTGCTATGGCAACTCTGGTCGCCCAATTTGCGCTTCACCGACGATCAATACATCGAAACGAGTCGATCTTTCGACAATATCCATTTCGTTGACGTTGTGCTTCACTGTTATAGGCATCGATACCGATTGGCACCCGGAAGCGATAAGTTCGCTTCGATCGAGCGAAAGCTGGCCGAACGTCCAAGGATAGCGGTGCCGAGTATCGTCCTGCACGGGGGCACTGACGGTTGCAAGCCGCCGGACGACTCCAAGGCGCATGACGCGTACTTCACCGGTCCCTACGAGCGTCGGATCATCGACGCAGCCGGGCACATATTGTCGCGAGAGGATCCTGCCGCGGTGACGGCCGCCATTTTGGAGTTGATCGGCCGATCGTGAAGGCCCGTCCTTCCGGATCGCCTTCGGCAAATCGAACGATCCTGCCAACCGCGCAACATCAATGCCCTCGACGATGAACCGGTCGACGCTCGGTCCCGGTGATCGCATTCACTGCTGTCGTCCCTGTTGTGATCGGAACGAAGCAAGCCCGGATAGGAAATGCGGCATGATACGAGGACTCAGCCACATCACCTTCATCGTACGCGATCTCGATCGAATGGAGACCGTTCTGACATCGATCCTCGGCGCGAAGAGAGTTTACGACAGCGGCGATCAAATTTTCTCGCTGTCGAAGGAACGTTTCTTCACCGCGGGAGGTCTTTGGCTCGCGATCATGGAGGGCGACGGGCAGCAAGATCGCACTTACAACCACGTCGCGTTCAAGATCGAAGAAGGTGACTACGATGCACATCTCGCACGTGTCGTCGAGCTCGGATTGGATGTGAAGCCAAGCCGTCCTCGCGTCGAAGGCGAGGGTAGGTCCATCTACTTCTTCGATCACGACAACCATCTGTTCGAGCTCCACACCGGAACGCTGGACGAGCGCCTGGATCGTTATGGGCTCGGGCGCTGATCGCGGGCGGGAAAGTGTTTGCCGCCGCCCATCTCTTAGGGACGGGAAGAGCCGCAGACAGCGTCGGGCGGCCGCGTGACGGGCTCATGGAGCTGGGCCAGGGGCTTGGTTGAGAACGTCGAAGATTGCGACGTCGGGCTCGCCTCCGGCGATGGGTCCGAGGCTCGATCGTGAGCGGCGACGGGGCATCGGATGGCGTTCCGAAGGTCGACGACATCGGTAGATGTAATGAGCTTTCGGAGCGGGATCTCTCACGCAAGGATTGATGTCCATGAAATTCAAAGTTGCCGTTGTCGGTCCCGGAGCGATCGGCACGACCATCGCCGCAGCCCTGCACGAGGCGGGGCGGACGCCGTTTCTCTGCGGTCGCACGGCTCGCGAGTGCCTGGTCTTGAACGCAGACGAGGGCTCCGTCCGAGTTCCGGGTCCGATCGAGGTTGATCCGGATCGCGCGGAAGGTCCTGTCGACCTAGTCTTTCTCGCAGTGAAGGCGACCCAGGTTGAGGCGGCCGCGCCGTGGCTGGCCGCGCTCTGCCATGAGCACACGGTCGTCTGCGTCTTGCAGAACGGCGTCGAGCAGGTCCCGTCTGTCGCACCCCACGTTCCGGGCAGCTCCATACTCCCTTCCGTCGTATGGTTCCCGGCTGAGAACCAGCCCGACGGTTCCGTCCGGCTGCGCGCCAAGGCCCGTTTGACCTTGCCGGATGAGGCGTCGTCCCAACTCGTCCTCGAGATGCTGTCAGGTTCGCGGTGCTCGGTCGAACTGACCTCGGACTTCACGTCCGTCGCTTGGCGCAAGCTTCTCCAGAACGCGGCCGCCGGCCTGATGGTCCTAGCCGGACGCCGGTCCGGCATGTTCCATCGCGCGGACATCGCGGAGCTGACCTTGCGATACATGCGGGAGTGTCTCGAAGTCGCCCGGGCCGAGGGCGCACTCCTGGGAGACGAGGTGCCGCAGGAGATTGTCGATCGTTTCCAGGCCAGTCCGGTCGACATGGGAACTTCCATACTCGCCGATCGGACTGCCGATCGCCCCCTCGAGTGGAAAACGCGGAACGCGATCATCCTCAACCGCGGCCAAGCACACTTCATCCCGACGCCCATCAGCGCCGTGGTGGTTCCACTATTGGCAGCCGCCAGCGACGGGCCGGGCTGAACCCGGCGGAGCCCTCACCCGGACATGGCCAGCCTTGGATGTTTTTTGCCGGGATAGTTCGAACGGTGGTTCGCTCGGTTCCGTACGGCTGATCGCGGGTTGGCGGCCGATCGCGATACACCGAACCGGCTGTGCGGCTGGCCGAGAGCATCGGCGCGCGGCTTCGTGCCGAACTTGGAACGCCTGCTCGTCTGCTTGTGCATCGCGCCTGCTCAGAAGCGGCCCTTCCGCTTACGGCCACAACCTGCCTGCTAGGCACATCTATACTCAGCTCGCATGATGCCGTCCGCGCCCAAGAAAACTGTGGTTTGCCGCAGCTCTAGGTTGCTTTGATCGGCTGGATCTCCCCCGGTCGAGCGCCATGCGTGTGCTGAGTAAAGCTGCCGATCGCGGCGGGGCGACCAATCAGATAACCCTGCGCCTCGTGGCAGCTCTCCTCAGCTAGGAAGCGGAGCTCCGCCTGCGTCTCAACGCCCTCGGCGAGAACGGGCATGCCCAAGCCGCGGCTGAGGCCGAGCACAGATCGTACGATCGCCGCCGTCTGCTCGTTGCTGTCAACAGCCCGGATGAACGAACCATCGATCTTGATCTTGTCGAACGGTTACGCGCAGGTTCGAAAACGAGGAGTAGCCGGTCCCAAAATTGTCCATGGCGGTGCGCAACCCGAGTGCCTTCAACTGTCGCAGGGTCGACTGCGCCCGGGTTGGATCACGAATTAGGGCCGTCTCGGTGATCTCGATCTCCAAGCGGTCCGGTCGCGTTGCCGGAGGTGATCAGCAGCGCCATGCGCACCGGCAGGCCGAGGATGCGGCAGAGGGCGCAGCTCGCCAGGATGGTCAGCGCCACCGCCCCGACGATGCCGGCCAGCAGCGCCGGGCCCGAGGCGACGATGGCCCCGAGGCTGACCGAGGCGCCGAGCAGGGTGACGGCCACCTCCAGCACCTGCTTGGCCGAGAAGGCGATCCCGGCCTTGAAGCGCGCGCCCAGAACCCAGGCGGTGCGCAGGGCCGTGCCGAGCAGGATGGCGAGCACCAGCGCCTCGACGTAGGGATGGCCGGTCAGGTGCTCCTCGCCGGCCTGCAGCGCCTGCGCCACGACGGTGAGGCCCAGGCACAGGAGCAGGCCCGGCAGCAGCGAGGCGGCCGCCCTGGCCCAGGCGGATGCCCGCCGCGACCCGGTCGGCGCGGCCCCGGACCGGTCCGGCACGGCGGTTCTGGCGATCAACGCGCGGCCTCCTGCCCAGTCTCGGCGCTAGTAGGCCGCGCCGAGATAGGCGGCGATGGCCTTCCTTGGCCTGCTGCTCGGCGATCGGCGCCCAGTAGACCTTGATCATCTTGGTCACCTCCGCATCCCAGAAGACCTGACCCTTCTTCGGTGGCTGCATGGCGACGTAGTCGGCCGAGTCGGGGACGGGCTATAACCGCACGAGGATCGCGTTCGCCGATGGACGCTGCAGTGGTGGCGCCGAATTCGGGTACGACGCTCCGTTCGTGCGACGAATATGGTCAAGCCGGAGCGTCCGGACGAAGGATGAGCTTCGGCGCAGCGACGCGGCTTGCATCCATGTCGGCGAAGGCAACCGCGCCCGCGACGAGAGGGCGCTCCTCGACCCAATCGAGGGGACCCAGCCTGCCATCCGCGAGGGCCTCAACCACGTCGCGGAACTCCTGCATCGTGTAGCAGTAGCTGCCCGAGACCACGATTTCCTGAAGCGTGATCTTGCGAACGTCCAGCCCCCGCTCGCCGGGCAGAAGCCCGATGTGCACGATGACCGCCCCCGGCCGGGCAAGCTGGCTCGCCTTGACCCGCGTCGCGTCGCTGCCGACGGCATCGAGTATCAGGTCGGCGCTGTCGGGCCCCGGACCCTCGGCATCGTCGGGCGCTCGGCAGCGGGCCGTCGGGAGGCCGCGCGCGGCTTCGGTGCGTCGCTCGGGATTCGGCTCGATGATGACGACCTCGCCCGCACCCTGCATGGCCAGGACCAGACCCGACCCGAAACCGATCGCGCCGCCGCCCAGCACCACGCAACGCGCCCCCGCCAGAGGGCGGCCGAGAAGTCGCGCCCCCTGGTTGACGGCGTGGTAGGCGACGGCGAGCGGCTCGGCGAGGGCTGCGTGCGTGGTCGACAGCGCGTCCGGGATCGGTACGAGGCTCTTCTCGGGGACGCAGACGTACTCCGCAAAGGCCCCTGGGCGCGGGGGCATCGAGAGGATCTGCCGGCTCGGACACAGGTGCGTGCGCCCGGATTCGCAGCACGGGCAGTGTCCGCAGGTGACCAGCGGATTCACCGCCACGCGCGCGCCGGCCCGCGGCCCCTCCGCGACCCGTCCGGCGGCCTCGTGGCCGAGGATCAGCAGGGCGGGGCGCCGGGCATCGTGACCGTGATAGGCGTGCATGTCCGAACCGCAGATGCCGACCGCCTCGACCTGCACCAGCACCTCGCCGGGCCCCGGCACGGGAACCGGCACGTCGTCGACAATGAGCGCGTTCGGCCCGGTGTAGATCAGCGCTTTCATTGCGGGACCTCGGACAGACGGGCGTTCATTTGGCGGTGAATCCCCCGTCGACCGGCAGCGTCTGCCCGGTGACGTAGGCTGAAGCCTCGGAGGCGAGGAAGACCGCCGCGCCATAGAGGTCGGTGAGCTCGCCGTTGCGGCCGCAGGCCGTCTGGGCGGCATTGCGGGCCGCGCGCTCGGAATCGGCGAACACCGCCTGCGTCAGAGGCGTCGGGAAGAAGCCTGGCGCAATCGCGTTGCAGGTCACGCCGCGCACCGACCACGCTTCCGCGATGGCGCGGGTGAGCTGCACCACAGCCCCCTTGGCGGCCCCGTAGGGTGCGGAGTCCGGAAAGGCCCGGTAGGATTGCAGGGAGGCGACGTTGATGACGCGCCCGAAGCCCCGGGCCGCCATGCCCGGCGCGAGGGCCTGGGTCAGCAGGAAGGGTGCGCGCACGTGCAGAGCCATGTGCCGGTCGAAGGCCTCGGCCGTCACGGCCGCAAAGGGCTGGCGCAGGTTCATCCCCGCGGCGTTCACGAGGATGTCGACCGGCCGGCCGCCGAGCCGCGCGACGAGGTCGGCGACCGCGGCGGGCTCCGCGAGATCGGCGGGCAGCACCTCGCTGACGATCGCCTCCGACCGCAGGTCCTCGGCCGCCGCCGCGAGGTCGGCCTCGCGGCGGGCGGTCAGGATCAGCCCGGCCCCGGCAAGGCCCAGCGCGCGGGCCAGCGCCAGCCCGAGCCCGGAATTGCCCCCCGTCACCAGAGCCGTCCGCCCGGTCAGGTCGAACAGGCGCGTCAGGCGGAAGGTCATGCGGTCACCGCCTCGCCGAGATCGAGGCCATGGCCGGGGAAATACTTCGCGAGCCGGTGGTCGGCCGTGCGGGCATGGGCCTCCATGCCCTCCAGGCGAGAAATCCGGGCCGTGGCCTGGGCGATGGTCTTGCAGGCCTCCCGGTCCATGCGCTGCCACGTCAGCGGCCGCAGGAACTTGTGCACGGACAGCCCGGCGGAATACCGGGCGGCGTACTTGGTCGGGAGGATGTGGTTCGGGCCGGAGGTCTTGTCGCCGAAGGCGACCGTGGTCTCCTCGCCGAGGAACAGCGAACCGTAATTGCTGAGCTGCGCGAGCCACCAGTCGAGGTCGGCGGCGTGGACTTCCAGGTGCTCGCTCGCGTAGCGGTCGGAGACGGCGACGATCTCCTCCCGGCTCCCGCACACCACCACCTCGCCGTAGTCGCGCCACGCGGCGGCGGCGGCGTCCCGCGCCGTGGGTGGCAAGGCTTCGATCAGCGCCGGCATCCGCGCGATCACGTCGTCTGCGAGGGCACGTGAGGTGGTGAACAGCCAAGCCGGGCTCTCGTGCCCGTGCTCGGCCTGGCCGACGAGGTCCGAGGCCACGAGCGCCGGGTCGGCGGTCTCGTCGGCGATGATTCCCACCTCGGAGGGACCCGCGAAGACGTCGATCCCGACGCGGCCGAACAGCATCCGCTTGGCCTCGGCCACGTACTTGTTGCCCGGCCCGACGATGATGTCGGCGGGCTTTCCGGTGAACAGCCCGAAGGCCATCGCGGCGATCGCCTGGACGCCGCCCAACGTCATAATCACGTCGGCGCCGGCCACCTGCATCGCGTAGAGCACGTAGGGGTGAATGCCCTCGCCGCGGAAGGGCGTCGAGCAGGCCACGACGGTCGGGACGCCCGCCGCCTTGGCGGTCGCCACCGACATGTAGGCCGAGGCGATGTGGGCGTAGCGCCCGGTGGGTACGTAGCACCCCGCGACGTTGCAGGGGACGAGCTTCTGGCCGGTGACGAGGCCCGGCACCAGCTCGACCGAGAAGTCCTGCACGCTGTCGCGCTGGGCCTCGGCGAAGCGCCGCACCTGCCCCGCCGCGAAGGCGATGTCCTCTTTGACGCGCTCGGGGATGTCCTTCGTGCGCCGGGCGGTCTCCTCGGGGGTTACGACGATCTCGCCGGTCCAGCGATCGAGGGAACGGGCATAGTCCCGTACCGCCTCCTCGCCCCTCGCCTCGATGGCGGCGAGCATCTCCGTCACGACCTGCCGCGCCGCGTCGGTCTCGGTCTCGGGCGTCTTGGTCGCCCGCTTCGCGTAGTCGATCGTCATGATCCCTGCCTCTTCCGGATAGTGCGAATGAATGCAGACGGCGCCACTCGGGAGAGCGAAGTCCCGGCCCGCCCGGGCGCCGGGCGGCGCCCTTGACGGCGCTGCGAGGCGACCGGCCGCACTCAGTGAGGGGCTGCGGCCGTATCGAACTCCGTGGCGAAGGCCCGGAGCTTCGGATCGGCTGCGACGCGCTTCATGAAGGCGTCGTCGATGTATCCCTTGGCATCGGGCGCCTGCGCGATGGTGCCGACCTCGGCCATGAACGTGCCGATCCGCGAGAACCAGCCGTCGACCTGCGAGGGGCCGTCCGCGCGCGCCATGGCCTTGAGCTGCGCGTCGAGGGCGTAGGTCGGGCGCAGCGCGAATTCCTGGTCGATAGCGTGGTCGGACGCCTCGACGCCGCCCTCGGCATAGAAGCGCTTGGCCATGTCGTGCGCTTCCTTGGGATTCGCCTTGGCCCAGCCCCAGCCCCGGAGATAGACCGCGAGGAACTTGGCGACCGCGTCCGGATGCGCCTTGGCGAAGTCGGCGCGGGTGATCAGGGCGCCGGGCACCATGGCGTCGGCGTCGGCCCCGCTGCACAGAACCTGCGCGCTGGCCTTCTCCTCCAGCGTGTAGGTGTTCGGAGCCCAGACGCCGACCACCTCGCCCGCGTCGGCGATCATCGCCGAGATGATCTGCGCCTGTCCGAGGTTGACGAAGCGCATCTCGCGCGGGCCGAGGCCCCACTTCCGGAGGCAGGCGCGAGCGGCGTAATCGGCGGTGGAGTTGGTGGTGACGAGAAGTTTCTGTCCGGCGAGCTGCTTGGGATCCTTGAGGATCGCATCGTGCCGTGCGGCGCGCACCATCAGCGCGTTGGTCTTCGATTCGTCGTTGGTGAGGCCGATCGTCAGCAGGCCGAAGCGCGCCGCGCCGAGGATCGCCGGCACGGAACCGGTCCCGCCGACGTCCCAGGATCCCGCCTGCGCGGCAGCGACCTGGGGCGCGCCGGCCGGGAAGACGGCGAAGGTTGGCTCGAGGCCAACCTCCTTCCACCAATTCTTCTGCGTGGCGATGTAGAAGGGCAGCGCCCAGTAGAGCGACGGCTGATAGGACACGCCGATCCGCTCAGGTTCCGCAGCCTTCACCCGCAGGGGCGGCGCGACCACCGGCGCCAGCGCGAGGGCGCCGGCCAGGAGCCATGCCCGCAGCCGGCCGCGCGGGCACCCGTTCCCTCGAATCTCGGCCATGTCGCCTCTCCCTCGGATCGCGGACCGTACGGTCATCGGCCGGCCGCCTTTTCTTCACGCAGCGATTTCCAGATGTGCGTCCGCAGATGGACGAACGATTCGAGGTCCATCACGTCCTCGATGCGGGTGTGCTCCTCCCAGCGTTCCGCTTCGCGGACCGCCTTGACGTCGATCATCTCCTTGATGCGCCCCGGGCGCTTGGTCATGACCGCGACCCGGTCGGCGAGGTAGACGGCCTCCTCGACGCCGTGGGTGATGAACAGGACGGTGCGCGGGTTCTTGCGCGCGAGGCGGACGAGTTCCTCCTGCATCACCACGCGGGTCTGCGCGTCGAGGGCGCCGAAGGGCTCGTCCATTAGGAGCACTTCGGGCTCGAGGACGTAGGCGCGGGCGATGGCGACGCGCTGCTGCATGCCGCCGGAGAGCTGGTGCGGGTAGGCGTCGGCGTGGCTCGAGAGGCCGATCATGTCGATCGCCGCGGCGACGCGCTCCTGGCGCTCGGCGGAGGGCATGCCCTTGTTGCGAAGCCCGAACCCGATGTTCTGCGCCACGGTCTTCCACGGGAACAGCGCGAACTGCTGGAACACCACGGCGCGGTCGGGACCCGGCTCGGTGACCGGCTGTCCGCCGACGGTGATCCGGCCGCCGGTCGGGGCTTCGAACCCGGCCGCAAGGCGCAGGCAGGTCGTCTTGCCGCAACCCGAGGCGCCGACGATGGCCACGAACTCGCGGTCGGCCACCGTGAGGTCGACGCCGTCGAGCGCCTTGACGTTGCTCCCGAAGCTCTTCTCGACCCGCTCGAATCGGATTGCGCTCATCGGATCACCTCAAGCCTGTCCGTGATGCCGGCGGAGGCGGGTCTCGAGCGAGCGCAACGCGACGTCGATGACCACGCCGACGAGGCCGATCGCGACCATTCCGACCATCACGGTCGCGGTCGAGACGGCCCCCTGGGCCTGCACCATCATGTAGCCGACCCCCGTCGAGGCTACGATCAGCTCGGCGCCGACCAGGGATTGCCACCCCAGGCCCGCGCTGATGCGCAGGCCGGCGACGATCGAGGGCAGGGCGGCCGGAAGGAGCACCTCGGCGATCATCCGGTAGCCCGGCGTTCCGAGCATTTCGGCGGCTTCCAGCAGGCGCGCGTCGATGTAGCGGGCGCCGCGATAGGCGTTGATCAGGCAGGGCGGAAAGGCGCCCGCGAAGATGATCAGGATCGGGCCGCCGATCCCGGTGCCGAACCAGAGGGCGGCGAAGGGAACCCAGGCGATCGGCGCGATGAAGCGCAGCCCGTCGAAGATCGGCGTGACGATGTCGTCGAGGAGGTGCGACCAGCCCATCGTCAAGCCGAGCGGCACACCGACCGCGGCGGCGAGCAGGTAACCGGCCAGGAACCGCTGCAGGCTGGAGGCGACGTGGGCGGGGAGCGTGCCCCCCGCGAACGGCCGCTCGGTCAGGGTCGCGAAGCGCTCCGCCACGGCAACCGGTCCCGGAAGGAACAGCGGCGAGACGAGGCCGGACCGGGCGAGGAACGCCCAGAAGCCGAGGAAGGCCAGGGTGCCGATGGCGCCGAGGGCCAGGCTGCGGTGCAGCGGCAGGGGCTGGCGGGAGGCGATCATGCCGCCCCCCGCAGCTGCGCCCAGCCGATCGCCCGGCGCTCGGCCATCCCCAGCAGCGCGGTGCTGCCGGCACCGAGCACGCCGACGGCGGCCATGCCGACGAGGATCATGCCCGGATAGAGGTCCTGCTGCGCGACGTTCAGGACGTAGCCGAGCCCCGCAAGCGAGCCGACGAGCTCGGCCGCGACCAAGGTGGTCCAGCTCGCCTGGAGCGCCAGCCGCAACCCCGTGAAGATCATCGGCGCCGCCGCCGGGGCCAGAACGTCCAGGACGAAGCGCAGCCGCGGCGTGCCGAGCATCTGCGCCGCCTCGAGGATGTGCGGCGGCACGCCACGCACCCCGACCTGGGTGCTGATCACCGCCGGTGGCAGCGCCGCGATGACGATCACCATCACCTTGGCCCCGTCGCCCAGGCCAAGCCACAGGATGGCGAGCGGGATCCAGGCGAGCGGCGGGATCGGGCGCAGCAGCAGGAAGACAGGATTGATGAGGGCTTCGGCCGTGCGGTTCCAGCCCATCAGCAGGCCGAGGGGAACGCCGAGCGCCACCGAGACGACAAAGCCCAGGGCCACGAGCCGGAGCGAGTGCAGGACGTGGACGAGGAGCGTCGTATCCGGGTATCCCCGGACGAAGGCTTGGACCGCCGCCGTCTCCACGTCGACCGGCGCGGGAAAGCGCCCCGCCGAGATCAGGCCGAGGCCGGTGGTCGCGACGTACCAGAAGACGGCGATGACGACGAGCGTCGCCATGCCGACGCACATGCGGCGGCTGAACTTCACGGCGTTTCCTCGCGCTGCGGTGGCCGTCTTGTCGCGACGCACCGCATAAACATTCAATGAATGCGCTTTCATTGTGCGCTTCACCGCAGCCTTGTCAACCATCGAATCCAAACGTTGCCTGACGGCTTCGGCACGCCGCTGTCCTTTTCAGCTCGTGGTCCGCTGCGGCGGTTGCGTTTTCCTGAATGCGCATTCATCACTCCGACGGTCGGGATCCGGCCCAGAGTGACTTGCCGTGAAACGTCAGCAGCGCGCGACATTGCAGGCGGTTGCCCAGCGAGCGGGCGTGTCGCCGGCGACCGCCTCGCGTGCGATGGCCGGCGCCGCGATCGTCCACCCGGACACGATCCGCCGGGTGCGCGCGGCGGCCGAATCCCTCGGCTACCTGCCCGGCGGCCCGGCCCAGGCCCTTGCATCCGGGCGGACGCACACGATCGGCGCCATCATCCCGACGCTCGATCACTCGATCTTCGCCCGCGCGGTCCAGGCGCTGCAGACGACCCTGGCCCGTAACGGCTATCAGCTCCTGATCGCGGCGCACGAATACGCGGCCGCGGAGGAGGCTGCACTCGTCCGGTCCATGCTCGGTCGCGGGGTCGACGCCCTGATGTTGGTCGGCGCGGACCACCTGCCCGAAACCTGGGCTCTCGTCACCGAGGCCCCGATCCCGGTGGTGCTGACGTGGTCCTTCGATGACCGGCTCGACTCGATCGGCTTCGACAACGCGGAGGCGGGCTATCTAGCGGCCCGGCACCTGCTTTCCAAAGGTCACCGCCGCTTCGGCATGGTCTCAGGCTTCACCCAGGCCAACGACCGTGCGCGCCTTCGCATCGACGGCGTGCGGCGGGCTCTCGCGGCGGAGGGGCTGGACCTCTCGAACGCTCGGGTATCGCAGCAGCCCTTCACTCTCGCCGGCGGCCGGGCCGGCCTCCTGCAACTCTTAGGGCTGGCTGAGCCGCCGACGGCCGTGGTGTGCGGCAATGACCTCCTTGCCGTCGGCGTGCTTCTCGAGGCCGAACAGCGCGGCTTGGACGTTCCCCGCGATCTGTCGGTCGTCGGGATCGACAATCTTGAGATCGCAAGCCACATCGCGCCGTCCCTGACGACGATCCATCTTCCGACTGCGGAGCTTGGACGGGAGGTCGCCGAGCATCTTCTAGCCCGCCTACGCGGGGAAGCGCGCGCGCGTCGGACAGAGATGCCGATCGAATTGATCGAGCGTCGTTCGTCTGGACCGCTACTGATGCCCACCGGTCAGCCGGTCGCGAGGCATCAGCACGGCGTCAAATAATCTACCCGAATGGACCAAGTAACTGTCATCGAATGTTGTCGAGTGCGCAGTCGTGATGATGCAACAGGTAAGTAATATTGGATAACTCAAGCTTTACCTCAATACCAACGAAGAAGTGATAATTATATTTGCACCGAAAATAATGGATCCGATCAGAGATAAGCAGCTCATCGCGCGGTTGAGATCTGCCCTCGGCTGCGCCCGGACACATCTAAACGAACCGGCTCAGGCAAAGTTGGGAAGCGAGAGTCTTGTCAGCTTTTCCAGTTTCTTTCTCCGAAGCGGGCAGACGGCTTGCGGCCAGAACCGGTCCTGGAGTTGGGGCGAGTTGGCCGCAAGTGGACCTTCTGGACCCCAAAGCAGCGAACTCAGCGGCAGAGCGCGACCGCGACTCGGCCTTCAGAGCTCGGCCACGATCACCGGTAGGACTTCACCCGGCGGGCAGTCCCGCATCCGCGTCAATCGGGGTTTTGGGGGCGGCAGATCGAGTTTCGCCGCGCCACCTGACCTGACGCATGGCCTCAGCCCTCGAAGGCCTCCTCGTCGAGGCGCTTGGCGGTGAGCGTCTCCTCGACTTGGTAGCCGACGCTGCGGCAGATTATTGAATGGGCGCGCTGCGGGCCATCGATCAGCACGATGCGCTTGCTGGGCATCCCCGCCGTCTCGCGCGCTGAGGCCGAGGACGAGGAGGAGGTGACGAACACCATCGTCACCTTTCCGAAGGGTCGCGCTCCGGGCCACGGATCCGAGCAAACCATCATCGTCACGATAACCGATCGGGACGGCTCGACGCTCGTCGCGATCCCAATCGTTCCGCCAGAGGCCGATGCCGTGATGGTGCTGACCGACCCGGTCGAAATCGCATTTGCCCGAGCTGCACTTCAGCTGCTCGACGCTTCCGGTCTCGATCCAGAAATGGGAGCAGATTACACGCCGACCTGATCCTGGGTTCCAAGTGCTGCCCTCGCGCAGCGTAACTGAGCTGGTGTCCCCCAGCACAACGATCTGCAAAGCTTGAGCATAGATCTTCCTCGACGACGGCACCGGCCGCCCATTCAGTGGAGATCGATATGACCCTCTATCCCGCCTCGTCCTTCTCAGCGGTGCCGTCGTTCCTGCTGGCGCCCTACTCATTGGCCTGTATGTAGCCCTCGTCAGCCTCGCGCTACCGATGCACTTCGCCGGAAAGCCCGAATTGCGGCCGATAAGTCAGCTGCAGCTGCTCAGATGAAAGGTCGCTTTCTAACGCCCTACTGTAGGCTGTTTTTAGACCTTGCCGGCGCTCGTTACTGCGCTGCACAAGTGTGTGGTAACTAGAGATCCGCCGTGCGCTACCAAACCCTCGTTGCTGTCGCCTTCGTTGTCAGTGCGCACCCCGCACCCGCTCGTGCTCAGACTCAGGAGGAGCAGGCCCTGACCCTACTTCGGGCCTCCAGCGCGCAGTCGGCCATCATCACGTTCTGCGGCAAGCACTACGCGATCGACGGCACGACCGCGCTAAGAATTTCACAGACCGCGCGAGATGTAGCAACCAAAGTGCTTGGCCAGGAACGAGCTAACGCCGCCTTCAAGGACGAGCTGGCGCGGCGCTACGCTGAGGTGAAGGAGGTCGGGGAGCAGGAGTGGTGCACCGAACAGCGCGAGGAACTCTCGCAGGGTGAAGTCCGGATCTTCAAGGACTGAGGCGCGCATCACTGCCCGCCGCTTGCCGTCCTTCTTGAAGGTGGCCCGTGATCAGCCGGCGCCGTGGCCGCCCTTGGAGTTGTCGGGCTTGGGAACGTCGGGCCGTTTGTCGTAGCCGCCGCTCTCGGGCCCCTCACGGGCATCGGACTTAGGGCTACCTGGGGAGTGCGGGCCGCTGCCGCCGACTTCCGACGTCACGTTCTTGTTCTCCCGCTTCGGTGGAGCAGGCGGTACCGTCTCGAAGGCTTCGCGCGCTTCGTCCACGTCCTGACCCATGCCGGCCTCCTCGATGTTGTGGAAGGCCAAGGCATAGTGACGTTGTGGGTTCCGTATGTACCGGGCGGGGGGGGACAGTCTCCGCCAGCGCCATTGGCATCGGCACCAGCGTCAAGGAGCCAGTCGGGCAAGATGGGAACGACCTCCCCGGCAAGCTCGCCGGCGGTTTTGCGGGCCCTGTCCACCTTCGCCTCCGGGTATTCACCGCGCACCTTGGCGAATAGCTCACGCGCCAACCGGTCGAGTTCCTCCTCCGGCAGCTGGGGTGTGTCCGGATCGGGCATCGGGGCGAGAGCGGATCCATACAATCCGGATTGTCGTTTCCCTCGAAAATACCGGAGGAAATGCCGATGCTGAGTGGCTGCTGGCTCTACGAAACCCCTCAGGGGGTGTTCCGCATCGAGTGGACCCGGATGGGTGCGCGAGGTTGTTTCGCCGTCATTTTCGAGCAGGAACTTCTCGGCTGCTACGATACCGCCAGCGCCGCTTTGACCGCACTGGTAGCGGGCGAGACGCAGAAGCCTCGCTGCGGGCTAGACATCCAGCGTTTGGCGCTGCCGCAGTCGGTGGTGAGCTGGACCTTCTGTCCAGAAACCGACGACGCCGACAGGCCACAGTCTCTCAGGCGAGCACTGGCGCGCCAGGCCGCCTTGGCGAAGCGCGAGGGCGGCGCTTCCGCGCTGCCGGAGCAGTCTTCTCATCCGGAAGCAAGTCCGTAAACGGCACGGTGAAGAGCAGGTGGTGGTCCGCATCCGCTACGGCGAAACGGTAGCTCTTCAGCTGCGGGTTGCGGTTGCAGTCGCCTGCTGCGGTGAAGCCTGCGCCATGGCGCGCGAGTGCCAGCGCAGCGGTGTCATCGGAGCAATCGAGCCCCTGATAGTCCAGGCACACCACCCCTCGCGGGGATTGAACGTCGAAGAAGTAGTGCGGCACGGGTTTCCTCCGCGCCCCCTTCGTTGATCGGCGTTGCCGTTATCTGTTCTTGTTAGAGGTAATGTCGCACCCTTCGCTCCGCGTGTCACGAGCGGTGAGCAGGCCCAAAACCGCACTGACACCATCGCGCAAGGCAATGTCTGGGACTCACCGTTGCGGCGTCGGCTAGCAGCGTCGGGCACCGCGCCAGTGTTGAACTCACCTTGACAAATAGGAATATAATCTGCTAATTACACGTTGGGCCGCCGCATCGTGGCCTTCATCGAGGGCCGCCATGAGGCACCCACCACCCACGCTGATGCCGGACCGCCGAGGTCGATCAACCGGCCTTCTGCACCGGCCTCAGCCATCTGCAACCATCCCGAGGGGGTCTCATCCGAGGCCCCCTTCGCATTTCTGGAGCATGCTATGACCGCAGCCACCGCTACGAAGTCGAAGGGTGCACTCACTCCCGCTGAAAGTCCGCTCGCCAAGCCGACGCCAGCCCTCGTCGTGTTTGGCGCCGACAAAGGCGGCAAGCCCCATGCCGCCTGGTTCGCTACTCCCGACGTGAGCTTAGCCACGAAGGCCGCCGAGACCATCGGCTTCCGCGTCCTTGTGCTGTGTGATGACGGTCAACGATCGGCCGCCGCTGAACTGCCGCAGGGCCGGGTGTTCAGCTCGGGGCGAGCCTACGTGCCGTTCGTCGCCAAGGAGGTCTACGAGCGCCTTCTAGCCCTCGCGGGCGGACCTATGGATGCAAACGCGACCACAATCAGGTTGGCCGCTCAAAGCCCTGGGAAGCCCGCTGACGGCAACGACGGCTGCTTCGGCGGATCAGGCCCGGCCGATCCCCGCTACCCGCGTAGCTGGGCCGGCATCGCGATCGGCAGCTTGGTGCTGATCACCGAGGGCGAAGAGGACGGCTGGTACGAGGCGGTCGTCGTCGCCTCGAAGCCGGGCGGCGAATTCACGCTGCAGTGGCGCGACTGGCCGGATCTACCGATGCAGATGCGTCGGCGCGATGAGATGGCGCTGCTACACCCGAACGCCGCTGCGGCGGCCGAAGCCTGATCTAACGCGAATGTACATACTGGTCGGCAAGGCCCCAAGCTTTGCCGGCCGCCGACAACGGTGCTCAGGGCGGATTGAGGAAGTTGAGGCGCTGCCCGCAAGCAGAAATTCTGCAAAGCGCCCAATGCAGACATCCATACACTTTGGACCGTCAATCGAAAGCGGACGTGTCAGGACGACCTATGCCGTCAGCGTAGATATCCCGATCGTATCGTCTCGATATGCTCTGAGATGATGCGATCGGCGGTCTCCAACAGATGGATGGGCAACGGCAAGCCGCTGATCGTCTCGGGCGGCTCGACATTTCGCCACCCGGCGCTCCCGTATGCGAGGATGTGGTCGGCGGCACGGTTCGCGTTGGAGAATGCGTTGCCGAACGGTACCGTAGCGGCGTCCGCGAACAGCCTGTCGATGTCTGGGCCGAGTCGTCGTGAGATATCCGCGGCGTGCGCGGATCTGCCGTCGGCGTGCGCCCGCAGGATGTCGCGGAGGGGCGCGGCGAAGGCGTTCCCCGTGCTCAGCAGCCAGCCGTGATAGCGGCCCTGCGGGCGGAGGTGCGCAGCGTACGACCCCTCGGCACCTCGCACGAGCAGCAGATCCCCGTAATCGTCGTCTGCTAGCGCGACGAGATCAGCGCCACTGCTGTCCTTGAACATCGCGACGTTGCGATGGCGCGCCAGCGCCGAGACCGTCTTTGGCTCCAAGGAGCAACCGGTGACCTGAGGCAACTGGTACAGCGAGACCGGCCAGGGCGAGGCGTCGATCACCGCCATGAAGTGCCGCACGATGCCGGCTTGATCGATGTCGCCGTCGACCGGCGGGCATACGGCCACCCCCACGATCCGGGCCGCGATCGCCGTCCGTCCGAGGAAGGCCGTCACCTGGTCCAGCCGGGCAAGGACACGTTCGGTCGAGGGCTGTAGCAGACCGATCAGCACCTCCACCTGCGATGAGAAGGCTTCCGCGTCACGCAGGACTTCCAGGGCCTCGTCGAAGCCCCTCGCGTCGAGATCCCAGCCGTCCCCGGTGGAACCGGCGACAAGGACGCTCCGGACATGTGGCTGAAGGGATCGCATGTGCATCCCCATCCGGTCCGGATCGACCGAGCCGCCGCGGTAATGCGTGAGGATGGGTACCCAGAGCTGGTCCATGAGGATGCTTTCCCTCGTCTCGTGCGACGCCGAGTGAGATGCCGCGGCCGGGGTGGTTCCGGTCGCCGCTGCTAGCCGAGCCCGGCCTTCGGACCGTGCAGGGCGATCCCCTCCCGGGCCATCGCCCGCTGAACGGCACCGGCATCCGCCATGCGTTCGGTGAAATGCCATAGCCCCGGATAGCGGTCGGTCGGGCGATCGAGGCGAAGCCCCCAGCGGCCGAGGACGAACAGGTACATGTCCGCCACCGTGGGACTGTCGCCGATCAGGTAGCCCGTCCCGCGAATCTCCCGCGCGAGGCGCTCGAACAGCCCACCGATCCGGGTCTCGCACATCCGCTGCACCGCGGCGCGGCCCTCGTCCGTGTCGGCGAAGCGCTCCGAACGCCAGAGCATCTGGAACGCGGTATGGCCGGCCGTCACCATCGCGGACAGGAGCATGTGCAGCCGGTCACGGTCGGCCCCGCCCGCCGGTGGCGCCAGACCGGCCGCCGGGATCGCATCCGCGATATGCAGCAGGACCGCGACGCTCTCGACGATCAGCCCACCAGACGCGGTGACCAGGGCGGGAACCGTGCCCAGCGGATTCACCGCGGCGTACTCGGGATCGTGGTTGCGGCCCCGCTGGAGCACGACGACCTCCCAGGGGGGCGTCGCTGTAGGGGCGCGCTCCGCCGCCGCCTCCAGCGCGATGTGGCTCGCGAGCGAGCAGGCTCCCGGCAACACGTAGAGTCGCATCCGGTCCATCTCCGTCGTGGCCGGTCGCTGCCCGGCGACATGGGGTGTCAGCGCCGTGCGTCGGCGCGGTGCGATCACAGGTCGAGCAACAGGCGCTCGCCGGCGCAGCCGGAGACGCAGGGAGTCATGTAGTCCCGCCGCTCGGCGGCACTGAGCACGACGTCCCGGTGATCCACCCGACCGCTCAGGTAGCGGGTCCTGCAACTGCCGCAGGTCCCCGCTTCGCACGACACGTCGATCTCTGCCCCGTGCCGCAGCAGCGCACGCGCGATCGACTGGCCGGCGGGGACGGCGATCGTCAGCCCGCTCCTGGCGAGCTCGACGGTCGCGTCCGCGCTCCCGGCCGGAACGGTGGGTTCGGCTTGGAAGCGCTCGAAATGGACGCGATCCTCAGGCCAGGTCGCCGTGGCCCGCCGGACCGCATCCATCAACGAGCTCGGCCCGCAGCAGTACACGTGGACGTCGGGCCCCCTTCCATCGAGGAGGCCGCCGACGTCGAGCCCGGCCGATGGCTCGCCGCCGTCGAAATGAAGGGTCGCGACACCGGCAGCCTCCAGCTCGCGTAACCGCCGCAGGTAGGGCATGTGCTCGGGCGAGCCGGCGCAGGCGTGGAGATGAAACGCGCGTCCGGCCCGGTTGAGGACGTCGACCATCGGCAGGAACGGCGTGAGGCCGATGCCGCCGGCGATGAGGAGATGGTGGTCGGCCTCGGCCGCCAGGGGGAAGTTGTTGCGCGGCAGCGAGACATGGAGTGTGTCGCCGACCCGGACGACCTCGTGGATCCACGCCGAGCCACCCCGACCGTCGTCCTGACGCAGGACCGCGAGGCGATAGCGGCCTGAGATCACCGGGTCGCCGCACAGCGAGTACGGCCGGGTCTTTCCCTCCGGCAGGTGGACGCTCACGTGCGCACCCGCGTCGAAGGGCGGGAGGTCCCATCCGTCCGGGTCCGCGAGTTCGAGTTCCACGACCCGAGCAGTCAGCATCCGACGCGCGACCACCGTCACCGTGACTTGACCGAAGAGGTTTCTCGGCGAGCGAAAGTCCATCTCCGCGCTGCTCCAAACCGAATGCGACCCACCCGACGCCCCCTTGACGCCGAAAGTAACTTCCGATCCTGTAGACAACAAGTTGCCCAATGGCAATCTCGTTGCCTATCATTTCGGCGGATGATCTTGAGGAGGCCCATTCAATGAGCACGGCGACCACGATCGAAACTATCGAACCGCGGGTTGTGCAAACCTCTGCGGCAACCATCGGATTCGCGACGATGATCGGGACCACCATCGAATGGTACGACTTCTTCATCTTCGGAACGGCGAGCGCCTTGGTCTTCAACAAGCTGTTCTTCTCATCACTCGACCCCGTCGCCGGCATGCTCGCGGCGTTCTCGACCTTCGCCGCCGGTCTCTTTGCCCGTCCTCTCGGGGCCCTGTTCTTCGGTCACTTCGGCGACAGGATCGGGCGCAAGAGGATGCTCGTCCTGAGCCTCCTGCTTATGGGCATCCCGACCACGATCATCGGATTGCTGCCGACCTACGAGCAGGTCGGCCTGTCGGCCGTCGTCGCCCTGGTCTTCCTGCGCATCTGCCAGGGTGTCGCTCTCGGCGGCGAATGGGGTGGGGCCGTGCTGATGGCGGTCGAGCACGCGCCGAAGGGACGCCGCGGCCTCTTCGGCAGCCTGCCCCAGGCTGGATGTCCGCTCGCGCTGATCCTGTCGAGCGCAGTCTTCGCCTGGGTGAGTTCACTGCCGGGGGATGCGTTCCTGTCGTGGGGCTGGCGGCTCCCGTTCCTAGCCAGCGCGCTGCTCATCGTCGTCGGCGTCTTCGTGAGGCGACGCGTCGGCGAGTCCCCGGATTTCGCCCGCGTCGAGCAGGCCGGCGAGACGGTGCGGGTGCCCGTCGCGGAGATCGGCAGCCGCCATCTGACGACTGTCCTGCTCGGCGTCGGCGCGAAGCTCGGAGAGATCACGATGTTTTGGCTGATGGCCGTCTTCGCGCTCTCCTACGCGACCGGGACCCTCGGCCTGCCGCGGGGCGACATCCTCCGGTGGATCACGGTAGGGGCGGTCGTCATGCTCGTGCTGATGCCGCTCTGCGGGAGCCTCGCCGACCGGGTCGGGAGACGCGCGCTGTTCGCGGCCGGCAACGTCGTGCTCCTGATCTGCGCCGTTCCGCTCTTCATGGTGATCGGCGGCGGAGATGCGATCTTGGTCGGCCTCTCGATCGCGTTCTCCCTCGGCGTCCTGTACCCGGTGATGTACGCGCCCGAGGCTAGCCTGTTCTCGATGCTCTTCCCCGCGAAGGTGCGCTACACCGGCCTCTCGCTCAGTGCGAACGTCGGGGGAGCGATCGGCGGGGGCGTCGCGCCGCTGGCGGCGACGTGGCTCCTGTCCGCGACGGGGAGCATCGCCGCGGTGGGGGCCTACCTCGCGGTCGCGGCAGCGGTATCCCTGGCCTGTACCTGGGCGATGCGGCCGGTCGAGGAGGCCTGATCGGCGGCCGAGCTCCGGGCCGTTTAGCTTTGGGCGATGACGATCAGCACGATCGCCGTCGCTCCGGTACGCCGGACGTGGTGCGCGAGGTGGCCGGGGAACTGGATGTAGTCCCCCGCCGCCAATTCCACGGTCCGGTCCGCGAAGGCGATCGCGACGTGCCCGTCGACGACGTAGATCGCCTCCGTGCCCGCGTGCTGCGCGCGATCGTCCGCCTCGAAGTCGCTCGACGGATGCATGAGGTACGACTCGACCCGGGACGCGAGCGCGCCCTCGGACAGGGGGGTGAGGGCGTATCGCCCGGAGCCGGCGGGCTCGTGCAACGGACTCCGATCGACCGAGCGGGCGACGTGGATGTCGTCGTCGTCCACGGTCTCGCCGAAGAGCATACCGGTCGGGACATCCATCGCCTGCGCGAGCTTCAGGGCGGTCGAGATGGAGGGCACCTTCTCACCGTTCTCGATGCGGGACAGGTAGCCCTTGTTCAGCCCTGTAGCCGCCGAGAGCTGCTCCAGCGTGAGCTCGCGCCGCCGTCGTAGGGCCTTTACGCGGTTGCCCAGGCCCTCCGCCGTCCGCGCTGAGGCACGGGCGTTCTTCGTGTCTGCCATGCGTCCTCGGCGCTAGCGCCACCCGAGCCGACGGCTTGAGATTCCGCCACACCGGCGGCATCCGATAAACCATGGCCCAGGAGATTGTCCATCGGGCAACATGTTGCCTGTGGACCCACTCAACGATTAAGATACGGGAGATGTCGATCTCGACCGCGACCGGACGTTGTGGCGGCGTTCAATCGGCACGGCACTTTGGGGACGGGCCGGGGTATGGGCGTTCAGAACGAGAGCATCATCGAGGCTACCAAGCCTCATTCTGACGGCGACGCGACGACCGCATTAAGGTCCGACGATGCAGATCGCCGGAGCGAGGTCGGGATGGGATGGCACGGACGGGTGGCGCACCTGCACCTGGGTCCGCGGGCGTTCCTCCCCATGCAGGCGATGGCCGCGATCTCTCTTGTCGCCGGCTATGGCATTGAGGGCGACCGCTACGCGGTCGGCAGCGGGTTCTACTCGAACAAGCCCGAGGAGGGACGCCAAGTGACGTTCTTCGAAGAGGAAACCCTAGAAGCCTTGTGGCGCGACCACGGCGTCGAACTCTCGCCCGCGGACCATCGCCGGAACATCACGACGCGTGGCGTGCCCCTCAACCATCTCGTCGGTCGCCGCTTCCGCATCGGCTCCGTCGTCGTCGAGGCTACGCGTCTGAGTGTCCCGTGTCGTCACATCGAGAAGATAACGGGCAAAGAGATCTTCAATCTGATCCTCAACCGATCCGGCCTCAACGCGCGGATCCTCGTCGGCGGGATCGTGCGGACAGGCGATCCGGTCGTTTCGCTCTGACCGCCTGTCTACAGGGGTGGCAGGATCGGGCGTGAGACGGAGGCCGCCGGCGCCCGTCTCACGCTAGTAGCACGGGCCCCGCCGCAGGGTCGCGCGGTGAGATCGCCGGTCGACATCAAACCTCGAAACAACACTCTACTCGCTCGGCTGTCCGGCGGGATCGCTCATCAGTATCGCCTGATCGCGGCGCATAATCTCGTTGATGAAGGTGATGGCAGCGCGGATGCGGGGTACGTTCTGCAGATCGGCGTGCACGACGAGCCACCAGTCGCGGACGAGGTTGACCTCGCTGGGCATCACCCTGACCAAGCCCCCGCGCCGCCGCGCCATGAACGTCGGGAGCATGGCCAGACCCGCCCCTTCGATGGCCGCCTCGTACTGCGCGACGAGGCTCGTGCAGGCAAAACGGGACCTAGGCTCGGCGATGACGTCGGGCAGCCAGCGCACGTGGGGGACTGAGATCAGCTCTTCGACGTAGGTGACGAACTCATGCGATCGGAGGTCCGCCAGGACCGACGGCACGCCAGCGTGCTCGAGATAGCCCGGCGATCCGTACAGCCCGACGCTGAAGTGCCCTGCCCGGCGCACGATGAGGCGTCCTCGCTGCGGCCGGACCATGTTCAGTGAAATGTCGGCCTCCCGCTCGGACAGGTTGAGGATCGTCTGGGACGCGACCAGTTGGATCGACAGCCTCGGGTGGCGTCGAATGAACTCGCTCAGGCGCGGAGCGAGGAAGTAGCTCCCGAAACCCTCCATCGTTGAGACGCGTACGACGCCAACCAGATCGCGCGACGCGTCCGTGGCATCGCGGGAGATGGCCTTGCTGAGCTCCTCCATCCGCGAGACGATGGCGAAGATGCGATCACCGTCCCCACTGAGCTGCGCGGACCGGCCCGACCGCACGAAGAGAGTTAGGCCGATCGCATCCTCCAGCGACGCGATGCGCCTCCGGACCGTGGTGGCATCGACGTGCAGCGCCTCTGCGGCTCGGGCTGCGCTGCCGCCGCGGGCGACCTCGAGGAAGGTGTGCAGATCCGTCCAGTCGAAGTCGGTGAGGAGGCCCATTATCGTCAGCTGCTCAGGACATATGCAGATTGCCCGAAGCTGCAAATCTGCATTGATCAAAAGCAAAAATCTACGTTTTCAAGCGTTTTTGCCTCGCTCATTCTCTACCCCGTACTCGGACGTCGGCCCCTCCATGGTCACCGTCCCGACGACGGAGGGTGACGATGCGGATGTGGTGGCAGGATCTCACTCAGCGTGAACGGCGGACGATGACGGCCTGCTTCGGGGGCTGGGCGCTCGATGCCTTCGACGTGCAGATCTACTCGTTCGTGATCCCGACGCTAATCGCGACGTGGGGTATGACGCAGGTCCAGGCCGGTTATGTCGGGACTGTGGCGCTCGTGTTCTCCGCGATGGGGGGATGGATCGCCGGCGCCCTCAGCGACCGGTTCGGCCGGGTGCGGACCCTGCAGATCACTGTCGTCTGGTTCGCGGTCTTCACGTTCCTGAGTGGGTTCGCGACCGACTACTGGCACCTCCTCGTTCTGCGTAGCCTGCAGGGCCTGGGCTTCGGCGGGGAGTGGGCGGCTGGCGCGGTCCTGATCTCGGAAGTAATCCGGCCGACGTTCCGCGGCCGGGCCGCAGGCACAGTCCACAGCGGCTTCGCGGTCGGGTGGGCGGGGGCCGCCCTCCTGTTCACGTTGCTCTTCTCAATCCTACCGCAAGAGCAGGCGTGGCGGGTCATGTTCTGGATCGGCGTTCTGCCAGCCCTGCTCGTCATCTTCATCCGGCGCTACGTGACCGAGTCGGAGGTCTTCGAGGCCGTGGCCCGTGCGCGGTCAGCGACTGACCGTCGGCCTGGGATGCGACAGGTCGTGCGTATCTTCCACCGCGACCTGCTGCGGACCACGGTGCTGTCGTCCCTCTTCGCCGTCGGCCTCCAGGGCGGCTACTACGCGGTAGTCACGTGGCTGCCGACCTACTTGAAGACACAGAAGGGTCTGTCCGTCCTTGGCACCGGGTCATACCTCGCGGTGATCATCTTCGGTGCTTTCTGCGGCTTCCTGGCAGGTGCCCACCTCGCCGACTGGATCGGACGCCGTCGCACGTTCCTGCTGTTTGCCGTTCTGTCGACAATCGTCGTGTGCCTTTACACTCTCGCGCCGATCGACAACGCGCTGATGCTCGTCCTCGGCTTCCCGCTGGGCTTCTGCGCGAACGCGATGTTCGCCCCAACTGGCGCGTACTTCGCCGAGCTTTTCCCGACCGAGGTGCGCGGTACCGGGCAGGGCTTCTGCTACAACGTCGGCCGCGGAATCGGCGCCCTCTTCCCGGCGTTTGTCGGCCTGCTGAGTACGACGCTGCCTCTCGGCACGGCGATCGGACTCTACACGGCTGGGGCGTACGGTCTCGCCATCCTCGCCCTGCTGTTCCTGCCCGAGACCCGTGGCCGTGACATCACGCAGGCGACGCCCTCGGCGAGGGACGAGCTGCCGCCGCTGCCTGCAGCAGCCCCGAGCGCCTGACACGGCACCGTCGACCTCGCGCGCCGTAGCCCAGCGCGTGCCCCCTTCCGACACTGAGAGACGAACGCCTATGATTGCCGCCCCTCACGGCCTGGAGCCACCGATGCCGATCGACCGCGCGGCGCTGAGCCCGCAGAAGGAGGTCGTGCGCAAATTCTACAAGGACATGTGGGACCACGCCGACGTTCGGCTGATCCCCGAGATCTTCCACGCCGACTTCACCTTCCGTGGTTCCCTGGGTCCGGTCCTGGTTGGACATGCCCAGTTCGCCGAATACGTGCGTTGGGTGACAGACTCCCTGGAGCACTACACCTCGGACATCCTCGGCCTCGTCGAGGAAGGCGATCAAGTCACCGGCAAGCTGCGGTTTCATGGCATTCACCGCAAGCCGCTGTTCGGCCAGCCGCCGACCGGCCGCCACGTCTGGTGGTACGGTGCGCCAGTCTTCACCTTCGCGCTGGGCAAGGTCCGGGACCTGTGGGTGCTAGGCGACATTCACGGTCTGATTGGGCGCATCGAGAGCGGGGCGGTCGAGCGTCCTGAGTTCAATCTCGCATCCTAGCGCGGGTGGCGTCACACCCGACACCGTACGGTTGACGCCAGGATCGAGGGTTCGGGATGATGTTCGCGCTGACTAAGATCGGCGCGCTGACAGCGCGCGACGACGTCGGGAAAGGTTTGCCGATGAACAACGACCACGGGCACAATCATCATGGGCACGATCATCACGATCGCGGCAGCGCCCTGTCGGAGACCGAGTTGCGGGTGCGCGCGCTCGAGACGCTGTTGGTTGCCAAAGGCTACGTTGACCCGGCCGCGCTCGAGGCGATCATCGAGACGTACGAGACAAAGATCGGGCCGCGCAACGGCGCCCGCGTCGTGGCGAGAGCTTGGAATGATCCGGCCTATCGCGACTGGCTTCTGCGGGACGCCACCGCCGCGATCGCCGCCCTCGGCTTCGGCGGCCGGCAGGGCGAGCACATGGTGGCCGTTGAGAACACCGAGGCGCAGCATAACCTCGTGGTCTGCACCCTGTGCTCCTGCTACCCCTGGCCGGTGCTCGGCCTGCCGCCGGCCTGGTATAAGAGCCCGGCCTACCGCTCGCGCGCGGTGATCGACCCGCGCGGTGTGCTGGCCGAGTTCGGCGTCAGCCTGCCCGCGGACCGGCAGATCCGGGTCTGGGACTCGACCGCCGAGACGCGCTACTTCGTCATTCCGCAGCGCCCGCCCAGCAGCGAGGGGCTCGACGAGGCGGCGCTCGCCGACCTCGTCACTCGCGACTCGATGATCGGCGCAGGCGTCGCCCGTCAGCCGGCGGCCGCCTCATGAACGGACCGCAGGACGTCGGCGGCATGATGGGCTTCGGCCCCATCGTGCCGGAGCCTGAGGCAGTCCGCTTCCACGCGGACTGGGAGAAGCGGGTGCTCGCCGTGACGCTGGCGGCCTCGGCCACCGGCGTTTGGACCATCGACGCCATGCGCTTCAGCCGGGAGTCGCTGCCCCCGGCCATGTATTACGGCTCGTCCTACTACCGGATCTGGCTGGAGGCGCTGACGAACCGGCTGATCGCGGAGGGGATGGTCACGGCCGAAGAGGTCGCGGCCGGAGCGTCTCGGGAGCCCGCTCGTTCGGTGCCGCGAGTGCTCCGCGCGGAAGCGGTCAGCCCGGCGCTCGCCGCGGGCACACGGTACGCGCGTGAGCCGTCCGCGCCGGCGCGCTTCTCCGTGAATGAGGCCGTGCGCATGCGGGTGATCAACCCGCCGACCCACACCCGCCTGCCGCGCTACGTGCGCGGAAAGGTTGGGACGGTCGAACGGGCGCACGGCGTCTTCGTGCTGCCGGACACCAATGCCCACGGCCTCGGCGAGGACCCGCAATGGCTCTACACGATCCGCTTCAGCGGCACCGAGCTGTGGGGTGTGGAGGCTGACCCGACGCTAAGCGTCTCGGTGGATGCCTGGGAGAGCTATCTTGAGCCCGTCACCTGATCGGTCGAACAGCGAGGCGCCTGTGTTCCGCGAGCCCTGGGAGGCCCAGGTCTTCGCGATGGCGGTGTCGCTGCACGAGGCGGGACTGTTTACCTGGCCGGAATGGACCGAGGCGCTGGCGGCGGCGATGCGCGCCGATCCCGCCTCCGCGCCCTGCGGCGAGGCCACCTATCAGGCTTGGCTCTGCGCCCTCGAGGCGATCCTGGTTCGCAAGGCCGTGACTGACCGGGATGGACTTGCCGCGTTGCGGGATGCCTGGGATCTAGCTGCCCGCTCGACCCCGCACGGGCAACCCATCGTCCTCGACGCGCGCCGCGCCCATGGCTGAACGGCGTGAGCGTCGCGCGCCGAGCTCGTCAGGCTCCGTCGATCCGAGTGCCTATCGCACCCTCACGCTGCCATGGGCGGGGTCGCACGGTGAAACGCCGTTGCGGCTTCGAAGGCGAGGCCGATGCGAAGCGCTTGTGCCTCATCGAAAGGCCGGCGGACGATCTGCAGCGAGATCGGCAGGCCCATCGCGGACAGCCCGTTCGGTATAGCGGGCGCGCAGAAGTCGATCTGGTTGACGAAGCGCGTCAGGACCGCCGGCGTCGTCGCCTCGTCCACCTTGGCGAGCGGGATCGGCAGGGTGCGCGCCGTCGGGACGAGCAGCGCATCGACCGTGCCGAAGGCCTGCAGCATCTCGCGGGCATCGGCCTCGGCGCGCCAGCGGGCGGCGATGTAGGTCCGCGCGTCTACGGCCCCACTTAGGATCCGCCGGCGCACGCCCGGATCCATCGGGGGGCCAGAATCCTCGGCGAACGTCCCATAGAGCGCGTAGGCCTCGGCCATCATGATCTCATCGCCGTTGCAGCGGACGTTTTAGGCTGAGCGTCGAGCCCTCTGTGGTCGCGCCCGGGGTGCGTGCCTCACGGAGGATGTAGTGGCCTGTTCCAGGTGACCGCCCGACCCCTGATCGTCAAAGATTTGTTTTTCGTCCGAACGGTCAGTCGCGCGACGCCTGCCGCAGGGCCGATCGGACGACCAACACGTGACCAGCCATGATCGCGGCAAGGTAGCCCCGGCCGAGAAGACCGTGGCAACGCACAATCGTCGTGGCCGTTAGATCCTTCCTGCCGTCCGGCCGTGCGGTCAGCATCAGGGACAGGCGAAAATCGAGGTGCCGGTCGTCCTTGCCGAGCACGATCTCCCGTTCCGAGCGCGACAGGACCGGGAAAAAGTCGATCCGGTCGGCATCCCGGCTGCGGAGGTGATCACGGATCTGGCGCGAGGTTCGCACACCGAAAGGACGCACGGCTGCGTCGCGCAACCGCATCGCGAGTCCGAACCACGGTGCGGGATTTCGGAGCGACCGCTCGGCCAGGGCAGCCAGGTCATGTGGTTCCCGTCCTGGCAGCGTCACTGCGAAGGCGTCGGCGAGGTCGGCTCTTTCGTACCAGCCCGCGATAGCGCTCGCCCTCGGCGGCGGAACGGACCGTACGCCCGTGCCCGATGACGAACCCATCACGATGCTCCCGTGGTCATGCTGCGTCCATGCACCGGGTGACGACTCCCAGGCTTGGATCTCCGGACGAGACCGGAGGTCCCCGACGCCTACTCGTACCACCGTCGGTCGCCTCCGTCGCAGGCGAACCGGATCCACTCGATCCCGTCGAAGTCGAGCTTCCGGCATGCGATTGGCCGGACCCGATGTGATGGTACCAGATCACGTCCCACGGCACCGTGACGGACGGAGCGGCGCGACGTCTCGTACGGCCGAAGCTTGCTCCGGAGCCCCTCCTCGTCTGCGCCAAGCGTTCGCCGGCGCGTCGTTTAGAGTGCGTGCGAGGCGGATGTCGCGTGCCCCTCCGAGAAACGATCGAGGGCCGCCCTCGTCACCTCGTCGGCTTGGACCGTGCGGTCAGCTTGTTTCCGTCCGGATCACGGAGGTAGGCGACGAAGGACCCGTTCGGGCGCTCCGCGGGCGGGCTTTCAATCGCGGTACCGCCGAGCTTGGCGCCAGCCTCGTGCCACGCGCGAACGTGGTCCGGGCTCTCGGCGGCGATACCGATGGTCCCGCCGTTGGCCGCGGTCGCCGGCTGCCCGTCGATTGGCTTGGTGATCATCAGGCGACCGCCTTCGTGGGCGTAGATCAGCCTGCCCTTAGCATCCATCTCACCCGGCTTGCCGCCCAACGCGGCGAATGTGGCGTCGTAGAAGGCTCTTGACCGGTCGAGATCGTTGCTGCCGATCATCACGTGGGTAAACATGTCTGCTCCATGATGAGGGGCTGGCACAATCGTACTATCGACCGCCGACGCGGGGCTGATCGTTCGGACGATGCAGGATGCGCCCATACAACGCGATCAATTCGCTCCACCCGCGTTCCGCGGCCACTCGATCGTAGACTGGGAAGTCCGGGATCATCCAGCCATGTTCGGCGGGATAGGTCTCGGCACGGAATGTCACGCCGGCGTCGCTCAGCGCGGCCTCCAGGGTGGCGGCCATCTCGGTCGGGTAGCTACGGTCGTCCTCGGCCGCCGCGACGTAGACCTCGGCCTCGATGCACGGTGCGCCACGGTGGGGACTGGTCGGCGCGTCGGTGGCGAGGTTCCCGCCGTGAAAGCTCGCGACGGCGGCGAAGCGGTCGGGGAACGCGGCCGCCGCGCCGAGAGCCATGCCACCGCCCATGCAGAAGCCGACCGCGCCGATACGTCGGCCAGCGACGTCGCCGCGCGCGTCAAGACAGGCGATGAGTGCGCCCGTATCTTCGGCAGCCTTGTCGTTCCCCGTCGTGGCCATCAGCGGCCCCAGGATCGCGCGGAAGTCGCCTGCGAGGACGTTCCTGGGCACGAAGGGGCCGTAGGGTCCGTAGCGGTAGAAGAGGTCCGGCAGCAGCACGACCTAACCTGCTCCCGCGAGCCGTCGCGCCATGTCGATCATGGCGGGCCGGATCCCGCCAGCGTCCATGTACATGACCGCGCCCGGCCACGGCCCCTTGCCGTCGGGCGTCAATACGTGCGTGGGGCATTCGCCATCTGAGGTGCGGACGACGACGTGTTCATGCGGCATGACGCGGCTCCGGGAGCGGGATGCGGCAGGGAATGGAGGGGCGGGTGACGACCAACGCGTAGGGCCGCTACCGCATCCCGCCGTCGAGCTTCTTGCTCCGGAGCCAGGTCCGGACGGCATCGATGTGCTCCGCAGCCCGCTCCAGCGGTAGCCAGTGCCCAGCTGGCAGGCTCACGACAGTCAGGTCGCTACAGGCCGCACGCATTGGGTCGCCCTGGCGATTGCCGGCGATAGTGCAGACCTGATCGAAGTGGCCGTCGATGAATAGCACGGGCTGAGAGAGGCGGCCGTGATCGGGGGCCTGCCGCGCGTAGGCGACGGCGGCATCGTCGTTCAGGTACCACGCGCAGGGCGGATGGAAGCCCGTAATCTTGAACGCCCGCACCAAATCGTCGAAATCCGCCACCGACCAGATTAGCGGGTCGCGCTCAGTCGGTGGGGCCCGGTGCGCGTCGCCGAAGCGCCCCCCGTTCCGCGTCACCAACGCGAGCGGTGCGACCTCGCCGAGCGTGGCCGGGCTGCCTGACCGAAAGATCGAGGCCAGCGATGCCCTGCGGTCCGCGTCCAAGTCCGCCACCGCCGCCTCGAAGTGCGTGGTGTAGAAGCGGTAGTAGTCCCACTGGCCGTCCGGGTACCGGTCAGCCGGGTAGATCGTCCGGTCGACGAGCGGGACCAGCGTCTGCAGGGCGTGACCGGCGGGCTGATAGGCCAGCGAGGTCAGCCCCACCCCGCGGCTGCGCTGCGGATGGTGGGCGGCCAACGCGCCGACCACGACACAGCCCCAATCGTGGCCGACCCAGATCGCGGGCTTGCCGCCCAGATGGTCGTGAAGCTCCACCATGTCGGCGACGACGTTCTCGACGGCGTAGGCGTCGATCGCCGCGGGCGCGGACGAGCCGCCGAAACCGCGCAGGTCGGGCGCGACGCAGCGCCACCCGTCGGCGGCGAACGCCCCCATCTGGCTGCGCCACATCAGGCCGATGCTCGGCCAGCCGTGGAGGAAGATCATCAACGGTCCGTCGAACGGTCCGCATTCCAGGTAGTGCGTTCGGTGGCGAGGGGTGCCGAACGAATGCGAGACAAGCGCAGGCGAGGACATGCCTAAAGCTGCTCCTGACTAGGCGGCCACGCTCGATCCGACGCGCGACGCGCGTCGGATCGTCTCCTCGTTCGACGCCGCATCGACAACCTGTCTGTACAGTGTCACGCGCGCTTCTCCCCCTGCCTTTCCGCTGCGAGGGCCTCCCGCACCGAGGGCCGCGTTGCCACGCGTCCGGAGAGGTCGATCATGCGGGGGAACGGGCTCAAGTTGAAGCCGGTGATCGATGCCCAAGCCTGCACCACGAAGAGGTAGATGTCGGGCAGGGCGAAGCTTTCGCCGGCCAGGAAGGGGCGCCCATCCGCGAGCGCCCGCTCGACGATGAGGAAACCGCGGTTCAGACTCTCGGTCGCGGCGGCCCGAGCGTCCAGTGATACTCTGGGATCGAACAGGGGGCCGAACGGCTTGTGCAGCTCGGTGCCGATGAAGTGCAGCCAAGCGTTGGCCCGGCCGCGCTCGACGGTGCCCGGCGGAGGAACGAGGATGCCGGGTGCGTGGACGTCCGCTAGGTACTGCGTGATCGCGGGCCCCTCCGTCAGAACCTCGCCGTCGTCGAGTTGCAGGGCGGGCACGTAGCCCTTCAGGTTGACCGCGCGGTAATCCTCTCCGGATGCCGTCTGCTTGGTTGCGAGGTCGACACGCTCCAACGTGAACGGCAGGCCGAGTTCGCGGAGCACGATGTGCGGCGAGAGGGAGCACGAGCCGGGAGCGTAGAAGAGCTTCACTGAAACCAACCTGCAGAGATCCTCGGGGATGGGACCGCGCTTGGCGCGGGGGCATCAGGTAAGCGGAGACTTGGCGACCCCGTCCTGTGCGGCCGTGCGAGCCGCTTCCATCGTCTCGCGCCGCCGGCGGGCGTCCGAGAACGTCACCGAACTCCGGGATCCCGTCAGGATGTCGGCGGCGAAGGCGTCGTAGGCGCGGGCGATGTTACGGGCCGGTTCTGCAAGCGCCCCCAGACCTCCGGGGCCCTCCGCCGTATCCGGAGGCGGAAGGGCGTCCCAGCGCTTAGTCTCGGCATCCCAAACCTCCAGTCTCAGGGGATGCCACATCAAGTAGCCGGCGGACGAGATGCGTAGCACCCCTCGCTCGCCCTGGATCTCCCAAGTGAAGGACGGGTCGCCGCTTCCGGCCCGCATCTGGAAGCTCGCGACCGCGCCGTCTTCGAGCAGCCCGCAGACGGCGATCTGGTCGGGAGACGTGGCCGTCCTCGTCTCACCCGTCTGGCGCACTCTGACGCGTGGCTTGCTGACGGCGGTGACGGCCGAGACAGTCACTAGTTCGCCCAGGACGAAGCACAGGGCATCGATGTAGTGCCCACTGTGGATCGTGAGCGGATTAGCCCCGTTCGCTGCATCGAGCAGGTAGGCGTTGCCCTCGTCGACGGAGCCGACCGAGAGCTCGTCGTAGGCCAGGAGCGACGTCGAGAGGATGCGGCCGAGCCGGCCCGTAGCCACCAGGTCTCTCGCCTGACGAAGCCAAGGCGAGAACCGACCTTGGAGACCGACCGCTGTCGCCACGTTCCGATCCCGGGCCAACGCGTCGAGGGTGCGCGCCTCCTCGACCGTGCGCCCGAACGGCCATTCGCAGTACACTGGCTTGCCACACAGGAGCGCCTGCCGCACGAGCCCGAAGTGATCGGGCGCCTTCACAGCGATGACGACCGCATCGACCTCCTCGTACTCGATCATGGCCGCGGGATCGCCGAACCAAAGCGGCGCCCCGAACGCGTCAGCCGCAATGCGTGCCGACGCCTCACTGCGGGTCGCGACGGCGTGCAGGGTCAGCGAAGGTATCGCTTGTAGAGCCGGCACATGCGCGGACCCGGCCCAGCCGCGCCTCGGCGTCGCGCCGACGATGCCGATCCTGATCTTCCCTTCGCGCACCGCTCCATCCCGCATCGTATCACTCTCTTCGGCCACCTCACGACGAGTTTGGCGTGTTCGGGTGCGTGCGATAAGCTCGGATGGATGGAATGGGTCGTTGAATGAGATCGCACGATGCAACGTCCAAGCTTCGACGATCTTGCCGCCTTCGCGGTGGTCGCGCGCCTGCGCAGCTTCCGGCGTGCGGCGGCCGAGCTTGGGACCTCGACCTCGAACCTGAGCCACACCATACGGCGCCTGGAGACGCGGCTCGGTGTCCGACTTCTCCAGCGCAACAGTCGCAGCGTGTCTGTCAGCGAGGCCGGAGAGGCCGTGCTCGGCACCCTCGGACCGGCGCTTCAAGGGATCGAGAGCGTCCTCCAGGCCCTAGACCGCGGCCGGCAGGGCGTATCGGGAACGCTCCGGCTCACAGCAACACGACAGGCCTACGAGGCTGTCATCCGCCCCGTCCTGCCGGCGTTCGTAGAGGAACACCTGGAGGCGACGGTTGAGGTTCTCGTCGAGTATGCCTTCCGGAATATCGTGGCCGACGGGTTCGATGCCGGCATCCGGTTCGGGGAGAAGATCGAGCGAGACATGATCGCCCTCAAGGTCGGCCCTGACCTGCGCATGGCGGTGGTCGCGTCACCCGGCTACCTCGCGCGGTACGGCACGCCCAAGCATCCCCGTGACCTCGTGCGCCACCGTTGCATCCATTACCGCATGACGTCGGCCGGCAACCTTCTCCCGTGGCGGTTCCGCAGGGGTGGAGAGGAGTTCGAGGTACGCGTATCGGGCCCGCTGACCTTCAACGATCCTTCGCTCACGCTGGACTGCACGCTGCAGGGGCTCGGCGTCGGCTACATGCTCGAACCAGACGTCGCCACCGAGATCGCGCGAGGTTCACTAGTCCGGTTGTTCGAGGCGTGGACGCCGCCATTTCCCGGCTTCTTCCTCTATTATCCCTCGCGTCGACAGATGCGGCCGGTGTTCGCGGCGTTCCTGGACCTTCTCCGCCCTCTCGCGGCGTCCCGGCACTCTGACGCCCCCCGCGCGCATGTCGGGGCGGGGTGAGCGCACGATCGTGTTTCGCCCCGGGACGGTCACGGCCCTTCGCGCGCATTGCTCTTCGGGCGACGGGTTGCATCTTCGTCTTCGGTGACAGGCTGCCCGCCGAGGCCGTCAACGCCTCTGGTGTCTCCATAGCCCCGCGCGACGCGATCAGCCGCGCTTCGATCACGACCTCGGCTTGACGCAGCGTCTCGCCGAGCTGGAAGATTCGGCCGAGAGTGGAACGCGCCAAGCCACCGGTACGTGCCCTGAGGCCTAAGCCACACTCTCAGTCTGAGGATTAGCCATGCCCTTCGAGGACGCGACCGAACAGGCCGCACAGGTGGCGGCGAAGAGCATATCGCCGGTCGAGCTCGTGCAGGCTCACATCGATCGGATCGAGGCGGTGGACCCGCAACTGAACGCGGTCGTGACGCTCGTGGCTGAGCGCGCCCTCGCGGAGGCACGGGCGGCCGAGCAGGCCGTGCGGCGCGGCGACGACCTCGGGCCGCTTCACGGCGTGCCGTTTACGGTCAAGGACTCGCTCGATACTGCCGAGGTGCCGACGCAGCGAGGCTCACCGATCTTCCGGGGACGTATCCCGACCGTGGACGCGACCAGCGTCGCCCGCCTTCGGCATGCGGGCGCTATCCTGCTCGCCAAGACGAACCTACCCGAGTTCTCGTACGCGATTGAGACCGAAAACCTGCTTACTGGCCGGACCAACAACCCTTGGGATCTAAGCCGGACGCCGGGCGGATCGAGCGGGGGCGAGTCGGCGGCGATCGCGGCCGGCCTATCGCCGCTCGGTCTCGGCAGCGACGTCGCGATCTCCGTGCGTGGCCCAGCCGCTCATACCGGGATTGTGGCGCTTAAAGCGACTCACGGGCGCATCCCAACCACGGGTCATTGGCCCGAGGTGCCCAGGCGCCTTTGGCATGTCGGCCCCATGGCGAGGAGCGTGCGCGACGTCGCGCTCGCCTACCGACTCCTCTCCGGACCGGACGGGATAGACGGCTACGCCAACAGCCCGGTCGAACTCGACTTGGGCTGCGGATCGGAGCCGACCAACCGATTGCGGGTCGGATGGCTGGTAGAGCCCGGTTTCGGACCCATCGACCCTGAGGTGGCGGCGACCGTCGCCGATACGGCGAGCGCGCTGTCGAGCGCCGGCTTCGACGTCGAGCCCATTCGAATCCCAGCGCTAGAGGAGATTGACGGCATCGATCTATACCTCAAGCTACAGGGACCTGAGGTGAAGCCCGTCGTCGCGGAGGCGACCGCCGGGCACCACGATCAGATCTTCAAGTACGCCGCGCGGATCTTGGCGGCGCCGGATGTGGAACTACGGGAGTACGTGGCCGCGAGCCAAGCGGTCGAGCGCCTCAGGGGCGGGTTCGCAGACTTCTTCCGTCGCTACGACGCGCTCCTCTGTCCAGTCACCCCAGTGCCGGCGACACCGCACGGCCTTTCCGAGCTCGTCCTCGAGGGCCAGAGCGTCACGGCACGGCACATCCTACGCGCAACAGTCCCGTTCAACCTGACTGGTCTTCCTGCATTGTCCATGCGCTTTGGCACGAGCCGCGAGGGATTGCCGATTGGCGTACAGATCACCTCCCGGTGGTTTGCCGAGTCGACCGTCCTGCACATCGCGGCGCAACTGGAAGCCGTCAGCGCAGTGGCGGGTCTGCGACCACAACTATAAGGCCGCCCGCAATGGGTACGTTGCGGCCTTCGGATTGAAGTGTGATCAAAAATTGGTATCTCGCAGCAGCAAGTCGCGGCAATCGTCAGCTTCGAACTTTTGCTTCCTGGCCGAGCGAGCATTGAAGCAGAATAGCCGCACCCAGCCAAACCCTGCTGACGCCGAAGGCCCTCACTTATTTTAGACAGGTGGCTTCGGGTAGCACCAGTGCCTAGCGTTGACATTCGCGCGGCGTCAGCGCCCGCCTCAACGAGGTAGTGTGGTGAAGCTCGTTACCGTTCAGTGGGCGACGCTCGCCGTGTTCACCCCAGGGAAACAGACTGCTGCCAATGTCCGATCCGCCGCCGCGAGAGCACGCTGCCGGTCCGCTACCATCCCGCGCAACGCCTCAGGCAGTTCCAGCTCTCGCGCGATGGCTGATTGTTCCAAGAGCCTGTATCGCCACGCCGCAACGTGCGGATGCAAGTCACCGATCGGATAGCCGGCGTAGGTTAGGCGCTCGACGTAGACCAGCCACGCCACGTCGACAATCGAGAGGTGGTCGCCCAGCACGTGGTTCGACGTGGCGAGGGCAGTGTCCACCCCGTCGAGTGCGTCGCGCAGCCGGGCTGCCGACGCCCGCGCCTGCTCGTCGCTCACTCCGTTCTCGAGGTAGCTGGACCAGAATAATACCTCTCGCTCGACATCGCCGTCCCGCGCGCCCTGGACTGTGCCGGCGTCGGCAGCATAGCGATCCAAGTCCTGCCGCGACTTCGTAGGATGAGCGGGGTCGAACAGGAAGCGGAAGGTCAACGTTCGCAGATCGAGATGCAGGTCGTTCTCGTGACGCAGCATCGCCGCGACCTCTTCACGCCTGTCGGCCGGGACGAGACGGGGTTCGGGGTGCTCCCGCTCCAAGTGGAGGATGATGTCGTTGCTCTCGATGTGAACGACGCCATCCTCTACTATCGCGGGTACTAGGCCGCGCGGGTTAATGCCAAGGTAGTAGGGGGTAAGATGCGCGTTGGCGACGATGTCGATTGGATGGCTGCGCCAATCAAGGTCTTTAAGATTGAGAAAAATGCGCAGCTTCTGCGAGCAGGACGATAGGGGATAGTGAAAGACGTGCAACCCCTTCCAGTCGAGCACTTCTCGCGTCCGGATGTCAGCTTCGACTAACTGCACCATATCGCTACCTACTCTTGACGATCCTGGTCCTTTCATACGCTTATCGTCGACATCAGAGAAGCCTGACACCCCATCGCGCCTAGCGATGGAAGAGGCAGTCCGCATTTCCGGCGAACATCATCTAAAGCAGCCATTCTGCTTACGGCCAACTCCAGTCACACTGGCGGACGCCCATGAATTACTGGGCAGGGTGGAAAGCGGTCCGACCGCTTTGAGTACGGAATATGTCGATAGCTGTCCTGGTGCTCGGAGTTGCTTTCCCGAAAACGATCGTGTTTCGGGAGAGCATCAGTTTTCGGCGATCGTGAAACTTCTGGTAGAGAGCAAGGTACCTTAGGGCTCAAGCCGGCAATGCATCACGAAGGAATTGCCCAGCCCGCTCGAACGACTGGCGGGCAGCGGCGAGTTGACCGACGCGCGCCTGGAAGACGTGAGGCATGCCTTGCCAGATATCGAGTGTCACAGCTGCTCCGGTGCTGGCGACCCGCGTGGCGAAGGCGATTGAGTCAGCCAGCAGGACCTCATCCTCTCCGACATCGATTCGGATCGGGATCGTGGGCATGACCGGGCCGAACAGCGGCGAGGCCCGGAGATCGCGGGCGTTCTCCCCCTGAAGATAATTTTTGGCCAACGCGGCCAGCGCTGTACAGCTAAAGATCGGATCGGCCTCGGCACGGCTGATATAGCTTTCGCCATTCAGCGTCAGGTCTGTCCATGGCGACATGACGGCGACTGCTTCCGGCTTCCGGTCGCCATCGGTGAGGGTAGCCAGGACGGCCAGGGCCAGACCGCCGCCAGCAGATTCCCCTGCTATGATGACCGGGCTGTCCGGCGATGCTGCGAGGCCACGATAGGCGGCCAGCGCATCGTCATAGGCTGCCGGGAAGGGATGCTCGGGCGCCAGCCTGTAGTCGGCCACGAACGCATCTGCACCGCTGCCGGCGGCAAGGTGGCTGGCGAAGTTGGCAGTTGCGGCAGACGATCCCAGCATATAACCGCCGCCGTGCAGGAACAGCAGCCGGGCCGAGGTTGGTTCGGCCGCGACCCGGCACCATAGACCCGTAACGCCACCTACGCTGCCGAGCTCGATCCACACACCGGCTGCAATCGGGGTGGCAGACCGCCCCGCGTCGAACATTGGCCGGGCTTCAGGTCCGACGATCACGCCCTTCCGAGGTGCCATGGCAGCGCGAAACGCGACGGACGGCGCCATGTCGGATGGGTCGATCGGGTGCAGGGTGCGGTTCAGCATGAGCGTAGCTTTCGACAGCGTAGGGATCGGTTCTGCCAGGCAGCCTTGCGAGATGCATCATGCAGCATGGTGACCATCTGGCCGAGCCGGCCTTCGGCTTCGGCTAGGCGTAACGGGCGCACACGCTCCACCATCACCTCGGCCGGGATTGGTTTCTGATGGAGCAGAGCCATCGTCTCATTGCTGAAGGCATCCAGCGGCATGTAACCGGGCCGCGTTTCCTGACCGGGCGTGAGCGCGGTCAGGACGCCGGGCGGCACCAGCTCGATCACCTCGACTTTGCCCTTCAACGCCTCGCGAAGGGCTACCGTGTAGCTGTGGATCCCGGCCCCGCCCGCCCCCACCAAACCACGTCGTAGGTGTGCTCGACGACCTCGTAGGCGGCACTCGTCGCTTTGCTCTCCGGTACGCGAGACAGACCAACGAAGCGGTCGAGGACGGATGCGGGCCCGGGGCCGCGTCCGGGAGTCGTGGCTGCATGAGCGACGATCCCGGCCGAGCCGACGCGATCGCGCCCAGGCCTGGCCAGCGCCGCGTGCGCGCTCGAGACTACGGGGGAACGGCGCGCTCAGAGTCGAGGCACGGATCCGCTGGTCGGATCGATGCCCGCGCACGCCAGCGGCCGCGGCGATGCGGCGCGCCGCCGCCAAGCCGTCGCGGGGCGTAAGCCCAGGAGCCGACCGGCATTTGCCCGGCCTCGAGGAGTGTCAGAGCTCGCCGGTCAGGAACTGGGCGCGGCCGTGGCCGAAGCTCCAATCCTCGTCCGCATTCGTGACCATCGAGACGACCACATCCGAGGGCGCGATCCCGCACCGCGCCTCGAGGCGTTCGCAGAGCAGTCGATAGAAAGCCTGCTTCATCTCGGGGCTGCGCGGACGCGTGGTCACCTGCAAGACCACCCGGTCATCGGTCCGCGGTATGCCGAGCCCGGTATCCTCCAGGACCATATGGGCGGACGGGTGCTCCTGCACGATCTGGTAGCGATCGCCTGGTGGCACCTCAAAAGCCTCCAACATGGCTTCGTTCGCAGCATCCAGGAGTGTCCGCAGCTCGTCTGGGCTGCGGCCTTCGACGATATCGAAACGAAGAAGCGGCATGGGACCTTCCATATCATCCGGAATCAGTGGGTCGCGACGGGATCCGGAGGCCCAGGCGCACGGCGCGGCATCCGTCGCCATACGCTTCGACGACGCGCCGGTTGGGGTCCGGTCATGGACGCGGCCTATCCGGCCAGCCAACGTCGCCGCCGAGAGTTCGTCGTCTCCGGTGGTGCGAGCACGGCATGCCTCGCGATCCACGTCGGCCAACGTACGTAGGTCGCCCCCGGCATCGCAGCGAAGGCTGAGGGAAACATCACGCATCGACCCGTCCGTTTGCACGCCCGGTGAAGGGCTTTGGCGGGCGATACGTCGAACCATGGCTTCAGCGCCGTTAAACGGAAGTCGCAAGTGGGCCGTCGGGCGGATCGATACTTCATGCGGACCCCGGATGTCGGCAAGCGGAGCACGCCGTCCGCGCACGGCATCGGCGCCATGGATCGCCTGCGCGTCGCCAAACCGACGACGCGATGCATAATTCCCGGCTGGTCGGCTAGACCGGTCCGCAACGCCATGGCAATCCCCGCGCCGGCGACCTCATGGATGCAGCCCCGCAGCCGAGTCGATCGTATAGCCGGCCCGCAGAACAGCCGATAATTATTAGTTCAGATACCTCTCATCATAATCAGAGATGCATGCCGTCTATTGGCACATTTCGAACGGTTAAATAGAAAGCAGATCGGAAGCTGAGGGTCCCCCGGATTTTGGTCCGGTCAGAAGGTGAGCCTCCGGATCTATTCGGCGGCCTGCAAGGCCGCCGCCAGGGCAAATTCCTGAGGTGAACCGCCCCGGGATCTTCGGAGGCTCCAACTCTTGAGAGACTGGAGCCATGACGAAGCATACCCCACCCTTTTCCCCCTGAGGTTCGCGAGCGGGCGGTCCGGCTGATTCGGGAGCACGAGATCGAGCACGGCTCGCAATGGGCTGCGATCCAGTCGATCGCGGCCAAGATCGGTTGCTCGGGCGAGAAGCTGCGCAATTGGGTGCGCCCAGCCGAACGCGATCGGGGGGTGCGAGCCGGACCAACGAGCGACGAGCGCGAGCGGATCAAGGCGCTGGAGCGGGAGGTGCGCGAGCTCCGGCAAGCCAACGAGATCCTGAGGAAGGCGCCGGCGTATTTTGCTCAGGCGGAGCTCGACCGCCGGTTCCGGTCATGATTGCCTTCATCAACGATGACCGGGAGACCTACGGGGTCGTCCTTCGAGAGCCTCAGGATGAGGCCGATCTGCAAGGTGCTGCCGATCGCCCCGTCGACGTACCGTGCCCATGCCGTACGGCGGGCTGATCCCGGCAGGCTGCTGGCGCGGGCCAAGCGCAATGCGATGCTGATGGCCGAGATCCGGCGCGTGCACGCGGCCAACTTCGGCGTCTACGGGGTCCGGAAGGTCTGGCGACAACTCGTCCGCGAGGGGATCGCGGTGGCACGCTGCACGGTCGCCCGGCTGGTGCGAGCGATGGGTCTGGCCGGTGTCGTCCGAGGGCGCAGGGTCCGCACCACCGTTCCCGATCCAGCCGCGACCTGCCCGCTTGACCGGGTCAATCGGCATTTCAAGGCCGCGTGCCCGAACCGGATATGGGTCGCCGACTTCACCTACGTGGCAACCTGGGTCGGGTTCGTCTACGTGGCCTTCGTCATCGACGCCTTCGCCCGCCGGATCGTCGGCTGGCGGGTGTCGTCCTCGGCTCGGGCGGACTTCGTGCTCGATGCCTTGGAGCAGGCCTTGCACGAGCGCCGCCCCTTCGCTGGCAGTGGCCTCGTCTGCCACTCCGACCGCGGCTCGCAATACGTCAGCATCCGCTACACTGAGCGCCTCACTGAGGCCGGCATCGGACCGTCCGTCGGCAGCGTCGGCGACTCGTACGACAACGCCTTGGCCGAGACGATCATCGGCCTGTTCAAGACCGAGGTGATCCATCGGCGTAGCCCGTGGCGCTCCTTCGAGGCCGTCGAGTACGCCACCCTCGAATGGATCGACTGGTTCAATCACCGGCGGCTGCTCGGACCGATCGGCAACGTGCCTCCCGCCAAGGCGGAAGCCCGCTATTATGCCGAAGCCGAGGTCCAAGCCTTGGCCGCCTGACCCAAACCAAAACGGCCTCCGGGAAACCCGGCGCGGTTCAGTCGGCTGCCACAACCGTCGGCGCATGGCACGATCGAGCGGGACTTTCGGTGCCTCGAGCGTGATCGATCGACGCTGCGGGCTCGTATCGCGGCGGCGTCCGGCGGCCCCACCGGGGGACTTGCGTCCCGAGCGTCGACGATGCGACGCACGTGTTGTGTTCCCGCACGCCTCGCGACGACATCCCGCGGATCGCCGGTGGCGCGATCCGCGGCCACGTTCGTCCCATGCCGCGCCGCCACCCGGTCGGTGGATCGATTCCTTCCCGCCCGACGTGCGGGAGATGCGCCCGCGCGGACGGATCAGAGGCCGCGCGTCAGCAGCCAGCGCTCTGTCCGCCGTCGACGTGGAGTATCTCTCCGGTGACGAAGCCCGCATCCTCGAGGTAGAGCACCCCACGGACGATGTCCTCGATCTCCCCCATCCGGCCCATCGGATGGAAGCCGGCCATCATCTCGTGCTTCTCCACTGGCTGCATCGGCGTCTTGATCAGTCCGGGCGACACCGCGTTCACGCGGATGCCTTGCTTGGCATACTCGATCGCCAGGCTGCGGGTCGCTGCGTTCAGGCCGCCTTTCGTCAGGGCCGCCAGGACGGAAGGGCGGCGAGCGTCGGAACGCTCCGCCAGTGTGGTGGTGACCTGTACGATGTGGCCGCCGCGCGCCTCCATGACCGATACCGCGCGCTGGGTCATGTGGAAGAAGCCGTCGAGGTTCGTGGAGACCATCTGCCGATGCTGTTCCGGCGTGTACCGGGCGAAGGGGCCAGGTATGAAGATCCCGGCGTTGTTGACCAGGGTGTCCACCCAACCGAACCTGGCGATCGCCTCGCCGACGACGGCCTCGCTGGTCGCCGGATCGCCTATGTCGCCCGCGACCGTACGGAGGTCGGGATCGTCCGATGGGCCGATGGATCGCGACGTCGCGACGACGCGGTAGTCACGGCCGCGGAACGCCGTGACGATCGCGGCGCCGAGGCCGCGCGACGCCCCCGTGACGATGGCGACCTTTGCCTGGGAATCCTGCATGACCCAACCCTGTGCAGCCTCGCCGGCCTCGCGGCCGCGGCGATGGGATCTCTGTCGAGGGCCGGAAGATGAGTCCTAGGCGGTGTCCGTCATAGGCTCGGGCCTCGACCGACAGTCTTCCGGGGGGCGGGCGTTGTCGTCAGGGGTCGACCGCTCCATTGCCGCGAAACCCGCGAAGCGCTCGCGCAGGAGCGGTACGGCGAAATCGACGAACGCGCGCACCGTCGGCACAGAAAGGCGGGCGCGCGTGGAGAGGAGATGAACCGGGAGCGGCGCCGGCTCGTGGTCCGCCAACAGCACCTGCAGTCGGCCGTCGCTGACGTCGGAGGCGACGTGATAGGAGAACAGGCGGGTCACGCCCCTGCCTTGCACGGCCGCGGCGACCGCCACGGCCACGTTGTTGATCGCCAGCCGCGGCGCGAAACGCACCACCCGGGGCACCGACGACGAGCCGAGGAGCGGGGGGAACGACCAGGCGTCGAGACCGAAGTGGGACATGGCGACGATCGCGTGGTCGGCCAGGTCCGCCGGGCTAGCGATCGGCGTCCGGGCCTTGAGGTATCGCGGCGCCGCCACGACGACGCGGCGGACCTTCCCCAGCGCGGTCGCGACCAGCGCCGAGTCCGGAAGGTGCGCGATGCGCAACGCCACGTCGATGCCCTCCTCGACCAGGTTTACGGGCCGGTCGTGTAGGTGCAGGCGGAGGCAGACCTCCGGGTTGGCGTCCATGAAGCGGTCCAGGACCGGCCTCAGCAGCGTCTCCCAGGCGATCACCGGGGCCGTCAGGTTCAGGGTGCCCCTCGGGACGGCGTGCCCGGCGAGGGCGGCGCGATCCGCCTCGTCCAGCGCGTCGAGCATGTCGCGGCATGCCGCGTGGTAGCGCAGGCCCGCGTCGCTCGGCCTGACGAATCGGGTGCTACGGTTCAGGAGCGGGACGCCCAGGTGCGCTTCCAGCGAGGCGATCGCGCGGCTGACGGCGGCCGGCGACCGACCAAGCTTGCGCCCCGCCCCCGCCAGGCTGCCCTGGTCCACCGCGGCCACGAACACCCTCATCGCGTCGATGCGATCCATGTCCCACCGTGAATGACCCCCGACAGACGCCGCCGCGCGGCGCCCGCGCGGGGTCGGGCCGTTCGTCGCGCGGGAGACTGTCTTCCGCGGGGCGGACGTTCCTGAAACCCGGCGCGTCGGCCATCTAGCACGAACGGTCGCGCGGAATGAGGGCGGCCGCCCGGCATCGTCGCCTCGGAGAACAGGATGAACAACGCTTTCCCCGCCGCCGCGCTGGCGGCAGTCCTGATGCTGGGCAAGCCGGTCCAGGCGCAGCCGGCGGCGGGCAACAACTACCACTACGTGCTTCCGCTCGACCTCGCCCTGGAATCGGCGACCGAAGCCATTCGGTTGTGCTCCAGCCAGGGGTACCGCGTCACTGCGACGGTCGTCGACATGGATGGGGTGCCCCAGGTCGCGCTGCGGGGCGACGGCGCGACGGTGCACACGGCCGAATCGAGTTTCCAGAAGGCCTATACCGTCATCACCCTCGGCCCGGAGTTCGGCTTCGACGCGTCGAGCGGCCTCTTCGAGCTGGTGAAAACGAGCCCCTACGCGCCCAGGCTCGCGACCGTCCGGAACGTCATGGCGCTGCCCGGAGCGGTGGCGTTCAAGGCCGGCGGCGCCATCGTCGGCGCGCTGGGGATCGGGGGCGCCCCGGGCGGCGACAAGGACGAGGTCTGCGCCCGGGCGGGGCTGGCGAAGGTGGCCGGCAGGCTTCCCCAGTAGGATCGTTCGCGCCCTGGACCGACTAGGCCGGCGACGCCCCCGGTGCCTCGGCAATGCCTCGGGGCGAGGTCGGCCAGCCAGCCCGCGGCCCTCCGTCGCCGGGCGGTCGCCGGCACGGCCGGCACCCGTCGTGCCGGCGCGAAGGCCAGTCCAGCCATGCGCCGGTGCTCGGCGCGACGCACGGAGACGGAGCCATGGTTACGTATCGGATGCTCGTCCGAAGAGGCCGCGCGATGTTCGTTGAGCGTCTCGTCCACGACGTTGTCGCGGGCATCGGTGGGCAGCCGCGGTCCGGGACGGTGCCGCCCGGGACCGCGCCCGGAGGGACGGCGGCGCCGCAGCCCGCACGCCACCCGGTCGATCACCTCCGGACGACGATCGGACCGGCCGACGATCCCGGATGGGAGCAGCTCGACCTGTCGTTCGTCGACCTCCCGGCGGACGTCGCCGACGACATCTGGTCGTACGTGGTCGTCCCACGCACCCTGCGGTCGGCGCCGGCTGCGGACGTCGCTCTCGTGGGCGAAGTCGGCCGTGCGATCGGGTGACCGCCTGACCGGCTCAAGTCTCAACCCTGGAGCCGGGGGCGATGCCGAGCAAGCCGGCAAGCTCGTCCGTGGCCCCGTGCCCGAGCAGGTCCGCCAGGGTGTAGCCGTCGAGCACGCCCAGGAACGCCGTCAGCGCCTCGCCCAGCGCGCGCCGAAGGCGGCACGGAGCCGTGATCGCGCACATGCCGCCGCTGAAGCATTCGACGAGCGCCAGGTCATCCTCGGTCTGGCGCACCACGGAACCGACGTTGATCTCGCCCGGGGGACGCCCGAGGCGCAGGCCGCCCCCGCGTCCACGGATGGTGCGGACCAGGCCGAGGCGCCCGAGTTGGTGGACGACCTTCGTCAGGTGGCTCTCCGAGATGCCGTAGGCCCGCGCGATCTCGGCGATCGAGCTCTGACGCGGCTCGTTCAGGCCGACGTAGATCAGCGTCCGCAGGGCGTAGTCCGTGTAGCGGGTCAAACGCATGGCACCTCCAACGGCATAAGGTATATTTTTGTTGCACCTTATGGAAGGCAGCCATATAAGGTTCGTTAGAAATACATCTTTATGAGGTCGTCATGCCTGATCCCCTGTCCCGAGCCACCATCGATCTGGTCAAGGCCACCGTCCCGGCGCTGGAGGCGCACGGGCTGACCATCACCACCCGCATGTACGAGCGCCTGTTCACGAATCCCGAGATGCGTGAGCTCTTCAACCAATCGCACCATGGCGAGACCGGCTCGCAGCCCCGTGTCCTCGCGCAATCCGTGCTGGCATACGCGCGCAACATCGAGAACCTCGGCGTCCTCGCCGGCGCCGTCGAGCGCATCGCGCAGAAGCATGTCGCCCTGAACATCCTCCCGGAGCACTATCCTCACGTCGCCGAGGCCCTGCTGGGCGCGATCGGCGACGTGCTGGGCGAGGCTGCGACGCCGCAGATCCGGGCCGCGTGGGGGGAAGCCTACTGGTTCCTGGCCGAAATCCTCATGGGCCGGGAGGCGACCCTCTACCGGGACCGGTCGGCAGCCGTGGGCGGATGGGCGGGTTGGCGCGACTTCGTGATCGACGGCGTGACGCGCGAGAGCGAGGCCATCCGCTCGTTCGTCCTCAAGCCGGCCGACGGAGGCGCGGTCCTGCCGCATCGTCCGGGCCAGTACCTCGGGTTCCGTCTCGACGTGCCGGGCCACGGCGTGCTCAAGCGCAACTACTCGATCTCGTGCGGGCCCAACCCCAGCTCCTACCGGATCTCGGTCAAGCGCGAGGCAAGCCCGGGCACGCCCGACGGCGCGGCCTCCTCGTGGCTGCATGACCACGCCCGGCCTGGGACCGTGCTCCAGGCCGCGGCTCCCGCGGGCGACTTCGTCCTCGACCAGGCCAGCGAAGCCCCGGTCGTGCTCGTGAGCGCTGGCGTCGGCCTGACGCCCATGGTCAGCATGCTGGAGGCGATCGCCGAGACCACCCCGGATCGGCCGACCTGGTTCGTGCACGGCGCCCGCAATGGTCGCCTCCAGGCGATGGGCGAGCACGTGCGGGCGCTCGTGGACGGCCATCCCGGCCTGCACAGGAAAGTTTTCTTTAGCAGGCCCGAGACCGACGACCTGGGTGCCGGGAAGTTCGAGTTCCTCGGGGTCGTCACCGCGGACTGGCTCTACGCCAACACCCCCAACGCGACGGCGACCTACTACATCTGCGGACCCCGATCCTTCCTGGATTCAATCGCGGGCGGGCTGGCGCTGTACGGTGTGACGTCCGACCGCATCAGGTTCGAGTTCTTCGGGCCGACTGAGGAGCTCCTACAGGACGGGCGCGAGGCCGCCTAGGACGGCGCCCCGATACCCGATTCCGGCCTTCCGGCCGGATGGCCACGAGCCGAGGAGCGGCACCAATGTCGACAATTGCACGGTTCACGGAACTGCTCGGGGTCGACCACCCGTTGGTCCAGGCGCCCATGGCCGGGGTCTCGACGCCCGACCTCGCCGCCGCCGTGTCCAACGCTGGGGCGCTCGGCTCGATCGGGATCGGCGCGAGCTCGGTGGCCCAGGCGCGCGAGATGATCGCCGCCACGCGCGCCAGGACCGACCGGCCCTTCAACGTCAACGTGTTCTGCCATCCGGCCGCCGCGCGCGACGCGGAGCGGGAGACGGCGTGGCTGGCCCACCTCGCGCCCCTGTTCGAGGAGTTCGGCGCCAAGGCGCCGGAGAGCCTGCGGGAGATCTACAGGAGCCACCTGGACGACGAGGAGGCCTATCGGCTGCTGCTCGAGGTCAAGCCGCCGGTCGTCAGCTTCCACTTCGGGCTGCCGCCCGCGGAATGGCTCGCCGCGTACCGTGCCGCCGGCATCCCCATGATGGCCACGGCCACGAACCCCGAGGAAGCGGCTCGGATCGACGCCGCCGGCATCGACGTGATCGTCGCGCAGGGCATCGAGGCGGGCGGCCATCGGGGCATGTTCGACCCCGAGGCGCACGACAGCGCCCTCTCGACCTTCGTGCTGGTCAGCCAGATCGTGCGCCGGACCTCCCGCCCTGTGGTCGCCGCCGGCGGCATCATGGACGGAAGCGGCGTGCGGGGGATGCTCGCGCTCGGCGCAGCGGCGGCCCAGCTCGGGACCGCCTTCGTGCTGTGCCCCGAGAGCGCGGCCGACGCGACGTACCGGGCCGCCCTGCGGAGCGCGCGCGCCCACGACACGCGGCTCACCTCCGCCATCTCCGGCCGTCCCGCCAGGGGCATCTCGAACCGCCTGATGCTGCACGGGCAGGTTGTGGGAAGCCCGCCCGCCTGCGGCTACCCGATGGCCTACGATGCCGCGAAGCAGTTGCATGCCGCGGCCGCGGCAGGCGGCAGCGACGCCGCCGCGGCCCAATGGGCCGGGCAGGGAGCGCCGCTCGCCCGGGAACGCCCCGCGGCCGCGCTTGTGGTCGATCTCCTCAATGAGATGCGAACGGTTGGCTGATCAACGCCACGACAACACGGTGCTGACCGGCCGATGTCAGCGCGGAGTCTGCGGATCGTCGGGCGATCGCCGCCCGGCGTCGAGGGAGAGAACGGCCGGTTCGGCATGACAACCATCGCCCGCAGAGGCGAGACGATCATCCACGCTCAAAGCATCTCGAACAGACAGGAGAACGTGTACCGTGACCAAGTCGACATTCATCGCATTGGGCGCCCTGTGCCTCGCGTCGGGCGGCGCCGTGGCCCAGGGGGGCTCGCCCTTCAATTCCTCGGGATCGCAGGCGGGCGGCCCGCTCGCCGGAATGGAACGGCGTGCGGGCGCGCCGGGCGGCGCGCCCTCGGTCTGGTCCGGCAAGGCGGGTCGAACCGTGGGCGTGCCGGTCCGCTCCCCGCATCGCAGCGGGCGGCGCGGCCCGCGCGTACGGCCCTTGGGCTGAGCCCGCAGTACCTCGGTCGGCTTCGAATGTGCTGGCCGTACCGGGGATGATTCCCTCGGAGGAGTACCTGGGGAGGGGGCGGGACGTAACCGTCTCGCCCCTCGCCGATCCAGAGGGCCGCCGGTCCACTTATTCCTCGGCGGCTACCGCCTCCCCCTCGCGTTACAGCCGAAGATAGCAGCCTCTGGGGGTAAATCGACATCCGGCGTGCAAGTGTCGTGATCAGTGCATGCTACGTCGAGATTCTCGATCGGCAGAAGGAGAGCATCGTTGCCCGGGTCACAGCAGTTGCCGTAGTCGAGGAGCTTCGGCCCGCCACCGGCAACAGGTTGCGCCCGCGACGGAGGTGGCCAGGACGCGACAGCGAATACCGAGGCAGCCGGGCCGATGACGATGCGAGGCGCTATCCCGAAGGCCTTCCCGCACCTTGGCCCCATCCGCGGTGACGGTACGGAACTCCGCCAAGCACCATGCGTCCCTCCGGGTGGCGCTCCGAACCGCGCTCATCAATCGGCGAACGCTCCGCCCGTGTGGTTGCCATCGCGTTCGTTCTGCAACCTCTTCCACGACATCGCACAGGATCGCGAGCGGCAAATGCGGCGGCCGGAATAGGTTAGCCGCCGCCACCGCCACCCCCGCCGGTTCCGGGACCGCCGAGATTGCCGTCCTTATTCGGCGTGTTCCAGTGGATGATGCCATCATCCGGCGGGCGCAGCCTCGTAGCTGGCAGTCCTGGAGGAATGAGTCGCGGCGCTTCAGTTCTTGCGCGAGGGGGAGTGTTCGCTCGATGATGCCGCGCTGTAGCTTGCGTGCCCCAGCAAGGTACCAGCGCTACCACGAGCCACCAAATCGCTGCGCCTCTCATGGTCGACCCGACTCTAGTGGTTCGAGTCTAACGCTTGATGCCCGCGTTTGGCGGCTTGGATGATGCGATCCGGGTCCGCGGTCCAGACGAAAGGTTTTGGGTTGCCGTTGCTCTCGGCGATGAAGCGCTTGATGGCGGCCTGAACCTCGACGAGAGAGCCAAACACACCCCGTCGCAGCCGTCGTTTTGCGAGTTTGGCGAAGAAGCCCTCGACGGCATTGAGCCAGGAGGCGGAGGTGGGGGTGAAGTGGAAGGTCCAACGCGGGTGGCGGTCGAGCCAGGCGCGGACCTTCGGGTGCTTGTGAACGGCGTAGTTGTCTAAGATCGCGTAGACGAGTTTTCCGGCCGGGACCGCCGCCTCGACCGCGTTGAGGAAGCGGATGAACTCCTGGTGCCGGTGGCGCTGCATGCACCGGCCGATCACCTTGCCCTCCAGAACGTCCAGAGCGGCAAACAAGGTCGTGGTGCCGTGGCGCTTGTAGTCGTGGGTGCGCGTCGTGGGCTGACCCGGCTTCATCGGCAACGGGTCCTGCGTGCGAGCGAGGGCCTGGATCTGAGACTTCTCGTCGACGGAGAGCACCACGGCATGGGCTGGTGGATCGACGTAGAGTCCAACCACATCGCGCAGTTTGGCGGCGAAGGCCGGGTCGGTGGAGAGCTTGAACTGCCGGACCCGATGCGGCTGCAGGCCGTGCCCGCGCCAGATCCGCTGCACCGACGAGACGCTGATGGATGCAGCCTTGGCCATGGCAGCCGCCGTCCAGTGCGTGGTCTCGCCGGGTGGCTCTCCCTGCGTCAGGGCCACGACGCGCGCCGCCACCTCCGGGCCGAGGGGCGGGATGCGGGCTGGCCGTGCCCGCGCCAGATCCGCTGCACCGACGAGACGCTGATGGATGCAGCCTTGGCCATGGCAGCCGCCGTCCAGTGCGTGGTCTCGCCGGGTGGCTCTCCCTGCGTCAGGGCCACGACGCGCGCCGCCACCTCCGGG
>NZ_JAKSXX010000296.1 GCF_022829385.1 Methylobacterium sp. J-070 | reverse complement strand
GCCCCGCCCTCCCTCCCCCTCTGTGGGGGAGGGTGGCCCCCGAAGGGCGCCGGGAGTGGTTAACCCGGCTTCCGGACAATGCGCGCCCTGCATGACGGTCACAGCCCCGGTCTGCAGCGGCGCTTCCCTCCCTCGGCCCCTGCCGACGCAGGAGCCACCCTCCCCCGCACAGGGGCGAGGGTGCGCTGCGCGCCGATCGTCCCCAAAAACCATGCGCCACGCTGCTGCCCCAGGCCCCGTACGCTTCACGCAACCACCGCCCTCGTCCACGCGCGGGCCTTCGCGGCCCGGGTGCTCGCCC
>NZ_JAKSXX010000292.1 GCF_022829385.1 Methylobacterium sp. J-070 | reverse complement strand
GCGATGTCCAGGCTGTGGCCGCTGGGAAAGCGGTAGGGACCAGCAGCCGGGTCCCGCATGTACGCGTCGATCGCCGCAACGATCTCCTGGCTGCTGATGATGCCGGCTCTGCGCAGGTCCGCGAGGGTCGAAGGTCTGGCCGGCATGGTCGCGCTGATCATTCCCTGACGTTGACTTAACCGTGCCGCCCGGCCGACATGCCATGTCCGGCTGGCGCACGCCTCGCGCGAGTCGCCGGCGCAACCAGGAGCACCGACCGCCGCAGTAGGACCCTGAAAAGCCAACAGCCCCGACCCGGCAAGGTCGAGGCTGTCGAAATCGAGATGGCCTGTGGGGCCGCTTTTCCAATCCTCACAAGCCACGAAGCGCCCTCGGGCGTCAAGTCGGAACCCCGGTTCCGGCGGGCGTGTCGCAAACCCGGCTGTGAGCCGCGGAAGGGCGTCTACCGTCTCGCTTTCATGCTTTGTTCGTGACAGGAAGGCCGAAGCAGCAGGCGAGCAGCTGGTTCTGCTCGCGCACGGTCCAGATCCCCGCAAACCCGAA
>NZ_JAKSXX010000291.1 GCF_022829385.1 Methylobacterium sp. J-070 | reverse complement strand
CCACGCTGCACACGGCCAAACACCCGTGGGTGAGCTCAGAAAGAAGTACAGCAGATCGGACCAAGTCTCTCCCGCCAGGGCCATAAGCCCCCGCCGCAAGGAAAAACGCCGCCCGCGTCTCCCTTCCGCACATCCAACTTGTCAACGCGCCGCCCCGTCGCCGGAGCCCATCACGCGGCAAACAGAACACCGCCCGGCAACCTCGCCAGACAGTCCCGCCGCTTGTCAGAAGATAGACCAGCGCCCGGACCACTCTCGCGGCCGGCGCCGATGAGCCGGGATATAGATCCACCAATCACAGCCGTCAACACCCCATCTCCGCGGGGCCGGCGTTTTTCCCGATCCGCGCGGTTGCGGGGCATCGCGGGCGCGGCGACGCGGTGGGTTCTTCAATAGCCCTTCTTCACCTGTGCCAGCGCCGCGCTGAGGCCCTGGGCGACGCGGGCGCGCTCGTCGGGTCCGGCGTCGCGGGCCACCAGGGCCTGCTGCCGGCGCGAGATCAGGGTCAGGCGCTGAAGCCCATACTCGTCGTCCTCGATGGTCTCGAGCTTGGTCCAGAGGGGGTTAAACCGCCACTCGCGCCGTTCGCCCCGATGGCTGACCCGGGCGAGCAGGATCTCGATCTGCGAGATCATCACCTCCTCGAAGGAGCGCCCCCGACGGAAGCTGACCTTCAGCGCCGTGTAGATCGCCAGCATGTCGAGGCCGAAGAAGCCGGCCACCGGCCAGAAGCCCATCCGCCACGCCCAGACCGAGACGGTGACCGAGACCGCGCAGCAGCCCGCCATCACCACCCGGAAGCCGCGCCGGCTCAGGGACTGGTGCGGTCGGATGGTGGCCGAGAAGACCGGCCGGTCGATCGTATCCGGGTCGAGCCCGTAGGGATGGACGGAAGGATTGCCGCTCGCCATGCGATCCATATAACGCGCCGATGCCCGCCAGAAAGCCACCGCCGCCCGTGACGGATCGCGCCGACCGCTCCAGCGCGGGACGGTCGAAGAGCGGTCCGAACCGCGCGGCCTCGGCCCGGCTCGGCGGCCCGATCGGACCCGCGACCATCGCCCGGGTGGAGACCGCGCCCGCTCCCGTCGATTCCGCGACCCTCGCCGAGATCTTCCGGCGCTTCCACGCGGACGAGCCGGAACCGAAGGGCGAGCTGCATTACGTCAACCCGTTCACGCTGCTCGTCGCGGTGGTGCTGTCGGCCCAGGCGACCGACCGGGGGGTCAACCTCGCCACCCGTCCGCTCTTCGCCGTGGCCGACAGCCCGGACAAGATGCTGGCGCTGGGCGAGGACCGGATCCGCGACTTCGTCCGCACGATCGGGCTGTTCAACACCAAGGCGAAGAACGTGGTCGCGCTCTCGCGCATCCTGGTGGAGCAGCACGGCGGCGCGGTGCCGGCGAGCCTGGAGGCGCTGCAGGTGCTTCCGGGCGTCGGCGCCAAGACCGCGAGCGTCGTGCTGAACATCGCCTTCGGGGTCCCGCGGATCGCCGTCGACACCCATATCTTCCGGGTGTCAAATCGGATCCCGCTGGTCGTCGGCGCGACCCCCGACAGGGTTCAGGCCGGGCTGGAGGCGATCGTGCCGGAGCCCTATCGCCTGCATGCCCATCACTGGCTGATTCTGCACGGCCGCTACACCTGCAAGGCGCGGAAGCCCGAATGCCCACGCTGCCGCATCGCGGATCTCTGCCGATACCCGTCCAAGACGCCGGCGTGAGGATGCCCGGGACGCATCCGGGGCCCGTCCGGGGCGCTCTCCGCAATCCCGCCCCGCGGGCCTACGCGTTGTGCTGCAAGCCCGCTTCGGCTAGTTTACCAACCGGTTGCCGGGGCTCTCGGGCAGAGGCCGTCCGGCCGCCCGACCTCGTGTCCGGTCGCCGCGCCGCGGATTCCTCCCCATCGTCGCGCATCAGGAGCCTCGGCCCATGGACTTCCTCAAACCACGGTACACGCCTATGAACCGCCGCCGTCGCATCTACGAGGGCAAGGCGAAGGTCCTCTACGAGGGGCCCGAGCCCGGCACGCTCATCCAGCACTTCAAGGATGACGCGACGGCCTTCAACGCGAAGAAGCACGAGGTCATCGACGGCAAGGGCGTGCTGAACAACCGGATCTCGGAATTCGTCTTCCAGCACCTCAACGACATCGGTGTGCCGACGCATTTCATCCGCCGGCTCAACATGCGCGAGCAGCTGATCCGCGAAGTCGAGATCATCCCGCTCGAGGTGGTGGTGCGCAACGTCGCGGCCGGGTCGCTGGCCACGCGGCTGGGCCTGGAGGAAGGCACGCAGCTGCCGCGCTCGATCATCGAATTCTACTACAAGAACGACGCGCTCAACGATCCGATGGTCTCCGAGGAGCACATCACCGCCTTCGGCTGGGCGACGCCCCAGGAGATCGACGACATCATGGCGCTGGCGATCCGCGTCAACGACTTCCTGTCCGGGCTCTTCCTCGGCGTCGGCATCCGTCTGGTGGACTTCAAGATGGAGACCGGCCGGCTCTGGGAAGGCGACATGATGCGCATAGTCGTCGCCGACGAGATCTCCCCGGATTCCTGCCGCCTGTGGGACATCAAGTCGTCCGACAAGCTCGACAAGGACCGGTTCCGCAAGGATCTCGGCGGTCTGATCGAGGCCTACACGGAGGTCGCCCGGCGTCTCGGCATCATGTCGGAGAACGAGAAGGTCCAGGGCAGCGGTCCGCGCCTCGTCCAGTAGGCCCTCAGGCGGGCGGGCGGCGCAGGATTGCGCGCCCGGACCCGGGGAAGCCCGGGCGCAGACGCGCATGGGTCGAGAGATCCGGGTCGAAGCCCGGGTGGTAATGGGGGTCCTGCGCGAGCAGCGGCCCCCATCGCGTTTTCAGCGCCGCGATCTCGCGCTCGTGCCGCTCGCGGGCCTGCGGGGTCCAGCGGCGGCTCGCCGATTCCCGGTGATGCAGAACCGCCCCCGGCACCAGGAGCGTGCGGTGGCCGGCCGCGTCGAGGCGCAGGCAGAGATCCACGTCGTTGAAGTCGACGGCGAACTCCACCTCGTCGAACCCGCCGACCGCCCGGAACTTGGCCGCCTCCACGACGAGGCAGGCCGCCGTCACGGCCGAGACCGCGTGGGTGACGCGCAACGCCGCGAGGTAGCCGGGGGCGTCGCCGGCGAAGTGGCGGTGGCCGTGGGTGACGAGGCCGCCCGTGCCGAGCACGATGCCGGCGTGCTGGATCCGGCCGGCCCCGTCGAGGAGCCTGGCACCCACGGCGCCCACCTCCGGGCGCAGGGCCTCGCGGGCCATCAGGGACAGCCAGTCGGGTCGGAACGCCTCGACGTCGTTGTTGACGAAGACCAGCAGAGCGCCGCGGGCGCGGGCCGCCGCGGCGTTGTTCATGGCGGCGAAGTTGAACGGCCCGGGACAGGGTACGACCAGCCCCCTCCCCTCCCGCTCCAGGCCGCGCAGGAAGTCCAGGGTCTCCTTCTCGCGACTGTCGTTGTCGCAGACCAGGATCTCGAACGCGGGCCAGTCGGTGCAGGTTCGCAGGCTGTCGAGGCAGGGGCGGAGCAGGTCGAGCCGGTCGCGGGTCGGGACGATGATGCTGGCGAGGGGCGGCGGATCGGGGATCGGGTATTCGACCCGCACGAGCCCGTCCGGCGCGACGACGAGGCCGGCCTCGGGGCGTCCGATCCGGTCGAGGTGGCGGCGCACGACCTCGCGGTGCCGCTCCCCCCGCCCCGCCCCTTCCGGAGGGCCTCCGTGGGCCGCCCCCGCGCGCCGGACCGACAGGATCTCCGGAAGGTGGCCGACCGCGTGCGGGCCGTGCCGCTCGGCGATGCGCAGGGCGGCCTCGGCCGGACCGACCGGACCGGCCTCCGCGTCGAGGGCGCCGCCCCGAAAGGCCAGGACGGGGCCGAGATAGTCGAAGGCCGCGAGCCGGTCGGCGTCGAAGACCGGCGGCAGCAGCGGCAAAGCCGGACCGCCCGGCCGGTCCTCCACCAGCGCGTCGCCGTACACGGCGTGGAGATCGGGATCGGCCGCGAAGGCCGCGGCGATCCGCTCGGGGGCGCCTTCGACGAGAACGCCGTCGCCGATCACCCGGATGTCGCCTCCCGGCCCGGCGGCGGCCGGCGGGTAGCGGTCGAGACTACGCGCCGGAAGGGCGAGCCGGTGATCGATCCCGACGAGTGCCGCGCCCTTCTGGCGGGCGCGCCGCCGCTTGCCGGTCAGCCGCGCCCAGAGGACGTGTCCGGCCTCCCGAGGCCTGCCCACGACCTGACGCGCCGCCTCGACCAGCCCGCGCCAGGATCGCCGCGGGGATCCGAGATACAGGCCGCCGCCCGGGCCCGGTCCGGGCGTCATTCGAGATCCTCGCCGAACGTCGTGAGCGACAGGGCGGGATGGTAGTACGGATCGTGGCGGATCACGTCGCGCCAGCGCTCGGAGAAGCGCGCGGCCTCCTGCTCGAACCGGGCGCGCTTGGCACCCGTGGAGGGGCCGCGGCTGACGGATTCGAGATGCGCCAGGGCTGCCGCCGGAGTCCAGACCGTCTTCCAGCCGGCCGCGCCGAGCCGCAGGCAGAAATCGACGTCGTTGAAGTCGACGGGGAAAGCCTCGGCGTCGAAGCCGCCGACCGCGAGGTACTTCTCGCGCGCGACCGCGAGACAGGCGGCGGTGACCGCCGAGACCTCGTGGGCGACGTGCAGGCGCCCGAGATGGCCCGGCGTGTCGCCGGGACGGCGGCGCAGGATATGGCCCGCCCGTCCGCCCAGGCCGACGACGACGCCGGCATGCTGCAGGGTGCCGTCGCCGTAGAGCAGCTTTGCGCCCACGGCCCCCACCTCCGGCCGGCAAGCGTGGCGGACCATCGCCTCAAGCCAGCCCGGCTCCAGCACGGCCACGTCGTTGTTGAGCAGCACGACGACGGCGCCCGTCGCCACGGCGACGCCGGCATTGACCATCGCGGCGAAGTTGAAGGGCTGCGGATCGATGCGGATGCGCACGCGCGGGTCGCGACGCAGCGTCTCGTAATGCGCCAGCACGCCCGGGTCGGTCGAGCCGTTGTCGACGATGATCAGCTCGACGGGTGCATAGGCGGTCTCGTGCAGGACCCCGCGGCAGACGCGCGCGATCAGGTCGAGCCGGTCGCGCGACGGGATCACGACGCTGACCGCCGGCGCCGGTTGCGGCAGGGGCCAGTCGAGCCGGACGGCGCCGGCGTGGATCGCGGCGCGGACTCGCGAACCCGACGCCTTCAGCCGACCGTCGAGCGCCTGGGCCCGGGCATCCCGGGCGAGAAAATCATCGACGGTGCGGGCAAGAATGCGCGGCACATGGATCACCGCGGCCCCGGCCGCGACGGCGGCAACCTCGAGGGCGAGGGTCGCCTCCGCCTGCGGGCCGAGGGTCGCGGCCCCCGCTGCGTCGAGGAACGCGCGCGACACCAGCAGCGGGCGGCCGACGTAGCCCGTCGCAAGGGCGAGGTCCGGGCTCCAGCCCGGCTTCAGGCGGGGCGCGCCGTCGGGCCCGACCGCATCCCCGTAGGCGAGGTCCGCGCCCGAGACGGCATGCCCCAGCAACGCGAGGGCCTCGGGCTCCGGGACGTCGCCGGCCCGCAGCAGGCAGAGGGCGTCGGCGTCGGCGATCAGACCAGCCGGGGATGCGCCCTCGTCCCAGCGCTCGTGGCGGGCACGCGGATCCGCTGCGGCCGGCGGTCCGCCGTCCCAGGCGACGCAGACGTCGTCAGCCCGGTGCGTCTGGTTCCGGAGTGCGTCCAGCGTGGAGGCCAGCGCCGCCGCATCCGTGGGGCGCGCCAGGACGAGGCAGCGGATCTTCAGGTGAACCGGCGGAATCCGCACGGAGCGGGTTCGCGCCGCGGCCCAGGACGGGAACCGCGTCATGGGCGTCACCGCGCAGGCCCCCCGCAGGGTGTCGCGGTAGCGCCGTTCCGAACCGCGGGCGCGCTCGTACAGCGCACCCACGAAGCGCCAGGGCCGGCGCAGGAGGCATTGCGCCAGCACACCGGCCTCGCGCCGGAGCCCGACCCGCTCGAGGAGGAAGTCGGAACCGGCGCACAGGCGGATCTCCCGCGCATCGGCCGGAATCAGTCCGAGCCAGTGCGCGAGGCCTTGAGCGGCGCCCGGGAGCACGAAGTCCTGGGTCGCGGCGTCGGGTCCGCGCAGGATCCGCAGGATCGGGCGGTAGGCCGTCGCCAGGGGGGCACCGCTGTAACTCAGGACGATCCAGCCGGCCGCCGGGCCGTCCGGAAGGACGAGGCGGCGGCCGAAGACCGGATCGTCCGTCGCCTCCAGGTGGAAGCGCGCCGTGCGACCGAGCGGGATCCGGCCGCGACCGGCAGGTGCCGTCAGGGGGATCGGATCGACGAGGTGCGCCGCGGCGTCACTGGGCAGCGTCGCCTCCGGCGGCGGGAGCCGCTGCCACCGCCGGTTTCCGTCGGCGCGGCTTCGAGGCGGGCTTTCCGCCGCTCCCCTTACCGGTGCCGATGCCAACCGTGATGTCATAGTCGGCGGTCGCCGCGACCGGGACCTGAAGCTCGTCGGCGACGATGGTGGCGAAGCCCTGCGCTTGCCCGGACTCGACGATCACGCCGGCCCGCTCGACGCGACTCGTGATCACCTTGCCTTCGTGGCGGATCTGGAACGTAACCGGCACGTCGAACCGGCCCGGCGCCCCCGCCGGGCCCAGCAGGACGTTGACCTCGACGCCCGCCTTCACGGTGATCGAACCGTCCTGCCGCCGCGTGCATTCCCGGGCGAGGCGGGCAAGGGAGAACTGCGTGCGCACGGCCTCACCCGCGAGCGTGCGCGATGCGGCGGCGCCGTCGGCGACCTCGACGGGTGGACAATAGGGCGGATCGAGGGATTCGGGCTGCGACGGCGGGACCGTGGTGCCGCCGAACTTCAGCAGGTTGGAGAAGACGTTGCCGTCCTCAGCGCGGGCCGGGACGACCGCGACGGATGCGGCCAGGACGAGGCCTCCGAGGCTGAGAAGCCTGGCGGATCGCGCGGTCCCATGCCGCCGCCGTCCCGCGGATACGTCCCGATCGTCGATCATCGCACGGCTCCCGAGCGGCATCGTCATTTCAGGCTGTCGAACCCGGCTGCGAAACCCTTCATCGAGAGCGGGATGCCGACGCCTTCCTCCGGCGTCTGGAACACGATGAAGGTCGCCTGCGAGCCGCCCTTGAACTGCCGGACCAGGCCATCGTCCATCACCACCTCGGCCACGCAACCGGTGGTGAGGCAACGGACGAAGCCCGCGCGGCCGATATCGGTCTGATCGATCTTCAGGCCGAGGCCCGAGGGCAGGAGCACGCCGAGCGGTGCCACGACGCGCAGCAGATAGCCGCGGTTGTCGGCCGTCTTCAGGACGATCACCACGAGGGTCAGGTTCGGACGATCCTCGGCGGCGAGATACTGCACGAGCGCGCATTGCTCGGCCTTCGCCCCGGCCGGCGTCTCGCAGCGGAGCTGCCAATCGTCGAAGGTCTTCCGGACCATGCCCTGCGCTGCCGCCGGCCCCGCGGATGAGGACGCCGCCGCGACCAGAGCGAGGACTACCGGCAGCGCGGCGCGCAGGATGGCTTGCCGCAAACGAACGAGCCTCGCGTGAAGCGGCACCACCGATCCCTTCGGAACGCTCCCGCCGTGGACCGGCAGGAGCCGTACAATCGGGCGTGTTCCGACCATGGCCGCCCCCGCGCTGTCAAGCGATGCGGGCGCGGTGTTGCCCTGCGGCGCTATTCGTGCGGGATATGCGGGCCTAGATAAGGCCACGTCAGTCTTTCAATGCAGGATCCTGAAGTCGTGATGCGCCCGCTCGCCCTCTCGGCCGCCTGCCTGTTGGCCACCCTCACTCAGGCCGGGGCCCAGTCCCTGCCGGTCGACGAGACGACCTACGTCGAGCGCTCGCTGAACCAAACCGGCACCTTGGTGATCGAGCATCCGCCGGTGGCGGTGAACCCGTATGGTCGCCGCAACGGACAGGCGGCGATCGCCGGGTATTGCCGGGAGGGCGGCTTGGTCCGCCGGCGCGACGCGTTCGGCAACCCGGTGATCATCCGTCAGCGCGAGGTCTGCGACAGCGTCGCCCCGCGCACCCTCGCGCCCGGCGAAGTCGATCCCCGGCCGACTTGGCCGGCCGACGCCGTTGTTCGGCAGCGGGTGCTCCGCGCCAAGGGCTGAGGCCGGCGCCGCTCACCCGTAGCGGTGCAAGCCGGCGCCGTGGCGCTTCAGCCAGGCTTCCGCGGCATCCACGTTCGGGCAGAGGTCGCGCAGGAGCGCCCAGAACCGGGGCGAATGATTCATCTCGCGCAGATGCGCCATCTCGTGGGCGACGAGGTAGTCGAGCACCATCGGGGGCGCCAGGATCAGCCGCCACGAGAAGTTCAGCTCCCGGCGCGCGGTGCAGGATCCCCAGCGGCTGCGGGTATCGCGCAGGGTGATGCGCGCCGGCCGCTCCCCAAGCCGTTCCGCGTAGCGTTCGACCGCTTCACCGAGGTCACGCCGGGCTTCCCGCGCCAGGAAGTCGCGGATCCGGCGCGCCACGTGGGCCGGCGCGCAGGCGACCGTGATCACCGCTTCCTCGCCTTCGTGCGTGACTCGCACCGCAGCGCTGCGTGTCGCGTGCAGACACACGCGGTGGGGTACGCCGCGCAGCGGCACGGCCGCGCCCGGCTCGAAGACGACGCGGGCGGGCATGCGCGCCAGACGGGCGGCGATCCAGCCTGCATGGCTGGCGGCGAAGCGCTGCGCGGTGTTCACGGCCGTGCGGCTCGGGAGCGTGATCACGACATCGCCGGTGGCCGCCGAGACCCGCAGCGTGATGCGGCGTGCGGTCGGGCGGCGGCGCAACGCGATGCGGAGGCTGGTCCCCTCGTGCTCGATCTCGAGGTGGTCCGGATCAGGGCGACGCAGCAGCGCGAGGGGCATGTCGGGCTTTTAGCGGGGCCGCGACCCGGGCTCCAGATCCGGAACCGTGGATTCGGCGCAACACCGAACCGCCGAGCCCAGCCCGCGGGCCCGCGACGCTGGCGCGTCCCTCAGCCGGCGAGCGCCCGCGTCCAGATCTCGGTCTCGGGCAGGATGATGAGGGCGGCAGCCGCCAGGGCGATCCCGTAGGGGATCCCGGTCTTGGCGTCGTGGAGATGCAGGGCGAAGGGCATGCGCGCGATGCGCAGGGGCAGCGGATGCGACCGCGCGAACAGGATCGCGAGGGTGAGGGCCCCACCGAAGATCGAGGCCACCAGCAGATAGTCGCCGAGGCCGTCGAAGCCGAGCCACAGCGCGGTGGCGGCCGCCAGCTTCGCATCGCCCCCGCCGATCACCCCGAAGGCGAACAGCGTGAAGGTTGCCAGGAGAACCACCGTCCCGGCGCCCAGATGGTAGCCGATCTCGGTCCAGTTCATCGGCCCCGTGACGGCGAGTAGCGCAAACCCCGCCACCAGGGCGAGGGAGATCCGGTTCGGGATCAGCATCGTCAGCAGATCGCTCGCCGCGGCGTACGCCATCAGGAACGGGAACAGGATCAGCAGCCCGAAGCTCGCGAGGCCGAGCCCCGCCATCCCTGAAGCTGCGAAGTCGATGCCGACCATATCCGTGCCGAGCATGTCTGGATCAACCTTGTCGGTATCGGTTGCCGCGGGACGAACGCGCCGCCCCGACAGGGCGGCTGCCGTTGGCGGATCCCGCGGGTCTGACTCCGGGACGAGCGGCGCCGGTGGGCGGTCGATCCCGAGCAACGGCCGCGGCGGCCGGTCGAGACCGCCCCGTCCGCTCAGCGCGGACGAAGCGTCTCAGACCTGCCGCAGATCGTGGCCGATGGACCGCGATCAGTTCAGGTTGCCGGAGATCTGGCTGAACTTGTTGGTCAGGTTGGTGCCGACGGTGCGCAGCGCGGTGATGATGGCGACGGCGATCAGGGCAGCGATCATGCCGTACTCGATGGCGGTGGCACCGGACTCGTCCGAGGCGAAACGCGTGAACAGGGTCTTCATGAGGAGTGATCCTTCGATCAACAGTGCGACTAAAGCTTGGACGATGCCCGATGAAGAGTTTCAGGTCTCGACCGGCGGCTCGCACAGACTGCCGATTACGCCTTGAAAATCGGTTAAATCTCGATCGGATCGCCCGCTTGGCTCGGCCGAGTGCGGGCGTGGTGAAGGTAGGGTTTCAACGATCTGACACGCAGCGGGCGTCTTGGTCTTGCTTAGCGCTTCCTTCACCGATGCGGCGTATCTCCCGCTCTGGAGCGGCGTCCCGTGGACCGCCCGCCTCCTCTTGAGGGTCTCCGATGCGCCGCACCTTGTCGAAGGCGGGCCGAGCCGGCCTCGTCGTCCTGCTGTTGGGCGCCACGGCGGCGGCGGCCGCCCAGCCCGAGCTGCTGCCGGTCGTGACCGTTCTGGTGGACAACGCCAAGGTCATCCGCCTGCCGGAGAAGACGTCGACCGTCATCGTCGGCAATCCGATCATCGCCGAGGTGACGCCGCAGAAGAACGGCGTGCTCGTGCTCACCGGCAAGAGCTTCGGCTCGACCAACCTGATCGCGCTGGACAATGCCGGCGCCATGATCGCCGAGACGACGATCCGGGTCGAGGCGTCGCAGGAGTCGACCATCACGGTCCAGCGCGGGCTCGAGCGGGAATCCCTGTCCTGCACGCCGAACTGCCAGCCGGCCGTTCAGCTGGGCGACTCCGCGACGTATTTCGGGACGACCAGCGGTCAGGCCGACGCCCGCCGGAAGCTCGCCACGGGTGGCGGAACGGTGCCGACCGCGGACCATTGACGCGCGCGACCGCGACAGCGCGCCGATCCTGAGGCAGGATCCGCCAAACCGCCGGCGCCGTCATGGCGTGGCGCGAGGGAGAGATCCGGTCCGATGACTGCCATCATGCGCAATCCCGCACCGCCTGCCGTCGATCCCGCCCTTCTGGCCGCCTTCCGCGACGTCGCGACGGCGACGATCAGCGACTGCCTCGACCGGATGCCGGTTCTGGCGGGCCTGCGCGCGTTCCACCGGCGCGGGCGCCTCGTCGGCACCGCCTTCACGGTCCGGGTGCGCGCCGGCGACAACCTCGCCATCCACCAGGCCCTGGAAGAGGTCCGTCGCGGGGATGTGATCGTCGTCGACGGCGGGGGCGACACGAGCCGGGCGCTGGTCGGCGACATCATGAAGGCGATCGCCGAGAGCCGCGGCGTGGCGGGCTTCGTGATCGACGGCGCCGTGCGCGATACCGACGCCTTCGCGCAGGCCGACTTCCCCTGTTATGCCCGGGCGGCGACGCCGCGCGGGCCCTTCAAGACCGGACCCGGCGCGATCAACGTGCCGATCTGCGTCGGCGGCTGGACGGTGAACCCCGGCGACGTGGTGGTCGGCGACACCGACGGCGTCGTGACCTTCTCACCCGAGCTCGGGCCGTCGCTGATCGAGGCCGTGCAGGCGCAGGCCGCCCGCGAGACGGAGGTGCTCGCGCTGATCCGCGCCGGCCGCTACGACGGCCGCTACGCGCGGGTCGCGAAAGCCTGAGGCTCCGCGGGGAGCCGGGTGCGGCTCTGGCGCTCGAGCAAGTGGTACGGCCTGATGCCGGCCAGCACGTCCAGGGGCGGCAGAGGCAAACGCGCGGAGACGCGAGAGGGGGCAGGAGCCATGCGCATCGTCGACGTCCGCGAGGTCACCAAACCCATCGCCTCGCCGATCCGCAACGCCTACATCGACTTCACCAAGATGACCACGAGCCTGGTCGCGGTAGTCACCGACGTGGTCCGGGACGGGCGCCGGGTGGTCGGCTACGGGTTCAACTCCAACGGCCGCTACGGCCAGGGCGGCCTGATCCGCGAGCGCTTCCGCGACCGGATCCTGGAGGCCGCTCCGGAAAGCCTCCTCACGGAGGCGGGCGACAATCTCGATCCGCACCGGATCTGGGCCGCGCTGATGCGCAACGAGAAGCCCGGCGGCCACGGCGAGCGCTCGGTGGCGGTGGGCACGCTGGACATGGCGGTGTGGGATGCGGCGGCCAAGATCGCCGGCCGGCCGCTGTTCCGGATGCTCGCCGAGCGGGAGGGCCGCGCGGCCGATCCGCGGGTCTTCGTCTACGCGGCGGGGGGCTACTATTATCCCGGCAAGGACGACACCGCCCTGCGCGCCGAGATGCGCCGCTACCTCGACCGCGGCTACACGGTCGTGAAGATGAAGATCGGCGGCGCGCCGATCGACGAGGACCGGCGCCGGATCGAGGCGGTGCTGGCCGAGATCGACGGCCGCGGCCGCCTCGCGGTGGATGCCAACGGCCGTTTCGATCTCGAGACCGCCATCGCCTATGCCCGGATGCTGCGGGATTATCCGCTGTTCTGGTACGAGGAGGCGGGCGACCCCCTCGACTACGCGTTGCAGGCGGCGCTCGCCCCGTTCTATCCCGGGCCGATGGCCACCGGCGAGAACCTGTTCTCGCACCGGGACGCCCGCAACCTCCTGCGCTACGGCAACATGCGGCCCGACCGCGACTGGCTGCAATTCGACTGCGCCCTGTCGTACGGCCTGGTTGAGTATCTGCGCATCCTGGACGTGCTCGCCGAGTTCGGCTGGTCGCCGTCCCGGTGCATCCCCCATGGGGGACACCAGATGTCTCTCAACATCGCCGCCGGCCTCGGTCTCGGGGGTAACGAGAGCTACCCGGACCTGTTCCAGCCCTACGGCGGGTTCCCGGACGGGGTGCGGGTGGAGGACGGCTACATCACCATGCCGGAACTCCCCGGCATCGGCTTCGAGGGCAAGGCGGACCTGATCGCGGTGATGCGCGACCTCGCGCAATAGAGGGGCTCGGTGGTCGCGGCCTTGCGGAGAGCGGCGCTCCAGTGGACGATGGCGCCATGGAACCCGGACCTCTGACCTACGCGATCGGCGACGTCCATGGCTGCGCCGCCCTTCTCGACGTGTTGCTGGAGCAGATCGCCGATCATGCCGGCGACCGCCCGAGCCGTCTGGTGTTCCTGGGCGACTACATCGACCGCGGCCCCGACAGCGCCGCGGTCCTGCGCACCGTCAGCCGGCTGCACTGGGCCGAGCCGGACCGCGTGGCCTGCCTGATGGGCAATCACGAACGCATGCTGCTCGACGCCCTGCTGGCGCCGCAGACGGCCGAACACTGGCTGTACAACGGCGGCGACGCGACCCTCGACTCGTTCGGCGCGCGCGACGTCGGCGGCCTGCCGCGCGACACCCTCGACTGGCTTGAGGCCCTGCCGACCCTGCACGCGGATGCGGCGCGGTGGTACGTCCATGCCGGCTTCCGGCCCGGAAACGGGAGTCCGGATCCGGACGATCACAACCGCCTCTGGATCCGCGAGCCGTTCCTGGAGGGCGACCACGATTTCGGCCGCCACGTGGTCCACGGCCACACGCCGCAGCGGAGCGGACGCCCCGAGATCCGGCGGTTCCGCACCAATCTCGACACCGCGGCCGTCTATGGCGGCGCGCTCACGGCGGGGGTGTTCTCGGACGCGCAGGGACCGGCGCTGGAGTTCCTGCAGGTCCGGCCGGACGAGGTCCCGCAGCCGGGTTGACGACCTTCGACCCGCTGCCGCGCCCCGCGCCGCGCGACGGCATGCGGCGTGAGGCCCGGCGACGGGAACGCCCGCAGGCGCTATGCTCGGCCCCGTCGAGGATCGCGTGCCATGAAAACGCCGGCCTGCACAGCAAGGGAGGGGCGATACCAGTCGAGCGCCGACCGTGAGGCTCCTTTCGTGAACTCCATCCGTTGGCGCGTGCCCCGTCTCGGCCTCCTGTGCGGACTCGCCGTCCTCGCCGCTGCACCTGCCCGGGCGGTCGAGCCCGCCGCCGTCCCCGATGCCGCCGCCATCGCCCCCGTGGTCACCGTCGTGCCGGCGGAGAGCCGCGAGATCGTGGAGCGCGCCGTGGTGACCGGCACGCTGGTCCCCCGGGACGAGATCCTGGTCTCCCCCGAGGTCGAGGGCCTGCGCATCACCGAGTTGCTGGTCGAGGAGGGGGATCGCGTCGCCAAGGGGCAGGTGCTCGCCCGGTTGTCGCTGGAGATGATCGCCACCCAGGAGGCCTCGAACGCGGCGGCGATCGCCCGGGCCGAGGCCGCCATCGTCCAGGCGCAGAGCCAGATCGTCCAGGCGGAGGCCGCCAACGTCGAGGCCAAGCAGTCCCTGGAACGCGCCCAGTCGCTCGCCAAGACCGGCAACGCCACCGCGGCGGTGCTGGAGCAGCGCGTCTCGGCCGCCCAGGGGGCGGAAGGGCGCCTCGCCGCCGCCAAGGGCGGGCTGCAATCGGCCCAGGCCGACCTCGCCACCGCGCGGGCCTCCGGGTCCGAGATCGGCCTGCGACGCGCCCGCACCGACATCCGCGCGCCGGAGGCAGGCATCGTCAATCGACGCACCGCCCGGATCGGCGCCACCGCCACCGCAGTCGGAGAGCCGCTGTTCCGGCTGATCGCCCGGGGCGAGATCGAGCTCGAGGGCGAGGTGCCCGAGACCTCGCTGGCGCGCATCCAGGTGGGCAACCCGGCCAGCCTCGACCTCGACGACGGTCGCCAGCTGCGCGGCAAGGTCCGCCGGGTCTACCCGGAGGTCGATCGGGCGACGCGGCTCGGCAAGGTGCGCATCCGGCTCGGCGACGATCCGGCCCTGCGCATCGGCGCCTTCGCCCGCGGCAACGTCGAGGTGGCGCGCCGCACCGGCATCGCCGTCCCGGTTTCCAGCCTGCTCTACGCGGCGGACGGCCGCGCCAGCGTGCTGGTGGTGCGGGACGGGCGCGTCGAGGCGCGGTCGGTGGCGACGGGCCTCTCCGCCGAGGGCTTCACCGAGATCCGCACGGGCGTCGCCGCCGGCGACAGCGTCGTGGCCCGCGCCGGGAGCTTCCTGCGCGATGGCGACCGGGTCCGCGCGGTGCCGGCCCCGGGCGGCACCAACATGGCCGCCCCGATGGCCGACGCGGCCCCGCGGTAGGACGAGGCGAAGGATCCTGCCATGCGCCTCAACGTCTCCGCCTGGGCGATCCGGAAGCCGCTCCCGTCCGTCGTCCTGTTCCTGGTCCTGATGATCCTGGGGCTGGTGAGCTTCCGCTCGCTGCCGATCACCCGGTTCCCCAACATCGACATCCCGATCGTCTCGGTGACGATCACCCAGTCGGGCGCCGCGCCCGCCGAGCTGCAGACCCAGGTGACCAAGTGGGTCGAGGATTCGGTCGCCGGGGTGAAGGGCGTCAAGCACATCCTCTCGACCATCACCGAGGGCATCTCGACGACGACGATCGAGTTCCGCCTGGAGGTGAACCAGGATCGCGCGACCAACGACGTCAAGGACGCCATCGCCAAGATCCGCCAGAACCTGCCCCGCACCATCGACGAGCCGATCGTCTCCCGGGTCGAGATCGCCGGCCTCCCGATCATGGTCTACGGCGCCTCCGCGCCCGCGATGACGCCCGAGGACCTGTCGTGGTTCGTGGACGACGTGGTCGCCCGCGGCCTCCAGAGCGTGAAGGGCGTCGGCGGCGTCGAGCGTCTGGGCGGCGTCGCCCGGGAGATCCGCGTCACCCTGAAGCCCGACCGGCTGCTGGCGCTCGGCATCACCGCGGCGGACGTGAACCGGCAGCTGCGCCTGACCTCCGCCGACATGGCCGGCGGCCGCGCCGAGGTCGGCGGCCAGGAGCAGTCGATCCGGGCGCTCGCCGCCTCGGCGAGTCTCGACACCCTGGCCATGACCTCCATCGTCGTCCCGGGCAATCGCAAGGTCCGGCTCGACGAATTGGCGACCCTGTCGGACACCGCGGAGGAGCCCCGCACCTTCGCGCGCTTCAACGGCGAGCCGGTGGTGGCCTTCGCGATCTCGCGGGCGAGCGGCGCCAGCGACGCCGAGGTCTCGGTCGGGGTCGCCAGGAAGATCGCCGCGCTCCACGCGGCCAATCCCGATGTCCGCTTCGACCTGATCGACACCAGCGTCGACAACACCATCGGCAACTATCACTCGGCCATGATGGGGCTGATCGAGGGCGCAGCGCTGGCGGTCGTCGTGGTGCTGCTGTTCCTGCGGGACTGGCGCGCGACGCTGATCGCCGCGGTGGCGCTGCCGCTCTCGGTGCTGCCGACCTTCTGGGTGATGAGCGCGCTCGGTTTTTCGCTCAACGCCGTCAGCCTGCTGGCGATCACCCTGGTCACCGGCATCCTGGTGGACGACGCGATCGTGGAGATCGAGAACATCGTCCGGCACATGCGGATGGGGAAGTCGCCCTACCGGGCCTCCCTGGAGGCCGCCGACGAGATCGGGCTCGCGGTCATCGCCATCACGGCGACGATCATCGCGATCTTCTCGCCGGTCTCGTTCATGGGCGGGATCGCCGGCCAGTACTTCAAGCAGTTCGGCCTCACCATCGCGGCGGCGGTGTTCATGTCGCTGCTCGTGGCACGGCTGATCACGCCGCTGCTCGCCGCCTATTTCCTGCGCGACCACGGGCCGGACCACGAGCGCGACGGCGTCGTGATGCGCAGCTACACCCGGCTCGTGGCGTGGTCGGTGCGGCACAAGTTCATCACGCTGGTGCTCGGCATCGCGTGCTTCGCCGCCTCCATCGCCTCCACGGGCCTGCTGCCGGCGGGCTTCCTGCCGGCGGAGGACCAGGCGCGCACGCTGTTCGTGATGGAACTGCCGCCGGGGGCGCGGCTCGCCGACACGGTGCGGATCACCGACCGGATCGTCGACAAGGTCCGCACCCTGCCCGAGGTGAAGAGCGTGTTCGTCGACGGCGGCCGTCAATTGCCGGCCAAGAAGGAGGTGCGGCTCGCCAGCCTCACCATCAACCTCACGCCGAAGAACGAACGCCACCGCACCCAGAAGCAGGTCGACGCGGAGGTGGCGGCGATCCTGCGGGAGGAGCCGGACCTGCGCTTCTGGGCCCTGCGCGAGAACGGGCAGCGCGACCTCGCCCTGATCATCGCGGGTCCCGACAAGGCCGTGGTGGCCGATGTGGCGGCCAGGCTCCAGCGCGAGGCGTCGCGGATCCCCCACCTCGTCAACGTCATGTCGACGGCGCCCCTCGACCGGACCGAAGTCCGGATCCGGCCGAAACCGGGGGTTGCGGCCGATCTCGGCGTATCCACCGACACGATCGCCGAGACCGTCCGGGTCGGTACGATCGGCGACATCGGCATGAACCTCGCCAAGTTCAACGCCATCGACCGGCAGGTGCCGATCCGGGTCCAGCTGCCCGAGAGCCTGCGCGGCCGGCTCTCGGAACTCGAGACCCTCAAGGTGCCGGTGAAGGGCGGGACCGCGGTGCCGCTCGCCACCGTCGCCGACATCAGCCTCGGCCAGGGCCCGACCGGCATCGACCGCTACGACCGCGCCGTGCGCGTCGCGCTCGAGGGCGACATGCAGGGCACCGACGCGCTCGCCGAGCTGATCAGCCAGGTGATGAACCTGCCCTCCGCCAGGAACCTGCCCCCCGGAGTCACGATCAGCCAGACCGGCGATGCCGAGGTGATGGGCGAGGTGTTCGAGGGCTTCGCGCTCGCCATGGGCGCCGGCCTGATGATGGTGTTCGGCGTTCTGATCCTGCTGTTCGGCAACTTCCTCCAGCCGCTGACCATCCTGTTCTCGCTGCCGCTGTCCATCGGCGGGGCGATCCTGGCGCTGCTGATCTGCCACATGCCGATCTCGATGCCGGTGGTGATCGGCATCCTGATGCTGATGGGCGTCGTCACCAAGAACGCCATCATGCTGGTGGATTTCGCCGTCGAGCAGATCCACGCGGGCGTGGCGCGGGACGTCGCCATCGTGGATGCCGGGCGCAAGCGCGCGCGGCCGATCGTGATGACCACGATCGCCATGGCGGCCGGCATGGTACCCTCCGCGATGGCGCTCGGCATCGGCGGCGAGTTCCGCTCGCCGATGGCGGTTGCGGTGATCGGCGGGCTCATCGTCTCGACGGTGCTGTCGCTGGTGTTCGTGCCGGCCATCTTCGTGCTGATGGACGACCTCTCGCGCCTCTTCGGACGGCTGCTCGGCCGGTTCGTCGGCGAGCGCGACGACCCGGCGGATGCGCCCGCCTACGATCCGGCTCATCCGGCCAATGACGGGCGCCCGGCGCCGCCGCGCATCGCCGCCGAATAGGGCGGATCGCGGCGCCCGCATTGCGCGCTGCGCCCCGATGGGCTGTGACTTCCAGCCGTAGAATCAACGGGGATACGGGAAACGATGTCGGGTGGTCACGGGGCGATCGAAGGGTCCAACAAGCGCGTCGCGCTGCTGATCTCGGTGCTGGCACTGTTCCTCGCCTTCAGCGAGACCCTGGGCAAGGCGTCCCAGACGGAGTCCATCGGGGCCAATGTCGAGGCCGCCAACCAGTGGGCGTATTTCCAGGCGCGCACCATCCGCTCGACGGTGCTCAAGACCGCCGACGAGGCCCTGGCGCTGGTGCCGCCGGGACCCAACCAGGACGCGATCGCCGCCAAGCGGGCCGAATGGGCCAAGACCCTGTCGCGGTGGGAATCCGAGCCGGCCACCGGAGAGGGCCGCAAGGAGCTGACCGCGAAGGCGCGGGCGTCCGAGGACCGGCGCGACCTGTCGCTGCTGCGCTACCACCACTACGAATTGGCCTCGGCCGCCTTCCAGATCGGCATCGTGCTGGCCTCGGCCGAGGTGATCACCGGCATCGCCGTGCTGGTCTTCGCCGGCGGCTTCCTGGGCCTCGCCGGCGCGGCGCTCCTGGGCTTCGGCTACCTCGCGCCGCACGCGCTGCCGTTCTTCCACTAAAGTATCGTCGGCAGGCAGACGGCCGACTTCCGGAAGTTACGGCACAATCGTAAAGCTTCCTGCGTCGCTTCCGACATTCAATCCGGACCGACACTCCAATTCGGCACCAAGTGAAGGCCGAGCCTGACGTGACCGCTACACCGGGGGATGTTGCGCCATGATTGACGGGGACGACGAGCGGCAGGGCTCCCTGACGCGGATTGCCAGCGGGATCTTCCTCCACACCGAACACGCGATTTACGCGGCGCTGGGCCTTCTCCTGGCGGTCACGGCTCTGGTCGCGCTGATCGATGCCGCCGGCCTGACCTGGGAGGCGCTGCGGGCGTTCGGGGGCGCCGAGAAGATCCTGGAGGTGATCGACCGGCTTCTGTTCCTGTTGATGCTGATCGAGATCCTGCACACGGTGCGGGTCTCGATGCGGTCAGGCAAGCTGACCTGCGAGCCGTTCCTGATCGTCGGCCTGATCGCCTCGATCCGGCGGGTGCTGGTGATCACGCTGCAATCCTCGGAGATCACCCACGCCAAGGACTGGTCGCAGGAGAAACAGGCCCTGTTCAACGCCTCGATGATCGAGCTTGGCGTGCTGGCCGGGCTGATCCTCACGATGGTCCTGGCGATCTACATGCTCCACCGCGCCCGGGACGACGGCAAGCCCGCGGGGGAGGAAGCGGACGAGCACGCCGGAGCCTGAGAATCCTCAGTTCAATCGCAGGATCGCGGCATTGAGGAGCGTCGCGAAGGCCACCCAGACGGCGTAGGGCATCAGCAGCCAGGCCGCGACCCGGTCGAACCGCCAGGTCAGCCGGATGGTCCAGAGCACCATGACCAGCAGCATCGCCACCACCACCAGCCCGGCGCCGATCGCGTGGGCGGTGAAGAACACCGGGGTCCAGGCGGCGTTCAAGGCGATCTGGACCAGGAAGGCGGCGAGCGCGAGCCACCAGCCCTCGCGGCTCGGTCCGGTGCGCGGCATCGCGCCGAGGAGCCGCCAGAGCGCGATCGCGATCATCGTGTAGAGGATCGTCCAGGCCACCGGGAACACCCAGTCCGGCGGGTTGAAGGCCGGCTTGTTCAGGCCGGCGTACCAGGCCGGGATCTCGGCCTGCGTGGAGGCCAAGCCGACGGCCGCCGTCGCCGCCACCGGCAGGATCGCGGCGGCGAGGCGGAGCCAGCGCGGCAGGGCCGGTCGCTCGGGGACGTGTGTCGCGGCGGGCATAGGGTCGGTCTCCACGCGGCGCGGCTTGCCGGGGCGCACGCGCCGTGGCACGCGCCCGTCTCCATCCGCCGGGAATCGCCAGATGTCACAGCCTAACGCGCCGCAGGGCCCGTCGGATACCCGGACCGAAGGCCGGGACTTCGCGCCCCGGAGCCTCGCCGCGCAGGCGATGGGCCGGATAGACCCCGGGACCCGGGCGGTGGTGATGCCCCTCCATGTCTCCACCACGTTCATCCGCGATCCCGACAACCGCTACAGCTCGGGCTACAGCTACGCGCGGCCCGACAACGCGACCGTGCGCGAGGCCGAAGCCGTCCTGGCGATGCTGGAGGGCGCGCAGGCCGGCGCGCTGCTGTTCGGATCCGGGATGGCGGCGGCCACGGCGGTGTTCGGCGCGCTGGAGCCCGGCGACCACGTGGTCGCCGGCACCGTCATGTACTGGGCGCTGAAGCGCTGGCTGCGCGAGGAGGCGCCCCGCCGCGGCCTGACCCTGACCTTCGTGGACACGGACGATCTCGACGCCCTGCGTGCCGCGGTCCAGCCGGGCCGGACCCGGCTCGTGTGGATCGAGACCCCGGGCAACCCCCTCTGGACGGTCTCCGACATCGCGGCGGCCGCGGAGATCGCCCACGCGGCGGGGGCCCGGCTCGCGGTCGATTCCACCGCCGCCTCGCCGGTGCACACGCGCCCCCTGGAACTCGGTGCCGATCTGGTGATGCACTCGGCGACCAAGATCCTCAACGGCCATTCCGACGTGGTGGCGGGCGTGCTGGCGGGTGCGCGGGCCGACGCGTTCTGGGAACGGATCCAGGGGATCCGCGCCGGCAGCGGCGGGATCCTCGGCCCGTTCGAGGCCTACCTGCTGATGCGGTCCCTGCGGACCCTGCACCTGCGGGCGGCCGCGCAGGCGGCGGGCGCGATGCGGCTCGCCGAGCGCCTGCGCGGACACCCGCACGTGACCCGCGTCCTCTATCCGGGACTTCCGGACGATCCGGGGCATGCGGTCGCCCGCCGGCAGATGCGGGACGGGTTCGGCTTCATGCTGTCGATCCGGGTCGCGGGCGGCGAGGCCGGTGCCGTCGCCACCGCGGCCCGGGTGCGGCTGTGGAAGCGGGCGACGTCGCTGGGCGGCGTCGAGAGCCTCATCGAGCACCGGGCCTCGGTGGAGGGTCCGGGCAGCCCCTGCCCGCCCGATCTGCTGCGCCTCTCCACCGGCATCGAGGACACGGACGACCTTCTCGCCGATCTCGATCAGGCCCTGCGCGCGGGGCATGCGGCGCCCTGAGCCGCGTTGGCCGCCATGTGCGGCACGCGAGCACCTGCGCTTGACCTCGATCACGCCTCCTCGCGAGTCGCTCAAGCCGCCTTGACGCTACCCAGGAACGCGCCGACCTCCCGGGTCAGGCGGTCGGAATGCCGGGACAGCGTCTTGGCCGCGCTCAGGACCTGCACGGCCGCCACACCGGTCTGGCTCGCGCCCTCGCGGAGGCCGGCGACGTTGCGCGTGACCTGCTCGGTCCCGCGGGCCGCCTCCTGCACGTTGCGGGTGATCTCCCGGGTCGCGGCGCCCTGCTCGTCCATCGCGGCGGCGACCGCGGTCGCGTAGCTCGACATCTCGCCGATGATCCGGCCGATCGCCTCGATGTCGCCGACCGCTTCGTTGGTGGCGGTCTGGATCTCGCCGATCCGCTCGCCGATCTCGCCGGTGGCCTTCGCGGTCTGTTCGGCCAGTTCCTTGACCTCGCCCGCGACCACCGCGAAGCCGCGGCCCGCTTCGCCCGCGCGCGCGGCCTCGATCGTGGCGTTCAGCGCCAGCAGGTTGGTCTGGCTGGCGATGTTGGCGATCACGTCCACGAAGGCAGCGATGCGCTCGGCCGTGGTCGCCAGGCGGCGGACCGTGGCGCTGGTGCGGGTCGCGCCCTCGACCGCGCGGTCAGCGATCTGCGCCGAGCGGGTCACCTGCTCCACGATCTCCTGCACGGAGGCGGCCATCTCCTCGGTCGCGGACGCCACGGTCTGCACGTTACCGGACGTCTCCGCGGCGGCGCTGGCCACGGTCGCGGCCTGTTGGGTGGTCTGGCCCGCCACGCCGGTCATGGCCTGGGCCGTGGCCTCCATCTCGGAGGCGGCGCTCCCCAAGCCGTGGGTCAGAGCCGAGACGTTGTCCTCGAAGCGCTTGGTGACCTCATCGAGCAACGCGGCCCGTTGTATCTTGGCCTCGTTCTCGGCGGCGGCAGCCTCGTCGGCGGCCCGCTTGGACAGCATCGCATCCTTGAAGATCTGGACGGCCCGGATCATCGCGCCGACCTCGTCCCGCCGTTCGGCTCCGGTGACCGTCACGGTCAGATCGCCGGACGCCAGGCGGCCCATCAGGGCGGTGGTGTGATCGAGCGGTCGGATCACCCGGATGAGCACGGTGTGCAGGCCGAACAAGGTGGCCAGCGCCGCCGCCGCCAGGAACGCGATCAGGATCGACTTGGCATTGGAAGCGGCCTCCTGCGCGCGCTCGAACTCGGCGCGCGTCTCCCCGAGTTGCAGATCGGTCAGCTTCGCCAGGGCGGCGACGGTCGGCGCCATCATCTGATTGAGCGCGAGGTGGGTGGCGCTGTAACCGTCGAGGGTCCCGCCGCGCAGCCGATCGAGCACGCCAGCGACGATTGCCGCATTCCGATCGACCTGCGCCTGCATGTCGGCCGCCAGCCGCTTCTCCTCGGGGCCGAGATCGCGTGCGCGATAAGCCGCCCATTGCTGGTTGACGCGGGCCAGACCGGCTTCGATGCGTCCCGCGGCGTCACGGGGATTGGCGACCTGCTCGCGCACCTCGCGCGACGCGTCGACGATCCGATCGTAGGCCTCACGAACGGCCAGGAACTGGCTGAGCGGAACGACCCGATTCTCGTAGGCGATCCTGAGATTGTTGTTGCTGCTGGAAAGGGCGAATTGACCGACCAAGACCGAGGCCAAAAGGAGGGTGCCGAGCAGTGCGATCAGGATGATCAGACGGCCCTTGATCGTATTGATCATAACTAACCCTGTGCCTCGTCGATCTTTCAGTGAGATAGGGCGATACGCTTCCACCGCCCAGAACTTTAGAACGACTTTAGCTCAGATTTTATCGCGTGAAAATCCTGAGGCCGTTCATGCGCGATCAGGAAATTGAAAGATGATAATATTGATATACGCGCATAGAGGCACTTATCGTCGTAAAGACTTTCGGGCGCGTGCGTGACGATATCCGCGCCGATACGGCGGCAGGCCCGGAGTCAGGTTCGCTCCCGATTGTCCGATGGACCTCCCGCTCCGCTTTCATGCCGAGCCTTCGCACGGCTCCGTCCGGGCTGGCGGGCACCGATAGGCACGCTGGCGCGTTCTGACGGCAAAGCCCTCTGTTGACGCCCCTCGATCGCGAGCCTCGACCACCATGCATCCGATATCCTCCGCCCTTGTCGCACTCGGGCTCGGCCTCATCGCTGGCCCGGCCCGGGCCGATGCGGTGCCGAACCTCGACGTCGAGAAGACCTGCCGGTCGGCCCAGGTGGCCAACACGTCGATCAGCGACAAAGCCAATTACGACGGCTGCCTGCGCTCGGAGCGGGACGCCAAGAAGGAGGCGGAGCGCCAATGGGGCCGCTACACCGCGTCGGCCAAGCGGCAGTGTGAGGATCAGTTCAAGGCCGGTGGCTATCCGTCCTACGTCGAGATGGTGACCTGCCTCGAACTCGCCTCCGGCACGGTGCCGACGCAGAGCAACGTCGGCGATGCGGGCGCCCCGCGGGACGCCAAGGCCCGGCGCGAGAGCGGCACCAACCTGACCAGGGAGCCGCCCGCGAGCCAGCGCACCGACCCGATCGAGGTGCTCGAGAACAAGTAGGCCGACGCGTCCGGAGCCGGCGCCCCATTCCTCGGGCGCCGAGGCAGGATCCGGCGGCAGCGTGCTATGGGCGGGCCGCCCGCCCTGCAGCACGCCGCCCGGATCCGTGAACGCCCTCGCCACCATTGCCCCGATCTTCGGGATCGTTCTGATCGGCTGGGGCGCCGCGCTCGCGGGTCTGCTCTCCGACAAGGTGAGCGACGGCCTGTCGGAATACGTCTTCGCGGTCGCCGTCCCGGCCCTGATCATCGCCACGCTGACGAAGCCCGGGATGACCGGCACGGTGGCGTGGTCCTACTGGGTCTCGTATTTCGGCGGCGCCGGCGTCTCGTGGTTCGTCGGCACGCTGATCGCCCGGCGGCGCGCCGGGATCGAGCGGCGGGGCGCGATCCTGCACGGCTTCGCGGCGAGCCAGTCGAACACCGTGTTCGTCGGCGTCCCGATGATCCTCCAGGCCTACGGCGAGGAGGGCGCCTTCCCGCTGTTCATGCTGCTCGCGGTCCACCTTCCGCTGATGATGGGCAGCGCGACCTTCCTGATCGAGTCGGAGTCCGGCCTGCCGATCCTGGCGCGGCTCCGCGGCCTCGCCCTGGTGCTGCTGCGGAACCCGATCTTCGTGGCGCTCCTGGTCGGCATGGCCCTGAAGGGCCTCGGCCTGGCGCCGGCCGGCATCGCCCAGTCGCTGCTCGATGCCTTCGCGGGCACCGCCTCGACCTGCGCGCTCGTGGCTTTGGGTGCCGGGCTGAAGCGCTACCGGGTGCTGTTCGACCTCAAAGGCGCGCTGGTGATCGCGGCGCTGAAGAACATCCTGCATCCGCTGGCGGTCTGGATCCTGGCTTTCCACGTCTTCGCGATGCCGCCCGCCTATGCCGGGGTGGCGACCCTGTTCGCCGCGATGCCGGTGGGGATCAACGCCTACCTGCTGGCCGCGCGCTACCGGACCGAGACCGGGATGGTCGCGGCCTCGGTGCTGGTCTCGACCCTGCTGGCGCCGCTCACCACCGTGGTCTGGCTGATGATCCTCGGCCGGGCGTGACGCCGCGGCCCCGGCGTCACCCGGCGCGTTGGACGGCGGGCCGCGCGGGTCTAGGGTAGCGCCAAGCGCGGGCCTGCGAGGCCGCACGCATCCCTTGCGAGGAATTCCCATGAACGCTCCGATGCGCCCCCCGGGCAGCGCCTCCCCGTCGGCCCCGGCCTCCGCCCGCTTCGTCTGGGAGGATCCGTTCCTGCTGGAGGACCAGCTCACCGAGGACGAGCGGGCGATCCGGGACGTCGCCCAGAGCTTCGCGCAGGAGCAACTCCTGCCCGGAATCGTCGAGGCGTACGCCCATGAGAAGACCGATCCGGGCCTGTTCCGGAAGATGGGCGAACTCGGCCTGCTGGGCGTGACCCTGCCGGAGGAGTACGGCTGCGCCGGCGCCTCCTACGTCGCTTACGGCCTCGTGGCCCGGGCAGTCGAGGCGGTGGATTCCGGCTACCGCTCGATGATGAGCGTGCAGTCCTCCCTGGTCATGTACCCGATCCACGCCTACGGCTCCGAGGCGCAGCGGCAAAAATTCCTGCCGAAGCTCGCCTCCGGCGAATGGATCGGCTGCTTCGGCCTGACCGAGCCCGATGCCGGGTCGGATCCCGCCGGCATGAAGACCAAGGCGGACAAGATCGACGGCGGCTACCGGATCTCGGGCGCCAAGATGTGGATCTCGAACGCGCCGTTCGCCGACGTGTTCGTGGTCTGGGCGAAGTCCGAGGCGCATGACGGGGCCATCCGCGGCTTCGTCCTGGAGAAGGGGATGAAGGGCCTCTCGGCGCCGACCCTCAAGGGCAAGCTCAGCCTGCGCGCCTCCACCACGGGCGAGATCGTCATGGACGGGGTCGAGGTCGGCGAGGACGCGCTGCTGCCCAACGTCTCCGGGCTGAAGGGGCCGTTCGGCTGCCTGAACCGGGCGCGCTACGGCATCTCCTGGGGGGCGATGGGCGCCGCCGAGGATTGCTGGCACCGGGCGCGGAACTACACCCTGGAGCGCAAGCAGTTCGGGCGGCCCCTCGCGCAGACCCAGCTCGTCCAGAAGAAGCTCGCCGACATGCAGACCGAGATCACGCTCGGCCTCCAGGCGTCGCTGCGGGTCGGACGGCTGATGGACGAGGGCCGGATGGCGCCCGAGATGATCTCGCTGGTCAAGCGCAACAATTGCGGCAAGGCGCTCGACATCGCCCGCACCGCCCGGGACATGCACGGCGGCAACGGCATCATGGGCGAGTACCACGTCATGCGCCACGCCCAGAACCTCGAGACGGTCAACACCTACGAGGGCACGCACGACGTCCACGCGCTGATCCTGGGCCGCGCACAGACGGGGCTGCAGGCGTTCTTCTGATTTCACGGAAAATCGCGCCGATCCGGCCTGCCGATCGTCCCTCGACGCCGCTCCGCGCGAGGGGCGCACGGGACGGGATCGCTCCACCGTACTCGACGGTATTCCCGCAGGCGCGAAGGATAAGCGCAGGGGCGTGACCCCTGCGCCCTCCCCCCCCTCTGCTGGGCGGGGCGAAGCGCGGATCTGGAGCTTTTCGGTTTGAATGGGATCACGCGCTTCATGCTCTGGGCGCGCGTCCCCTTGCCCTTGCGGGGCGGGGCCGGATGTGGCTCCGCGGTGCCGTCTGCGTCACCCCCACCTCCAACTCCTCCCCGCAAGGGGGAGGAGAGCGCGTCACGCTTCGTGATGCGCCTCAGTTAGCACATGCTCGAGCTGCGCCTGTTCCCCGAAAGCGGATGAAGGGATGGCGACTTGGGTGCTGTGATCGGCATCCGACGTAAGGCCCTTCAGGTCCCTCCGGGCCCGCGGACACCCAGGCTCTCGGCGAGGCGGATGAGATAGCCGTCCGGATCCTGCACGAGACATTCCCGCTGCTTGTGCTCGGCGTCACCGACCCTGTACCATGCCTCGTTCGGTCCCTCGAGGATGGGCCAACCGGCCTCAGTCAGGGCGGCCAGGATCGGGGCGAGGGACGGGATTGTGGTCTGGAAGTTGATGCCGCGTCCGAAAGGGCGAACCAGTTCGCCGGTCTCCCAATGCCCGTTGAGCTGGCAGAGCATGATCTGCACGGGCCCGCGCACGAGATAGGCGAACCGCGCCGCAGGCCGGTCATAGGCAATCGAGAAGCCGAGGAGTCCGCACCAGAACCGGAGGCTGGCATCGAGATCGGTCACGCCCAGTTCGGGGACGAGCGCGGCGAAGCCACCCTCGGGCGCGGCGCCGGATCCCGACGCGCTTGCCCGGGCGGCGAAATCCGCAAGAGGCTCGCAGGTCATCTAGCTCCACTCCCCGATTCGATCCCGCCGAGGCTGACAGTCTAGGGGGCGGCCTGCCGGACGCGACGGCGGCACGACGCGGTCCCGGCCGGCGCGGCTTCGTCCCCTGGCCCGTCCCGGCTCACGCCCCGCCCTCCTCCCCGCCCAGCGACCATTCGAGCACCCGGGCGAGGTGGTCGTAGGCTCCGTACTTGCTGGCGTATTGCGGATAGGGCCGCGCCGTGTAGGCCGCCTCCCCGGTCATGAAGCGCGCGACCAGACCCCGCAGCCGGCCGGCATGCTCGGCCACGATCGCCGCGACGTCGCGCTCGTCCCCCCGGGGGGGCTTCACCGGGATCGGGAGGAACGGCTTCCGGCCGCCCGACGCGTGGACGTAGAGCAGGTCGGGCGTGGCGCCGACGGCCGGGAGGCCCGCGAAGGCGCCGTGCATCAGCATCGCCGCCTCCAGGGTCAGTTGCGGCGAGAAGCCGGAGAAGATCATCTTCGCCGTGGGCGGCGTGCCGGTCTTGTAGTCGACGATGCAGGCGGTGCCGTCCGGGCGCAGCTCGATCCGGTCGGCGCGGGCACGCAGGGTGAAGCTCTCGCGGCCCATGGGGATCACCCAGCGTCCGGAGACCTCGGGGGCCACCCGGGTCAGGCCGGGCCGCCGCTGTCCCTCCCAGTCGAGATAGGCCGCGGCCATGCGCTCGTAGCGGGGCCACCACTCGGCGTAGAGGTTCGGATACGTCGCCTCGATCTCGGCGAAGGCGTTCAACGCGAGATTGAGCAACCGCTCGGCCGCATCCGGGGGCAGGTCCCGGGGATGACGCTCGGCGAAGGCCGCGAAGACGTCGTGGACCAGGGAGCCGCGGGTGGCGACGCCCGGGGCCGCCGCCAGCGGGTCGAGGGGATCGAGCCCGAGCACGTGGCGGGCGAAGATGCTGTAGGGGTCGCGCACCAGCGTCTCGATCTCGGTGACGCTGAGCGAGCGCGGGAACAGCGCCGGATCCGGCTTCGGCGCCGGGCGCTTCAGCCGCGGCTGCGCCGGGGCGGCGTCGAGCCGGGCCGCGAGGCCGGTGAAGCGGCGCCCCGCCGCAAGCACGGCCTCCCAGCGGGAATCGCCCGAGAGCGCCCGCAGGCGCTGGATCAGCCGCGACGGCACGGTCGGCGCGCCCTCGCGCTTCAGCGCCCGGGTGATCACCGCGTCCCGGCAACCGAGCGCCTGCACGAAATCGTGCGCCATCTGGCCGATCCGCCGCTCCGGCGGGTTAAGGCCGACCCGCTCGCGCATCGGGCGGTTGAGGAACGCGTCGGTCAGCGTGCGCACCGGCCAGACGCCCTCGTCGAGCCCGCCGAGCACCACCCGGTCCACCGACAGCAGCCGCGCCTCCAGGAGGCCGAGGATGCGCAGCCGCGGATGCGGCGCCTCGCCCGAGCAGGCGACGACGCGCTCCCGGGCGAGGGACGTGAAGAAGGTGGCGTAATCGTCGAACCGCCCCGGCATCAGGCCGGGTTCGGCCATCTCGAGGTCGTCGAACAGCGCATCGAGACAGGACAGGGAGCCGTCCGCCTCCATCTCGGGTGCGTCGGCCGGGCCGGCGATCAGGTGGTCGCAGGCCTCCCGGTGGCGCGCCGCCGTGGCGACGAGGTCGCAGTCACCGGCCCCGTCCGGCCCCGGGAATTCGGCAAAGACCTGATCCAGCCGTTCGAGCAGATCCGCGGCGAGGTCCCAGTCGATATCGGTGAGGCGACGCTTCGCCCGGGGGCGGCGCTCGACCGGGCCGACCCGCTCGTCCGCGAGGGCCGTCCGGAGCCCCGAAAAGCCCGGGGCCGGGACCGGCCCGCGCAGCAGCCCGATCTCCAGGGCCGCAGCGCCGCGAACGACGTCCGCGCGCGTCAGGCCGAGGTGGACCATCGGATGCGAGAGCAGCGCGATCAGCCGCGCCGGGATCGCGTCCGCGGCGCTTCGGGCCAGGTCGGCGGCAAGTTCCGCCGCCAGCCGGGCGAGGCGGCCCGCCGGACTTCCGGCGAGGGCGAGCCCGGCGGAGTCCTCCGCCACGATGCCCCAGCGCAGCAGCTCCACGGCGACCCGGCCGGCGAGGCCGCGGTCGGGCGTGACCAGGGCCGCGGTGGCGCCGGGTTCCTGCAGGGCCTCGCGCAGCGCCACGGCGGCGACCAGCGCCTCCTCGCGCTCGTCGGCGGCCTCGGCCAGCGCCAGCCCGTCGAGGCCGAGCCGGGCGATGGCGTCGCGCGCGTCCGGGTCGAGATCGGCCCAGGCGTCGGTGGTGTCGGCCGGCCGCAGGGCCTGCGACAGCAGCGCGGCCCGGGCCGTCTGGCCGGCATCGGGCTCGCCGAGGGCGCCGACTTCGGCGCGGCTCAGGTTGAGGTTCTCCGGCCCGAGCAGCCGGTGCAGCACCGCCTGCGGATGGCCGTGCGCGATCACCCGCGAGAATCCCTCGCCGGTGTCGATGCCGTCCCACCCGGCGGCGTCGAGGTCGATGTCGAGACCGGGCAGGACAACGGCGCCCCGAGGCAGCCGCGCGACGGCGGCGATCAGCCGGGCGGTGGCGGGGACGGAGCCGAGCGAGCCGGCGACGATCACGGGGTCGGGGATCGCGCCGCGCGACAGGCGCCGTTCCTCGGCGAGCAGGAGGCCCCGGGCGCGGGCGACGGGATCGGCCAGGCCGCGCTCGGCGAGCAGCTTCGGCCAGTTCTCGGCGGCGATCTTCACGAAGTCGAGGGTCAGGCCGAAGTAGCGGGAATACTCCGCCTCCACGGCGGCGCCGATTTCCGACCAGGGCAGGCCCTCGACCGTGAGGGCGTCCATCAGCCGTTCAAGGTCGCCCGCCAGCCCGACCGCGTCGGCGGGGGAGGACGGGACCAGGAACGGCACCTCCGCATCGAGGGGGAGCAGGGTCCGGTCCACGGTCCTGGCCCAGGCCTGGACAAGGCGGGCGAGGATCAGCCGGCGCTCCAGGGGCGGCATCGGCGCGCTCAGCGGGTCGGCGTTGGCCTCCAGCAGCGGCTCCGCGGCGAGGTCGAGTTCCGCCTCGTCGGCCTCGCCGAGGGGGATCATCCGCGGCAGCAGCACGGCTCGACCGGGCGCGTCGCGGCCGAGCCTGTCGGCCAGGATCGCGGCGAGCGCCCGGGCGGCGCGGCGGGTCGGCAGGTAGATGGTGACGGCGGCGAGCGCCAGCGGGTCGTCCGCGACCGCCCCGGCCAGCCGGCCGGAGAGAAGGGCCTCGGCGAGCGTCGGCAGGAACGGGACGCCGCGGGAGATGGTGAAGACGACCTGTCGGGCGGGCATGCGACGGGTTCTACGCCCGCGGCGGGGTCACGGACAGGGGGCGGCGGGTCGCTCGGTGTGCCGGACCGTCCACGCTGCGTCCCCTCCACCCTCTTCGGGGGAGCTTGGCCCTTGCGTAGCAGGGGTCGGGAGAGGGGCAGCGCGACGGTTCAGGATGCGAAGCCCGTCGCGATCGCTCCGGAAGCCGGGCTCCCCTCTTCCGACCCGCTCCGGGGGCCACCCTCCCCCGCAGGGGGGGAGGGAAACCGTCGCGCTGCGCCGATGCCCTTATCCGCGCACCCCAACGGCGGCGCCGTAGCCTGCCCGCCGGCCGAACACGACGCCCGAGGTCAGCCCCGAGCCGCCGGGATAGCCGTTGAAGAACACCCCGCCCACCATCTCGCCGCAGGCATAGAGCCCCGGAATGACGCTGCCGTCGTCCCGCTTCACGCCGCCGTCGTCGCCGACCTCGACGCCGCCGTAGGTGAAGGTGATCCCGCCCGTGACCGGGTAGGCCTTGAACGGGCCGGTCTCGATCGTCTGCGCCCAGTTCGACTTCGGCAGGGCGAGGCCCTTGGTGCCGCGCCCGTCCTTCACGGTCGGATCGAACGCCACGGTCTGGTCCACGGCGGCGTTGAAATCCGCGATGGTCCGCTTCGCCGCCGCCCGGTCGATGCCCTCGAGCCTGTCGAGCAGCCCGTCCAGGGTCTCGGCCTCGACGAAATGGGCGTCGTGGAACCGGTACTCGCTGTAGAGCAGGTGATCGACCTTGGCGTCGAAGATCTGCCACGCCACGTGCCCGGGCTGCTCCATGATCGCGCGGCCGAACTGGGCGTAGGTGTAGTTCCGGAAATTCTGTCCTTCATCGACGAAACGCTGCCCGTCGGCGTTGAGCATCAGACCGAGGAAGTAGCAGATCTTCCGGTAATGCTTGCGCTCGCCGTGCGGCAGGTCGAGATTGCCGTAGTCGGGGGTGTGCAGGTCCATCGGGGTCGCGTGGCAGCCTCCGTAGAAGCCGTGCGCCCTGGCGCCGAGCGCCAGGGCCATCTCGAGCCCCTCGCCCTGATTGTGCGGCGTGCCCCGCACCCGGGCCTTGTCCCAGCCGTCCCCGATGAAGCGCGTCCGCAGGGCGGCGTTCGACTCGAAGCCGCCGCAGGCCAGCACCACGGCCCGTGCCCGGAATTCGCCCTGCGGCGTCTCCACGCCGGTGACGCGGCCGTCCTCGACGATCAGCCCGGTGGCCGGGCAGCCGTAGCGGATCTCGCCGCCGGCCTTCGTGAACGCCGCGAGTTCCGCACGGGCGAGCCCGAAGCCCTCGTCATGGGTGGCGAGCGTCAGGCCGCCCCAGAAGACGAAGCGCCCGTCCTTCTCGAAGGATTGGCGGGAATAGATCGGCTCGAACTTCACGCCCTGCGCGGAGAGCCAGCGCAGGGCCGCGCCGCTCTCGTCGATCAGGATGCGCTGCTCGCGCGAGAGCGGGCGGCCGTCATTGAAGCCGAGCAGGTCCTCCTCGAACTTCCGCGCCGTGTAGGCGCCGAAATCGGTCCGGGGCAGCCGTGGATCCTCGGGATCGGCGAGCAGGGGCATCAGGTCGTCGTTGCCCTCGTAGACGAAGCGCATCGCGCCGGCCGTATAGGCGGTATTGCCGCCCGCGAGGTCCCGGTCGGCCTTCTCGATCATCAGCACCGAGGCGCCGCGTTCCAGGGCCGCCAGGCCGGCGCTCATCGCGGCGTTGCCGGACCCGACCACGACGACATCCCAAGATCCTTCGCCCGGACGCTGCATCTCCGCCTCCTCGCCTGCCATTGACATCAGGATTGTATACGTCTGTATGCAATCCATCGCAAGCGTTCCGAACGGTGTGTTTTCACGCTATGGCCAGGCGAGGAGAGCCCGGAATGAAGGCCAGCGAAGCGGAGCGCTCCAGCGGCGCCGGCGCCTACGAGCGCCTGCTGCAGGCGATCGAGGAGGGCGAGCTCGCCCCCGGCAGCCGCCTGCGCGAGGCAGACCTCGCCGAACGGTTCCAGATCAGCCGCACGCCGGTCCGCGAGGCGCTCGGACGGCTGGAGGCGCAGGGCCTGGTCGCGCACGAGCCGCACCGGGGCGCCAGCGTGGCGCGGCTCGATTACGGGCAGGTCAGCGAACTCTACGACCTGCGCGAGGTGCTGGAGGGGACGGCGGCGCGGCTCGCCGCGATCCACGCCAGCGCGGTCGAGACCGAGATCCTGGAGGAGATGGTCGCCCGGGACCGAACGCTGCTGAGAGACGCGCCCGCGCTGGCGCGGACCAACCGTCTGTTCCACCGGCAGATCCACGGGGCGGCGCGCAACCGCTTCCTCCAGGGCACCCTCGAGACGATGCGGCTGTCGCTGGTGCTGCTGCCGGGGGCCACCACCCTGTCGGCCCCCGACCGCGCCGCGGAATCGCTGGCCGAGCATGCCGCCATCGTGGCGGCGATCCGGGCCCATGACGGCGACGGCGCGGAGGCCGCCGCCCGGGCGCATATCCGCGCCGCCTTCAAGGCCCGGATCCGGATCTGGCAGGAGAGCTGAGCGGCGGCCGGCTCAGCGCGCGTCTTCGACGAAAGGCCCACCCTTGTCCCGGACCCCTGGGACGTGCGTAGACGGTGATCCGGGACGAGACGGCGCGAAGCCGTCCGTCAGGCGTGGGCGGGGACACGCTCGATCTGCGGGCGCCCCCGGAACAGGGCCAATGTCGCGACGATGCCGCAGGCGGCGGCCGCCATCAGCCAGTAGCTCGGCGCCGCCCGGTCGCCGGTCTTCTCGATCAGGACGGTCGAGACCATCGGGGTGGCGGTGCCGAACAGCGCTGTGGCGAGGCTGTAGGCCAGCGAGAACCCGCTCGCCCGCACATGCGCCGGCACGACCTCGGACAGCGACACCACCATCGCGCCGTTGTAGACGCCGAAGAAGAACGAGAACCACAATTCGACGGCGAGCATCTTGGCGAAGGTCGGATCGACCACGAGCCAGTGCAGGGCCGGGTAGGTCGTCAGCAGCGACAGGATCGAGATCGCGAGCAGCACGGGCTTGCGCCCGACCGCGTCCGAGAGCGCGCCGCCCACGGGCAGCCAGAGGAAGTTGGTGATCGCCACGCACAGCGTCACCATCAGGCTGTCGGCCTCGGTGAGCTTCAGGACGGTCCTGCCGAAGGTCGGGGTGTAGACGGTGATCATGTAGAAGGTCACCGTCGTCATCGTCGTCAGCATCATGCCGAGCAGCACGATCCGCCAGTTGGCCGCGACCGTGGTGAGGATCTCGCGGGTCCCGGGGTGATGGGTGCGCGCGGCGAAGGCCTGCGTCTCCTGGAGCGAGCGCCGGATGAAGAAGATGAACGGCACGATCAGGCAGCCGATCAGGAACGGGATCCGCCAGCCGAAATCGCCGATCTGCTGCTTGGTCAGGAGAGCGTTCAGCCCGTAGCCGATCAGGGCGGCGAACAGGATCGCCACCTGCTGGCTCGCCGACTGGAACGACGTGTAGAAACCGCGCCGCTGGGGCGTGGCGATCTCGAACAGGTAGATCGAGACGCCGCCGATCTCGACGCCCGCCGAGAAGCCCTGGAGCAGGCGGCCGGCCAGCACGATCAGCGGGGCCGCGAGACCGATCGTGTCGTAGCTCGGGCAGAAGGCGATCAGCACCGTGCCGCTCGCCATGATCGCCAGGGTGACGATCAGGCCCTTCCGGCGCCCGATCCGGTCGATGTAGGCGCCGAGCACGATCGCCCCGAGGGGGCGCATCAGCGCCCCGAGCCAGAACGTGCCGAAGGTCAGCAGCAGCTCGGTGGTCTCGTTGCCCGACGGGAAGAACGCCTTCGCGATGGCGCTGGCGTAGAACCCGAACAGGAAGAAATCGAACATCTCCAGGAAGTTGCCGCTCGTCGCGCGGAGGATCGCCCCGATCCTGGATTTGAGGGTCGCCTCGACGGCACCGGGATCACCCACCATGACGCAACCCTCCCCGCAACGCTCCCGGATGCCGGTCAGGCACCGATCCATTTCATCGCGATGATCGTCCCGGTCACCGTGAGGGCGCCGCCGATCCGGGTGGCGATCTGGGCGAACGGCATCAGCGCCATCCGGTTTGCCGCCGTCAGGATCGCCACGTCGCCGGTGCCGCCCTGGCCGCTGTGGCAGGCGTTCACGATCGCGGTCTCGATCGGGTACATCCCGAGCCAGCGCCCGACGAAGAACCCCGTGGTCATCAGCGTCACCACGGTCGACACGATGGTGATCAGGTTCACCAGGGTGAAGGCCGCCATCAGCTCGTTCCAGGGCGTCAGCGCCACCCCGATGGCGAAGAGCAGCGGGTAGGTCATGGAGACCTGGACGAACTTGTAGACCACGAAGCCGCCGGCCTGCAGATGGGGCGAGACGGCGCTGGCGAGCTTGGCGAAGACCGCCAGGAACAGCATCGCCACGGGGGCCGGCAGGCCGACCAAGTGATGGGCCATGACGCCGAGCAGGTAGAGGGTGATGGCGGTCAGGCCCGCGGCGCCGATCGTGGCGGCGTCGATCTGTCCCCGCGCCGCCTCGGACTTGGCCTGCGCGTCGCTCGATTTCATATCCGTCGCATCCGGCTGGAGACGCCCCTCGCCGGTGAGGTTGGGATAGCGCTTGCCGACGTAGTTGAGGGTGCCGGCGAGGACGATCGCGGTCAGCGATCCGAGCATCACCGGCGGCAGCACCTGCGCGAAGACCACCCCCTGCTGCTGGCCGAGGATCGCCGCGTAGCCGATGGAGAGCGGGATCGCGCCCTCTCCGACGCCGCCGGCCATGATCGGGACGACGATGAAGAAGAAGGTCTTGTACGGGCCGAGGCCCAGCGCCGTGCCGACCAGGGTGCCGACGAGGGCTGCCGCCACCGAGCCGATGCCCAAGGGCGCGAAGATCTTGAGGAAGCCCTTGATCAGGACGTCGCGATCCATCCCCAGGATCGAGCCGACGATGATCGTCGCGATGTAGATGTAGAGGAAGTTGGTGAACTTGGTGAAGTCGATGATCGCCTTTTCCATCTGCGGCGGCACAAACTTGTAGTAGACGAGCGCCGAGGGGATGAAGGTCGCGAAGATCGCGCCGGCGCCGATATTCCGGAGGATCGGGATCCGCTTGCCGATCTCCGCGCAGGTGAAGCCGCCCATCACCAGGACGGCGATCATGGTCGGCCCATCCGGCTTGATCTCGCCTTCCTGGACCAGGACCACGAGCAGGATCGCCACGATGATGTAGACCGGGAGCGGTATGATGCCGATCTTCAGGTCGACCAGGCGCCACCAGCCCTCGGGCCAGAACCGGGCGGCGCGGCGCTCGGCGATGGGTGTCTCGGCCGGGGCCGGCACGGGACTCGTCGAAGCGGTACTGGTCATCGTCTTCCTCCGGACTTCCGACCACGCGCGGGCTCTTCCGGCCTTCGCCGCGCGGACCGGGACGCCCCGACCGTCGCGACCCGGGCCGCGCGGTCGGCGGAGATAAAGTCGCCTCCGGCGTATCAGCGCCCGCACAGGGCGGCAACGCGGACCGGGGAACAAAGCGCGCGACCTGTATGGGGGACAGGGATTAGGCGCGCATGCCGGTTTCGACATGCGGAGCGCCCACATGACACGGCCCGGCACGGGGCCGGGCCGAAGACATCGCGCCGCGCCGGGCCGGGGCGGGGCGGGACCGGGATCCCGCCCAAGCCTGTCACATCAGAAGTCGCGCTGAACGCGGAAGCGGATATGCGTCATCGAATCCTGAGTCGCGGTGCGCGGCACGAAGGTGCCGTTGTTGATGCCGGCGACGTTCGCGTAGGCGGTCGGGCTCTTGTCGGAGTCGATTACCCGGCCGCTCCGCACGCCGACCTGGGTGTAGAACGCCTCGACGCCGATATCGAGATCGGTCACCGGCGACCAGATGAGGCTTGCGCCGATCACGTACTGATAGGTGTCGCGCAGGGCCTGGCTCAGCTGGTAGAACCGGGTGCCCGGCACGCCGACGGCGTTGCTTCCGAACGCGGCAGCGCTGCTCGAACTCACGACATTGTAGAGCGCACCCTGGGCCAGACGGGCGCCCGCAGAGAAATCCTGCTCGCCGTAGGAGCCGAAGACGGCCGAGCGCCATTCCGGCGACCAGTAATGCAGGTACGACGCGACCGCCGAGAAACTGGTCGAGGTCTGGAGCTGACCGGTGAACGGGTTGATCGACGCGTCGGCGAAGTACTGTTCGAACTTCTGGGTATCGAAGCCGGTGTTGGACTGGCGGTAGCAGCCGGCGACCATGCAATAGCCGGCATAGGTCTGCGCGCCGTCGGCGTAGGCCCCTTGCAGATAGAGGGCATCCCCCGGTGCGATCGACGGCAGGTTGATCTTCACGCCGCCCTGCACGGCCCAGCCCTGCACCGTATTGGCGTGCCGGATCCCGGTCAGCACGCCGCCGGTGCCCGCGGTCGTGGCGGTGCTGAGGTTGCCGACGTCGATCTCGTGCGTGGCCGCCGACAGCTGGGCGGATCCCCAGGACTGATCGATGCGAAGGACGCCGACGAAGTCGGGCAGGCGCGAGCGCTGGACGGTGTCGACATTGCCGTAGCGGGACGGCACGCCGTCGGTGTAGCCGACGAAGACGGGCGCAACCGGGACCGATGGCCCGGTCGGCGCGAAGACCGGCGAGCGGGTATAGAGCGGATCCTCCATCGACAGGGTCGCCGACAGGCCGGTGTCGAAGGTGCCCGTGTAGGCGAGCAGGTTGGTGGACGCGTTGTCCGAACCTGAGGTCGCGCCGTAGAACTCGAAGTCGTGGGCGTAGAAGTCGTAGAACGACGACGCGCGGCCGGCGGTGAGGCCGGCGAACTGGATGAACGCCTTGTCGACGTTCACGTATTGCTGCCCGCGGCCGGCCTCGTCGACACCGGTGGCGCCGTAGGCCTGGCCGATGCGCAGCATCGTCCCGGAATGGATGACGCCCGTGCGGGCAGCGGCGTCGAGGCGCACGAAGGCGCGCAGGGTGCCGTAGGCGGTCTGCGTGCGGGCATCGAGGTTGAAGCGCAATAACCCCCGGTATCCCGAGGTGTCGCCGCTGGCGCCGGGCTGCCGGCTGGACGAGGTCTGGTAGGCCCCTTCGTAGCGGGCGCGGCCGGAGACGCGCAGGCAGGTGTCGGTGCCGGGAATGTAGAAGAAGCCGGCACCGTAGGCGGTGCAGACGCGGACGTACTCGATGGGAACCGCCTTCTTGACCGGCAGGTCGGCAGCGTGGGCGGCACCGAGGGACGCAAAGACGATTGCAGACCCGAGCAAGGAACGCTTCAGCGATGTCATCAAGACCCCCGATAATTATATCATTGGACGAATAAGATGACGGCTTCATCGGTCAATCGATGTAATCTTCATCTTCATATCGATCGAAACCGATACAACTTCAAAAAATCCAAATCATCTTTCGAACATCATTTTGCAATGCAAATTTCTGCCAACAATGCGATATTTTGTGACTAAGCGCGTAACTTTCATCTTGTTTCTGAACAGCAACTGGCAATATGCCCTTTTTAATGACCGCGATCTATGCTCGAAAACCGTGCTTTTAGTATGCAAAAATATTTCTGCTTATCTTCAATATATGTAGTCGGTTCGTTTTTTAGCTCGCAGGATCGCTGAATGTTGCGGTCGAACAAGAGCAAAACGGCAACCCATCGCCGGCAAGATTCGAGCGCCGTTTGGCACGGCCGGCTCGGCGCGTTGCCGTCGGCGAATCGCGCGATCCGTCCCGCCGCGTGCCAAGCCGCGCCGCGAGCCGCACGCGAACGCGCGTCCGGCCCTGTCCGCGTGGCCCGGAAGAGCCTTTAAGCGAGGATCGGGGCCGCGCGACCGAGGACGAATGGCCGGTGAGTCAGAGCCCGCGCTGAAAAAAGAGGACCGGCGCAGAGCCGAGCCTCGGAAGTCGTCTTGCACGGGGGCCGACGCCGAGGTGGAAGTCCCGGCGCCGGCGGTTCGGGTCAGAAGTCGCGCTGGACGCGCAGACGGAACGTGGAGACCGAGTCCTGGGTCGCCGTGCGAACCAGGCCGCCGGCATTGATCTGGCTGACCCGGCCGTAGGCACCCGGGTCCTTGTCGAGGTCGATCGCTCGGCCGCTCTTGAGGCCGATCTGCGTGTAGTAGCCTTCCACGCCGATATCGAGGTCCCTGACCGGCGACCAGATCAGGCTCGCGCCCGCCACGAACTGGTAAGTGTCCCGCAGCGCCTGGCTCAGCTGGAAGAACCGCGTGCCCGGCAAGCCGACGGTGTTGTTACCGGTCGCGCCCACGACATTGTAGAGCGCACCCTGGCTCAGGCGCGATGCCTTCCCGAAGCTCTGCTCACCGTAGGAGCCGAACACGGCCGAGCGCCATTCCGGGGTCCAGTAGTGCAGATACGACGCGACAGCGGTGAAGCTCTGCGAGGTCTGGAGCTGGCCGGTGAACGGATTGATCGTCGCGTCAGAGAAATACTGAACCAGCTTCTGACCCTGGAGGGTGGACGCGCTCTGCTGATAGGAGCCGCTGAACGCGGAGTACCCGGTGTAGAGTTGTGCGCCATCGCCGTAGGCGCCCTGCAGGTAGAGGGCATCGCCCGGCGCGATGAACGGCGTGTTGACCTTCAGACCGGCCTGCGCCGCCCAGCCCTGGACGCTGCGGGTGTGGGCGACCGCGACGTTGGCACCGGCGACGGGTGTCGTCGCGACGTTGCCGACGTTCAACTCGTGGCTCGCAGCCGACAGTTGTGCGGAGCCCCAGGCCTGATCGAGCCGCAGCGCGCCGACGAAATCGGGCAGGCGCGAGCGCTGCACGGTGTCGATGGTGCTGGTGGCGATCGGATATCCCCGGGCATTGTAGGTTACGTAGACGGGAGCGACGGGGGTGCCCGGGCCGGTCGGCGCGAAGACCGCGGTGCGCCGGTAGAGCGGGTCTTCGACCGACAGCGTCGCCGACAGGCCGTTGCCCACCGTCGCCGTGTAGGCGAGCAGGTTGGTCGACGCGATGTCCGAACCGGCGGTGGCACCGGCGAACTCGAAGTCGTGGGCGTAGAAGTCGAAGAACGACGAGGCACGACCGGCGGTCAGACCGGCGAACTGGATGAACGCCTTGTCGACGTTCACCTGCTGGATGTCGCGTCCGTTGCTGTCGACGCCGGTGCCCGCAAAGGCTTGGCCGATGCGCACCTGCGTGCCGGAGGTGCCGACGCCGGAGTACCCGGTGCGGGCGCCGGCATCGAGGCGCACGAAGGCGCGCAGGGTGCCGTAGGCGGTCTGGGTGCGGGCATCGAGGTTGATGCGTAGCCGGCCCTGGTAGCCCGACGTATCGCCGCCGTTCGAACCGGCCTGACGCGACGTGCTGACCATGTAGCCGCCCTCGAACCGGGCGCGGCCCGAGATGCGCAGGCAGGTGTCGGTCCCGGGGATGTAGAAGAAGCCGGCACCGTAGGCGGTGCAGACACGGACGTACTCGATCGGAACCGCCTTCTTGACCGGCAGGTCGGCAGCGTGGGCGGCACCGATCGCCGCGAACGCGGCGGCCGACCCGAGCAAAGAGCTCTTCAAGAGCTTCATAATCATCTCCAAGACTTCAAGACCGGAAATTGCACGTCGATCAGTGATTTACCGCTTCGGCGTGCCGTTTATTTTTTTAATTATTCCATTCTTCCGCGGAAACCGGAGACGTTATGCTTTCCGACATCCGCTGAGCGCAACCAAGCTCTTCGGTTCGATCGGATTCATCAACTCGGATTTTATCTCTTGCAGACGATCAACGATCTATGTTGCCGATGCGCGACAAGAAATACGGTTTTTCAAGATAAAAATTGATCATTTGAAAATAATAATGGTTCCAGTTCGATGGAACTGCGCATAGATCCAGCGAGTTTTTCTCAGTCATCTACCACTATGCGGTGAGAATTTGAAAATTATACTTGCAGGACGGGGAACGAGCGAACGCGCCGAAGATTTGCCGGCCCTAGACCGGAGGAAGCGCGGCACGGCGCAGGTCCGGCACGGCGAAGCCCCTGCGTCCGACAGGTGGCATAGGGATCAGCGGCCGAATCAGAAAACCGGGCGGCGTGAGTCGGAATCGGCACCGCCTACCCGAGCGGCACGCCGGCGACGCTAGCCCCCCTTTACCGCGACGCGGGTCAGTCCCGCGGCCGGGACTTGAACGCGGCGGCGCCATGCCTGTCCCGCGTCGGCACACAGACCGCCGGCGGTCGGCCCCAAGCGGGCTCCGCCGAGGCCGACGCCGAACTGGCACGGGAGACCGCATTCAATTGCAGGCGTGGAGCCGGCTGCGACGGCAAGGCGATCGGGCACAAATCCGGCGTCGGAGCCGCAGGGTCCCGCACGGCCGCGGTCTGCCCCTGCGGGTCGGCCACGCTCGTTCCTGCGGCAATCGCGGGTCGGTCGCCTTCCCCTGAGAGGTGACGGCACGCCTGCGCCCTGAACGAACCGGCATCGGATGCGGTTCGCCGCCGCGTCCATGGACAGCGATCGCGCGCGTCGGACGCATCCCACCCGGGACGCCTCGGTGGCGACGCGCTCGGGGCCAAGGGGGTCTTCCTTGTGCCGGAGGGCGCTCCCGGCGCCGGCGGGCGCAAGGCGTCGCCCCGCGTGGCGTCTCGGTCGGCGACGGTCTGCAATTGGCGGGCGCGGCGGTGTTCTGGGGCGCGGGGCGCCGGCCTCGGACGCGACTTCCGAAGCCGGCCTGCGATCCCGCACCGGATCGCGTGGCGCCGGCGCGCAGGGACGCGCCGGAGCAAAGTTGCTCAAGCCTGAGCGGTCGCAGCGGCGACGGCCCCACGGCGCGCTCCGGGCCAAGATCGGCGCGCAACGAAAAAGGCCCGGCGCGATGCCGGGCCTCGATAGACGTTGCGCACAGGGTCCGGCGCCGGGACGAAGGTCCCGCCGCCGGCGTCTCGGATCAGAAGTCGCGCTGGACGCGGAAGCGGACCTGCGAGACCGAGTCCTGCGTGGCGGTGCGCGGCACGTAGGTGCCGGCATTGATCGCCGCGACGAGGTTGTAGGCACCGGGGGCCTTGTCGAGGTCGATGGCCCGGCCGTTCTTGAGACCGATCTGCGTGTAGAAACCTTCCACGCCGATATCGAGGTCCTTGACCGGCGACCAGATCAGGCTCGCGCCCGCCACGAACTGGTAGGTGTCCCGGAGCGCCTGGCTGAGCTGGTAGAACCGGGTGCCGGGCACGCCCACCGCGTTCGTGCCGAAGGCGGGGCTGCCGGTGATGCTGCTGGTGAGGCCGTAGATGGCACCCTGGGCGGCACGCGCGCTCTGCGAGAAGCTCTGCTCACCGTAGGAGCCGAAGATGGCCGAGCGCCATTCCGGGGTCCAGTAGTGCAGGTACGACGCGACAGCGGTGAAGCTCTGCGAGGTCTGCAGCTGGCCGGTGAACGGGTTGATCGTCGCGTCCGAGAAGTACTGAGCGAACTTCTGGCCCTGGATGGTGGTCGTGCTCTGGATGTACGAGCCGGTGTAGTTGGAGTAGCCGGTGTACAGCTGGGCGCCGTCGCCGTAGGCACCCTGGAGGTAGAGGGCGTCGCCAGGCGCGATGAACGGCGTGTTGATCTTCAGGCCGCCCTGAACCGCCCAACCCTGGGTGTTCTTGGTGTGCGCCGGAACGAGGATCGGACCGGTACCGCCACCGCCGGCATTGGCGGCGCTCGACAGGTTGCCGACGTTCAGCTCGTGGGTGGCGGCGGAGATCTGCGCGGAGCCCCAGGCCTGGTCGAGGCGCACGACGCCGACGAAGTCGGGCAGTCGCGACTTCTCGATGCTGTCCTCCAGCCCGTAGCGGCCGGGACCGACGAAGATCGGGGTCGGCTGGACGGTGATGCCGAAGTTCGAGGCGCTGCCGGTGGAGACGGTCGGGGAGACCGCGAAGGGCGAGAAGATCGGGGTCCGCCGGAAGATCGGATCTTCGATCGAGATCGTGGCCGACAGGCCGTTGCCGACCGTCGCCGTGTAGGCGAGCAGGTTGGTGGAGGCGATGTCCGAGCCCGCGGTGGCGGCGGCGATCTCGAAGTCGTGGGCGTAGAAGTCGAAGAACGACGAGGCGCGACCGGCGGTCAGGCCGGCGAACTGGATGAACGCCTTGTCGACGTTCATGAACTGCGAGCCGCGGCCGAACTGGTCGGTGCCGATGGCGGCGTAGGCCTGGCCGATGCGCTGCTGCGTGCCGGACTGACCGACGCCGGAGTAGCCGGTGCGCGACCCGGCATCGAGACGCACGAAGGCGCGCAGGGTGCCGTAGGCGGTCTGGGTGCGGGCATCGAGGTTGATACGCATCCGGGCCTGGTAGCCCGACGTGTCACCGATATTGTTGCCGTACTGGCGCGAGTAGCTGGTCTGGTAGCCGCCCTCGAACCGGGCGCGGCCCGAGATGCGCAGGCAGGTGTCGGTACCGGGGATGTAGAAGAAGCCGGCACCGTAGGCGGTGCAGACACGGACGTACTCGATCGGAACCGCCTTCTTGACCGGCAGGTCGGCGGCGTGCGCGGCACCGATCGCCGCGAACGCGGCGGCCGACCCGAGCAAAGAGCTCTTCAAGAGCTTCATTGACATCTCCAAAGCTTCGAGACCCGATGATGCGGACGTGCCCGGTTGACCGGGTCTGGCCGCACGTTCTGTAGGTTTGGCCTGCGTCTTGAGCGGCAGGCTCCTGCGGGCTCTCGCTTGGCGATGCCCCCGTGCACCGACACCATGTGCGAACGGGTTGTGGCCGGCAACGAGGATTCGCGTCAGCCTTGGCTGTTCCGATGCGATGTTGCCCTCTGGCAACAATTTCGGGGTCTATTGGCCGGAAATCGGCTCGGCGGCAGCGCCGGATGGCAATCCGGAGCGCGAATTCGGATCCGTCTTCGGGTGTGAATATCCCGGCGCCGATCCGGCGCGGGCCGGCCGATTCGAGCTTGGACCGGGCACGTCGGAAGCGTCGGCCCGCAGAAGCGGCCCGGCGCCGTTCCCACCCCGCGGGGGCGATCACCCGGTGCGGCCGAGCTCCGCGAGGATCGGCGCGACAGCGGCCTGCGCGGCCGCCTCGGCGGCCCGGTACCGCGCCACCACTTCGGCGCCGAAGGCCGAGAGTCGCGCGCCACCGCCGGACCGGCCGCCGATCTGCACGTGGACCACCGGGCATCCGAAGCCGGTGTTCATCGCCTCGACAAGGCGCCAGGCCCGCCGATACGACATGCCCAGCGCCCGGCCGGCGCCCGAGATGGAACCGTGCGCCGCGATCATCTCGAGCAGGCGGACCTTGCCGGGCCCGAGGCGGTGGTCCGGGGCGAGATCGATGCGGATGCTCAGGCGTGGGGCGTTCCCGGCGGGCGGGTCGGCCGCCGCGCTCAGGCCGGCAGCGCCAGGAGGGCGAGGCCCGCCGCCGCGAGGGCGGCCCCGAGGGCGGCCGGAGCGCGGGTTGCGCCGATCCGCGTTGCGCCGAGACCGAGCCCGAGACCGGCCGCGTGGAGAAGCGCCGTCGCCGTCAGGAAGCCGAGGCCGAAGGAGAGGCCCGAGGCGGTCTCCGGCATCTCGATGCCGTGGGCGTAACCGTGGAACACCGCGAAGATTCCGACGAGGGCGGCGAGCAGCGCCACCGGCGCCCGCAAGCCGACGATCGCCGCGACACCGAAGACCACGATCGAGAGCGCGATGCCGGTCTCGGCGTAGGGTAGCGCGACGCCGGTCATGCCCAGCCCTGCCCCCGCGCTCATCAACGCCAGAAACGACGCCGGCAGCAGCCAGAGGGCCCTCCCGCCCCGCAAGGCCGCCAGCAGGCCGACCGCCACCATGGCCAGGACATGGTCGGCGCCCATCAGCGGATGCAGGAAGCCGGTTTCCGCGCCCATCGCGGCGCCATGGCCGGGATGGGCGAGGGCCGCCTGCGGAAGCAGTGCGAGCGCGGCCGGGAGCACGGCCAAACCGGCGGCGCGGGGGGCTGAAAGCAGGCGCTTCATGAGGGTTCCTTCACTCGCTCCAACCAGATGTAGCGCCCTTCCCGCGGCTCTGCGAGACCCTCGCGCCTGGTTGCCGGGTCTTCGCCGGCCGGCGCGCCGTCGCAGGGCACCGCCTCCATGCACCTGAGATCGAGGGGCTTCGCGTCGGGCATCCGTCAGGACCGGCGGGCTGCGGGCCGCCCGATGGCGACCTGCGCGATGAATACAAAATGCGGCCCGAACATCTGGCATGGATGCTGCCTGGGATTGTGCATGCCAGCGCGGCGCGCGACAGTGCCGCCCGCCTCAGGGGCGGCCCGGCCGGCCGCCTCCCGCTACTTTCGCCTGCACCCGGACGGTCTCATGTTGCGTCTCGCCGCCTGCCTCCTCGCCGGGATCGCCCTGCACGGGATCGCCTGCGCCGGCCCTGCGGCGGCTCAGACCCTGCGCTACGGGATGATGGAGGATCCGGACGCCCTCGACCCGACGCTCGCCCGCACCTTCGCGAGCCGGATGGTGTTCGCCGCCCTGTGCGACAAGCTCGTCGATATCGGGCCCGACCTGAAGCCGGTGCCGCAGCTCGCGACCTCCTGGGAGCTCGCCCCCGACGAGAAGGCGCTGACCATGCATCTGCGCCCGGGCGTGCTGTTCCACGACGGCGAGAAGCTCGATGCCGCCGCGGCCAAATACACGATCGAGCGGCACATGAAGTTGCCGGGCTCGCAGCGCCGCTCCGAGATCGCGCCGATCGGCTCTGTGGACGTCGTCGATGACCTCACGTTCCGGATCAACCTGAAGCAGCCCTTCGCGCCGCTGCTGGCGCAATTCACCGACCGCGCCGGCATGATGATCTCGCCGAAGGCCGCCGAGCGGCTCGGCGACAAGTTCGCGTCCGCGCCGGTCTGCGCCGGGCCCTACAAGTTCGTGGAGCGGGTGCCGCAGGACCGGATCGTGGTCGAGCGCTTCCCCGACTACTGGAACAAGGGCGCGATCCACATCCAGCGGATCGAGTTCCGGCCGATTCCCGACGCCACCGTGCGGCTGACCAACCTGCGCGCCGGGCAGCTCGACCTGCTGGAGCGGCTGGCCCCCACCGACGTGGCGCAGGTGAAGCGCGACGCCAAGCTGAAGCTCGAATCGACCTATGAACTCGGCTTCCTCGAGGTCCTGTTCAACCCCAACAAGGCGGGGTCGCCGGTCGCGGACCCGAAGGTGCGGGCGGCCTTCGAGGCGGCGCTCGACCGCAACGCCATCAACCAAGTGGTCTACAACGGCGAATTCCTGGCCGGGAACCAGTGGGTCAACCCGAAGAACCCGAACTACGTCGCCGAGTACCCGATCCCGAAGCGCGACGTCGCCAAGGCCAAGGCGCTGCTCGCCGAGGCCGGCAAGCCGAACCCGCAGATCACGCTGACCGTCTACGCCGACAGCGACTCGCCGCGCACCGGGCAGGTGATCCAGGCCATGGCCAAGGAGGCGGGCTTCGACGTGAAGATCCAGGCGGTGGACTTCACCACCGCGCTGGATGCCGCCGACAAGGGCAATTACGAGGCGCAGCTCTATTCCTGGAGTGGCCGCTCCGACCCGGACGGCAACACGTTCAGCTTCCTCGCCTGCAAGGCGGCACTGAATTATCCGAAATACTGCAGCCCGGAGGCCGACGCGGCGCTCCAGGCGGAGCGCGGGACGGTGGATCCGGCCAAGCGGAAGGCCGCCTGGAAGGCATTGGCCGATCAGGTCCTGAAGGACCGTCCGGGGATCTACATCCTGCACCGCAAGCTGCTCTGGGCCTACAGCCAGAAGCTCACGGGCTTCGTGCCCTACCCGGACGGACTCGTGCGCTTCACAGGCCTGAAGCTCAACTGATGCTGCGCTCCTGATGCTTCGTTTTCTGGCCCGACGCCTCGCCCTGGCGGTCCCGACCCTCATCCTCGCCTCGATGATCATCTTCGCCCTTCAGCAATTGCTGCCGGGGGACGTGGCCACCGCGCTCACCGGCGAGGAGCGCGACCCGCAGGTGATCGCCTTCATCCGCGAGAAGTACCACCTCGATGAGCCGCTGCCGGTGCGCTACGGCTACTGGGCGGGGGGCGTCCTGCGGGGCGATCTCGGCGATTCGATCCGCCTGCAGAAGCCGGTCTCCGAGTTGATCGTCGAGAAGCTGCCGGTGACGCTGGAACTCGCCTGCCTGGCCATGCTGGTGGCGCTCGCCATCGGCGTGCCCATGGGGGTGCTGTCGGCGGTGAAGCGCGGTCAGACTGCCGACACGGTCGCGAACGGGATCGCTCTGTGGGGCCTGTCGGTGCCGAATTTCTGGCTCGGGATCCTGCTGATCCTGCTGTTCTCGGTGGAGCTCGGCTGGCTGCCGGCCTCGGGGTACGTCTCGCCCTTCGAGAGCCTGTCGGAAAACCTCGCCGCCATGGTGATGCCGGCCTTCGTTCTGGGCAACGCCATCGCGGCGGTGATGATGCGCCACACCCGCGCGGCGATGCTCGGCGTGCTCGGCTCCGATTACGTCCGCACGGCCCGCGCCAAGGGGGTCTCGCCGCTGCGCGTGACTTTGCGGCACGCCCTGCCCAACGCCGCGATCCCGATCATCACCCTGGGGGCCCTCGAATTCGGTCAGCTCCTGTCGGGGGCGGTGCTCACCGAGCAGGTCTTCTCCGTGCCGGGCTTCGGCAAGCTGATGGTCGATGCGGTGTTCAACCGGGACTTCGCCACCGTCCAGGGCGTCGTGATCTGCACCGCCGCCACCTACATCGCCCTGAACCTCGCCGCCGACCTGCTCTCGGCGGCCGTGAACCCGAAACTGAGGCGGGCATGAGGGAAATGATTTCCCGCGACGCCCTCCCTCCCCCCTCTGCGGGGGACGGAGGCCCCCGAAGGGGGTCGGGAGAAGGGAACCCGGCATCAGAAATTGTCGAGGCCTACACGCAGCCCGCAGCCTCGTTCTGCACCGTCGCTCCCCTCTCCCGACCCCTGCTCATGCAGGGGTCCCCCTCCCCCGCGAAGGGGGGAGGGAGACTGCGTGGTGGCATCGTTGCAGCCAACGTTCCGAGGCCCCGATGAGCACCGGCACCCCCATCGCCGAGACCACCGCCCTCGCCGCGCCCGCCGGAAGCCCGGCCCTCCTCCAGGAACCCGGCACCCTCTCCGCCTTCTGGCGCCGCCTGCGCGCCCGCCCGAGCGCCGTCGCGGGCCTCGTCATCGTCGGGCTGCTGATCCTGATGGCGGTCTTCGCCCCCTGGATTGCCCCCTACGACCCGACTGCCACCGACTGGGGGAACGTCCGCGGCGCGCCGAGCCTCGCGCACCCGTTCGGCGGCGATGAGGTCGGGCGCGATGTCCTCGCGCGGATCATCTACGGCGCGCGCGCCTCCCTCGGGGCCGGCCTCGTCTCGGTGGCGCTCGCCGTGTCCCTCGGCCTGCCGCTGGGATTGTTGGCCGGCTACGCCGGCGGCTGGATCGATGGGGCGATCTCCCGGCTCACCGACGCGCTCCTGGCGATCCCGTTCCTGATCCTGGCGATCGCGCTCGCCGCCTTCCTCGGCCCGAGCCTCGTCAACGCGATGATCGCCATCGGCCTCTCGGCGACCTCGACCTTCATCCGGCTGACCCGCGCACAGGTCCGCGCGGTGGCGGCGGAGGAATTCGTGGAGGCGGCCCGCGCCCTGGGCAACCCGCCCTGGCGGATCGCGATCCGGCATATCCTGCCCAACATCGTCCCGGCGATCCTGGTCCAGGCGACGCTCACCATCGCGGCGGCGATCATCGCGGAGGCGAGCCTGTCGTTCCTCGGCCTCGGCCAGCAGCCGCCCGAACCGTCCTGGGGGGCGATGCTCAACACCGCCAAGAACTTCATGGATCAGGCGCCCTGGATGGCGATCTGGCCCGGCCTGTCGATCTTCCTGGCGGTGCTGGCGTTCAACCTGTTCGGCGACGGCCTGCGGGACGCCCTCGACCCGAGGCAGCGGACATGACGAAGCCCCTGCTCGACGTCCGGGACCTCGCGGTGGCGTTCGACACCGATGGCGGTGCGGTCCACGCGGTCAACGGCGTCTCCTACACCCTGCGCGAGGGCGAGACGCTCGGCATCGTTGGGGAATCGGGGTCCGGCAAGAGCGTCCACGTGCTCGCCATGCTCGGCCTGATCCCGCGACCGCCCGGCCGCATCACCGGCGGGCAGGTGCTGTTCGAGGGCCGCGACCTCCTCGCCCTGAAGGAGCGGGAGTTGCAGAAGATCCGCGGCGGCGCGATCGGCTTCGTGTTCCAGGACCCGATGAGTTCGCTCAACCCCGGCATGACCGTCGCGGCGCAGATCGTCGAGCCCCTGCGGATCCATCTGGGCCTCGACGCCCGCGGCGCCCGGGCCCGGGCGAAGGACCTGCTCGACCTCGTGCGCATCCCGAATGCCGCCGCGCGCCTCGACCAGTACCCGCACGAGTTCTCCGGCGGCCAGCGCCAGCGGGTGATGATCGCCATCGGCCTCAGCTGCCGGCCGAAGCTGCTGATCGCCGACGAGGCGACCACCGCCCTCGACGTGACCGTCCAGGCCGAGATCGTGGCCCTCGTGCAGGAGCTGAAGCGCGAGCTCGGCATGGCGATCATCTGGATCACCCACGATCTCGGCGTGGTGGCGGGGATCAGCGACACCGTGCAGGTGATGTATGCCGGCCGGATCCTGGAGCGCGGCCCGGTGGACGACATCTTCGCCGATCCCCGCAACGCCTACACCCTCGGCCTGCTGCGCTCCCTGCCGGACCTCTCCGGTAGCCGCGCCGGACGCCGCCGCCTGCACCAGATCGAGGGGGCGCCCCCGGACATGCGCCACCTCCCGCCGGGCGATCCCTTCGCGCCGCGCAACGCCTTCGCGACGCCCCGCTGCCGGGCCGAGATGCCGCCCCTGTCGCAGGCCCACGGCGCCGCCCCCGGCCACCTCGTCGCCGCCTGGTACGATCTGCCGAAGCTTCTGGCTGCGGAGGCCGTGCGATGAGCCCGCAGGATCCTCCCGTCGTCTCGGTGCGCGACCTGGCGAAGCATTATCCGCTGCGCTCCTGGTGGGGCGGCAAGGGATCGGTGTTCCGCGCCGTGGAGGGGGTCAGCTTCGACATCCGCCCCGGAGAAACCCTGGGGCTCGTGGGCGAATCCGGCTCGGGCAAATCGACCATCGGCCGGGCGGTCACGATGCTCAACCCGCCGACCTCCGGCACCATCGCGTTCGAGGGCACCGACCTCGCCACGCTCTCGGCGGGCGCGATGCGCCGGATGCGCGCCCGGATGCAGACCGTGTTCCAGGATCCCTACGCGGCCCTCAACCCGCGGATGAGCGCCGGGGACTACGTCGCGGAGGCGTTCGTGCTGCACCGGCGGGAGATGCGCGGTCCCGAGCGGCGGGAAGCGGTTGCGGCCCTGTTCCAGCGGGTGGGGCTCGATCCGCGCTTTATGGGGCGCTACCCGCACCAATTCTCCGGCGGCCAGCGTCAGCGCATCTGCATCGCCCGGGCGATCGCCCTCAAACCGAGCTTCATCGTCGCCGACGAGCCGATCGCCGCGCTCGACGTGTCGATCCAGGCGCAGGTGGTGAACCTCCTCCAGGACCTGCAGGACGAGATGGGCCTGTCCTACCTGTTCATCTCCCACGATCTGCGGATGGTGCGCTATCTCTGCCATCGGGTCGCGGTGCTGTGGCGCGGGCGGATCGTCGAGATGGCCGAGGCGGATGTCCTCTACGCGGATCCGCGCCATCCCTACACGCGCCGCCTGCTCGCCGCCGTGCCGTTGCCGGACCCGGCCGCGGAACGCGCCCGGCTTGCCGCCCGCGACATCGGCCGCCACGATCAGCCTCCGGACGGGCCGCTCACCGAGGTGGCGCCGGGCCATTGGGTGGCGATGCCAAGGATCGAAGCCGCATGAGCACGGCGCGACGGTCTCTCCGCCCCCTTGCGGCGATGGGCGACATCGGTTTGGGGCATGCGGCGGCTGACGGAGCGCGACAGGCCCCCTCTGCCGTGCGGGAGAGGGTTCGGGTGAGGGACAAGACGGCGCAGGAGAAGGCACGCCATCGAAGCGCCGAAAGGGCGCGCCTCGTTCTGAACCTTCTTGGCCCTCACCCTGTCCCGCTCCGGCACGGGAGAGGAGGCCCGCGCCGCTTCAAGCTGGCCAGCCCGCGGAGACCTCAACCCTGTGTAACCCCTCCCCGCACGGGGAGTGGAATTTCTGAACGCGTTTGAAACGACAGGACATCCCGTGAGAGACTTCTCCGCACCCGGGCGCTCACCGGTCTACGCCGCCAGCGCCGCCGTCGCGACCTCGCACCCGCTCTCGACCCTCGCCGCCATCGAGGTGCTGCGCGCGGGCGGCAACGCCGTCGATGCCGGCATCGCCGCCGTGGCGGTGCAATGCGTGGTCGACCCGCTGATGACCGGGATCGGCGGCGACTGCTTCGCCCTCTATGCCCCGGCGGGCGCCACGAAGCCCATCGCCCTCGACGGGTCAGGCCGGGCTCCGGCCGCCGCGACCCCCGGTTGGTACGCCGAGCACGGCGTCGCCATCGCGCCGACCTCGCCGCACGCCGTGACGGTGCCGGGCGCCGTCGGGGCCTGGGACCTGCTGGTCCGCGAGCACGGCACGCGCTCGCTGGGCGAATTGCTCCAGCCGGCGATCCGCTACGCCGAGGACGGGTTCGTGATCCAGCAGCGGGTCGGGTGGGACTGGCTGCGGTGCGCCCCCCGGGTCGCCGGCGATCCCCATTCCGCGGAGACCTACCTGCCCGGCGGACAGGTGCCGCCCATCGGCAGCGTGTTCCGCCTGCCGAAACTCGCCGCGACGCTCCGGCGCATCGCCCAGGAGGGGCCGCGCGGCTTCTACGCCGGGCCGGTCGCCGAAGACATGGTGAGCCGGCTCAATGCCCTCGGCGGCCTGCACACGCCGGACGATTTCGCCGCCGCCCGTCCCGACATGGTCGTGCCGGTCTCGACCCGCTACCGCGGCTACGACGTCTACGAGTGCCCCCCCGCCGGCCAGGGCCTGGCCGCGCTGATGATGCTCAACGTGCTCGCGCACTACGACGTCGGCGCCCTGTCGGAGCTCGACCGGCTTCATCTCTTCGCCGAGGTGTGCAAGCAGGGTTACCACCACCGCGATGTCCTGTTCGGCGACGCCGCCCTCGCCGGCGTCCCGGTGGAGCACCTGCTCTCCGACGCCTGGAAGGCCGCCGCCCACGGGGCGATCGACATGGGCCGGGCCCGGGAGCCCGAGATCTATCCCGAGATCGCCCGGGAGGTGGCCGAGGGCCGCGCCCATAAGGATACGGTCTACCTCTGCGTGGTCGACCGGGACGGCAACGCCCTGTCGCTGATCAACTCGATCTTCCAGGGCTTCGGCTCGGGGATCCTGGCGCCCGAGAGCGGCGTGCTGCTGCACAACCGCGGCCTGTCGTTCCGCACGGAGGGCGGCCATCCGAACACCATCGGGCCGGGCAAGCGGCCGATGCACACGATCATTCCCGGCATGCTGATGAGGGACGGGCAGGCGGTCGCGCCGTTCGGCGTGATGGGCGGTCATTATCAGGCCATGGGCCATGTCGAGCTGCTCTCCGCCATCCTGGACCGGGGCCTCGACGTCCAGGCGGCCCTCGATGCCCCCCGCAGCTTCGCCTATGGCGGCACCCTGGAGGTCGAGGGCGGCGTTCCCGACGCCGTGATGGCGGGCCTCGTCGAGCGCGGCCACCCGGCGATCCGCGCGCCCCTGCCGCTCGGCGGTGGCCAGATCATCTGGATCGACCGCAAGGCCGGCACGCTGGCCGCCGGCTCGGACCCGCGCAAGGACGGGTCGGCGCTGGGGTATTGAGGGGCATTCGGGGCACGTCCCACCAATCCCCCTCATCCTGAGGTGACCGCGAAGCGGGCCTCGAAGGAGGGCTCCAGGGATCTCGGAGCGATCTGGAGGGCTCCTTCGAGGCCTCCGCTGCGCTCCGGCACCTCAGGATGAGGTGATTGGATCGTACGGGCCGGGCAGCCCGGCTCAGTCGATATCCTCGACCGCCTCGCTGCCGCCATAGACCCGCTGGGCGAGCGACGCCTCCATGAACGGGTCGAGGTCGCCGTCGAGCACCTCGTCCGGATCGGTGGACTGGGTGCCGGTGCGCAGGTCCTTCACCAGCTGATAGGGCTGGAGCACGTAGGACCGGATCTGGTGACCCCAGCCGATATCGGTCTTGGCCGCGGCCTCGGCGCTGGCCTTCTCCTCGCGCTTCTTCAGCTCGGCCTCGTACAGCCGGGCGCGCAGCATATTCCAGGCGGTGGCCCGGTTCTTGTGCTGGGAACGCTCCTGCTGACAGGCCACCACGATCCCGGTCGGATTGTGGGTGATGCGCACCGCCGAGTCGGTGGTGTTGACGTGCTGGCCGCCGGCGCCGGACGACCGGTAGGTGTCGATCCGGCAATCGGATTCCTTGATCTCGATCTCGATCCGGTCGTCGATCACCGGATAGACCCACACGCTGGCGAAGCTGGTGTGCCGGCGGGCGCTGGAATCGTAGGGCGAGATCCGCACGAGGCGGTGCACGCCGGACTCGGTCTTGAGCCAGCCATAGGCGTTGTGGCCCTTGATCAGGAGCGTCGCGCCCTTGATCCCGGCCTCTTCGCCGTCGGTCATCTCGACGACATCCACCTTGAACTTCCGGCGCTCGGCCCAGCGCGCGTACATGCGCTGGAGCATGTTGGCCCAGTCCTGGCTCTCGGTGCCGCCGGCGCCGGCATGGACCTCGAGATAGGTGTCGAAGCCGTCGGCCTCGCCCGACAGGAGCGTCTCGACCTGGCGGCTCGCCGCCTCCTTCTCGACGGCGAGGATCGCGGCCTCGCCCTCGCGGATCGAGGACTCGTCGCCCTCCATCTCGCCGAGTTCGATCAGCGTCGCGCCGTCCTCGAGGTCGCGCTCCAGCTTGCGGATAGCGGAGACCGCCTCATCCAGCTGCTGGCGCTCCCGCATGACCTTCTGGGCGGCCTCGGCATCGTTCCAGAGGTCGGGGTTCTCGGACGCCGCGTTCAGCTCCGCGAGGCGTTTATCGACGGTATCCCAGTCAAAGATGCCTCCTCAGCAGCCCTATAGACTGCTTGGCGGCATCCGAGGCTTGCTCGATCTCGGCGCGCATCTGGCTTTTCGGAAATGGGGTGCGGGAAGGATGGGGTCGGGCCGGGGTGATACCCGCCGGGGGCCGGCCTGTAAACGCCGCCGGACGGACCTCGACGGACCATGCACCGCCCGACCGCAGGGCCGGCGACGAGACCTGGCGATCGAGGACGAGAAGGCCAAGCTGACCGATGACGACGCCGCCGCCATGCGCACGCTCGTCAGGGACGTCCACCGCCACCTCAGGCAGGGCGGCGAGGCCCGGAAGGGACCCCGGTTCCCCGTGGCGGCTGTCGCCGATGAACGGGGCCCACGATCCGCACACGGATTGAGGGCCCGACCGGTGTAGGCTCGATTCAGTACCGCGGGGGCACCACGTAGGCGGGCGCGATCACGTACGCCTTCGGACGCTTGCGCGCGCCGAAACGGCCTTCCGTGATCTGGTCGTTGTAATAGTCGAACCCGGTGTAGCCGAAGCCGCCGCCGTTCATCACCTCGGCCACGGGTACCGGCGGCAGGGCGAGATCCGGGCGACCCGGCGGCACGACCACCTGGCAGCATCCCTCCGGCTGCAGGACCGCCGGACCGTTCGGAGCCGTGAAGACGAAGGCGCGCGACTGGTAGGGAGCGGCCGGGTAGCCGGCGTCGGCGGCAGAGGCACCCCGTCCCGCCACGAGGGCGAGAAGTCCGGCGGCGATCAGGGTCTTGGTGCTCACGCGGTACTCCGTCGTCGGGAGCCGGCCGGGCCGGCAGGGATCCTGCAGTCTAGCGGATCGCGGGCGTGGTGTCCGGCCTGTTCGGCCCGACCGGTTACCGGGATGCCGGGCCGGATCAGCCGCGGGCGCGCAGAACCACCTGCGGGCTGGACGGCGCGGGGCGGCAATCCGATATGAACGTGTTGAGCGGCAACGGCTTGGAGTCGCACGCATAGGCATCCATCGGGCCCGGCGCGGCCACCGGATCGCGGGCGATGATCGGGTTCGGCGCGCAGGCCGAGGCCGCGGCGGCGAGCAGCAGGGCGACGATCAGGTTCAGGCGGCGCATGCGGCACTCGGGACGCGGGAGAACCCCCGCGCCTGACCCTGGCCATCACGGCCGGCCCTGACAAGCGCCGCAGCGGGACAACGACGCCTTTGGCGGACCCTGTCGCCCCACGGCAACAACGGCTCCGCATGCGACCGCCCGATCCACGGCCGCGGCGATGTCCGGCAGGGACCGGCCCTGCCGCGGGCCGACCGCCGCCAGGGTCGAAGGGGTGCCCGGACGGCCACGACCGATACCGGACTTGCGCGACGATCCCAAATGGACTCAAATCTTCCTGGCGCTTTCGAAAGCATCGCTAAGACATCAGCTAAATCTTATCGTAAGGTGTGCCGCATCAATCGAGTTAAACTTTGACTTTATGAACGTGTTGAGAACCTATTAATCAAATTTATCGACAATGAGCACCGCGATCCCATGCAATCGGACCCGGATTCGATGAAGAGACTTTCGCGCACATCGGTGATGGCGGCCGCATCCCCCGATCCGGTGATGCGCCGCACTGGCCGGGGGAGCGCCGGCATGGAACCGCCGGGCGGCGACATGGCCGCGGTCGCGGCTGCGGCGCAGGTCTTCGAAACCGGATTGGTCGCATTGTGGGTCAGCCGGTTCGATGCGGTGCCGGCAGGGGCCGGGGCCGGTGCGCCGGACAGGTCGACCGCGATCGCATCCATCACCTACAGGGCGAACGGCCTCGCGATGCGGGCGACGATCGCGGCCGGACGGGCCTGCGCCCCGCGGCGGCGCTTCCCGGATGCCTCCGCCTCGGCGTGACGCGGCGGGGCCCGAAGGTCCGGAACGCGTCAGATCTCAGCGCTCTAAAGCTCCGCGGTCGACGCTGCCCATTTCCATAGAGCGGGAACCGACGCGGAGCGCCGCCGGGCTCCGTGTTCCGGGCCGGGGCTGGCCCAGCCGGCCCGGAACGGCGTTTCCCCTTCGATGCCGCGCGCTACCCGGCCCGCGCCATCGGCACGAGGTTGTGCAGGGTCTTGTCGGTGCCGTCGAAGAACCGGCGGACGTTGCGCGCGGCCTGGCGGATGCGCTGCTCGTTCTCCACGAGAGCGATCCGCACGTATTCGTCGCCGAACTCGCCGAAGCCGATGCCGGGCGCCACCGCCACGTCGGACTTCTCCAGCAGCAGCTTGGAGAATTCGAGGCTGCCCAGGTCCCGATAGCGTTCCGGGATCGGCACCCAGGCGAACATCGAGGCCGCGGGCGACGGGATGGTCCAGCCGGCCTTGCCGAAGGATTCCACGAGGGCGTCGCGCCGTTTCCGGTAGATGCCGCGCATCTCGTCGATGCAGTCGTCCGGCCCGTTGAGGGCCGCGGTGGCGGCGACCTGGATCGGCGTGAAGGCGCCGTAATCGAGGTAGGACTTCACCCGGGTCAGCGCCGCGAGCAGACGCTCGTTGCCGACCGCGAAGCCCATGCGCCAGCCCGCCATCGAGTAGGTCTTCGACAGGGAGGTGAACTCCACCGTGCAGTCGATGGCGCCCGGCACCTGGAGGACCGAAGGCGGCGGGTTGCCGTCGAAATAGACCTCCGCGTAGGCGAGGTCCGACAGCAGGATCAGCTCATGCTGCTTCGCGAAGGCCACGAGGTCCCGGTAGAAGTCGAGGCTCGCCACGTAGGCGGTGGGGTTCGACGGGTAGCAGACCACCAGGGCCACGGGCTTCGGGATCGAGTGGCGCATGGCCCGTTCCAGCGCCGGGAACATCGCCGGCGTCGGCTCGGCCGGGACGGAGCGGATGACCCCGCCGGCCATCAGGAAGCCGAAGGCGTGGATCGGGTAGCTCGGGTTCGGAACCAGCACGACGTCGCCCGGGGCGGTGATCGCCTGGGCCATGTTGGCGAAGCCCTCCTTCGAGCCGAGGGTCGCCACGACCTGCGTGTCGGGATTGAGGCTCACGCCGAAGCGGCGCTGGTAGTAGCCGGCCTGGGCCTTGCGCAGGCCCGCGATCCCCTTGGAGGCCGAGTAGCGGTCGGTGCGCGGACGCCCCGCCGTCTCGCACAGCTTGGCGATGACGTGCTTGGGGGCGTCGAGATCCGGGTTGCCCATGCCGAGATCGATGATGTCGGCGCCCTGAGCCCGCGCGGCGGCCTTGATCCGGTTGACCTGCTCGAAGACGTAGGGGGGCAGTCGCTTGATGCGGTGGAAGTCGGTCATGGGCGTGTCCATCGGCGCGTCCCGAATCTGGCGTCTCTCATCTGGGCCGGTCGCGCGAACCATTGCCTCTAGCAGAGTTGCGGGCCGTCGCCGACCCTCAAAACGACCGTCCCGAGCCGTTCCCGATGCCTCGCAGGCGTGACCCGCGCAGGGGCTCGGGGACGCGCGCTATTGCGGCGGCACCGGGGCCGGCTTGATGGTGGATGCGGCCCCCTGGCCGGCGCTCGCCGCGGCCCGGCCGCGGGCCTCGTTGCGGCCGCGGGCGCTCTCCAGGTCCGCCTCCAGGGCCTTCTGTCCGGTGACGGACTTTGCCCGATCCGGGCGCTTCGGCGCATCGACACCCACCGGCATGAAGTCGGGCTTCCCCTTACCGCGGGACTCGGTGACGAAATCGGGCGCCGCGACCACCCGCGGTCCGTACCCGGCATCCGACGCCAGAGAGCGCACGACGTCCCCGGAGCAGGACGCGAGGGACCCGGCGAGCGCTGCCACGGCGGCCGAACCGACGACGCGACGACGGCGGGCGCTCCCGCGCGCGCGGGGGACCGGGTGTGAAAGGGCGTGATCCATAGTCACAGGGGCATGAGAAGATCGACAGGATGTTTCGGCTTTCCGTGGCCGGACTGGCGAAATCTCTGGCTCGCTCCTTATTTTGTCGGAAACGAGGCCCGCGCGATCGGGTTGTCGGATGAAGCACAGGGAGGCACGCTTGACGAGTCCGCAGGCGCCGAACCGGACCGAACCTCCGAAGTCGGTCTCAAACGGCGCGACCCCGGACGGCGCGAGCCCACCGCTTCCGGATTTCGAGGCGCTCTCGCGCAATGCCGGACACTTCATGGAGGCGATGGGCCGCAACGTCGGCCGCCTCCTGGCGCCCGACGCCCAGGGCGGCGGGACCGGCAGCGAGATGAACGACGCCGCCAAGGTCCTGGGGCAGGTCGCCGAGGCATGGATGGCCGATCCGAGCCGGAGCGCCGAGGCCCAGGCGCGCCTGTCGCAGGCCTTCCTGTCGCTGTGGGGCTCCACCTTCCTGCGCCTCCAGGGGCAGCAGGCCGAGCCGGTGGCGCTTCCAGAGCCGCGGGACCCGCGTTTTGCCCACGCCGAGTGGTCGACCAACCCGTATTTCGACTTCATCAAGCAGGCCTACCTGCTCGCCACCCGCTGGGCCGAGGGCCTGGTGGAGGAGGCCGAGGGGATCGACGCGCACACGCGCCACAAGGCGCAGTTCTACCTGCGCCAGTTCACCAGCATGCTCTCGCCGTCCAACTTCCTGCCGACCAACCCGGAGCTGATCCGACACACCCTTCAGGAGAGCGGCGCCAATCTCGTCCGCGGCCTGAAGATGTACGAGGAGGATCTTCAGGCCGGCGGCGGGCAGCTGCGGGTGCGCCAGACCGATCCGAGCGGGTTCGAGGTCGGCCGCAACATGGCGGTCACCCCCGGCGAGGTGGTGTTCCGCAACGACCTGATCGAGCTGATCCAGTACGCCCCCACCACCGAGACGGTGCTCCGGCGCCCGTTTCTGATGGTGCCACCCTGGATCAACAAGTTCTACATCCTCGATCTCAATCCCCAGAAGAGCTTCCTCCGGTGGATGGTCGACCAGGGCTTGACGGTCTTCTGCATCTCCTGGGTCAACCCGGATGCGCGCCACGCCGACAAGGACTTCGAGTCCTACATGCGCGAGGGCATCGAGGCCGCCATCGACGCGATCGGCGTCGCCACCGGCGAGAGCGAGGTCACGGCGGCGGGCTACTGCGTGGGCGGCACGCTCCTCGCCGTGACGCTCGCCATGCAGGCGGCCACGGGCAACCGTCGGATCAAGAGCGCGACACTGCTCACCACGCAGGTCGACTTCACCCATGCCGGTGACCTGAAGGTCTTCGCCGACGAGGATCAGATCCGCCAGGTCGAGGCGCGAATGGCCGAGCAGGGCTACCTGGACGGCGCCCGGATGGCCAATGCCTTCAACATGCTGCGGCCGAACGACCTGATCTGGCCCTACATCGTCAACAACTACATCAAGGGCAAGACGCCCTCGGCCTTCGACCTGCTGTACTGGAATTCGGACGCCACTCGGATGCCGGCGGCCAATCACTCGTTCTACCTGCGCAACTGCTACCTGGACAACGCGCTGGCGCAGGGCCGGATGGTGCTCGGCAACGTCCGCCTCGACCTCAAGAAGGTCCAGGCGCCGATCTTCAACCTCGCCACGCGCGAGGACCACATCGCGCCGGCGCTGTCGGTGTTCGAGGGCTCGAAGACCTTCGGCGGCAAGGTCGATTTCGTCCTCGCAGGCTCGGGTCACATTGCCGGCGTGATCAACCCGCCGTCGAAGCCGAAATACGGCTACTGGACGGGCGGCCCGGTGAAGGGGACGCTGGAGGACTGGATCAGCGCCGCCGTGGAGACCAAGGGCTCATGGTGGCCCTACTGGTTCCAGTGGCTCGAGGCGCAGGCGCCCGAGCGGGTCGCGGCCCGGAAGCCCGGGGGCGACGCGCTGCCGTCGCTGGGACCGGCGCCCGGCACCTACGTGCGGATGCGCGCCTGAGGCGCATCCTCCCCGGCGGGATGCACCCCGGTCGGCGATGCATAGCATCGGAACGCCCGGAGCCCGGGCGTTCCGCGGGTCGGACTCAGTACTTCCGCACCAGCGGGGCCGGAGCCGGGGTCGGCGGGGCGCCGAAGACGTAGCGAAAGCCCACCGAGACGATGTCGGCGCTCGAATCGACCAAGCCCGCGAAGGCGATGTTGCCGACGTTGTAGTCGCGCCCGATGCCGGCGAGGACCCGTGACCGGTTCAGGAAGAGGTGCGAGTAGGCGAGGTTGAGGGTCAGGCGCTCGTTCCAGCGGTAGCTGGCGCCGACCGAGAGATTGTAGCGGTCTCCGTCGGGCAGGCGCACCGAGCGGTTCGAGAAGTCGATCGGCGAGGTTTCGTAGGCGAAGCCGGTCCGCAGCGTCAGGTTCGGTGCCGCATCGTATTCGGCGCCGATCGAGTAGGTGTAGCCGTCCTTGTAGTTCAGCGGCAGGGAATTCACCGGCAGGCCGAGCGTCTTCGACACGATGCCGACAGTGCCGAGCCTCGACCAGTTGTCCCACTCGAAGCCGAGGTTCACACGGGCCACCGGCGAGACCGCCTGGGTGAGGCCCACGCTCAGCTTGTCGGGCGTGTTCAGCTTGGAGCGGACCTGACCGGCGAGGGGCGCCAGCGCCACCAGCGGCACGCCGATCGAGCCGTCGATGTCGTGGTGCACCGAGGAGCGGTAGCCGATGCCCAGCACGGTGCCCTCGCGGGGGGTCAGGGTGGCGCCCGCGGTGAAGCCGACGCCCCACGATTCACCCTTGAGGAACGAGCTCGGATAGGAGGTCGGCAGGAGGCCGGGGATCGGCAGCGCCTGCCGGAGGGTCAGGCGGAAATACTCGATGTTCGGGCCGGCCGCCAGCGACAGCCACTCGTTGACCTTGAAGCCGATGACCGGATTGAAGGCCAGCGAGAAGATCCGCGACGAGCGGCCGTAGACCTCGCCGGCCCAAACTTGGTTGGGCTTGGTCACGAGGCCGAAGGGCGCGCCGGTGGCGATTCCGAGCCAGAGCCGGTCGTTGAGCTGGTAGGAGGTCGCGCCCGCGGGCACCACGGCACCCTGCCCGATGTCGCCGGAGCCCCCGAGCCGCGCGAAGCCCGGATTGGTCCCCGGTGCGGGGCGGATCTCGGAAGACAGACCGATATAGGTGAGGTTCTGCTCCGAGACGAAGCCCGGGTTCATGGTGATCGTGGCGGGATTCCAGAAGATCGACGAGACGCCCCCCGAGCCGGAGGCGGCGCCCGCGAAGGCGAGGCCCTGCGCCTCGGTGCTCTGCTCCCGGATCCCGAACGCCCCCGCCTGCGCCTGACCGGCGCCGAGGATCATCGCCGTCGCCGCGAGCATAGCCGCGCGCATTGTCCCGTCCATCTGGTCCCCCAACCCTTATGTCGTGTCCGGCGCGGTTGACGATCCGACGCCGGCGTTGTTTCGCGCATGGTGCCGGTTCCAGGGGCATGATCGCAATCGCCAAGGCGACTTCCGGCGGCGCGCGGATTAGCAGTGACGCCATCGGAAGATGCGCCCCTTCGACTGCGCATCGTTTCGGAAACAAGGCTATTCATGGGCGACAATTGTATTGCAGCTCAGATCTTGTGACCTGAATAATAGATCCGGAAGCGCGCGGTTATGCACTTTTCCGCCATGTTGTTGCCAGAATGCGACACATCCGGGGGAGCGTAAGGGCACCCGCGCTTGCGCCGGGAACGACGCCCCGCCATGGTCCCGGCCTCCGGCGTAGACCGGTTCTAGGGAAGGATGAGGAGTCGCGGCGATGAAGCTCTTCCGGCACGGCCCGAGCGGCGACGAGAAGCCCGGCCTCGTGGATGCGAGCGGGGGCCTGCGCGATCTCTCGGGGCTCGTGCGCGACATCGCCGGCCCCGCGCTCGCGCCCGAGTCGCTGGCGCGGCTGCGCGCCCTCGATCCCGAGACCCTGCCGAAGCTCCCGCCGGACGTGCGGCTCGGCCCCTGTGTGGGCGGCACGCGCAACGTGGTCGCCATCGGCCTGAACTACGCCGACCACGCCGCCGAGACCGGCTCGCCGATTCCCACGGAGCCGATCATCTTCAACAAGGCGCCGTCCAGCCTGTGCGGGCCAAACGACACGGTGATCATCCCCAAGGGCTCGCACAGCACCGACTGGGAGGTGGAACTCGCCGTGGTGATCGGCCGACGCGCCAGCTACGTCCACGCCAACGAGGCTTTGAACTACGTGGCGGGCGCCTGCATCTGCAACGACGTGTCCGAGCGCGAGTGGCAGATGAACCGCGGGCCGACTTGGACCAAGGGCAAGAGCGCGCCGACCTTCGGGCCGCTCGGCCCGTGGCTGGTGACCCTCGACGAGATCCCCGACCTGAAGAACCTCGCCATGAGCCTCGACGTGAGCGGCGAGCGCCGCCAGACCGGCTCGACCGCGACCATGATCTTCGACGTGCCGCAGCTCGTCGCCTACACGTCGCACTTCATGTTGCTGGAGCCGGGCGACGTGATCACCACCGGCACCCCGCCGGGCGTCGGCCTCGGCATGACACCCCCGCGCTACCTGAAGGCCGGCGACGAGATGGTGGTGCGCATCGAGCGACTGGGCGAGCAGCGCCAGTCGGTGATCGCCTTCGACGATTGGACCGCCAAGGTCTCGGCCGGGTAGTCGAGAGATTGACACCGGCCGCCGCCTCCGATTCCAGGAGGCGGCAGCCCGGACTCGTTGACGGCGCGAATACAGTCATATCGATACTACTTTCAATTGCGGCCGCGACCGATCCGGAATCAGACTTCAATTCCGACCGTCGGCCCGGATTAAGGTCCTTTTAGACGATCGTTACATACTCTTGGTCGCCACCGGCCGGGTTTCCCATGCACGTCTCACCGAACATCACGCCATCCTCTGGTGCCGTAACCGAGTCGAAGCCGGCGACACTCAAGACGATCGAGTTGCTGGCGGTGGCTGCGAAACGGGCGGCCCAGGAGAAGACCGGCCAGATCCGGCGAATCACCGACCAGACCAAGATCCTCGCGCTGAACGCGCTGATCGAGGCGGCACGCGCCGGGGAGCAGGGTCGCGGCTTCGCGGTCGTCGCGCAGGAGGTGCGGACCCTCGGCGCCGCGGTGGAGGCGATCGCCGGGGAGCTGGATCTCCACCTCTCCGGCCGGATCATCGAGTTGCAGAAAGCCGTGGCGGCCATGGCCGACGAGGTCCAGGGCGCCCGGCTGATCGACCTCGCGCTCAATGCCGTCGAGCTGATCGACCGCAACCTCTACGAGCGGACCTGCGACGTACGCTGGTGGGCGACCGACGCCGCCGTAGTGGCGTGCGTGGGCGAGCCCAGCCCGGCGGCGGCGGCCTATGCCGAGGAGCGCCTCGGCGTCATCCTCGCCGCCTACACGGTCTATCTCGACCTCTGGATCTGCAGCCGGGACGGCCGCATCCTGGCGACGGGTCGAGCGGATCGCTATGCCGATCTGCGCGGCCGGAGCGTTTCGGGGGAAGCGTGGTTCCAGGAGGCGCTCGCCCTGCAGAGCGGGGATGCCTTCGTGTGTGCCGACGTGCGCCGGGACGCGGCCCTGGGCGGGGCCCAGGTCGCCACCTACGCGGCGAGCGTACGCGCGGATGGCCGTGTCGACGGCGCTCCGCTCGGGGTCCTCGCCATCCACTTCGATTGGGAGCCGCAGGCCCACGCCATCGTCTCGGGAATCCGCGTCGCGCCCGAGGATCGCGACCGCACGCGCGTGCTGCTCGTCGATGCCCGCGGATGCGTCCTGGCCGCCTCGGACCGGAAGGGGATCCTGACCGAACGGATCGCGTGCCGGCTGGACGGTCAGGCGAACGGCGTCGTGCGCGCTCCGCACGGCCGAGCGGTGACGGCGTTCCATCGGACGCCGGGCTACGAGACCTATCGCGGACTGGGTTGGTACGGCGCCATCGTCCAGACGGACTGAGCGCGTCGCGCGCAGTTCTTGGCCGCCGGGCGTTCCAATTTTGCGGACGGCGATGCGGCGGACGTCCTGTGCGAGGCTCTGACCCTGGGATGCTCGGCTGCCCGGGCGCTTGATTTCTGGCCGCCGATCCGGCTCAAACACGGGATGAGCGCGACCATCCTCCCCCGTCCCCCGCAAGACGAGCCCGCCGCGATCCGCCACGACTGGAGCGTGGCGGAGATCCGCGCGATCCACGACCTGCCCCTGCTGGATCTCGTGCACCGGGCCGCCACGGTGCACCGGGCGCACAACGATCCGGCCGACGTCCAGCGGGCGAGCCTGCTGTCGATCAAGACCGGCGGCTGCCCGGAGGATTGCGGCTACTGCTCGCAATCGGCCCACCACAAGGAGACCGGCCTCGCGCGCCAGCGCCTGATGCCGGTGGAGACGGTGCTGGCCGAGGCCGCGGCCGCCAAGGCGTCCGGCGCGACCCGCTTCTGCATGGGCGCGGCTTGGCGCAGCCCCAAGGACGGTCCCGACTTCGACGCGGTGCTGGCCATGGTGCGGGGCGTGCGCGGGCTCGGGATGGAAGCCTGCGTGACCCTCGGCATGCTCACGGCGAGCCAGGCCGAGCGCCTCGCCGAGGCCGGCCTGACGGCCTACAACCACAACCTCGATACGGGGCCGGACTACTACGACAAGATCGTCTCGACCCGGAGCTACGCGGACCGCCTGGACACGCTGGAGCGGGTGCGGGCGGCGGGGATCGGCGTCTGCTGCGGCGGTATCATCGGCCTCGGCGAGGGGGCGGGCGACCGGGTGGCCATGCTGCAGGTCCTGGCCAACCACGCCCCGCATCCGGAGAGCGTGCCGATCAACGCGCTCGCCGCCGTCGCGGGCACGCCGCTCGGCGACGCCGCGACGGCGATCGACCCGTTCGACATGGTGCGCATGTGCGCGACCGCCCGCATCGTGATGCCCAAGGCCCGGGTGCGGCTCAGCGCCGGACGCCGGGCGCTGAGCCGGGAGGCGCAGGCCCTGTGCTTCCTCGCCGGCGCGAACTCGATCTTCTACGGCGAGCGCCTGCTCACCACGGCCAATAACGAAGCGGATGCGGATGCCGCCCTGCTGGCCGACCTCGGCATCCCGGTCGCCGAGCCGGTCCTGGCCGCGGCCGAGTAAGGCCCCGCGCCCCGTCGGGCCGGCCCCGACCGTCGGGACCGGCGGCGTGGCGGCTCAGGCCCCGTGCACGAGCACGTTGCGGAACTGCCAGGGATCGCTGGCGTCGATATCCTCCGGGAACAGGCCCGGGCGATCGGTGAGCGGGGTCCAGTCGGTGTAAACGCCCACGACCGGACCGAGATACGGGGTCTGGACTTCCAGGCAGCGCCGGAAATCCATCTCGTCGGCCTCGACGATGCCGGCCTCCGGATTCTCCAGCGCCCAGACCATGCCGGCCAGCACCGCCGAGGTCACCTGCAGGCCGGTGGCGTTCTGGTAGGGGGCGATCCTGCGGGTCTCCTCGATGGAGAGCTGCGAGCCGTACCAATAGGCGTTCCTGGCGTGGCCGTAGATCAGCACGCCGAGTTCGTCGATCCCGTCGACGATCTCGGTCTCGTCGAGGATGTGGTGCCGCTCCTGCACCTTGGCGGCGTTGCCGAACATCTCGTGGAGCGACAGCACCGCGTCGTCGGCCGGATGATAGGCGTAGTGGCAGGTCGGCCGGAACACCGGCTTTTCGCCCTCGCGCACCGTGTAGTAGTCGGCGATGGAGACGGCCTCGTTGTGGGTCACCAGGAAGCCGAATTGCGGGCCCGCGGTGGGCACCCAGGTGCGCACCCGCGTGTCGGCGCCCGGCTGCAGAAGATAGATCGCGCAGCGCGAGCCCGTCTCCTGCTCGCGGGCATTGGCGGGCATCCAGGTCTCATGCGTGCCCCAGCCGAGTTCCGCCGGCTGGTTGCCCTCGGAGACGAAGCCCTCCACCGACCAGGTGTTGACGAAGACGCCGCGCGGCTTCGGGTTCCTGGCGCGCTGAGTGTCCCGCTCGGCGATGTGCACGCCCTTGACGCCCAGCTCCCTCATCAGGCCGGCCCAGTCGGCCTTCGTCTTGGGCTCCGGCCGCTGCAGCCCGGTATCCCGGGCGACGTTGAGGAGCGCCTGCTTGACGAACCACGACACCATGCCGGGATTGGCGCCGCAGCAGGAGACCGCGGTGGTGCCCCCGGGCTTCTGGGCACGGGCGTCGAGGATGTCCTGGCGGAGGGCGTAGTTGGTGCGGTCGCCCTGGCTCTTGGACTTGTCGAAGTAGAAGCCCGGCCAGGGCTCCGCCACGGTGTCGATGTAGAGGGCACCGAGCTCGCGGCAGAGTTCCAGGATCGCGCGCGAGGAGGTGTCGACCGAGAGGTTGACGCAGAAGCCCTGTCCGCCGCCCTCGGTGAGGAGCGGGGTGAGCACGTCCCGGTAGTTCTCCGGCGTCAGCGCGACCTTCTCGAAACGCAGCCCGTGCGTCTCGGCGAGCGCCCGGTGAGTGTCGACCGGGTCGATCACCGTGAAGCGGGCGCGGTCGTACGCGAAGTGGCGCTCGATGAGCGGCAGGGTGCCCCGGCCGATCGAGCCGAAGCCGATCATCACGATGGGGCCGGTGATGCGGCCATGGATCGGGTGATGGGACGGCTGATCGGTCATGCGGGGGATCCTCGTTGGCGGAAGCCGGGCGCGTCCGCGGGGTCTGGCTCGCGGGCGGGTTATGGCGCCCGTGTGACAGGGCGGCGACAGGCCTGCGCCGCGGGGGGCGCTGCCGATCCGGGACAAGCTCCGAGTCGCCGTAAAACGCGCTCAATGGCGGCTGGACCGTCGCCGGTCAACCGCGCGGCGAAGCCGAGTTCCTAACGCGCGGTTGACGATCCGATCGTCACGGCATGATCCCACTGCATGCGCCGTCCGCGCCGATGCGGCTGGCACGCGATCGCCGCAAGGCTCATATTGCAGTGCAGCACAGCCACCGAGATGGCTGGACGCACCAGGGAGTGTGGAAGCGCCCGAGACCTCACATTTCGGAGTCCGCCATGCTCGCGCTCATCACCTCCCGGATCGCCGGCCCTGTCACCGAGACCGCCGACCGCGATCCCGGCTTTCTGACCCTCATGTTCACCGTCGCCCGCGCGCTTCGCGGCGGCGCGGAGGCCGCCTTCGCCCGTCGCTGCGCCCTGGCCCGTGCCGCCGGCGGCCCGAACCCGCTCTGACGGAAGCCGGGCTTCGCAGGGCACGATTGCGTCCCCCCGGCCAGGGTATTAGGCGGCTCTGCCGTCCGATGGCCAAGGGGACCGTGATTCGATGCCGACACTTCGCGCGCTTGCGCGCTCCAGCCTGATCGCGACGCTGCTGCTTGCCGTCCCGAACGGGGCGTCGCGCGCCCAGGACGCCGAGCCCGAGGCCGCCGCTCCCGCGGACGCGCCGGCCAAGGCCCGCCCGAAGCCGCGGTCCAAGCCCGCGGCGCCGAAGCCCGCGGCCAAGCCCGCCGAGGCTGCGACGCCGGTCGCCCATGCGGCGGCACCGATGCACGCCGCCTGGCCCGCCGGCGCCAGCATGGTCAGCGAGAGTTACGGCGACTGGACGATGACCTGTACCCGCCCGGGCGACAAGGTCAGCTGTCTCGTGGCCCAGTCGCAGGGCGATTCGCAGACCGGCCGGCGCAAGTTCGCCCTCGAGTTGCAGACCCCAGTTGAGGGCCGGTCCGAGGGCCTCGTGCTGATGCCCTTCGGCCTCGCCGTCGAGCCGGGCGTGTCCTTCAAGCTCGACGAGCAGACGCTGGGCAAGGGCGCGCCCTACACGATGTGCGGCGCCGAAGGCTGCTTCGTGTCGATCAGCTTCCCGACGCTGGCGCTCGACGGCATGCGGAATGCCAAGAAGCTGTTCGTGACCGGCCAGAAGGCGAGCGGCAGCGATCCGGCGACGATCGAGGTCCCGCTCAGCGGCTTCCCCCAGGCCCTCGACCGGGCCGTGGCCCTGAGCGGCTGACGCCGCGCCTCCGGTCCGTCGCCCGGTCCGGCCAAGTTTCCGCTTACGGTTAAGGCAGCGTTAGCCGGCCCGGCGCAGGATCCCGCCGGAATGGGTGCTGCCGGTTCGGCGGCCCGGGATCGAGCGGCGAGGCGATGGGATCGGTGGGCGGGCGACCCCGGATCGGTCGAGGGTTCGGCGTGCGGCTGCTCCGCGCGGCGCTGCCCCTGCTCGCCCTGCTGGCGGCGCTCGATCCGGCGCTGGCCGCCAAGCTGATCGGCGCCAAGGGCAGTGAAGCGGGCAGCGGTGCGGGCGGCTACGGCCGGATCGTGCTCACCTTCGACAAGCCGGTCGCGGTCAAGGCCAAGCTCGCCGGCGGCGTGCTCCTCCTCGGTTACGGCGAGCGCATCGCGGCCGGTCCAGAGCGCCTCGCCGAGGAGATGCCGGCCTACGTGTCGAGCGTCCGGCGCGACCCCGACGGCATCGGCCTGCGGGTCGCCCTGCAGCGGCCCTACCGGATCAATCTGCAGAGTGCGGGCGAGCGCGTGTTCGTCGACCTCCTGCCGGAGGGCTGGGCCGGGCTGCCGCCGCCGCTTCCGCCGGAGGTCGTGGCCGAACTCGCCCGCCGGGCTCGCGCCGCCGAGGAGGCGCTGAAGGCGCGGGTGCCCGAGCCCGCGCGCAGGGCCCTGTCCCTAGAGATCGCCCGGCTGCCGACGCTGACGCGCCTGTCGCTGCGCCTGCCCGCGGAGGCCGTCACGAGCGTGACCGCCGAGGGGCCGGTCACGCGCCTGCGGGTCGTCGGCCCCTGGACCATCGATACGGGCGAGACCCGCGGCCGCCCGCGCCCCGGCATCGCCAAGCTCGCCACGGAAACGGACGCGTCCTCGGCGAGCCTCCTCGTCACCCCCGAGGACGGGTTCGCGATCGGCACCGAGCGCGAGGACGGCGCCTTCGTCCTGGACGTGGTCCGGCGCAAGCCGCCCGAGCCCGCCAAGACCGCCGTCGAGGTGCCCGGACCGCCCGCGGCGGCCCCGCCTGCCGCGGCGCCGCGGCCCCCGGCTGCATCGGCGAGCCGGGCGGACGCGCGGCCCGCGCCGGAGGCCGCCACCGAGGGGGCGCCGACGCGCCGGGCCGGATCGGGCTTGGTGTTTCCGTTCCGCGCCCTGCCGCCGGCCGTCCTGTTCGAGCGGGGCGGCATCGCCACGCTGGCCTTCGAGACCTCGGAGCCGGTGGCCGTGCCGGCGGGAAGCCACGACCTCGTACCGACGGGCACGCCGGAGCGGCGGGGCGCACTCACGATCCTGCGCTTCCCGGTGCCGCAGGGCCGCCTCGTCGATCTCAGCGCCGTCTCCACGGGGAGCGGGCCCGCCTGGGAGCTGTCGGCGGGCGAGACCCTCAGCCCGAGCGATCCCATCGATCCCGAGCGCAAGCCCGATCCCGCCGGCCGCGTCGCCGTGACCCTCGCCCTGCCGCGGCCGGGCTCGGCGACGTGGCTCGACCTCGACGGCGAGCGCGTCGCGGTGGTCACCTCGGCGGCGCAACGCCCCGTGGGCAACCCGAAGAGCCGGCGCTTCGTGGATTTCGAGATCCTGCCGAGCCGGCACGGTCTCGCGGTTCAGGCCAGCGCCGACGACCTGGAGGTGCGGCCCGAGCTCGATGCCGTAACGATCGGCCGGGCCGGCGGCCTCGCCGCCTCCGGCGCGTCCCGGAAGCCCGATCCGGTCCTCGCCGAGGCGGGGACCCTCGCCGTCGCGCGGGATTCCTGGGAGCGGGCGCAGATGGGGAACGTGCGCGAGACCCTGCGCGGCCTCGCCAACGCCGCCGCCGCGGCGACGCCGTCCGAGCGGGGGCCGGCGCGGCTCGCCCTGGCCCGGGCCTATCTGGCCAACGGGCTCGATCCGGAGGGCCTTGCGGCGCTGGAGACCGCGGCGGCCGACGACCCGCTGCTGGCCGCCCAGCGGGACACGGCGCTCCTGCGGGGCCTCGCCCTCGTGCGCATCGGGCGGAACGCCGAGGCGCTGAAGGCGCTGGCGGTGGCGCCGCTCGCCGACGACCCCGAGGCGGCCCTGTGGCGGGCGGCCGCCGGCGCGGGAGCGGGCGACTGGAAAGCGGCCGAGACCGGTTTCCTCAAGGTCCTGCCGCTGGCCAAGGACTACCCCGCCGATCTTGCGCAGCAGATCCGCGCCGTAGCGGCGGAGTCGGCGATCGAGAACGGCGACGCCGAGACCGCCGCCGCCCGGGCGGAGGACGTGCGTGACCTGCCCCCGTGGATCCGCGACCGGCTGGCGATGGTCCGGGCCCGCGTCGCGGAGGCGACCGGACAGACCGAGGCGGCTCTGGACGCCTACGCGCGCCTGGACCAGGCGTCCGTGCGGCCGGTCGCGGCCGAGGCGAGCCTGCGCGGCGCGCTCCTGGCCCGGGCCGCCGGCAAGCTCACCCTGGACGCGGCCATGGAGCGCCTGGAGCGGCTCGCTCTGACTTGGCACGGGGGTCCGGTCGAGGACGGCATCACCGCGAGCCTCGCACGGCTCTACCTCGCCGCCGGACGCTGGCGCGACGCCTTCACGGCGGTGCGCCGGGCAAACGCCTTCGCGCCGAACGCCGCCGCCTCGCAGGCGCTGACGCGCGAGGCCCAGGCCGCCTTCGAGAGCCTGTATCTCACCGAGAAGGGCGACGCGCTCCCGGGGATCCAGGCCGTGGCCCTGTTCTTCGATTTCCGGGAGCTGAGCCCGATCGGACGTCGAGGGGACGAGGTGGTGCGCCGGCTGGCCGACCGCCTGGTCGGGCTGGACCTGCTCGATTCCGCCGCCGACCTCCTCCAGTACCAGATCGACAACCGCCTCACCGGCCCGGCTCGCTCCGCCGTCGCGGCACGTCTCGCCACGGTGCGGCTGATGGACGACAAGCCGATGCAGGCGCTGCAGGTCCTCGACACCACCGATCTGCCAGAGCTCCCGGCGTCGCTGAAGCGCGCCCGCGGCCTGATCCGCGCCCGGGCGCTGTCGGATCTCACCCGCACCGACCTCGCGCTGGAGGCGCTGGAGAGCGAGAGCGGTCCCGACATCGAGCGCCTGCGCGCCGACATCTATTGGGGTGCCCGCCGCTGGCGGGAGGCCGGAGAAGCCCATGAGGCACTGCTGGGCGAAGCGTGGCGCAGCGGCCAGCCGCTGGACGATCAGTCCCGGGCCGACGCCGTGCGCGCCGCGATCGCCTACGACCTCGCCGGCGAGGCGATCGGCCTGGAGCGGCTCAAGGCGAAGTTCTCGGAGGCCATGGCGGCGAGCCCGGACGCGCGCACCTTCGCGCTGCTCACCGGCGCCGATCCGACCCGGGCGCCGGGCTTCCGCGCCATCGCGGCGCGCGCCACCAAGGCGGAGACGCTGTCGGCTTTCCTCGCCGAGTACCGCAAGCGCTACCCGGACGCCGCCGCCCCCGACCGCGGGCGGCCGGAGGCGCCCGGCGGGGCGCAGCAGAGCAGCGCCGAGGCCGCCGGCGCACCGCCGGGGTGAGCGGCGGCGTGGTGATCGATCCGGACGCGTTCCTGGAGACGGCGGACGGCCGGGTCTGGACGGCGGAGCGAAGCGCCGAGGCCTGGCGGCTGGCCCGCGAGGCCCTGCGCGGGGCGCTTGCCGCGGGATCGGTCCGGCGGGTGGTCGTGGTCTGCGGCCTGCAGGGGGCGGGCAAATCCACCGGGATCGCCCGGCAGGAACCGGCCTCCGGGACGGTCTTTTTCGATGCGGCCCTGCCCGGGGCGCGCCACCGGGCGCCGATCATCGCCATCGCCCGTGCATTCGGGGTGCCGGTCGAGGCCGTCTGGATCCGCGCGCCGCTCGCGGTCGCCCTGGAGCGGAACCGGCGGCGTCCGGCCGACCTTTGCGTGCCGGAGGCGAGCATCCGGTCCGTGGACCGGCTGTTCGAACCGCCCGTCCCTGCGGAGGGGTGGGCCTCGGTCCGGATCGTCGAGGCCTGATCCGGACTCCGCCTACTGCGTCAGCCGGGCCACCTGCAGCGCCTGGTCGAACATCGCGTTGAGCGCCGCCGTGATGTCGGTCGGGGTGTTGGCGGTGTAGAAGAAGCCCGGCGACGCGCAGCTCTGCAGCGGCGTCGACAGGGTCGGGCTGAACCCGTTCACCCGGCCGTTCTCCCAGGCGACGATGCCGCCGCGATCGGTGTAGGTGATGATGTTGTAGGGGATGTAGAGGATCGAGATCGTCGCGCCGGCCGCCTTCAGCGCCGTGCACAAGGACGGGTCGATCTGCGCCGGCGAGGAGCCGTCGAAATTGCCGGCCCCATAGCCCGGGTAATTCGAAGGGTTGCCGGGGTAGTAGTACTTGCCGTTCTGGTTGATGGCGTAGTGCTGGCCGTTCTGCATGCCGTCGGTGACCAGGAACACGAAGGGGCGCCGCGCCAGCGCGCTGGACCCGTCGCCGAACCCGCCGCTGGCGGTGATGGCGGTCTTCATCTGGGGCAGGACGACCTCGAAATGCGTCCCTCCGGCGCCGGTGCCGGTGCTCGGGTCGTTGTTGGTGGCGAGCTGGGTCGTCCCGGTATCCAGGAGCGTCGTCAGGGCGAGCGGCCACGATTGGCCGCACTGGGCCTTGCTGCTCAGCGTGGCGATGGAACTGTTGATGTCGGCGAGGGTGCCCATCTGGTTCACGAACGGGTAGAGGCCGACCCGGTACTGGTTCGCCATCGACGGGCTGGACGCCCGCGCGATCAGCGAGCAGACGGCGTTGTTCAGCGCGTCCGAGCGCAGCTGGATCTTGCCGGCGGCGAGGCCCCAGCCGTTGCTCCCCGGGTAGTGGCAGGCGAACTGGCAACCCTGCTTGTAGTCCGACCACATGTCGTTGTTGCTGGCGGCGAGCTGCGCCATGCCGCCGCTCGTGGCGGGCAGGCCCATGGAGCCGGACACGTCGAGCAGGAGGTAGAAGTCGAGGTAGCTGGACAGGTCGGCCGAGGCCGTGACCGTATTGCCGATGGTGGTGGTCGGCGTCCGGAAGAGCTGCCCGAAGTTGTTCTTGATCGCGGCCGTGTAGGTGATCGACGACTTGATCGTCTGGCCGGTGCGGGTGATCTGCGGCGCCTGCAACTGCACCTGGGCGAACGGCACCGTGCCGGCATTGACCGAGAAGGCGTTGGTCGCCTGGGCGGCGCCGGCCGCGAAGGCGTTGGCCGAGAGATTGCCCTGAACCGGGTTCGCCCCGAAATAGGCCTTGGCGGCGACGACGCCCGCGATGGCGGCCGCATCCGCGGCGGCGTCGAGCTTGGCCTTGTCGGTGATCGCGACGCCGTAATCGACGCCGTAGCCGATCAGGCCGACGATCGGCAGCAGGCTGAACGCGAACAGGATCGTCACGTTGCCGGCCCGGGCGCCGAGCAGCGACGCCGCCCGGTCCCGCAGGCGACGGCCCGGACCCGAGCGGATCCGGGCGGGCTGGCCGACGCTCCGGGCGCCGAGGTCGTGGGGGGGTCGCAGGCCCCTGCCCCGAGACCTTGAGCCGACCTTGCGAAACCCGCTCAGTATCCGGGGCATTTCGTGGCGATCCCATCGTTGCCGGTCGTGTCGAAATTGACGAGCGCGGCGTAGCGCGGCTGCACGTACATCGAGCGGGCGATCCGCACCGCCGGGATGAAGCGCGCGCCGAAACTCGGCTTGAAGTTGAAGACCACGTCGACGGCGATCAGCGAGCCCGGCCCGAAGACCGACCGGGGCAGCGTGGCGCGGGTCGGCGCGGCGGTGTTGTCGGCCGGGAGCTGGGCGGGCGTGCACGGCCGATAGCCCCCGCCGCTGGTCCCGGTGCTCGTCCAGACGACGTTCGCCGCGTAGCACTTGCTCAGGTCGGTGGTATCCGAGCAGTTCGTGGCGGTCTGCGTGAAGGCCACCGAGGCGAAGCTGATGGCGATGTCCTGCCACCACTGGAGCCCCTGGTTGGGGGCGTCCTTCATCAGGTACGGGAACAGGACCAGGGACGAGTCGAAGCTGAAATGCAGGTCCGCGGCATTGACGGTGGCCACCGTGGCGCTCGGGGGCGGCTGCGCCTGCGAGAGCATCTGGCTGATCGACTGGGCGATCAGCTCCACCTTCCGGGTGGCGTTGACGTAGGTGACGAGCTGGGTCCCCGCGAGCATGAGGATCAGCAGGACCGGGAAGACCAGCGCGAACTCGACCGCCGAGACCGCCCGCGTGTCGGCGGCGAAGCGCCCCGCCGGTGCCGCCAGGACGCCCAGATCGGCCATCCGGCTGGTCCGCGCGCCGGCGACCACCCTTCGGGACGATGCGCCGCCGCCCATCAGAACTGCTCGTTGCGGAACGCCGCCGTCGAGACCGCCAGGTAGGCGGGAGAACCGTTGTAGCTCGCCGTGCCGCCCAGCACCGCCGCGAAGGCGGAGGGCAGGAACGTGATCGGGTAGACCACCAGCAGATACTGATAGGCCCCGCGCGCACCCAGCGTGTACTGGCCGGCGCTCGGCGTCAGCGCCGGGAGCTGCAGGCCGGAGACGTCCGACTTGACGAAGCTGTAGTAGCCGCTCGGCGAGGTCCCGGTCGGCACGATGTAGAGATTGATCACGACGTCGCTGCACTTCACGATCGCCGGCAGGTAGCCGCACAGGGCCTTCCTGAAGCCGGCTTGGTCCATGGCCTTGGCCTGAGCCGAGCCGGTCACGACCTGCCGCGACGCGCGCGTCGTCGCGTAGTCGATGGCTTGATTGACGAACAGGATCATCGCCACGGTCATGACGAACAGGATCGTCAGGATCAGCAGCCCGGCGACGAGGGCGAATTCGACCGCCGCCGCACCGCTCCGATCGCGAGCATAGTGGCGAATTGAGTTCATACGGCATGTTCGCACGAGAGTGCTAAAGGCCTGTTAAAGCAAACCCGAACACAGACCACTCTCGTCTAAACTTTGTTATCCGCCGTAGCTCTGGACGAGCGATCCCGCCACCAGGGTCCAGCCGTCGACGAGCACGAAGAAGATCAGCTTGAACGGCAGCGAGACTGAGGCCGGCGGGACCATCATCATGCCCACCGCCATCAGCACCGAGGCGACGACGAGGTCGATGATCAGGAACGGGATGAACAGCAGGAAGCCGATCTCGAAGGCGCGGCGCAGCTCCGAGATCATGAAGGCCGGCGTCACGATCTCCAGCCCGACATCGTCCGGTCCCTTCGGCACCGGGACCTTGGCGAGATCGAGGAACAGCTTGAGGTCCTTCTCGCGCACGTTGCGGAGCATGAAGGTCTTGAACGGCGCCGAGGCGCGCTCGAAAGCCTGCACCTGGGTGATCCGTCCGGCGATCAGGGGTTCGATCCCGGCGCTGTAGGCGGCCCGTCCGGTGGGCGCCATCACGAAGGCGGTCAGGAACAGCGCGAGGCTGACGATCACCGCGGTCGGCGGCGCCGTCTGGGTGCCGAGGGCCGAGCGCAGGAGCGAGAGCACCACGACGATCCGGGTGAAGGCGGTGGTCATCACCAGCACCGAGGGCGCCACCGCCAGCACGGTGATCAGCGCGACGAGCTGGAGCGCGCGCTCGGTGGTGCCGCCGGCACCGAGGTCGAGGGTGACGCTCTGCGCCAGCGCCGGACCGGCGGCGAGCAGCGCGCCCGCCAGCGCCGCGGAGGCGGTCCACGCGCGGCGCCGGGGGCGTCGCCGCCGCTCCGGTCGGGTCGGACAGGTCGACGGGTCGGGCATCGGGGTCACGGGCGGTCGCAGGTCGGGGTGGCGGGGCGCACGCCGGCGCGCCGCGCCTCCAGGTTCTGCCAGACGAGGAGGGCCGGCAGGCCGAGCACCACGTCGGGCACCCGGCGGGCGAGGGAGAGGGCGATCGCCGTTCCGGCATCGATGCCGAACAGGCCGCAGACCAGCACGAGGCCGCCCTCCTGCACCCCGAGCCCGCTCGGGACCAGGAAGGCGGCGGCCTTGATCGCCTGACTGAGCGCCTCGATCACGAGGAGATCCGACAGGCCGACCGTATCGACCCCGATGCAGCTGAGCACGACGAAGACCTCGGCGGTGCCGAGCAGCCACGCCAGCGCGTGCAGGGCGAAGGACTGGGCCAGACGTCCGCGCCGCCGCGGCGCCCAGACCGTGTCCAGGGCGCCCTGGATGCGCTGGGTCGGCTCCGGACGCGTCTCGGTCTCGCGCACGAAGCGCCGGCCGAGGGCGGTCACGCGATCCTCGACCAGCCGCACGATCCCGACGCGCTGGAGCGCGAAGAACGCCGCGACCGCGCAGCCCGCCGCGGCAAGCGTCCGCAGCGTCCAGCTCGCGAGGGCGGCCGCCTCCGCCCCCTCGACCCGGCTCAGGAGGAAGGCCCCGAGCCCGGCGAACAGGGCGAGCGTCCCGACCTGGAACAGCAGGTCGGCCAGCACCGAGGCGGCCGCCAGGGAGCCGGCCACGCCCCAGAAGGTCAGGAGGCGCGCACCGAGAACGTCGCCCCCCACCGAGGCGACGGGCAGCAGCACATTGATGCCCTCGCGCACGAAGCGCAGGATCAGGCAGGCCGAGGCCGGCGCGGGCGACAGCCCGTCGAGGATGCGTGCCCAGGCGACGCCGCAGACGATCACCACGAGCGCGCGCACCAGCGTGACCCCGACGAAGCCCGCCACCCCGATCCGCCCGAAGGCGGCGGCCACGGACGCGAGGTCGTTGGTCGCCACGAGCCACACGGCGAGGCCGAGCCCGATCAGCGTGCCGAGCAGCGGCAGGCGGCGGAGCGCCGCGTGAGCCGCCCGGCGCGTCCAGGGTGCGCGGCCGCCGCTCACGGCCGGGGCGTGCGGATGGCGCGTCGGGAAGATGGCAAGCGCGGGCGCTCCAGGGTCAGACCGGTCAGCGGACCGGCGGCGATTCGGTGGATGGTACCGCCGCTAGTGGGGTATTGGGGCCGAATTCGGGGACCGGACGGCGCGGCAGCGGCGGATGGAGCACGGCGGCCAACGCGTCCCGGGGGTCGGCCTCGGGGTCGAGCAGCAGGACGCGACCGGCCGCCAGGCTCGCACCGGTGGCGACCGCCACCGCCCGCTTCGGGCAGGGTCCGAGACAGCCCGACTCGACGATGCGGAGCTTTCCCCGGCGGCCCGACGGCGCGTCCCGGGCGGCCCGCTTCGCGGCCTTCTTGAGGAGTGCGCGCATGTGGCCGGCGGGCAGGCCCTGCCGCTTGGCGCATTTGGAGCACACGACCACGATCTCGGTGAGCTTGGTCTTCGCAGACCGGTTGGTCGACCGGGCCTTCGCGCCGGGCGCTGCATGTGGGGCTGTCATCATCCGGAGACTGTAGGCCGCGATACACGGGCGGGGCTACCGCGCCCGTCGCCGCGGTGCGGCAGACGGAGCGGGTGCCATAAAAAGGGCCTAAAAGAACGGGATTCCAGAACCGCGCACGGGCCGCCTTTCGGCCGGCGCCGCAGCAGCGGGACCGGCGCAGATCCAGGAACAAAGAGCGGATGAACTTCGACGACGTCAAGGACGACACGCGCGAAGCTGAACTCGTGACGTTCGCCGCCTCGCCGATCGCCGAGCTGCGTCGCAGCGCGGAGACGATCCGGCCGCTTCCCGAGAAGCGCACCGCCCGGTCGCTGGTCGCCTCCGTCCGGGCGCGCCTGGACTGGAGGCAGCTGCCGGGCCTGCGGCCCCGGCGGGAGGACACGTCGAGCTACGGGTCGCGGATCGTCCACCGCGTCGGCCTGTTCGTGCTGCTGCCGACCCTCGTGATCGGCCTGTACCTGTTCGTCTTCGCCTCCAACCAGTACGTCGCCGAGGCCCAGTTCGCGGTCCGCGGCAACGTCGAGCCGATGGAGAACATCGCCCTCGGCCAGTTCACCAACCTGATCCAGAAGCACAACAGCCAGGACAGCTTCATCGTCCGCGACTATATCGGAAGCCAGACGATGGTCGCGGCTCTGGAGAAGAGCATCGGCCTCTCGAAGATGTTCTCCCGGAGCGAGGCGGATTTCTGGACGCGCTTCAACCCCGACGACCCGATCGAGGATCTCACCAAGTACTGGCGCAAGCACGTCGAGGCGCATATCGACTCGATCTCGGGCGTGATCCGCCTGTCGGTCCGCGCCTTCACCCCCGAGGACGCCCTCACCATCGCCCGTGAGGTGGTGACGCGCGCCGAAGCGCTGATCAACGAGATCTCGAAGCACGCGCAGGCCGACATGGTCGTCCAGGCCGAGTCCGACGCCAAGGTCGCTCAGGAGCGGCTGACCAAGGCGCACATCGCGCTGCAGACTTTCCGCAACCAGTGGGGCGTGATCGATCCGATCAAGACGGCCGAGGGGACGCTGACCACCCTGACTCTGCTGCGCAAGGACAAGCTGAAGGCCGAGAACGACCTGCAGGTCCTGCGCAGCTCGAGCCTCGACGAGCGGTCCCGCTCGATCCAGACGATGGTCGCCAACATCGCGGCCATCGATCAGCAGATGAAGACGCTCCAGGACGAGCTGACCAGCGCCGGCCCCGCCGGCGGCCCGAACCTGACCGAGGCCCTGGTCCAGTACGAAGGCCTGCTCGTGGAGCGGACCATCGCCGAGAAGCTCGAGGAATCGGCCCACATGCTGCTGGACCGCGCCCGCGTCTCCGCCAGCAAGCAGCACATCTTCCTGGCGACCTTCGTGCCGCCGGTCCTGCCCACCGACAGCCTCTATCCCGAGCGGGGCCGGACCCTGCTGGTGGCGTTCTTCTGCTTCCTGGTGATCTGGAGTTCGTCGGCCCTGCTGCTCGCAGGCATACGCGACCAGCGGATGTAGACAGACCGCGCGCGGGATCTGGATCCCGCGCGGTGCGGTCTGTAGAGGAAGGCGGCCCGGTTTCCCGGGCGGCCCCGGTGTAAAGAGCGAAGTCCATCCGTCCATGTCGGATTTCTCCGATCTCGTCGCGAAGGCGATTCAGCCGTCGATGACCCGGGAGGAGCGCGAGGCGGTCTACTCCGTGGTGCGTCAGGCCGTGCTCCGCCTTCAGGAGCGCGAGGCGCTGCCCCCCGAGGATCCCCGCGTGGCGCTCCAACGTCACCTCGTCGAGGAGACGATCCGCGATATCGAGGGGGATGTCGCCCGCTACCAATCGCTCCGCAAGCTGGAAGAGGCCTTCGCGGCGCAGAACGCGGAGAGCAAGGCCGCGCAGAACCGGCCCCGATAGGTGAACGCCGCCGGAGAGGCCGCCGCTCGGATGCGGACGCGTCGATCCGGGGCGTCGGCGACGGCTGCGGGGTGGTCGCGTCCGGAACGCTCGTCCTCGCTTGCGTCTGGCACAAGCGGGGACGCTGAAGCCCTAACTGCGTCATCCCGGGCTCGCCCGCGGCGCGTCGGACTGATCGGGCGCCTGATGGTACGGCCGAGAGAATCTCCGGCGGCAGGGCATCCCCGAGATGGCGCGGTCGGTCGCGGACACATCGTCCCCGAGGCGCTGTCGCTGCAGGGACCCGGGGGCCTCTGCCCGGCCGATCCGTCGCGCCCCGCCGCGACCCCGTGCCGGACCAGCCTATCCGCAGGCCACGGCCGCCCGCACCCCGCCGGGCTCGGCCACGTCGAGCCCGGCCGAGACGTATTCGTTGAGCTTGTTGCGCAGGGTCCGGATCGAGATGCCCAGGATCTTGGCGGCGTGGGTGCGGTTGCCGAGGCAATGGTCGAGGGTATCGAGGATCAGGTCGCACTCGACCTGCGCGACGGTCCGCCCCACGAGGCCGCGGGTGGCGGCCTCCGCGACCTGGGCGGCCCGCGCCGCCGGCCCCTCCGCGGCGATCGCCTCGCCCTCCGGCGAGAGGATGGCCTCGGGGCCGATGGCGTCGCCCGAGGCGAGCAGCACCGCCCGGTGCATCGTGTTCTCCAGCTCGCGGACGTTTCCGCGCCAGGGGTTCTTCAGCACCAGCGCGCGGGCCTCCGCGGAGAGCGGGCGCGCGGGCGCGCCGTTCACCGCGGCGTATTTCCTGGCGAAATGGTCGGCGAGCTCCAGGATGTCGGCCGGGCGCTCGCGCAGCGGCGGCAGGCGCAGGGCCACGACGTTGAGCCGGTAGAACAGGTCCTCGCGGAACGTGCCCTTGCGGACCTCCTCCACGAGATTGCGGTTCGAGGTCGCCAGCACGCGGATGTCGACCCGAACCGGAGCGGTGCCGCCGACCCGGTCGATCACCCGCTCCTGCAGGGCCCTCAGCAGCTTCGACTGGAGGCGCACGTCCATCTCGGAGATCTCGTCGAGGAGCAGCGTGCCGCCGTTGGCCTCCTCGAACCGGCCAATGCGCCGGGCCACCGCGCCGGTGAACGCGCCCTTCTCGTGGCCGAACAGCTCGGATTCGAGGAGCGCCTCGGGGATCGCCGCACAGTTGACCGAGACGAAGGGCTTCCCCGCCCGGTTGGATTTCTGGTGGACGTGGCGGGCCAGCACCTCCTTGCCGGTGCCGCTCTCGCCCGTGATCAGCACCGAGGCCTCGGACCGGGCGACCTGTTCGGCGAGCCGGACCACCCGCTCCATCGACGGATCGCGCCAGACGAAGGCGGCGCGGTCGGTGGCGACCGCCTCCAGCACCGCGGCGATCATCTCGGGGTCGGGCGGGAGCGGGATGTATTCCTTGGCGCCGGCCCGGATCGCCGCCACGGCGGCCTGGGCGTCGGCCGAGACCCCGCAGGCGACCACCGGGGTGCGGATCCGCTCCGCCTCCAGGGCCGAGACGAGGTCGCGGATGGGGAGGGAGACGTCGATCATGATCAGGTCGGCGCCCCGGGCGCGCAGGACGTTGAGGCCCTGCGGCACCGCGTCGGCCTGCGTCACGGACGCGCCGCGCTGCATGGCAATCTTCGAGGCGGTGATCAGCTCGCCGTTGAGCCGCCCGATCATCAGGAGCCGCATGGTTCGTCCCTCTCAAACATCCTGGCGCGGACCGCCCCCCGGCGCCCGCGCCGAAAAATTTCCGGCCCGGCGCGTCAACCCTTGACGATCTCGGTCATCGTCACGCCGAGCCGGTCCTCGACGAGGACGACCTCGCCCCGGGCGACCAGCCGGTTGTTGACGTACACGTCGATCGCCTCGCCGACCTTCCGATCGAGTTCGAGCACGGCGCCGGGCGCCAGCCGGAGCAGGTCGCCGATCGGCATCCGGGCGGAGCCGAGCACCGCCGAGACCATCACGGGCACGTCGAAGAGCTGCTCGAGGTCGGAGGCGGTCTTCGGAGACGTCGGCGCGTCGCGGATCGAGTCCGTCGCGTAGTCGGGGTCGTGATCGCCGAGCTGGGGCAGGGTGAAATCGTCGGACATCCGGGTTCCTTCACGGGCTCGGCGTCAGGCCGAGGGCGTCCAGGACGGCCGCCTCGATGCGGGCACGCTCCCGCACGATGCCGCCGTCCGCCCATTCGATGCGGGCGTCGCCCGCGGCCATGTCGGGGTCGCCCAGCACCACGAGGCGGCCCTCGTAGCCGCGCTCGCGCGCCAGGCGCTTCACCAGGGTTTCGGCCTCCTCGACCAGACCGTCATGCACCCGCACCACGAGGTGGGGCACGCCGCGCAGGTGCTGGAGCGCCGTCCGGGCCGCCTCGCCGATGCCGGCGAGCGGCGCGGCGTCCAGCGCGTCCCCCGCCACCTTGCGGGCGATCAGCATGGCCACTTCGACGGCCTGGGCCTCCCGCTCGGCGTCGCGGGCGTCGGCCTGGGCGAGAAGGCCCGCGGCCGCGAGGGCGAGCCGCGTCATGGCGTCGGCGAGCCTTCCCTGCGCCTGCGATTCGGCCTGGGCGCGCCCGTCCTGCAGGCCGCGGGCATGGGCCTCGGCCTCGGCGCGGGCGGCGGCCTCGGCGGCGCGCTGCGTCTCGGCGCTCGGGCGGGCGCTGCGGAAGTCCGTCTCGAACAGGAACGGCTTCGCGCTCCGGGAGGCTTGAGCGCTCAATAGACCAGCTCCTCCTCGGCGCTATTCTTGGCGATCATGATCTCGCCCTTCTCGGCGAGGTCCTTGGCGATCTCGGTCATCTTGGCCTGCGCCTCGTCGACCTCCTTGAGACGGACCGGCCCGAGCGAGGCCATCTCGTCCGTGAGGTTCTTGGCGGCGCGGGTCGACATCTGCTTCATGAAGAAGGCCCGGGTCGGCTCGTTGGCGCCCTTCAGGGCCCGGCACAGGGTGTCGCCGTCGATCTTGCGCATCAGGGTCTGGACGCTGCCCGGATCGAGCTTCAGCAGGTCCTCGAAGGTGAACATCAGCTCGCGGATGCGCTTGGCCGAGCCGCGATTCGCCTGGTCGAGGGCGGCGAGGAAGCGGCCCTCCGTCTGCCGGTCGAAGGCGTTGAACACGTCGGCCATCATCTCGTGGGCGTCGCGGCGCTGGGTCTGCGCGATGGTGGAGACGAACTCGACGCGGAGCGTCTCCTCGATGTGGCGCAGGGCCTCCTTCTGGACCGTCTCCATGCGCAGCATCCGGTTGAGGCAGTCGATGGCGAAATCCTCGGGCAGGATGGTGAGCACCTTGGCGGCGTAGTCGGCCCGCACCCGGGAGAGCACCACCGCGACGGTCTGCGGGTATTCGTTGCGCAGGAACGAGGCGAGGATCTCCGGGTCGACCTGGGCGATCGACGCCCAGACGCGCTTGCCGGACGCGCCCTTGATCTCCGCCATGATCAGCGAGACCTGGTCGCTGGGGAAGATCTTCAGGAGCAGCGCCTCGGTCCGCTCGAAGTTCGACGAGATGCCGCCGCTGTTGCTGAGCCGCGTGACGAACTCGATGATCAGCCGCTCGACGGTGGCGACCTCCAGCGTACCGAGCTGGACCATCGCGTGGCTGACCTTCTTGACCTCCTCCTCCTCCAGCATCTGCCAGATCGGCGCGCCCTCTTCCTCGCCGAGCATCAGCAGCAGCGCGGCGGCGCGCTGCGGGCCGGGCATCGTGGCGAACGAGTCGCCGCCCGCACTGGCCATGCCGTTCGCGAGACCGGCCATCATCCCTGTCGCCAAACCTGCCGCCATCAGCCTGCCCTCGACCCCCTACGCATCACTCTTCCTGGATCCAGGTGCGCAGCACCTCGACGGTCTCGGCCGGGCTCGCCCGGACCATGTCGACCACGCGCTGGACCGTCTCGGCCTGGACCTGGCCGTTGATCTTGGCGAATTCCATCAGCCGCGCGGTCGGGTTGTCCCGGTCGATGACCGCGATCGTGGCACCCGGGCCCGCGAGCGCGGACGCGTCGCCGGCGATCGCCATCCCGGGCCCGGCCAGCGACGGCGCCGCCGGGACCGGGGCCAGGACCTGACGCACCAGCGGGCGCACCACCGTGAGCAGGACGATCAGGGTGAGCAGCGCCAGCACGGCGAGTTCGGCCATGCGCAGCACGTCCTCCTTGGTGGGGGCGAGCAGCGACTGGACGAGGCTCGGCTCGGTGAATTGCGGCACGCTCGGGGCTTCCGCGAAGCGAAGGTTCACCACCTCGATCTGGTCGCCCCGGCCCTTGTCGAGCCCAACCGCGCTGCGCACCAGGGCGGTGATCCGCTCGATCTCGGCGGGCGCGCGGGGGCTGTAGGTCTGCTTGCCGTCGGGGGACGTGGCGTAGACCCCGTCCACCACCACCGCCACCGACAGGCGCTTGATCCGGCCGCCCTCGGCGATCTCGGTCTTGGTGACGCGGGAGATCTCGTAGTTGGTGGTCTCCTCGTTCTTGTTGGTCGCGTCCTTCGGCGCGGGCGCCTTGTCGGCGCCGTTGGCGCCCGGCAGCTCGTTGCCGACCGTGACCTGACCGTCGGCGTTGCTGGTCAGGGCCGATTCGGTCCGGGTCTGGGCGGAGCGCACCACCCGGCTCTCCGGGTCGAAGGTTTCGGAACGGCTCTCGATCCGGTTGAGGTCGAGTTCCGCATTGACCTGGACGCGGGCCCGGCCCGGTCCCACGATCCCCGCCACCACGTCCTCGACCTGGCCGCGCAGGCGCCGCTCCAGGGCGATCTGCCGGTCCTCGAAGCCGCTGGCGGCGTCGGACTCCGCGCCCCGGGCGCCGTCCGCGAGCAACCGGCCGCGCTCGTCGACGATCGAGACCCGCTCGGGCTTCAGCCCCTCGACCGCGGAGGCCGCGAGGTGGCGGATCGCCCGCACCTGACCGGCATCGAGGTCGCCCATGAGCTTCAGGACGATGGCGGCGCTCGGGGTCTCGCGGTCGCGCTCGAACAGGCGGCGCTCGGGCAGAACGAGGTGTACGCGCGCCGCCTGGACCCGGCCGATCGCCCGGATCGAGCGGGCGAGCTCGCCCTCCAGGGCGCGCAGGTGGTTCACGTTCTGGACGAAATTGGTGGACGAGAACGCGTCGCCCTTGTCGAAGATCTCGTAACCGACGCCGCCCTGCACCGGCAGGCCCTTGCCGGCGAGGTCCATGCGCAGCTTGGCGAGGTCGGACCTGGGCGCCATGATGGTCTGGCCCGCGTCGCCCTTGGTCTCGTAGCGGATGCCGCGGCTGTCGAGTTCGCGGACCACCGCGGCGGAATCCTGCATCGACAGGTCCGAGAACAGCACCCCCATGTCGGGTCGCGACACCCGCAGGATGATGAAGGCGAAGAAGCCGATCAACGTCAGGGTCACCGCCGCCATGGCGGCGATGCGGGCCGGTCCGAGCTTCGTGACGAGATCGAGGACCGGCTTCACGGGATGGTTCACTGCACTCTGAACGCGGGGCGGACCCCTACGACCCGCTCGGCAGAAATTGCCCGGTCCATGGTTAGCGTGGCGTTAATGCAGGGCCACGCGGAGGGATCTTCCGGTTGCGGGAAAGCCGAAAAGCCGCATCCGGGGTTCGGACGCGGCTTCGAGACCCCTCGGCGACGGTCGGCGCGGGATACGGATCCCATGCCGGCGCCCCGGACCTAGTGGCGGTAGTGCTGGATCCGTGTGGTGCGCAGACCGGCCAGACCGTGCTGGTCGATCGAGAACTGCCAGCTCAGAAATTCCTCGGTGGTCAGGGTGTAGCGCTTGCAGGCTTCCTCGAGGCTGAGGAGCCCGCCACGGACGGCGGCCACGACCTCGGCCTTGCGGCGGATCACCCAGCGGCGGGTGCTGGGAGGCGGAAGGTCGGCGATGGTCAGCGGGCTTCCGTCGGGCCCGATCACGTACTTAACTCTCGGGCGGCTGGGTTCGGTCATGATACGCTCTACACTCGACTGACCTGTCGAGCATTGAACATACTTGCGCTCGCTTAAGAGATGTTGAAGCGAGTCACTCGGATGTGATTCGTTAGGTGCCACTTGTGGACAACCCGATGGTTTGCACGCTCGACAGCGGTACTTTCTGCGAGCCGACGATCAGCACGGGCGTCGTCCCGCTGAGGTCGACCTCGTCCACCGTGCCGGTCAGGCTCGTGTCGACGGCGACGTTGGCGCCGGTGGCGTCGGTGGCGGAGACCTTGATCGAGTAGTTGCCATCGGCCGAGGTCAGCCCGGCCGAGGTCTTGCCGTTCCACGTGTAGGTCTGGCTTCCGGCGGCGAGCGACGTGGTCTGCGTCGCCACGACGTTGTTCTTGGAGTCCAGGATCGTGATCACGGCCTTCGAGGCGGCGCGGGCCGGGCTGAGGTTCCAGGAGGCCGAGCCGCCGGAGAGCTGCGAGGTGCTGCCGTCCGCCGTGATCGTCTTGCCGATGTAGCTCGTGGCCGAGGCCGAGCTCGCCGATTGCGACGCGCTCAGGATGCTGTCGAGGCGGTCGTTCGACTTGAGCTGCTGCTCGACGCCGGCGAACTGCACCAGCTGCTGCGTGAACTGGTTGGTGTCCATCGGGTCGAGGGGATTCTGGTTCTTGAGCTGCGTGGTGAGCAGCGTCAGGAACTGCGTGAAATTGCTGGCGATCTCGGTGGCGTCGCCGCTGCTGGCGGTCGACGAGCCGGTCGTGGCCGACGTGTTGGTGACGCTGGATATGCCGGTGGTCATGCCGTTGTCTCCCGTGCCGCATCGGGGCGCTGGGCCCGGACGCGCGATGATTCCGTATAGGTCGGCGACGCGCCCGTCTCACGAAGGCCGTCGCCGGTTCTATGTCTCTGTTATCGCGCGATGTTTTCCGGGGATCCGGGCTGCCCGCATCCCCCATCGCGCGCTAGATCCTGATGTCGACCCCGCCGTAGCCGCGCAGCCAGCGGGTGGGGGTGATGTCCTGCGGGGGCTCTGCCTGATCCCGGGTCCAGGACGTCGCGCCGCCCCGGGGCGCATTGTCCTGCTGGCCGCCTCCGCCGCCCTGGGCGCTGCCATCGCTGCGCAGCGACAGGTTTAGGCCACCGCCGGACGGGTCGAGGCCGGTCTGGGACAGCGCCTGCTGCAGCTGGCCCGCATCCCGCTGGAGCATCGCCAGGGTCTCGGGCCGGTCGACCACCAGATGGGTCATGACCGTGCCGCGCGCCTTGTCGATCTCGAGCTTGACGTCGATCCGTCCCAGCTCGACCGGGTCGAGGCGGATCTGGAACGCGTTCGACCCGCCCAGGGAGCGCAGCCCGATGGCCATCGGCACCTGCCCGATCGGGATGGCGGGATCCGCCGCGGCGGACATGCCGGCCGGGGGCGCCGCCGCGGCGTGTCCGGCGGCGGACGTCCCGGCGGACGGTGCGAGCGTCGGACCGCCCTGGGGCGCGGGCATCGGCCCCTGCGGCTGGCCCCCGGCCGGATTCTGCGGGGTCGCTGAGACGCCGCCCTGGCCGGTATCCGCCAGCGCGGCGAGGAAATCCGAGGCGGCGGCGGCGGCAGCGGGGTCGCCGGCGGCAGCCGGCGCGGCGTCCCCGGCGGCGGCGATCTTTCCGGCCTGGCCGAGTGTCGCCGCGGCGGCGGACGATCGCGCATCGGCGGTCGCTCGGCCGTTGCCGGAGACCGCGCCCAGGGCCGCAGGCGCCTCCCCAACGGAGCCGGCCCCCGGCGGGCCAGGCAGCGCCGGGGCGGGGGCAGCCGCGCCCGACCCGGACTTCGCGGCGACGACCGTCCCGTCGCCGGCCGCGCCGTCTTTCCCGGATCCGGTCTCGTCCCCGGGGATTCCGGCGGCGCGGACCGGCGCCCCTTCGGCCAGCGTGGCCAGGAGGGCGAGCAGCGTGGCGGTCGGATCGGAATTTGCGGGCTGCGCCGCAGGATCCGCCTGCTGCGGCGACGCGGTGGCGTCGGCCTGAGCGGGCGGCACCGCCGGGTCGGTCTGTCCTGCGTCCTGCGTGGCGGCGGCGCCCGGGTCGGGCGCGCCATCCCGGGCGGCCTCCGCGGCATCGCGGGGCTGCGGGGCGGTGCGATCCACCTTCCCGGTCTGCGTCGCGGCGGTGGCCTTCTTGTCCGCAATCGCGCCCGAGGGGGCGGGTCGATCCTGCGCCTGCGCGGCGCCCTGCGGCCGGGCCGCCGCGCTCGCCGTCGGCTTGGCGATGCTCGCCCGCCTGTCTTCGGCCCGGGCATCGGCCTGCACGGCGGCGTCCCGGGCGCGCTCCGTCGTGGCGCGGCTCGCCTCGGCCTGATCGCGCTGGGTCGCCTGCCGGTCCTGCACGGCCTCCCTGTCGTCGCGCCGGTTCGCCGTGCGGGTCCGGACCGCCGCCGCGTCATCCTCGGCCCTGGCGGCACTCAAGGCCGCGCCGAAGCGATCCTGCGACGAGGTGCCGGAGCGGGACGCGACGCCCGCCGCCTCCCAGCTCGAACGCGCCGCGGGCGCGGTGCGCGCGGACGGGATCCATGCGGTGACATCCAACCGATCCGCCGTACCGCTCGCCATACAGGGCTCCTCTCGCGGTCTCCGGAGCAAGCCGCGCGCCATCGCGGCGCAGGCGTAAGATTCTGACGGTATTGGAGTTTCCCCGCCACCTCGGGGCGCCGACGCGGTCGAAGCTGCCGTGCGCCCGGCAGGATCTGCCGGGTCGGCGGCCGCACCGGGATCCGGAAGCCCCGTCGATGCGGGCCCTGCCGGGCAGGTCCCGCGGTGCAGATCCGGCGAGGCCGGCGGCACCGGGTCCCGGGCTCCGCCGCGCGGCCGCCGCCAAAAGGGTCGTCGGTCCGGGGCGCGTCCCGACCCGTGTTTTCCCGCCTTCGCGGCAACGGAAGCCGCCGCCCTGGAAAGCCGGGCGGAGTCTCGCTATAGACGGGCCGTGCAGCCGGGAAGCTTCCGAGCCGGCGGCTGCGGATCCATGCGATGAACGCCCTCGATCTCCCCAAAGCTCCCCACGAGACGCGCGTCGTCGTCGCCATGTCGGGCGGCGTCGATTCTTCCGTGGTGGCGGGCCTGCTGAAGCGGCAGGGCTTCGACGTGGTCGGCGTCACGCTCCAGCTCTACGACCACGGCGCGGCGAGCCACCGCAAGGGCGCCTGCTGCGCCGGCCAGGACATCCACGACGCCCGGGCGGCGGCGGAGCATCTCGGCATTCCCCACTACGTCCTCGACTACGAGGACCGGTTCCGCGACGCGGTCATCGAGAAGTTCGCCGAGAGCTACCTTGCCGGCGAGACGCCGATCCCCTGCGTCGAGTGCAATCGCACGGTGAAGTTCCGCGACCTTCTGGGCCTCGCCCGGGACCTGGACGCCGACGCGCTGGCCACCGGGCATTACGTGGCGAGCCGGGCGCTGCCGGGCGGCGGCCGGGCGCTCCACCGCGCCAGCGATCCGGCCCGGGACCAGAGCTATTTCCTGTATGCGACCACGGCGGCGCAGCTCGACTTCCTGCGCTTTCCGCTGGGCGAGATGACCAAGGTCGAGACCCGCGCGCTCGCGAAGGATCTCGGACTGTCGCTCGCCGAGAAGCCCGACAGCCAGGACATCTGCTTCGTGCCGCAGGGCCGCTACAGCGACGTGATCGCCCGCCTGCGCCCGGACGCGGCCCGCCCGGGGGAGATCGTCGATCTCGGGGGCCACGTCCTCGGGCGGCACGACGGCATCGTGCACTATACGGTGGGCCAGCGCCGGGGTCTCGGCCTGTCGGGGCCCGAGCCGCTCTACGTGGTCCGCCTGGAACCCGACACCGCCCGCGTGGTGGTCGGCCCGCGCACCGCCCTGGCGACGACCCGGATCCGCCTCTCGGACCTGAACTGGCTCGGCGAGGGCCCGCCCGAGGCCGTGCGCGACCTGGCCGTGGCGGTGCGCGTGCGCTCGACCCGTCCGCCGCGCCCGGCGACGCTCACGGTCGGGCCGGACGGCGCGGCCGAGATCGTGCTCGCCGAGCCCGAGGACGGCGTCTCGCCGGGCCAGGCCTGCGCGATCTACGCGGATGACGGCCCCCGGGCCCGGGTCCTCGGCGGCGGCACCATCCGGCGCGTCGATGCGTTGTCGGCCCGGCCCCGCGAGGCCGCCTGATCTCAACCTCTGGATATTCCGAACGATGCTGAGCGAGCCGCAGATGGCCGGGCCGAGCACGGCCCTGATGCGCAAGGCCTATGCCCGCTGGGCACCCGTCTACGACGTGGTCTACGACAAGCTCACCGAGCCCGCCGCCCGCGCCGCCGTCGAGGCGGCGGCCGAGCACGGGCCGCGCATCCTCGAGGCCGGCGTCGGCACCGGGCTGGCGCTGGGCTACTACCCGAAGGCGAGCTTCGTCTGCGGCGTCGACCTCTCCGAGGACATGCTGCGGCGCGCCCGCGCGAAGGTCCGGCGCCGGAACCTGTCGCACGTGAAGGGCCTGCAGGTGATGGATGTCTGCCACCTGGGCTACGCCGACGCGAGCTTCGACGCCGTGGTGGCGCAGTTCCTGATCACCCTGGTGCCCGACCCCGAGGCCGCGATGTCCGAGTTCCTCCGGGTCGTCCGCCCGGGTGGCGGCATCGTCCTGGCCAACCATTTCGGCCAGAGCGAGGGCCCCGTCGCCCGGGTCGAGGAGATCGTGGCGCCGCTCTGCACCAAGATCGGCTGGTCGTCGGACTTCAAGGCGACCCGGATCGAGGCCTGGGCGCGGCGCAACGGCGTCGAGGTCGTGGGGCTCAAGCCGACCTTCCCGGGCGGGTTCTTCAAGATCCTGCGGATGCGCAAGCCCGGGTGAGCGAATCCGACCTCGCCCCCCTCGCCGAGCGGCGCGAGGGACGCTGGACGCGGCTGCGGCGCTGGCTGCCGCTGGTGCTGCTCCTCTCCGTGTCGGCGGTCGTGCTCGTCTCGGGGGCCGCGCAGCTCCTCAGCCTCGACCGGCTGCTCGCCTCGCGGGTCTGGCTGCGCGGCTTCGTCGAGGCCGGCTACGGGCAGGCGCTGGTTTCGGCCTACTGCCTGTACGTCGCGGCCGTGGTGGTGTCGGTCCCGGCCACGCTGATCCTGACGATGATCTGCGGCTTCCTCTTCGGGATCGTGCCGGGGGCGCTCACCGCGGTCTGCGCCGCCACCACGGGCGCGGCGATCGTGTTCGCCATCGGCCGCGGTCCCGGGGTCGAGCTGCTGAAGCGGATGGGCGGCACGCGCCTCGCGGGCTTGGCCGAGGGCTTCCGGCGGGACGCGTTCGGCTACATCGCGGTCCTGCGGCTCCTGCCGCTGTTTCCCTTCTGGGTGACCAACATCGCGCCGGCCGCCTTCGGGGTGAAGATGCGGGTCTTCGTGCCCGCGACCTTCCTGGGGCTCCTGCCGGGCGCGTTCGTATACGCCACCACGGGGGCGGGGATCGAGGACGTGGTGGCCGCCCACGAAACCGCCCGGGCAGCCTGCCTGGCCGCCGGCGAAGGCGGTTGCGAGAACGCCCTCGCGCTGCGGGCCCTCGTGACCCCGAAGATGGTGGCGGGCCTCGCGATGCTGGCCGTCTTCGCCCTCACGGGCCTGTTCCTGAGCCGGCGCGCGCGGCGCCGCTGAGGCGAGCGCGCCGAGGAAGTCCCACCGTGTTTCAGACCTCGGCCAACTGCAGCGGCCCGGATATCGTGTAGTGTTCAACGCCGGGGTCTTGTATTCCGGTCTGAGAATATGGGCTTGTGAACATGTCTCCCGCGAAGGCCGGACCCGGCTCGAGCATCGACCAACCCCACGCCGCCGATCTGCATCCGCGATGACCGCGCGAAGCGTGACCGGCGTACCGGCCAAAACCGAGACGGCAGCGGCACCGGCGGCCCTGGCAGCCGCGCCTGCCCGGGAAGCGCCCGAGCGCCGCGTGGCGCGCCTCGGCCTGTCCGGCCGGCTGTTCCTCGTCACCGTCGCCTTCGTGGTGGTGGCCGAGGTGCTGACCTACGTGCCGGCGGTGGCCAATTACCGGATCGAGTGGATGTCCGACCGCCTGGCGGCCGCCCAGGTGGCCGCCCTGGTCCTCGACGGGCGGACGGGCGAGCCGGTCTCGGAGGCCCTGGAGAGCCGGTTGCTGGCGGGCGTCAACGCCCGGGCCATCGCGGTCCGCGGCGGCGGCGCCCAGCGCCTGCTGGCGCTCGAGCCGATGCCCGAGCAGGTCGCCGACACCGTCGACCTGCGCGACGTCACGGCGCTGTCGGCGATCCGGGGCGCGTGGCGCACCCTGGTCGCCCCCGTGCGGGAGCCGATCCGCGTGGTCGGCGAGGGCGGGATCGGCTTCGAGCGGGTCGAGATCCTCCTGGACGAGGCGCCGCTGCGCACCGCGATGATCGATTACGCGCTGCGGCTGCTGATCTCCTCGCTGATCATCGCCGCAGCGGCGGCGGGCCTCGTCTTCGTGGTGCTGCAGGTGCTGATCGTGCGGCCGGTGCGGCGGCTCGCCACGAGCATCACGGCCTTCGCGGACGACCCGGAGGATGCAGGCCGGATCATCGCCCCGTCCCGCCGCAACGACGAGATCGGCCAGGCCGAGCGGGCGCTGGGGCGGATGCAGCGCAGCCTCGCCGACCAGCTCCGCCAGAAGCGGCGGCTGGCCGAACTGGGGTTGGCGGTAAGCAAGATCAGCCACGAGCTGCGCAACCTGCTCACCGGCGCGCAACTCCTGGGCGACCGCCTGGAGGGGACCGCCGACCCGACCGTGCAGCGCGTGGCGCCCCGCCTCGTGGGCACGCTCGCCCGGGCGATCCGCTTCTGCGAGGCGACGCTCGCCTATGGGCGCGTGTCCGAGCGGGAGCCGCGGCTCGTCCGCACGCCGCTGGCACCGATCTTCGCCGAGCTTCCGGATCTCGCCGCGCTGGCCGCCCACCCGGTCGCCGTGCAGGTGGCGGCGGCCGACCTCTGCGTCCAGGCCGACCCGGAGCAGCTCGGCCGGGCACTGGCCAACCTCGTCCGCAACGCCGTGCAGGCGCTGGACGGCGCGAAGGTCGCGGACGCGGCGGTGCGGGTCGCGGCCACCCGCGACGAGCCCGGCCGCGTCACCATCCTGGTCGCCGACAATGGGCCCGGCCTGCCCGCGCGGGCCCGGGAGAACCTGTTCGCGCCGTTCCAGGGCTCCATGCGCTCCGGCGGAACCGGTCTTGGCCTGCCGATCGCGGCCGAGCTGATCGGGATCAACGGCGGCACGCTGGCGCTCGATGACGGCGAAGCCGGGGCCCGCTTCCGGATCGTGCTGCCGGAGGGTTAGGTCCGGACCGGTTCGGGCGATCGGCCGCGCGGGGCCGTCGATCAGGCACCCGCGACCTCCAGCACGACATCGCTCCGATAGGTCGTCCCCTCGACCGGGTTGGAGACCCACCGGCAGCGCCCGATCCGCAGGTCGTGGCCCGCGTGGAAATGGCCGGAGATCCACAGATCCGGCCGCTCGGGATCGGCGAGATCGTCGAGGGCCGTGGAGGCGTAGAAGGCCGGCACCCACCACGGCACCCCGGGGGCTGTCCGGAACCGGTCCGCCGCCAGCGGGCTCGCCGGATGATGGGTCACCACCACGGTCGGACCGTCATGGAGGATCCGGAGCGCGGCGTGCAGCGCCGCCCGCTCGGCGCGGTGCTCCGCCATCGCGTCCGCGGGCTGCCACGGGGTGCCGTCGCCCTTGCGGATCGACCCGCGGTATTCCCGCGAGCCCGTCACCGGGTCGGTCATGCGGGCGGCCGCGTAGGCCACGGGATCGTCCGGCCGGTCGGGGGTGTCGGGGGCGAGCCAGCGGCCGGCGAGGCTCCAGTCGCTCCACAGGGTGGTGCCGAGGAAGCGGACGCCGTCGATGATGCAGCCCTGTGCCCGCTGGAGCAGGTGGATCCGGGCGCCCACCCGGTTCAGCCGCGCAACCTCCGCCTCCAGCGCGGCCAGCAGCGCCGGCGCGGTGCGCGAGTCGCCGGTCGGGGCGTAGCGCTCGTGATTGCCCGGCACCAGCACGATGGGCCGACCCTGCGCGAGCTGCAGCAGGGCCGCCAGCCCGCGCTCCGGATGCCCCTCGTGGAGGTCCCCCGGGCACGCGAGGAGGTCGAACGCCTCCGTCGGCGGCGCGATCCGGTCGAGCTGCCGCCGCTCCAGGTGCAGGTCCGAGATGGGGAAGATGCGCATGGGAGAGGCTACCGCGCCGCCCGGCGCTCGGCCGCGGCGGCCCGGAGGATGTCGGCGGCGGAATCGGCGTTGAGGATGGCGATCCCGGCCGCCACGACGAGGTCCGGCCAGGGCGAGGCATGGAGCGCCGTCACGAGGCCGGCCGCGATGATCGCGAGGTTGGCGAAGGCGTCGTTGCGCGCCGAGAGGTAGGCGGCCCGGGTCAGGCTGCCCGCGCCCGTGCGGTGCCGGGCGAGCATCAGCGCGCAGGTGAGGTTCACCGCGAGCGCCCCGATCCCCGCGAGGGTCAGCGGCAGGGCCGCCGGGGCGGTGAAATCCGCCACCTTCCCGTAGGCCGCGTAGGCGCCCGCCAGGGCCGGCAGGAGCAGGATGCCCGCCATGGCGGTGCCCAGCCGGGCGCGGTTGCGCGCGCTCCAGCCGAGGCCGGCGAAGATCAGCAGGTTGATCGCCGCGTCCTCCAGGAAATCGAGGCTGTCGGCGATGAGCGCCACCGAGCCGATGGCGAGGGCCACGGCGATCTCGATGCCGAAATAGCCGAGGTTCAGCGCCGCCACCCGGGCGACGATCGGACGGAGGGCGGGCGGCGCGGGCCGGGGAATGTCGGTGTCGGTCACGGGGCGCGTCTTCGCCGAGAGCGGCACGCGAGTCGAGGGCCGTTGAGAAAACCCTGTCCGCGCCTCAAGAAAGTTCGAGCCTCTTCCGCCTTCGTCCGGGTGGATTCGGCGCCGCGATCGTGCGAGGCGATGTCCGGAGCCGGCCGCGCGAGACGAGAGACCGGCCGGAAGCGGAGGTCTGCCGAGCCATGCTGCCCGAACTGCGCGTGCTCTATTTCGAGGATCTCGAAGTCGGACTGTCGGAGACGCTGTCGAAGACCATCGCCTCCTCGGACGTGGTGGGGTTCGCCGAGATCACCGGCGACCGCAACCCGATCCACCTGTCCGAACACTTCGCCGCGCGCACGCCGTTCGGCACCCGCATCGCCCACGGCCTGTACACGGCCGGGCTGATCTCGGCGGTGCTCGGCACGCGCCTGCCGGGGCCGGGCGCGGTCTACATCTCGCAGACCCTCAACTTCCGCGCTCCGGTGCGGATCGGCGACGTCGTCGAGGTGACCGTCACGGTCGCCGAGCTGATGCCCGAGCGGCGGCGCGCGCGTCTCGCCTGCCAATGCTCGGTGGCGGGCGAGACCGTGCTCGACGGCGAGGCGCTGGTGAAGGTGCCGACCAAGGCCGAGGCCGACCCCCTCGCCGGCCGCACCGAGCGGTCGCAGGGCTGAACGTGGGTCCGGTTCCGGAGACGGTCACCGACCCGGACGATCCCCGCCTCGACCCCTACACGCGGATGCGCGAGCGCGACCTCGTCGGCCGCGCCGGCCGCTTCGTCGCCGAGGGCGAGGTGACCCTGCGGCTGCTGCTCGGCCGCCGCAGCCGCTTCCGCGCCGAATCGATCCTGCTCGCGCCGGAGCGCTGGCCGGGGCTCGCCGGGGCCTTGGCCTCCTGCCGGGAGCCGCCGCCGGTGTATCTGGCCGCCAAGAGCGTGATGAGCGCCGTCGCGGGGTTCCCGATCCACCGCGGCGTGCTGGCGATCGGCCTGCGCGGCCCGGAGCCCGACGCGGCCGCGCTCGTACCGCCGCCGCCCGCGTCGGCGCTGGTGCTCGGTCTTGCCGGGCTGACCAACCACGACAATGTCGGCGCCGCCCTCCGCAACGCCGCCGCCTTCGGGGCCGACGCGGTGCTCCTCGACGCGGAGAGCTGCGACCCGCTCTACCGGAAGAGCATCCGCGTCTCGGCCGGCGCCGCGCTGATCCAGCCCTTCGCGCGGCTTCCCGCGGGGGCGGATTGGTGCGCGCGCGCCGCCACGCTGGATCTGCACGTGCTGGCGCTCAGCCCGGGGGCCGCCGAGACCCTGGACGCCGTCCCGGTGCCGGCGCGCGCGCTGCTGCTCCTCGGCACGGAGGGGCCCGGGCTCGACGCGGCGACGCTCGCCCGGGCCCGGCCGGTCCGCATCCCGATGGCCGCGGGCTTCGACTCGCTCAACGTCGCCACCGCGGCGGGGATCGCCCTGCACGCGATGGCCCTCGGGCAGGGGCGGCTCGGCCGAGGGTGACGGGCCCTCCCCTGGGGCGAGATCGGGTGTTCGGCGCCCCAACGCGCGATCCATGCGCGAAGGGATCGCGACGGTCCGCCGTCCGGGCTCCCGGCCAGGGTCGCGGCGATCGCGTGACGGCCGGATCCTCGCACCGTAGCCGCCGTCGCGCGCACGGTATCCTCTCCTTCACGGAAAATGGTCTACAGCAGCCTTCGGGAGGGCGTCCGGCGGAGGATGCCCCGGTGTTTACGGGGAGCCACCTTGGCCGACGACGCCGCGTTGCGCCGGCTGATTGCGGGGATCGGCAGAGGTGAGGCGGACTCGCTGGCCGCGCTCTACGATCTCACGAGCCCGAAACTTTACGGTCTGATCCTGCGTATCCAGCGCGATCGGGCCCTGGCCGAGGACGTGCTTCAGGACGTCTACATGCGGATCTGGCAGGCGGCGGGCGGCTACAGGCCGGAAGCCGGCCGGCCGATGCCCTGGCTCGCCACCATCGCACGCAATCGCGCCATCGACAGCGTGCGCCGCAAGATCGAGGTTCAGGGGCCGGAACTGGATAGCGGCGAGGACTGGGTGGCACGGCTGATCGATCCGCATGACGGGGCCGCCGCGTTCCTGGACCGCGACGCCCTCGTCGCCTGCCTCGGCCGGCTCGAGCCGCTGCACCGGGAGTGCGTGGTGCGGGCCTATTGCGAAGGCCGCTCCCGCGAGGAGCTGGCCCTCCGGTTCGATCGGCCCGTGAACACGATCAAGACCTGGCTGCACCGGGCTCTTTCCGCCCTGAAGACCTGCCTGGAGACCGCGTCGTGACCGGAACCGGCGCGCCAGACCCGGACGACGCCGACCTGCGCGCGGCGGAATACGTCCTGGGGACGCTGGACCTGCGGGAGCGCGAGGCCGTGGAGCGCGAGGCGGCCGGCGATCCGGTCGCCCGGGCGCGGATCGCGGCCTGGGAGCGTCGCCTGGGCCCGCTGGCGGAGGCGGTTCCCGCCGAGCCGCCGCCGCCGCGCGTGCGCGCGGCGTTGCTCCGGGCCCTGCCGAAGCCGGGGGGAGCGGATGCGCGCCAGATCGAAGCGCTTCGCGCGCAGCTCCGCCGCTGGCGGACCGCTGCCGGCGGGGCCGGGTTGCTGGCCGCCGGCCTCGCGCTGTTCCTGGCCGTCGGACCGTCGCTGAAGCCCGCGGACGGCCGCTATCTCGCGGTGGTGCAGGGCGGCGGTACGCTCCCGGCGCTGATCGTGCGCGTGGACACGCGCACCGGCATCGCGCAGGTGCGGCGCGTCAACGCCGAGGCCCCCGCGGATCGGAGCCTGGAATTGTGGTATGTCGGTACGCAGGGGCCGAAGCCGCTCGGTCTCGTCGACGCCGGGCAGAGCCGCGTGAGGCTTCCGGCGGAGACGACGCCGGACGGAGTGATCGCGGTCTCGGTGGAGCCGCCCGGGGGCTCGCCGACCGGCCAGCCCACAGGTCCGGTGGTCTACACCGGCAAGCTGATCGCCGAATGACACGCGGACCGCGGTCCCGCCGCGGGCCGGGGCGAGAGAGCGCCCGCGCCCGATCGGGGCCTCAGGCGCTCCCCCGCGACGCGATCAGGGCATCATCACGCCGTTGACCACGTGGATGACGCCGTTCGACTGCATGACGTTCGGGATCGTCACCGTGGCGGTGTTGCCCTTCACGTCGGTCACGTAGACCTTCTTGCCCTGCGCCGAGACGCCGAGCGGCTCGCC
>NZ_JAKSXX010000260.1 GCF_022829385.1 Methylobacterium sp. J-070 | reverse complement strand
GAGACCCGATCGGCGATCGCCAGCTTCGGAAGCACCACGGTCTTCATGAAAAGACCGCTGGTGCTCCCGGGCATCACGAGCAGGCGGGCGCCGAGCAAGGCGCGCTTCACGGCGTCGACGGTAGCGATATCGGGTTTTGGGCTGCCCTGGCGCACCGCTGCGCCGAGGGGCGCGCTGGCTAACCCTACGGCTGATCCTTGGGTGATGCGCCCCATTGCGACCAGCTCGTCCAGGCCGTTCTCCGAGAGGATGACGACATCGGCCTCCACACCGCGTTCGAGCTGGGACTTCCCGTCTGCGGCCCCGTACCCTGAGACGCGCCGGACAGCGTTGTGACGGAGATGCCGGTGTCGTGCTCGAAATCCGGCAGGACCGCTCGATAGGCCAGCGCGAACCCGCCTGACATCAGCACGGTGAGCGCTTCGTCTGCGTGGCTTGGCCACGACGCGAGGGCGACAGTGAGCCACGCCACGAGCTTGACCATAGACTTCGTCGGCATCGTCCTCAACCTCAGCGCTATTGCTGAACCGAGCGTAATGAAGGGATCAGGCCGAGACCAGGACACCTTTGGGGCGATGAGCGTCAAGTTCCCGCCGTTATTCACCGATCGCAACGGCGAGTAGCTCTGCGAGCTCGAACCTATCTGTACCGATGTTGAGTGCTGACTCAAGACAGTATTCCAGACAGCGCTCTACACCCCGCTCTACGCGCTGCGTAGCAACGCTATGACGAGCGTCGATCTAATCAGCTTGCCGCAATCTTCGACATCTCGGCCGTCACCGGAACGGTGCTGGGCGACTGGTCCGAGGAGCAGAAGATCCTACTGCTTTGCGCACATCCGATCGTTGCCGCAAGCGCGGCCGGGCATAGACAGACGGAATTTCGAAGGCTGCACTCGAACCTTCAAAGAGCAGGATAGCATACAGAACAGCCAAAAATTAATAATCTTTAACGATTGTATAAGTCAACGTTAAGCAAGTTTGGCTACCTACGAGAGCCCCGATCGTAGGTTTTGCGTGACGCATGTCTCAAATGTTTCGCCGCCCCAATATCACGATCTCACAGCGTTTTCTGACGATGACGCTCCTCGCATTGCTGCTATCCGCGGGTTGCGTCGTCGTCACCTTGTTTCAAGTCCGATCGATGTTATTCGATCAGAAACGCGAGCAAGTGCGGGCTCTGACCCAGGTCGCGATTTCCTCTATCAGACCCATGGTTGAGCGCGCGAAGATCGGTGCCATACCTGAGGCCGAAGCGAAGCGGATCGCGATCGAGACGCTTTCGGCCATGCGGTTCGAGGGCACCAACTACATCTTCAGCTATTCGTACACCGGTGAGACGATTGCGCACGTGCGCAAGGATTATCTAGGCACCAGCCGGTGGGACGTCCGTGACGTCAACAATGGCCTCTACATTGTGCGGGAGATCGTTGCCGCTGCACGCACCGGTCGCGGTTTCATCGAGTATGCCACGCCAAAGCCGAACGCGACAGAGTCGTCGCCGAAGATCAGCTTCGCAGCCGCCGTGCCCGAATGGGATTGGGCGATCGGAAGCGGGGTCTACGTCGACGATGTCGATGCCGAACTTGTCCAGACGATTTGGGCGCTGCTGCTCAAGATGCTTCCGCTCGCAGCCGCCTCTCTCGTAATCGGCTTCATGATGGCCCGGTCCGTCTCGCGGCCACTGAAGGCGCTGACCTCCTCCATGCGCCGTCTGGCTTCGGGAGACCTTGAAGCTGCGGTGGCGGGTGAAGGACGCCGAGACGAGGTCGGGGACATTGCGCAAGCCGTGACGGCACTTCGGGAGGGCTTGAAGAGCCGGGCGTTGGACGAGCGAGCCCGCGATGACGTCGCTCGCAAGGAAGCTGAGGCCCAGCGCCGCGCAGATCTGGACCGTCTCGCCGTCGAGTTCGGCTCGCGCATTGGCCACCTCGTCGAGGCGGTATCGGTGTCAGCAGGTGCGATGGAAACGACCGCGCGTTCGATGTCCGGCCTCGCTCACGATACGGACCGACGGGCCCTGTCCGTCGCGAGTTCTGCGGAGCAGACTTCGTCCAATGTTCAGTCGGTCGCGGCAGCGACCGAGGAGCTGACAGCTACGGCGCGCGAGATCGGGCAACAGGTCAGCGCGTCAGCTGGCATGGCGCAACAGGCCGTCGAAGATGCCCGCCGCAGCGACGCCGCCATGCAAGTGCTCGCCGCCGGCGCACAACGGATCGGCGACGTCGTGGCTATGATCTCAGCCATCGCTGGTCAGACCAATCTGCTGGCACTCAACGCCACCATTGAGGCGGCGCGCGCGGGCGAGGCCGGCCGCGGCTTCGCGGTGGTGGCCACCGAGGTCAAAGAACTGGCCAATCAGACCGCGCAGGCGACAGCTGGGATCACGACTCAGATCAACCAGATCCAGACCGCGACCCTCGACGCTGTGTCTGTCATACAGAGCATCGGGGGCACTCTCACGCGTCTGAACGAAACCGCGACTGCAATCTCGGCGGCGGTCGAGGAGCAACAGGCGGCCATGCAAGAGATCGCTCGCAACGTTTCGCAGGCGGCCAGTGGCACCGATCACGTCACGAGCAACATCACGGCTGTCGCGCAGTCTGCGCAGGAGACTGGAGCAGCAGCGAGCGAGGTGTTTAAGGCCGCATCCGATCTGTCGGGTCAGTCCGGGCACCTCTCCACGGAAGTCGCTCGGTTCCTGCAATCCGTTCGGTCGGCCTGATCTTATCGGGCTTAGACCCCTCATCAGTCAGGTTGCGAGCCGATCTCAGTTGGTCTCGCCCCATGTTCAGGAGCGGGACTTGAAGTTCTAGTGGACGAAATCTGACGCTTGGTGCCGACTGCTTTCGACCCAACCGAGCCGTCTGGGCCTCCACCAGCACTTTCCCATAGCGGTCATTGATCGCCAGTCCGGCAACTTCGGCTCGGGGTGGCTTGTGGATCCTGACCCTTCGCCCCGAAGCGGACCTTCACCGGATAACCACCGGGATGATGATACGAGCCGGCTGCGTCCTTGCTCTCATAGCTTCGGAAAGGCTGCCGCGAGGTGGTCAATCAGGGCTCGCACGGCCGGTGGCAGGCCGCGCCGGGTCGTGAAGACGAGGTGGACGATGCCGGCTTGGCTGCGCCAATCCCGGAGAACGTGAACGAGCCTGCCTGAGGCGATGTGGCCGGCACAGACATGGTCGGGCAGGTAGGCGACGCCGATGCCCTCCGCAGCCGCATCACAAAGGACGGCGAAGTCGCTGCACGTCAGGCGCGGTTCGTGGCGCAGCCGGTACGTCGCCCCACCCGCCTGTTCAAACCGCCATTCCACCTCGCCTGGGTCGTCGCTCGTGCCGAGCGTCGGGAAGGTGCCAAGCGATGCGATGTCGGTGCCGAGGCGGCTGGCGACCTGCGGGCTGGCAACCAGGATCCAGTGCGAGTGCCCGAGCGAGCGCATCGTCAGCGACGCGTCGCTGGTGAGCTCTCGTCGCACCCGCACGGCCACGTCGATGCGCTTCTCGATCAGGTCGACCGGCCTGTCGCTGGCGATGAACTGCAGGCTGACCTTCGGGTAGCGGGTTAGGAAGGTGCGCACGGGCGCTGAAACAGCTTCGACCAGGCCCTTGGGGCAGCTCATGCGGATGCGCCCGTGCGGCTCGGCCTGCGCCTCCGCCACCAGCGCTTCGGCCCGCTCAGCCTCCATCATCATCGCTCGGCAACGCTCGTAGAAGCTCTGCCCAACCTCGGTAACGCGGAAGCGCCGGCTCGACCGCTCGATCAGGCGCAGACCCACCCGCGCCTCGATGGCCGCAATCCGGCGGCTGAGCTTCGATTTCGGCTCGCGCAGTGCTCGGCCCGCCGCGGCGAAGCCACCATGCGCCACCACCTCGGCGAAGTAGCGGTAGTCGTTGAGGTCGGTACGCATCATCGTTCCTCTAATGGAACGCTACGTGCCACGTTTGCCGGCTACTCGCATCATCGTTCTCACAGCATCTCTGTCGTCAGCAGCGAGGCAACGCCGAACGACGGAGAACGACGATGACGAACAGGTTCCAGAACAAGGTCGTGGTGGTGACTGGCGGCACGAGCGGCATCGGGCTCGCCACGGCCAAGGCCTTCTCCGAGGAAGGCGCCTGGGTGTTCATCACCGGCCGCCGACAGGAAGCCCTCGACGCGGCGGTGAAGCAGATCGGCGGACGCGTGACCGCGGTCCAGGGCGACATGGCGCGCTTGGCCGATATCGACCGCCTCTACGATGCGGTTCAGCAGAAGCACGCGCAGATCGACGTGGTCTTCGCCAATGCCGGCGGTGGCGAGATGGCGGCGCTCGGTGCGATCACCGAGGAGCACTATCAGCGGACCTTCGACACCAACGTGAAGGGTGTGCTGTTCACCGTGCAGAAGGCCCTACCGCTGCTGAAGGATGGTGGTGCCATCGTCCTCACCGGGTCGACCACCAGCATCTCAGGCACGCCCGCCTTCAGCGTGTACTCGGCGACCAAGGCGGCGGTGCGCAACTTCGCCCGCAACTGGATCCTCGATCTTAAGGATCGCCACATCCGGGTGAACGCCGTCAGCCCCGGTGTCACGGAGACCGCGGGCCTGAACGAGCTGTTTGGCGGCGGCGACCAGGCGAAGGGCACGAAGGACTACCTCGCCGGCCTGATTCCGGCCGGGCGCATCGCTCAGCCGGAGGAGATCGCCAAGGCGGTGCTGTTCCTGGCCTCGGACGAGGCGAGCTTCGTCAACGGCGTCGAGCTCTTCGTCGACGGCGGGCAAGCCCAGATCTGAATTTTTTGCCCGGGCGCCTTCCAGAGCGTCGGCCGTTGAAGGCCGACGCTCTCTTTCTTCAAACCTTGATACTCGGAGACGTCGGTCAAGCCCACCTTGATCCGGCTCGTTCGAAGGCTTTGATTGAGTACGATGAGGCACAAGTAAGCATCGTAAGGGCGAGGTAGACGTCGGTGCGCCGTTGGTAGTGGAAGGCCAGGCGGCGAATCCTAAGAGCGGACTTTCCCAGAGCCCGCTATGGGTCATACCACGACGTCGTAAGCGGCGAGCTCGGGCAGCATCGCCTCGACGACGAAATCGACGAATGCCGCCAGCACGTCGAGATAGAACTCGCGATCGGAATAAGCACCGACACGAGCTGCCAGTCCCCTGGCGACGAACCAAGAGGCCAACCGGTCGAGGTCGGCTTGCGGGGTTTCGCTGAGGAACGAGACCTGCGAGCGCTGTCGGTCAAGATCCCGGTGCCCGGTGTCGCTACGGCTGAGCTGCAGGTCCACATTGGCCCCGGGCTGACGCAACCACACGGCGCGTTCGGTGCGTCGCAGCTCGACGAACCCCAGCTGCCCGACGAACATGTCCACGACGG
>NZ_JAKSXX010000255.1 GCF_022829385.1 Methylobacterium sp. J-070 | reverse complement strand
GCCCTCGCTTTCGCCGGCTTCCTGATCGGGCTGGGGTCGCTCGTGGTCGGCGACCTGCCGCAGGTCGAGCATCGCTACAACCTCGACGAGTTCCTCGACCGCGGGCAGGCGGACGCGACCGCCGCCGCGCTGAAGCAAGTTAGTCGAGAGCGAGTTGTGTCCGCTCCGCTTGTTGCTGGTTGTCGGCGCGCTCGCGACGAACTTGCTTCAGCGCGGCGGCCGTCGCGTCCGCCTGCCCGCGGTCGAGGAACCCGTCGATGTTGTAGCGATTCTCGACCTGCGGCAGGTCGCCGACCACGAGCGACCCCAGCCCGAGCAGGAAGCCGGCGAAAGCGAGGGCGACGAGCCAGAGGACGAGGGAGAACGAACGCTCGGAAAGCCTACCGGTTGATCTCAACGGGCGATCCTCAACTGAGCCGTGAGCGGATACCGAGGCATGCCCGAAACGCTTTACAGCAGTCGAGACCCAATTGCGGAAGCCTCTCTTCTACGGCATCGAGGGGCATGATTCGGTCCGAACTCGTCGCCCGCATCGCCGAGCAGAACCCGCACCTCACGGCTCAGGAGCGCGAGGCGGTCGTGCGCACGATCCTCGGCGTCATCACGAAGGCACTAGTCCAAGGCGACCGCGTGGAGCTGCGCGACTTCGGCACATTCAGCGTCCGAGACCACGATGCCCGCGCCGCCCGTAACCCGCGCACCGGCGAGCATGTGGCCGTCCCGGCCAGAGCGCACGTCCACTTCCGGCCGGGCAAGGGGGTGCAGGTGCAGCTCAACTCGCGGGTGTTGAAGAGCCGCTTCTGAAGGCTGCCTGGTCAGCAACCGCTCTTTAACCGCGATGCCTAAGAGTCGGGTGCTGTCTGGAAACGCGCATGAACCCGCTCGCTGGCACCCTCTCCGACATCCGTAGGCTGGCGCTGAAAGATTGGCCTGGTTCCATTGTCCTGGCCGAACACGCCGTCGATCAGCATGCCGAGATTTTTTCCGAACCTGCTGATCGCCTCACTGCGCTCGACGCTCTAGCGCGCGATCTGAGCTGCCTCGGGCGTGCCGCGCCGCATCTTGCACCGTTTCTGCGGCGGGTCGACGACTACATCCACCTGATCCGCAACGGGTTCTGAGATCTTTCCCAGGCTCGTAGAGTTAACGGCTTATTAAGGGTGGTCGGGTCTCGATGACGAGAACCGAAGGACCCTGCGCTATGATGACAGCCGGCTTCCTCGTTGTGATTGCCGCCATGAGCGCGGCAACGGTTGGCGCAATCGGTGCGCCGGATGCTTGCCATGGTTGAGACCGACCAAGTGGCACTGATCTTGACTTTAGCGGCTGAGAACACCGAGCTTCATCGTCAGCTCGCCTCCGCCCAGGATTTGCTCGTCGAGACCGCGATTGAGGCGGGACACCTCCATGAACGCGTCGAAACGTTGCGCTCGGAACTGGCAGAAGCGCAGGCAGCCAGGGACGCATGGCGGAACGAGGCCGAACGGCTCGTCGGCTGGGGTATCCGCACGGCCTGATCGAAGCTTCGGTACTTGCCTCAGCTGGTTCGGGTGGCTTCCAACCCGATGGCTTCGGAGCGAAGACGGCCTTAAAGCCAACATCGCTGAGGCAGGTTACGGACCTCGATCATTCGGCGAACCATGGCGTCATAGCTCGGCCGACAGCCGCCTCATCGGGGACGGTCTCGCTTGCCCAGGCGACGATCCCGTCGGGCCGCACGAGCACGGCCTGCAAGCCCAGCCGATCCCGCGCGTCCGCCGCGACATAGCTAATCCTCCCGGACCATCGACTCGCGAGGGCCTGAAACGACGGGCCAGGATCGAAGTCCAGGAGCAAGCATTTGCCGTCGCGCAAGAGGCTGCCGACCCTCCTCCCGTCGCTCAGCACGAAATCGGGAACGCCGCATCCCACCAACGGATGGCTGCCACCGAGATCGTAGCGGAGCGAGACGCCCCACACCCGCTCGGCGAAGTAGGTCGCGCCGTCTGGCGTCTCGATGAGGTCGCGGATGATGGCTTCAAGCGCGCGCGAGCTTCGGCTCGGCCGCATCAGCGCGACCTGGGCCCGCGACCAGTCGAGTACGCGGGCACCGACCGGATGCCGTTCGCGCTCATAGCTGTCGAGGAGGCCTACCGTCGCGTCACCGTGGATCGTGGCTGCCAACTTCCAGCCCAGGTTCATCGCGTCGCCAATGCCGAGGTTGAGGCCCTGTCCGCCTAGCGGCGAATGGATGTGCGCAGCATCGCCCGCCAGCAGCACGCGGCCGTTGCGATACGCGCTCGCCTGACAGGCGCGGTCGGTCCAGGTGGTGGCGAGGTCGAGCTTGGTCACCGTGACATCGGCGCCCGAGATCCTGCGCATGACTGCCTCGACATGTTCGCACGTGATCGGCGCGGAGCGATGGAAGGCACCCCCGTCGAAGTCGGCCATCGCAATCGTACCGGGCGGCGTGAACAGGTACATGCCCTGCGCGGTGTAGTGGCGACCGGGCTGAAGCGCGTCCGCGTCGGCCAACTCGGCCTGGACGGAATAGCCTGTGAACTCAGGCTCGGTGCCGGCAAAGCCGATGCCGGCCGCCTTGCGCACCGCGCTGCGGGCGCCGTCGCAGCCGACCAGCCAGCGGCCCGGGATCTTCTGACCGCCAGCCTGGACGACGATAGACTCATCAGTCTGGGCGAAGGCCTCGACTCCCCAACCGCGCCGGATCTCGACGCCCAACGCGTCCGCGCGCTCGGCCAGCACGGCTTCGATGCTTGCCATCTCCACAGCTAGGTTGCTGACCGGGCCGGACAGGCGATGTGGCCAGCGCGCGGTGTCTATCCGGTCATGGAAGAATTGGATGCCGGCGAAGTGGCCGCCCGAACGGCGGGACTGCTTCATCCAATGCGCTGTTCCTGGCGTGGCGCGGCTGGCCGCGTGGGCCTCGATCTCGTCCAGCAGACCGCGTCGGTCGAGGCTCTCAATAGTCGGGACCGACAGGCCACGCAGCCCGAACGGGGCGCGCTTCAACGGCGAGGACGGATCACGCGCCTGTTCGACGACCAGTACGGAGCAGCCGGCCAGCGACAACTCGCAGGCGAGAAACAGGCCGACGGGACCTGCGCCGGCAATGATCGTATCGTAGAGCGTCGTTAATGCGGGCATGGTCCGGCTCCTGCGTCGATGTTCGACCGGAGCGTTTCCCGAACCCGAGACCCACGCGGACGAACAGCCGGACGCGCGAGGGCGTCCTTCGTTCGTCGTGGGGATCTGCAGCACGGAGCCAAAGACCAGAGCTTTCGTTACCGAAAGGACTTGGGCTTACCAAACCAAGTCTGCCTTTTCCGACATCGCCACGATAGCGCGCCGGTGAACGGGCCGCAACAGCCACGCTTCGCAGGTTGGAGCACCCTGATCTCAGCAATGTCCTGTGTGGATGGCTCCCGCGTTGCAAGGGGATCTGTGACGGTTTGGCGGTTCGGTCGGGTGCCGTCTTGTGTTCGGCCTGTTCGCGCGGTCATCGACCGCTGGCCTTGATGGTTTCCGCGGATGAGGTCCTCATTCTGCTTCGCGGGCTTCGACGCCCTCGACATTTAGCGGGTTGTCCTCGTCCCCGGTCTGACCGGTGCGCCATCACTTCACAGGGTCCTCGCAACCTCCTTCGCGCGGTACCGCGCGGATTGGTAAGCTCCTCATCAGACCGCCGCGGTGCCGAGTGCGGGCGTCCGGTAGACCTCGCCCCGGACCATGATGGCCCAGATCGCCCGCGCCGCGCGGTTGGCCATCGCGACCGTGGCGAGGCGGACCGGCTTGCGGGCGAGCAGCGCGTTCAGGCGCGGGTCGGCTGCACTGGGATGGTGCTTGTTGCGCCGAACGAGCGAGGTCATGCCGGTGACGAGAAGCCGGCGCAGGTACTGGTCGCCCATCTTCGAGATCCGGCCGAGCCGTTCCTTGCCGCCGCTGGAGTTGTTGAGCGGTGTCAAACCCAGCCAGGCCGCAAACTGACGCCCGGAGCGGAAGTGACTGGGATCGGTGACGGTGGCGGCCAGCGCGGTCGCGCCGAGCAAGCCGACGCCGGGCACGGTGGCGATGCGTCGGGCGAGATCGTTCGAGCGGTACCAGGCCAGCAGGTCGCGTTCGAGCCGGTGGATGCTGTCCTGCACCGCAATCGCCTGCTCGGCCAGGGCGCCGATCACCTTGGCGGCCAGCTTCGGAACCTCGTGCGCCTCGCCGGCGATCGCACGCCGCACGAAGGCGAGGGCGTGCGTGAGACCCTTCGGGATATCGATGCCGAACTCGGCCAGCAGCCCGCGGACCATGTTGACCAACTGCGTGCGCTGCCGGACCAGGAGATCGCGCGTCCGATGCAGAGACAAGGCTGCTTGCTGCTCGACCGATTTGATCGGCACGAAGCGCATGGTCGGGCGCGTGACAGCCTCGCAGATCGCCTCGGCGTCCGCCGCATCGGTCTTACCGCGCTTTACGTACGGTTTGACGTAGGCCGGCGGCATCAGCCGCACCTCGTGACCGAGCGCCGTGAGTTCGCGCGCCCAATGATGGCTCGTGCCGCAATCTTCCATGCCGATCAGACATGGCGGGAGCTTGCGGAAGAAGGGCATCACCTGCGCTCGCCTGAGCGCGCGCCGGACGAGAACCTCGCCCGTGCAGTTGATGGCGTGCACTTGGAAGACGTTCTTGGCCAAGTCGATGCCGACGGTCGTAATCTCCATCGTAGTGGCGCCAAGCTCCTGCTGCGTGACAGCACCATCTCGGCGCCGCAGCGCCGGGAGCGGGAACCATCCACCCCATCTGCTTCGGATAAGCTGTCCCTTGGCATCGTACAGCCGGTAAGGGCGCCAAGCCGCACGTCCGGTCTTGTGCCCGATGGCGCTCCGGCGTGACGTAGTCTGGCCGATAGCGGCTCGTCTGCTTCTCTACAGGAAACGAGAAAAGCGGACGTGGCCGTGACGTCTGCTCTCGACCCGATGACTGCCATTGAGGACGGTCGAAGCAGTGCTGCACAATCCGGGCGCTGATTCGCTGTCGCTCCGCAATTTTGCCAAGCGCACCTGAATTTCGGCGGAGATGGTCAGGACCGTGAAGCGCGCAACGGATTAGAGGCCGGATATAGTGCTCGGCATCAAACCAAACCCGTGCGACCAAGCTTGGCGCTGCCACGCTATCAGTGCAAACGCTGCTAGTTGCGGCTGAGCTACCAAGGCATTCCTCCGGCTATCAGACTACAAGATCAGCGAATTTCAGCCTAAGTAAGGTTTTGGTAATAACTTCGAAGCGACGGCGCGACTGCCATGGCGGTGTGTGCTGTGGAGGCCCGGTTGGGCCGCGGTCATGCATTTTGCAACGCGATAAGAATGGTGCATTTCTGCCACTACGGTGAGCCGTTGCTTCCAACCTGCGCAGTTCGGGCTACCAATCAATCGCTAACTGTAGGATATTTCTGGGGCTGAGAACAGGGGAAGAACCGCAAGGGGGCACCTGCTCGCTGTTGACGTTTCAAGGGAGCCTTGAGCGTAAAGCAGCGTAGTCAGAGCTGCGGAGCGGAGATCTTCAATTAAAAACAGGTCTCGAACCATGAAGAACTGGCTAGTTGCTGGCGCTGCCGCGCTAACGATGGGAATGACAACGACGGCGTCGTACGCCCAATCGACCACGGTCCCGGGTGAGCAGGTCGGTCTCGCCGTCGGCGCGCCGCTGCCCGAAGGCCTCTACGCGATCAATACCTTCACCTACCGCCGCACCGACGGCCGGAACGATGCCGACACAGCCGTTAACATCCCGGTCTTGGTCTACTCGACCCCGCTGGTGCCGCTTGGCGGCCGCATCGAGCTGCTCGTGGCTCCCCCGACCGTGTTTGTCTTCACCCGCAATGCGGCGGGCACGCCTAACAAGGACATCTCCATCAACGTCGGCACCTTCGTCGGCGGCATCTGGGCCTTCGACCTCGGCAGCAACTTCGGCGTCAGCTTGCTCGGCGGCGTGTACCTGAATGACCTCGACGGCGACCGCGGCTCGCTGTTCAACGGCACTACTGCGGCCAACCCCATCTCTGGAGCGGGTCGGATCCCGGTCGGTACGCCCATTCTGCCGCAGCTCTCCTCGAACACCTACCGCTTCGGCATCGCCGGCAGCTACACCGGCGATGGCTTCAACCTGACTGCCAACCTGACCGCGAACATTTACGACTCGCCCGGCCGCTTCAGTGGTTCGGTTGGCAACTTCATCGGGCCGATCCGCCTGTCGGACGCCCTGAACTTCGACCTCACTGCGACCAAGAAGTTCGGCAACTTCGAGATCGGCGCCGTCGGCTACGGCACCTACAACTTCGACATCAGCCAGTTCAGCGCGGCGGCCGGCAACCGCGGCCGCTTCGCCCTCGGCGGTCTCGTAGGCTACGACTTCAAGATTTTCACCGTTCAGGCCTACGTCGCCCGCGACGTGGTGACCGGCGCGACGATCGCCGCCACGCCGTTCAGCCGCGCCCGCAGCGACTACTCCACCGACGGCTGGATCCGGTTCATTGTGCCGCTGTACTCGCCGGCCCCCGCCGCTTCGCCGATCCCGGCGCCGTTGGTCCGCAAGTACTAAGCCTAAGTATAAATTTACATAAGTTGGGCCCGCACTGGCGACAGTGTGGGCCTTTTACAGTTCGAGTTACAATATCTATTTTCTCATGAATAAGCGGCAGAAAGACCGTATCGAGCGAGCCGTTCGAATTTCATTTGTGATGCAAGAGATTCGACTAGCTGGTATTTCAGATCCGGCTGAAATCGCAAGTGCCCTCAATGCCCGAGGTATCCCGAATTTGCGCGGTAAGAACTGGACGTGGATTGAGGTGCTTCGTTTTGATAAGCGCCCGAAGGAACGTTCAGAGCCTTCAAAGCGGGCTGATTGGACACAACGCTAGACCGGCGGACGCAGTCAGGGTCGGAGCACTGACGCATCGGCATGCCCGATGACACGCATACAACAGGCTACTGGATGATGAGGCTGCCAAGGTCGTCGGCCTCGGCCGGCGGTTCTGTCGAATCGTCCGTAGCCACTGCGGCGCCGGCCAAGCGCGGCATCATGACCACTTTCGACGCCTGGCTCTCCGACACCAGTGCCTTCGGCGTGCAGGTGGTCGAAGGCTTCGCTGCAAGCCTTGGTCAGGACGGGGCCGCGGTCCGCGTCGGCCATGGCCTGCCCTGGAGCAGCGACAAGTCGAGGGGCAGGTCAACCGCCCCAAGCTGCTCGAGCGCTCCATGTACGGCTGCGCCAAGCTCGACCTCCTGCGTGGCCGCTTCCTCCTCTCAGCATGATCCACCAAACCCGGCGAAGAGCTACTTCAATGGGGGCGGATCAGGTGACTGCGAACGGCAGCGCGGCCGCAAGGACAAGTATCTTTATCGACATAGCGTTTTCATCCCGATGGATCGGTTCGACCGGTCTGGGTCTGAACGTTGTCATGATCGTTATCGTTCGGACCTCGCCACGGCTGCGGTTACAAATGCCGCCGTCGCCGTAGCCTGAGGCCAGGATCAGCGCGCCGGGCCAGAATACGAGGATGAGCAAGGCGATCGGGACGATGGGACGGCCTTTCCACCAAACGATGATCACTGGCAGGAACAGAGCTGGGATCGCCACCGCAAAGGCCCAGAACTCAAGGTCGGAGAGGTCCCTATGTGATCCGTAGACGAGGAGCAGGTTCACGGAAGCGCTATTGCCTTGTTACCGCATGGTGGGCTCCTGTGTCCGACCGGCGGACAATTGGGAGCTACGCCGATGAGAACTGCACTGACCATCGCAACCGTCCTCATCCTTGCCGGCCCAGCATTCGCCGCTGAAGGTGGTTCAAGCCGC
>NZ_JAKSXX010000251.1 GCF_022829385.1 Methylobacterium sp. J-070 | reverse complement strand
GGGCCGCTTGAAGTCGGTGATCGCCGCGCCCTCGCGCAGGAACTCCGGGTTCGAGGCCACCGACACGTCCGCGGACGGGTTCGCCTCCCGGATGATCCGCTCGACCTCGTCGCCCGTCCCGACCGGGACCGTCGATTTGGTGCACACCACCGTGAAGCCGGTGAGCACCGGGGCGATCTCCCGCGCCACGGCGTGGACGAAGCTGAGATCGGCGAAGCCGTCGCCGCGGCGGGAGGGCGTGCCCACCGCGATGAACACCGCGTCCGCCTCCGAGGCGGCCGCCGCGAGGTCGGTGGTGAAGATCAGGCGCTCCTGCCGGACGTTCTCCGCCACCAGGGCCTCGAGCCCGGGCTCGTAGATCGGCATCTTGCCCGCCTTCAGGGAGGCGATCTTGTCGGCATCCTTGTCGACGCAGACCACGCTGTGACCGAAATCGGCGAAACACGCGCCCGAGACGAGGCCGACATAGCCCGAGCCCACGATCGTGATCTTCATCTGGATCTCCTTCGGTGTTGCGTCGTCAGGATCGACGGAAAGGCATCACGGCGGCCCGCTCACGACGAGACGGCGACCAAGCCGCGGGACGCGTTCTGGACGCTCCGCGACGGCCTTCTCCTGGCGATCGGGGTCTCGGACGCCGCCGGCGCAGGCGGGGGCAGGCAGCGCGCAGCGATCCTGGGCATGATCTCCGGCAGGAGGGCGACGAGCATCACCAGCGCGAACATCTCCACGCCCGAACCCTCGGACCACATGTAGGCGGAGATGGGTGTCAAGATGATGATCATGCAGCGCGGGTAGAAGGTCTGTCGGTAGACGCGGCAGAATGTGACGCTGTCCATGACGGCAAGGAACAGTGTCCGGAAGATCGGTATCAACATGAAGACCATGCCGAATATTCCGTGTTCCGCAAGGACTCTCCAAAATTCATTGTGGGCAACGCCGGTCAGGAACTTTGGATAGTTCGCGAAATGGCTGCGGGCGTAGTTCGCCGTCGACTCCATGCCCGATCCGAAGATCGGGTTGTCGTGGAACAGCTGGGTGGCGACTTGGATGCCGAGCTTGCGCTGGGCGTCGCTCAGGGATGCGGGGATGCCGCCCTGGAGAATGTAGAGCGGATCGTTGCGGGCGTCCGAGCCCGCGAAGATGCTGTCGACCCGGCGGAAGACGTAGCCGTCGAGGATGACGTCCGCGGCCATCACGACGACGAGGCCGGCGGCGACGGCCAGGGCGAAGCCGCGTAGGCTGCGCAGATCGAGGTACACCGCCATGCTGATCAGGAAGAAGGCCGGCAGCGCCTTGCGCTCGCCCGACATCATGATGAGCACGCACAGGAGCGCCCAGACCAACCCGGTGAATGTGTTGCGCGGCAGGACTTTCAGCACGATCCCGACGCCGACGCAGGCCGGCAGGAAGATGAACAGCGATTTCGGATCCCCGAGCCGCTTCCAGTCCGTGAGGAACCCGTTCGCCACGTGCCAGCCGACGTTGAAGGCGACGATGCAGCTCATCACCGCCAGGGCGGCGAGGTAGTGCCGGCGGTTCAGCGCCGCGAAATTCACGTTCAGCAGCACGAAGCCGTAGGACACGAGGATCATGACCTGGATCCCGCGGCGCAGGCCGTAGAGGAAGTCGTTCTCGATGCAGCTCGGGACGGTGCAGACCAGGTAGAAGATGATCATCAGGATCAGCCCCGCGCTGATCCTGTATTGGCTCGCGTTCTTGCTCATGAAGCAGGGCACCGTGATCAGCATGATCAGGATGTCGAACGGCTTCAGGCTGCCCAGCGGCGTGTTGGCGGTCAGGCCGCTGAACAGGCCCGCGAGCGCCAGCACCAAGCCGGACGCCACGGCCTTGTCCATCAGCGACGGAGCTTTCACCGGTTCGCTCCGGCGCCCGGGTTGCGCTCGCCGGCCGGCGGCTTGCGGTCGGGAAGCGGCCGGACGGCCGGCCGTCCCGGCTCGTTGACCGCCACCGTCGCGGGGCCGCGCGCGCTGTCCTTCTGCTCAGCGGCGCCCGCGGGTTGGCTGGCCGGCGGCGCCGCCTTCTCGTTCGACAGCGTCGCCTGCGGCGGCGCGGGCGGCACGACCTCGGCCTCCAGGGAGACCTCCAGCACGTCGCCGGGCAGGAGTTCGGTGTCGTCCTGGGCGCGGGTGCGTACCCGGCCCGCCGGGGTCCGCCGCGAGATCTTGAGATCGGGCTCCCCGCCCTTGCCGCGGACGAGCTGCGACTTGACCAGACCGGTGTAGACGAGCTTGTCGCCCACGGCTTCCAGCTTGTTCCGGGTCGTGGCGATCTTCGAGACCGAGTTCTGGAGGTCCTGGGTCAGGTCGATCTGGCGCTTGTCCGAGGTCCGCTGGAGGTTCCGGCGGGCGTCCTCGCGGTCCTTCTTCACCTGCTCGATCTGGTTCTGCGTCTGGAGCGAGCGGGTGGCGGAGAGCAGCATGGAGCGCCGCGCGTCGGTCAGGCGGGTGATCGGCACCGCACCGCGCTGGAACAGGTCGCGGATCCGCTCGTAGTCGGAGGTGTCGAGATCGGCACCCTCCTTCTCGTTCTTCTGCTGCTCCGTCAGCACCGCGAGGTTGTTGTCGGACTGCGCGACGGCGCGCTCGAAGAACTCGCGCTCCTTCTGGTAGTCGGCGTTGCGGGCCTTGAGCTGGTCCGTCTCGAGGCGGATGATCTGCTGCACCGCCGCGGGCCGCAGGGGCGTGCCGCGGATCTCGAACCCTGCCAGGTCGGGCTGTCCCTTGAGCTCGGCCTCGATGCGGGCGATGCGGGCCTGCTCGCGCACGAGGTCCATCCAGAGCGTGTCGTAGTCGCTCTTCATGTCGGCGCTGTCGAGGAACGGGTTGCCAAGCCGGAACCGCATGATGTCGTAGCCGCCCGCCAGGGTGATCGCCTGGCTCACCAGGATGCCCGGACGGAACGGGATCTCACCGGGGCGGGACACGTCGCCGCTGATGTAGATCGGGCGGTACTCCGCGATGGTGACGGTGACGTCGTCCGGCTCGATCGTCTGCATCGTCTCCTGCCCGTCGGGCGTGCGCTGCTTCAGCACCTTCCGCGACAGCGCCGTGCAGATTCGGGTGCGCAGCTCCTGCAGGGTCATCCCCACCGCCGGAAGGGGCCCGACGAGGTTGAGCTGGAGGTCGCCGTCGAGGCCGACCACCACGCGCTGCTTCAGATCGGCTGTGCCGATCACGTTGATTTCCAGCACGTCGCCCGGCTCCATCCGGTGGGCCGGCGTGGGCTCGGCCGTCTGGGCCGCGGGCATCATCTCGGGGCCGGCCAGGCTCTGACCGGAGGCCAGGAGGCCGGCGAGGACCGCCGTGAGCCCGAGCCGTCGTACGCCGCACAGTCGCATGCTCTTCGTCCTCGTTCGGGATGCGGCAGCCGCCGCGGCGGTCCCGGTGATCAGATCGGTCATCGCGCGGCCGGCGGGTTGGACGTGCCGGCGCGGATCGGCAGGCCGCGCGATCCGGCACGCTTCAGCGCCGTCAGGTCGCGCAGGCGCGGTGCGCCCTGCGGGAACAGAAGGGCGCGCACCCGCGGATATCCGGCAAGCAGCTGGGCCGCCGTGAACGACAGCGCCACGGTGAGGCAGAACAGCAGCAGCCCGGTCGCGACGTCGCCGGGGGCGCCCCCGAGCTTTCGGGCCAGGGTGAGCAGAGCGATGTAGATCGGCTGGTGGAACAGGAAGATCTCGAGGGAGCGCCGGCCGAACCCCGTCAGCCCGACCTGCAGCCAAGACAGCCCGCACAGAGTCAGGGCCGAGAACAGAACGATCACCTGGGCCGCGTCGGCGGCCAGAAGCCGTGCGGGCTCGGCGATCGAGGGGATCTCGAGTTTGCCGACCGAGTACAACGGTGGCGACGGGCGCGCACCGAGGATCGGCCCGGCATGGCGATAGACCACGGCGAGGAGCACGGCCACGAGCAGGGCCGGTCCGACGTACCGGAGGGGGATGCGGAAGCCGCCCTCGTGGAGCGCGTACACCAACAGTCCCGGGAAGAGCATGTAGGCGACGATCGGCCAGCCGAGCGGGGTGATGACCAGCCATGCCTCCGGCAGGAGACCGACCGTCAGATGCGCGGCCAGGGCCAGGGGAAGCAGGACCCGCAGGGAGGGAGCCCCGGGGGCGCCGAGGAGCTTGAGGGCGAACCGGATGCCGATCAGGGCCGGAAGGAACCAGAGGATCTGCAGACCGCTGACGTCCTCGAAGACCCGCGCGCTCATCGCCACGAGGGCGTAGGGAATGCCCACGAGGGCCTCGCCGAGGCTCCGGCCGCTGAAGGTGGCGAACAGGCCCGTGTAGAGCGTGCAGAACACCACCATCGGCCAGCCGTAGCGGACGAGGCCGTCGGCCCAGCCCAGCCGGCTCCAGGTGCTCCGCGGCCGCAGGAACGGCAGGAGCAGGAACATCGCCACGTGAACGAGATAGAGACCGCCCCGCGCCTCGCCGGCGACGGCTTCGAGCGTGTGGTTGTGTCCGGCCACGATGAGCAGGATGAACAGCCCTTTGAAGGCGTCGAGCCGCGCCGTCTCGTCGCCGGGGCGCGGGGCGCCGGCCGGCCGGGTCGCTGCCTGTGGAGCGGGACGGACTCCCGGACCGGTCATGACGCGTCGCTGCCGTGCCGCTGGGGAGGCAGCTGGGCCGGCGGAAGCTGCGGCGCGCCCGCGCGCTGGTCGCGACGCCGCGGCACCGACCGTCCGCGGCGCAGGGAGGCGATCATCCGCGGGATGGCGTCCCGCCATGTCCGGTCCGCCCGGCCTGCATCCTCGTCGGACCGGTGCAGGTAGGTGCCGTAGCGGCTGCCGCGGTTCGCGTGGATCTGCTTGAGGAAGCGCGGATCGATGCGGTTGAGCACGACGCCGAGCAGTTTGTCGCGGATCGCCCGGTTGGCGGAGAGCTCGGCGCGGACAACGTCCTGCGTCGTCTGCCCCCACTCCACCACCAGCAGGAACCGGTCGATGAGCCGGTTGGCCGCGCGCACGTCGACCACCGGGACCAGGGGCGGGAGATCGATCAGGACGTAGTCGAACGCCTCGCGGGTCCAGGCCAGCACCTGCGCGAGCCCGGAGGCGGGGATCAGCTCCGCCATGTGGCGGCTGCCCTCGTAGGTGCCCACAGGCAGGAAGTGCATCCCGGTCTCGGGGCACTGCCAGAGCACGTCGGACACGAGCTGCTCGCCCCGCAGAACCTCCACCAGGGCCGGCGCGCCGGACTCGCTGAGGCCGAGGGTCAGGGCGCGGCGGCGGAGATCACCGTCGATCAGAAGCACGCGGTGGCCGCCATGGGCGATCAGGCGCGCGAGGTTCAGCGCCACCGTGCTCTTGCCCTCGCCGGGCAGGGTGGAGGTGATGCCGATGATCTGCGCCCGGTCGCTGCCCTCGACGTCGATCGCCACCCGGATCGACCGCAGCGTCTCGGTGAAGAGCGAGGTCGGCTCGCTGACCGAGTAGCGTTCGATCAACGTCTGGCAGCGGATCTGGCGTTCGCCGGAACTGTCGAGGGCGGGCAGGCGGCTGGACTTTCCGGTGGGCACGTCGGTCAGGACGCCCAGGCATTCGGCGCCGGTGGCGGCCTCGATCTGCTCCGGCCGCCGGAAGACCCGGTCGGTGGCTTCCCGCAGGAACACGACGCCGAGGCCGGCCATCAGGCCGAGCACGCTCGACACGCCCAGGATGACCACGCTGCGCGGCTCGGATTTGCCGGACGGCGGGAAGGCGGCGGTGATGATCCGGGCGTCCGTGGTCGGCAGCAGCGCCTGCTGGCTCGCCTCCATGAACTTCGTCAGCATGCTGTCGTAGAGACCCTTGTAGCTCTGGGCGGAGCTCTCGAGTTCGCGCAGGCCGACCGTCTTCAGGTCGGTGTCGGCCGAGACCTTGAGCATGTGGCCGAGGTTGGCCTGGATGGCGTCCTCGCGGGCCCGGGCGACTTCGAACTCGCCGCGATAGACTTCCGCGAGCCGCCGCAATTCATCCTCGAAGGCGCGCTTGGCCTGCTTGATCGACGCGCGCAGGCTTTCGGACGCCGCATTGTCCCGGCCGAAGCGTCGAGACCAATCGTCCTCGCGGGCGGTGAGATCGACGATCTGCTGGCGCAGGCGGCCGAGGACGTCGCTCTTCAGGCTGTCGATCGTCGTGGCGTCGGGCATCCCCTCCTTGAGGGCGCGCTGCGCCCATTCCAGCCGCACATGCGTCTCGGCGGTCTGACCGCGCGCCGTAGTGAGCTGGGTGCTGAGTTCGGCGAGCTGCTGGTCGCTGATCAGGCTGCGGCCGATCGTGACGATGTTGTTGTCCGCCTTGAACGACTGGACCGCCCGGTCGGCCGCGAAGGTCTGCTCGCGCAGCTCCGCGATGCGGTCCTGGAGCCAGACGGTGGCCCGTCGCGTCGTCTCGCGCTTGGCGTCGAGTTCACCCGCGATGTAGCCGGCCGCCACCCCGTTGGCGATCCGCGCGGCGAGCTGGGGGGTCCGCGCCGAGAAGCTGATCTCGATGACGTAGGTGATCCCCAGACGGTTGATCCGCAGATTGTTGGCGAAGCGGCTGAGGGCCTCGCGGACGCGCTCGTCCGGGGACGATTGCTTGTCGCGGCCGAGAAGGTGCGCGACCCGCCCCATGATCATCGCGACGGGGCCCGAGGATTTCGGCATGAAGTCGTTGTCGTCGAGCAACCTCAGGTCGCGGATCACCGACCGCGCCAGGTTCTCGGAGCGGATGACCTCGACCTGGCTCTCCACCGAGGCGGCGTCGAACGTATCGCTCGAGACGACCGACTGCTGCGGCGAGAACAGCTGCGTGCGCCGCGTGTCGATGAGCATCCGCGCGGTCGATTGATACACCGGTGCGGCGAGCAGCGCGTAGCACGTGCCGGCCCCCAGGCACGTCAGCATGGCGAGCGAGAGGATCCGCCAGTGCCGGCGGATGATGCGGGACAGTTCGAGCAGGTTGAACTGCCGGGCAGAGAATTCACCCGACTCAGCGTGCATGGCCATCAATGATTCTCTGGGCGGGGTCGCTCGAGGAACACCGGTTCGTGCTGCGGGGCGCGAAGGTTCCGCAGCTCGGAAGTGCACGACCCTGAGTTAGGTGCTGCAGCGCGGCAGCGTGTTGACAAAAATCATGATGGGAAGCTGTCGCAGGGCTATTCAAAGCACGCAGATAGACGGGTTAAAGCTCTCGATAGGCTATTATACCGTCTTCTCGTCAGCATCGCAGGCGTGGGAGATCCGGCAAAGTGAGTAGTTTGCCCTCACTGATCGACGATGTCGATGCGATCATTGAACTCCCGCGGGGTCCGGCCGGGACCGTCGGGAGCGCGGCCTTTTCGGGGGCGGCGCCGACCGAGATTCCTCTCGTGGTCGATCTCGACGGCACCCTGATCCACTCCGATCTGCTCGTGGAATCGTTCCTTGCCCTGGCGGGGAGCCGTCCCTTCCGCGCGGCGTCCGCGCTGCTCAGTCTCCGCGACGGCAAGGGCGCGCTCAAGGCCCGTCTTGTCGATGACCTGCGGCTCGACATCGCCAACATTCCGCTGAACGAGGCGGTGATCGCGCGGATCCGCGCCGAGAAGGCGGCGGGCCGGCAGATCTATCTCGCCTCCGCGTCGGATATCCGCCTCGTCGAGGCGATGAGCGCGCGCGTCGGCCTGTTCGACGGGGTGCTGGGCTCGTCGGGGGGCGTGAACCTGTCAGGGCGCGCCAAGGCGGACGCACTGTGTCGCCGCTTCGGCGAGCGGCGCTTCGATTACATCGGCGGTTCGAGCGTCGATCTCCATGTCTGGGGCCGCTGCCGGAACGCCGTGATGGCCGGCGGCACCGAGCGCCTCTTCCGCAAGCTGAGGGCGCTGAGCCCCGGGGCGGAGTCCCTGGATTCGGGCGCGATGCCCTGGCGCGATTACCTCCGTGCCCTGCGCCCGCACCAGTGGCTGAAGAACATCCTGGTCTTCGCGCCCGCGATGGCCGCGCATGCCGATCTGGCCACGCTGGCGCTGTGCATGCTGGCCTTCTGGAGCTTCAGCTTCTGCGCCTCGGCGGTCTACGTCCTCAACGATCTCCTCGATCTGAGGTCGGATCGCGCCCATCCCCGCAAATGCCGGCGCCCCTTCGCCTCCGGCCGCGTTCCCCTCATCCACGGCGCCCTGATGATCCCGGCGCTCTTGACGGCGGCACTCCTCCTGGCATCGCCGCTGCCGCTGGAGTTCCTGGGGGTCCTCGGAGGCTATTTCCTCCTGACGACCGTCTACTCGCTCTATCTCAAGCGTAAGATGGTCGCCGACGTCGTCGCGCTCGCGGTGCTCTACGCGTGCCGGATGGTCGGCGGCGCCGCCGCGGTGGGCCTGGTGCTCTCCCACTGGCTCCAGGCCCTGTCGATCTTCCTGTTCCTGTGCCTGGCGCTGGTGAAGCGCTGCGCGGAGCTGGTCGACCGGGTCCAGGCTGGCAAGGGTGATCCCGAGGGTCGCGGCTACCGGCTGGACGACCTCCCGTCCCTCGAGTCGATGGCGGCGGCGAGCGGCTACCTCACCGCCCTCGTGATGGCGCTCTACCTAAACAGCGACGCCGTCTCGGCGCTGTACCGCCACCCCGAGCGCATGTGGCTGATCTGCTTGGCGATCCTGTTCTGGGTCAGCCGGGTGATCCTGAAGACGCGGCGGGGCGAGATGGACGACGACCCGATCGTCTTCGCCCTGAAGGATAGGGTCAGCCTTGTGACGGGCGTCGCCTGCGCGGTGATCATCGCTTCGAGCGTCTGAGTATCATGTGGACACCCGCGACGACCTGCGACGCCGTCCGCGAGGGCCGCCCGCGATGATGCTCTCCGGCTGGGGCAACTATCCACGCGTGGACTGCACCGTGACCCGCCCGCGCGACGTCGCGGAGCTGATGGGTGCGATCGGACGGAATCCGACCCTGATCGCCCGGGGTGCGGGGCGCTCGTACGGCGATGCCGCCCTCAATCGCGCCGCCACGCTGGTGACCACGCGGCTGAACCGTATCGCAGCGTTCGATCCGGCCTCCGGCGTCGTCTCCTGCGAGGCCGGCACGACCCTCGACGAGCTGATCGAGGTCTTCCTCCCGCGGGGCTGGTTCCCCTGGGTCACCCCCGGCACGCGCTTCGTCACGGTCGGGGGGGCCATCGCCAGCGACGTCCACGGCAAGAACCACCATCTCGACGGCACCTTCGGGCGCCATCTCCTCTCCATCGACCTCGCCCTGGCCGACGGTTCCGTGGTGCGCTGCAGCGACAACGAGAATCCGGACCTGTTCGCGGCGACGCAGGGGGGCATGGGCCTCACCGGCGTGATCCTGCGCGCCACCTTCCGCCTCCGGCCGGTGGAGACCGACCTCGTCGTCCAGCACACGACGCGCACCCGCGATCTCGCGCAGACCTTCAGCGCATTGGAGGACGCCTCCGACGCGACCTACTCGGTCGCGTGGATCGACTGCTTGGCCCGGGGCGCCAACCTGGGCCGCGGCGTCGTCTACAGGGGCGAGCATGCCGCCCTGGGCGACCTGCCGCCGGCCCGGGAGGGGCGCGCCTACGAGGACGCGCCGCGCCGCAGCCGCACCCTACCGCTGTCGCCTCCGAGCTTCGCCCTGAACCGCTACAGCATGGGCGCACTCAACGCGGCCTATTACGGGCGGGCGAAGGCCGGCCGAAACCTGGTCTCGTACCAGACGTTCTTCTATCCCCTGGACGCGCTCCTGCATTGGAACCGGATCTACGGGCGGCAGGGCTTCGTGCAGCATCAGTGCGTCCTGCCGCTGGTGTCCTGCGACGAGGCCCTGCGCGAACTGCTCACGATGATCGCCGCCCGCGGCACCGGCTCGTTCCTCGCGGTGCTGAAACTGTGCGGGGAGGCGGCGCGGGGTCCGCTCTCGTTCCCGATGAGAGGCTACACGCTGGCGCTGGATTTCCAGGCCAACGCCGGCAATTTCAGCCTGCTCACGGAACTCGACGAGGTCGTGGCCGCCCATGGCGGCCGCTTCTATCTCGCGAAGGACGCCCGCGGCGGCGCCAGGCTCCTGCGGGACGGGTATCCGCGCCTCGAGGAGTTCTCCCGGACGCGCGACCGCTACGACCCGCGGCGGCGGTTCAGATCCGTTCAATCAGAGAGGCTCGGGCTATGAGACGGACCATCGTGGATCCCGCTCCGGGCCGTCCGTCGCTCCCGTCAGGGGCGACCTCCACGTCGGCCGGAGGCGCGGGCATGAGCGGGGTCATGGCCGCGGACATGTCCCCAGTCCTGATCGTCGGCGCGACGTCCGATATCGGCCTCGCCCTCGCGCACGAATACGCCAAGCGCGGCGCCGCCCTGATCCTGGCGGCCCGCCAGCCGGACCGCCTCCAGGCCGACCTCCTCGATCTGCAGACCCGCTACGGCGTGAGCGCGCGCTCGGTCGATCTCGATCTCCTCGATCCCGACAGCCGTACCCGCTTTCTGGACGGCCTGACCGTCGTGCCGGGCACCGTGATCTCGGTCGCGGGGCTGCTCGGGGAGCAGGAACGCTCGCAGGGCGACGCCGCCCTCGCCGAGGCGGTGATGACGACGAACTACGTCGCCCCGGTGCTGATCCTCTCGGCCGTGGCCAACCGGATGCAGGAGAAGGGCGCCGGCACGATCATCGGGGTGAGTTCCGTCGCCGGCGATCGCGGCCGCGCCTCCAACTACCTCTACGGGTCCGCCAAGGCCGGGTTCAGCGCGTTCCTGTCGGGCCTGCGGGCCCGGATGCGGGCCCACGGCATCCATGTGCTGACGGTCAAGCCCGGCTTCGTGGACACGCGGATGACGAGCGGCATGAAGCTGCCGCCGGTCCTCACCGCCTCGCCCGCGCAGGTCGCCCGGGAGATCGTGCGCGCGCATCTCGGCCGCCGCTCGGTGATCTACACGCTGGGCCGCTGGCGCTGGATCATGCTCCCGATCCGCCTCCTCCCCGAACCTCTCTTCATGCGGCTGAAGTTCTGATGGGCGCCTCATCGACGCTACCCGCCTCCGGGACGATCCGCGCGGGCCGCGGCCTGCGCGGCCTGGATCTGATCGGTCTGGCGCTGATCTTCGCCCTCGCCCTCGTCGTCCTCGCCCACGACGGGATCCTGTCGAGCGGGATCACCTACTCGGACGAGACCGAGCATCTGCGCCGGACGATGATCTTCGCCCGAATATGGCGGGGCGAGTTCAGTCTGGATCTCTTCGCGACCGCCTATGGCGGCGGCATCTGGCCGCCGCTCTATCCGGCGCTGATGGGCGCCCTCGAGGCGGCGTTCGGCCTCGGCGTCCCCGGGCTGCGGCTCGTCAACGTCGCCCTGGTCTTCGCGGGCTTCGCCCTGTTCACGCGGATGATCGACGACCCGCGCCCGAGGCTGCTCTCGCTCGTCATCCCCGCGTGCTTCCTGGCCGGGACCACCACCTACTTCCAGGTCCGGCCGGAAAACCTGGCGGTCCTGCTCGTGGGCCTCGCGAGTACGGCGATCGCGCGCGGGCGCCTGTTCCGGGCCGCCAAGCCCGACCGGGCGCGGCCTCTGGCATACGCGGCGGTGGGGGCTCTGGCCGGCCTGACCTGCCTGACCCACGCCGTCTTCGCGCTCTGCGCCGCGTACCTGACGCTGCTCGCCCTCCTCGATATCCGCCGCCGCTGGATGTTCGTCGCCGCGCTGCTCGCGGTGGCGGGGCCCTACTTCGCGGTGCAGAACTCGCTGCACACGGGGCTCGTGCTGTTTGCCACGACCGCCGAGGAGAACCTCGCGCGCAACAACAATCCGTACCTGCGCACCGCCCCCCGGGGAGAAGCCGACGACCAGCTCTTCGCCGAGATGGAGCGCCGCTACGCCGATGGCGACCGGGTCGTCTATCCCCGGCCCCTGGCCGTTCCGGCGAGCCGCTACGAGCAGTGGCTGCACGACGAGAACAAGCGCCGGATCTTCAAGGCGATCGCGCTCTCCGAGATCGCCGCCGACCCGGTCGGCGCCCTGCGACGGCTGGGCGAGCGCGTCGTCGGCCTGCTTGTCGGCGATGCCTGTCTCGGCGACGGCCGCTACGGCTGCATCGTATCGGGGACGGCCGATCGGGTCGCCTACGCCATGCTGGTCGCCCTGGGGCTCGCGGGCCTGTTCGCCGCCGGCCGGGTCGAGCGCCACCACCCCCGCGCGGTCTCGTTCCTGGTCCTCTGCGGCGTGCTCCTCGTGCCGATGGTGCTGACGCAGGGGCTCGTCCGGCACTTCGTGATCGTGCTCCTTCTCGGGGCCTACGGCGGATTGTTCCGCACATGCGAAACCGCGCGCGAGCCGTCCGTGGCCCCCGGGCCGGATGCGAGGCAGCCCGCGTGACCGTTGCCTCGTCCGACCGATCCGCGACGGGCCCGCACGTGCTCCCGGAGCCCGACGTATCCCCGCGCGAGCCGGGCGCGCGCAGCGCCGCATCGGATGATCGCCCGGCACCGGGGCTGCCGGGCCCGGTGCGGCGTACGCGGGCCGTTTCCCGGAAGGACATGGACATGCCCCTCGATCGCCTATCCCTGATCCTGCGCTATGCTGTCTTCGCGCTCCTGTCGATCGCGATCAACTGGCTGATGCAGTTCCTCATGCTGCGGACGATCCCCGGCGCTTCGGCGATCTACGTCGCGCTGTTCGCCGGGACCGGAGCTGGATTCGCGGCGAAGTACCTGCTCGACCGGAACTTCATCTTCTACCACACCTCGTCGGACCACAGACAGGAACTCTGGGTCATGGTGCTTTATCTTTGCACCAGCGTCCTTATGACTGGTCTCTATCTGGCGTCCCAGGGTCTCATGTATTACAAATACGGGGAGTGCGCGCTCTACTACGTGATCGGCACGCTCGTTCTGTTGTGCGGCTACACGACGAAATTCATCCTCGACGGCCAGTTCGTGTTCAAGCAGTCCGCAGACGGACGGAGTTCCAGCGCGCAGGCTTGAGGCAGGGCACAGTTCGAGGACATCGGTAGGGCGCGGATTGCGGTCCCATGCGGAAGTGGGCGGACCCTGGCCGCCTCAATGGTCGACGGGCGTCGTCGCGGCTCATCCGACGCTTCGGTGGATCCCGCTGGTTGTGAGGTCGCGGTGTCGGCGATGGAAAAGCCCTGTCGCCGGGCGTTCCCTGAAGCGGCGCCCCAGGGTCCGCTGGGCGATCGCCAGGCGAGAGGGGGTTGCCTGAGCTGCCGGGGGCCTGCCACCCTCGTCGCGGCTCTGTAACAGATTGGAATCTAACACCGGCATCCGCGCCGTCTGCGCCCCATCCGGTGCCCGCGGCCTGCGGATCGCCCGCTGCTCCGGACGAGGCCGGTCACGCGGTCCGGACTCCGCCCTGGCGCGCGTTCGAGCCCACAAGGGGGCGATGATGGCGGATCCCGGTCGGGATCCGCCCGCGCGTCAGCAGGTCCCGTCGGCGCAGGCGAAGTCTCTCAGATCGGCGAGACGCTCGATCAGGACGATGTCGCGCCCCACGGTTCGGATATGTCCAGCCTTCTTGAGCTTTGCCAGCGAACGGCAGACCGTCTCCACGGTCAGGCCCAGGTAGTCGGCGATGTCGAGCCGCGACATCGGCATCCGGATCTCGACCTTGCTGCCGGTCCGGCGCTCGCCCTTGGAGACCAGTTCCAGGATGAAGCTGGCGACACGCTCTTCCGCGCTCTTCTGGCTGAGGTTGAGCACGAGGGATTGCGTCCTCGACACCTCCGCGCACAGCTCCGAGATGAACTCGTCGCGCAGCGTTGGGCTCTCTGTGAGAAGTGTGTTCAGCTTCTCGCGCGGCAGGGCGTGAATGTAGCAATTCGTCACTGCTTCAGCCGAGTAGATGTGCTTCCCACGTGCCGAAAGGCCCATCACGTCCCCCGGAAAGACGAAGCCGATGACCCCGCGGCGACCATCCAGAAGGAACCGGGATATCCGCAAGACGCCGTCGGCGACCAGGAACACAGAATTCGCCTGATCGTCCTCCCAAAACACCTTCTGACCCGCGTGATACAGGATCGTGGGACGATCCGAGCACTCAGAGCGAAGGCTTATCGTGCGCGTTTGTCTGTCGGATAGCGCCTTGCGCACAATCGGACGCGAGGTGATCGGAGCCAGACATTCCACGGCGGTCACCTCAACACTATTAAGAATACGTTAATAGCTTAGGCACGCGATGGCACAGGCGGATAACTCCAGCGTGCTCAATTGTCACGCGGATCCACAGTCCGTAACAGGATATCGACGATTTGTAACAATGACGCTTTCGCGGGCGGTCAGTTGCACAGCGATGAAGCAGAAATTGCAATTGTATTGGGCGTTTCTGGCACTATCGGTAACTTTTCGATGAACTAGCGCGGGGGTTTCGAAATTTCCAGATCAGTCGCTGCGCGGATCGTGGCTTTTCCGAGAAGGTTCTTGGCATTTGTCATGGCGGCTGTGTTCGCAATGGTCTAAAGAATTCCGGAACGTATCCTCGAAGTTCGACCCTTGTACCGGAGCATGACATGAAGCCTATATTGTTGACGGGCGCCGCCGGCTTCATTGGCTATCATGTCGCGAAGCGCTACCTCAACCAGGGGCGGAGCGTCCTCGGGGTCGATGATCTCAATGACTATTATGAGGTCGCGCTCAAGGAGAGCCGCCTCAAAGATCTTAACGCTCATGAAAAGTTCAATTTTCGCAAGGTCGATCTGGCTGACCGCGCGGCCATGGAGGATATTTTCAAGACAAACGCGTTCGAAACGGTGATCCATCTCGGGGCGCAGGCCGGTGTGCGCTACTCGCTGGAGAACCCGCACGTCTACGTAAAAAGCAACGTGGAAGGCTTCCTGCACATCCTCGAAGGCTGCCGCCACAACCCGGTGGAGCACCTCCTCTACGCCTCGTCCAGCTCCGTGTACGGCGCCGTGACGCAGATGCCCTTCTCGGTGCACCAGAACGTCGATCATCCGGTGAGCCTGTACGCGGCCACCAAGAAGTCGAACGAGCTGTTCGCCCACAGCTACAGCCACCTCTACCGGATCCCGTGCAGCGGCCTGCGCTTCTTCACGGTCTACGGGCCGTGGGGTCGGCCGGATATGGCGTTGTTCCTGTTCACGCGCGCGATCCTGGCGGGTGAGCCGATCAAGGTTTTCGCCAACGGCCAGATGATGCGCGACTTCACCTACATCGACGACGTCGTCGAAGGCATCGTGCGCCTCGCGGACAAACCCGCGCAGGTCAACCCGGCCTGGGACTCGACCGCGCCCGATCCCGGCACCAGCAACGCACCCTACCGGGTCTACAACATCGGCAATCACCAGTCCGTCCAGCTCCTGCACCTGATCGAGGTCCTGGAGACCTGCCTGGGTCGCAAGGCGCTGAAGGAGTTTCTCCCCGCGCAGCCCGGCGACGTGCCGGCGACCTACGCCGACGTGGAGGACCTCGCGACGGCGGTGGGCTACGCGCCGAGCACGCCGATCGAGGTCGGCGTGGAGCGGTTCGTGCGCTGGTATCGGGATTATTACGGCGTCTGATCGCGATCCCGGGTCTCGCGCGCGGGATCCGGGCCGCGACGGCGGCGGCTCAGGCGCGGGGCCAGGGCGGCACTTTGATCCGCGCCCGCTCCGCATGCGGCGTCGACACGAGGCGGCAGGCGCGGCCGCGGGACCCGCCAGCGGCTTCGCCGGTCGCTCGCGGAATCGGCCCTCGGAGGCCCGAGGCGATCGATCTCAGCGCTGGTAGCCGAGATAGATGTCGCGCGGATGCAGGCTGTCCGTCGCGGCGGCGGCCCCGTCCGGCTTGCGGCCGAGGAAGTAGACGCCGTTCGCGCTGTCCACCTGCCGCGCCTCGGGCAGCCGATGGTCGAGGAACGCCAGCGGCAGAAACGGCAGCGACATCAGGCCGCCGATCGTCCGGGATCGCGTCAGGTCCCGCATGAGCGCGCGGACCGCCCAGTAGGCCGAGAGGCCCGTGCCCCCGAGCGAACCCCGCGCCTTCGGCTCGAAGGCACGGAACAGCAGGCGATGCCCGCTCTCGGTGAAGCGCCAGAAGTCGTACGGCCCCTCGTGAACGTGCTGGAGAAACGGCGTCTCGGCGTAGACGTGGCCGCCGGGCTTGAGCACGCGCTCGATCTCCGCGACGATCCGGGCCGGGTCGACCACGTGCTCCAGAACCGCCTGCACCACCACCGCGTCGACCGACGCGTCGGCCAGGGGGATGGCGTGTCCGTCGGCGATGAAGGAGATGTCCGCGCTCGGGTAGACGTCGAAGGCGATGACCTTCAGGGCCGGGTCCGCGTAGAGGTCGCGGGAGCCCTCGCCGCGGGTGCCGCCCCCCACGACGACCATGATGGGATCGGCGGTCGTAGCCTTGGTCGCGGCGATCAGGGCGCTGAAATTCGCGCGGCTCCGCTTGGTCGAGGGGAAGAGTGCCTTGACCGCCTGGCGCAGGCCGGAATGCGGCTTGCGGTCGATGAGCGGGGCAATGTCCGCCTCGCCGAAATCGGTCCGCCGGACCACGCTCCGCTCGAAATCGATGAGCACCGGTTGTCCGTGGACCACCGGGAAGGCGGACAGGGCCGAGGCGGCACGCAAGGCGCCGGCGTTGCCCCGCGTGACCACCACCGGCTCCTCGGGGCGCCCGGGATGGCGCAACAGACCCGCGTAATCTTCGAAGCTTGCCAGCATCCCAGGAACTCCACGCTCGGGCCGAACGGCCGCCACGCCGACCGATTGTATATCCGTCAGAGCACGATGGTTTCGGACAACGGGATAGGCCCTCCCGCCCCGTGCCCTAGACGATCAGCCCCCGGACGGGGGGCAGGTGCTCGGTCCCGGGGAAGACGTCCCGCGAGAGAACGGCGTCGGACGCGCCGAGCAGATCCATCGCGACGCCCTTCAGGACGGCGCGCAGGTCGAGGGTCGGCATCAGATCGCGCTGCTCGTAGAGCTGATTCTCGCGCAGGCCCGGCCAGTCGGTGATCATCCGCCCGCCCGCGATGGCGCCGCCCGCCAGCAGCGCGATCGTCCCATTGCCGTGATCGGTGCCGAGGGTGCCGTTGAGCCGCGCGGCCCGCCCGAACTCGGTGACGACCACGATGGCCGTGTCGCGCCAGACCGATTCCAGTTCGGTCTCGAAGACCTGCAACGCCGCATCGAGGGCCTGAAGCAGGTCGGCGAGCCGGCCGGAGGCTCCGCCGGTATGGGCATGGGTGTCGAAGCCGTCGAACGACAGGGCCGCCACCCGCGGTCCGTCCGGCCGCACAAGGAATCGGGCGGCTCCGGCCGCGATCGAGCGCGCGGCCTGGACGTGGGGCTGGTTGCGGGTGTTGAGGCCCGCGCCGATCCCGGCCTCCGCGGCCATGCGATCGGTCTCCAGGGCGCGGTCGAGCGCCTGGGCGAGCTTCGGATCGGTGTGGGCGTAGACCTGCTCCATGCGGTCGTAGAGCGTGCTGGCGGCGGCCGGCATCTCGGACGGATACCACGCCAGCACGGGCGCCGGTCCGCGCAGGATCAGCGGGGTGGAGGCCCCGACCGCGAGGCCGTCGACACCCTGGCCGGCCGCCAGTCCCTCGGACCGCCCGAGCGTCCGGCCGGCCGGCAGATGGGCCGCGAGCCGGTTGAGCCATCCGGTCCGGGTTGCGCCGGGCTTGGGCGCCCCGCTCTCAAGGACGTCCTGCCCATCGAAATGCGAGCGGTCCCTGTAGGGCGTCGCGACGGCGTGGACCACGGAGAGCTTGCGCTCGCGGAACAGGCGCGCCGTCTCCGTCATGGTCGGATGCAGGTAGAAGAAGCCGTCGAGAGGCAGGGCCGCCCGCGGACCGCTGGTTTCCAGCGCGATGGTCTCGCGCAGGCCCCGGTAGGCCGGGTCCGCGATCGGGGCGACGGCGGACAATCCGTCGAGGGCCCCGCGCAGGATCACCACGAGCAGACGGGGATCGCGCCCCGTGGTGGCCTGCGCGAAGCGGGGGGCGTGCGCCCAGGCGTAGAGCGCACCGGCCCCGAAGGCGAGGCTGCGCCGGGTCGGCCTGAATCCGTGTCCATACGCCATGGTCATGTCCGCTGGAACTCGGGGGAGAGGAGCAGGCCGCCTACGGCCTCGCTCGGTTTTACGGCGGCCCGCTGCCCCTCGGCCGCGGCGCGGTTCGGTCCGGCCTGCCGGCGCCGGGCCTCAGCGCCGGCTGGCCCGTTCACGTCCGACAGGTCGCCGCCCCGCCGGATCAGCCGGTGAACCTGCGCGCCGGCGATCATCGGCCGCCATGGGCCGAGAGGCCGGGATCCGTGTCGCCGATCCCGCGGCCGAGCGCGGGGGGCACCCGGTTCAGCCGGTCGTCCGCCATCGCGCGGTAGAGGCGCAGATACGCGTCGGCGACCACGGGAATCGCGTGCTTTTCGCACATGCGCTGTCGCGCCTCGGCGCTCATCGCACCCCATGCGGCGGGATCGAGGCGGGCGGCCGTGAACAGGCCCTCCAGGATCCCCTCGCGGGTATTGGCCGCCAGCATGATCCCGGAGCGCCCCGATACGACGAGGTCGCCCGCGCCGCTCACGTCGGTGATGATCGGAACGGCGCCGTAAGCCATGGCTTCGAGCAGCGTGTTCGACATGCCCTCGGAATCCGAGGGCAGGATCATGAAGGCGGCGTCGCCGTAGATCGCATCACGGTCGTCGGTGACCCCCATGAAGCGGACCGCCGGCAGACCGGCGGCCAGCGCCAGCAACCGCGCCTTCTCGGGCCCGTCCCCGAAGATGCGCAAGGTGGCCGGCTGGTCGGCGGCGAAGATCCGGAACGCCTCGATCAGCCTGTCGACGCGCTTCTCCGTCGCGAGCCGACCGGCGTAGACGAACACGCGTGCGCCGTCCGGCGCGCTGAAGGCGGACCGGGGCTCCGGCGGGCATTCGACGCCGTTCGGCACCCGCGCGACCCGGCTGGCCGGTATGCCGAGGTCGGCCAGATCGCCCGCGATCTCGCTGCTGTTGGCCACGAAGACCAGGCGCGAACGCCGCGCAAGCGCGACCACGAGCTTCCCGAAGGGCAGTTTCTGCGCCGGCAGCCGGCGCAGTTCGATATGCGCGCCGCCGCGCCCGAGCTTGGCCGAGAGCAGTTTTCCGAAGAGCTGCCCCGCCACGATCCCGGGCCAGGCATGCAGGCGCAGGTGCTGGATCGCGATGACGTCGTAGGTGCGTCGATGCCGGGCGAGCCAGAGGAGCGCCCGGATCCAGAAATGCAGCATCGAGACGACGTAGCGGCCCCCGAGCGCGGGATCGTTGCGCATCAGCAGCCGCACCACCCGGCCCTCCGGTTCCTCGACGACGCCCGCGGCGTCGGGCCGGAGGGTCGGGGCGAGGATCGTGATCGCCGCGCCGCGGTCGCGCAGGGAGCGGGTGAGGATACGGGTCTGACGCTCGGCGCCGCCGAAGCTGTCCGGATAATAGCTCGGCATCAGAAATACGATGCGCATTTAAGCAGCTCATCCCGTTCGCGACGGCGCACGCAGGTCGTCCCCGTGCTCGGCATCGCCACGGTAGACCAGCCGTAAGGTGCGGCGCTTGACAAAGGTCAAGGCGCTCAAGGGCCGTTCTTGCGACTGTGATTGCAGCCTGATTGAAGATTCGGGCGTGCATATTCTGTTACCATCGGATGACCGTGAAAGATCCAGAAAATGCATTCTCTGTGCATCCGAGCATCGGTGCAGATCTTGTGTCGGCGTCATCGGCGGCCCTTTTCGCGACGCGTTCGATGAATGTCCGATCGTCTAGACAGTCGAAAAACGGTCCGTTGAGAACTGTACTGACCTTGAGGTCCCGGATGGCATGACTGTTGCTGAGTGGCTACTTACGTAGCGCTGAAGGGGATGGGGCAGTGACGGTTTTCAACCTGTCAGATGCCAACAGCGCGACTTTACGGCGCGAGGTTGACGTCTGCATCGTCGGCGGAGGCATGGCCGGGCTCGCCACCGCACAGCGGCTGAGCGCCGTGGCCGGAGTCCGGATCTGCGTCCTCGAGAGCGGCGCGCACGCCCGCGACGAAGGCCTGGAGGCGCTGAACGACATCGAGGATTGCGCGGGCCGCTACGCCGGCGCCCGCGACAGCCGCGTCCGGTTGATCGGAGGCGCCTCGTCCCTGTGGGGAGGCCGGCTCCTGCCCCTCACCGCACATGACCTCGGCGCGCGCGAATATGCCTCGATCGATGCTTGGCCGATCCGGCCCGAGGAGCTGGACGCCCACACGGCCTCGGTCGAGACGCTGTTCGACCTCGATCACCGCCCCTTCGAGTTGACGGATCTGACGCGTCTCTGGCCGAAATTCGGCATCTATCCGCGGCATGCCGACGTGAGCTGCCGCTTCGCGAAGTTCCCGACGTTCCGAAACCGGAACATCGCCACGGCCCTGCGCCGCTCGGTCCTCGCCGGCGCCCGGGCCGCCGTCTACCTCAACGCGACCGCCCACGATTTCGCGCTGGATGCCGAGACTGGGCAGGTCCGCGAGGTCGTCGCCCGTGCCCCCGGCGGAGCCAGCCTGCGGGTCACCGCCCGGTACTTCATCTTCTCGGCCGGCACCATCGAGACGACCCGCCTCACCCTCCTGCTGAATCGGATCTCGGGCGAGCGCGCCTTCGCGGGATGCACCGCGCTCGGCCACTATTTCAACGACCATCTCAAGGTCCCGGTCGGGACGGTCTATCCGGTCGACATCCGCGCAACGAATCGGCTCTTCGGCTACCACTTGGCCGGCTCGACGCGCCGCAACCTCCATTTCGAGCTGAGTGCACAGGCGCAGCGGCAACTCGCGATCCCCAGCGCCTACATCGATTTCCGCCTCGGGATGCCCGACCGATCGATCTACAGAGCGTTGCGCGATCTTGGTGGGAGGCTGCAGGGCAGGAATATGCCGCATCGAAACCTTCAGGTCCTGCGCGAGGCCCTGGACGTCGATACCCTGTACCGGCTCCTGTTCTGGCGCCTGCGCCACCGGCAACTCTACCTCTCGGCGGAAATCGGCATCACGGCCGAGATGCGGATCGAGCAATCTCCGAGCGCCGCCCACCGGGTGGCCCTGTCCGACCGCGCCGACGCCTACGGTGTCCCACTGGTTCGTCTGACCTGGGCGCCGACGGATGCCGATCGGCGGACCTTTCTCGCGGCTCTGCGGCATTTCAAGACGTTCTGGTCGCAGGCCGGGCTGGCGAGCTCCAGCCCGATCGCGTGGGAGGCGGACGATGAAGCCGCCGGCGACCGCTTCTTGGAGGCGGCGCGGGACGCCTCTCATCCGGCCGGCTCGACCCGCATGGGAATCGATCCGACCCGCTCGGTGGTGGACGCGACGTTGCGCTGCCACGCCGTGAAAAACCTTTTTCTCGTCAGCGCCTCGGTGTTCCCGGGCGCCGGAAGCGCCAACCCCACCTTGACCATCCTGCAGCTGGCGCACCGCTGCGCCGACCACATCGTCCGCGAACTCCGGGTGGCCTGACGCCGAGCCTGACGCACCGCGCGAATCACGATCGCCCGGGCCCACGCTACAACCTTCGCTATAGCTTGTAAGATTACTGGTACGGCGCCGGCATACTCGGTTTTAAAAACCTGAAACGCATGACTAAAATCAATTCCTAGTGAGCCAAGACGACTAGCTTAACGCCAACTTGTTCCGGTCTGGTGGGAGCGGCGGATGGCGGATCCTGGTTTGAAGATCGCCCATATCATAACGCGCATGATCCGCGGGGGCGCCGACGAGAACACCATGCTGTCGTGCAACGCCTTCGCGGAGCGCGGCCACGACGTCACGCTCCTCTGCGGCAATGAGGTCGAGCCGGAGATGCTGGCCCGCGCCCATCCGCGCGTCACCACGATCCGCATCCCCAGCCTCGTCCGGCCGATCAACCCCATCGCCGACGCCGCCGCCCTGATGTCGCTGCGGATGCATCTCCAGGCGATTCGCCCCGACATCATCCACACGCACACCAGCAAGGCCGGCATCCTCGGGCGCGCCGCTGCGATCCGGATGCGCTCCAGCGCGGTGATCCACGGCATCCATATCCTGCCGTTCGTCAATGTCGGCGCCGCCCAGCGGGCGATCTACCTCGGTCTGGAGCGGGCGCTCGTGCGGGCCACCGACCAGTACGTGAGCGTCAGCGCCGGCATGCGCGACATCGCGGTGGCCCACGGTCTGGGCGGCGCCGACGTGCACCACGTGGTGGCCAGCGGCATGGACATCGGCGCCTTCCAGAGGTTGGCGGACCGGAACCGGGCACCTGCCCCCGGAAACGACAACAGGACCTTCAAAGTCCTGTATCTGGCGAATTACGAGGCCCGGAAGCAGCATGCCCGCCTGATCGACGAGATCGCCGCGCAGGCGACGCGGTTCGCCGACACCACCTTCCTGCTAGCTGGGCAAGGGCGCGAGCGCGACGCGCTGGAGGAGATGGTACAGCGCCGAGGCCTCGCGCAGCGCGTGAAGATCCTGGGCTACGTCGAGGCGACGAGCGACCTGATCGCCTCGGCAGACCTGTGCGTCTACTGCTCCGAGCGCGAGGGGCTTCCGCGGGCGATCGTGCAATACTGCGCCACCGGTCGGCCGATCGTCGCCTTCCACCTGCCCGGCATCGAGGCCGTCCTCCACCACGGCCACAACGGCTACCTCTGCCCACAGGGCGACTTCATTGACCTATTCGCGCGGATCCGCGGCCTCCTCGACGATGAGGCTACGCGGCAACGGATGGCCGACAACGCGGCGGCCGTCGATCTCAGCGAATGGGGCGCGGACCGGATGTATCTGCGGCTGAACGACATCTATCGGAGCGCGCTGCGGGGCAAGCGCAACGCGGCGGGCGCCCCGACGCTGGCGGCCGGGGGCCTCGACGTCCGGAGCGCGTCGTGAACGCGGCGCTCGACATCGTCCATCGCTCGCGTCCGCCGACGAGATCAACCGAGGTCTAGGACGATGTCCGAGTGCCGCGTATTGTACGTCATCAACGGGTTCAACAAGGGCGGCGCTGAGATCGGCCTCCGGACCATGCTGGAGCATGGTTTCCTGAAGGGCTGCGAGGTCCGGGTGATCGGGCTCCACGAAGGTTCGCCGGAGCTGCGCGCTGCCATCGAGCACTTGGTCGGAGCGGAGAACGTCACCGTGCTCACGCACGGGCCGAAGCTGACCCTCGCCGCGCTCTGGCGGGGGTTCCGCGCCCTGCGGGCCGCGCTTCGCACCTTCCGGCCGCAGACGGTGGTGCTGTCCCTGCGGCAGACCAACATCATCGGGCGCCTGGCACTGCTCGGCGCCCGCCACGTCCGCTGCATCGCCTTCGAGCATATCGCCAAGCTGGAGGCCGGGCGGCTGACGCCCGTCTACGCGGCCCTGCTGTGGCTGCTGTCGCCGCGGGTGGACGAGGTCTGGGCGGATTGCCGGGTCACGCTCGAGGGAACGCGGCGTTACTACCGGCGGCGGCGCCGCGAGCGGGTGGTGCCGCTGTTCGTCGCGGATGCGAACGCCGAGCGCAAAACCGACTACGCGCTGGGCACGCCCGTCAGGCTCGTGACGGCGGGACGGCTCATCCCGCGCAAGCGGATGGACGTGCTGCTGGACGCAATGTCGAGCCTGCGCGCGGCCGGCCGTGACTGTACCCTGACGGTCTTCGGCGATGGCCCGGACCGCCCGCGACTGACCCAGCGCGCCACATCGCTCGGCCTCGGCGATGCCGTGACCTTCGCGGGCTTCCGGCCCCGATGGTACGAGGCGGCGCGGGACCACGACCTCTGCGTCCATCTGAGCGACGAGGAGGGATTCTGCATCGTCGTCGCCGAGGCGATGATGGTCGGCCTGCCGGTGATCGCCAGCCCCTGCGGCGGGGTGCTCGAATACGCCCGCGACGGGCTCGATGCCCTGTACGCGCCGATGCCGGCGGAGCCGAGCGCCGTGGCCCGGCTGATCGCCGGCCTCCTGGCCGATCCCGATCGTCGCCGCACCCTGGGGCAGGCTGCGGCCGGGCACATCGCCGACGCCTACGGCGCGGTCTCGGCCGCAGCCGTCTTCGGCACGCTCACCCGGACCATCGCGCAGAGCCCGGCCGAGCCCGCGTCGGCCGAACTGCTCGGGAGGCAACATGGCCGAGCCTGACGGGCACGCCCGATCGTCCGCGCGAACCTTCGCCCATGTCGGCGTGTCGTCCAAAGGCGTGCTGCGGGGCGTCGGCTGGCTCGCGGCCGCGCGGCTCCTCGGGATGATGCTGTCCCTGGTCTCGACGGCGGTCCTGGCGCGCATTCTGTCGCCGTCCGATTTCGGCCTGATGATCCTCGTGGCGGTCATCGCCAACCTCGCCGCGCAGGTGGTCGAGGGGGGCGTGGCGGTGCCGCTCGTGCAGCGGGCGCAGATCTCGACGGCGCATGTCCACATGGCCCTGGTGCTGGCCACGCTCGTCGCCCTGGTCCTGGCGGCGGCGCTCACGCTCATCGCTCAGATCGGTCAGATGGTGGCGGGCCGGGAGATCGTTCCCGCGACGGTGGTGCTGTTCGCCTCGCTGACGATGCCGTTCCGCGCCTGGATCTCGGTCCTGTCGGCGATCCTGCAGCGCGAGGGGCGTTTCCGCGAGAACACCATCATCGCCCTTCAGAGCAACCTGTTCGGGAACGTCCTGCCGGCCCTGATCCTGGCCTGGGCCGGCTTCCAGATCCAGGCGCTGCTCGTGGGACTGCTCGCCGCCAGCGTCCTGGAGGCCGCGCTGACGGCGCGCGCCGCCCGGATCCCCCGCTTCCAGGTCCCGCCCCTCGCCGCGGCGCGGGATCTGGCGACGGCGAGCTACGCCGGAACCACCATGCAGGTCATCAACTGGGCCGCCCTGAGCAGCCCGAACTTCCTCGTCGGGACGCTGTTCGGCGCCCACGCGCTCGGCCTGTTCTCGCGGGGCGCCACCCTGGTGAACCTCGCCAAGGACGTGCTCGGGTCGAGCCTCGCCCGGGTGCTCCTGCCCACCTTCGCCGCCATGGAGAGCGAGCCGGCACGCCAGGCCGAGGCGTTCGAGCGCGCGATGGCGGCGAGCCTCCCCGCCTTCGCGGTCGCCAGCACCGCCCTCGTCATCCACGCCGAGGCGACCGTCCGGATCATCCTCGGGCCGGCCTGGGGGGAATCGATCCCGGTTCTGCAACTCCTCGCGTTGGGGCTGCTGCCGCGGATCAGCTACAAGGTGTCCGACTCGCTCCTGATGGCGAAGGGCGAGCTCTGGCTCGTCGCGAGCCGTCAGCTCTTCTACCTGACGGCCATCGTCGGCCTGTCCCTGGGCGCCTCGGGCCTCGGGATCAACGGTGTCGCGGGGGCGGTGACGGCGGCGACCGCGCTCTACTACGTCGTCTCCCTGCGGGCCGTCTCCCGCCGCCTCGGCATGGCGGGTTCACGGATCCTGCGCATGCACGCCGCGGCGATCGTCTGGGCGATCACGGTCGCGTGCGTGGACGTGCCGCTGACCCTGGCGGCGAGCCCGCTTGGCTTTTGGCCATCTCAGATCCTGGGCGGTGCCGCGCTGACCCTCGCCAGCGTGATCCTGTTCCTCTGCACGCCGGAGCGCGCGCTCGGCGGCGACATGGCGGCATTGCGGACCCGGCTCAGGTCGCGGCTCGCGGCCCGCCTCCGCACCCGGCCGGCGTTGTCGGCCGGATGATGAAAACGAAGCTTGACGCATGCACTTGTCCACACGTTGGAACGTATGAAAACAATCCAGCGACTTCAGAGACTGAAACAGAATCCTTCGCGATTGTACCAGTCTGCGCAACGATTGACAGTTTGCAGCCGGAATCGCACATATGATGCTATTACCAGACAGATATACGTGCTATTCCGATGAACAGGGCGGGACGTGTCTCGCCTGCGCTGGGAGACAATGGTTGTCCCGAAGTGTGTTGCCGGGAGCACACCGCGTGCTCATCGTCGATCCGGACGAGGAGAGCCGCCTGGCGCTCGCTCGGCAACTCTCCATGGAAGGCTTCAGTGTCCGCGAGGTCAGCGGTGCGGCCGGCGTCCACCAGAGCCTGGCACATGACGGGATCGACCTCATCCTTCTCGATCTCGTCCTGCCCGACATCGACGGGCTACAGCTCGCCCGCGAAGTGAGGAGCCTGTCCTGGAAGGTCGGGCTCATCATGATGGCGAACCGCAGCGACGTGATCGATCGGATCGTCGGCCTGGAGGTCGGGGCGGACGACTACGTGCTGAAGCCGTTCCACGTCCGCGAGCTGATCGCCCGCATGAAGAGCATCCTGCGCCGGCTCCAGCCCAGCGCGCAGCCCGTCAGCAGCGCGGGCGAGCCGGTCTTCTCCTTCGATGGCTGGCAATTCAGTCCGAGCCGCCGCAAGCTCACGTCCCCTGACGGGCACGACGTGGTGCTGACCTCCGGCGAGTACGAGTTGCTGAAAGTCTTCGTCGAGCATCCGGGGCAGGTCCTGACCCGCAATCAGCTCATGGACCTCACGCGGGGACGCGAGTGGAACGGTCTCGATCGTGTCGTGGACGCGCAGATCGTGCGTCTTCGCCGGAAGATCGAGATCGACCCGAAGAGCCCTCAGCTCATCAAGTCCGTCCGGGGCGCCGGCTACGTCTTCGCGTCCCGCCTCTCCTACGGCAACGTGCGCGTGGGCTCGGTGCCCGCCCAGGACCGGGACGTGGGTTTCTACCGGCAGGTCGAGAAGGCACCGTCGTGTTGACCGCAGTCGAGGGATCCGTAGACGCGCGGCTCCAGGGTCGGGATCAGGTCCGGCGGATCTCCCTGGGAAGCGATGCACGCACGTCCACCGACCCCCTTTCCGCCCCGTCGGCCGCGAACGCAGAAGCCCGCCGGGTCCGCGGGATCGTCGCGGGCGCGCCCGGGGCGTATTGTGGTTCCGGTGCGTGAGGCCTGCGCGATCCCCCGGGATCGCCGCATCGCTTCCTACCGTGCTAGAGACGAGCGCCTCGGTGCCGAAACGATGCGTTCGCCGGTGAGCGGCTCCTCGGAGGTCTGTTGAGGGCCATGCGTCTGATTGTAAGTGTCCTGGCCCTGCTGCTTGGCGGCGGCGTGGTGGGCGCGGTTCTCCTGTCCGATCCCAACCGGGTCGAAGTCCCCTCCGAACCGGCGCCCCCCGATCGGCCGGAGCCGGACCAGACGACCTGTCAGGCGATCAGCCGGCCAGCCCTGAAGACGCGCGACGTCAGCCAGTTCGATATCGGCGGTCTGAAGCTGGGAATGACCCAGGAGGACACGCAGAAGATCATGGATTGCACCCACGCGATCGAGCGCAACATCTCCATGAAGGAGTGCGCCGCCGACCTGATCGCGTACGACCAACAATGGCGCGAGGCCCGCAAGCGCGGCGTGGTCAACACGCGGGTGGTGGAGCGCAACTGTCTGGCTTCGCTGAGCTGGCGCGAGCAGGATCGTCGGGTCACGGTCAACTTCGTGGAGGATCTGCCCGACCACCCGGGCCGGATGCTCATCTATCAAGTCTCCACCGAACAGGATGGGGCGGTCAACGAGGCGTCGCTTCAGATCTTCAGGAAGGCGCTCATTGGTAAGTACGGGCTGCCAACGTCGGACAGCAAGACCGACTTGATCTGGGGGAAATACCCGGACCCGCAGCTGCGGTTCTTTCCCTACGCGCAGTACTACCTCGATCTCGTGCATCGCGGCGGGAAGGCGGAGCGGGATCGCAGTCTGCTGAAGTTCGTGGGCGATTCCGCGCCGACCGTCGAGCCGCACCTCTGAAGCGTGTCCGCGCGCTCACACGATCGCAGGACCGCGCGCCCGAGGGGCACGCGGGTCCCGATGCGTCGGCGATGCGCCGCCTGGCCTTCTGAATAAAGAGTACGGAAGCCGTCCGGAACTTCGTCGAGCTTGAGATTTATCAATCTTTCCACGGACCCGCTGTCTATGGTTTCTCGCAAGGTCAATACCGCGGAGTAGATAGCGCATGCGGTTATTGCTGCAGGGAAATAATCGCTGAAGTCGTTCGGTCGGTCGCCCGGCGACCGGCGTGCGCGGCTGCGTCCGTGGTCCGGTCATCGTCGGGCCGGCCGCGCGATGAGGCGGTGTTTCAGTTCGAAGGGGCGGCCGACCACGCTGCCCAGGCCTGTCGAGCGTGCCGCGGGCCCGCGTTCCGCAGCACGCTTGTTACGGGGACGGGGTGTCCCGCCCTCGATTGACGACTCGATCACTGCGGGAGATGCGTATGGCGAGCCTACAGGCAGAACCGACATTCGCCGGGTCCAGCCTCAAGGGACCTGCGCTCAAGGGTTCGGGCCGCGGCGCCCTGCCGGCGGAGGGCCTCGCCAAGGCTGTCGTCCAGGCCCGCGTCCCGCGCCTTCGGCTCCTGTCGAAGGACATGCTCGTCATCCTGGTGGTGATCGACCTCGCCCTCGTCAGCGGCGCCGCGCTGCTGGGCGCGATCGGCTACCAGTTCGCCCTGGCGGGGCAGTTGCGCGACACCGAGATCTACGTCGCCGTGTCGCTGGGCTTGGCGGCCCTGACCGTCGTGACGATGATCCTGGACGGTGCCTACCGGGTCGAGCGGCAGGGCGACGAAGGCAAGCTGACGCGACGCGCCTTCTTCAGCTTCAACAGCGCCTTCTCGGTCCTGGTCTGCTTCCTGTTCCTGACCCATTTCACCGACTTCTACTCGCGCGGCAGCTTGTTCACGCAGTACGCCGCGGGGTGCGGCGCGCTGCTCCTCGGGCGGGTCGCGGCCGGCTGGCTGATCGCGACCGCGGTCCGCGCCGGTTACCTGGAAGCGCAGCGGATCGGCCTTATCGGCACCGCGCAGGCGATCGCCGCCTTCATGGTCAACCAGCCCGACCGGACCGCCCTGCGGTTCACCGCCTTCGAACTTCCCGACTGGGCTGTCTGCCCGTCCAGCGTCGCCGACGAGAACGAGCTGCACGACATCATCACCAGGAAGATCTCCGGCCTGCGCAAGGCGGCCGTCGAGGAGGTCGTCATCCTGATCCCGGAACAGGAGCGCGATCTCATCAACCGCCTCGTGCGCGGCTGCACCCACCTGCCGGTCGGGCTCAACCTGGTTCTCGATCACGAATTGTTCGATCCGCAGACGATCGAGGTGCGGCGGTTCGGCTGGAAGAACGCCGTCAAGCTCTGTCAGCCGCCGCTCTCGGCCCTCGATCAGGTGGCGAAGCGCATGTTCGACATCACGACGGCGATCGCCGGCCTCGTGGCTCTCGCGCCGCTGATGGTCCTCGTCGCGATCGCCATCAAGTTGGATAGCCAGGGCCCGGTCTTCTTCCGCCAGAACCGGCACGGCTACAACCAGCGGCCGTTCCGGATCACCAAGTTCCGGACGATGACGACCTTGGACGACGGTCCGGTGATCCGTCAGGCCACCGTCAACGATACGCGGATCACGAAGGTCGGCGCGATCCTGCGCCGGACGAACCTCGACGAGCTGCCGCAGCTCTTCGACGTGCTGCGTGGCGACATGTCCCTCGTCGGTCCTCGTCCGCACGCCCTGGCGCATGATTGGGAATTCGAGAGCAAGATCCCGGCCTACGCGCGCCGCCACAACATCAAGCCGGGGCTCACGGGTTGGGCGCAGATCCACGGGCTTCGCGGCGAGACGGACACCGACGACAAGATGCGGGCGCGGGTCGAGCACGATCTCTACTATATCGACCACTGGTCGCTGCTGCTCGACATCCGCATCATCATCACGACGATGTTCTCGTCGCGCGCCTACCGGAACGCCCGGTAAGGCCGCACGGAGCCCGGTCCGGCACCGCCCCGGCGCTCTGGCCTCGCCGCCGGGTTCATGGGAGCGCGGTCCGGTCGGGGACCCGCCGTCCGGATGTCTCGGCTGCCTGCCGGCTTCGCGGAGGCACGGCGATGTACGAACTGCTCTACGTCCTGGCGCTGGTCGGACCGATGGCGCTGTCGGCCATCGGCTTCGTCATCCTCCTGCGTCTGAGCGGCCTCGTCGGCGCGTTCCTCTTCCTGGCCACCACAGGTTCGCTTCTGGCGGTCAACCTGTGGCTCAGCGTCCTCGCGGCCGACGGCCATGGCGCCACCGACGGAGCCGCGCCCGCCGCGGAACCCATCGTCCACTGGTCGATGACCAACCCGCTCGTCCTTGCGAGTCTGGGGCTCTGGCTTCTGGTGGCCGGGGTCGGACGGCCGCGCCGTCGTCGGGCGCCGAACTGATCCGAAGCCCTGGCGGGCGTTTCAGCAAGGCTGGCGAACGGGGCCGCCCCGTCCGGGCGGACAACGCGCCTCATACCTCTCCAAACGCATTCCACCCTTTTGGAGGAATGGCGCTTTCCCCTTGTGAAGAAGGGGGAGGAGTGGGGGCCGTGCTCAAGGCGCTGGCACGCTTCATCCGCCAGCTGTCCAACGCCGAATCTGCGATCCCCGAAGGCCTCCTCACTTTGGGGGAGGGAATAGCCCCCCGCAGGCAAGCTGTGAGCATCGCGGCGCGTAGGGGGAGTGTGACGACCGCCGCTCCCCTTCGATGCAGGCGTGTGAATCCGGAACGGCGGCCGGAGCCACGCGGAGAGCACCCGACAAAATCGCGGGAGTCGGAACGCGCCGCATCTTCCATACACCCTCGGCTGATAGATCCGGGTGAGTCGCGCCACGGCTGACGGAGGCGTGCTGCGGCCGGTCACGCTGCTGAGGTGGAAACGGGAACATGAGAGAAGCGACGTTCCGCGAGATGGCAGAATGGATCGGCGCCGTGAGTGCGCATCGCGAGCCCGGCGTTCAACCGACCGTGCACATGGCCAGCGGCAAGACCTTCGCCTGCGTCCGACTCGGGATCACCGGTCATCTCGTCACGCTGCACCTCGCGGACGGCGGCCGGATCCGGGCGGATGTCGAGGCCGTCGAGGCGATCGAGGTCCCGTCCGTCGATTAGCCGGCTGCCGCAACCGGCATGGTGGCCCACGGATCGTCGCGACCGTAGCGCAAAGCGCCTCTGCCGCGCGGGACGCCACGCTCGCCGGAAGCAACGTCCGGATCGGCGCAGGCGCGCATCAGGACTGGACCACCGCGCCGCGGGTCCGACACGACGGCGGGGTCCTGTCACCTTGGGCCGGGACCTACTTGGCCCGTCCCTGAAGGGTGTTGTGCGGACGCGTCGACGACAGGTGACGCTTCACCGACACCATCATGCCATGGCCGCCGAGATACGACAGGCCCAGCGCGAGCCAGGGCTTCAGCTGGAACGGGTTCATGCGCACCGACAGCTTGTACAGGCAGCGCCCCGTCGTCAGGTTTCCGTGCGACGATTCCACGTTGCCCAGCTTGTAGGCCCGCTCCGAGAGGCGCTTCCCCACGAGCGGGATCAGCCGGGGCTCCTGAAACGCGACATGCATGGCCACGAAGGCGTGGTGTTTCATCAGGTGATCGCGCTTCGACGTGATCGCGCTGCTGTGAACACGCTTCCGTACGAGGCATTCGCTGGCGGCGGCAAGCCTGCCCTTGCGGGCGCAGCGGAAGAAGAAGTCCGTGTCCTCGAAGACCGTGATCGCCTCGTCGAAGCGGCCGACTTGGTCGAAGATCGCCCGGCGCATCAGCACGGTCGACGGAACGATGGGCGGATCGTTGAGGAAATAGTCGAGCGCCGTGTCGCGCGAGGTCGCGAGATCGCGCACGATGCCGTACTCGCTCTCGGTGCCCGGCCCGTCCTGGAACAGCTCGAAGCTCGTGTAGACCAGCGCCGTATCCGGGGCGGACTCGATCACGGCCATCTGGGTCTCGATCTTCCGCGCATCCCAGGTATCGTCGGCGTCCAGGAGCGCGATGAGCGGCGCGGCGGTCTGCGCGATGGCGTAGTTCCGGTTGCGGGCCAGACCGTTGGGCCGCGCCTCGGTGAACCGGCCGTTGAACAGGATCCGCACCCGCGGGTCGCGATCGGCGAGTCGGTCGAGGACAGCGAGCGTCGGCTGATCCGATCCGTCGTCGCTGATGATGATCTCTTCGATGACGTGGCTGGCCGACTGATCGAGGACGCTCTGCAACGCGCCCTCTACGTATTGTCCCTCGTTATAGCACGTGATGATGACGGCGATCTTCATGGCGGCCTCGATCGGCGGGAGGGGCGGGCTCATATCAGTGCGGCCGTGTCGGCGATGGACCATCCAGCCGCTCAGCTTGGGCTGCGAGCGAGGATCGGTCCGCATCGGGCCGCGAAGGCGATGTCGATCGGCTGCTGCGGGATCGGCAGTCCAGATCGCCGATCGCCGTACAGACGGGATCCCGGCGCCGGTTCAAGACTTCGATCGGTTCGAAACGGCGCGTTTCGTGACGCCTCGACGGAGGACGTGGGCCGCGCCAGGGGCAAACGGTGCCCCATCGGCGCAACTCCATAGGGCAGGCCCAGGCCAGGTCGACGTCGCGATAGGGGGCTTGGCCTGAGAGCGCAAACATCGGTCCTGGATCATCCCGGGCGCCCGGATCGGCCGAGCCCGCTGCCGCGGCCTCGCGTGCCGCCGAGAACTGCGGCACCGCGCGGAGTACCATGCGGGGGAAATCTCCCGGGGTCTTGATCTTTGTCAGGAGGCCGGGCGGGACAAGCTCTACGCTGCAGACTGGAAGCAACGCGACGTGTTGATGCCGGGATGAAGCGTAAGGTGTTCCTCGCTACAGAGAGGCGCACTGCGGAAATCGGTCATCGGGCGGATCCTGACCAGGATAAACGCTATCCATGGCAGTGCCTTTATGATTGGTGATTTTCACTCCGCGCGTATCGCCTCGCACCGGTTCGGGCTCGGTATCCGTCCCAACGATCTCGACGTCATCGGTACCGACGCCTTCGGGCGCCTCAAGGCCGAGCTCGACGCCGGCGTGATCGTTCCGCAGGGCATGCAGACCCTGACCGAACTCGTGATGCACAAGTTCCGCTGGGAGCAGTACCTCGCCTCCACGACCCATCGGCCGGCGTCGCAGGGCGCGACCATGGCGGGCATGGGCGCCCAGCCGCAGACCGAGGCGCCGCTGCCGGAAGGTGTCTATCGCCTCCCGGAAGGCCGGTTCTACGATGCGGAGGTCGAGGCGCGGCTGCAGATCCTGAGGGAGTCCGTGATCGGCTTTCCGGAACGGCTGGTCTGGTTCTGGAGCAATCACTTCGCGGTCGGTACGGCGAAGAGCGGCTGGCATCGCCTGACCGCCGGCGTCTTCGAGCGGGACGTCGTCCGGCCGCACGCCCTGGGCCGCTTCGCCGACATGCTGAAGGCCTCGACACGGCATTTCACGATGCTGACCTACCTCGACAACAACAACTCGGTCGGTCCCCACTCGGCACGGGCGCGGGCCGCGCGCGCGGCGGAGGGCCGCGGCCTGAACGAGAACCTCGCCCGCGAGATCCTCGAGCTGCACACGCTCGGCGTCCATGGCGGCTACAACCAGCACGACGTCGAAAACTTCGCGAAGATGCTCTCCGGCTGGACCGTGGGCGATATCCGGCAGGGTCAGGCCGCCGGCTCGTTCGTGTTCGACAACGCCGCTCACGAACCCGGCCCCAAGACGCTCCTCGGCCGAACCTATCGCGAGGCCGGCGTCGACGAAGGGTTGTCGGCGCTCGATCAGCTCGCCGCTGCCCCCGCCACCGCGCGCTTCATCGCCTTCAAGCTCGCCCGTCACTTCGTCTCGGACAACCCGCCGGGGACGCTGGTCGACAATCTGGCTCGCGTCTTCCAGCAGACCGGCGGCGACCTTCGCGCCGTCTCGTACGCGTTGATTTCGTCGCCCTCGGCGTGGGGACCGATGGTGAAGCTGCGCACGCCGCAGGAATTCCTGGGTGCCGCGCTGCGCGCGACGCAAGTCTCGGTTCCCGCGCGAACCTACACGCAGTTCCTCCGGGGGCTGGGCAACCGGATCTGGGACGTGCCCGGGCCGAACGGCTTCGCCGACATCGAGGACGCGTGGTCCTCGCCCGCGAACCTCAAGGGGCGGTTCGAAGTCGCGGCCGCCGTCGCCGAGCGTGAGAAGACGGGCCTGAACGTCGGCCAGCTGGCCGAATCGGTCGTCGGCGACGCCCTGTCGCTCGACACATCCGAGGCGATCAAAAACTCCTCGAACCGTCAGGAATCGGTCGCCGTGCTTCTGCTGTCGCCCGAGTTCCAACGCCGATGATGCGTTCGGGCAGACGACCCGCCGCATCGGTGGTGCGGTACGCGTCGGCGGCATCGTCCGGAAGGAGCCGGGGGCGTTCGGCACCCGCCGCGGGCCGGCCTCTCCGGAAGGCGGCCGCGTCGGTCGACATCCGGGGCGGCGCAGGCCGTTTCGCCCCGTCGGCGCGCCCGTGCTTGAGCCGCCGCGCGCAGTTACCGGTCGCATGCCCCGATGGCGCGGCCCATGGGCGGTCGATCGAGCCCAAATCCATCCGCTAGGAGGCTACGCATGGTACGTTTCACAGCACTCGACGGATGGCGTGGGCTGGCCGCCGTTCTGGTCGCCCTCTATCATCTCGGTCTGGCGGGACACTTCTACACTTGGGGAATGGTGCGAAACAGCTGGGTCTTCGTCGACTTCTTCTTCGTGCTGAGCGGCTTTGTCCTCGCCTACGGCTACAGCGCCAAGCTGCACGATCGGGGCGGGGTCGCCAAGTTCATCGTCCGGAGATTCGGCCGTCTCTGGCCGCTGCACATCTTCACGCTTCTGGTGCTGCTCGCCCTCGAGGTGATCAAGTACTTCCTCTTGGACGCGACCCGGCTGCCGGTGGGGGAGATCCCGTTCGAGAGCAGGCGGTCGATCCCGGCGCTGTTCTCCAATCTCATCCTGGTGCAGGGCGTCGGCTTCTTCGACTCCTGGACCTGGAACGGGCCGAGCTGGAGCATCAGCGCCGAGTTCTACACCTACATCCTGTTCGCCGGGCTGTTTCTGTATTTCTCGAAGAGAATGGGCTGGCTGTGCGCCGGCGTGAGCTTGGTGGCCGGCACGCTGCTGATGCTCCTGTATTTCTACTTCGACGTCAGCGAGTTCAGGGTCTCCCTGGTGCGCTGCATCTTCGAGTTCTTCGCAGGTGTCTCGACCTTCTATGTCTACGATCGTATCAAGGGCAGGGTCTGGAATTTCTACGGTCTCGAGATTCTTCTCGTGGTGGCCCTCGTCGGGCTGATGTCGACGCTGCCGGCTGAAGCATTGTTCGGCTCGGCGACTCCGTTCTTCTGCGCCATCGTCCTGGTCTTCGCCTTCGAGCAGGGTCCGATCTCCCGGTTCATGTCGAGCAAATGGGTCAACCGGCTCGGCCTGTATTCCTACTCGATCTACCTGACGCACTACCTGGTCATCGTCCTCGTCAACGCGTCCTCACGCGTGGGCGAGCGGCTGTTCCACATTTCCCTGCGGGAATGGGTCGTGGTGGACGGCAAGGGGAACGACGTGCTCACCGCCGGTGGACCCTGGGTCCAGGATGTCCTCGCGCTGCTCGTGATCGCGCTGACGGTCGCGGTCGCCTCTCAGACCTACAAATTCGTCGAGGTACCCTGCCAGGCCTATTTCAACCGGCTCGCCGAGCGGATTCCGGTGCGCGGACGTGGCGCCCGCCAGGATGATCGGCTCGCGGGTCTGGCCATCGAGGCGCCGAACGTTGCCGGGCAGCCATGATCCCGACGGTCCGTCCCTGAGCCGCGCGGGATCGCGGAGGTGCCGCACCGGTCGCCTCCGCGGTCGAACGGTCGGACCCGCACCGCCGCGATAGGGGACGCCCGCCTATGGGATGGTGCGACAGGCTTGACCGCACTGTCCTGCCGACCCACTTTCCGTCCGCTGGGGGCGCAGCGGGATACGAACCGATGATCGATCTCTATTACTGGCCGACGCCGAACGGCCATAAGATCACGATGTTTCTCGAAGAGGCCCGCGTTCCTTACCGAATTCAATCGGTGAATATTGGTAAGGGTGAGCAGTTCAATTCGGAATTCCTGAAAATCGCTCCCAATAACCGCATGCCGGCGATCGTCGACGATGCGCCGGCCGATGGCGGCGCGCCGGTCTCGCTGTTCGAGTCGGGGGCGATCCTACTCTACCTCGCCGAGAAGACCGGGCGCTTCATCGCCACCGACCTGCGCGGCCGGGCCGAGGTGCTGCAATGGCTGTTCTGGCAGATGGGCGGCCTCGGGCCGATGCTCGGCCAGAACCATCACTTCTCGCAATACGCACCGGAGAAGATCGATTACGCGATCAAGCGCTACGTCAACGAGACCAACCGGCTCTACGGCGTCCTGGACCGCCGCCTCGCCGACCGCGCCTTCGTGGCCGGCCCGGATTACTCCATCGCCGACATGGCCTGCTACCCGTGGATCGTGCCGTGGGAAAAGCAGGGCCAGACCCTCGACGATCACCCCAATCTGAAGCGCTGGTTCACCGCCATCGCGGAGCGGCCCGCCACCCAGGCGGCCTATGCCCGCGCCCCCGAGGTCAATCCCGACCACGGCAAGACCATGAGCGAGGACGCCAAGAAGGTCATGTTCGGCCAGACCGCCGCGACCATCAAGCGCTGACCTCGCTCATGACCGGCACGCGGATCGCGCTCCCCCTACGGGTGATCCACCGGGGCTGGAACACCTTCGGGATCGCCACGCTGACTTTGGCCGGCGGCAGCACGGTCCCGCGGGTGCTTGAGGATCACGGCGAGGCGGCCTGCGTGCTGCCCTACGACCCCGGGCGGCGGGTCGCGCTGCTCGTCCGGCAGGCCCGGGTCGGGCCGGCCTTCTGGGGCGAACCGGCGGAGCTCGACGAGGCCCCCGCCGGTGGCCTGGACGGCGGCGCGCCCGAGGCGACCGCGATCCGGGAGGCGATGGAGGAGGCGGGCGTGACCCTGCGCCGGCTGGAGCCGGTGGCGCACGCCTACAGCATGCCGGCCGTCTCCTCCGAGCGGCTCTGGCTGTACCTCGCGTCCTACGGTCCCGCGGATCGGATCGGCCCCGGCGGCGGCCTGCACGAGGAAGGCGAGGAGGTGGTGGCCATGGAGGTACCGCTGGCCGACTTGGCGGATCAGGCCCGCACGGGCCGACTGCCCGACCTCAAGACGCTGGTGCTCGTCCAGGCGCTGATGCTGCGCAGCCCGGACCTGTTCGCCGCATGACCATCCCGGCCGATCTCCCCGAGCGGGATGTCCTCGCGCGGATGCTGGACTTCGCCGCGGAGGCGGCTCCGCTGGCGCTGGCGTTGCGCGCGGCCGGGCTCGCCATGACCAACAAGGGGCCGGATCTCGGCCAAGCTCTGACCGAGGCCGACCTCGCGGTGAGCCGCCTCCTGAACGAGCGCTTCGGCCCCGACCTGATCGAGGAGGAGACCGCCGACGCCCTCGGACGCGACGCCGCCCGGGCGATGCTCGCCCGGGAAGCCTGGACCTTCGTCGGCGACCCGATCGATGGCACCCGGCCGTTCGCCGGTGGTCTCCCGGGTTGGGGTGTGATGGTGGCGGCCTGCCGCGCGGGCTGGCCCCGTGCCGGCGTCTTGAGCCTGGCCGCCTGGAACGAGGACCGAAGCCGTCCGGCCCGGAACGAGCCCGCGGAAGCCGCCAGCGGGATCCTGCTCGCGGCGAGCGGCGGCCGGGCCTTCTGGGCGCCGACCCGGGGCGGGCGCCCCACCGAGGCGCTGCAGCCGCTGGAGCGGCCGGCGCGTCGGACCGGCCATGTCGGCTGGCTGGCGGTGGCGGCGCAACGCTTCACCCTGGATTACGGGAAGGGCTGGTTCCCCTGGGGCGAGGGCGGCGCGATCTCGGACGCCGCCCTTCTGGCGACCGGCCGGCTCGATGCGACCCTGAGCAATCACCGACTCTGGGACCTTGCCCCGCTGCTTCCCCTTTTCGAGGCGCTGGGGTTCCGCCTCTACCACTGGCCCGATCTCGGCGAGCCGCCGGCCGCCCTCGCCGACCTGTTCGACGCGGACCTGTCCGCCCACGACGATCTCTGGCTGGTCTGCCGGGACCGGGCGCAGGCAGAGGATCTGGCGGGAGCGATCCGCCGGGCCTAGCCGACGCTTCCGAGGGGTTGTGTCCTTCGTGGGACAACACGCCGAGACGGGGACGCCGCACCGATCCGGTGCGACGCCCCCTGCGATCCATCCGCGGTGGGCCGGCCGGGACGATCAGTTCAGCGTCGCGTGGACCGGCCGGCGCTCGGCGCCGACCGTGACGTCGCCGATCATCAGGCCCATCGGGCCGGCGGTGATCGACACCGTCTCGCCGTCGTGGATCTTGCCCGAGAGGACCAGCTCGGCCAGCGGGTCCTGGACGTTCTTCTGGATCACCCGCTTCAGCGGCCGCGCCCCGTAGGCCGGGTCGTAGCCCTTGTCGGCGAGCCAGGTCTTGGCGTCCTCGTCGACCGTGAGGGTGATCTTGCGCTCGTCCAGCAGCTTCTGCAGGCGCCCGAGCTGGATCTCGACGATCGCCCCCATCTCCGACCGCGCGAGGCGGTGGAACAGGATGATCTCGTCGACCCGGTTCAGGAACTCCGGCCGGAAGTGGCTCCGCACCACGCCCATCACCTCCTCGCGGACCGCGTCGGTGTCCTGGCCCGCGGGCTGATTCACCAGATACTCGGCCCCGAGATTCGACGTCATGATCAGCAGCGTGTTGCGGAAATCGACCGTCCGCCCCTGGCCGTCCGTGAGCCGCCCGTCGTCGAGCACCTGCAGCAGGACGTTGAACACGTCCGGATGCGCCTTCTCGACCTCGTCGAACAGCACGACCTGGTAGGGCCGGCGCCGCACGGCTTCCGTGAGCGCGCCGCCCTCCTCGTAGCCGACGTAGCCGGGAGGGGCGCCGATCAGCCGGGCGACCGCGTGCTTCTCCATGTACTCGGACATGTCGATGCGCACGAGCGCCGTGTCGTCGTCGAACAGGAAGCCGGCCAGAGCCTTGGTCAGCTCGGTCTTGCCGACGCCGGTCGGGCCCAGGAACATGAATGAGCCGATCGGCCGGTTCGGGTCCTGCAGCCCGGCGCGGGCACGCCGGACCGCGGTGGACACCGCCTCCACCGCCTCGCGCTGGCCGACGACGCGCCTGGCGAGTGCGTCCTCCATGGCCAGCAGCTTCTCGCGCTCGCCCTCCAGCATCTTGTCGACCGGCACGCCGGTCCAGCGGGAGACCACCCCGGCGACATGGGCGGGCGTGACCGCCTCCTCCATCATGGCGTCGCGGCCGTTCTCGGACTTGGCCTCGATCTCGGCGAGCTGCTTCTCCAGGCCGGGAATCACCCCGTAGGCCAGCTCGCCCGCGCGCTGGTACTGGCCCTGGCGCTGCGCCGCCGCCAGATCGTTGCGCGCCTCGTCGAGCTTCTTCTTCAGGCCGGCGGCGGTGCCGAGCTTGTCCTTCTCGGCCTTCCACCGGGCGGTGATCGCCGCCGACCGCTCCTCCAGGTCGCCGAGTTCCTTCTCCAGCCGGACCAGCCGGTCGCGGGAGGCGGAATCGGTCTCCTTCTTGAGCGCCTCGGCCTCGATCTTGAGCCGGACGATCTCGCGGTCGATGTTGTCGAGCTCCTCCGGCTTCGAATCGACCTGCATGCGCAGGCGCGAGCCGGCCTCGTCCACGAGGTCGATCGCCTTGTCGGGCAGGAAGCGGTCGGTGATGTAGCGGTTCGACAGCGTCGCCGCCGCCACCAGGGCCGAATCCTGGATGCGCACGCCGTGGTGCTGCTCGTACTTCTCCTTGAGGCCGCGCAGGATCGAGACCGTGTCCTCCACGGTCGGCTCCGACACGAAGACCGGCTGGAAGCGCCGGGCGAGCGCCGCGTCCTTCTCGACGTGCTTGCGGTACTCGTCGAGCGTGGTCGCGCCGACGCAGTGCAGCTCGCCGCGGGCAAGTGCGGGCTTGAGCAGGTTCGAGGCATCCATGGCCCCGTCGGCCTTCCCGGCGCCGACCAGCGTGTGCATCTCGTCGATGAACAGGATGATACCGCCCTCGGCCGCGGTGACCTCGGAGAGCACGCCCTTCAGCCGCTCCTCGAACTCGCCGCGATACTTCGCGCCGGCGATCAGCGCGCCCATGTCGAGGGCCAGCAGGCTCTTGTCGCGCAGGGATTCGGGCACGTCGCCGTTGACGATGCGGAGCGCCAGGCCCTCGACGATCGCGGTCTTGCCGACGCCGGGCTCGCCAATGAGGACCGGGTTGTTCTTGGTGCGCCGGGACAGGACCTGGATGGTCCGGCGGATCTCCTCGTCGCGGCCGATCACCGGGTCGAGCTTGCCGTCCCGGGCGGCCTCGGTGAGGTCGCGGGCGTACTTCTTCAGGGCGTCGTAGGCGTTCTCGGCGGAGGCGTTGTCGGCGGTGCGGCCCTTGCGCAGGGCGTTGATCGCGGCGTTGAGCGAGGCGGGGGTGACGCCCGCCGCCTGGAGCGCGCGGCCGGCCTCGGACTCCTTCTCCACCGCCAGGGCGAGGAGCAGCCGCTCCACGGTGACGTAGGAATCGCCCGCTTTCTCGGCGGCCTTCTCGGCGGTGTCGAACAGGCGCATCAGCTCGCGCGTCGCCTGCGGGGCGGACGCGTTGCCGGAGACCTTCGGCTGCTTGGCGAGCCACTGCTCGGTCTGGGCCAGGGCCACGCGCGACTGGCCGCCGGCGCGGTCGATCAACCCGGCGCAGAGGCCCTCCGGATCGTCCAGCAGGACCTTGAGCAGGTGACCCGGCTGAAGCTGGGGATGCCCCTCGCGCATCGCGAGGTTCTGCGCCGCCTGCACGAAGCCGCGGGCGCGTTCGGTGTACTTTTCGAAATTCATGCACAACCCTCTCGTGCCGGCATCCGCCGCCCGATGAGAGGCGCGGCGCCACCGAAACGTCGCCCTCCGGCATTCCACCGCGCGAGGACCCCGGCGCCGTTGTGGCCGCCGGTATGCTGCATGTGGTGTTGCAATTGAGCACCACAAGGGGTCTGAAGACCCTTGCGCGAGGGGTCGTTTCGGGGCCACGCTCGGCGCATGACCGATGCGATTCTCGTGAGCGCCCTCTACCGCTACCCGGTGAAGGGTTTGAGCCCCGAACCGGTCGAGCGGGCGGAGCTCGAGACCAGCGGCTACTTCCCGGGCGACCGACTCTACGCCATCGAGAACGGGCCCTCGGGCTTCAACGCGGTCGCGCCCCGGCACCAGCCGAAGACCAAGTACCTGATGCTCATGCGCGACGAGGCCCTGGCCCGCCTGCGGACCCGCTACGACGACGCCACGGCGACGCTCACCGTGGAGGGCCATGGCGAGCCGCAGGCCTTCCGCCTCGACACGGAGGCCGGCCGCGACGGATTGGCCGACCTGATGCGGCAGTTCATCCCCGAGAGCCTGCGGGGCGAACCCAGGGTGCTCGCCGCCCCGCCACAATACCGGTTCACGGATTCGGCGACCGGCTACGTTTCGCTGATCAACCGGGCGAGCGTGACGGCGGTTGAGGACTACCTCGGTGCCGCAATCGACCCGCTGCGGTTCCGCGGCAACCTTCTGGTCGACGGGCTCGCGCCCTTCGCCGAGCTGGACATGGTCGGGCAGGTGGTGGAGGCGCCGAGCGGTCTGCGGCTCAAGATCACCAAGCGGACGGTGCGGTGCGCCGCCACCAATGTCGATCCGGTCAGCGGGGTCCGCGACTGCGACATCCCCTGGACCCTCGACGCCCGTCTCGGTCACCGCGACCTCGGCGTCTACGCCGAGGTGATCGCCGGCGGGGCGCTGGCCAAGGGCGACGCGCTGCGGCGGGTCGGCTGACGGACGCGGCGCCTCAGAGCCGCGACACGTAGGCCGCCAGATCCTTGATGTCGGCTTCGCTCAGCTCCTGCGCGACCTCGTTCATCGCCGGATCGTAGCCGGGCCGGGCGTTCGACTTGTAGCCGGCCAGCGCCTTGGCCAGATATTCCTCCCGCTGCGCCCGGATCCGCGGGATCGCGTCGCGCCCCGCGAGGTCGGGGCCGTGGCAGGAGGAGCATTGGTGCTTGGCGACGAGCGCCTGCGCCCGCTCCGTCAGGCCGGCCTCTTCGGGAGCCCCGGACCGAGCCGGCGGCGGCAGCGTCGCCACCGCATCGGCGTAGGCCCGCAGGTCGTCGTCGGAGAACCCGGCGGCGACGTCGTTCATCGGCGGCGCCTCGCGCTGCTTCTCCCGGAACTGGAACAGCTGCGTGACCACGTAATCCGGGAGCTGGCCGCCGAGCGAGGGCACGCCCTCGGTCTCGGAGGTGCCCGCCCCGTGGCAGCCGATGCAGGGCGCGAGGCGCTCCGGCATGGCCGCCTCCGGGGCGGCGCGGGCCGCACCCGCCGCCAGAAGCGCGCCGAGGGCCGCGGCCAGCCCCCGGGCCACGCAGGGACGCCGGCGCATCACTGGCCGTAGCTGACGCGATAGATCGCGCCGTTGTAATCGTCCGAGACGAGCAAGGACCCGTCCTTGGCGACCAGGACGTCGACCGGCCGGCCGGCATATCGGTTGTCCTGAAGGAAGCCGGTCATGAACGGCTCGACCTTGGCGATCTTGCCGTCCGGTCCGAGCCTGGCCACCACCACGTCGCCGCCGAGCTTGGTGGTGCGGTTCCAGGAGCCGTGCCGGGCGACGAAGATGGCATCGCGGTAGGCCTCCGGGAATTGCGTGCCGGTGTAGAACCGCAGCCCCAGCGAGGCCGTGTGCGGGCCGAGGAGCGCCGCCGGTGCGGTGAATTCCGCGCAGGAATGGCCCCAGCCGTATTCCGGATCGGTGAAGGTGCCCTGATGGCAGAACGGGTAACCGAAATGCTGCTTGCCCGGCTCGGTGAGCACGTTCAGCTCGTCGTTCGGGATGTCCTCCGAGACCCAGTCGCGGCCGTTATCGGTGAACCAGAGCTGCTTGGTCTTCGGGTTCCAGTCGAAGCCCACCGTGTTGCGCACGCCCCGGGCAATGACCTCGGCGTTCTTTCCGTCGAGGTCGATCCGGCGGATCTGCGCGTGGGTGTCGGGCGGCATCAGGATGTTGCCCGGCGAGCCCACCGGGACGTAGAGCTTGTTGTCCGGGCCGATGGCGATGAACTTCCAGCCGTGGGCCTCGTCCTTCGGGAGGTCGTCGTACACGAGGGTCGGCTTCGCGGCGCCGTCGAGGTGCTGGGCGATGTCGTCGTAGCGCCAGATCTTCGAGAGTTCGGCGACGTAGAGCGCGCCGTCGTGGAACGCGACGCCGTTCGGACGGTGCAGGCCCGTCGCGATGGTCTTGACCGGGCGCTTGCCGTCCGCATCCGGCTGCGGCAGCACCGCGTAGACCTTGCCCACCGTGCGGCTGCCGACGAACACGGTCCCGTCCGGGGCCTGGGTCATCTCGCGGGCGTTGGCGAGGCCGCTGGCATAGACCTCGACGTGGAAGCCCTCGGGCACCTTGAGCTTGTCCAGCGGCAGCTTGGCGGCGGCGGTCGCCAGCGGCGGCCCGGCGACCGGCGCGAGCTTGGCCGCCGCACCACCCTCGGGGCGGCCGTAGAGCGCGTCGCCGCGTTCGACCTTCACGCTCGCCGGCGGAGCGGCGGTCGCGGGCGTCTCCTGCGCGTGTGCGGCCTGCCGGCCGACGATTCCGAGGCCCAGGCAGGCCAGGGCGGCCGCGAAGGTGTGGGTGAGGACCGGCTTGTAGATCGGCGTCATGATATCTCCCACTCCGGCCGGCATCTCGGGGCCGTCCGTTTTTCTGCACTCATAATTCAACTTCTGGGCTCAGGCGGCGACCTGCGCAACGCGCCGGGACGCGACATCGCGGTGCAGACGTAACCCGATACGGGACTACCGAAGCGGCGGGTCCGTGCGGGCGCGCGCCACGGACCGGTCGGCGTCCTCCCGCAGGAGCAGCCTGTCGGCGACCAAGGCGTCGGCGGCGCGCGCCACGGCGTCACCGTAGGTCGACCGGTCCGGATAGCGTTCGGCCAGGGAGAGGCGCGGGTCACCCGTCGCGTCGCGCTCGGCCTTCGTCGCCGCGAAGGGCAGCAGGCTACCCTCCCGGTCGCACAACGCCCCCGCCGGGAACGGCTCCGCGTAGAGGTTCCAGCCGGTATGGGTGCCGGTCGGGACCGCGACCTCGGGCAGGCGGATGCCGGCGACATCCTGGCCGTCCGCGTCGACGCGCGGGACCAGGGGGCGGTACTGAAGCCCCGCCTCGGGATGCGGGTCCAGGTAGGTCGGGAACCGCGGAATGGTGTTGACCGTGGTGGCGATCGCGGGACCCCGGACGTAGGGAAAGCCCGTGGCGGTCGGCTCGACGAGCGTGCCGTCCGACAGGCGCGGCACCCGGCTCGGCGGCGGCTGCCGTCCGTCGCGGACCCATTCCTCCAGATCGACCATGAGCGCCCGGAGCGCCGGACCGGGATTGAGCGTGTTGCGGGGGTTGGCGCAGGGTCCCGCGTCGGAGACCAGGCCGGAGCGTCCGTAGTGGAAGCCTCCCGCCACCAGATAGGCGCGCGCGGTGTCCGGGAGGTCGATGTCGACCCGCCCGAGCGGATCCGTGGTCAGCAGCGAGGCGCCCTTCTGCCAGTACTCGGTCTCGGTGTTCACCTCCATCCAGAGCGGATCGAAGCCGTCGCCGCGCAGCAGCGTGCCGCTCTGTCCGGTCACCGGGTCGTGCTGCGTGGCCGCCGAGAACGGGAAGGCGTTCTCCGGGTACAGGTGATCCTCGTGCTGGGTGTTGGTCCGCGAGGGCTGGCCGAAGCGCGCGTTGAGGAAGACCCCGCCGATCCCCGAGATATGGGCCAGCATCCCGTCGAAGACCCGCGTCCCGGTCTCGTCCTGATTGAAGCCGAGGTGGATGAAGTCGCGTAGAAATCGGCCGCTCTGCGAGATGCCCAGGGCGAGCGCGCGCTGCACGCCACCGGCCGGATTGTCCGTGGCGTGTCCGCGGAGGTAGGCGACCACGTCCCGCGTGGCGGCGAAGCCGAGGCCCAGGACCTTGGGCCCGACCGCCTGATAGGTGAGCTCGTAGAGGGATCCGGGCTGGGGCTTCGTGCCCGCGGGCAGCAGCATGAGTTGGCGCGGTCCCGCGAAGGTCCAGGCCTCCCGCGGCACCGGCCGCGGCGGATCGGTCTCCCGGCGCCGGACCGTGAGGGTCGCGCCGGGCTGGTCCGTCCCGGCCGCCGCGAAGGTGAGGTAGAACGGCGCCTCCGTGGGGCCGCGCGTCCCGCTGACCAGTTCGTCCCGCACGGTCTCGACGATGGGTTTGCCGTCCCGGGTGGCCACCGGCACGTCGATCGCCATGCCGCCGTTCTGGCGCAGGGCGTCCGCCTCCCAGCCGGACCAGACCATGGTGTAGCCGCGGTTCAGCGCGAGGGCCGTGCCCGCATCCCGGGCTGCGCGCGGCTCGTTGACGGCCTGCCCGGCCTGGGCGGGGGCGTCCATCACCCAGTTGAACAGGAACTTCCGGCCGCGATTGAGCACCTCATAGAGGAGCGTGCCGCTGCCGCGCGTCGGATCCTTCGGGCGCAGGATGAACAGGTCGGTGCGGTACTCCACGCGGCCCCGCGCGTTGCGCGGCGCCAGCGCGATGTCGGCGATGCCGGCATTGGCCGGGTCGGCCGGATCGATCTCGCCGCGGGCGGACCCGACGACCCGCTCGTAGGCGCCCGCCGCCCCGAACTCCGCCCCGTCCGCGAAGGGCTCCACCGCGGTGATGTCGATGCCGACGATCCGGGCCGCGGCCGGGGCCGCGGCGATCGGCACGAGGCACAATGCGGCAGCGCAGGCGCGCATGCGCCCGATGCGGATGGACATCCCTGAACCTCCCCAGGTCTTTATCGCTCTTCGACCGATGGGCCGCGGCGGTTGTATAAGACGGCTTCTGCTGTCGGGTGTCGACAGCATTCGAAGAACCGGTATTTCACGTATGCGTCCGCGCGCATACAGGGCAAGGCGCATCGGTCCCGGATCGCTGGCCGCGCGGTCGCCTTGCGTTTTGGCGGGCGATCTCCGAAAACGCCTCCCGTCCGGGAAGCTTAGGCTTGGCCGGGGCCGCTGGCCGCCGGCCGGAGCCCGGCCGACGCGGCGTTCCGATCCGGTTCGAGGGCACGGTTCGATGATCGATTACGCGCAGGCGCGGCGGATGATGGTCGACTGCCAGTTGCGGACCTTCGACGTGAACGACAACGCGGTGCTGGACGCCTTCGACACCGTTCCGCGCGAGGCGTTCGTGCCCAGGGGCCGCGAGCCGTTCGCCTATATCGACCAGACCCTGAGCTTCGGCGAGGCGGGCGGCGAGCCCCGCTGCATGCCGGCGCCGATGGTGCTGGCCCGGATGATCCAGGCCCTTCGGATCCGGCCGGGCGTCGCCGCCCTGGACGTGGCCAGCGGCACTGGCTACGCGGCGGCGATCATGGCGCAGCTCGGTGCGCAGGTGACGGCGCTCGAATCGGTTCCCGACCTCGCCGCGACGGCCCGCGCCCAGCTCGGCGCGAAAGCCGAGGTGGTGGAGGGCCCGCTCGCCGCGGGCGCCCCCCAGCGGGCGCCCTTCGACGTGATCCTGATCAACGGCCGCGTCGAGGTCCGGCCGCAGGCGCTGCTGGACCAGCTCAAGGACGACGGCCGCCTGGTCTGCGTGATGGGCCCGCACCGCAACGCCAAGGTGACGCTGTTCGTGCGCGCCGGTGACGCCTTCGGGGCCCGCCCGCTGTTCGATGCGTCGCTGCCCGGCCTCGACGCCTTCGCGGCCGAGGCCGGCTTCGCGTTCTGAAGGCCGATCCGGATCGCCGGCGCCGGGGAGCGATCCGGGACTGCGATTTGTCTTCCGGCGTCCCACCGCCCCGGGTCGTTCCGCCGCGCCCGCGATGACGCGGGGCGAAGCCGGGCTCGCCCTCAGCCCCGACGGTAATCCGCCATGCGGGCCCGGCGGGCGCTCCGGCGATACGCCATGACCGAATCGGGCCACAGGCTCGTGTTGCGCCCGTTGGCGTCGAGGTACCAGCTGCGGCAGCCGCCGACCTGCCAGATGCTGTCGGCCAGACGGCGCCGGATCCGGTCGAGGAAGCGCCCCTGCGCCTCCGGACGGACCTCGATGGAGCGGTCGCCCGTCTTCAGGGCCTTCAGGCAATCGAGGACGTGCTGCACCTGGATCTCGATCATCGATACGACCGAGTTGTGCCCGAGCCCGGTATTGGGCCCGAGCAGCATGAAATAGTTGGGAAAGCCCGCGACCGTGATGCCCTGATAGGCACCCATGCCGTCGGCCCAAGCCTCCGTCAGCCGCAGGCCGTCGCGGCCGACGAGGTCCATCCGCGCGAAGCTCGCGGTGACGTCGAACCCGGTGGCGTAGACGATCACGTCGAGCGCGTGGCTGTGCCCCGTCTCGGTGGTGATGCCGGTCGCGGTGATCCGGGCGATGCCGTCCGTCTCCAGGCTCACGTTCGCGCGCTGCAGCGCCGGGTAGAAATCGTCCGAGATCAGCACGCGCTTGCAGCCGAGCCGGTAGGGCGGCGTGAGCTTCGCCCGCAGGGCCTCGTCCCGCACCGCCTTGGCGAGGTGCCGGCGGGCGAGCCCTTCGGCCTGGGCGGTGAGCTTCGAGACCTTGGTGAAGCCCAGAAGGGCGCGCACCTCGTGCAGCCAGAACAGCCGGGCTCGCTCGAGCCGCCGGACCAGCGGCAGGCGCCGGTAGCGCGCCCTGGACCGCGCCGGGATGGCGTGGTCGTGCCGGGGCATGATCCAGGGCGGCGTGCGCTGGAACAGGGTGAGGTGGGCGGCGACCTTGGCGAGTTCCGGCACGACCTGGATCGCGCTCGCGCCCGTGCCGATGATGCCGACGCGCTTGCCCGCCAGGTCCACGGCATGATCCCAGGTCGCGGTGTGGAAGGCCGGCCCCGCGAACGCGTCGCGGCCCGGGATGTCCGGATAGGCCGGATGGTGCAGGCCGCCCATGCCGGAGACGATCGCCCGGGCCTCGATCGGCCCGCGGTCGGTCTCCACACGCCAGAGGGCGCGGGCCTCGTCCCAGGTGGCGCCCGTGAACGTCGTCCCGAGCCGGATCAGGGGCATCAGCCCGTACCGCTCCGCGGTCTCCCGCAGGTAGGCCAGGATCTCCGGCTGCGGCGCGTACATCCGCGTCCAGTCCGGCTTCGGCGCGAAGGACAGCGAGTAGAGGTGCGAGGGAATATCGCAGGCCGCCCCCGGATAGGTGTTGTCGTGCCACGTCCCGCCGATGCCGTCGCCCTTCTCGATCACCTGCAGCGGGCCGATCCCGGCCTGCCGGCAGCGGATCGCCATCGCGAGTCCGGAGAAGCCGGCGCCGACGATCAGCACGGCGAGCTTTTCGCGGGCGGGTCCGGTCATGGTGCAGGGCTCCGGGCCTGTGCCTGGGGCGCCGGCGCATGGGCCTTCAGGAACGCCGCGGCCTCGTCGAGGGAGGTGCGCGCCTCCGGCAGCACGCCGGCGGCGAATTGCCAGGCATGGGAGACGACGGGGAAGACCCGCAGGGTCGTCGCGACGCCGGCCGCCCGGGCCCGTTCCGCCATCCGGACGGAATCGTCGCGCAGGACCTCACGCTCGCCCACGTGGAACAGCAGGGGTGGATAGCCGGTGGGATCGGCGTAGATCGGGGAGATCCGCGGATCGGCCGGGTCGGCGGCGCCGAGATACATCGACCGGATCGCGGCGAGCGCCTTCGGGTCGAACATGGCGTCCCGCCACGCGTTCGTGACCCGCGAGCCCGCCTCGGACACGAAGTCGGTGGCCGGGGAGAACAGGGCGGCGGCCCAGGGCATGGGCAGGTTGCGGGCGCGGGCCTCGCCCATCAGCACCAGGGCTAGGTTGCCGCCGGCGGATTCGCCCGCCACGCAGGCCGCGCCCTCGGCGCTGAAGGCGGCCCACACCGCCATCACGTCCTCGAGGGCTGCCGGGAACGGATGCTCGGGCGCGAGGCGGTAATCGGGGACGAAGATCGTGAAGCCGCGGTTCGCGAGGGCGCCCGTCACGGGACGGTGCGTGCGCGGCGAGCAGGCGATGAAGCCGCCCCCGTGGATGTACAGCATCCGCCGTCCCGGTCCCGCCTTGGGGCGGACCCACTCGCCCCGGACGCCGCCGACGATGCCGGCCTCGTAGCGGACGCCCTTGGGATCCGGGAAGGTCGGCGCCTCGAAGATGCGGCGGAAGGCGGCGGCATCCCGCGCCTTGGCCAAGGGTCCGCGGACCCGGCTGCGGATCATGTAGGCGCCGATATAGGCGCGCAGGCTGGCCATCTCAGAGGCTCCCGCCGGAGAGTCGCACGATCGTCTTCCAGTAGCCCACCGGCATGAGCCGCTGGATCAGCGCCGCGTTCCGGGCATCCTTGCCGATGACGACGCGCGGCGCCCGGGCCTCGATGCCGCGGATGATCGAAGCCGCGGCCTCCGCGGGGGCGAGGGTCAGGAGCTTGCCGAAGGCCTCGCGGGCTTCCTCGTCCTCGACCGCGGCACGGCGGGCCGCTTCGGGGTCGCTCGGCGGACGCCGGCCGCGGGCGTTGCGGGAGATCCCGGTGGCGACGCCGCCCGGATGGACCACCGTGACGCCCAATCCGGTGCCGGCATATTCGTGGCGCAGCGCCTCGGAGAACCCCCGTACGGCGAACTTGCTGGTGCAGTAGGCGACCTGACCGGGCGGCGCGATCAGACCGAACAGGCTCGACAGGTTGACGATCTGCGCGGCCGGGCGGGCGCGCAGCATCGGCAGGAAGGCGTGGCACATCCGCACGACGGCGCGCAGGTTGATGTCCATCAGCCATTCGAAATCCTCGAGATGGGTCTCGTCGAACCGGCCGCCGAGGGCCACGCCGGCGTTGTTGATCAGGATATCGAGCCGTCCGAAGCCATTCTCGAGCCATTCCGGGAGCGCCCGGATCGCCTCGGCATCCACGAGGTCGACGACCCGGGTCTCGACAGCCGCGCCGGCGTCGCGCGCCGCCCGCGCCGCCGCTTCGAGGCCGACGGCATCCCGGTCCAGCAGCAGGAGGCTGCAGCCCCGGGCCGCGAGCCCCGCCGCCAGGGCGGCTCCGATGCCGCTCCCCGCACCGGTGATCAGCGCGACCGCGCCAGCGAGCTGGAACTTCTGCGCCACGTCGCGCCTCCCGGGTCGCCGGTTGGTCCGGACCGTCCCGGAGGGATAGAACCAGCCCCGCGGATTGTCTAGGGTAGGCACCCTAGCCGCCGGATGGACGGCGCTCGCGCCCCTTCCGAGACGAGGTTGCACACGATGTCCCGTGGCCGCGCAGCACCGCAGGACGAGGACGCGGTCGCCCGTGAGCCGCCGCGCACGCGCGCCAGGATCCTCGCGGTCAGCCTGGCGCTGTTCAACGCCCGGGGCCTCGGTCAGGTCACCACCGCGGAGATCGCCGCCGCCTCGGGGATCCGCGAGGGAAACCTGCAGTACCACTACCCGCGCAAATCCAACTTGGTCGAGGCCGTCTTCGCGGCGTTCGAGGCCGAAGCGGTGGCGGTGGCCGGCCGGTTGCCGCCGGATCCGGCCGCCGCGGAGGCGCTGCTCGCCTATCAGCGGTCGTGGTTCGACCTGATCTGGCGCTACCGCTGCGTCTATCGCGACGGCATCGCCATGGTGGAGATCGCCCCGACTCTGCGACCCCGGATCCATGCCCTCCGGGCCGAGACGCAGGCTCTGGCCCGGGGCGTCTTCGAGGCGGCCGTGACGGCGGGTCGGCTGCGGATCGGGTCGGACGCCCTCGGGCGGCTCATCGACAACGCCTGGATCGTCTCCAGCCACTGGATGAACCACCGCCCCCAGGGCGGCGCCGCGCTGACCGAGGCCGACCTCGACTGGGGCTTCGCGCAGGTTCGCGCCCTCTTCGCCCCGTATCTGGCACCCGATCGCCCGGATTGACCGCTCCTGGCCCGAACCTTCCATAGGGTCCAGCCAAGCTCGACCCGAAGGACCCGATGTCCGACCGCCTGATTCATGCCGGCCTCAGCCTCTTGGTCCTGCTCGCCGTCGCGGTGCTGTTCTCCACGAACCGGCGCGCCATCAGTCCCCGGGTGGTCTTCGCCGGACTCGCGCTGCAGGTCGGGCTCGGCGCCCTGATCCTGTTCCTGCCGGCCGGTCAGGCGGCCCTGAGGTCCGCCGCCGACGGGGTCGCCGCGGTGCTGTCCTACGGCGACCGCGGCACGGCCTTCCTGTTCGGCGGCCTCGTCGAGCCGAAGATGTTCGAGCTGTTCGGCGGCGCGGGCTTCATCCTGGCGCTGCGGGTGCTGCCGCAGATCCTCTACGTCTCCGCGCTCATCGCCGTGCTCTATCATCTCGGGCTGATGCAGGTCCTCGCCCGGGGGCTCGGCGCGGTGCTGCGCCGGATCCTCGGCACCTCGCCGATCGAGTCGTTCTCGGCGGTGATCACCATCGCGATCGGCCAGAGCGAGATCGCGGTGGCGCTCCGGCCGTTCCTGGCGCTACTGACCGGCGCCGAGCTGTTCGCCGTCATGTCGAGCGGGGCGGCCTCGACGGCCGGATCGATCCTGGCCGGCTACGCGGCGCTGGGCGTGCCCATGACCTACCTGCTCGCGGCCTCGATGATGGCGATCCCGGGCGGCCTGCTCTACGCCAAGATCCTGGTTCCCTCGACGGAACCGACCCGGATCACCACCACCCGGGTCGAATTCGGCGAGCGGCGCGCGGCCAACCTCATCGAGGCCGCGGCCGACGGCACGCAGAAGGGGCTCGCGGTGGCGGTGGCGGTCGGCGCCATGCTGATCGCCTTCGTGGGGCTGATCGCGCTGGCCGACGGCCTCTTCGGCTCCCTCGGCGGCCTCGTGGGATACCCCAACGCCTCCTTCGAGCGCGTGCTCGGCTGGGCGCTCAGCCCCCTGGCGTGGCTTCTCGGCGTCCCGTGGGAGCAGGCGGCCCTGGTCGGCGGCGCCATCGGCCAGAAGCTCGCCTTCAACGAGTTCCTGGCCTACGCCAACCTGTCGCCGACCCTGAAGGCCGGCAGCCTCGATCCGCGCTCGCAGGCGATCGTCTGCTTCGCCCTGTGCGGCTTCGCGAACTTCGCCTCGATCGCCATCCAGCTCGCGAGCTTCTCGAGCCTCGTCCCGGAGCGTCGCTCCGAGGTCGCCCGCTACGGGCTGCGGGCGATCCTGGCCGGGACGCTCTCGAACCTCACGAGCGCGGCGATCGCGGGTCTGTTCGTGGGGTGAAGGGTCAGGCGCCCTTGCGCGCCACGAGCAGCAAGGCGTTCGGCCGCGTCCGCTTCGGCACCGGCAGCCAACGGTCGAGGAAGGCGCCGATCCGATAGGCGACGGCGAGCGCCAGCACCCAGCGCCAGGTCTGGCGGAAGAAGCGGTCGCGGCAGCGGACCGGGGTCACCTTGGCCATCCAGTGGATCAGTGAATCGTGCCGGTCCATGCCGATTGCGTGGACCGCCTCCGGCGTGCAGCCCAGCGTTCCGGCCAGCGCCTCCAGGGCGGCGGGCGTCCACCACGTCAGGTGATGGGGCGGCGCGTTGATGACGAAGTTCGGGATCGTGGTGTTGGGCGAGGGCCAGAGCGGCGTGCCGATCAGGACCAGCCCCCCGGGCCTCACGCAGGCCGCCAGGGCCCTGGCGAAGCCCAACGGATCCGCCACGTGCTCGATCACTTGGAAGGCGCAGGCCACGTCGTAGACCGGGCCGAGGCGGGCCGCGTGGGCCTCCACGGTCTCGTCAAGGATCGCGCCGGTGGGATCCTCGGCGGAGAAGTTCGGGTCGAGGCCGGTATAGGCGGCATTCGGCACATAGGCGCGGAACCCGCCATGGCCGCACCCGACATCGAGCACCCGGGCGCCGTCGGCCACATGCGCGGCCGCCCGTCGAAATTCGAGCCGCTCCGTCGCCGGCCCGGCGAGCTTGTCGTGCGCCGCGATCTGTCCGTAGAACACCCGGTAGAATGCCGCGTCGCCGGCCACGGGCGGATCGAAGAAGATCAGGCCGGTAGGCGATTCCCACAGCCGGAAGGTCCCGGCGGGCAGCAGCAGCTTGCCGACATCGACGCGGCCGGAGAAGCGCCAGAGCAGCGTGAGGAAAGCCGCGTCCAGACGCTCGATGCAGCGCCGGGCGGGCGCGCCGGTGATCGGGCAGGGCGGGATCGTCCGATCGGCCGGGTATGCGCTGTCCGCCAAATCCGTCCCCGCTCGCTCCGCAGACGGTGGTCGCCTGCCCGGGCGTCAGCCGGTCAGGTTTCGGCGAAGGCGTCAAGCCGGTCCGCGCCGGTGCCGGGGGCCGCACAAAACAAAAGCGCCGCTTCCCGGGAAGCGGCGCCCAAAAAAAACGCGCTGTCGACGACTTAGTTGAAGGTGTCGATCTCAGCCGACTCGTAGCTCGTGACTTCCATGCCGACGCAGATCTCGGACACGACGGGAGCGGACCAGGCCATGATTTCCTCCGGTTAAATGCAAGCAGTGGGATCAGGGACCGCGCGGTCCGGAGCTGCTAGCCCCGGGCCACGCGCGGTTCACCGACGGGCGTCTTAGTTGAAGGTGTCGATCTCGGCCGACTCGTAGCTCGTGACTTCCATGCCGACGCAGATCTCGGACACGATCGGGGCAGACCAAGCCATGGCGTTTCTCCTCGTTGTTGGTGAGAGGCATATAGGCAATATCTTGGACGCAATACAAGTGAGCACAACACTTATATTTCTCATAGGGACCGCTGATGCCGCCAAGCGACACCCGCCCGCGGCCCTCCCCCGGACGGGGCGGATCGTCCGATCCGGGAGGGCTTTCGGCTTGACGGCGTTTTCGCGGGAGCGCACGACGCAGCCGCGCGACATCGTCCCCGGCGAGGTTGCGCTCCCCTTCAGCAGCGACCCGCGAAGCGACGTGCCCGACCGATCGTGCCTGCCGTGCCCGGCCACGCGCCGTCGTCCCGCCTGAGCCGCTGAGAGGCCTGGCCGCGGGGCGACCGGCGCCGCGGCCGGCCACGGCCTTGACCCAGGATGACCGGCGCCGCGTCGCCTCGTAACCACGAGGCGAGGCCATGAACGAGATCGCCCCCTTCGACACCCGCGTCGACCCGTCCGTGCTGGCCGCGCGGCTCTCGGACGAACGCGCCCCCGACATCGTGGAGAAGCTCAACGACGAGGCCCCAGAGGTCGCCGCCGCGATCCTGCTCGGCCTGCCGATGGATCGGGCGGTGGAGGTGCTCGACCAGCCGGAGCTCGACTGCGCCGCCGACATCATCGAGATGTTGCCGCGGGATCGGGTCGCCGCCTACCTGTCGGGCATGTCGGCCGACCGGGTCACCGACGTGTTCCGGGAGATCGAGGAGCCCGGCCGGTCCGACCTGCGCGCGCGCCTCGACGCCGAGACCCGCGGCGCCGTGGACCGGCTCTCGGCCTACGGCGAGGAGACGGTCGGCTCGCTGATGACCACCGAGTTCGTCACAGTTCCTGGGACCTGGACGGTGGGCCAGACCCTGGAGCACATCCGCCATGTCGAGAAGACCCGCGAGACCATCTACGCGATCTTCGTGCTCGACCCGCGCACCCGTGCGCTGACCAAGGCGGTGCCCCTGCGCCGGCTGATCTCGGGGGATCCGAACGACAACGTGCTCAGCGTCGCGCCGGGCCGGCGGCCGCTCGCCGTCTCGCCGACCGCGAGTCGCGAGGAGGCGGCCCGGCTCATCTCCAAATACGACCTCCTTGCGCTGCCTGTGGTCGACGCGGTCGGCCACGTGATCGGCATCGTCACCGTCGACGACATGATCGACGCCATGATCGAGAAGCAGACCCAGGACGTGCAGCGCTTCGGCGGCATGGAGGCGCTGCCCGAGCCCTACATGGACATCGGCTTCTTCACGATGATCCGGAAACGCGCCGGCTGGCTGTGTGCCCTGTTCCTCTCAGAGATGCTCACCGCCTCGGCCATGCAGGGTTTCGAGGGCGAGCTGGAGAAGGCGATCGTCCTGACGCTGTTCATCCCCTTGATCATGAGCTCGGGGGGCAATTCCGGCTCGCAGGCGACCTCGCTGCTGATCCGGGCGTTGGCCCTCCACCAGATCCACCTGCGCGACTGGTGGCGGGTCGCGTTGCGGGAGCTTCCGACCGGTATCTTCCTCGGGTCGATCCTCGGGGTGATCGCGGTGATCCGGATCGTCGCCTGGCAGAAGCTCGGCCTGTACGATTACGGCGAGCACTGGCCGCTGGTCGCCGCGACGGTCGGCGCGGCGCTGGTCGGGATCGTGACGTTCGGTTCGCTTTCGGGCTCGATGCTGCCGTTCCTGCTCCAGCGCGTCGGCTTCGATCCGGCCACCGCGTCGGCGCCGTTCGTGGCGACGCTAGTCGATGTGACGGGGCTCGTCATCTACTTCTCGGTGGCGCTCCTGATCCTGCGCGGGACGTTGCTGTAGGCGCTCGCACTCGAGAACCGTGCCACTCCTTCCCCCGCAAAGGGGGGGCGAGGGCGTGCGCGCGGCTTTCCTCAGCCCAATACAGCCCCGGCCAGCCGCTTCCGCTGGACCTTGCCGTTCGCCGTGCGCGGCAGCGCGTCGAGGAAGCGGATCTCCCGCGGACGCTTGTAGGCGGCGAGCCGCTCGGCGCACCACGCGAGCAGCGCCTCGGCATCGGGCTCGGCCTCCGGCTGCAGCACCACGAACGCGCAGATCACCGACACGTCCGCGCGTACCGGCAGCTCGGCCACGCCGACCTCGGCGACCGACGGGTGGGCCGACAGCACCGCCTCCACCTCGTTGGGCGAGACCCGGTAGCCCATCGCCTTCATCAGGTCGTTGTTGCGGCCCTCGAACCAGAGGTAGCCGTCCGGGTCGATCCGGGCGAGGTCGCCGCCCGCGAACCAGTCGCCGCGCATCACCTCGGCCTCTTCTTCGGGGCGGTTCCAGTAGCCGAGCATCAGGGCGGGCTCGGATCGGTGGACGGCCAGGAGCCCGGTCGCGTTCGCCGGCAGCGGCACGGGCTCGCCCTCCGGAGGCAGGATCGCCACGCGCCGCCCGGGCTGCGGCTTGCCGGGCGAGCCGGGACGGACCGGAATCGTCGGGCCGCTTGAGATGTAGGTCGAGATCTCGCTCATCCCGAGCGCCTCGTAGAGCGGCTTTCCGGTGGCCCGCGTCCAGGCGTCGAGCAGCTCCACCGAGAGCGGTTCGCCGGCCGTGCAGCCGTGGCGCAGGCTCGACAGATCATGGGCCTCGAGGGCGCCGTACTTCAGGATCTGGCGGTACAGGGTCGGGACCGCGGCGAACAGCGTGGCACCGTGCCGGGCGATGAGACGCGGCCAGACGGCGGGATCGCGCGGGCCGTTGTAGAGCACCGCGGTCGCGCCCACCGACCACGGGTCGCTCAAGCCCACGCCCAGCGTGTAGGTCCAGTTCATGGTGCCGGCATGCAGCATCACGTCGGACTCGGTGAGTCCGAGCCAGTGATCGAGCATCGGCCGCCGGCCATAGGCGGCGCGGTGGGCGTGGAGCACGCCCTTCGGCCGGCTGGTGGTGCCAGAGGTGTAGATCAGCATCGCCGGGTCGTCGGCCGCGGTGTCGGCGTAGTCGGGCAGGGGCGGCCCGAGCTTCAGCGCGGCGACCGCCGCTGCATCCAGGAGCAGGCGGCCGCCCAGGGCGTCCGACCCCACCGTGCAGCCGCTGCCGATCACCACCGCGGCGGCGCCGGAATTCTCCATCAGAAACGCCGCCTCGCCCTCGGTGAGCTGCGGCGAGGACGGCAGCGCCACGAGGCCGGCCGCCAGCGCGCCGAAATACACCAGGACGTAATCGGCCTCGTTGCCCATCCGGATCATCACCCGGTCGCCGCGGTTGAGGCCGAGCCCGAGCAATCCCGCCGCGATGGCGCGCACCGCCCGCTCGACCTCCCCGAAGGTGAGGCGCGCCTCGCTGTCGTCGCCGACCATGATCAGCGCGGTCTTGTCGGGACGCAGGCGGGCGTTCTCGGCGAGGCCGTAGCGGGCCGCGTTGAACCGCGCCGGCGGATGGCGGTCGTTGGACAGGCTGTCGGGCACCGGGCGCTTCCCCACATTCGGGCTTTTGGCCGGGTGTCCCGCCTGCGCGCCCGGCCGTCAACCGCGGATGGAGATCGGCCCCCCGGGCCGTCCCGATCAGGTCCGCCGCTGCGCTTGGCCCTCCTGCTCCTCGAAGCCCTTGAGCATCTTGTCGAGGGTGAGGGGGTATTCCCGCACGCGGATCCCGGTGGCGTTGTGGATCGCGTTCGCCAGCGACGCGCCGGCACCGCAGATCCCGAGTTCGCCGAGCCCCTTGCTCTTCAGCGGATTGGTCTTGTCGTCGAGTTCCGGCAGGAACACCGCATCGATCATCGGGATGTCGGCGTGCACGGGCACGTGATACTCGGCCATGTCGTGGTTCACGAAGTAGCTGTGGCGCGGATCGACCACGGCATCCTCCATCAAGGCGGCGCCGACCCCGAAGGTCATGCCGCCGATCGCTTGGCTGCGGGCGGTCTTGGCATTCAGGATGCGCCCGCCGGTGAAGACGCCGAGCATCCGCCGCAGCCGGATCTCGCCGGTGTCGACATCGACCCCGACCTCGGCGAAATGCGCGCCGTAGGAATATTGCGAGAACTTCTTCTTCATCTCCCCGGGCTTGATCTCGCCCGAGGCTTCCAGACCCGGACCCGCGAGGTCGGCGAGCGACACCGTCCGGCCTCCCGCGGTGACGGCCCCGTCGCGGAAGGTGGCGCCCTCCGGGTTGAGGCCTCCGACCTTCAGCAACGCCTGCCGGAGGTTGTCGCAGGCGACGTAGAGCGCCGAGCCCGCCGAGGCGGCACCGAACGAGCCGCCGGACCCCGACGCGTAGGGAAAGGCGGTGTCGCCGATCTCCACCCGCACGCGCTCCGGCGGAAGCCCCAGCATCTCGCCGGCGATCTGGGTGAGGATCGTGTAGGTGCCGGTGCCGGGATCGGTCATCGCCATTCGGACGACCAGCACCCCGTCCGGCCCGAACCGCACCGAGGCGGAGGACGGCATCAGCGGGTTGAGGCGGGCGGCGGCCGACATGCCCATGCCGACCAGCCAGTTGCCCTCGCGCCGGCTGCCCGCCGCCTGACGCTTGTCCCAGCCGAACAGGCGCGCGCCCTCGCGCATGCAGGGGACGAGCTGGCGGGTGGAGAACGGCACCTTGTTCTCGGGATCCTCGGCCGGCTCGTTGCGGATCCGCAATTCGACCGGATCGATCTTCAGTCGTTCGGCCAGCTCGTCCATGGCACACTCGAAGGCGAGCTGCCCCACGGCCTCGCCCGGCGCGCGCATCGACGAGGCGATCGGCATGTTCAGGTTCACGAGCCTGTGGCGCGTGACGCGGTTCTGCGCCGCGTAGAGCGAGCGGGTGACGTTGGCCGAGGTCTCGAAGAAGCCGTCGCCTTCCGCCGTGTCGGACCACGATTCGTGGCCGATCGCCGAGAGCCGGCCCTCCTGGTCGGCGCCGAGCCGGATCCGCTGGATCGTGTCGGTCCGGTGGGTCGCCACGTGGAATTCCTGCTGGCGGGTGAGCGCGACCTTCACGGGCCGCCGGATCACCTTCGAGGCCAGGATCGCCAGGGTCGCCTCCGGCTGGACCTGGAGCTTCGCGCCGAAGCCGCCCCCGATATAGGGGCTGACGATCCGCACCTTCTCGGGCGGCAGCTTGAGCACCGAGCCCAGCGCCTTCTGGCCGCGGTTCGGCATCTGGTTGGCCGTGTGCAGCACGACGCCGTCACCCTCCCAGGAGGCGATCGTGGCGTGCGGCTCCATCTGGGCGTGGATCTGGTTCGGCGTGACGTATTCCACGTCGAGCTTCACCGGCGCCGCCGCGAAGGCCGCATCGAAATCCCCGAGCTTCGAATCCGGAGGCGAGTTGACCGGCTTCGGCTCGTAGGCCGACGCGAGCGCGTCCTTGAGCCGGCCCTTGGGCGTCTTGGCGTCGTACTGGACCTTCACCAGCATCGCGGCCGCCCGGGCCTGCTCGAAGGTCTCGGCCACCACGAAGGCGACGGGCTGTCCGTAGAACTTGACGTCGGTGCCCTGGAGCTGCGGCCAGACCTGCTCCTTCTTCTCGCCCTGTTCGGGCACGTTCTCGTGGGTCAGGACCAGAAGGGTCCCCGGCGCCCGCCGGGCCGCATCCGCGTCGATGGCGCGGATGGTGCCCGACGCGATGGTCGCGGTCACGACGAACCCGTAGGCGGGATTCTGCAGCGCCCGGGTCTCGTAGGCGTAGGGCGCGCGGCCCGTGACCTTGAGCTTGCCCTCGACCCGGCTCAACGGCTTGCCGACGAGGCCGTCGGGACGCTCGTCCAGCGGCGTCCGGCCGATCGGCTGGTTCATCTCCATGGGACGGTCCTTGATCGGGAGGGCTACGCGCGGGTCGCCTGCGCCACGACGGCGCGCAGGGTCCGCCGCGTCAGCGGGATCTTGAAGTCGTTGCTGCCGTAGCCGCGGGCACCCTGCAGCACGGCGTCGGCGGCGGCGTCGGCGGAACCGGTCCGAACCAGCGCCGCCTCGGCCTCGGCCACCCGCCAGGGCTTGTGCGCCAGGCCGCCAAAGGCCAGCCGCGCGGCCTGCGGCTTGCCGCCTTCGGCTCCGGCGATCACCGCCGCCACCGACACGGTCGCGAAGGCGTAGGAGGCCCGGTCGCGCACCTTGCGGTAGATGTGCAGGCCCGCCACCGGCTTCGGCAGGGTCACGGCCGTGATGATCTCGCCCTTGCGGAGCGTGGTCTCGATCTGGGGCGTGTCGCCGGGCAGCGTGTGGAAATCGGCGATCGGGATCGTCCGCGCCTGCCCGTTCGGATCCAGCGTCTCGACGGTGGCGTCGAGGGCGCGCATGGCCACCGCCATGTCGGACGGATTGGTGGCGATGCAGGAGTCGCTTGCGCCGACCACCGCCATGATGCGGTTGAACCCGCCGATCGCCGCGCAGCCCGACCCCGGCTCGCGCTTGTTGCACGGCATCGCCGTGTCGTAGAAATAGTAGCAGCGCGTCCGCTGGAGCAGGTTGCCGGCGGTGGTCGCCTTGTTGCGAAGCTGGCCCGAGGCGCCCGCCAGCAGCGCCTTCGCCAGCACGGCGTAGTCCTTCCGCACGCGCGGCTCGGCGGCGAGGTCGGAATTGCGCACCAGCGCGCCGATCCGCAGGCCGCCGTCCGCTGTGGGTTCGACCGCGTTCAGAGGCAGGCGGTTGACGTCGATCAGCGTCGCCGGAGTCTCGATCTGGAGCTTCATCAGGTCGAGAAGGTTGGTCCCGCCCGCGATGAACTTCGCGTTGGGGCGCTCCGCCGCGAGCCTTGCGGCGTCCTGAACCGTGGCGGGACGCTCGTAGGTGAAAGCCTTCATCTCCGCCCCCTCAGAGGTTGCTGGCGGCGGTGTCGCGGATCGCCGCGACGATGTTCGGGTAGGCGGCGCAGCGACAGATGTTGCCGCTCATCCGCTCGCGGATCTCGGCGTCGCTCAGAGCCGGGGTCGACGCGACATCCTCGGTGACGTGGCTCGGCCAACCCGCCTTGACCTCGCTCAGCATGCCGACCGACGAGCAGATCTGGCCCGGCGTGCAGTAGCCGCACTGGAAGCCGTCATGCTCCAGGAACGCCGCCTGCATCGGATGGAGCTGGTCGCCGGAGGCAAGTCCCTCGATGGTGGTGATCTGGTCGCCCTCGTGCATCGCGGCCAGGGTCAGGCAGGAATTGATCCGCCGGCCATCGACCAGCACCGTGCAGGCGCCGCACTGGCCGTGGTCGCAGCCCTTCTTGGTGCCGGTGAGCGCCAGATGCTCGCGCAGGGCGTCGAGGAGCGTGGTGCGCGTGTCGAGCACGAGGTCCTGGTCCTGCCCGTTGATGGTGAGCCGCACCGGCAGGGTCTGCGGGGCGGGATCGCCCGGCGCCGCCGCGGCGGGGGTAGCGCGGAACCCGAGGGCTCCCAGAACGCCCGCCGCGGCGGCGCCCTCCACCACGGCGCGCCGCGTCACGGCGAACGGCGTCTTCGGAATCACGTCGGTCATGCTGTCATCCCGCTCGTGCGCGGTGCGCCGGACGCACGTCGCAGCCTGGAATCTGGTGCGCCAACGCCCGGCCCGGCGGATTAGATCCGGTCCAGACTGCGCCCGTTCAGCGCGGTTGCGGATCGCGCAAGACGCTCGGCGGCGTCCGACGGAACCGTTCGAACGTCGTGGGACGCCCGGGGCCGGCCTTGTCCGGCGGTGCCGCCGGTCCACCTGAGGGCTGAAAAACGCCCTCGGAGCCTCATCGCATGGCCGCGACCGTCCCGACCCTCGCCCTCAATGACGGGCGCCGCATCCCCCAGATCGGTTACGGCTGCTGGCAGCTCTCCGACGCGGAGGCACCGGACCTCGTCGGCCGCGCGCTCCAAGCCGGCTACCGCCTGATCGACACCGCGGCGGCTTATGGCAACGAGGCGGGGGTCGGCCGCGCGATCCGCGACGCGCAGGTCCCGCGGGAGGAGATCGTCGTCACAACCAAGCTCTGGAACGACCGCCAGGGCCGCGACGAGGCCCGGCGTGCCTTCGACGAGAGCCTGAAGCGCCTCGGCCTGCCTTACGTCGACCTCTACCTGATCCACTGGCCCTGCCCGCAGCGGCGCCTGTTCGTCGAGACTTGGCGGACGCTGATCCAGGTCCGCGAAGACGGGCGGGCCAAGTCGATCGGCGTCTCCAACTTCACGGCCGAGCATATCGCCACGCTGGTCGGCGAGACGGGAGTGACGCCCGCGGTGAACCAGATCGAGCTGCACCCGCATTTCCAGCGGAGCGGGCCCCGGGCCGACGATGCGCGTCTCGGGATCGTGACCGAGGCGTGGAGTCCCCTGGGTCAGGGCAAGGAGCTGAACGACCCGGCGGTCGTCGCCATCGCGGAGGCGCACGGCAAGACGCCGGCCCAGGTGGTCCTGCGTTGGCAGATGCAGATCGGCTGCGTGGCGATCCCGAAGACGGCGCGGCCCGCGCGCATCCTGGAGAACATCGCCCTGTCCGACTTCGAGCTCCGTGCCGACGAGATGGCCCAAATGGCCGCCCTCGACCGGCCCGACGGCCGGATCGGCCCGGACCCGGCGACCTTCTGCTGAGCAGCCGGCCGCCGCGCCGCTTGTGGCAGCGCACCATAACACCGCACCGCAAAAGATTTATGCTCACAGCTAGCATATCTGGACAGACCGCTTCGGCCCCCATAAGTTAGACGGCACAATGCTCAAACTGAGCATAATGGAGGACGCCATGGCGTCGACCGTGTCACCCGTCTCCCGCGTGCCTGTCCCGGGCCTGCCGCTGCCGGATCTCTACGCCCGGGTGAGCCGGCACGTTCCGGCGATCGAATGGCCGGCGCTCGCCCCGGACATCGAGGCGATCCTGCGTCTGAAGCGGGAGCGCAATGCCGTGATCCTGGCGCACAACTATCAGGCGCCGGAGATCTTCCACACGGTGGCCGACATCGTCGGCGACAGCCTCGCGCTGGCCCGCGAAGCGGTGACGGTCGATGCCGACGTGATCGTGCTGGCCGGCGTTCACTTCATGGCGGAGACGGCCAAGCTACTGAATCCGGCCAAGACCGTGCTGATCCCCGACATGGGCGCGGGCTGCTCGCTGGCCGATTCGATCACCGCGGCGGACGTGCGCGCCCTGCGGGCCAAATATCCGGGCGTGCCGATCGTGACCTACGTGAACACGTCGGCCGCCGTGAAGGCCGAGTCGGATCTGTGCTGCACCTCCGGCAACGCCGTCGCGGTGGTGAAGTCGCTGAACGCGCCCCGGGTGCTGATGATCCCGGACGAGTTCCTGGCCCAGAACGTCCAGGCCGAGATCCCGGAGGTCGAGATCCTGACCTGGGCCGGTCACTGCGAGGTTCACGAGCGCTTCACCCCGGCCGACATCCGCGATGTCCGCGACAGCTACCCCGGCGTCACGGTGATCGCGCATCCCGAATGCCCGCCGGACGTGGTGGCCGAGTCGGATTTCTCCGGCTCGACCGCGATGATGATGGACTTCGTCCTCCAGAAGCGCCCGAGCCAGGTCGTCCTGGTGACCGAGTGCTCGATGGCCGACAACATCGCGGCCGCGAACCCGGACATCGAGTTCATCAAGCCCTGCAACATGTGCCCGCACATGAAGCGGATGAGCCTGAAGAATATCCGCCGCGCCCTGGAGACGATGACCCACGAGGTCACGGTCGATCCGGCGCTCGCCGACCGCGCCCGGGCGGCGGTCGAGCGCATGCTGCTGGTGCGCTAGCCATGAACGCCATCGCTCCGAACATGGCCGACCGCATCGTCGTGGTCGGCGGCGGCGTCGCCGGCCTCAGCGTCGCGCTGCGCCTCGCGCCCCGTCCGGTGACCCTGATCACCGCCTCGGCGCTCGGCCTCGGGACCGCCACCGGCTGGGCGCAGGGCGGCATCGCCGCGGCGGTCGGCGGCGACGACGCTGCCGACTTCCACGCCGCCGACACCGAGGCGGCCGGCGCCGGGCTCACCGAGCCCGACGTGGCGCTGCGGGTCGCCCGGGAGGGGCCCGGGCTGATCGACTGGCTGGTGCGGATCGGCGTGCCGTTCGACCGCACCGACGACGGGGCGCTCGCCCTCGGCCTGGAGGCCGCGCACGGCCGCCGCCGGATCGTCCGCTCCGGCGGTGACGCCACCGGCGCGCGGGTCCTCGAAGGGCTGGTGCGGGCGGTGCTGGCCACGCCCACCGTCGAGGTCGTGGAGGCGAGGGCCTGCGACCTGTTGCGGGACGCCCACGGCTCCGTCGCGGGGATCGTGGCCGAGCGCGACGGCGCCCGTTTCCGCATCCCGGCCCGGGCCGTGGTGCTGGCCACCGGCGGCGTCGGCGCCGTCTATGCGGCGACCACCAACCCGCCCGGCGCCCTCGGCCGGGGGCTGGCGCTGGCCGCCCGGGCCGGCGCGGTGCTGCGCGACATGGAGTTCGTGCAGTTCCACCCGACCGCCATCGCGGCCGGCGCCGACCCGATGCCCCTCGCCACCGAGGCCTTGCGCGGCGAGGGCGCCCGCCTGATCGACGAGACCGGCGCCCCCGTGATGGCCGGCATCGCGGGCGGCGATCTCGCCCCGCGCGACGTGGTCGCGCGCGGCATCTTCCAGGCGCTCCAGCGGGGTCGCACGGTCTTCCTCGACGCCCGCGGGGCGCTCGGGACCGCGATGCCGCGACGCTTCCCGACGGTGGCAGGCCTCTGCGCCGCCGCCGGCATCGACCCGGCCGTGCAGCCGATCCCGGTCCGTCCGGCGGCGCACTACCACATGGGCGGCGTGAAGGTGGACGCCCACGGCGCCACCTCGGTGCCCGGCCTCTACGCCTGCGGCGAGGTCTCCTCGACGGGCCTGCACGGCGCCAACCGCCTCGCCAGCAACTCCCTGCTGGAAGGGCTCGCCTACGCCCGCTTCATCGCCGACGGGCTGGACGCGCCGCCGCCGTCCGCCATCCTGCCCCAGGTCGCGGCCGCGCGCCCGACCGGCGACCTGCCGGCGATCCGGGCGCTGATGGAGGGCCGGGTCGGCGTCGTGCGCGACGCGGCCGGGCTCGCCGGGGCGGTCGCCGCCCTGACGCCCCGGGCGGAGACCTGCGACGCGGCCCTGGTGGCCCTGATGATCGCCCGCGGGGCGCTGGCCCGGGAGGAGAGCCGCGGCGCCCACTGGCGCAGCGACTTCCCCCACACCGCCCCGGCCACGCACACCGAGACGACGCTGGCCGACCTGAACGCCGCGCTCCGCGCGGTCCCGTCCGCCGAGGAGGCGCTGACGCCATGACCCCCGCAGCGACGCACTCGGTCCTGTCCGAAGAGATCCTGCCCCTGCCGCGGCTCCTGGTCGAGCCGGTGGTGCGCGCCGCCCTGCTCGAGGATCTCGGCCGGGCCGGCGACATCACCACCGACGCCATCGTGCCGCCGGGCGCGCGCATGCGCGGCGTGATCGCCTCCCGCCAAGACGGCGTCATCTCCGGCACCGACGCCGCCGCCATCGCCTTCGCGCTGGTCGACCCGGCGGTCGCCGTGACGGTCGAGCGCGGCGACGGCGCCCGGGTGGCGCCGGGGGACGTGGTCCTGCGGCTCGACGGGCCGGCCCGCGCGATCCTCACCGCCGAGCGGGTCGCCCTGAACCTGCTGTGCCGGATGTCGGGCGTCGCCACCGCCACCCACGGGCTGGTGGAGGCGGCACGTCCGCACGGCAAGGCGTCGATCGTCTGCACCCGCAAGACCACGCCGGGCCTGCGCGCCCTGGAGAAGCACGCGGTCCGGGCCGGCGGCGGCTCGAACCACAGGTTCGGCCTCGACGATGCGGTGCTGATCAAGGACAACCATGTCGCCGTCGCGGGCGGCATCGTGCCGGCGATCGCGCGTGCCCGGGCGCGCGCCGGCCATCTGGTCAAGATCGAGTGCGAGGTCGACAGCCTGGAGCAGCTGGCCGAAGCGCTGTCGGTGGGGATCGACGCGGTTCTCCTCGACAATATGGGTCCCGACCTGCTCGCCCGGGCGGTGGCGATGATCGACGGCCGCGCCCTGTCCGAGGCGTCGGGCCGGATCACCCGCGAGACCGTCGGGGCGGTGGCGGCCTCGGGCGTCGACCTGATCTCCTGCGGCTGGATCACCCACTCGGCGGCGATCATCGATCTGGGGCTGGACGCCGCCTGAGCGTCGAGCTGCGGCATGGCCGTCATCCCCGCGCCTGAGGCGTCCGTCGCGCGGCAGGTCGGCACGATGCTGTGGATCGGAGATCGCCGCTTGAGCGGGCTTCGAGGGTCATCACGATCGGGTGACAAGTCTTTGTCATCGGCGCTGCGTAGACGCCTGCAGTCTATCGCCGCGCGGCCGACGCGCTAAGGTTTCGCCCAACAGCGACGCCATCCACCGGACCTGCCCGTGAGCCAAGCCCTGCACCCTGCAGCTGCCCCGGCGGTCGATCTCCCAGCGGCGCCGGTGGCGCGCAAGCCCGGCGCGGTCCGGCACGGGCCCGGCGCCGCGCTGATGCTGGGCGCGCTGGGCGTCGTGTACGGGGACATCGGCACGAGCCCGCTCTACGCGTTCAAGGAGGCGGTGAAGGCGGCGACCGCCGGCGGCGCCTCGGTCCCGGCGGCGGCCACGGGGGCGGTGTCGCTGATCCTGTGGTCGTTGATCCTGATCGTGTCGTTGAAATAT
>NZ_JAKSXX010000234.1 GCF_022829385.1 Methylobacterium sp. J-070 | reverse complement strand
CGCGAGGGCGGATGGCAGCGTCCAGGACGTGGACGGTGCGGAAGCGGGCGGGGAGACGGCCGGGCGATTGGCGCGCCCCCGGTGGATGGAGGCATGCGCGACCGCGCCGGCATCGATCCGCCCCCGCGCCGAGGTCGGCTGGCTGATGATGCTTGCCGTCTGCTCGGTATCGCGGTCGGGCATCGGCGCCCGGGAGGCCGGAGTCCTCCCCGGGGGCCGTCGTAGCGACCGCGCGTGCCGTGCCGGCCGGGGGTTCAGGATCGGCGCCGCCGCGACGCCCGCGTCGCGCGGTAGCGTCATCACGGGTATCGGGTCCACGCCCGGCTGCACGCCGTCCGGGCCGAGCGTCGCCACGCGTCCGGATGGCGGTGAGGCGGCAACCGGCGGCGGAGGCCGGACGACGATTTCGGTCGGGGCCGGTCCTTGAGCCGGTTTGGACGGCGCAAGCGGCGGAGCCGTCAGATCGGCCGGAGGGGTCCGCGCCGCGCCCGGCCCCGCCCGATCCGGCGATGACGACGGCCCGTCCAGACCGAGCGTCGCCATCGCGGCCGGCGCGGCCGAGGGCCCGCCGGCCTGACGTTCGGCGCCGTCGTCCCAGGCGGGCGGCTGCTCCTGCCCGAGACGCGCCGCATCGAGGGGTGCGCCGAGGAGCGGAAGGCGGGGATTGGCGCGTGGCGCCAGGACACCCGGCTGCGCTCCCGTATGCGCAGGGTTCGGATCCAGGAAGCTGCGGGGTCGGTCGGCCAGGGCGAAGGTCGCGGGATCGGGCGCCCGTGAGGCAGGCCCTGACAGATGCGGGACCTCGATCCACGACGGGAAGATGGCGGGCGATGAAGCCCCGACGGCCGTTCCGGGCGCCGGGCGGCGCGTCAGGGTCGGTGGAATCCAGCCCCCGCGATCGAGCCACGCTGCTCCGACGGCCAACAGCGCAAGTGTAGACAGGCAGGAGACGGAGATCGTCGTCCAGGACGACGGATATTCGTCGCGCCCGACAGCCGTGAGATGGCGGGCGACGCCGATGGGCTGCAGGTCGCCCACTTTGGCCGGACCGCGGTGCAACATTTGTAATGAACTGGGCTCGGCCAGAAACAGTTCAAGTGTGCGGCAATGTGGAATTGCCGGTCGCCAGTCGCGGTCAGAACCGGGCTTCGTCATTCGGAAGACTCGGCCGCGCCGAATCGCCGATCGCAGGTTGGCTCGCGGAGACAGCTCACGCGATCGTGTCGGGCCCGGTGCCCGATAGGCCCCCCTGCTCGTGGCGATCTGAAGCCAGTCGTTAAGGTTGTTCATGGCAGCATCGTGCGGAGCGATCGCGAGGAACGCGGATGGGACCGCTGCTGCGCTTGGCGGCTCAGTGTCACTTGGCCCGCACTTGGATCGCCCTCGGCGTCTTGGCACCTGTCGGGATGCTGGCGGCCTCCGGCCTGATGCTGTTCGACCTGCGCCAGGACGCGTGGGACAAGGCCCAGCAGACCTCCAGGAACCTCGTCCAGATCCTGGAGCGCGACATCGCTCGCAACCTCGAGATGTACGATCTCTCGTTGCGCGGCGTCATCGACAACCTGAAAGCGCCCGGGCTCGCGCAGGTCAGCCCCGAGCTCCGTCAACTCGTCCTGTTCGATCGCGCCGCGACGGCCCGCGACATGGGCGTGATGATCGTCACCGATGAGAACGGCGACAGCCTCATCGACGCGGGCGCGGTTCCGGCCCGCAAAGCCAACTACGCGGATCGCGCCTATTTCCAGGCGCACAAGGCGCAGAACAACCTGGGCCTCTACATCAGCGAGCCGTTGTTCTCACGTCTGCTCGGCAGCCGCATGATCGTGCTGAGCCGCCGCATCAACAAGGCGGACGGTACGTTCGGCGGGGTGGTCCTGGGCACCCTGAACCTGACCTACTTCACGCGTCTGTTCAGCCAGATCGACCTCGGCCGGCACGGGGCGATCAACCTGTATCTGCACGATGGCACGCGGATCATGCGCCACCCCTTCGTCGAGGGGGATATCGGGGCGAACATCGCCCAGGCCCCGACCTTTCAGGGCTTTCTGCGCGAGCACAGCGGCAGCTTCGTCCACTCCTCGGTCCGCGACGGCATTGAACGCTCTTACAGCTTCACGCGCGTCGGCGACCTGCCGATGATCCTGAACGTCGCCCTCTCGACGGACGACATCGAGGCCGAGTGGCGGGTGAAGGTGTTCGTCATCGGCGGGATCGTGCTGGTGCTGTGCGGCCTCACGATCGCGCTGTCGCTCCTGTTCGGGCGTGAGCTGCGCCGCCGTGAAGCGATACAGGCAGAACTCGCAAAGCTGTCCCTGACGGACGCGCTGACCGGGCTGCCGAACCGCCGCGCGTTCGAGGAGGCTTTCATTCGGGCCTCCGTGGGAGCGACGCGCTCGGGCAAGCCGCTCTCCCTGCTGATCGTCGATGCAGATCACTTCAAGCGCTTCAACGACCGCTACGGCCATCAGGTCGGGGACGCGGTGCTGCAAGGTCTGGCGCGCTGCCTTTCGGCCAGCGTCCATCGTCCCCACGACCTCGTCTGTCGGATCGGCGGTGAGGAATTCGCCATCCTCCTGCCGGACACCGACCAGGCCGGCGCCCTTCGCATCGCGGGAAAGGTCCACGCCGAGGTGTCCACGCTGGCCGTCAGATCGGCGGGTATCGGCGCGGGCGCGGTCACGGTGAGCACGGGGTTGGCGAGCCGCGTGCTGGTCGAGGGCGAACGCCCGGCGCTGGAAGATCTCTGCCGCCTTGCGGACGACGCGCTCTACGAAGCCAAGGCGGGCGGTCGCAACCAGACCCGCTGCGCGCCGCCGCAGCACGACGTTCCGGCGCCCCGACAGAAGCAAGGGCTCCAGGTCGTCGGCGCCTCGTAGGCTGTTGCGCGATCATCCGGCGCTGCATCGCGCTTCGTCGCAGCCCTGTCCGCGCCGCAGGCGACCTCTCGTCAGCAGCTACGGCCGGGATGGCGAATCATCGGGCCGCCTCCGCACGGCCGGATGCGCTTCCCGCGGATTGGAACCACAGACCACGCGACGGCGCGACCGCTGCAAGACTACCGTCCGGACCGGCTATGCAGAAAGCTGTGAATCAAGTCTGACAAATTGAATGTTCGATTGCCTTGGATAAATATCGGGTCTCATCATGTGGATCGATTGAGATTTATGAGCAGTTACGATGAAATACGTAGGTATCGTCTGCTACGTAGTCGCCGTGCTAAGTCTTTGCGCGCCGGCATCGGCGGGAAGTGGCAACGCACTCGCGGGTGGATGGAACAGCGACCTGACCGGAGCTGCGCGTCGCCCGGGCGCTGACGCACACCCCGCGAGCCGGGGCGGCGACACCGCGACGTCATCCGGAGGCGGTCTCGGGGAATCGTTTTTCGATCTCGGGTCCGGGGGTGGGGCGAGCCACGCTTCCGGGGGCGCCCCGTCGCCTGAGATCAATGCGCTGCTCGGCCTGCTCCTGGCCGGCGGCACCGTGGCGCTCCTCCGGCGGAGGACGGGCCGAGCCGGGTCAGACTCCTGACGGGCGGTTCGCTTATGGACGGATCCGCCGGGGAGCGGGCGGGTCGCCCGATCGGGGCGGCGCGGACCCGGGGCGCCCCCGGGCCTGATCGCGCCGCGCTGTACATCGTGCTGCTGTTCTCCTGCGGCACCTGCCTGTCGGCTGTCCTGCAGCGGCGCCTGCTCGAGAACCTCCCGTCCGCTCACAACGCCGTCGAATTGAGCGTGGGCGAGGCGTTCGGGCTTGCCGCCATCCTGTCGCTGGCCTTCGCCGGGTCGCGCGGGCGGCTGGTCCTGTCCGGCCTCGACATCGCCATCCTGATCGTCGCCGCCCTCGCGTGGTTCGTGCCGGAGCAGCACGGCATCTATCTCGCCATGACGCTCGCCGGCGGCTGGTTCGTCTCGAGGCGGCGCGCCGATCGAACCAGCGTCGACATCGGTCAGATCTGGCTCGCCCTGTCCGTCTACGAGCTCTGGGGCAAGCTTCTCTTCAAGCTCTGCTATCAGGTCATCGAAGTGGCCGAAGTCGGCATGATCTCCCTGGTGGGTCGCGGGTTCTACGGCCGGCTCCATGTGGATGGAGCGAGCCTCAGCGTTCGGGACGACTGGTCGATCGTGATCCTCGAGGGATGTTCGTCGTTCCACAATCTGTCGCTCACCGTTGTGATCTGGCTTTCCATCCTGAAGATCGCCGCGCATGGAGCGGACCGCGCCGCGTTTCGCGCTCTGGGTCTGAGCGCGTGCCTCGTGGTGGCGATCAACGTCGCACGCATCCTGGCGATGCTGCCGTCCCCCGCGTCCTACGCGTTCTGGCACGATGGCCTGGGATCCACCCTGGTCGCGCTGGGCTCCGTCCTGGCCGCCATCGTTCCGATCGCGCGCTCCGTGCAGGGACGCGCAGGCTGCCTCGGTGCGCAACTGCGATGACCGGCGCGCGCGGCGGCCTCTGCGTCCTGTGCCTGCTCCTGATCGCCTCGCTCGCCGTGCGGGTGCATGCCCATCGGCAGTCGCCGGGGATCGGCCGGATCGCGGCCCGGGACGTCTCCGGCGGCCTGATCGATCTGGGCGAGGATGCCTGGCTGCCGCGCTCCGACGCGGGGCGGCGCGCGGTGCCCCTCGGGAACTGCGCCAGGCCCGCCTCCGTCGAGTTGGTGCGGGTCGGCTTCTACGCGTCGGATCCGTCGAACGCCGGCACGCGGTCCAGCGGAGGTCGGGTCGTCTTCGTCTATCAGGGCCGAAGCCTCGCGGGCCGGTTGGTCACGGTCAGGCTCAACGCGATCTACTTCGCGCGTCGCGCATCCGTTCGGCTCGGGCTGAGCCCGAACAACGCGGCCGACGACTGGGCCGCGAAGGTCGTCCTGCCTGCGGGTTGCGATGCGTCGCCCGAAGACGCGGCGGCGGCCCTGCGCGTGGCCGTGCGTTCGCAGGGCTGAGAGAACGGCTACCCGGCGCCTGCACTTGCCCGCAGCGCCGAGCCGGTCTCAGACGCTGATGTCGACGACACGCTTCTGCAAGGCGGGACGGTCGGGACCGTCCTCCTGCGGCCGGCGGTCGGCGTCCTCGGACTCGGGCAGCGCCATCGTGACGGTGTGCAGGCCCGCCCTGTGCTCGATCGCGGCCTCGGCTCGCGCCGACTGGATCATTTCCGTCGCCTTCACCGCTCCGACGGCATTGATCGAGGTGGTGATCGTCATGGCTCGGCGCTCCTCACGGACGATCAGAGCACGGGATCGGTGATCGGGCGATTGCGGCGATACGATCAATCCGACGGATCGACGGCGCTCCGCCGCTCCGGGCGCTCGTCCGTCTGCCGTGTCGCCCCGATCCCGCGTGACCCGGCCCTCCGGACCCGTGCGGTCCTCGCCGGACCTGGAGCCGCCCGGACCTGGAGCCGCGGCCGCCCTGCGGGGTCAGGCGCCCGCGATCGGGCGTGCGACCCTCGGGCTCCGCCTGTTCGACGTCATCGGGCCCGCCGCCCCATCGCGACGCTCACCCGACAAACCTCACGCCGATCGTCCTGTCCTCGCGCCGCACCACTTCGCAATGATGGTCGAGGTTCAGCGCCGGAGCGATCAGACGAAATGCGTCCGGAAGCATGGCATGCGGTTCGACTTCGATGATCGCCCCGAATTCCTTGAACTCCCGGACGAGACAATCGCATCTCCTTTGGGGATCACCGAAAATTATCCGCGCAATCTTGAGCGCCGAAAAGTGCGGGTCTATTCTAGGACTTTTAATCACCGCGCGCCTCGGGCCTTCCGAATAATGAGGCTAATCCTAGACCGCGCGGGCCCGAATTTCACTGCCAATATTCGGCCCTTCACCGCGCTGCGCTCGACAGCGCGATGGCGGCATGCCACCCATGGACGACCGCGCGGTTCAGATGCCGAACTTCAACCCGATCTTCCGGCCCTCGCGCGACGTGACCTTGCAGAGCTTGTCCACGCACAGGGCCGCCGAGATCAGCCGCAGCTTCTCCGGGTAGGTCGCGTCCGAATCGACCTCGATCAGCGCGCCAGCCGAACTCAAATTCCATATCAGACAGCCGCGCCGCTCCCTCGGCTGACCGAAGTATATCTGTCCCGTCTTCAAGCCCGCCGTACGCAGGGCATCTTTTGCTTCATCAATCATTGTCCCACCTTTGCGCGCCCTAATTCAGATGATCCGCGGTGGAGATCAATCCGCAGCACTTACTTGGATGAGACGGGAAACCGCGTACGTGCGCGATCTCACGGGGCTTGCGGGGGGCGACCGCTCCGGGCGCGGCGGGCGTTGCGCAGCCCTGGTTTCCGAGCCTGCCGCGTTTCCAAGGCCGCCGGGACTGCGATAGGACGGGGGTGCGCGGCCGCCCGGCGAGCGGACCTTCAGCACACCGATGGGGATGCCATGGCGGCCAAGGACGAAGCGACATGGCGCGTCGGCGTCCTGTTCTCCCGCAGCGGCGTCAGCGGCATCACGGAGACCGAGCACTTCCTCGGCACCGCCCTGGCGATCGAGGAGATCAACACGGCCGGCGGCGTGCTCGGGCGGCCGATCGAACCCATCTGCTACGACCCGGCCGGCGACAACGACGCCTACCGCTCCTATGCCCGCCGGATGCTCGCCGACGACGGGGCCGAGGTGGTCTTCGGATGCTCGCTCTCGGCCAGCCGAAAGTCGGTGCTGTCCACCGTCGAGCGGCACAACGGCCTGCTCTGGTACCCGTCGATCTACGAGGGCTTCGAGTATTCGGAGAACATCATCTACACGGGCGCAACCCTCAACCAGAACGTCTTCGCCCTGGCCGATTACCTCCTGCAGGAGCAGGGCCCCCGCATCTTCCTGATCGGGTCCGACTACATCTACCCGCGCGAATCGAACCGGGTGATGCGCGACCTGATCGAGGCGAAGGGCGGCACCATCGTCGGCGAGCGCTACGCGCCCCTGGATGCCGACGACGCGGCCCATGGCGCGATGATCGCCGAGATCCGGCACGCGGCGCCGGACGCGGTGTTCTCCACCGTGGTCGGGCGCGGCGCCGAGCGGCTCTACCGGGCCTACGCGGCCTCGGGGATCGACCGGACGCGCTGCCCGATCGCCAGCCTGACCCTGGCGGAGGGGCAGATCCAGGCGATCGGCCCGGAGCTGTGCAGCAGCCACGTCCTGGCGGCCTCGTATTTCGCCGCGCTGGCGGGCGACGAGAACCGGCGCTTCCGGGCGGCCTTCCAGGCCCGGTTCGGGCCGGAGCGCCCGACCAGCATGTGGTCGGAGACCGCCTACGCGCAGGTGCATCTCTTCGCCCGCGCCCTCGCGGAGGCCGGAACCCTCGATGCCGAGCGCCTCGGCGCCGCGGCCCTGCGGCAGCGCCTCGCGGCCCCGGAGGGCGACCTCGCCTTCGACGGCGAGACACGGCACATCTGGCTCACCCCCGGCATCGGCGTCGCCCGCGCCGACGGGCAGTTCGACGTCGTCTGGCGGGCGCGCCGGCCGGTGCGGCCCGACCCGTACCTGGCCTGGTCCCGGTTCGAGACGAACTGGCTGGACGAGGGGATGGCCGCGTGACGGCGCCCGCCCGCAAGATCCTGGATGACCTGAGGCGGGCCCGCGCCCTCGTGATCCACCCGAGCGACGAGGAGGGGGCCGCGCTCCTGGAGCAGCTCCGGCGCCTCGGCTGCGCGGTCTCCCTCGTCTGGCCGCCGCCGGCCGCCCTGCCGCCGGACGTCGACACGCTGTTCATCCAGCTCGACGACGCGCAGGTGATGCACCTCCTGCCGTCGATCGAGGAGATCGAGCCCGCCGTCATCGCCATCGTGGCCTACGAGAGCCCGACGTCGCTGAAGGCGATCGCCGACGTCAACGCCCACGGCGTGCTGAACAAGCCGCTCCACCCGCGCGGGGTGCTGACCCAGTTCGCCCTGGCCCGCTACAGGCGCGGCTACGAGGGGCGGTTGACCAGCAAGATCAACCGCTTGGAGGAGACCATGAAGGGCCGCCGCACCGTCGAGAAGGCGGTCCGGCTGCTCGTGGAACTCAACCGGATCGACGAGGAGGCCGCCTACAGGATGCTCCGGGACCGCGCCACCGCCTCGCGCGTGCCGATGGCGAGCGTGGCCGAGAGCGTGGTCTCGGCCCACGAGGCGATGAGCGGCCTCGGCCTGCGCATCGCGTTGGCGGAAAGGACCTGATTGCAGCAGCCTGCCGCAAATAACGGCTTGCGGCCCGTCTTCAGGCGCGTATCGTAGTCTTACCGGGCAAGGTTGCCCCGCAGCAGGATTGCTGCATCACATCTCGGCTTTGAAGCCTCTGGTCCGCGGATGATGTCCGTGCCCAGGGGCTTTTTGCGTTTTGGAGCCTGCATGATCCAAGCGAATGATCCCGCACGCCCGCCTCTACGGGTGTCCTGCATCCAGTTCGAACCGCGCTTCGGTGCCGTCGCCGACAATATCGCGCGGGCGTCGGATCTGATCCGCGCCGCCGCGGCGCAGGGCAGCGGCCTGATCGTCCTGCCCGAGCTCGCCAGCACCGGCTACGTGTTCGAATCCGACGCGGAGGCGGCCGCCCTCGCCGAGCCGGTGCCGGAGGGGCCGACGACCCGGGCCTGGGCGGCGCTCGCGGCGGAACTCGGCGTGCACATCGTGGCCGGCATCGCCGAGCGCGCGGGCGACACCCTCTACAACGCCGCCGTGATCGTCGGGCCGCAGGGCTACATCGGCACCTACCGCAAGGCGCATCTCTGGGACCGGGAGAACGTGTTCTTCGCCCGGGGCGACCTGGGCTTCCCGGTCTTCGACACGGCGCTGGGCAGGATCGGGATCGCGATCTGCTACGACGGCTGGTTCCCCGAGACCTTCCGGCAGCTCGCCCTCGGGGGCGCCGAGATCGTCTGCATCCCCACCAACTGGGTGCCGATGCCCGACCAGCCCGCGGGCGAGGCCGCCATGGCCAACACCCTGCACCGGGCCGCCGCCCACACGAACGGGATCTTCATCGCCTGCGCCGACCGGGTCGGCGTCGAGCGCGGCCAGCCCTTCGAGGGGCAGAGCCTGATCATCGGACCGAAGGGCTGGCCGCTCGCCGGGCCGGCGAGCCGCGACCGGACCGAGACCCTCTCGGCCGTCGTCGACCTCGACGCGGCCGGCCGCAAGGACCTGAACGCCTTCAACTCGCTCCTGCGCGACCGCCGGACCGACATCTACGGCTGACCCCCTCCCCCGCCTCGTCTTCCCCAAGGAGCCCGTTCATGGTGACACGTTCTCTCATCGGCACCGCCGCCGCGCTCGTGCTCGCGGCCACGGCCGCGCAGGCCGCGGACGGCAAGCCGATCGTCATCGGCGTCCCGATCGGCCTGTCGGGCGCCAACAGCGTCGTCGCGCCCTCGGTGGTGCAGTCGGCCGAGCTCGCAGTCGAGGAGATCAACGCCAAGGGCGGCGTGCTCGGACGCAAGCTCGCCCTGGAGGTGGCCGACGACGCCTCCGGCGCGGCCGGCGCCCAGAAGGCCTTCGACGGGCTGATCTACCAGAAGAAGGTCGACGTCCTGATCTCCATGGAGACGAGCGCGGCCCGCAACGCCGGCCTGCCCGCCGTCACCAAGGGCCGCGTGCCGTACATCTACACCTCGTTCTACGAGGGGCATTCCTGCAACAAGAACCTGTTCGTGGATGCCTGGGTGCCGGAGCAGCAGGTGCCGCCGGTGGTCGACGCCTTCAAGGCCAAGGGCGCCAAGACCTACTTCCTGATCGGCAGCGACTACGCCTTCGGCCGCGGCATGCTGGCCTTCGCCAGGAGCTACGCCGAGAAGACCGGCGGCAAGGTGGTGGGCGAGGAATACCTGCCGATGGACGGCAGCGACTGGACCGCGATCATCTCCAAGCTGAAGGAGGCCAAGCCCGACGCGCTGATCACCTCGACCGCGGGGGGCGCGCCGAACGTCACGCTCACCAAGCAGCTGCGCGGCGCCGGGGTGTCGCTGCCCTTCGCCAACCTCGCCCTGGACGAGGGCACCGCCAAGAGCATGGGCGCGGACGCCGAGGGCGTCTACCTCTCGGCCTCCTACGTGACCGGAATCGACAGCCCGGAGAACAAGGCCTTCCTGGCCGCCATGAAGAAGAAGTTCGGCGCCGAGCTGCGGACGCCCAACGATCTCTCGGTGCCGGAATACGAGGCGATCTACCTCTACAAGGCCGCCGTCGAGAAGGCCGGGGGCACCGAGACCGCCAAGGTGCTGGAGGCGCTGCCCACCGTGAGTGTGACCGGGCCGCGCGGCACGATCCGCATGAGCAAGCAGCACCACGCGCCCCTGACCATGTATCTCGGCCAGATCCAGGCGGACGGCACGGTCAAGGTCGCCGGCACCTTCAAGGACGTCGATCCCGGCGAGCAGTGCCCGAAGCTGCCGTGAGGGGCGGGCGCATCGCACAGATCCATACCCGTCGTGAGACGGGCGTACCGGCGGCCCTCCCTCCCCCCGCAGAGGGGGGAGGGAGGGCGCGTCGTCACCGCCGGCGCCTCTTCCTATCCCGCTATCCCGTGATGACACGCACCCGGAAACCCCGATGCTGCTCACCCTCGACATCCTGACGACGGCGGCGATCCTGTTCATCGTCGCGATCGGCCTGCTGGCGATCTTCGGCGTCCTGAAGATCATCAACTTCGCCCACGGGGCCTGGCTGACGGTCGGCGCCTACTGCGCCTTGGTGACGGCCAGGCTCGGGCTCAATCCCTGGGCGGCGCTGCCGCTGGCCTTCGTGGTCGGCGCGGCGCTCGGCGGCCTGGCGGAGCACTTCATCATCCGCCCCCTCTATCGCAGGCCGCTGGACGCGATCCTCGCCACCTGGGGGCTCGGGATCGTCGTCGGCCAGCTCATCACCCTGGCGTTCGGCCGCGACGTCCAGCTCACCCCGAACCTCTTCTCGGGCACCGTCGCATTCCTCGGCATCGACTATTCGGCCTACCGGCTCGTGGCGCTGGGCATCGCCCTCGTCATCGGGATCCTGTTCGCGCTCACCATCGAGCGGACGCGGCTCGGCCTGTCGGCCCGGGCGGTGATCATGAACGAGACCCTGGCCCGCAGCCTCGGCATCGATACGGGCCGCGTGCGCCTCGTGGTGTTCATGATCGGCGCGGGCCTCGCGGCGCTGGCGGGCGTCCTCCTGACGCCGCTGACCAGCGTCGATCCCAACATGGGGGTGAGCTGGCTGATCGGCGCCTTCATGCTGGTGATGGTCGCCGACGCGTCCTTCCTGGCCCTGGCGGCGGCCTGCCTGGTCTTCGGGGCCGCGCAGGTCCTGATCAGCACCTTCATCAGCCCGATCCTGGGCAGCATCGCCGTCGCGGTGCTCGCGGCCCTCGTCCTGCGCGTCAGCCCGAAAGGTTTCTCCCGTGCTTGACACGATCCCCGCCGCGGCGCGCACCGCCCCTTCAGCGCCGCGCCTCGCCCGGGCCGCGCCCCTCGTGGTCGCGGCGGTGGCGGCCGCGGCGCTCTGGATCGCCCCCGCCTTCCTCGACACCTTCGCGGTCAACGTGCTGACCCGCTCGATGATCTACGCGGTGCTCGCCGTCACGGTGGACCTGCTCTGGGGCTTCGCCGGCATCCTCACCTTCGGCCAGGCCGCCTTCTTCGGCGTCGGCGCCTACGCCACCGCGATGATCCTGGGAGCCGTCGGGGCGACCCCGCTGGGGATCGCGGCCGGCATCGCCACCGCCGTCGCGGCGCCGGCCCTGCTCGGCCTCGCGGTGGGGTGGCTGTCCTTCTACCACCGCTCGACGCCGCTCTACGCCTCGGTGATCTCGCTGGTCGTCCCGATCGTCGTGACGCAGCTGATCTACTCGGGGGGCGAATGGACCGGCTCCAGCAGCGGCCTCGTCGGGTTCGACGTGCTGCCCCTGGAGATCGAGGGCTATTTCCGCCTCGCGGCGTTGGTCCTGGTCGCCGTCACGCTGGCGGCCTGGATCCTGGTCCGGTCGGATGCCGGGCGCGCCCTCGTGGCCCTGCGGGACAACGAGGCGCGCTGCGCCTATCTCGGCCTCAATCCCCGGCGCCTGCAGATCCTCCTGACCGCGGCGCTCGCCGGCGTGGCCGGGCTCGCGGGGTTCCTGTTCGCCAACGCGTCGGGCGTGGTCGCCCCCGAGAATGCCGGCTTCCTGTTCGGCACCGAACTGGTGATCTGGGTGGCGCTCGGCGGCCGCGGCACCCTGCTCGGCCCGGTGCTCGGCACCATCGCCATCGACTACCTCGCGGCCAACCTGTCGGGCGACCTGCCCTTCCTCTGGCAGCTCCTGCTGGGGACGGCCTTCGTGGCGATCATCATCCTGCTGCCGGGCGGCCTCGCCGACCTCGTCGGCCGGCTGTGGCGGGCGCTGCCGGTCGGAGGCGGGGAGCGCGCCGCCCCCGCCCTGGTGGCGCGGGAGACCGACGCCGCCGCGGTCGCGACGGATGCCCCGATCCTCAAGGTGGAGGGCCTCGCCAAGGCCTATGGCAGCCTGACCGTGCTGGAGGCCATCGACCTGGAGATCCGGGCGGGCGAGCTCGTCAGCCTCGTCGGCCCCAACGGCGCCGGCAAGACCACGCTGATGCGCTGCCTCAGCGACGGCACCGAGCCCTTCACCGGCGCCATCGCCGTCGGCGGGACGGCGATCACCGGGCTGACCCCGAACCGGATCGTCGGGCTCGGGGTCGGGCGCAAGTTCCAGGTGGCGAGCGTGTTCGAGAGCCTGTCGGTGGCCGACTGCCTGCGGCTCGCCCGGGCCCCCCATGACGGGCTGAACCCGGTCGGCCGGGACCCGACCCTGGGCCTGCCGCAGGCCGCCCTCGACGTCCTGCGGATGACCGGCCTCGACGGCCTGCTGACGCAGCCCGCGCGCCTCCTGTCCCACGGCCAGAAGCAGGCGCTGGAACTCGCCATGGTGGTGGCGCTGGAGCCGCGGCTGATCCTCCTCGACGAGCCCACCGCCGGCCTGACCAAGGCGGAGCGCACCACCATCGGGACCGTCCTCAAGGCGCTCACCGCCGGGCGCCGGATCGCCGCCGTGCTGGTCGAGCACGACCTCGACTTCGTGCGGGAGATCTCGTCCCGGATCGTGGTGCTGCATCAGGGCCGCTTGGTCCTCGACGGCACGGTGGAGGCGGTGGTCGGCTCCGAACTGGTCCGGACCATCTATTCGGGAGGCGCCCATGGCTGAGGCCGCGCAACGCACCGGGCCGGCGGGGGCCGCCCTCGCCCTCGAGACCGTCTCGAGCGGCTACGGCGCCGTCTCGATCGTGACGGGCGTCTCCCTCTCGGTGGGGGCCGGCGAGATCGTCGCCCTTCTCGGCAAGAACGGCATGGGCAAGACCACCCTGCTCAAGACCATCCTGGGGATGGTGGCCCTGCGCGGCGGCCGGATCACCATCGGCGGGCAGGCGCTCTCCGGCCTGTCCCCCGCCAGGCTCGTGGCGCTCGGCGTCGGCTACGCCCCCCAGGAGCAGCCGCTGTTCCAGGACCTGTCGATCCGCGACAACCTGCGCCTGGCGGTCCCGTCCGACCGCCACCTGCCCGACGCGCTGGAGCGCCTGTTCGGCCACTTCCCGTTCCTGAAGGACAGGCTCGCCCAGCGCGCCGGGACGCTCTCGGGGGGCGAGCAGAAGATGCTGATCCTCGGCCGCGCCCTGATGCTGCGCCCGCGCCTCCTCCTGATCGACGAGATCTCCGAGGGCGTGCAGCCCTCGATGGTCGAGCGCCTGCGCACCGTGCTCCTGGCGGAGCGGGCGACGGGCCTGTCCATGCTGGTGGTGGAGCAGCACGTCGCCTTCGCGCTGGGCCTCGCCGACCGCTACGCCGTGCTCAAGCTCGGCGAGATCGTCGATAGCGGTTCCGCCAAGGCCGCGGACGCGCAGGCCCGCGTCATCGACCACCTCGCGGTGTGAGGCGTGATGGAACTCAACACCTTCTCGATCGCCGCCCGCTGTCCCCGGACCGGTCAGCTCGGCGTCGCGGTGGCGAGCGCCGTCCCGGCGGTGGGCGGCCTGTGCCCGTACCTCCGGGCGGGGATCGGGGCCGTCACCACCCAGTCCTGGGTGAACCCCTACCTCGCCCTGCGCATCCTCGACGGGCTCGCCGGGGGGCGGCCGCCCGACGCGGCCCTCGCGGCGGCGCTCGGGACCGACGACCGGCCGGATCTGCGCCAGATCGGGCTGGTGGATGCGGGCGGGGCGGCCGCTGCCTGGACCGGCGCCGGATGCACGGCGGAGGCCGGGCACCGCACCGGGACGGGCTACGCCGTGCAGGGCAACATGCTGGCCGCCCCCGGCGTGATCGACGCCATGGCCCGCGCCTTCGAGGACGCCGCCGCCTGCGACCTCGACGAACGGCTGATGCGCGCCCTCGAGGCCGGCGACGCCGCGGGCGGCGACCGGCGCGGCAAGCAATCGGCGGCGCTCAGAATCGTCGCCCGCGAGGACTACCCGTGCCTCGACCTGCGCGTCGACGAGCATGCCGACCCGGTCGCCGAACTGCGGCGGATCCTCGCCGTGGCCCGGCGCCAGCTCGTGCCCTTCGTGGCCGGGATGCCGCGGAAGGACGGTCCGGCCGGCGCGCTGCCGGAGGACGTCGCGGCGATGCTCCTCCGGCCGCCCGCGGAGCGGCCCGGGGCGGCGGCGGCGCCCGACCCGCTGCACGACATCGTCGGCCTGCCCCCGGAGGCGGCCGGACGCATCGCGCACCTGCGGGCGCAGTTCGCCCCGGTCCTGGCGGAGATCCGGACCCTGCGCGACCTCGACCTCGCGCCGGTCCATCCCCCGGTCGTCTTCGACCCGAGCCTTCCCTATCGCCGGAAGCCCCATGACTGACGCCGTCTGGTCCCTGCCGATCACCGAGCTCGCCCGGCGGATCGCGGCGCGGGAGCTGTCGAGCGTCGAGCTCGTCGGCGCCTGCCTGGACCGGATCGGGCGCCTCGACGGCGACCTCCGGAGCTTCGTGTGCCTGTCGTCCACGGCCCTCGACGCGGCGCGGGCGGCGGATGCGGAGATCGCCCGGACGGGACCGCGGGGGCCGCTCCACGGCATCCCGATCGGCATCAAGGACAACTACACGACCGCCGACCTGCCGACCCGGGCGGGCACGTCGGTGGAGGCCCTGACCTTCCCGCGAGAGGACAGCCACGGCGTGGCGAGGCTGCGGGCGGCCGGCGCGGTGATCCTCGGCAAGCTGCGGATGCACGAATTCGCCTGGGGCATGGTCACCCCGCCGACGCGCAACCCCTGGGACCTCGCGCGGGTGCCCGGCGGCTCCAGCGGCGGCTCGGGGGCGGCGGTGGCGGCCCGGCTCTGTCCCGCGGCGCTCGGCTCGGACACGGGCGGCTCCATCCGCATCCCGGCGGCCCTCTGCGGCGTCGTGGGCCTCAAGCCGACCTACGGGCGGATCGGCCGCTCGGGGATCGTCCCGCATTCCTGGTCCCTCGACCATGCCGGGCCGCTGACCCTGACGGTGGCGGATGCGGCGCTCCTGCTCCAGGTCCTGGCGGGCCCCGACCCGGCCGACCCCGCCGCCGCCGCGGCCCCCGTGCCGGACTACACGGCCGGGCTCGGCGCGCCGGTCGGCGGATTGCGGGTCGCGGTGATCCGCAACCACTTCTTCGAGGCGGTCGACGCGGACGTCGCCGCGGCGGTGGAGGATGCGATCGGCTTCTTCGCCGGGCAGGGCTGTCCGGTGCGGGACGTCACTCTGCCCGCCCTGCGCTACGGGCTCGGCGCCATCTACGCCATCGAGCTGGCCTCCTCCACGGCCTACCACGACCGCAACCTCCGAGAGGGCCACGTGGCGGGCTTCGCCGAGGACGTCCGGGACCTCGTGGAGATGGGCCGGTTCGTGACCGGTCCGGACTATCTGCGGGCCGAGCAGGCCCGGGGGCTGATCATGGCCGAGATGGCCGCCGCGCTGGAGGACGCGGACGTGATCATCACCCCCGCCGCGCCGCTGACCGCGTGGCGGACCGACGAGGCGTCGGTCACGCTCGCGGGGCGGCGGGAGAGCGTCCTCGCGGCATCCTGGCGCCTCACCTATCCGTTCAACCTGACCGGGCTGCCCGCCATCGCGCTGCCCTGCGGCTTCGACCGGCGCGGCCTGCCGATCAGCCTGCAAATCGCCGCCCGGCCCTTCGCCGAGGCCATGCTCCTCCGGTTCGCGAGCCGGTACGAGCAGGCACACGATTGGTGGCGCCAGGTCCCGCAATTCGCGCGGGCGCCGTAGCGGAGGCTTCCCGAGCCGCCGGGGGTGCTGTCGCGGCCTTCCCTTCGACGCCGCGGCGCCTGCTCCGGAACCCGCATCCGGCAGTCCTGAGCGTTTTTATCCAACGTGGATCAAGAAGCGCGGCGCCTTGGCGGTGGGGGTGGTGCAGAAGGCACCGTCGAGCCACACCCCCTTACCCCAGCCGCCCTCGGGCTCGACGGCCGCCCCGTCCCCCGTCGGATCCGCCGGCGTCCCGGCTCCCGCGCCGACGCGTCTTCGGGGACCGGTCTGCACTTGAATGCGAGACGCGGGTTCGCGAAAGAACCGCGCTGTCGAGGAGCCGTGCCGCGTGCCGCAAGGATCAGGAACCAGCGCGCCGGACGACGCGGAGCATGGACGCGGGCCTTCGGACGATGGCGACGGCGGGCGTTGGGACGTGACCGCCCCTGCGCCCCGCGGCGGCCCGACCGCGCTGCTCTTCGCCACCATGTTCCCGCAGGCCGCCGTGTCCATGCTCAGCCTCGCCCCGCCGGTCATGGCAGATCCGGTCGCGCGCAGCTTCGGCCTGCCCGCCGAGATCGCGGGCGCCTATTCGGGCCTCGTCTACGCCTTCGTCCTCGTGGGAAACCTGCTCGCCACGCCGCTGATCCGGCGCCATGGGCCGTTGCGGCTGAGCTTCGCCTGCGTCATCGGCGGCGCCCTGGGCCTCGCGATCTTTGCCGAAGCCGGGATCGCCGGCCTGCTGATCGGCGCCGTCCTGATCGGCCTGTGCTACGGACCCCTCACGCCCGCGAGCGCCCAGGCGATCGCCCATCAGGCGGGGTCGCCCGCCTTCGTCTTCATCGTCTCGGTCCGGCAGACCAGTGTGCCGCTCGGCGGCGTGCTGGCCGGGCTCCTCGTCCCGCCCCTGCTGGCGCGGCTCGGCTGGAACGGGACCTGCGCGACGCTGGCCGCCGGCAGCGCCGTCGCGGCGCTGGCGTTCGCGGCCGCCTCGCCCCTGGTCCGGAGCGAGCGCGCCGCCGGCGCACCGGCCCGGCCTCAACGTCTGCTCGATCCGCTGGCCCTGATCTTCCGCAACCCCGCGCTGCTGCGGCTGGCCGGCGCCTCGGCGATCTTCGGGGCGATCCAGCTCGTCCTGAGCGCCTTCCTGGTCACCTACCTCGTGCGCGTCGTCGGCCACGACCTGACCACCGCGGGCGCGCTCCTCTCGGCGAGCCAGGTGGCGGGCATCCTGGGGCGACCGGCCTGGGGCTTCGCGGCCGACCGTACGCGGGCCGCGCGCGGGGTGCTGGTCGGGCTGAGCCTCGGCATGGCGCTGAGCTGCATCCTCGCGGCCGCCCTCGCCCTCGTCGGCCCGTCCTGGCTGTCGCTGCCGGTGGTGCTGATCTTCGGCGCGACCGCCACGGGCTGGAACGGCGTCTTCCTGGCGGAGATCATGAGCGCGGTCGCGCCGGCGGAGGTGGGGGCGGCCACCAGCGGCGGCCTGCTGTTCACCTATGGCGGCATCGTGGCCGGTCCGGCGCTGTTCGGCGCGCTGGCGCACGCGGCCGGGTTCGGCGCCGCCTTCCTGACCCTGGCGCTCGGCGCGCTGATCGCGGCGCGGCTCGTGGGCACGGCGCCGCGACCGCGCCCCCGCTGACGGCCGATCCTCCGGGCGCCCGTGCCGGGGCCGTCGATGGAGGGGGCTCGTGCCGCGGCGCGGGCGGATCGGCCGTCGGATGCCGCCATGGCAACGCGGCCTGCCATCGGCGAACGGCCGCCGACTGCAGCGGGGCGGACGCGGCGCTTCCGGTCCCGTCGGCAGGCCGGGGGCGAACCTTCACCGTGCGGCGCCCTGGGCCTCGTCCGCGGCGCCGCGTCTGGCCGTCGTCCAGAAGGTTTCCGCCGTCCGCGACAGACGCAGCCGCGGGCGGAACAGCCGCGTCTCGATCGGGATCTCCCAGTCCGGTCCGCCGGCGGGAACCAGGTGTCCGTCGCGGAGGTCGGCCGCGACGAGGTTGTGCGGCGACCACGTCACCCCCTGGCCGTCGCGCGCCATCTCCACGAGCAGCATCGCCGGTCCGGTGAAGGTCGCGTGGAGAAACGGCGGCTGCTCCCAGGCGGACAGCGCGTTCGCCACGATGCGGCCGACACCCGATCCGGGATGATAGGTCAGGTGCGGCAGGGGCGCGCCGGCCCGCCCCGGGAGGCGGTAGCGCGGCGCCCCGGCGTCCGGGCCGGCAGGCGCGCTGACCGGCACGATCCGGTCGGCGCAGAGCCGGATCGACTGGAAGCGCGCCGGCGGAAGCCGGGTCGGGACCGCGGCATGGTAGTGGGCGAGCAGGAAGTGGACCTCGCCCGCGATGAGGAGGCGCTCGCAGGCTTCCATGTTGGCCGAGAAGAGCTGCAGCATGGCGCCGCGCTCCGCCCGGGCCTCGAGATCGCGGTACCAGTTCGGGAAGAACGTCTGCGACAGGTTGTGGGTGGCGGCGAACCGGAGGGTGCCGGTGGCGGCATGCGCCGCCTCCAGCGCCTCCTCGCGCCCGGCGGCGACGCGGCGCAGGATGTCCTCCGCGATTGGCCGGAACGCCGCCCCCGCCCGGGTGAGGATGACCGTGTGGGTGTTGCGCTCGAACAGGGGCGTCCCGATCCACGCCTCGAGCGCGCGGATCCGGCGGCTCAGCGCCGGCTGGGTGACGTGGCGGCGCGCGGCGGCGCGCGAGAAGCCGCCGGCCTCGATCACCGCCAGGAAGTCCTCCAGCCAGGGCAGTCCGACGTCCATGCGGGTCCGACATCATTTCATGCCGAGAAAGTATAACCGCGCCGATCGATCCCGGTTCATGAAGGAGGGCCAGCCGGGCAGGCGTCATGCCGCCATCGGACGACAAGATCCGGGTGCGGCGCCAGGGAGACGCAGTTGGACGCCACGCACGATCGGCTCGTGGCCGGCCACGGGGAGGCCGCCCAGGGAACGGGAGCCGGGACGCCGTTCTGGCGCAAGGCCTACGTCCTGGTCATCGCCGGCGCGGCGCTGGGCGCCCTCGTCGGCGCGGCGGCGCCGGAGACGGCGATCGCGCTGAAGCCCCTCGGCGACGTGTTCATCGCCCTGATCAAGATGACGATCGCGCCGTTGATCTTCCTCGTGGTGGTCGCCGGCATCGCGCAGGTCGGCGACATGCGCACGGTCGGGCGGATCGGGCTCAAGGCCTTCGTCTACTTCGAGGGCGCCACCACGCTCTGCCTTCTGTTCAGCCTCGCCGTGGTCCAGCTCGTGCGGCCGGGGGACGGGGTGGCGCCGGCCACCGCGGCACAGGCGCAGGCGAGCGCCAAGTTCGCCGGCGCGCACATGCAGTCGCTCTCCGCCTATCTCACCCACATGGTCCCCGAGAGCTTCGTCGGCGCCTTCGCGGGCGGCGAGGTCATCCAGGTGCTGATCCTCGCGGTCGTCACCGGCATCGGACTGGTGTCGCTCGGCGCCCGCGGCGAGCCGATCCGCGCCGGCATCGAGCGCCTCACCGCCCTGGTGTTCAGCGTCGTCCACGTGGTGGTGATGCTCGCGCCGATCGGGGCCTTCGGCGCGATGGCGTTCACGGTCGGCAAGTTCGGCACCGCGACGCTCTGGGCGCTCGGGCTCCTCGTGCTCACCGCCTGGGCGATGATGGCGTTCTTCGTCTTCGGCGTGCTCGGCCTCGTGCTGCGCCTCGTCGGCGTCCGGCTGTTCGACCTGCTGCGGCTGCTGCGCACCGAACTCGTCGTGGTGTTCGGCACCTCATCGTCGGAGACCGCGATCCCCGGCATGATGGAGAAGCTGCCGGCCGCCGGAATCGGGCGCGCGGTGACCGGGCTGGTGATCCCGTCGGGCTACTCGTTCAACCTCGACGGCGTGGCGCTCACCCTTCCGCTCTCGGTGCTGTTCATCGCCCAGGTCTACGGGGTCCCGATGGGCTTCGAGCAACAGCTCAGCCTGTTCGTGGTGATGCTGTTCACCAGCAAGGGCGCGGCCGGCGTCACGGGGGGTGCCTTCGCGGCCCTCGCCGCCACCGTGGTGGCGGGGGGCCTGCCGCCGGAGGGATTGGCGCTGCTCCTGGGCATCGACCGCTTCATGTCGCTCGGCCGCGCCCTCACCAACACCATCGGCAACGCCGTTGCCGCCATCGTCGTCGCGCAGTGGGACGGGGCCTTCGACGCGAAGGCCTGGGCCGCGCGCGAGACCGCCGCGACGCGACCGCCGCCCGCGCCAGGACGTGCTGAAGGAGTGAGCCATGCCTGAGATGCTTCCCGTCGTCGCCCTCGTGCCGGGCGACTGCACCGGCATCGGGCCGGAGCAGACGGCCCGCGTGCTGGCCGACCGCCGCATGGCGGACGTCGCCCGCCTCGTCGTGGTGGGCGATGCCCGGGTGATCGCGATGGGCATGCGGCAGGCGGGCGTCAGCTTCGAGCTCGCCGCGATCACCGCGCCGACGCAGGCCGACTGGTCCGGCCCGGCCGTGCCGATCATCGACCTCGCCAACACCGATCCCGGCCTGTTCCCGCCCGGCGTGGTCAGCGCGGAATCCGGCCGGCTGACCGGCGAGACGCTGGCCCGGGCCATCGACTTCGCGAAGGTCGGCGCGATCGACGCCATCACCTTCGCGCCCTTGAACAAGCGCGCGATGTTCGACGGCGGCTGGCGCTTCCCGGACGAGCACAAGATGTTCGCCCATCTCCTCGGCCACCGGACCTATTTTTCCGAGATGAACGTCCTCGACAACCAGTGGATGTCGCGGGTCACCGGCCACGTCAGCCTGAGGGAAGCGATCGGCCTGATCGACGCGCGCAGCATCACCGACGCGATCAGCCTCGCCGACACGATGATGCGCAAGGCGGGCATCGCCGCGCCGCGGATCGCGGTGGCGGCGCTCAACCCGCATGCGGGCGAGAACGGCCTGTTCGGCCGCGACGAGATCGAGCTGATCCGCCCGACCGTCGAGAAGGCGGCCCGGACCGGCATCGACTGCAAGGGTCCGTTCCCCGCCGACACGGTCTACATCCGGGCCTTCGCGGGCGAGTTCGACAGCGTGGTCGCGATGTACCACGACCAGGGGCAGATCGCCACGAAGCTCAAGGGCTTCAACCGCGGCGTGACGGTGACGGCCGGCCTCGAGACGGTGTTCACGACGCCCTCCCACGGCACCGCCTTCGACATCGTCGGGCAGGGGATCGCCAAGACCGGCGCCCTGGAGAGCGCCATCGCCCTCGCCGCCCGGCTCGTGGCCGCCGGGGCGTCGCACAAGGCGGCGGCCGCCTGAGCACAGGCCGCCACCCCGGCGACGCGCGCCGGGAACCGGAGGAGACGGGGCGATGACGCAGAGGCTCAACCGCAAGCAGTTCCTGGCCGGCCTGTCGGCGCTGGGCGCCGGTGCGGCCCTCGCCGGTTCGGGCCGGCGCGGGGCCGTGGCGGCGGAGCGGTCCGCGCCCTTCGGCGCGACGGAAGAGGCCGCGGATTTCGTCGTCGCGGCCCGGTACGCGGATCTGCCGCCCGATCTGATCGCGCTGGGCAAGAAGCACATCCTCGACGCCATCGGCCTCGCCATCGCCGGGGAGCGGGCCGAATCCGGACCGATCGTGCGGCGCTACCTCGGCGATCTCGGCGTCCTCGGCGGGCCTTCGACGATCCTCGGCACCGGCCTGCGTGCCGGCCCGCGCTTCGCCGCCTTCGCCAACGGCGTGGCCATCCACGCGGACGATTTCGACGACACCCAGCTCGCCGTCGCCAAGGACCGGGTCTACGGCCTGCTGACCCACCCGACGGTGCCGACGCTGCCGGCGGCGCTCGCGGTCTCGGAATCGCTCGGCAAGTCCGGGCGCGACTTCATGCTCGCCTATCACCTCGGGCTCGAGGTGACGACCAAGCTCGCCGAGGCGATCGCGCCGCGCTCCTACGAGAGCGGCTTCCACGCGACCAGCATGTGCGGCGTGTTCGGGTCCGCCGTCTGTGCCGGCAAGCTGCACGGGCTCGACGCCGGGCGCCTGCGCAACGCCTTCGGCACGGCCGGCGCGGAAGCGTCCGGGCTCCGGGAGAATTTCGGCACCATGACCAAGCCGTTCCAGGCCGGCCACGGCGCCGAGGCCGGCATCGTCGCCGTCGACCTCGCGGCCCTGGGCTGGACGGCGGCCGAGGACATCTTCGAGGCCAAGCGCGGGTTCTTCGCGGCCTTCGGGGGCGGCTGGGATCCGGGCGCGATGGTCGGTCGATTGGGCAAGCCGTGGTCGCTGCTCAGCCCCGGCGTGTCGATCAAGCCCTATCCGTCCGGCTCGCTCACCCACCCGGCGATGGACGTGATGGCGGGGCTGATCGCCCAGCACGGCCTCCGGGCGCAGGACGTGGCCCAGGTCCGGGTCGGCACCAACCGGCAGATGCTGAACACGCTGATCCACCACAGGCCGACGACCGGCCTCCAGGCGAAGTTCAGCATGGAATACTGCATGGCCGTGCTCCTCGTGCTGGGCAAAGCCGGCCTCGGGCAGTTCCAGGACGACGTCGTCGGCCGGCCCGATCTGCGCGACATGGTCGGGCGCGTCGACTTCTACAACAATCCCGAGGCGGACGCGGCCGGCGCCGACAAGATGCGCAGCTATGTCGAGGTCCGGCTCGCGGACGGCCGGGTGTTCACCGGTCAGGGCGATTTCGCCACCGGCAGCCCGCAGAAGCCGATGAGCTTCGACGACGCCGCGCGCAAGTTCCAGGGCTGCGCCGAGTTCGCCGAGCTGCCCCGGAGCAAGGCCGATCGGATCGTGGCCGCCGTCCAGAACCTGGAGGCGGTCGCCGACATGCGCACGGTCTTCGCCGGGCTGTTCGCCTGACGCCCCGGCCGGGAGCGTCCGAGGCGCCGTTCACGCACCGACGCGGGCGTCGAAGGAGGGACCACCATGGACGAGGCGAAGCGGCGCTTGCTCAAGCTCGGCGCGATCGGCGCGCTCCTCCCCGCGGGCCGGGCCCTGGGGGCGTCGGTGCCGCCCGCTCCGTCCCCCGAGGCGGCGATGCCGGTCCTCGAACCGTTCGGACCCGAGCTGATGCGCGGGTTCCGCCGGCAGCGGATCCGGACCTCCGGCGCCGAGATCAACGTGGCCGTCGCCGGGAACGGGCCGCCGCTGCTCCTGATCCACGGCAACCCGCTGACGCTGGTGAGCTGGCACAAGATCGCGCCGACCCTCGCCAGGACGTTCACCGTCGTGGCGGTCGATCTGCGCGGCTACGGCGACAGCTCGAAGCCCGACGGCGGCCCCGACCACGCCGGCTATACGTTCCGCGCCATGGGGCGGGACAATTTCGAGGTCATGACCGCGCTGGGTTTCGACAGGTTCGCGGTCGCCGGGCATGATCGCGGGGCGCGGGTGGCCTTCCGCATGGCCCTCGACGAGCCGGGGCGCATCACCCGCCTCGCCTCGCTCGACATCATCCCGACCTACAACCTGCTCCAGACCATCACCCTCGGCTGGGCGATGGAATCGTATCACTGGTTCTTCATGGCGCAGAAGGCGCCGTTTCCCGAGACGCTGATCGGCGCCGACCTGAGCTATTACATCCACTACAAGCTCGACAAGGTCGGCGTCGGGCTGGACATCTTCACGCCCGAAGCCTTCGCGGAATACGCGCGCTGCACGACGCGCGAGCAGATCCACGCCGTGTGCGAGGATTACCGCGCGGCCGTGTCGCTCGACTACGCGATGGATGCGGCGGATTTCGAGGCCGGCCGCAAGATCGCCTGCCCCGTGCTGATCCTGTGGGGGGCCAACGGCCATGTCGGCCGGCACCTCCACTCGCTGGAGGCGTGGTCGGCCTGGGCGCCCGATCTGCGCGGCTGGGCGATCCCGAGCGGTCACTATCTCGCGGAGCATCGACCGGACCTGGTCTACGCCGCCTTCTGGCCGTTCTTCGCCGGCCGTGAGCCGAAGCCCTACCACGACCTGTGAGACCCCGCCGGATCGCCCGCCCGGGGGACGGCACCGGGCGCGAGGCGGAGCGTCGCTCCGGCGGACGAGACCTGCGCCGGCACGCGAACGTCGCGTCCGCGCGCGCACGCTCGTCCCGCCCCGCTCACGCCGGTCGGGACGGGCATGCGCGGTCGACGACGCGCTCTGACGGTCGCGGCCCCTATCCGGGGATCACGTCCGGCGCCCGGGTGCGGGATGCAAGGAACGCCACGCCCACATCGCTCGCGCGCCGCCACGCGACGCGGACCGCGTAGGGCTTCGGATCGGGGCCGATGCGAAGACTGAACATCCGCGGGATGGCCACCCCGGCGGGGAAGCTCAGACAGGCGCCGATATTCGAGACGTTGATCACCAGGCACGCCACCTCGGCGACCGTGCTCGGGAAGGCGGCATGCCCCGACAGGGCGACCTTGGCCCTGAGCTTCGCGCGGCGCTCCTCCATGGCGTTGTCCCTCGTGAAGGCGGATCGGCGTGACTGTGCCGGAACCGCCTTAAGGCTTTATCCTGCCCGGTCGCCGCGGCGGCAGGACAGGCCCCTGAATTGATCCCCAACCCGCGGCCGAACGCGTATTGCTGCGCTGCCTCTCACTACGTAGAAAATCAACACTCGGTATTCGGAGGTTCGCTCGCGCATTGAGCTGTGGCGAGGGGGATATGTCGAGCGTCATGGTCCTCCTCTCCGGCTGGCTGACCATCGCGGCCGCCGCGGTCTGCCTCGCCCCGCCGGCGTGGGCCCAGAGCCCCCTGCCGGGATCCGGGCGGTTCGCTCCGGCCCCCGACAGCCGGAGCGCGCCGGAGCCGGCGCCGCCCCCGAACGCCGGTCCGCCGGCGCCGCCCCGGACGCCGAACGGCGAGGCCGGCCGGGAGACCGGTCCGAACCGGGCGGCGGCGGAGAAGACCGAGGTGCGGTTCGGCCTGGTCGCGCCGTTCTCGGGTGCGAACAAGGAGTTCGGTCATCAGCTCGCGATCGGCATCGAGTCGGCGTTCAATGCGGTGAACGAGGCCGGGGGGATCGGTGCCTATCGCCTCAAGCTCGTCACCGCCGACGACGGATACGAG
>NZ_JAKSXX010000223.1 GCF_022829385.1 Methylobacterium sp. J-070 | reverse complement strand
GTGGAGTGGTCGACCTCCAGGCCTCTCTCGAGGAGCATCTCCTCGATGTCGCGATAGCTCAGCGCGTAGCGCAGATACCAGGACACCGCCTGCACGATGAGGCTGGCCTCGAAGTGCCGGCCCCGGAAGTCGCCTTTGGCGTCTCGCTTCAGCTTGAGCGCGAGGACGTTGCGGATCATGGGCCGGCTCCGGATCGGAGCGGCAGGCTCGGCGGCTATGACTAACGAGCCGTGAACCTCAGCGCATTCCCGTTTGCGACATGCCCGTGCTGAACACCCACCCATCGCCGAGCGCTCACGCCTCCCCGCAGGTGGGGGGAGGGTGCAAATCCCCAAGGGGCACGCCTACTGAAGTTCTAATCCTGCTAGAATCGGGGACAATGGAACCAAAGAAAGGCTGCCGAGGGGCAGCGGGCGACCCCGACCGAAGTGCTCGCACCGGAATCCGCGCGGGTCGTGGCGTGGGTCGAGCTATGCGGTGAGGGTCTGCGAGCGTTCGACAGGACGGACGAGGCAACCCGTACAGCCAGTCTCAGAAGGGGGGAGCGATACCAATATGGCGATCGGCGTGACAGCGCGGGAGATGTTAGGGCATCCGCGATTCATCGAGGCGCGGGCGGCTCACGTGACCTGACCGGTATTTTGGACCGAGCCGATTGAGAGGCTACTGCATGGTGGCGGCGATGGGTAGCCGGAAGGCCAGATCCGGGTAGCTGACAGGCGCGGGCGGCCGATAGCCCAGGGACGAATGCGGCCGGACGCGGTT
>NZ_JAKSXX010000220.1 GCF_022829385.1 Methylobacterium sp. J-070 | reverse complement strand
CTTCCACGGCTATCTGACGAACTACCGCGCCGACGGCACCCGGTACCGTGCCGAGATCGACTGCCGGCCGTTGCGCAGTGCAGATGGGCGGATCGAGAACTTCGTGTCCTTCGAGCGCGAGGTGGTCCGGCGCGTCGGCCGTCCTGCGATGAGCGCAGACGGGCGCTACGAGTCGATCAGCGTGGGCGACGATATGCTGGCGGGCGTGCTCCAGGAGCTTGCGCTGTTCCGGCACATCTGACCGGCGACCCATCGAAGCGCCACCTCGACAGTCACCCCGCCGCCCGCCATCTTGAGCCCATGCCCGCGCAGCACGGCCAGACCTACGATCCGCAGGAGGAGCCGGCGCCGCGAGGCGGTTGAGCGCGCCGAGCCCTGCGGTGACGGTCGGAAGCTAGACGGTTTGCCGAACGCGGCGTCAGGGGCCATCTTCTCGTGATGCCCGCCAGGGTCGCCGGTCTCCATGCCCCTCAACCAACTTATTGCCCCGATCGCCGCCGCCACCATCGTGACTGCGTTCTGGCTTGCCGCGATGTGGCGAGGACATCAGCACGAGCGCGGGGGCAAGCGCTTGCCCTGGCCCTATGAGGCTGGGCTTGTGGGCTACATCTTAGCAGTCGGGGCCTTCGTCTACTTCCGCGCGAGCTTACCCAGCACCCGAGCATTCGATCTGTTCGGCATCGCGGTTGCTGCAGAAGGGCTTGGCATCGTCATTACCTACGCCCTGCTGCAAGCCTTTGTGCTGTCTCGTGGCCGCCCTTGGTCCGAGCGCGCCACGCCGATGTTCTTCGCCATCGTTCTTACGACCGGAGTAATTGGCGCCATATTTACGGCCTGACCCCTACCGCTGCCCCAACGCCAGCCCCTCGCCCGTCGCAAGCTGCCCGAGCGGCAGCATGGGAGGCGGCGCCGGGAGCCGCGGTGCGCCGCCCTCGAACGACCGCCGAGCAGAGGCGGCGCCGATCCCGCCCATAACTGCCCGCGTGCCAACCTTGGCGCCGTAGGTCCCGGCCGCTGCCCCGAGTCCGCCGACCTTGAACGCGATGGCGCCCGCGATCAGGTCCATCGCCTTCGCCACCGCCTTGCGGCCAGCCTCACCGGCCGCACCGGGTTTGATCGTCCCGTCCGGCCGCACCGTGGCCTGCAGGGCGCCCGCGAACCGGCGCAGGTGGCTCAGCTCGTCGGCGTTGAACAACGTTGAGGCCACACCTTTGCCGGCCCCATCCGTGAAATCCCGCAGGCCTGCGATCATCCTCGTAGCCGACGTGGCCGGATCAAGAAGCCGCTGCACGGCCGCCTGCCGGAGGCCGGACCACTCCTGGCTGTCCGCGCCGAGGAACGCCTTGGCGGCCCGCGCCTCGCTCGCCGCGCCGGGCTTAGCGCCGATCGTCCCCGAGGAGCCAAACAAGCTCCGGCCAACGGCGTTCGGATCGAACCCAGTCCGCTCCAGGTACGCCGCCCATGTCGGGGTTGGCCGTCCCGCGTTCTCGGCTTGCTGCACGGCGGCCCGCAACTGGCCGAGGCCGGCGCGCTGCTCCTGGCTCAGGAAAGGCGTCAGAGACCGCCCCTCGCCGCGCAGCAGGTAGTCGAGGCGCCGGCCGAGGTCCTGGCCCTCGCCGCCCAGGTGCCGGGCGATGAGGCCCCGCTGCACGGCCGCCCACGGCTCGCTGTCCGCGCCTACCGCATCGCGCAGGCGGGCGAGCGTCTGCATCTGCCCAGGTGAGACGCGCCCCGTCGTCGAGCCGAACAGCATCGAGGCGATTTCGTTCGGCGAGGCGTCCCGCTCCACGATGCGCCGCAGGTTCGCGCCGGCCGTGTCGCCGGGGCCGCGAGGCTTGAAGGTCTGCTGGTACTCGCGGAACAGGCCACGAGCCCGCTGCATCGCCTCCAGAGGGGCCGTGTCGCCGATCGGCAGGGCGTCGGACGCGGCCGGAGCCGTCGCACCGTCGAAGGGCGCCGCGTCAGGAGTCGCGCGGCCGCCACCGGGACCGCCGGCATCACGCCCGAGCACGGCCGCCTCATAGGCATCTGCCCCGGTGTCGTGCTCGCCTCGGAACAGCCGCTGCGACGCGTCGTCGAGGTGCGCCGGATCCATGTCGCGCGCCCGGACCCCGACCGAGGCGAGATCGTCGACAACCTGCTGTCGGAATGGCGCCAGGCGCTCGGCATAGGCCGCGGACTGGTCCGCCAGCCTTCCGCCGACATCGGCAGGAGCACCACCGCGCGACAGGTCGGCGAGGCGATAGACCGGCTGCCCTGACCGCTCCAGCCCGATCAGGTCGTGAACCTCATCCCCGATCCGGCGCGAGATCATGCCGTCCGCGCTGTCGGGCCGCAGGAAGCCTTCGGACGCGAGCTGGTCTCGAAAGTCCTCGATGGGTCGGCCCGCCTTCCGCCCGAGCGGCCCGTAAGGCGTCATCACGCGGCCGAGATCCGCGGCCCGCGCGTCATCGTCGAGCCGGATCCCGTCGTTCCGGGCGAGGTAGTGCGTCAGCGGCTCAGATTTGCCCGCAGGAGCCCCGCCAGCGGCCGGGAACGGCACGGACGAAGCGTCGAGGCTCGCGGCGCCCGGGAAGCCGTCTGCGGCCAAGCCTGCGGCTGCACGAGGCGTCGGGCGATTGAGCAGCCCTGCCCCCGCGGCGTCGGACAGGTGGTTATCGAACTCCTCCATGATCCGGCCGAGGGCGCGCCGGTCCGTAGGGTTCTGGGCCGTCGAGCCATACAGGGCGCCGAGCCGCTTCCGGAGCTGATCGACCTGTTGCAGGTTCGGCCCCTCGCCGGGAGCCAGGTTGAAGATCTGCGGCACCGCGTCAAGGTCGGCGATCGCCCGGGTTGCGGCCGGCGTCAGCCTGTCGTCGAGCGGCACGTCGGCGCCGAGGCGACTGCGGACGTGCCCGCCCAGCATGTCGAGGGCGCCCGGGTCGAACTGGTGCGGGTAGGCCGCCACGTCGTCGTAGGCGGCCCGATACGCGGCCTTGCCCTGCGCGGCGGCATCTCGCACGCCCTGTGCCGCCAGCGTCGCGCCGTCGAGGGCGTCGACATCACCACGACCCCGCACGCCCCGCAGGGCATCATCGAGACCGCGCTGCGCCACGCTGGCCCGCTCGGCATCGGCCTGGACGGCCTGCCGGGCCCGGTCCGCCACGGCCTCGAACGCCTCCTGCGGACGCTCGATGCGCGGCGCGTCGCCGGCCGCCATGCCGAGGAAGCGGTCTCGGTTCGCCGCCAGCGCATCGGCCTGCCGTGCAGTAAAATCCTCGCCGATCTGCTGTGCCCGCGGCCCGGCCTGACCCGCCAGGGCTCGCCCTTCCTGCGCCAGCACCTGCGGGTCGGCCATCGACTGCCCCCGCGACAACGGCAAGCCGAACTCGGCCGCCTGTGCTTCACGCGCCGCAGCGACGGACGGCCCCTTGGCCGCGAATGTCGTGTCCAGGTGCTGCGCCAGCTCGGGCGTGATCGCTGCCGGATCTATCCCGGCCTCGCGCAGGGCTGCGGTCGCCTGATCCGTCAGGGCGCCGTCGGCGTTCCGGAAAGAGAGGTTGCGAGCGAACAGCCGCGAGACCACCGGCGCGGCCTTGTCGATGATGTACCCGCCTCCAGCACCGAGCGCGCCGCCGAGTGTTGCCATCCCGGCCGCATCTCTCAGGTTCTTCGTGTCGGCATACTCACTGATACCGCCATATGCTGCCCCGGTCAGGGCATTCGCCACCGCCCGCGCGCCGAGGCCAGCCCCTTCGGCGGCTTTGAAAGCAGGCAAGCCTACAGCACCGCCGACGATGCCGCCCACGGTCCCCGCAAGGGCGGTCTTCGGATACTGTCGCGCCAGCGCGTCCTCGATGTCCGAGACTTCGCGATAGCTGTCCCCGAACGACTTGCCGGAGCGCAGCGCCTCGATGCCTGCCATGGCGTTGCGCGGCAGGTTCAGGCCGATGGCGTTCGAGCCCCGGAAAAGGCCGGCGTCGACTTGGTTCTCCAACGAAGGCTTGCCGACAAGCCGCTCGTCCGCCGTCCGGCGCAGGGCCGAGCCCTCCGGCGTCGAGGTGTCCATGGTAGACGCCATCGGACCGTTGCCGAACCGATCCGAGAAGCTGGCAGGCTGCTGCCGCTGCGCCTTGAACGCCTGAAACTCGGCCGGATCGAAGGCGTCTGGGGCAGAAGCGGCGTCCTGCGGCGGCGCCGACAGCCCCGACTTGAACGCGGCGAACTCGGCGGGATCAAATCCGAGACCAGCACTCATGCTGCCACCTCACTCATTCTCGCAGACAGCTCACCGCTGCTACGATCCGCACGACACATTGCGCAGGATCCGAGATGGCCGAGAAAAGCGATACCCCGCCCCAAGTCGGTGGAGATATCCCGGACCCCGACAACGTGCCGATCGCCCACATCACGGGTGCCGTCAGCAACATCGCCAATGGACAGACGATCTTTCTGAACCTGCTGTCCGACCGGATGGCGATTGGGCTCGACGGTAGAAGCCGGTCGGACCCGATCATCGCAGCGCGCCTGCGCTTCGATCTCAGCGTGGCACGGAACATCCGCGATCAGCTCGACGCGCACATCAGCGGGCTCACTGCCGCCGCGCCGCCCGATCAGAAGCCGAACTGACACGTCCATCAATACCCCTCGCTGTGAAGCTGCTGGTAAGCCTGCTGCTTGCTCATCCCGGAGCCGACGAGCTGCCCGAACCGGTCGGCCGGCGACACCGCACCGGGCCGGTTCGAGGGCGACGGGGGCGGCAGGGCCGGCGCGCCACTCTGACCGCCGCTCGCGACCGAGCCCTGCACGGCGGCAGGACCGGAGCCGGGACGGTAATAGGTGCCCTCCCGGATCTGGCTCCCGCGGTCGAGGTTTTGCTGCATCCGGAGCTGCGCCGCCTGGATGGCCCGGTCGTACACCTTCACCCGCAGCGCATGCGGCAGGTTCGAGGAGCCGGCCACGTCGAGGAGGATCTTGCGCTCGCCCTCGGTCGGGTTGCCGCCGAAGATGGATTTCAGGTTCGTCAGGGCGTTCGTGGTGACGAGGTTGTCCAGCTCCTGCGTCGCCTGCCCGCGCTCGCCGCCGATCGCGCTCATGAAGTCGCCGCGGACCTTGGCGCCCGGGCCGCCGTAGGCTTCAGCCGAAAGCTTCTTGGCCTGCTCCAAGAGGCTGATCGACGACTGCGCCGAGATCACCCCGTTGTCGGCCGCGTCGATCGCCTTCTTGTCCCCCGCGGACATGTCGCGGTCCGCGCCGACTTTCCCCGTGGCCACGAACGACCGCCACGAGGGCGAACCTTCCTGAAGGCCGAGGCTGCCGGCCGCTTGGCGACGCGCCTCGATCTGCGCAGTGATCTTGGCGCCCTCGTCCCGCTCGGTCGGCTCCTTGCCCGTGAGGACGTAGGACTGAAATTCCGGGGTGCCTTCCCGAAGGCCAAACTGCGCCGCCGCTCGCCGACGTGCGTCGACCTGAGACGTGAGGTCGGCTCCGGGATCCCGGTTCGGCTTGTTACCGAGCACGTAGTTCTGGAAATCGGGCGTGCCGGGCTGCATCCCGAACCGCTGCGCCGCCTCGGCCCGGGCCTGGATCTGGGCCTGAAGGTCGGCGCCCGGGTCTCGCTGCTTCTCGCGGGCGTAGGCGGCCGGGCTCGCTGCCTGGGTCCAGCCGTTGGCCCGCGCGATCTGAAATTCCTTGATCGGCTCCGGCATGCTGGTCTCGTCGAAGGCCCGCTTCAACAGCATGTTGGCGACCTGCTTCGGCCCCTCGCTGAGGTTCGGGTTCGCCACCGCCCGCAACAGGGCAGGGATCCGCTGCGCGAGCGGCGCCTGCGCGTAGGCCGTGGCCGGCACGTTCCCGATCATCGCGTCCTGCGGGATCTGGGCGGCAGCCGGCGCGGGCCCGTCGCCCGGCATCGCCATGACGCGAGAGGGCGCGCCACCCGAGACAGGCAGGGTCGGCACGGGCTGCGGCGGCATCGCCGGCAACTGGAGCGGACCACGAGGCTGCGGGCTGGAAAGGCCGGCCGGCAGAGCCGCGACCGCGCCCGGCACCTGCTGCGGGGCCGGCGGGATCTGGAACTGCGCGGGCTGCGCGTTCGGCGCGGGTATGTCCGCCTGCGGGTCTGCCGCTGCGGCTTGGCGCGGGACCATGCCCATCTGCTGCTCGAGCGCTTGGGTCTGCGCCTCGTCGTCGGCGACCTGGACCGGGCGGCCCAGGTTGAGGCCCGATGCCGGAGCCTGCTGCGGCGGGCGGGCAAGCGCCCCAGGGGCCGTCGGCATCTGCGGCGCGAAGGACGGATCCGCGCTCGCAACCTGCGGAGCACCCTGCAGGGCGGCGCGACCACCGCCGCCGCCGAAGCTGCGGGCGAAGTCCTGCATCACCTGACCGGCGGTCTTGGGGCTGCCGTCCCGGTTGAAGAACACCGGCCGGTTGGCCGCGACCGCCTGCGGGCTCGCGTAGGACGCGGCTGGCACGTCGGGGTTGCGCAGCGTGCCACCGACGAGACGCACGCCGCCGCCAGGGCCGAGGAAGTGCAGCGCGTACCGAGTGGCATCCGTAACCGGCAGGCCGGCGCGGCCCAGGAAGCCCTCGTTCTCAGCCGTCAGCGCCTTCGTCGCCCGGATCATCTGGTCCGGATCGGTGCGGCCGTCCGTGCCGGGCCCGACCGGCGTCAGGGCGAGGTCGGGATACTTCCGGGCGACGCCGTTCCAGGTATCGGTCGTGAACTGCCCGAGGCCCTTCGCCGAGGACGTGCCGGCCTGCGCCAGCGGGTTGTTGTTGCTCTCGCGCTTGAACAGGCCGGTCAGGTAATCGCCCTGCGGCCCAGACTGGTCGAGGAACGACGGCGTGCCTGCCCTCGGAGCGGGAGCGCCGCCGGGAACGCCGACCGGCCCGCCGACACCGAACCCGCCGAGGCCCTGCGCGAAGTCGGCATCCGCCGCGGCCGTCAGCTTGCGCTGCTGCTGCGTGTCGAGGAGTTTCAGCAGGCCGATGCCGGTCTGGGGATCGCGCAGGCCGTTGAACGCCGTCCCTGCCGCGCCGGAATAGTCACCGGACTGGATCTGCTCGCCGAGCTTCGCGAGGGCGCTCTTCTGCTCGTCGCGCTCCACCGCATCGAAGTAGCCTTTTCCGAGCTGCGAGAAGCCCGCGAAGTATTCGCCGAACGACATCAGCGCGCTCCCCTCAACTGAAGATCTTGCCGAGGCCGCTCAGCACGTTGCCCGTGACCGGGCTGCTGGCGATGCCGCCGAGCATGCCGAGCAGGTTGCCACTGGCCGTCATCTGGTTCTTGGCTTCGGTGTTCTGGTTGTCGACGTACTGCTTGGTGGCGTTCTGGATCGCCGCCGACTCCTGGTTGCCCAGGTTCATCAGGTTCGACCCAAGCTGGTTGTAGGCCCCGTAGGTCCCGGTGCCGTTGCTGACGTTGAGGGCCGACTGGCCCGTCCCGAGGTTGGCGTCCGCGCTGCCGAGTGACGTGCCCAGGCCGATGTTGTTCGTGTTCAGCGCGTTGCCGAGGTTCTGGTAGATCCCAGCCGCCTGAGTGTCGTTGGCGTTTAGAGCGTTCCCCAAGCCGGTGAAGTTCGACGAGAGCGCGTTGCCCAAGCCCGTGTCGACGTTGCCGAGCGCATTCCCGTAGGCTTGTGAAGCATTCGCCTGGTTGGTGAGACCCGCCGCCTGTCCAGCCAGGCCGGTGGTGTAGTAGCCCGCGCCCGTGTTCAGGTTGTTGACGTACTGCTGGTAGCCCTGCGAGGCCAACCCGTTCGCGGTGTTCAAGATGTCCGAGGTGGCATTGCCACCGGCGAGACCACCGCGGGCGGCAGCACTGCGCTGGACTGAGCCGAGCGCCTGGTCGAGGCTGTACTGGTAGCCGGGCGCCTCTTGGAAATTCGCCAGCGCAGCCTGCGACCCCGCCGCGCCGTTCGCGCCCGTGGCGTTCAGGAACTGGTTGAAGGCGTTCGAGCCGCCCTGCACCATCGGCGCGTAGCTCGCCGTCGCCTGGCCCAAGTAACCCTGCGTCTGCCCGTACTGGTTGGTGAGGTCGGTCCTGGCCTGGCCGTAGTTCTGCGTCAGGGCATCATTCGCAAGACCGTAGTTGGACTGCAGATCGGATCGACCCTGCCCGAGCGAACCGAGGGCGGCGCCGTAGTTGGAGTTGAGCGCGTCCTGGCCGGACATGTACCCGGCGTTGAGGTCGATGCGCTGGTTGCCGTACCCCGTGCCGAGGTTCGAGACGCCAGCATTGTACCCGGCATTGAGGGCCGGCAGACCGGACCCCAGCAGGTAGTTGTCGGCCGACGTGTAGTTGTCACCGAGCGCCGTGCTCTGCTGGTTCAGACCTGTGTTGATGGTCTGCATGTTGTTCTTGAAGGCGGTCTGCGCAGCCCCGCCCGAAATCGCGTCGAAAATCGACATGGCTCAGTGAACCTTCAGGGAGGAGGGCGGGGGCATGTCAGCGACCGGCGCGGCGGTGGACGAGCGGGGCGCGAGCCAGGGACAGTCGGCGCCGGCCATGGCCCAGATCTGCGCATCGAGGGTGCCGCCGTAGAACCGGCGGGCTGTGCCCTCGAACCGGAAGCCCGCGCGGCGGGCGAGGTCGGCAAGGTCGGGTCGGTTGACCGGGATCCGAACCACGACACGCCCGAGGCCGAGGCCGTAAAACGCCCACCGGCACGCACCCGCGATCAGCGGGCGGTTGATCATGCCTTTGTCGGCCAAGACGATCAGCTCAGCCTCGTTGTCGGGATGCGGGCTGTGCAGCACGAACAGGGCGCCACGGACGAGATCCGGGCTGATGAAGCGGGTCCACGTCGGCTCGTAGCCGAGCGACCGGCCGGCGCCGTTGACCCAGGCCGCGATCTGCTCCGGCCGGTCGTCGAGGTCCACGACAGCGCGACCGGCCGGCTGGGCGTGGGGGCGCAGAAGCTGTGCCATGCGCTCGTGCAACGTTTGCGGTCGGGGTTGCGGCGCGAACGCCGAGGCCGGGTCTATCCCCGCCTCGCGCAGGATCCCCTCAAGGGTCAGATCCTCGCCCTCGCCGGCCGGAGGCGCCGCATCGTCGAGCACGAAGCTCTCGGGGAGATCGCCAGGGCCGCTCATCAAGCAGCCCTCGGAATGGCGACGCTCGACTGGCGGTCGGGGGCGACGGCCGGCGAGCGCGCTACATCGGCGGTGCGAACCGAACCGATGGAGCTGAGAGCATGAGCGAAGGCAGGAAACCCACCGAGCCGGTCATCGTACCACTGGCGGATCCCGATCAGGTGCCGATCCGAGTGATCAACGAAATGGCCCCCATCGGTTTTTTGGGCAGCTTGTTCGATCTGGTCCTGTCGACGGCGGGCTCTGGCATCGACGCCGAGGGAAATCTTCAGGCAAAGCGCCTCATCGCCGCCCGCCTGCGCTTCGACCTCGACTTCGCCCGTGCCTTCCACGCGGCACTCGGCCAAGCGATCGCGGCCGTCACTACCCCGCCGAAGGACCAGGTGAACTGAGGCAAGGGCGCCCATCACGCGGCAGCCCGCATAGCGACGGCGGGGCCGGCCGGAGGCGGGTCGCGGTCCGGCCGATCCGTCGAGCGGATCGACGCGAGGCCGACCGCGAGCGCGGTACGGGTCGCAACCGACAGGCGGACACCGCCAGCGCGAGCAGCAGCATCAAGATCCCGGCGCATCGAGGCCGGGAGGCGAAGGGTCAGGAACTCATCGTGGGCGGCGCGCACGTCGAAACTCCCCGAAGCGAAGCATTCGAAAGGTAATGCACGAGCGCGCGAGATGTGTCACAACGGCCGAAACCAAATAGATCCACCATTTACACTGGTTACGCCGCTTATTTCATTTTGCTCTGATTGCGCTATTCTGCCGCACCAGGGTCATCTGCCGTCCACTCGTCGGTGCGGCCGTTGCCCGTCCAGTGATTTGCGATCCGCCGATCCAACTCGTCCATTGCCTGATCGTCGTCGAACATCATCGCCGAGTCGGCCAGCTCAATCCCGATGTGTTTCGGCTTCCGCTTGTCCAGCGGGACCGTTTTCCCGTGCACACTCTGATAGCCCTCCTGCGGTAGAGGGCCGCCCGGCCAGCAGTACACCGAGATCACCCGGTTACAGGCCGCGGCGATGACCTTTCTAGCTTCTACCTCGCTAAACTTGTGCTCCCTGCAAAATTTACGGGCGTCACGAACAACATAAGCGAGTCGCCGGAACATCTCAGCCTGAAATCCTGCGCCGAACGTAGCACGCAGCAAGTATTCCTGATCCAAAGAAGACTGGATCCGGTGCTCGACCTCATGCGTGAGAGAGCGACCAGAAACCTGAGCAGCCGCTTCTAGTCGCTCGCGCACGTCTGCGGTCGTCTTCATGTTGAGCGCGACCTTGCGCGCCTCGCCCTCGAACACTCTCCGCGGCATCCACTCAGCTCCTCCACTCCAGTGCGTACATAGACACGGAGTGGGCTTGCCTTCAAGGCGCCCGCCCTCTACGTTCAACCCAGTGCGTACAAAGGTACGGATTGGAGAGGTGGAGCGCATGAACGTCCGCGCAGATGTCACCGCCGGCAAAAGCGTGCCGGTTGGCCCCCTCGCCCGGGAAGCGGGCGTGTCCGCGAGCGGCCTCTACGGTCTGATCGCGCGTGGCGAAGTCGGATCGATCCGGATCGGGAAACGGATCGTCGTGCCGGCCAAGGTCGCAGCGGCATTGCTCGGAATGGATCTGCAGCAAGCCGCCTGACCCCGCTTCCGCGGGCGCGTCCCGCGGGCCGCTCATCCCGCGCCGATGCGGCCGGCGCACTCTTCAGGACCAATAGACCTATGAATGCAGAAACCCCCGCCGTGGGCACGGCAGGGGCTTCCGGGAAAGGTGTCGGTTTCCAGCGCGACACCACCGAGATAGCCTCGCACCCCTCGCAAGTCCAGATCGCCCGCCTTCAGAAGCGGTTCGATTTCAGTCCATCAGTAGCCGCCGCGGTAGCTGCACTAGTCTATCCGCAGGTCGATAGCTGACAGGTGGCCCGATGACGGCGCCTGTTATCTCCCCCACGGCCTGCCTCACGTTCGACGCGGTCGCCGAAGCCGCCAGCCTGGCCGAGAGCTATGCCCGGAACGCGGTCGAGTTCGCCCTGATCCGGGACGTCCGGGGGGCGGCCTACAGCTTGAATTGCGCCGCGAAGGCGCTCGCGGCGGCGGCATCGACCGCGCAGACGCTGCACCCTGCTGATGGGGGCGGCCGATGACAGCACCCCTGCAATTCCCCCGGTTCCGGGCCTACCGCCCCGAGCCCGATGGCGTGCGGCTCGGCTTCGATTTCAACGAGTGGTGCGCCGAGCTGTTTCGAGGCGATCGGCTCGCACGGCGGATCCATTGCGCGTCTCTCGACGCGGCTCGAGCCGAGGTCGCCCGCCAGGAGGCCGCTGGCCTGCAGCGGCTCCCCGACGCCAGGCCGGACTGGACGGAGGTTGCCTACGGCTCACTAAGCGACGGCAGCCTGATCGACGATGGAGGCGACGCGGCATGACGAACGTCGTCGCCTTCCCTTCGCCCATGTCGAACCAACGGACCCCGATCGCCATCGAGGTGGTCGTGGCCCCGCTGTGCGACCTGTGGGTGGCCTGGCTGCGCCTCCCGACCGGCTACTACACCGCCTTGGAGCGGACGCCCGACGAGTGGCACGCGCTACGGGACGCCCGTGCCTACGCCGCCCGGCACAACATCCCCGTGACGGTGCACAGCAAGCCGCTCGCCGTCGTGCTGGACCAGCCGCAGGCTGCCTGCCGGGGCGAAATCTCGATCTGGCCCGACCCCGACGGCGGCGGCTGCTGGCGGGTCGATCACGTCTCGGCCTCGGGCGACTCCGCAGCGATCGTCGGCAGCGCCTTCAGCTTCGGCGAGGCCGTGACCATCGCCCGGGACGCGGCCGCGCGCCTCAGTGCGAACTTCGATGATCCCTTCTCGAATTTCGGAGGTGCAGCATGAGTGTCCGCCTCCACATGCTGAAGGCCGCGCTCGGCGGCGAGCTGTTCGGAAACACCCTGACGTGTCCGAGCATCGGCCACTCTGCGAAGGACCGCGGCACGTCCTACACGGAAAAGTACGGGGCGCCGGGCAACCTCCTCGCCTACGTCCATAACGGATCCGAGGCCGACCACATCGCCGCGAAGGATCGCGCCCTGGAGATCCTGGGCGAGCGCCAGGACTTCCTGGCCCGCGACCACCGCCCCGACCCGGTCGAGGCCATGAACCGTCGGGTCATGCGCCGACAGGCCGAGGAGGCTGACCGCGCCGAGGCCCTGCGCAGGCAGCAGCGCGCCGTCGAGATCTGGAACGAGGCGCAAGACCCGCGTGGCACACCGGCCGAGACGTACCTGCGCAGCCGCGGGCTCGACCTGACCGACGACGTAGCCGGCTCGGCCCTGCGCTACCACCCGCGCGGTCCATGGGGCCTACGGACACGCTCGCCCATGATGATCGCGGCCATGTCGGACGTGCTCACCGGCGAGGTGAAGGCAATCCACCGGACTGCCCTGGCCCCCGATGGCCATAAGATCGACCGCAAGATGCTCGGTCCGGCCGCCGGGACCGCGATCATGCTGACCCCAGCCGCCGAGACGGTGGCGATCGGTGAGGGTATCGAAAGCGCCCTGTCGGCCAAGCAGCTCGGCTACGGACCCGGCATCTGGGCTATGGGAAGCGCAGGCGCGATGGGCCGCCTGCCCGTCCTCGACGGCGTGCAGCGCCTTGTTCTGCTGGAGGAGCGTGACGCCGCCAGCGCCAATGCCGTGTCGGATTGCGGCCACCGCTGGACCCGCGCCGGACGCGCTGTGTCGGTGGTGCTGCCCACCGTCGGGAAAGACCTCAACGACGCTCTGCGCGAGGTGGCATGATGCGGCCAGCTTCCGACTACGCCAAGGAGCGCCCGTTCACTGCCGCAAACAGCCCGCCGCCGAAGCCCGCCGGCGACGACCTCGACGCTCTGAACGAGAAGTACTGCGTCGTGCGCGAGGGCGGGAAGACCCGCGTCCTCACCTTCGAGCCGCACCGGCAGAAGGGGCATACCCGCGAGGTGGCGACGTACCTTCCGTTCGAGGATTTCCGGAACTTCCACCTCAACCGCACCGTGCGGATCGGCGAGGACAAGAAGATCCCCCTCGGCCACTGGTGGCTCAAGCACCCCGAGCGCCGGCAGTACGAGGGCGTCACCTTTCAGCCTGGCGCCGGGCAGGAGGTCGACGGGCGGCTGAACCTCTGGCGCGGCTGGGGCGTCGAGCCGAAGAAGGGCCTGTGGCCCCGAATGTACCGGCACATCAAGGAGGTGCTCGCCGACAACGACGTTGCTGCAGCGAATTACATCTTCAAGTGGGTCGCCTGGGCGGTTCAGCACCCGGCTGAGCGCGCGCAGGCCGCCCTCGTGTTCAAGGGCAAGAAGGGCACCGGCAAGGGTACGCTCGGGAACGCTCTCTGCCAGATCTTCGGTCAGCACGGCACGCACATCAGCAGCGCCGAGCACCTGGCCGGGCGGTTCAACGGGCACCTGCGCGACGCCTGCCTTCTGTTCGCCGATGAGGCCTACTGGCCCGGCGACAAGGGCGCCGAGGGTTCGCTGAAGCGCCTCGTGACCGAGCCGGATCTGTTCATCGAGGCCAAGGGCCGCGACGGCATCACGGTCGCGAATATGTTGCACATCATCATGGCCTCGAACGAGGACTGGATCGTACCGGCCGGCGAGGACGAGCGCCGGTACGCGGTGTTCACCGTCTCGGCCGACCACATGCAGGACGAGCAGTGGTTCCGGCCGCTCTACGCCGAGATCGCGAACGGCGGCCTCGCCGCCATGCTGTACGACATGCTGGCTCACGACCTCGGCGACTGGCACCCGCGCCGGATCCCGAAGACCGCCGGCCTCCTCGACCAGCAGAGCCAGAGTCTGCGCCCGGAGGACTCTTGGTGGGTCGAGCTGCTGCAATCCGGCAAGCTGTGGGGCGCCTCGGATCGCGGCCCCGAGTGGGCCGTCTCCAATTCCTATGAGGAGGAGGTGAGCACCACCTTCGGCACGAAGACCGTCAAGAAGCGGGGCCTCTACGATCAAGCCCGCGAGATCTCGCCCAGGCTCAAGCTCTGGAGCGACCATCTCCTAGGCCAGTACCTCAAGAAGCACGGCTGCTCGAACGCCAAAAAGGTAGCGCGACGCCGTGGGTGGGAATTCCCGCCCTTGGACCAGCTTCGGGAGGAGTGGGAAGCCCGTTATCCGGGCTGGAAGTGGAACGACCCGGATCTGTCCGAATGGCAGGCCGAGGACTGAAATGTTCCGCTTTTTCCGCTTCGACCCACATCCTTGCCCGGCGCAAGTCATTGATTTTTCGACAGTTATACGGATGTTCCGCTTGTGGCGCTCCAAATGTGAGGTTCGCCAGAAAATTCACGCGCGCACCCGCCGGGGCCGCGAGAGGCGAGCGTTTTCCTTTTATCTTCTAAAGAGGAACAAGAGGAACAGCGGAACAAGGCAACAGGAACAGCTACTTTGCCCGTTCCGCACTGTTCCACATTGTTCCGCTCTCGCGGCCCTCGCCGAGCACGCCGGGCGCCGGCCATGATCCCCGTCGCCGACGCCTGGGGCCCGTTCCGCTCCGACATCGACCCGGCCGAGCACGCCGTTCACTTGGAGGCGAGCCGCCCCATCCACCGGACGACGAGGGCGGCGAGCACATACCAGGCGCCAGGGTGTAGCACCGCCACAATGTTCTGGATGAGCGGATCGCCCGGGTCAGCCGGCAGGCTCAA